>NZ_LT556038.1 GCF_900079775.1 Leyella lascolaii | reverse complement strand
GGTCTCTATCTATCGTGGGCGTTGGAGTTTTGCGCGGCTCCGTCACTAGTACGAGAGGACCGTGATGGACAGACCTCCGGTTTGCCGGTTGTTCCGCCAGGGGCACCGCCGGGTATCCGTGTCTGGCCGGGATAAGCGCTGAAAGCATCTAAGCGCGAAGCCCTCCGCAAGATTAGAACTCCTTTGAGGGTCGTCAGAGACGATGACGTCGATAGGGCGCAGGTGTAAAGACGGTGACGTCAAAGCCGAGCGCTACTAATTGCCCGAAACTTTCCGTGTATGGGCTTATTCCTTGAGTTGTTCAGGTTTTGCTTGTATGAGGATGTCATGCCATACGTTGTCCGGTGGAGTCCGGACATTCGGAAAAGAAATTTATGGTGGTGATAGCGACGGTGTTCCACCTCTTCCCATCCCGAACAGAGAAGTTAAGCCCGTCATCGCCGATGGTACTGCAATGCAATGCGGGAGAGTAGGCAGCCGCCTTTTTTCACATGAGGGACGTTTCCGGCAGTGAGCCGAGAGACGTCCCTCTTTTTTTGTCATGTCGGAAACGGGTGTTTTGCGGTGACATACAGGTCTTATTTCGTGTCGTATTACACGACAAACACGGAATGATTCTTTGTTTCTGTTCAATAGAAACGTTATATCCGGTCTTACATTTGGTGCGTCATTCACTTCCATACTTATGCTCCCAGTCAATACGACTGGTTCTAATATAAAACAGACAGGATTCATACATTTTGTAAAATATATATTGCTTATTTGAATAAAAAATAGTAATATTGTATTCTAATAACAAGACAGGATATGAAAAACAATGATCCTGAATTCGCGGTCGGAATGAGTCCGGCAGATGTTTGTCCGTATCTGATAACTAATAACATCCAGAGAACAGAATTGTTATAGGTAAGCTAACTGCATATAAAGATGATGATATAATATAAATGTATGATTTACGTTATGACAACCGTTCAAATATAACTTATCTGATAATAAGTTGCCGGAACCAGCGGATGCTGATATTGTTGATAGGACGCGGGATGATGTATATCCGAAGAGCCTTTTTTAACATATGGATGTCCTGACACATTTTAGGAGTATAGAAGAACTGACCAAGACACTCTCACGAGAGCAACGACTGTTGAGTGAGATGTTTGAAAAGCGAAAACTCATGAAGTTTCCGGTTGGGCTTGCCTTGGAGCTTGTGGGAGGGAGTGAAGCCCGACTCAGAAAACTTGTCGACTATGGTGTGCTTGTAGAGGCAGGCAGTACGTTGGAGATTGAGAGCGACTACCTTAACTTTTTTGAAGAGGTGCTGAATGTTAACGAAGAGATAAGTGTTCTGAGTGTTCAGGAATGCGTCAATACTTTGAAGGAAAACATAGGATATTTCCTGCAGGAGTCCAATCCCAACCGTAAGGCAGGCTATCAGGACAATGTCAGACAGCTTTTGAAAAAGACCGGATTCAGGACATTGAAGAATGTGGTGGACCTGAAACGCAATATGGACAATACATACAAGCAGGAACCTAACTATATCATCAAAAAGAAGAAACTGCAGAATCTGGATGAGAAGAGCCATGGCATCCGCGAAATGATAGGCGAGTGTGAAAAGCTGATGGACAATGAGCATGCCTTTTTCATCATGGCAAACGACCCGCA
Organism: Leyella lascolaii; assembly: GCF_900079775.1. GTDB lineage: Bacteria > Bacteroidota > Bacteroidia > Bacteroidales > Bacteroidaceae > Prevotella > Prevotella lascolaii. Next base: position 743,256 of record NZ_LT556038.1, on the reverse strand, counting down.
CATGGCTAAGACATGCAGCGACGTGAGACATGATTTCGTCGAAGCCTATCATGCGCTGATGGAGATTGACCGCCAGATCATATCCTATATCAATCAGATTGACCGTCAGAACAAGCTTTACATAAAAATACGGAAGTTGAAATATCTGCAGGACCAACTGCTAAWAAAGACCGATACCAATCTCGTTCACGTGCTGGAAGAGAGAAATCATATATGGATGGAATCCCGCCAGTACAACAAGATACGTCTGTCTTTAGAAATGCTGAGAGAGAATGAGCAGGTCGTAGCGTTGCTGAACAGGATAGCCAGACGCAACGGAATGCATAAAACCACAAGGACCGAAGCCGCTCCTCTGACGGAGGACGATTTAAAGGAGCACGTACTACAGCTGAAAGAGATGGATTCCACAGAGGTTTGGAACGCATTTCTGGCTTCAGGATACAATCTGTTTGAGTTTATTTTGAGATATGACTATAAGACCATACGCAGCATTGAAGACTATGCGTTCCTTTTTTGTCAGTTGGTCATCTTACATCCGGACGAATGCAGGATGACCGGCGAATATGCCGTTTATCAAGATATCGAATACCCTATAATATATGCGAAATAATACTAAAAGGATATACGACCGCTTAAGCCGTGGAGAGTTTCTTTCGGTAGACAGCGCAGACTCCACTGTCCGACATCTGTATGATGACATTGAGGAGAATCTGGAGGACTACGCTGATTACTTCCGTGAGATAGGTCTGCAACTCGAATCGGGGAATGGCTATTTCTATTTCTCTCGCATAGGAGAGAGCAGGCAGACCATAGAGCAAAAGCTGGAAAGCTTCTCCAAGTGGCTCGACTATCTGGATTTCCTTAAGTGTTACAACCAGTCGTGCACCGCCGGATACCAGTTCCGCAAGAGTCATCTGATAGAACAGATCAGTCTGGATATCGAACTGAAGGAAAAGGCTAACCATCTTTTCCGTAAGTACGGAGCCGGCTCTAATATAGAGATAGTCGGCAAGCTGCTTCAGGAAATGCAGAATATGGGCTTCGCAGAGTGTGTAAGCGAGCTTGACGAGACCTTTAAGGTCACCTCGGCGTTCCGTTATGTTGAGGAATTGGTTGAAATCATTCAAATAGCTAACGAAGATGAAGTGCCTGAATAAGATTGTTTTTATAAATAGCGCCAACATTCCTTATGCGGAGATTTCCGTAGACGGCAATGTGCATTTCACCGGAACGCAGGGCGTAGGCAAAAGCACCATATTGAGGGCATTGCTGTTTTTCTACAATGCCGACAAGCATCGCTTGGGCATACAGCATGGTCAGAAGCCGTTTGACGAATTCTATTTCCGGCAGTCCAACTCCTACATCCTCTATGAGGTGGCGCGTGACAATGGGGCATACACCATATTGGTCAGCAGATATCAGGGGCGCGCTTCATGGCGTTTCATCGATGCTCCATACCGGCGCGAATGGCTTGTTACCGACGAAAACAAAGTACTGGGCGACTGGGTGAAGATAAGGGAACGCATAGACAAGAACATCTCTGTCTCGGCGAGGGTGGAGTCGGGAGTGATGTTCAAGGATATTATATTCGGCAACACGCATGACGGCAAATATGCGCGCTATGCATTGGTGACGAGCTCGCATTATCAGAACATTCCGCGAAGCATCCAGAATGTGTTCCTCAATACGAAGTTGGACGCAGACTTTGTGAAGAATACAATCATACAGTCGATGACCGACGAGGAACTGCCGATTGACTTGCAGACCTACCGTCGGCTTGTCACCGACTTCGAACGTGAGTATGATGAGATTGACTGTTGGTTCCGTCAGACTCGGGACGGTGTCTATCCGGTGCGCCGACAGGCGATGGCCATAGCGGAACAGGGCCGTAAGATTGTCGCGCTCGACCGGCAGATGTCTGATGAATGGCGTATGCTGAACCATGCGATGGACTATAGCGGACAACGCATACCTCTTTTGGAAATCGAGGCAGATAAAATCAGGACCGACATCAGTAAGGAGCGCAAACGCGAGGAAGAGCTTACGGAAGAATATGAAAAGGAGAAAGACTCGCTCAATCAGGAACTCGGTGCCAACAGAAGCAAACTGAAGGAGATATTACAGACAAGGAAGATGTTCGAGGCTGAAGGCATAGACGCTATGCTCGCCCTTGCAGACAGGGAGACAACCGTCAGACAGGAAGAGAAAGACACACGCACATTGTTGGACGGATTGTTGAAAACCCATGAGACGATAGAGGAGAAGTATAACGTCGCAAGAGGCAAACTGGAGAATGCGCGACGGTCGTTTGAGAACGCTCAGAAGGAGGCTTACTGTCATAGATTGTCCGAGATTCAGAAAAAACGCGACGTTCTTGAAGAGGAACGTACAAAGAATAGGAATATTGTCACGGAAGAGTTTGATGGCTGGCGGCGTGAGTCTGACGAACGTCTGCAGAATCTTATCGCTGAGCAGAACAGGGCTGACAGTGCGCTGAAGGAACTCCGTAAGTGGCGTCCTCTGGCTGATGAGATGAAGCATGTGGATGAACAGCTTATGCAGTTGGACTCCACGGAGAAGACCATAGCCTTAGAACAGAAATCTGTGAAAAGCCAGATAGACCGTATTTCAGCAGAGTATGAGATGAAAGAGTATGAGATGAGGCAAGCCTTTCAGCGCGATAAGGAGCGGCTTGAGGCTGACCGCAGGCATATCCGTGAGCAAATTGCGAAGATCGGAGAGTTGCTTTCCCGTCTGGACGGCTCTTTATACAACTGGCTTTGCGAGAACAAGGAAGGCTGGGAGAACACTATAGGCAAGGTTGTTGACGTTGAGCGCATCCTGTATGCGCAAGGCATGGAGCCTCAGTCTGACGCGGCATCCGACAGCCTGTTCGGTGTAAGGCTTAACCTGGACAACATCGCTTCTGTCCATCGCACGCCTGACGATTACAGGGCGGAGAAAAAGGAACTGGAAGAACAGGACAGGCAGATTGGCATCCGGCTCGACCAATCAGACAAGAACCTTCAGGACGAAACGTCCAAACTCACAAAGAAGTATACCTCCCAGCTCAATCCGCTCCGTCAGGAGACGACCGCCTTGAGAGTGAGAGAGGGACAGATTCCGACAGAACGGCAGAATCTGCAAAACCTACGGCATAAGCTGGAGATGGAAGAGCAGAAGCTCATCGCTGATGAGAAGGAAATCAGGGAACGCTCATTCAACGAGGCATTGCTGAAGGTGCAGTCAGAGAAGGATGCCCGTGCCAAAAACGAGGCAAAGCATAAAAAAGAGCTTAAAGAACTCGACTCCGTATTCAACAAGTCGTCAAAGGCTCTCAATGAGGAGCTGCGCCGGTTCAAGGAGTCACAACAGACTGAGGCGGCGGAACGCAACAAGGAGTTCGACACTCAGAAGAATCAGCTTGACGAACAGCAGAATGCTGAACTTGCCGGTAAAGGCGTCGACACCGCTCTTCTCGAACAGTATCGCAGGACATTGGACGAACTGAATTCGCTGTTGGAAAAGATTGAGAGGGAGCGTCCGACAGTCATCAGATACCGTGACGCCGAGAAAAACCTTTTCTCCAAAGAGCCTGAAATCAAAAAGACGGTCAAGGCTATAGGCACGCGGCTGTCCCTCTTGCGCCAGCGATATGAGGACAGACGTGCACGTATAGTGAAAAAGTACAGGGAAATGGAGGAACGCCATAGAGCTGTTCTCAAGGAGCTGAATGACAGGAAAAACGGACTCGATGCCTACCGCCAGATAGTGGAGAACGAGCGTCTGGTGCCCGATGAGTTCCTTTCCGACGGCAGCATGCTGGCTACCGACATGTCATGCCAGCAGCTCATAAGCCGCCTCAGAGGCACTGTCAACCAGAAGCGTGAGTCAATCGGCACACTTAAAGAAACCGTCGTCAGCTTCAACCGTAATTTCAAGCCTCAGAATGCGTTCCATTTCAACACAATGCCTGTGACCGACAACGACTATCTGCAGATTGCCGTCGATTTGCAGGAGTTCATGGACAACAACAAAATAGAAGAGTTCCGCAGGCGCACCAGCGAACATTATAAGGATATTCTCGGACGCATCTCAGCTGAGATAGGCTCGCTTATGAAACGCAGGTCTGACGTGGACGGGGTGATACTCGACATCAACCGCGATTTCGTTGAGAAGAATTTCGCGGGCGTAATCAGGAGCATAGAGCTCCGTGCTAACGAGTCGTCAGACAAGCTCATGCAGCTTCTCATGTCCATACACGACTATGCGGTGGAAAACGCTCTGTCCATCGGCGAGCTGAATCTTTTCTCCGGTGACAATCGTGATGAGGTCAACCGTAAGGTCGTGGACTATCTGAAGAGTCTCTCCCATCAGTTGCAGAACGAGCCCAACCGCCCGTCCGTCTCCTTGAGTGACGCCTTCCGGCTTCAGTTCCGAGTGAGGGAGAACGACAACGACACCGGTTGGGTGGAGCGCATCAACAATGTAGGGTCTGACGGAACAGACATTCTTGTGAAGGCAATGGTAAACATCATGCTCATCAATGTGTTCAAGAAAAAGGCTGCACGGCGCAGCGGCGACTTCATCGTACACTGCATGATGGACGAGATAGGGCGTCTTCATCCCGACAACATCAAGGGAATCCTTCAGTTCGCCAACTCAAGGAACATCTATCTCATCAACAGTTCGCCGACGTCATACAATCCTTACGACTACCGTTACACCTATCTGCTGAGTAAACACGGAGTCAAGACAAGGGTGGAGAAATTGTTGAAACGCATAAAAACAGTATAGGTATCATGACTATAAATGCATCCGTAAAGACTCTGATGGCAGGCGGCCAGGTGGCAGACTCAAAGCTTGACGGCAGGCTGCGCGACGAGCTTCTGGCTGAGGGACTGCTTCTGGTCACATCCCGAGGGTCACGTAAATCATATCGCGCACGCGATGTCGTGGCTCTGGAAAGATTTCTTACAGACCGTGACGAGAGCTACCGTATGCTTGATGTCGGGGCTTCCGGTTCGCGTGCCTCAATGGCTTCCGTGACAGGAAACTCCAAGCTTGTCGCCGTGCGGTCATGCCCGGGATTCCCTGTGAACAGCTATGAGCCGGTGGAGTGCTCCCTTTGCGGAAAGCCTTTTACGGTAAATCCTCAGGAAGGCAGTTTCCTGTTTGTCTCCGAATGGGAGCGGTTCGCCATACCGGAGGACGTGGTCGTGATGGGTATTGAGAATATGGAGAATTTCCGGATGATACGTCGGCAGAGGACATTCTTTGAGAAATACCTTCATGCGCACGGGCTTCCCTCTAAAGTGCTCTTCGTGTCCAGATATCCGCAGTCATCCGACCTGAGAAGATGGCTCTGCTCCATACCGAACCATTATGTCCACTTCGGCGATTTCGATTTGGCTGGTATAAGCATTTTTCTCTTCGACTTTCAGCAGTATCTCGGCAAGCAACGTTCCTCGTTCCTTATTCCCGGCGACATCGGAAGTCGCCTCAGAACAGGCTCTTCCAAGAGATATGACGGGCAGTACCAACGTTTCAAGGACATAAGGACCGATGTCTGTGAATTGCAGCGGCTGATAGATATGATTCATCATGAGCGTAAGGCATACGATCAGGAAGGCTACATATCCCTCTGTCACTCATCATCGTGTGATACGGATGAAGCCCCGTCAGGCAGGTGAAAGGACGTCTCCGGAGCTCTGATGCCGTTCCGTCTTACCCTTATCCGCTGATATGGGCGTCAGAGTAACGTCTGTATGAATAATTTGCGTTATCGGTCTTATTTGACATTATTTATATTTATAAGCTTTAGGATATTGTTATTTTTATTTACTTTTGCCGATGATGAACTGCTGGACCTAAATCGGTAATCATAAGGCTGATAACGGTTTTACACGTCATTGGCACGAAATCATGGTGTGGTCTGACTTTCGTTCAGCCCGAATAACATCTGACTTCCATTCTTATTCCGTGCTGCTGTCAGGCGGCAGTGCGTTTCCGGTGTGTCGTGATATTCGTTTGCCATAAGCCGGTAAGTGCGCGCTGAAGCATAAAAGTTAATGTCAAATAATTTAATGTAATGAAAAAGACACTATTATTACTGTTTCTTTTCAGTAGGATTGTCCTGACTTTTGCGGACAACAAAACCGGATGGGAAATCTCGACATCCGAAAAAGGAGGTGATTATTACGGCGCGGTGGTCGCCAACGGGCGCATCGGCATACTGCCGTGGCGCGAGCCTTTTGCGGTGAGAGACGTTTTCCTGAACCATGTGTTCGATGCTGACGGCAGGAACGGAGTAAGCCGCGTGCTGCGCGGCATCAATCCTTTCCAGATGCAGATGTACATCGACGGCAGAAATGTCGCGCTTAACGACGTGGATGACTGGACCCAGACGCTCAGCATGAGAGACGCTGTCCACCGCACGTCATTCTCTTATATGAAGAAGGCGAAGGTGAGATATGAGGTCCGCGCCTTGCGGAACATGCCTTATGCCGGACTTATAAATGTATGCGTAGAAGCTCTTGACGACATTGTTCTTGACGTACGCAACGTCCCGGTGGTGCCGGATGAGTACAGGCAGCCTCTCACAGAGGTGCAGAGCATCAACGTTGAGGGCACCGCGTTGCAGATCATGCGCACCCATGCCTTTTCATTATACAGAGACAACGAGGTGTCGGCGTCGTCGGCATTCGTTCTTCCCAAGAACAGCGGTGCGAGTGTGTTGACCTCCCAAAACAGTGCGGAGATATACAGACATCTGTCAGCAGGCGACACATTCAGCTTCTGTCTGATAGGCTCCATATGCACAGACCGCGATTTCATCGACCCGTGCAACGAGTCAAACCGTCAGGTAATATACGGTGTCTACAACGGTATCAGCCGGCTTGTGAGCGCACATGAGGCTCAGTGGAACGAGATGTGGAAGAGCGACATCATCATAGACGGAGACGACGAGGCACAGACAAGCGTGCGTCTCGCCCTCTACAATCTTTACTCTTCTGTGCGTGCTGGCAGCCGTCTCAGCATTCCCCCGTTCGGGCTGTCGTCACAGGGATACAACGGACACATATTCTGGGATGCTGAGATATGGATGTATCCTCCGCTGCTGTTCCTCAATCAGGGTATGGCAAAGTCGATGATTGACTACCGTTTCGACCGTCTCGCTGCCGCCCGCAAGAAGGCGGAGGCAAACGGATATATGGGAGTGATGTTCCCATGGGAGAGCGATGACGCAGGCGAGGAAGCCTGCCCGACGTGGGCGCTCACCGGTCCGTTCGAGCACCACATAACCGGCGACATAGGCATTGCGGCATGGAACTACTACTGCATGACGCAGGACAGGAAATGGCTTGAGCAGAAAGGCTATCCGCTCATAAAGGAAATAGCCGACTTCTGGATAAGCCGCGCCACACGTAACGCCGACGGCACATACTCGATAGACAACGTAGTGTGCGCGGACGAATATGCCATGGGTGTGGACGACAACGCCTTCACCAACGGCGTGGCGGTCATCTCGCTGAAAAACGCATGTAAGGCTGCGGAGCTTTGCGGCATGAAATGTCCACGGATATGGAGCGAGGTGGCAGGCAAGATACGCATTCCGCGTTTCGAGGACGGGGTCATCAAGGAGCACGAAGGCTATGACGGGCGCGGCATAAAACAGGTCGACGTCAACCTTCTTGCCTATCCTCTGCATCTTGTTACGGATGAGCGCGACATCAGGAAAAACCTTTCTTACTACGAAAGCCGTATAGACAAGAACGGTCCGGCGATGTCGTTCTCCATCTTCGCCGTGCAGTTTGCCCGTCTTATGCAGCCTCAGAAGGCTTACGAGATGTTCGTCCAGAGCTACCGCCCCAACAAACTGCCTCCCTTCGGTGTCATCTCCGAGGGTGCCGGCGGAACCAATCCTTACTTCACCACAGGCGCAGGCGGAATGCTCCAGGCTGTGATCAACGGTTTCTGCGGACTGGAGATAACCGACAGGGGAATACGCCAGCTGCCCTCGGTGCTGCCTCCCCACTGGAAGAAACTCACCATAACGGGCGTTGGTCCGGACAAAAAGACATACACGAGAGTGCAGAAATGAGTCGTATGATACATGGCGTAAAAGCCGTGTAAGACCATGAATGCCTTATCTTTCCTTCGCCTTACGGCTGACACCGGAGCCGCATGATACTCCGCCATCGGCCGTAAGGCGAAGGCTTTTTTCATTTGTCGTTGCCACATGAGCACCGGAGCAGGTGGCGCGCATGCACTCAAGCTGCGACAAACACTGCGCCATATGGTTGGCGGTTTACGTATGACGCACTCTATGCGCCATCCCGTCCGACACTGTATCATGGCCAGTCCCGCCACGCTTTCGGCAATTACGCCCGACGGACGGCTTTGCAATATAGCGTAATTCACAGGACTTTAGACTGACGGTCGGGAATAAACGAAAAAAGGATGCGATGATGTCCATCGCCTCCTCTGTTATTTTTCCATGTATATATTCATGTGGCCTGTCGCTTTTTCCCGCCGTGCGTCACCGCTGTGCGGACTGCTCTCAGGTACAAATCAGGAGCTTTTTGTTTATTGTATGTCTTTGGTCGTCGATTGTTTCGCCCACGGGTGACAATCATCCGTATTTTATGATGACCGTTATCTTAGCCTGACCATAGTGCGTATTTTTCCTGTATGGCGTGTAGGGGTCGGTGCAGTGCATCATGTATATGCGGTTCTGCCGTTCGCCGCGCACCGTAAGCATGAGTGTCAGACTGCCTTCCGTGCGTTTCTCGGTGAAGTTTCCTTTCTTCGATTCGCCTCTGAACACGTTGATGAATTCGTTTATTCCCATTTGGTTCAGCTCAAGCACATTCACCACCTTCAGCACCTTGCGTGTCTTAGGATCGCGTTCCACGGCCGAGGTAAATCTGCTTGTGCCCCGCGACGAGTAGTTCTCTATCATCTCGTCTATCCTGTTCTGCGCCGCTACATTCACCATTGACGTGACAAGTATCACCGCCGTTATGATAATTCTGCGTATGTCCATATCTGTGCTTATTTATTCGTTCAACATTTTTTCCACCTCGTCGCGCATGTCAGGGTCCGATATGTTGTCGAGTACATCCTGCTCGGCACGGTCTATGACGTTGTGCTCGGCGTGCTGTTCTATGCGGCGCGAGTCGGCCAGGGCCCGCTCTATGTCGTCCTGTATGGCGCTCAGGTCGTCTATGCGCCAGCCGTTCTCTATGACGTAGCTGCCTCCGTATATGCGCGCCAGCGACTGTTCCTCGTGATAGTTCGAATAGATGGCTATTCCCACAATCAGTGCCAGCATGGCCGCCGCGCCCATAAGCGCACGCCGCACTATGCTCACTGTCTTTGCCCGCTGCGGCTTCTCTTCGCTCATCGAGCTGAAAGCCTCCATCACCGGGCGCATACGTTCCAGGCTGTTGGGCAGCCTTTTGCGTCTGAACACCTTGTATAGCCGTGCCTCTTCCTCCGTGGTTGTCTCGCCGTCGAAGAAGCGTTCCACGAGCCGTTCTATTTCTTTTGTCTTCTTATTGTTCATTTCTGATGTCCTCAAGATAATGTTTCCTCACTGCCATACGAGCCCTGCTGAGCGTCTTGCGCACGGCGGCCTCGCTCGTTCCTGTAAGTTGTGCTATGTCTGCGGTGCTCATTCCGTCGATGTGCCGCAGCCTGATTACTATCTGCTGTGCCTCCGGCAGCAGGTCGATGACCTTCATCACGTGACTGAAAGGGTCGTTGTCTGTCACCGTCTCAGCCATATTGCGCTGTTTGTCAGACAGCGGAACAATCACCGCGTGGCGTCTCCTTATGGTGTCAACACAAAGGTTTCTGACAACGGCGCGTGCCAGAGCCGCCATCGGACTGCGCAGCTCGCCGCGCATGCCCCACAGTTTCGCAAGCGTCTCCTGTGCCGCATCCTCGGCCTCGCTGTCGCTGCCCAGCATGTGTGCGGCTGTTGCCACAAGTATGGGGCGCACCAGTTCGGCCTCGTTTTCGAATTCTTCCGTTGTCATGTATCTCTCAGTGTTGTTTTCTCTCTGTGCGTAACTCGTTGCAGCCGTGCGCACGACTGTCGTCCGCCATTGTTGTCTCTGTCTGTCGTCAGACCTGTGGTCAGAACTTGTTCAGCTTGGATGTGTCGATGTGCGACACTCCCGATCCGTCGAAAGTTGTCTTGTCTGCCGTTCCCGACAGCGTTACTTTTATTCTTCCGCTCGATTTTATCTCGATGCTGCGACATTCGAGTGCCATGACGAAGTTGCCTACACCGCTGCAGTTTACCTGTGCGTCGCCGCCCTTGAAGCTCATGTCGTAATTGCTCCTTCCGTTTGTCCTCATGGTCAATTGATCGGCCTTCAGCGCGCCATGCTTGTCGTCAATGCCCGAGTTTTTCATGCTTATGGTGCGTGCCGTCACGTTTCCGGTGATGTCAGACCTGCCGCTGTTGGTATAAGTATAAGCGTCGGTCAGGCTGAACGAACCCTCCATCTTGTATATTCCGCTGTTCTTCAGTTCTGCCGTCGCGCCTTTCACGCCGCCTTCTATGGTCAGTTTCCCGCTGTTGGTGCAGTCATAATCGCCGGTCAGAGCTAACGAACCTTCCATTCTGCTTATTCCGCTGTTCTTCAGTTTTGCCGAACTTCCTTCCACGTTTGCCGACAAGTCAATCTTTCCTGAATTGTCTATTGTCAGGCTTCCGCCCTTTATGTCGCTGTTATTTAAGCTCATTATGCCGTTGTTGTCCACCAACATGAGCGTCGTGTTTATCGTCGGCACGTCTGCATTAAGCTTTCCGCTGTTGTGTATCTGCATTCCGTTCGCGCCGTTGGCGTGTATGTCCTGTGTCTTCAGGTTTAATATACCTTTGTTTCTTATCAGCAGTCCGTCGCTGTTGAATGTCCCCGTATAAAATCCCATTATGCCGCTGTTTTCCAGAGAATTTATATCCGGAGCCGTGAGATACATCGTGATTTTATTCTTCTCGTTGTTGTTCTTATACTCCGGGTCGTCATTTTTCTTTTTCAGGACGAGGACACCATCCATCACCGATATGTCTGTCTGGTCGATCACATCCTGTCTTGCGCTTATCCTTACGCTGCGTTTTGAGCCCTGCGTGTAGTGTATGTCCAGGCTCACTTCCGATTTTATACCGCTGAATTTGCCAAGGTTCAGAGTCTTTTCCACCTCGTTATTGTCCGTCATTCCGGCCATGACTGTCATGTCATTATCCGTCGTGTTCTTGCTCACACCGCTGCAAGAAGTAAGGCATAATATAGAGATAATAATTGTCAGAGCCAAAGTTTTAGTTTTCATAATATGTGTTTTTAATTTTGTTTCATGTTTTATTTATATTACGCATCAGCGTCGTTTTTGTGACACTTGGGGCATTGCTTTTTGTGAAAAAGCGGTGACCGACGGATGGACGGGCGGAAGGAAACACGCTGTTCCGGCGGTTTCGATATGCCGTATGGGTTCAGTGGGCGGATTCTTTCGCTATCATGGCTTATCTGTGTGCGGACTTGCTCACGTAGTCTTGCACGTCGCGGCTGCGCGTTGCCACCTTTATCTGCCGGCAGGAGTGGGGAGACGGTCAGAACTTGTTAAGCCTGGATGTTTTCAGATGCGATATTCCGGAGCCGTCGAACGATGTCTTGTCGGCCGTACCCGAGAGCTCTATGTTTATCTGTCCGTTCGAGTTCACCTCTATGCTACGGCAGTCGAGTGCGAGTCTGAATTCTCCCATACCACTGCATTTGAGCTTTGCGTCGCCACCGGTGAAACTCATCTTGTAGTTGCTTTGGCCGTTTACGCTCATTGTCAGTTGGTCTGCTTTCAGACTACCATCCCTGCTGTCCATTCCTGAATTGGACATACTGATGGTCTTTGCCGTCACATCACCGTTGTTGTCCGCCTGTCCGGAGTTGTCGTAAGTATAGTCACCGTTCAGTCTGAACGAACCTTCCATCCTGTACACACCCGTGTTTTTCAGTGTTGCCGACGTGCCTTTCACGTCGCCTGACATGCTCATTTGTCCGCCATTGCTGAATGAATAGTCGTCGGTAAGGTTGAACGCGCTTGTCAAGTTGCACACCCCTTTGTTTTCCAGTTCGGCTGTAGAGCCCTCAACATTGCCTGAGAATGTCAGCTGTCCGGAGTTGTCCAGTTTCAGACTTCCTGTTATGCCGGTGCTTCTGAATGTCAGCATGCCCTTGTTGTCCAGCGAGAACAGTCTTACGTCCACCGCCTGCATCTCTGCCGTCATCCTTCCGCTGTTGTCTATGCTCAGTGTGCTGCTGCCTTTGCCGTGCGCGTTCTGAATGTTCATATCGAGTATTCCCTTGTTTCTTATCTGCAGTCCGCCACTGCCGATCAGCTTAGTGTAAAACTTCATTATGCCGCGGTTATCTATGAAGTTTATATCCGGGGCAGTGACATACAGTGTGATTTTATCCTCCTTGGAGCCTCTGCCGGAGCCGGACTTGATGTCTTTCTTTTTCAGAACGAGAGTCGAACCGTTCACCGATATGTCGTATCTGTCAATCTGTTCCTTGCTCGTGCGCATCCTCACGTTGCGTTTAGAGCCCTGCGTATAGTGTATGTCCACAATCACGGACGACTCTATGCCGTTGAATTTGCCCAGGTTCAGGGTCTTTTCCACCTCGCCTTTGCCGGACAGTCCTGCCACGACCGTCATGTCGTTGTCGGTAGTGCTATTGCGTGCACTGCTGCATGAAGCCATGCATAAAGTGGTGATAAGGATGGACAATGCCAAAGTTTTAATTTTCATAATATGTAATTTAATCTTGTTTCGTATTTTATTTAACGTGAGTCCGGTGGTTCGTTGAGGCTTGTAATGCCGGTGATAAGCGGAAACCGTTGCCCTTCCGGATTGGACTTTTATGGAGATATGCTTTTACGCGAGATGCTCATCGGGCCGGTTGTCTGTCGAATGGAAATACAGCTTTTGCCAATCAGCGAAGGCACGGTGAAGCCCTTTATACCAAGGACAGACTATTGTTGTATGTGCGCTGTTTCGTATGGGACATACTTAAAGTATTCTTCAAACTGATCAATACGGTTTACATAATAAGTCTCGCCGCAACCGTTTATCTTAATCTGGTCTGCCGTAAACGAGATGAGTGACCAATATATTCCTCCGTCAGGATTGAATACGCAGGCATTAGGATTGAATTTGCTGTTGTCAATCTGCAGATTGTCTGCGGCGATATTATAATTATCAGATGCCATATACGATGTCAGTCCTCCGGTATTATTGTTGCGCATCATACGGATGTTCTGAAAAAACAATGTGCCGTTATCGTTGTTCGCCGTTGCTGCTGCCCGGATATATGTCATGTTAGGATTAATCAGATAGATAAACATGTGGCGGTTGGTATTGACCTCACACATAAAGATATCGCCGTCTTTTCCGAACTTGGCACCGAGCCTCCATTCCTGTAAACACTTGCCTACGTCAGACTTGCTTGTTGCGCGGGATTTTTCATAAGGTTTGCAGGTCTCTAACTCCTCCACTTTAGACATCACCTTGTCTCCGATACGCAGAGTCTTGACGGTTACTCCGTTAACAATCTTAACCCCATCGGTGAGTACGAGAGGCGCGGCCGTCTCAACTACAAATGCCGAATCCCTGTAAGTGGTGCAGCTGTATATGTCTTGCGTAGGAACGTTGAGAAACGCTCTCAAACCCGCTGGAGTCTTCTCGAAGAACATACATACACTGTCTGTTATGACAGCTTCGGCATCGTTTGAGGCCCAGACGCCGCGATGTTTTGAGAAATCACCGGCGAAAGACATACCGGTAAGTACGAAGGTAAGTAAAAAGGCAAAAAAAAATCTTTTCATAATATGTGAATATAATTGATTTGACGTGGTCAGACGAATTGTAAAAGTATGTAAGTCCGGCAATCGGCTGAGATGGTTCTATCGTCATTTTACCTGAAATCAGAAAGATATAAATCTACGGTCACCGATAGCGAAGTATTGTCGTTTATATAACGCATCGTCGTCGTGTTTGTGATATGCGGGGCATTGTTTTTTGTGATAAAGCTATGACCGGCGGACGGATGGACGAAAGAAAGCACGCTGTCTTGGCGTTGTGGCTGTGCGTCGTCACCGTTGTCTGTCGGCGGTAGTGGGGTGACGGTCAGAACTTGTTAAGTTTGGAAGTGTTCAGATGCGATGAACCGGAACCTTCGAACGACGTCTTGTCGGCCGTGCCAGAGAGCGTCACGTCGATTAATCCGCCTGAGTCAACGTCGATGCTACGGCAGTCGAGAGAAAGATTGAAGTTGCCGACGCCGCTGCAGTCGAGGAAAACGTCTCCGCCGGTGAAACTTATCTGATATTTGCTGTTGCCGCTGATGTCTATCGACATACGGTCTGCTTTAAACGCACCGTAGCGCTGTTCCTGTCCGGAACTCGATATGTTGATGGTCTTTGCCGTGATGTCTCCATCGCCGGAAGCCAATCCGCTGTTGTCAAAATCATATTCGTTTGTCAGTACGAACGTGCTGCTGAGTTTGCACATTCCGCTGTTGTCGAGTGTGAAATCAGCACCTTTCACGTCGCCAGAGAACGTTGTCTGTCCCGAATTGTCTATATACAGCGAACCGTTTATGCTTTTGCCGTTGAACAGCAAAGTTCCCGTGTTGTCCAGTGACAACTGTTTCGCGTCCACTGTCGGCACCTCCGCCGTGAAGCTTCCTGTGTTGCTTACGCTCATACCGTTCTCACCCGTACATTTAATGCTCTGCACGTTCATCTTGAATAAGCCGGTAGTGTTTATTGCCAGTTCATCGTTGTCCATGTGTACTGCGTAGAATTCCATGCCGCCTCCATCGTTATTCAGCATTCTTATCTGAGGAGCCGTGACATACATCTTGATTTTGCTGTTGGCGTCGCCGTTCAGATAATATATCTGACCGTTGTCCATTATGATATTCGGGTGGCTCTGTCGGTTGCCGTCTTTTGCTTTAAGCGTGATGGTAGAACCGTTCATCGATATGTCGGTGTTGGCAAGCAGGTCTTGTGGCGCGCTCACCTTAACACTGTATTTTGCGTCCTGTGCGTAGTGTATTTCTATATCCACATCCGACTTTATTCCGTCGAAGTTACTGAATTTCAGTGTCTTTTCCACATCATCATTAGCCGTCGGCTCAGTCACGGTAGTAAGATGATTATCCGTTGTGGTTTTGTTGGCACCGCTGCATGATGTCATGCCTAATGTCGAGATAAGAATTGTCAATGCCAAAGTCTTCATTTTCATAATATATATGTTTTTAATTCTGCTTCGCGTTTTATTTATATTACGCAGCAATTTCGTATTTGTGACATGCGGAGCATCATTTTTTTTGATTTTTTTGAAAGCGGATGGCTGTGATATGACGGTGGGAAGACATCCTGACCGTGGCTTTTGCTTACGGATGAGCGTTGTTTACTTATGCCGAAAAGAAAACGATACGGGCAACTTTCAAATTGTAAGCGGTTTTTGATTTTTACGTCTTAGTTTACTGATATACCCCGAAAAATAAGCGCGTATTTGCGGACAGACTCTTCCTCGGGCGCAAATACGCGAATTATGAGAGTTTTTTTTATAAGGCGTTGAATATCAATGATTTATGTTTAAAGGACATTTTTTCGTTTTGCAAAAAGCACCATTTCGGCCTGCGAAATGGCCTATATTGGAGTGCGAAATGGTGCTTTTCGTCCCCTGAAATAGGCTTTATCGCACCGCGAAATGGGCAATATCAGAACGCGGGATGTATATTTTCGGACTATGTTACGGGGTATATCATAAGACCGGTATGGCCTAAATAGCCATCATTATGCCCGATTTAACATTCATTTACATCTCTTTCGCGAAAATATTTTGTCAAAATAAAGTCAAGAAAAATCGTAAGTACGTCTTTCTCCATAGTCCCCTGCGGAGCCTGTCGAGGCAATAAACCGCGCGTAATCTCGTTATCATATCAGTATGCAATGGACAGACCAGATACGCCGTGTGAAGATTCTGCTTGTGTTGGCAGCCGTCATCATAGCAGTGGCATCGCTGCTCGTGTCACATTTTCTCATACGCGACCTCTCGGCGGAGGAGCACAAGAAGATGGAGACGTGGGCGGAGGCGATGCGCACATTCAGCAACGCCGACAGCGACGCCGACCTCAACCTCGTGCTCAAGGTGCTCAACGGCAACACCACCATACCCGTCATCGTGATGGACGAGAGCCGCAACGTGCAGACATTCCGCAACCTCAGCATCAGCTCATGCGACACTTATGCCGACACGCTCGCCTATGTCAGGGCGGAGGGACTGCGCCTGCTCAGCTCCGACAAGGTGATAAAGGTGGCGCTGTCTGACAATGTCCCGTCCGACTACGTGTATGTGTGCTACGACGACTCGGTGATGCTGCGCCGCCTGTCGTCCTATCCCTACGTGCAGCTTGGGGTGGTGATGATATTCGTGGTGATAGCCATCTTCGCACTGCTCACGTCGAAGAAGGCTGAGCAGAACAAGGTGTGGGTGGGGCTCTCCAAGGAGACAGCCCATCAGCTCGGCACGCCCATATCGAGCCTCATGGCATGGGTGGAGGTGCTGAAGGAGACTTATCCGGAGGACGAACTCATCCCTGAGATGTACAACGACATAAGCCGTCTGCAGCTGATAGCCGACCGCTTCTCAAAGATAGGGTCGCTGCCGGAGCTCGTTCCCACCGACCTGCGCGACGTAATGAGTAATGTGGTGAGCTACATGAACCGCCGCACGTCAACGAAGATAAGCATTGAGTGCCGCTTCCCCGATACAGATGTCACGGTGGACATCAACGCCTCGCTCTTCGAGTGGGTGATAGAAAACCTCTGCAAGAACGCTGTCGACGCCATGAGCGGTGAGGGAAGCATCACCATAACCGTCTCCGACGGACCGGGACGCACCGCCATCGAGGTGAGCGACACGGGCAAGGGCATACCCAAGAAAAACATCGGCAACGTGTTCCGACCGGGTTTCACCACCAAGAAACGGGGCTGGGGACTCGGGCTTTCGCTCGCCAAACGCATCGTGGAGGAGTATCATCACGGTCGCATATTCGTGAAAAGCTCGGAGCCTGGACGCGGCACGACGTTCCGCATAGAGCTGGGCAAGAGGCGGAGATGACGCCCGCATTATGGCAGACACGGCACGTCACGGATTTTAGTGCGCCATGCGGCATCCCAGCTCATGCCTGTTTGTGTGTCGCGTTGTTTATTCGTCATCCCCCATATCCCATCCTTCCATCCCAATGGCGTCCGCCTTGTAGAGACGCAAAATCTTGCGTCTCCCGTCCTCTCCATCACCATAAACGTGTGTAATGATTCGGTGATTATAAATGCATTTTTTTCCTCGTGAGACGCAAGATTTTGCGTCTCTACTTCTGTGTGGGCACGTTGTCTCCTTGCTTCCCCGCCACAGTCTTACTCTGCGTCAGGCGTGATGATGTGGCTGGTCGGATGTTTATGCCTGCATCAACGGCGATTACAGCCATCCCGTATCGCCTTTTTCCATATGCCATAATGTTTTTGACGTTATGCGCGTGAGATGCTTTGTTTTATTTTGAGGATAAATAAAAAATCGCTATCTTTGCTTCCGATTACAGCCGGCTCTTATGGGCTGGCGGGTGGTTTTACTGATAAAATGACGTTTACGAGCGTTATCTTCTAGTCTCAAACTTCGCAAACTTGACACAGAAGAAGATATGGCAACGGAAGCGTCTGCGTGGGGTGTATTGTACACCATCCCGTCATGCAGGTCATGATGGGATGTATTAGTATGATATGTCATGACGTGGGCTGGCTGCGTTGCTTATCCTTCTGTGGAGGCAATGCGAAGGCCTGAGACTGGGATAAGCATGAAGTTTAGACTCCCACGTCTTTTTTATTGTGTAACCTGTTATTTTCCGTATTATGTTATAATGCCGAATCCGGGAGTTTATAGGCGTATTAAATTAATGATATATGAGGGAATATATTGTTTTAATCATGCTGTCGCTCTGCAGTATCGGTGTCTCGGCGCAGTCGGAAGCCATGACTGTGGACAATCAGATGCCCGGCTGGCTGTCGAGCAAGATAGCTTACACAGACCAGGTGTCGCTGAAGAGCCTTAAGGTGACAGGCTATATCAACGGTACGGACCTTGCTTTCGTGAAAGGGATGATGAAGAACAAGAGTCTTGTCCATGTGGATTTGTCTGACGCCAATATCGTGTCGGGCGGAGGAGTGAAGGACAACGAGGTGAGCTATGGGTTTTATTTCCAAGAGCAGAAGCAAGGCACCTACCTGTCCTTGCCTGTGAATGCGGAGGTGATAAATAATTTTTATAGGAGCGGTCCGTCGGGCTTTGACGAGCCAGGGAACAATGTCATAGACACGCTGGTGTTGGGAGGACCTTCTTACAAGAGCTTTACTCTCTATCGCCAGAATCATTTTCTTGCCAATTATCTGTATTTGCGGGAGGGCGTGGACACACTTGATACATACTCCGCATTATCAGTAAAGAAGATTCATTTGCCTTCCACTGTGAGATATCTTCCGCGTAACGCTTTTATGAAACGGGAAGAGAGGTATGGTGAGACTACAGATGAGATAGACATTAATCTTACTGACGCGATAGAGGGAATCGCCCGTACCGCTTTCAGGGATTTATATCTGAAGTGTGACACCATAAGACTCCCGTCCGGAATGAAGGTATGGTATACAAGTTCGTTTCTTATAAGGAAAGAGGGAACCGTCATTCATATACCTGCGGGATTGACCGTCATAGACAATGAGAGTGACAGGTATGGAAACAGAGAACAGATTGAGTCGGACAAGCATATACATTTCTTCATGGAAAGCGCGGTGCCTCCGGAATTCATCAGGAGGTATAGTGGAGGCAGGGAACTCAGCGGTTGTGTGGTGCATGTGCCGCAAGGCTCAAAGTCAAACTATGAAAAGGCTGAATATTGGAAATACGCCACCATAATAGAGGAGATACCGGTGAAAGGCGTCTCTATAGGCAAGCCTGAGGAATGTATGTATGTTGGAGACAGATTCAAACCTGATGTAGCGATAGTTCCCGAAAACGCACTGAACAGGAATTACACGCTCAAGTCGTTGGACGAACGTGTGGCTGCACTGGATGATGAGGGCTTCGTAGTGCTGAAATCATACGGGAAGGCGAGAATACAGGCTACGACAGAAGACGGCGGGTATACCGATGTCTGCGAGTTTGATGTTTATGAACACACCGTGGGAATTCGCCTTGAGACAGAGCAGGCAAGGGTGAGGAAAGGCGGCAGACTGACGCTTGCTGCTGTCGCTCAGCCTGAGGGAAAGACTGACGGAAGGCTTGTGTGGAGCAGCAGTGACGGGAGTGTTGCTTCTGTTGATGAGGAAGGAGTGGTCAGCGGAAAGTCAAAAGGTGAGGCTGTCATAACTGTCACTGCCGTTGACGGCGGCTATACCGCTGAATGCAGGGTGCGTGTTTATCAGCCTGTGACAGAATTGAGGATGGACAACAGGAGTGTGACAGTGGATACAGGGGATGACATACAGCTCACGGCGACAATCCTTCCTTATGATGCGGACAATAAGAGCATTGTATGGAGTTCTGACAATCCGGATGTGGCGGACGTAAACGGCAAGGGTGTAGTGACAGGTGTGAAAGCCGGACAGACTGTTATCCGTGCCACAAGCGAGGATGAGGGCATCAGCGACTTCTGTGTGGTGACCGTAAACCAGCCTGTGACCGGTGTCTCATTAAGTAAGTCTGAACTCTCATTCAGTAAGATAGGGGACGCTGAACAGCTCGTCGCGAGCGTACAGCCTGCCGATGCCACAAACAAGGAATTGAACTGGAGCTCTTCAGATGAGTCTGTCGCTATTGTAAGTAACGGTAGGGTGCTTTGCTCGGGATACGGTTCTGCAATTGTGTATGTGACGACGGTTGACGGAGGTTATATGGCAAGTTGTGTCGTCAAAGCCGATGACGGTCTGACCGGAATAGACGGTGTTGCCGCTGATGGCAGTGTCTCTGTTGACAACGGACGCCTTGTATTAAAGGGAATACCGGAAGGAATGCGGATTCTGGTTACTGACATTTCCGGACAGGTAGTATGCTCGTTGAAAGGCGACGGAACGGCACTGACGACGCTTCCTGATTTGGGAAAGGGCGTGTTTGTCGTGAAAATAGGCAATAAGAGCTGCAAGGTGGTATTGTGAACTGTCTTGCCTGAATCCGCCGTCAGACCTCATACGTGCTTCATGATGATTTCACACAGGCTGTTTTTACGGTTCTGTAGAAGATGCGGAGGGCTGCATCAGAGATAATAACGGGACAGGATGATATTGTAAACAGCGAAGGACTGTGATGGGTCAACGGCAGGACGAAATGGCTGTTTTGACGGTCTTATGGGGTTCGGGGTATATATATAATAAGGTGTCGCATGGCTGTCATTTCTCTTTATCGAAATGACAGCATCGTGCGGCACCTGTTTTTTTGTTTTTGTATGTCACGGTATGACATCCCGCCGCATACGTGTGGTTAATGAAAAGTTAAGCCGTCGACATACAGTAAAGTCTTTATTGACTAAGAGAATTAGTTAAATAACTAACCGTTTTAGTTTTATTAACTCTCTTTTCTTGCACTCAACTAAAAGTTTTAGTTACTTTGCCATTGTAAAAAACAGAAACCGTTATGAAGACACTTACAAACAAGGAAGAAGAGATAATGAATCATTACTGGAGTCGCGGCGACATGCAGATACGCGAACTTCAAAGTTGTTATGACGACCCGAAGCCGCATGTGAATACTCTTTCGACGCTCGTGCGCATACTTGAGGAGAAAGGTTTCCTGTCGCACCGCGCTCTGTCGGCACGCTGTTTCCAGTATTTCGCCACGGTGAGCCGCGATGAGTACAGCCGCGGATCGCTTAAAAACGTCATCAGCAAGTTCTTCGGCAATTCCTATCTCGACGCTGTGTCGTCGCTCGTGAAGGAGGAAGACCTCACCGTGGAAGACCTGAAGAAACTAATAGACATGGTGAAGGACAAATAATTCCACGCCATTATACGCTCTCTCCATGGCGTGCAGGCCGTTGCCGTGCGCCCGTCAGACATTCAGACAAAGCTAACCTGTAAACACTATCACAATGGGAATGTTCTTCGTATATATAATAAAGGTGGCAGTTTTTCAGACCATATTCTATCTGACATACAAACTGCTGCTCAGCCGCGAGAGCTTTCATGCCTTCAACCGCGGTGTGCTGCTCACGATGCAGGCAGCCGCTCTCCTGCTGCCTCTCATGCACATCACGCTGGAGACACCTGCTCCCGTCCATCAGACCATCGCCCTTGCCGAAGCCGCCTTCGTACAGATTGTGGTCGAAGCGGAGGGCGACGGGGCGGGGCTGACGCTCGTGCAAGTGCTCACGCTGGTGTGGATGGCCGGTTTCGCGCTGCTTCTGTTGCGCTCGGTGGTGTCGCTGTTGCGCCTTACGATGCTTCTACGTGGCGGCCGGCGGTGTGAGACCTGCGGTGCGATGGTGACCGTAGTGCCCGGCGACAGAGCTCCTTTCAGCTGGTTCCGGCGCATAGTCATCAGTGAGAAAGACTACGCGGCGGGAGCCCGGGAGATAGTGATACACGAGCAGGCACACGTGTCCCGCCTCCATTCCGTCGATATAGCTCTGTGTAACACCATAATAATGTTCTGCTGGTTCTCGCCGGCGGCGTGGCTGTTGCGTGCCGAACTGCGCGACGTTCACGAATATGAGGCGGATGAGGCTGTGCTCCGCCGGGGTGTCGATGCATCCGGCTATCAGCTCCTTCTCATACGCAAGGCAGTGGGCGAACGCCTGTTCGCCATGGCAAACAATCTGAACCAAACCAACTTAAAAAAACGTATAACTATGATGAAAATGAAAAAATCAAATCCGTGGAACCGTGTCAAGGCAGCCGCAGTGCTTCCTTTGGCGGCAGTGTCAGTGCTTGTTTTCGCCACTCCGGCAGCCACAAAGATGGCCGGTGAGGTGGCACTGGAGAGTGACAAGGTTGTGTCTGAAGCCGGCGCAATGATTGTGAAGGCAGACGCAAAGAGTGAGAATATGACATCGGTGAAGGTTTCCGCCACCGGAAAAATGGCTGTGCCGGCTGACTCAGTGAAACAATCTGTAAGAGTGGAAGCAAAGTCTGTCTCAGACGATGTGCTTGTGGTGATTGATGGCCGTGAGACAAACATGAACGAGTTGAATGGTCTTGACGCGTCAAAAATAAATTCGGTGACTGTACTTAAGGATGATTCTGCTACTAAGATATATGGTGATAAGGCGAAGAATGGAGTAATTGTGGTGACCATGAAAAAGTCTGCCGGTGAGTCTTCTGCTTCTTCCGCATCTTCAGAAAATAAGGCAACAGCAGGCAAGGTGAATACTATTACGATACACCAGAAGGGCAATCCTGTGACAGTGGGTGACGTGAAGGATATGAGAATTGTCAAGTTGAGCAGTGATGGAAAGAAACCAACGACTGTCGAGGTTTACAATATGGAGAAAGAACCCACCTATATGATTGACGGCAAGACCGTGACAAAGGAAGAGGTTGAAGCCCTTTTGCCGAACGACATAGAGTCGGTGGTGGTGAATAAAGGCGGCACCTCGGGTGAGAACACAGTGAATATATTTCTTAAAAAGAAAACAACAGGCGAATAATCCGCAATTCCGTTGATCGGAACCCTGCAACATCTGTCTGTCTCCGGCGCACGGCGTATGGGACGGACAGATGGATTTTACGTTTCATCATAGTAGGTCATAATATTTATTCTGCGCGATACGGGCATGGCTGCGGCACGGTGGCGGCATGCATATCGCTGCGGAATGTATAACGAAGAAGACCGTGGCACGGGCTGAGAACCTCAGTGCCACGGTCTTCGCATATTGTCGCAGTGTGCCGGCGGCGTCATAGTCTGTTTATGGCAGCCTTCGCCCTGTTCACGGCTTCGGTGGCCGTTGTCTGGTCAAGCAGTTTCTCGTCGAACGCCGACAGTATGTTTTCTATCTTCTTCAGCATCGACTTGTTGCCTTTGCTGCGGGCTTCCTCCTTCAGCAGGCGCACTTTCTCATACTGCTGTATGCCCTCTGCCATACGCTCAAACCTTATGGAACTGCGGCCGTCGGGATAGACAAGGAACGGGTCGCCGGCCGGCCATGCGGTGAAGCATGCATCGGTGAGCGGACTTGCGGTCCAGCTGTTGAACGCCCAGCGCAGATATCCGTCGAGGTCTTCCTTTGCGCTGTGCCATGCCAGCCACTCCGACTCTGCCGGCGGACTCTGTATGAAGGTGTTGGGGCGTGGCGGTGTGCAGCATGTGTAGAACGTGGTGTTCATGCCTGCGGCGCGGCGGCTGGCTACGGTTTCGGCAGGGAATTTCTCGTTTATTATCACGCAGTAGTCGTCAAGTTTGTCCTCAAGTTCCTTGTGATATGAGCCTGCGAGCGCCACCTTGAAGCCGCTGTCTGCCTTGCGTATCACCTCGAGCGTTGCGAGCATGTCCTTCAGCTGGCGTTCGTCCATGGCTATGTGGGTGATGTCGAACCATCCCTTCTCTTTCAGATGAGCGGCGAACGAGCGAAGCATCTCCGTCCACAGCTGTTCGTAGGCCTTGTCGCCGGGATTGGCGTCGATGGCTTTGAACGAGTTGGTGGCCTGATCGAGGTAAGAGAAAGAGAGCTTCCACGGAATCATGGAGTAGCAGCTTATCTGTTTTTTCACGCCGAGACTCATCATGAACTCCACCCATTTGTCGAACGCCGTGTAGTCGAACGCCCATGTGCCGTCGGCCTTCTTCATCCACGTTATCATGCTCGGGAAGGCGTCGTAGGTCTGTCCGTTCCACGGACGGTGCATCATCGGCACGGTGATGGCCTTGCCGCCGGCGTCGGCGTAGAGCTGCATTATCGGGCGCATGAGTCTGAAGTGCTCGTCGCTGAACGGCTCCACGTTGTAGTAACGGACCACGGCGTAAGGATTCTGCCATAGGTCTAAGTGGAATTTCCAGTCTTTGGCTGAAGGCAGTGTACGGTTAGTCACCTTCAGGTTGAGGCGCAGTGACGCTATCGTTTTGCCGTCGGCCTTCACCTCTACGGTGCCGCGATATGTGCCTGCCTTGGCATTCTGCGGCACGCTTATGCTCACCCATCCGCAGCGGGTGGTGTTGGGCTCCATGTCGAGTTGACGCGTAATATGGTCTATCGGGTCGGCCACGAGAAAATGTCTGTACTCATCCTGATTGCGTCCGCCGCACGTGTTCTGTCCGTCCTTCTGCAGTTCGTCCGCCATGACATATCTCACGAAGGCCGTCCGTACGTTCGCCTTGCTTATTGTTGAGGCTGAGCCGGTGAGGTCGCCTGCCTCGAAGGTGAGCGCGGAAAGTTTCTCCGGCGTGCTCACGGCGAGCTGCGCCGACACTTTCTCGCCCCGCCATGCCGTGAGACTGATGCTCCCGGCGGTGGCCTTTGCGGGCAGTTCCTTGTTGTAACGGGTGTCGGTGTCGCCCCATCCTGCGGTGACTTTCTTCACCGCGCTCCATGCCTTGGCGTCTGTTGCGGTGGGGTTGGGCAGTTCGTTGTAGTCTGTCGTTGCTTGTCCGAACGCGCACAGCGCGCCTGCTAACAGCGCGGCGAGCATTGCCGTCCGTCTTTTTCTGATAGGTTCTGGTTTCATGTTGGCATTATTGTTTTTGAGGGTTAGTATGTTGGTTTCCTTTTATCGGCATGAAAAGATGCGTGCATCTTGGCGGAATGGTGTTCTGTTCTGTGTCTTTCCGCCCGCAGTCTTGTGTATTATACAAAGGTAATGAAATACAACAACTTGCGCAAAAGGATGATATGTTTTTTAATTTAAATTATCCGTATGGCTTCATACGGCTCTCATTTCTGTTCATGATGTGCGGCCGGTGAGTGACAGCGACGGCACGGGTGGACATTCTCCGTCAGACCATCCGCAGAGATATAAAAAAACAAAAAGCACGGTCGGAAAAGTTAAATTTTCATCGAGAAATTTGCGTAAAATTCTCGTGAAATCGTCCGTGACAGGATTTTGTGCGGAAAATCGTAAAAATGACGAGTCTTTGTAAGTTGTTGACAGATAGTGATTTACCGGAGATGATATTCCGATGGTATTTTCTTCGTCCTGCGAAAGAGCCTTTATTGCACTCCGATACGGGCCGTTTCAGGTGGTGATATGGTGCATATCAGGCCCTAAAACAGTTAATATCAGAGCGTGAAACGGGCTCTTTCGCAAGACCGTCAGCGCGGTGTCGCTATGCGGAATGTACGGAACGGGCTTTCCGGAGAGCGACCGGCGTACGGAATTTCTCTGTAATCGGGAAAATAATGTGTTAAATCCAGTGTACGGAATGTGAATGGATGTTAACGGAAATTTGCAAATACGTGCGCACGCAGGGTGGGGGATGCTCCTGCCGGCGCGTCATTACCGTTTGGCTGTTTTTGACGTTCGGGCGGCCGGTTTTGGTTGCACGTTTCTGCCCAAGTGTGCGAAAAGGAGCGGCAAACACGGCCCGTTATCGGTGT
The DNA here is from genome assembly GCF_900079775.1 of Leyella lascolaii. GTDB lineage: Bacteria > Bacteroidota > Bacteroidia > Bacteroidales > Bacteroidaceae > Prevotella > Prevotella lascolaii. Next base: position 717,607 of record NZ_LT556038.1, on the reverse strand, counting down.
CAGATACTTAAATAACATGATTTTTCGCTTTTTTATATGCTGGTATGAAAATAATTTGTAACTTTGCATCCCAAAGGCAGACATCGCCCGACGTGCCCGTGAGGCATGCTGTTTCACAGTTCCGGCAGTGTCTGCACAGACTATCCTTATAGCCCGATGTTCAGCTTGGAGTCTTTTAAAATAGATTTGAAAGGGTTGGAGACCGGTGTCACGACGTTTCAGTATGACCTCGGCGATGCTTACTTCAGTGCCGTTGGCGGTTCGGAAGTAGGCGGAGGCAATGTGCATGTGCGTCTTGACGTGCGTCGCTCGTCCGTTCATTACGAGCTGGACTTCTCCATTTCAGGCACGGTTACAGTAGCATGCGACCTGTGCCTTGATGATATGGAACAGCCTGTTGAGGCGCAAAGACACATCGTGGCTAAGTTTGGTGAGGAATGTTCGGAAGACGAAAACCTCGTCATAGTGGATGAGAACGAAGGCGTTCTCGACGTGGCGTGGCTCATATACGAATTCATTGCTCTTGCCGTTCCCGTCAGACACGTGCATGCACCTGGCAAATGCAATCCTGTCATGATAAAGGCTCTCGAAGAGCACTCGGCTGCCCGAAGCAGCGAGGAGGACGGCGTCAAGGCGGTGGATCCGCGCTGGAGTGAACTGGAAAAATTAAAAACAATAATTAAAGATTAAAAGAAAATGGCACATCCTAAAAGAAGACAGTCAAAGACTCGTACACTTAAAAGAAGAACCCATGATAAGGCAGTGGCACCGACACTGGCAGTATGCCCCAACTGCGGCGCTTATTATGTTTATCATACAGTATGCCCGACTTGCGGATATTACAGAGGCAAGGTGGCTATCGTAAAGGAAGTTGCTGAATAATAGATGGGAAAGATCAACGCGATAATCACCGGCATCGGAGGATACGTGCCCGATTATGTCCTCAACAACGAGGAACTTTCGCGCATGGTTGACACGAGCGACGAGTGGATAATGACTCGCGTCGGTATAAAGGAACGTCACATCCTCACGGAGGAAGGACTGGGAACAAGCTATCTGGCGCGCAAGGCTGCCAAGCAGCTGCTCAAAAAGACCGGGACAGATCCGGACAGCATCGATGCCATCATTGTGTGCACCACAACGCCTGACTATAAGTTCCCGTCAACGGCATCTATCGTTCTGGGTAAGCTGGGACTTAAGAACGCATTCGCGTTCGACCTCGAGGCTGCGTGCTGCGGATTCCTTTACGGACTCGACCAGGCGGCATCGATGATTCAGTGCGGACGCTACAGGAAAGTGATTGTCATCGGAGCGGACAAGATGTCGTCGCTCGTCGACTATCGCGACCGCACCACCTGTGTGCTCTTCGGAGACGGTGCGGGTGCCGTACTCGTTGAGGCGACGGAGGAGGAGAACGTAGGTGTGCAGAACACTTTCTTCCGTACCGACGGGCTCGGACTGCCGTTCCTTCACATGAAAGCCGGAGGCTCGGTTTGTCCCGCTTCTCATTTCACTGTGAACCATCGTCTGCACTACCTGTATCAGGAGGGTCGCACGGTGTTCCGCTATGCCGTGACCAACATGGGCGACGACGTGCTCAAAGTGATGGAGAACAACAACCTGACTGCCGACGACGTGAAATGGGTCATCCCTCATGAGGCGAACATGCGCATCATCGAGGCTGTGACAAAACGTGTGGGAATACCTATGGAGAAGGTTATGGTGAACATTCAGCACTACGGCAATACGAGTGCAGCCACTATTCCGCTTGCTCTGTGGGATTTCGAGAAGCAGCTCAAGAAAGGCGACAATGTGATATTCACGGCGTTCGGAGCCGGTTTCGTTCACGGAGCGTCATTCTATAAGTGGGCTTACGACGGCGACAAGGTCGCTGAGGCAAGATAATTTTAGTGAATCATAGATTAAACACTTTATGAACGTGTGTATGGTGTGATACCGTGCACACGTTTTTTCTTTGTGTCCGGACTGATGCTTTCCCTACACGGATGGGTGTCTCTCACGGCGGAGAATGATGCGGACGGCAGTGCCGGACAATGGTCATTGAGGGATATACTCATGCTTATGTCACAGCGATTTGCGTATTGTCAGGTTCCAGTCGTTGTCTATGTTCACTATCTCCTTGCGTTTGAGAAGCGACGCCATTGTCTTTCCCATTTTCCTGAAGTCTGTCGACAGTGTCGCTATGCCGCCGGCAAGAATCTCCTTGAGCGTGGTGTCGTTGTAGGATATGATGCCGAATTCGCGTCCCGGCTCCATGTTCTGCCGCGCCGCCTGTTTCAGTACTTTGACAAGATCGGTGTCGTTTGCTATTATGAACAGGTCTGCCATGGTGATGTGCTTGCCGTTGAATCCGTTCATGTATCTGCATTCAAAACCGTTCTCGCGTGCGAATCTCTGAAGTCCGGTGAACCGTTCGTATGGCTCTTTAGCCTCGCTCTGTATCATGCATATGCGTTTGTATCTGCGCAGGCGAGGCAGTTCCGAGACAAGGGCGTTGTATGTGTCGTCCTCAAAGTTCTGTCCTACACCGGAGTAGCGTCCCCGAAGCTCATTGTGGTAATGGTCGAGCAGGAACACTCTGCCGTTGAGGCTGTCGAGCAGCGGAGCCAGTCCCTGAAACTTGCCTGGCATGAGCACGTATGTGGTGTATTTCCCGTTTGCCTCGCGGAGAAGTGTCTCGAACACGCGCCTGTTGTAGTTGTGGAACTGCAGGTCCACCTTGTCGTCTTTGTCGAGACCCGACATGAAGGCGTTGTACAGCTCCTGCTTGAATGAGTTCATCTCATTGAAGAGCAGAAAAATGTTCTGTCTGAGGTTCAGACGCACGTTGCTCACGAAGTAGCCTACGCCCGGTGCGGACGATATTATGCCGTGTGCCTTGAGCTCTTTTATACCTGCGAACACCGTGTCGCGTGACAGATTGAACATGTGGCGGTACTCGTTGATTGACGGCAGACGGTCGCCTTTGTTTATCTCACCGCTGTTTATGCCGTCTATCACATGGTTTACCACCAGCTTGTATTTGGATTCGTTCTGTATCATTCTTTCTTTATTATATGTTATACACATATCTTGTCGTGTGCAAATATACGTATAATATTCTGTAAAGCGGACTTATTCACATTGTTTAATTTGCTTAAATAAGACATTGTAATTATAATTCCGGTTGATAATAAGAATGTTATAAAAAATTAAAAACCATACCAGTTCGTATCAGTATGGAATATTTCCGCTATATTTGTGGTGCGATTGGAGTTATTATTAACCGTTACTTTCATAACAGAATCAAAAACCAGACAGCTTTATGAAGAATATTATTGTTGCTTTGTTGGCGTTTACAGCCACTTTGAAGTTGCCTGCACAGACCGTCATCACGGTGGACGCGTCCCGTATTGAAGGCTCTGTTCCCAAACTGATATACGGTGCCGGAGCCGAGGATGTGAATCATGAGATATACGGCGGACTGTATGACCAGCGCATATTCGGTGAGAGTTTTGAGGAGCCCGCGTTCTCTTCGGTAAGCGGTTTTGCGTCTTACGACACCCCATGGTTTGTGGAGGACGGTGTGCTGAGGCTTGACACAGACGGTTTCGGGAAGATTGTCTGGCAGGAGCGCAGTCTGAATGACGCCTCTGTGGAGGTGGACATGCGTGTTGACGGAGCGTCTGCCATCGCGGGCTTCATCATCAACGTGAGCGGTGCTGCGGACGGAGCCGACGCTTTCAACGGCTATGAGGTGAGCGTAAATGCTGCGGAGCGCAGGCTCGTTGTGGGCAAGCATGAGAACAACTGGCAGCCTGTGGCGGAGGTGCCTCTGACTGTTAGCCCCGAGGAATGGAACAGGCTGCGTGTGGATTTTGACGGAGGCAGGCTCTCGGTTTTCCTTAACGGCGACAGGATATACGATTATGAGGACTCGTCAAATCCATTGGAAGGCGGATATGTGGGGTTGAGAAGCTATGGCGGTTCGGCAAGTTTCAGGAATCTGCAGGTAGACGGCAGTAAGATAGAATTCATGGCGATGGCTGACGATGTCGAGAATTTCAGACGTTATGATGATTGCTGGACGGTTGAGGATAACGTCATGAGGACATATACTTCAGCATTTGCCAAGGCGGTATATCAGAGCCGCGACATGCAGGAAGGGTCGGTTGAGGCTGACGTGAGGATGGACGGTGAGCGTTCCATTTCGGGTTTTATAATAGGCGTATCGGATGCGGACGACGGTGCGGACGCTTTCAGAGGATATGAGATAAGTCTTGATGCGGACGACCACGCGCTTGTTATCGGAAAGCACGACCATGACTGGCAGCCGATAGAAAACGTACAGCTGTCGTTCGATTCATCTGACTGGAACAGGCTGCGGGTCAATTTCTCAGGAAACACATTTTCCGTTTGGCTCAACGGTAAGAACGTATATGAGTATGTGGATGAGCACAGTCCGCTGATGAAAGGCAAGGTTGGACTGCGTACTTTCGACGGTCCGGCGAGCTTCCGCAATATCAGTCTCAATGGTGAGACGGTCGCTCTGAGAAGCGTTCCGACTGGTGTCAGCGGCATGTGGATGCCAGTCGGTGACGGCGTTTACACTCACGACGGCACTCAGGCGTTCAACGGCACGTACTCACAGAAGGTCAGCGGCTCCGAGGATGACGGCATATGCAATTTCGGACTGAACAAGTGGGGCATCGGAATAACTGCCGGGGAGCGTATGTCAGGATACGTATATCTGAAAGGTGATGCGGAGACGGCTTACGTGGCATTGCAGAGTGCGGACGGAAGTGTGGAATATTGCCGTAAGGAGATAAGCGGACTCGGCACGGAGTGGAAACGGTTCGATTTCGGGATGACACCTGATGCGACCGACAACAACGCACGTTTCGTCGTGGCACTTGGCGGGGAAGGCTCCATGTGGGTGGACATGGCGGTGCTCCATACTGAAAGTTATCCTTACAGAGCTGACCTTACTCAGGACTTCATTAACGAGCGGCTTACTTTCCTTAGATACGGAGGGACAATGATAAACGCTCCGGAATACAGAGTGAAAAACATGATGGGACCGCGCGACAAACGTCCTCCATACAAGGGACACTGGTATCGCTACAGTACGAACGGATTCGGAATAATCGAGTTTGTGGACTTTGCGCGTAAGATAGGAACGGAACCCACGTTCAGCATAAATATCGAAGACGACCCTCAGGATGTCCTCGCCTTGCTGGAGGAGCTCAAACCTTACGGTGTGAAATATATCGAGATAGGAAACGAGGAAAACATCGGTGACGAGTCGTTTGCCGCATATGAGCATTACGTGGAGAGGTTTCTCGCCTTCTACAATGCCATACGTCCTCTTTATCCGGAGCTTCAGTTCATAAACGCGGCGTGGTGGCGGCAGGACGAACCGGAGCTTATGGAATATGTGTTCAGGGCTCTTGACGGTAAGGCGGCGTTGTGGGACTACCATCCATGGACGGATGAGACAGACCAGGCGCGTGCGGTCGAGACCGAGCTGAAGACCATGCGGAGCATGTTCCTCGGCTGGAATCCGCAGACAACAATGAAATGTGCCATACTTGAAGAGAACGGCAATACTCACAATATGCACCGTGCGCTAAGCCATGCCATTGTTCTCAACACCGTCAGAAGGATGGACGGATTCGTGCAGCTCGACAGTCCCGCCAACGCTTTGCAGCCTTATCTGCAGAACGACAACGAATGGAATCAGGGGCAGATATTCTTCAACAGCCACATGTCATGGTGCCAGCCTCCGTATTACGCGCAGCAGATGGCTGCCTCACATCACCAGCCGCTTCTTATAAGAAGTGCGTGCAGAAACCGCAACATCAATATGACAGCGACACGCAGTGAGGACGGTCGCACCGTAGTAATGCACATTGTGAACACTTCTTCTGCTGACATACCGGTCGAGATAGACATGCGGAACGCCGGCAAGACAGTCAATATCAGGAGACTGTCTCTTTACGGAGACCTTACAGACACGAACACTCCGCACGAGCCGGAGAAGATTGTCCCGCGCGAAAGTAAGCCGGATGGCATGCGGATGACGCTTGAAGCGAGGAGCTATACGGTGCTTGAAGTGTCCTGTGACGTGCTTGATGATATAAGAGGCATTACGTCGGATGATGGCGGGGACAGTGTCTATTACAATGTCTCAGGACAGAGAGTGTCCTCTCCGCAGCGCGGAATTTATATAAAGGAAGACGGCAGGAAAGTGATAATGTGAGTGATACAGGATGTTTATAACAGAATAAGTATATATGGTTTTTTATAATTACGTCAGTTTGAAAAATAAAAAGGACAGTATGATTGGAATGCGTCGGTTGTTTGTTATTGTGTGTTTTATGGTCTCATGTGCTTGCATTAGTGCTGCGGAAGACATAAAACCGGTCTCGTTTACCAAGGTGCATGTCAACGACAAGTTCTGGCGCCAGCGTCTGGACGTGCTCAGAAAGCGCACCATACGTTATGCTTTTCAGAAGTGTACCGATGCCGGACAGATAGAGAACTTCCGTCTTGCGGGGAAGATTCTTTCCGGAGAGGTGAGAAAGGGAGATGTATCTTATCAGTCGGGCACTACTTATGACGATGCCGAAGTATATAAGGTGATAGAGGGGGCGTCCTATCTGCTTAATGTGGAACGTGACGAGGAGCTCGAGAAATATGTCGACGGAGTGATCGATGTCATCTGTTCGGCGCAGGAACCTGACGGCTATCTTTTCACAAACTGGACCATAGGCAATCCTCTCCATGAATGGATGGGCGGTGAGAAATGGAAGAACGACTGGAACCTTAGCCATGAGACGTTCGATATGGGAGAGCTTATCGAGGCTGGCGTGGCATACTATCAGGCGACGGGAAAGGACAAACTGCTCAATGCGGCTATACGCAGCGCGGACCTCATATGTGAGGTGTTCAATGAAAACGGTATAAAGGAAGCTCCCGGACATGCCGTTATCGAGATGGCTCTCGTGCGTCTTTACGAGGTGACGGGAGACCGGAAGTATCTTGATGAATGCAAGTTCTTCCTCGACTGCAGAGGCTCGCGCACGTTTGATCCCGGCTCTTCAGACCTGCGTGTTAACGGCAAATACTGGCAGAACCATCTGCCTGCGGTGGAGCAGCGTGAGGCTGTCGGGCATGCCGTAAGGGCTATGTATTTTTATTCGGGCATGGCAGACTGGGCGCGGTATGCGGGAGATGAGGACTACCGTAAGGCTGTGGACGCCATCTATGAGAACATTGTCAGCAAGAAACTGTACATCACCGGCGGACTGGGAGCGCGTGATGAGAACGAGGCTTTCGGCGAGAACTATGAGCTGCCTAATGCCACTGCCTATTGCGAGACATGCGCTTCAGTTGCCGGATGCATGTTCGGACTGCGTATGTTCCGCATGTATGGCGATGCCAGATATTTCGATTTCGTGGAGCGTCTTATATATAATAATGTGTTGGACGGCATTTCCATCGAGGGCGATCATTTCTTCTATCCCAACCGTCTTGAGACAAGCAGCCGCGGACAGGAGCGCAGCGAGTGGTTCGGAACGTCTTGCTGTCCTACTAATCTCTCTCGTCTCATCCCCTCGATGCCCGGATATGTGTACGCCACACGTGGAAACACTCTCTATGTGAATCTGTTTGTCGGTTCGGAAAGTGAGATATCTTTAGAGGACGGCGACGTGGTTCTGACCCAGAACACAGACTATCCGTGGGAGGGACGTGTGGAATTCACGGTGGACAGAATAACCGCACCGCAGCTCGAAATGAAGATTCGCATACCGGGATGGGCTGTCGGCAGACCGGTGGACTCAGACCTTTATCAATATCTGGAAGCACCGTCAGCCAAACCGTCGATAACGGTCAACGGCGAGACTCTCGACTATGCTGTGGAGGACGGATATGCTGTCATAAGCCGCGGATGGAAAGCCGGAGACAAGATTGTGGTCGGTTTTCCGATGGACGTGCATCAGGTGAGGTCGCATGATAACATCGAGACCAATGCCGGATTGCTTGCTGTGGAGCGCGGACCGCTTGTCTATTGCGCGGAGTTCGCCGATAACGGAGGTGCCGTTAATAATCTGGCAGTGCCCGAAGGAGCGTCTTTCACCGTGGAGACTCCGTCGCAGAGCCTGTTCGCCGACTTCCGCATGATAAGCTGTAAAGGCAAGAAGGTGGTGGCAGACGGTGAGGGTGCCGCTGTGGAGGATGCTACTGTAAAGCTCATTCCTTATTTCGCGCGCTCCTATCGTGGCAATGGCGAGATGAAGGTGTGGATTCCGTCAGACACGGAGACTATAGCCGACGAGCAGGTATATATCGACAAGGTAGTGGTGTGCGACGAGGAGTCGGAGCGTGCCCACGACATGCAAGGTGAGGGCATGCGCAGTGACAACGGTCTGGGATGGCGCGACGCGCTTGACGGATGGATTTCCTATACGATGGAGGTCGACCCGGACCATCCCTGCGAACTGGTGCTCAGGCACTGGGGAAGCGACGGAGGAAACCGTGAGTTTGACATTTACGCCGACGGCGAGAAGTTCTCTTACGACCATGTGGACAACTTCATGCCTAACCGGTATTATGAGATGCATCATCCCGTTCCGTTCAATCTCACCAAGGGAAAGAGGCGTGTGACGTTCAGGATGCAGTCGTTGCCCGGCAACATTGTGGGCGGACTGTATGGCGTGCGCACCGTCCGTACAAGCGAGATGGCTGTCGGCGGACATGTGGAGGACTTCTTCCTGCCGGTGGGCGACGAGAAAGCCAGGCACAATTATAAGAGCAACGGCGAGACGGGTGAGGCTCGCGGACGCACGTGGGTCGACGGAAAGGGAATGGACGGCATCAGTTTCGACATGGCTGTAAGTCCCGACCGCGACAATAGCATAATGTTCCTTTATTGGGGAGACGAATGGGATGTCCGTACGTTCGACATCATCGTGGACGGCGAGAAGATTGCTGACGAGCGGCTGTTGCACAATTCTCCGGGGCGTTATTTCTTCCGTACGTACAGCATTCCTCGCGACATTACTGCCGGTAAGGACAAGGTGAGTGTCACGATGTCGTCGCCGTCAGGCACCAAGGTGGGCGGTTTTTATGAGGTATACACCTATTCGCTGCCCGGAAGCACGGACCTTTCCGAAGTCGTTACAGATTTTCACGACGGCATGGACTCACGCTACAATCTGTGCGGACAGCGTGTCGGTGACGGTTATAAAGGCGTTGTTATTCAGGGAGGACGCAAGTATGTCGCCCGGTAGGAGTACCGTCAGTATATGGAAACCCATCTTGCGCCGGACGCGCATGCGCACTTTTCCATGCGGACGTATATTTATATGAAAAGACAAAACGGCACCACGATAATGCGTGGTGCCGTTTTTGTCTGTTGCCATACAGCGTTTCCGCTGCCGTTTATCCGTAGACTATCTTTCCGTTCTCGTCCTCATACGGTTCCATGTCCTTCGCATACTGGTTCATGGCTCTAAGGCTCATGCCCATCGAGGAGAACCCTCCGTCGTGGAAGAGATTCTGCATTGTCACCTTGCGGGTGAAGTCGGAGAACATCATCACACAGTAGTTCGCGCACTCTTCTGCCGATGCGTTGCCCAGAGGAGACATCTTGTCGGAGAAGTCCATGAGGTTGTCCATGTCCTTGATGCCTTTTCCCGCTGTAGTGGGAGTGGGCGACTGGGATATGGTGTTGATGCGTACGTTCTTCTCACGGCCGTAGATGTAGCCGAAGCTGCGTGCTATGCTCTCGAGCATACTCTTCGCGTCCGCCATGTCGTTATATCCGAAGAATGTGCGCTGCGATGCCACATAGGTAAGTGCCACCACCGATCCGTATTCGGCTATGGCGTCCTGTTTCTTCGCAACCTGAAGCATCTTGTGGAACGATATTGCCGATATGTCGAGCGTCTTCTGCAGATAACCGTAGTCCAGGTCGTCATATGTGCGGCGTTTGCGCACGTTGGGGCTCATTCCGATGGAGTGCAGCACAAAGTCTATCTTGCCTCCGAGGAGTCTCACCGATTCGGTGAACACCTTTTCCAAATCCTCAACGCTGGTGGCGTCTGCTGCCACTACGGGCGCGTTGAGTTTCTTGCTCAGTTCGTCGAGCGTACCCATGCGGAGTGCCATCGGAGTGTTGCTCAGGGTGATGGCGGCTCCTTCTTCAACGGCTTTCACAGCCACTTTCCATGCTATGGAGTCTTCGTTAAGCGCGCCGAAAATGATGCCGCGCTTACCTTTCAATAAATTGTGAGTCATTATTTATATTATATTGATTCAGTTGCAAATATAATACAAAATTGTGAAAAATACGTTTTTTATGCCGAATATTGACTTTTTTGAGCCGTCATTCAGCTCTTCTTAGCTCGCTGAAAGGATACAGGTCTATGTGAAGCACGTCGTTGTCAACGTCTCTGAAGTCCACAAGCCTACTCACAATGCCGTTCTCCTGAAGCTCGTTGAGCACAAGCACCTCACGCAGTCCGTCGTTGTCGTCGCGCACCACGCTCAGATACCATGTCCCTTTGGTGACGTCCTTGCGGGCGACAGTCTGTCCTCCGTCACTGCCGTAAGTGGCGATAGAGTAGGTGAGTACGTACGAGTTGTCTTCGTCAAGCCTCAGGCTGACCTGCCACTTCGAGCCTTCGTCGTCGTAAGGCATCTCGTTCCGCCACTCGCCGTAAATCAGTCCGAGATATTTCTCCTTCAGTTCCTGCAGTGCCTTGTACGCCTCCGGGTCGGCAGGATGCGGTTCGCTGCTGCACGAGCACAGCATCACGGCGACGGTGAAAAGCATGAAACATAGTTTTCTCATAGCGCATATCGTTTACTTGTTATATGTAATTAACGTGCCCGCGCATAGTTTATTGTACGTTCCGTTTTACGTTTATTCTTTACTGGTAATGTTGTCCGTGCGGAATTTTTTACGTATCTTTGTCCCCGGATAAACAGCACGCGGGAGGCAGAAAACAAGTTTTATTTCCGCCCGTCTGCATTATCCTGTTCCTCATAAATATATTTTATGCACAAAGCAGGTTTTGTAAATATTGTGGGAAATCCAAACGTCGGCAAGTCCACTCTGATGAATCAGCTTGTCGGCGAGCGCATTTCCATCGCCACATTCAAGGCGCAGACCACGCGCCACCGCATCATGGGCATCGTCAATACCGACGATGCGCAGATAGTGTTCTCAGACACTCCGGGCGTGCTGAAGCCCAACTACAAGCTTCAGGAGTCGATGCTCGCTTTCTCGGAGTCGGCTCTTCAGGACGCCGACGTGCTGCTCTATGTCACCGATGTGGTGGAGAATCCGGAGAAGAACAGCGACTTTCTCGAGAAGGTTGCCAAGATGACCATACCCGTGCTGCTGCTCATCAACAAGATAGACCAGACCGACAACAAGAGCCTCGTTGCCCTTGTGGAGAAGTGGCACGGTCTGCTGCCGTCCGCCGAGATACTGCCCATATCGGCCAAGAACAAGTTCGGCATCGACATGCTCATGAAGCGTGTCAAGGAACTTCTGCCCGACTCGCCGCCTTATTTCGACAAGGACCAGCTCACGGACAAGCCCGCACGCTTCTTCGTGAGCGAGATAGTGCGCGAGAAAATACTGCTTTACTATTCAAAGGAGATTCCCTATTCTGTCGAGGTGAGGGTGGAGTCGTTCAAGGAGACCGACAGCCTCATACGCATAGGAGCCGTGATATATGTAGAGCGCGAGTCGCAGAAAGGCATCATCATAGGTCATCAGGGAGTCGCGCTGAAGAAGGTCAGCACCGAGAGCCGCAAGGCTTTGGAGAAGTTCTTCGGCAAGAATGTGTGGCTGGAGATATTCGTCAAGGTTGACAAAGACTGGCGCAACTCAAAGCGCGAGCTTGATAACTTCGGCTATAATCCGGGATAAGGCATGCCGGTTGGGCGGAGGATGCGGCACTGAGACAAGTATGATGTATGCGCCATTGCCCGACATTACATTATGATTGTATAATATAGGCTGCACTCCGAGAACTGAAGACAGGCATTATTCTTGCTCGTTTATATTATCATTGAAATTAAAAACACCAGATATATGGCAAATTTAGTAGCAATAGTCGGACGCCCCAATGTAGGCAAATCGACGCTTTTCAACAGACTTACCAAGACGCGCAGCGCCATAGTGAGCGACACTGCCGGCACAACGCGCGACCGACAGTATGGCAAGTGCGACTGGAACGGACGTGAGTTCTCGGTCGTCGACACCGGAGGATGGGTGGTCAACTCGGACGACATCTTCGAGGACGCCATCCGCCGGCAGGTGCTTGTGGCGACGGAGGAAGCCGACCTCATACTTTTCCTCGTTGACGTGACTACCGGACTCACCGACTGGGACGAGGACGTGGCATCCATCCTGCGACGCACGAAACGCCCTGTCATACTCGTGGCTAACAAGACCGACAACAACAGCCAGATATACGACGCCGCCGAGTTCTACTCGCTCGGACTGGGCGACCCGCAGTGCATCAGCTCAGCTACGGGCAGCGGAACGGGCGACCTGCTCGACCTCGTGCTCTCAAAGCTGCCGTCAGACAAGTCGGAGATTCTCGAGGACGGCATCCCGCGCTTCGCTGTCGTGGGGCGTCCAAACGCCGGAAAGAGCAGTCTGATAAACGCCTTCATAGGCGAGGACCGTAACATCGTCACCGAGATTGCGGGCACCACGCGCGACAGCATATACACGCGCTACGACAAGTTCGGCTTCGACTTCTACCTTGTCGACACTGCCGGAATACGCCGCAAGAACAAGGTGACCGAGGACCTTGAGTTCTATTCGGTGATGCGTTCCATACGCGCGATAGAGTATTCGGACGTATGCATACTCATGATCGACGCCACCCGTGGCATAGAGTCGCAGGACATGAACATCTTCCAGCTCATCCAGCGCAATAACAAGTCGCTTGTCGTCGTGGTCAACAAGTGGGACCTGGTGGAGAACAAGGACCAGGTGGTCATAAAGACATTCGAGAACGCCATACGCGAACGCATGGCTCCGTTTGTCGATTTCCCCATCATTTTCGCCTCGGCGCTCACCAAGCAGCGCATATTCAAGGTGCTTGAGATGGCTAAGAACGTCTATCTCAACCGCAAGTCGAAGGTGGGCACGGCAAAGCTCAACGAGGTGATGCTGCCTCTCATCGAGGCTTATCCGCCGCCATCGGTAAAGGGCAAGTACATAAAGATAAAATACTGCACGCAGCTGCCCAACACTCAGATACCCTCGTTTGTGTTCTACGCCAACCTGCCGCAGTATGTCAAGGAGCCTTACCGCCGCTTCCTCGAGAACAAGATACGCGAGAACTGGCCTATGCACGGTTGTCCGATAAACGTTTTCATAAGGCAGAAGTGACGGTTGTCAAGGTATAACGCTGTAAAACAAATGGTCAGTATGCGCGGTTTTTTTATATTCGCGGCAATGACGGCAGCCGTGTTGTGCGGATGCTCGGCTCATGAGCCGCATGCCGGGGAGATTGCAGGCAATGCGGCAAAACTCTATTACGACTGGCTCGCGGAGGAGAAATACGATGCCTATGTCGACGGATTCTACCGTCCCGACAGCATCCCCGGCTCCTATCGCGAGCAGCTCATAGCCAACGCCAAGATGTTCGCGGCGCAGCAGCGCGAGGAACGCGGGGGCATAGCCTCAGTGCGCCTGTTGCGCGCGTCAGCCGATACGGCGCGCCATGTGGGCAGTGCCTACCTCCTGTTGTGCTACGGCGACAGCACCAAGGAGGAGATTGTCGTGCCTATGGTGGAGCATAAGGGTGTGTGGATGATGAGATAGACATATTTTAGGAAGCTTATGGGAAGGCTCGGAAACATATTGTTTGCTGCTGCGCTGTGCGTCACTGTGAATGCCGCGCTGGCGCAGGAGCCGGTGAGGAAACCGAATGTCGGAACCGGTGTCAGGGATTTATCGCCTGGCTCTGAGCCTTATTCCGGCGGCACTTCTGTGTCGCGCAAGCCGTTCACCACGCTTCCCGGCGAGGTGCGACGTCAGCCCGACGCCATAGCCGACACACTCATGCGGCGCGTCGCCTCCGGCATTTCTGCGGACGGTTATCCTTCCGCCCTGCCGCGCACGGGCGCGGATTTCTCACGCGACATTTTCTTCTACGACTACTCTTCCGGCGGCGACCTGATGCGCTGGAAGGGCGGTGCGCTCGCGGGAAGCGGCAGCCGCGTCACGATGCCCGGACTGCTCTCGCGGCAGAAAGCATCCTTGCAGGCGGTGCACACTGTGGGCAACCTCATGCTCACGGCAGGCGTCACAGCCGACCGCTACCTGCTCACCCGTGGGCTGCAGACTGTCTATGGCGTCAGCGCATCTGCCACCTACTCCTTCAACGAGCATCTCTCGCTCACCGTCTTCGGCAGATTCTACAACAGCTCACCGTTCGTTTCCATGGCTGCAATGCCTTATATAGGCAGCTCGGCATACGGAGGATATGTCAGCTATATGGGCGAGACGCTTGGCATAGACCTTGGCGTGGAGCGTGTGTACGACCCCTATCTGCGCCGCTGGACCACCGTCCCCATTGTCACGCCTGCTATAAACTTCGGGCGCGGGGTGGTGGTGAGGCTGCCGGTGGGATGGCTTGTGAAGGATGTGCTGGACAGGGCTGTCTTCGGCAAACAGCCGCCGCGCAACCCCACCATCATGCCCGACCTGCCTCCGGCACCCTCGCCTTCGGTCATACCTCCGCCTTCGGGTACGGACGGCAGTTTCTGAGATGTGTCCTCGGGAGTAGTCTGTCCGTACGCGGCGTTCCTTGTTTTGTCTCGTGGCAAAGTCCTTCATCACGCCCTGCCTGTCTGCCTGCACCGCGCCTCATGCGCCTTGCCGGTGTCTCGTCTCTCGTTTTTTCATATGCCGTGCCGCACCTTCCGTGAGATGCGGTTTGTTATGCACGCCACATACTTTATAATAGTCATGCAATATGATTATGGCTTCCGTATAATTGCTTATTCTCAACTATAGTCACGCAACGGCTGTGTCATACGCCGTCATAACCATGACTGCACGCCGGAAAATGTTTTTTATCAGGCTGTGGACGGCTTTTGCGGCTTTTATGCAAGACGTTGATGTCCAGCCGGTTGTGCTCTGCTGACGCGCGGAACGTGCTTTGCCGCTTTGCGGAACAGGCTCTTTGGCATCGCGAAAGAGGCTTTTCCGTGCTCCCGAAGAGTCTCTTCCGCACAGTGGGAAAGCCTCTCTGATGGCAGAAAAAAACGCTTTTTGTTCGCTATACCCCTCTTTCTCCACCTTTATCAGGCTGCTCGCGGCTTACTTTACCGCATGTTGAGGCTTTCCTACGGTGTCTTTCCTGTGTCATTGTCACACGGATGTGGGAAAACCGGAATGTTAAAATCATGACGGCATTAACTTAATATATAATAAATGTATGATGTGCTTCGGACAGTATCCGTAATGTATCGGATTATTGAGTAAAGCCATCCCGAGAATGTGATAAAGTCTTTAAAAAAAATATAATCGTGCGGTATGTATTTTCAAAAAATATGTATCTTTGTATAATCCAATCCGTGTCCGTAATACAGACGGAGGTTTTTGTTTCCTTCCGCATGCACTGTCACGGACATACGATGCCTGTGGTCTGCCGTGGTAGCAGTCCTGACATGCCGCAGGAAGTGCCGTTGCGGCGTGACGCATGCTGTGGACGAAGCGTGTGAAAGCCGGTCGGCGTGGCATGATGGAGTCTTGACAGACCGGCATCAGGCATATACGGTGTTGGGCGGACAAAAACAATGACACACTATGAGAGCCCTGACAATTATACTACTGACAATAGTTCTTCCTTCTTTTTACGCAAGTGCTTCCGACAATGTGGAGTACTGGCTGCGGCAGTTGGACAAGAGTCTGGAGAGCAAAGACAATTATGAGAATGCCAAAAAGCAGCGCATAGCACGTCTGCGCCGCTCGCTCGACTCCGTGTCCGACCCTCTCGGACAATACAAGATTTTATACCGTCTGTTCGAGGAATACAAGTCCTACCGCAATGACTCGGCTATGATATACGCCGGGCGGTGCATGGACACGGCTGGAAAGACAGGCAGTTACGGCATTGAGGCGGAGGCGCGGTTTGCCCTCGCTTTCTGTCAGATATCGGCAGGCATCATGAATGAGGCGCAGCACACGCTCGGGGCGGTGAGTCCGGAACGGCTTGACGCGAGGCTGAAGAGACAGTATTACGGGCTGTACGCCAAGATGTGGCAGGAGTATGCCAACTATGCCGCAGGCACGTCATACTGCGACAAGTACAGGCAGAAGAGCATTGCGTATGTCGACACGATGGTGATGCTCACTCCGAAAAACACCGCCGACTACTGGATGAACCTCTGCACGCAGCGTATGCGCACCAGACAGTTTGCCGGATGCGTCGATGCGTTCCGCGAATTCCAGAAATACGGCGATGCGGACATCCACAGTAAGGCTATGACCTATGCCGTAGTGGCGTGGGCGTTCAGCGGGACAGGGCAGACGGACAGCACAAAGGTGTACTTCGCGAAGTCGGCTATCTGCGACAACATCTCGTGCACCCGTGAGATAACGGCGCTCTACCAGCTCGCCAGTCTCATCTATAAGGACGACTACGACCGCGCGAGCCGCTACATACATCTCGCATTGGATGACATCACTTTCTACGACTCTCGCCAGCGCAAGATAGACCTCGGTGCCATACTTCCGCTCATAGAGCAGGACCGCTATGAGGCTGTGCGCAGCCAGCGCAACAGTTTTATGCTCGCCGCGGGGCTTTTCGTGGTGCTGCTCGCCGTGTCGCTGGCGGCGGTGTGGTCTGTCAGACGCAAGAACGCCAAGATTCTTCAGGCACGCAACACCATAAGCGACAACCTGGCACAACTGCGGGAGGTGAACCGCCAGCTCACCGAGGCAAACAAGATAAAGAACGAGTACATAGGCTCGTCTTTCTGTGCCAATTCCGAGCTTTTGCAGAGACTGCAGAAGCTTTTCACCACACTCGACCACCGAATAGCGGCACATCAGTATGGCGGACTGCGCGACATCATCGGCAGTACGGTGCTCGATGCTGAGCGCGACAGCATGTATGCGGCGTTCGACGCGGCGTTTCTGAAGCTCTTCCCCGACTTCATAGAAAAGTACAACATGCTCTTCGAGGAGAAATACCGCACCGTGCCGCGCAAGAACTCGCTCACTTCGGAGATGCGCATATTCGCTCTCATACGTCTCGGAATAAGCGACAGCGAGCGCATAGCCAACTTCCTCAACTATTCGGTGCATACGGTGAACACATACAAGACGCGCGTGAAAAACCGCTCGTTGCTCGACAACAGCAAGTTCGAACCGGCAATCATGGCAATCTGAATGTCGGCGGCTGGATGACGGAAAGGTCGCCGCGACACCGCCGGAAAGCGTGAAAAACACATTGTCGGAGCCCGTACGTGGCTCTGACAGGCGTCATACGGGCTTTTTAACGGTAATACAAAAGCGTTACATCCGGTTTTGTAAGTCGTTGATTATCAGTTGTCCTTTGTTTATACAACTGATAAAATCGTTATACAAATGAGCCGTAACTATATTATTGTATGGTTTTTTCCTATTTTTGCATGGTACGATTGCAATATCATTTAAACCTAAATTTAAAAACTGAAACGTATGATAAGACATTTATCTGTTTGCATTGCGTTGACGGCACTGTGGCTTGGCGGTGCGTCCCATGCGTCGGCTATAGACATCAAGGACGGTGTTTACCAGATTTCCTCCGGAGCCGATCTCGCGGAGTTCTCGCGCCTCGTGGCTGAGGGCAACGGCAATATCAAAGGTGTGATGACCCGGGATGTTGACATGACGGGCATCGGGTTCTCACCCATCGGAAGCGGCGACGTGCCTTTCAGCGGTGTCTTTGACGGCGGCTGCAACTATGTGCGCAACCTCACAATCGACTCTCCTGCAAAGAGCTACGTGGGGCTTTTCGGTGTGGTTTCAAACGGTGCTTATATAAAGAATGTGATAGTGGACGCCTCTTCTTCGGTCGCAGGCAAGGATTTTTGTGCCGGTATAGCAGGCGGCTCGGTGGGCGGCGGCACGGTGACGATAGAGAACTGCGGCAACGAGGCGGCTGTATATGCCAGCGGTGCCAATGCCGCCGGAATCATCGGAGTGAGCTATCTGGGAAGCTGTAACTTCAATATCACCAACTGTTATAATGCCGGACAGATTGACGGAGGACGTGAGAGCGCAGCCATTTCGGGCTGGGTAGGCGGCGGATCGGTCATAAAGAACTGCTTCAACTCGGGCAACGTCACCGGCATGGACGGCACAAAGTCGCTCTACCGCAACACGTGCACGTCGTCAGAACTGTATGACATATACGGCTATCAGGGCACCAAGATAAGCGGGGAGGATTTCAGAAGCGGTGCCGCGGCATATCTCATGAACAACCACGGCAACGACAATATATGGTATCAGACGCTCGGCGAGGATCTCCAGCCGGTGCCTTTCAGCACGCACGGCACTGTTTATCTCGTGGGAAACCTCAATTGCGACGGCACTCCGGCGGGCGAGGCGAAGGGCTACTCTAACGAGAATGTGTCTGTGCGCGAGCCTCACGATTTTGTGGACGGCGTATGCTCGGTGTGCGGATCGGTCGACACTGACTTCATGAAAGCGGATGCCGACGGGCTGTATGCCGTCTCCACACCGCAGCAGCTCTATTGGTTTGCGGCATACGCTAACAAGGTGGACGCCGCTGCCGGAGCATATCTCACGGCGGACATTGACTTCAGCGGCTATACGGCAAAGGGTGTTATGATAGGCGAGGTGGAGAATGTGCCGTACTCTGGAACATTCGACGGCAGGGAGCACAGCATAAAAATAGCCTACGACACGGACAAGGACAACGTGGCTCTGTTCCGTTTCATAAACGGTGCGGCAATACGCAATCTTCTTATAACAGGCTCTGTCAGCACCACGGCACGTTATGCTGGTGGCATCCTGAGTGCCTCAAGGGGCTCCTCGCTCATAGAGAACTGCGTGAGCACGGTCAACATCACATCTTCTTATTCGGGTGACGCGACACACGGAGGACTGGCGTCCAACACTCATGACAATATCGTTTTCCGCAACTGCGGATATGCCGGAAAGATTGACGCGCCGCAGAGTGACGGAAGCGCGGGCATCATAGGATATGCCCACGGAGCGAAGGAGATACTGCTTCAGAATGTTTATGTGGTAAGCAATCTCAACTTTTCCACGACGGGAAATTGTGATGTCTTCGCGCGCAACGGGGTGCAGTATGACAACTGTTATTACTGGACACCGTTCCTGGAGAGCGGCGACGCCACACTGCTCGGCAAGGAACAGTCTGCCGCCTCGGGTGAGCTGTGCTATCTGCTCAATGCGTTCAGCTCATGCGGCTCGCCTTGGACGCAGACTCTCGGTGAGGATGCCGTTCCGCTTCCGTTCACCGGTCATAAGACGGTAAGTGTGGCTGGAGACGTCAACTGCGACAGGACTTTAGGCGCGGACGCCACATTCACAAACGACGGGACTTCTGTCACAGTGCCTGAGCACGACTATGCCGACGGTGTATGCCGCAACTGCGGCGCGCGCCTCATCACAACAGGAGAGCAGCTTATGGCTGTCGCCGACGGCATGGCTAAGGGAAATGTGAGCCGCACGGTGGCTATCACGCTCGGCGCGGACATCGATATGAGCGGCATCTATGCTTATCCCGGCATCGGAACATCTGATTATCCTTATGCCGGAGTGTTCGAAGGCAACGGGCACCGCATACTCAATCTTACTGTAGAGAATGGTCTGGAGGGCAACAAAGGACTCTTCGGTGTCGTGAACGGAGGCGCAAAGATAAGAAACGTTGTTATGGATGCGTCGTGCTATATCTATGCAAAGGCATGGGCGGCAGGCATTGTCGGGACCGTCGTAAACAATGGACTTCTTGAGATTTCGGGCTGCGGCAACGAGGCTGACGTCACTGTCACCGGTGCCAACGCGGGCGGAATACTTGGTGTGAACGACCAACAGAAGGCTCTCGTATACATATCCGACTGTTACAACACGGGTGTCATAACGGCTCAGCGTGAGAGTGCCGGACTGTCAGGATGGCTCGGCGACAGGGCTAAAGTGGAAAACTGCTACAACGCCGGTGAGATTGTGCTTGAGTCGCCTGACGCTTCCAACACGTTCGCACGGGGCAACAAGACAGCGTTCGTCAACTGTTACGAGCTCGACGGAAAGCAGGTCAATGGCGTCACTTCCACCCAGTTGGAGAACGGAGAACTGTGCTATCTGCTCAACGGAAGGCAGAGTGAGGACGCCGTTTTCTTCCAGACTCTCGGTGAGGATGCTCATCCGGTGCTCGACAAGACGCACAAGGTGGTGTTCTTCGACGGCAAGGAATATGTCAACGAACCCGTCACTGACGCCATAGACAGCGTCAAGGACACTGTCGGAGCTGATGTGGAAAGCATGTGGACGCTCTCTGGCGTCAGGTTGCAGATACTCCGGAAAGGCGTGAATGTGGTGAGGATGACCGACGGAACGGTACGTAAGATACTCGTGAAATAAATGTCCTGTTTTCGCTCCGGCATGATTTGAGGCATGCCGGAGCGGCAAACCATGCCGCGAGACGGTGTCAGTGATGCGAATAAAATCTGTGCCTTGAAAATTCACAATGTTTTTTTTATAGTATACATTATATTATATGTAAAGGAGATATGAAGAAGATTTTATTGTTACTGTATTTTGTCTGTCTTGCCATTGCGGCAGGAGCGCAGGACAACTATGAGCCCAAGGCTGACCCGAAGGCTGTGGTAGAGTCGGGCTGCGCGCGCTTCACGGTGCTCACACCGCAGATGATACGTATCCAGTACAGCAAGGAACGGAAGTTTGAAGACCGTGCCACATTCGCTGTTGTCAACCGTCGTCTGCCCGTGCCTTCGTACAGCAAGCGTGAGGACGACACCTTTCTGTACATCAGCACGGACGCTCTCGAACTGCGATACCGCAAGAACGCGGAGATAAACGCTGCCGACAAGAACCCCGACGCGCTCTCAATCACGTTCAAACTGAACGGCAGAAAGGTGGTGTGGTATCCCGGAAAGGACGACGCACTCAACCTTAAAGGCACTACGAGGACACTTGACGGATGCATAGGAGACTCAAAACGGTCCGAGCTCGAGAACGGTCTGCTCTCGCGCGCAGGATGGTCTGTCATCGACGAATCGTACTCCGCGCGCAGAGGCGACGGCAGCCGCACGTTCGCGTTCGACGGTAATGTGAACGGAATGCCGTGGGTTGCGCCCCTCGTGGACAAGACGGCTGTGGACTGGTATTTCCTCGGTTACGGGCATGAATACAGGAAAGCGTTGCACGACTACACCCTTATCGGCGGGAAACAACCCATGCCGCCGCTCTTCGTTCTCGGATACTGGTACAGCAAGTATCAGCGTTACTCGCAGCAGGACTTCGTGGATATCGTCACAGACATAAAGAAAAACCACATTCCTATAGATGTTATGATTCTGGATATGGACTGGCATACGGAGGGCTGGACGGGCTGGACATGGAACAAGGAGCTTATTCCCGACCCGCAGGGACTGCTCAGATGGATGCACGGACAGGGACTGAAGGTGTCGATGAACCTGCATCCTGCCGACGGAGTGGACAGCGATGAGGAGAACTTCAGCCTCCTCGCGAAGGACATGGGCATGGATCCGGCGACCGCAAAGGTTGTGCCATGGCAGCTGGAGAATCCTCTTTTCTACAAGAACATGTTCAAGGACATCATACATCACAGGGAGAAGGACGGGGTGGACTTCTGGTGGCTGGACTGGCAGCAGAACCTTACCAACCCGCGCATGGACGGACTCAGCGAGACGTTCTGGTGCAACCACGTGTTCTACAACGACATGAGGATAACCCATCCCGAACTCCGTCCGCTCATATTCCACCGTTGGGGAGGACTCGGAAGCCACCGTTATCCTATAGGATTCTCGGGCGACTCGTTCTCCACTTTCCCCACACTCGCCTTCCAGCCGTATTTCACCGCGACTGCGGCAAACGTATGTTTCGGCTACTGGGGACACGACCTCGGCGGCCATCAGCACGGCAACAACGATCCGGAGCTGTATCTCAGGTGGATGCAGTACGGCGTGTTCTCACCGCTGTTCAGGACTCACGCCACGAACGACCCTAAGATAGAGATGCGCATATGGAAGTATCCCAACTTCAAGGATCTGCTCCAGACGGTCAAGCTGAGATACGAGCTGATGCCTTACATATACACTGCCGCGCGCCAGGCTTACGACACCGGTGTGTCGATATGCCGTCCGCTGTATTATGACCATCCTGAGGAGAACAACGCATACCGCTGTGAGGACGAGTACATGTTCGGTGACGACATTCTCGTCGCGCCTGTTCTGACTGCCGGGAAAAACGGGAAGACCGACCGGAAGATATGGCTTCCTGAAGGAAAATGGTTCGACGTGTGCCGCAACAAGGTGGTTGAGGGCGACAGGGAGTTTACCGACTCCTACACACAGACCGAGATTCCGTATTTCTATAAAGCCGGAAGCATCATCGTGAACTATGAGAACGTGATGAACCTTAACAGTCGTCCGGACCGCATAATACTTAAAGTCGTGCCCGGAGCGGACGGTTCGTCCACGCTGTATGAGGACGAGAACAACACCGAAGGATACAAGTCGGGACTGTTCACCAACACAAGGTTCGACCAGAAACGCACCTCCGGAAGCATAACTCTTACCATCAACGCGCGTGAGGGGTCGTTCCCGGGAATGCCGGAGAAACGCGACTACACCGTCAGACTGCTCGCCGCTTCCGCTCCCAAGGCTGTTAGCCTTGACGGAAAGAGGCTCGACGGCTCGAAGTGGACGTACGACAAGGCTACGCGCACTGTGAGCATAAACCTCACGGGCATACCATGCGACAGGAAGACGGTGGTGAAGGTGAGTGTCGGAAAATAAGCCGTGACGTGAAGAAACAATGAACTGTAAAACAAAAAACAGAAGGAAATGAGACATTTAAGCATCATATTCATATTGTCTATACTGTTCGGACACACAGTCAAGGCGCAGACTTATCAGAGCCTGTGGATAACAGGAAGCGCGGTGCCGGAGGGAACCCGCATGCTGCAGAAGACTCCTGACGGCGACTTCAGGTTCGCCGGTGCGCTGAAAAACGGGGAACTCAGAATAATGACGGCGGAGAAGCCGGGTGACGGAACAAAATACATCGCTCCGGCGTATGAGGACTCATATATCGTAAACAAGGGCATAGGAACGGTGCTTACGGCTGATGCCGACAAGGCGTCGTGGGTCGTTCCGTTCGCCGAAGACCGCTACCGCTTCCGTGTCAGTGCCGACGGCAAGATGCTCACGGGCGAGCTTTTCGTGCCGTGGGAGGAGGCTTACGTGGGCGGCGGAGCCACTGCCGCCGGATGGGACGCCTTCAAGGTGGAGCCGATGACGCAGAGTCCGGACAACGAGATGGTGTGGACGTGGACGGGCGAGCTGCGTACCCATAATGACGTGGAGGAACCGTCGAGCTTCAAGATAATGGGTCTGAGAAACTGGGGGATGAAGGAGATTCATCCGTTCGCGCAGGGAGAAGACCCTCTCGGCACCCGTCTGGTGAGGACAAACGGTAAGGACACCAAATGGACAATAAGCAAGGAAGGGACATACCGCATCACTGTGGATGTGTTCAACGAAACATTCAAGGCAGAACTGATCTCTCGATAACATGAATAAAAAATGCCGCCTGTCCGTAGCTGTCGCGCATAATGGCATATGACGATGCCTGCGCCGATTGCCCGGAGGGCGACATCCACAAAGGTATTCAATATTCTGAAACCATAGAAACACGATGTCCGTCATTGGTTGTGACAACCGGTGACGGTCTTTTTTGTGCTCTGTCTCTATGTCTTTAACACTAATGTGTCACCATTCCTTATCCTTGTGACGTGCTGTCAGTCCTGCTTCTGTTCCTCAGCCTTTTCCATTTCCACGTCCTTCACCTTCCTGAACAGGTCGGAAGCAAACACAAGGTCGTTGAGCTTCTCGTTTGTTGAAGCCATCACGTCGTCCTTTGTTCCCTGCCATTCCTTGTTGCCCTGATATATGAAGATGATGTTCTCGCCTATTCCCATCACGGAGTTCATGTCGTGAGTGTTGATGATTGTCGTGATGTTGAAGTCTTTGGTGATGCCGCTCAGCAGCGAGTCTATCACGAGAGACGTGCGCGGGTCGAGTCCGGAATTGGGCTCGTCGCAGAACAGATACTTCGGGTTGAGCACTATCGCCCGTGCTATCGCCACACGCTTCTGCATTCCTCCCGATATCTCTCCGGGATATTTGTTCTGTGCGTCGGCGAGGTTCACGCGGTCGAGACATTCCTGTGCGCGTCTCACTCTCTCGCGGTAGTTCATCGTGGAGAACATGTCGAGCGGGAACATGACGTTCTCCAGCACTGTGAGAGAGTCGAAGAGGGCTGCGCTTTGGAATATCATTCCCATCTCGCGGCGCATGCTCACGCGCTCCTCTTTGCTCAGAGCCACGAAGTCGCGGTGGTCATACAGCACACTCCCGCTTGTGGGTGTGAGCAGTCCGACGAGACATTTCATCAGTACCGTCTTGCCGCTTCCGCTCTGTCCTATGATGAGGTTTGTCTTTCCGTCATCAAACACCGCGTTTATGTCTTTCAGCACTTCCTTACCGTCGAACGATTTATATAGATGCTGTATTTCAATCATTTTCCTTTTCAGTTATAGTTATGTTGTCTTGCGTCATGCCCCGTAATGTTCCTGTGAAAAGTCCCCCGCAGTGCCTGCTCATGACAGCAGCTGTGTGAGGAACACGTCGGAGAAGAGGATGAGCACGCTCGAGCTCACCACCGCGTCGGTGCTTGCCTTTCCCACTTCCACCGATCCTCCCTCCACCGTATAGCCGAAGAAGGACGACACGCTCGATATGATGAACGCGAAGAAAAGGCTTTTTATGATGCTCATCCACACAAACCACGGGTTGAAAGCGTGCTGAAGTCCGAGCGTGAGGTCGTCGGGCGGCAGTATGTGACCGATGTATGCGGTGCCGTAAGCGCCCAGAATGCCGGTGGCGGAAGAGAATATCACGAGGAACGGCATGATTGTCACGAGGGCGAGAATCTTAGGCATGATGAGATAGTTAGCCGAGTTTACGCCCATTATCTCGAGCGCGTCAATCTGCTGTGTCACACGCATGGTGCCGAGCTCTGACGCGATGTTCGAGCCCACCTTGCCCGCAAGGATGAGACACATTATGGACGAGGAGAACTCGAGGAGCAGTATCTCGCGCGTGGTATAGCCCGATACCCACCTCGGCATCCACGGGCTCTGGATGTTGAGCTTCATCTGTATGCATATCACCGCTCCTATGAAGAACGATATGAGCAGCACGATGCCGATGGAGTTCACGCCCAGCGACGACATCTCCTTGACGTACTGCTTGAGGAACATGCGCATGCGCTCAGGGCGGGCGAACGACCGTCCCATGAGCATCAGGTAGCGTCCGAGTGTTGTCAGATATTTTGTAATCAACATATTGTGCTTTTTTGATATGTCTGTGACTGTACGCTTGCAAAAGTAGTAATAAAAGATTAAAAACTGCCAAAAGCTTTGAAGTTTTATGTTTATTTCATACTGGGACATCCGGAGCTGTGCCTGTGTGTGCCGGAAAAGGCGTGGCTGAGGCATATAAATGAAAATATAAAAAAACGGAAAAAGCGGAGGCGGAATGTTAAATATCCGTCGCGCTTGTAGCGAAAACAGCGCGTCAGAATGTGCGGGCGGGATTTCCGTCCTGAATATCGCGTAATTTCTGGTTTTGCGTAATGCGTTGATATACATTCGTTTGCGTTCTTCCATCCCGCTGTCCCGTCTTGGCGGTCTTACGGAAAAGCCTGTTCCGCCTTCCGATATGGGCTTTTCGGGCAGACGGAACGGGCTTTCCTGCACGCCGGAAGAGGCTTTTACGCATGACAGGAAAGCCTCTTCTGCGGTCGGACGGGTGTGACGACGGCTTGCCACCGGTGCGGAAGAGGCTCTTCCGGAGCGTTTCATGGCGTGACGACTATGCGGATTGTGAAAAACGGTATGTTAAATTTGAACCCTCTAAAGTGAACGTATGTTAACGTCTTCCGGTTTCCGGCACGCCGCTTCTCCGCAGTGCAGGCTTCCGCGCCAGTCTGTGCCGCCCGTTCAGGACATGCGCCGCCGTGCGCGGACAGTGCCTTTCCGCCGCCGTGTGAAAAAGCCTGAAACACAGTTTGCACGGAAAAATAAAAACATATAACTTTGTAACCGATATAATAAAGCATATGAACGGAACAGACAACAATGCCGGTGCCGCCGCCACACACAGTATGGTGCTGCGCACTGAAGGACTCGTGAAACGCTACGGCAAGCGCACGGTTGTGAACGATGTGTCGATAAACGTGAGGCAGGGAGAGATTGTGGGACTGCTCGGACCCAACGGAGCCGGAAAGACAACATCATTCTATATGACCACCGGACTCATCGTGCCGAACGCCGGACACATCTATCTCGACGATAAGGACATAACAGACTATCCCGTCTATAAGCGTGCCCGCGCGGGTGTGGGATACCTTCCTCAGGAGGCGAGCGTGTTCAGAAAGATGAGCGTGGAGGACAATATCCTCTCCGTGCTCGAGATGACCGGACAGCCGAGGGCGCGTCAGCTGGAGAAACTCGAGAGCCTTATAAGCGAGTTCCGGCTCAATAAGGTGCGCAAGAACAAGGGCGACCAGCTGTCTGGAGGAGAGCGTCGCCGCACGGAGATAGCGCGCTGTCTTGCCATCGACCCCAAGTTCATAATGCTCGACGAGCCTTTCGCCGGTGTCGACCCCATTGCCGTCGAGGACATACAGCACATAGTGTGGCGGCTGAAATACCGCAACATCGGCATCCTGATAACCGACCACAACGTGCACGAGACGCTCAACATCACCGACCGCGCCTATCTTCTCTTCGAAGGAAAGATACTCTTTCAGGGCGCGCCCGAGGAGCTGGCGGCAAACAAGGTGGTGCGCGAGAAGTATCTGAGCAACAGTTTCGAGCTGAAGAAAAAGAACTTCCAGCTCATCGACGAGGAGCGCAGGGCAAGGGAGAACGCCGCGCAGAACAACGGATGACAATACGTACGGACTTATGAAATACATGTTTCTCTCAGACATCCACGGCTCGATAGGCAGTCTGCGGCGTGCCCTCGACTTCTACACCGACGCCCGCTGCGACATGCTTCTGCTGCTCGGCGACATAATAAACTATGGTCCCCGCAACCGCATTCCCGACGACATAGACCCCGCAGCGGTGGCTGCGAGGCTCAACTCCATGCGCGATGACATCGTGGCAGTGAGGGGAAACTGCGACTCGGAGGTAGACCAGATGCTGCTGAAGTTTCCCATCATGGCAGACTATGCCGTGGTGACGGACGGCGGCAGACGCATATTCATCACCCACGGACACATATATAATGAGGACAATATGCCTGTCTTGCGCAACGGTGTGTTTGTCTACGGACACACACATCTGTGGAAACTCACGCGCCGCGAGGGCTGTGTGGTGTGCAACACAGGCTCTGTCACCTTCCCGAAGGAAGGACGCGAACCCACGTTCGCCCTTTACGACGACGGAGTGATGAGCGTGCGCAGGCTCGACGGAAGCGTCGTGGAGCAGCTCACCCTATGACACGCTCCGCCCGCACGGGCTGTCATGCCCTCCGGAGGAGGCTGTCCTGCCGTCCTGACAACCGCCGCCGCCATGCCGCAGGGAGGCTTGCTGCGGTGGCTCCGACAAGTGGTAAAATTTCAAAATTTTCATTCTTATGTTAGGTTATTACATTAATAATGAGTAATTTTGCACTTTCAAAACGAATAATAAACAGTAAATAAATATAAGAAAACCAAATCAGAAATGAATATTTTATTTGAGAATCCCGACAAAGTAAACGGTCTCATGACCGTCACTGTCGAAGAAGCAGATTTCAAGGACGATGTAGAGAAGACTTTGAAAGACTACCGTAAGAAAGCGAACTTCCCGGGCTTCCGTCCGGGTATGGTGCCGATGGGACTTATTAAAAAGCAGTTCGGCGCATCTGTGAAGATGGACACTCTTAACAAGTTCGTGGGAGAGAAGATTTATACTTATATAAAGGACAACAAGATACAGATGCTCGGAGAGCCCCTTCCTTCTGAAAAGCAGGAGCCGGTGGACATAGAGAAGGACGGACCGTACACTTTCATGTTCGACATAGCTGTGGCTCCTGAGTTCAAGATAGAGCTCAACGGCGACACCAAGCTCGCTTACTACAACATCAAGGCGGACGACAAGCTCATCGACCAGCAGGTGGATATGTTCGCAAGTCAGCTGGGAAGCTATGAGAAGGCAGACTCTTACGACGGCGAGCAGCGCGACATGCTGAAGGGCGACCTGCGTGAGCTGGACGCTGACGGCAACACAAAGGAAGGCGGAATAACGGTGGACGGAGCCGTGATGATGCCCGAATATATTAAGGTGGAAGACCAGAAGAAGCTGTTCGACAACGCAAAACCGGGCGACATCATCGCCTTCAACCCGCGCAAGGCTTATCCGGACAACGACGCCGAGGTGGCAAGCCTGCTCAAGATAGACCGCGAGGCTGTGAAGTCGATGGATTCCGATTTCAGCTATCAGGTGATAGAGATAAGCCGCTTCAAGAAGGCTGAGGTGAACCAGGAGATGTTCGACCACGTGTTCGGCAAGGACGCAGTGAAGAGCGAGGAAGAGTTCCGCGCCAGGATAGCCGAGGATCTCAAGCCGCAGCTTCAGGCAAACAGCGACTACAAGTTCCTTATCGACGTGCGCAAGTATGCCGAGGACGCTGTGGGCGAACTCACATTCCCCGACGCTCTCCTCAAACGTGTGATGCTCCTTAACAATAAGGACAAGGGCGAGGAATATGTCGAGAAGAACTACGACGAGAGCATCAGGCAGCTCAAATGGCATCTTATAAAGGAGCAGCTCGTGGCTGCTAACAACATCAAGGTGGAGGATGCCGACGTGAAGGCAGCCGCAAAGGAGGCTGCGCGCATGCAGTTCGCACAGTATGGCATGAACAATGTGCCTGACGAATATCTCGACAACTATGCCGGTGAGATGCTGAAGAAGCGCGACAGCGCGGCAGGTTTCGTCGACAGCGCGGTTGAGAACAAGCTCGTGCAGGCACTCAAGGGCGTTGTCACTCTCGACGAGAAGACAGTCACCCTCGATGAATTCAACGAGCTGATGAAATAAATAAATTTGAAAAAAAACTTCTTTTTTAAGAGGTTGTCGACTTTTTTTGCTATCTTTGTGTAAGATATATTGCGGAAAAGAGTCGGCAACCTCTTTCTCTGTATATTTGTTAACGGTTATTTTGAATGTAATAAATATATTATTGTCATTAGTATGAACGATTTTAGAAAATATGCCACCCGTCATCTCGGAATGAACGGCATGACCCTCGACGAGGTGTTGAGGGCGCAGTCGGGATATCTCAATCCGTATATTCTTGAGGAAAGACAGCTCAACGTGACGCAGCTCGACGTCTTCTCAAGGCTCATGGCGGACAGAATAATATTCCTCGGAACGGAAATCAACGACTATACAGCCAACGTGCTGCAGGCGCAGCTCCTTTACCTCGACTCGGTGGACAGCTCGATGGATATAAACATCTACATCAACTCTCCGGGCGGAAGTGTCACTGCAGGTCTGGGCATTTACGACACCATGCAGTTTGTTGAGAGCGACGTGGCGACAATGTGTACGGGCATGGCGGCGTCGATGGCGGCGGTCCTACTCGTAGCCGGTAAGGAAGGCAAGCGCACTGCTCTCACCCACAGCCGCGTGATGATACACCAGCCTTTGGGCGGTGTGCAGGGACAGGCGTCCGACATCGAGATTGAGGCGCGTGAGATACAGAAGTTCAAGAAAGAGCTCTACACCATCATCTCCGAACACTCCCACACTCCTTTCGAGAAGGTATGGCAGGACAGCGACCGCAACTACTGGATGACAGCTGCCGAAGCCAAGGAGTACGGAATGATTGACGCGGTGATGAAACGCAAGAGTTCCGCCGACAAATAAACGGTATGCGGGCGGCTGGCAGCCGCACCCGCGCACACCGTGAATCATAAAAACAATACATATATATAAAGACATAGAGACACATAATGCCCAAGAAAACATGCAGCTTCTGCGGTAGAGGCGAGAAGGATGTCAGACTGCTGATAACCGGTCTTAACGGTTTCATATGTGAGGATTGCGCCGTATCGGCATACAAGATAGTGGAGTCTACAGGACTACTCGACAAGGACGGCTCTCCTGCCGCAGCCGATGACAAGTTCAAGATAAAGAAAGTGCCGAAGCCGAAGGAGATAAAGGACTTCCTCGACCAGTACATCATAGGTCAGGACGAAGCCAAACGCTATCTCTCGGTTGCCGTATACAATCACTACAAAAGGCTTCAGCAGCCGAAGGACGACGGCGGTGTGGAGATAGAAAAGAGCAACATCATAATGGTGGGAAGCACCGGCACGGGAAAGACCCTCATGGCGCGCACCATAGCAAAGCTGCTCGATGTGCCCTTCACCATTGTCGACGCGACGGTCTTCACGGAGGCTGGCTATGTGGGAGAGGACGTTGAGAGCATCCTGAGCAGGCTGCTTCAGGTAGCCGACTACAACCTCGCGGCGGCGGAGCGCGGCATCGTCTTCATCGACGAGATAGACAAGATAGCGCGCAAGAGCGACAATCCGAGCATCACGCGCGACGTAAGCGGAGAGGGCGTGCAGCAGGGACTGCTCAAGCTCCTTGAGGGAACGATGGTGAACGTACCGCCAAAGGGCGGACGCAAACATCCCGACCAGGACTACATACACGTCGACACGCACAACATACTCTTCATCTGCGGCGGCGCGTTCGACGGCATAGAGCGCAAGATAGCGCAGAGGATGAACACCGGAATGGTGGGATTCAACACCGTGCGCAACGCACACAGGATAGACAAGGAGAACATAATGAAATACATTCTTCCACAGGACCTCAAGTCGTTCGGGCTAATACCGGAGATCATCGGACGCCTGCCGGTGCTCACATACCTTGACCCGCTCGACCGCGCCGCGCTTCGCCGGATACTCGTCGAGCCGAAGAACTCCATCGTGAAGCAGTATTGCAAGCTGTTTGAGATGGACGGCATAAAGCTCCACTTTACCGAGGAGGCTCTCGACTTCATCGTGGACAAGGCTGTGGAATACAAGCTTGGTGCGCGCGGACTGCGCTCCATTGTGGAGTCGGTCATGACCGACGCCATGTTCGAGGTGCCCTCCAAGCGCGTGAAAACGTTTGAGGTGACTCTTGACTATGCCAGGAGCCAGCTTGACAAATCGCATCTGCGCGGACCGGTCGTAGCCTGAACCGGATTGCCGCGCATGATGACCGTCTGTTGCTTAGAGCTATGCACGACAGCTCTCAACCTTTCATTCTAAATAAACTCTATGACATATAAAGGAAATCTTAATAAGGAACTGAAACGCTATTTCGGCTTCGACAAGTTCAAGGGAGACCAGGAAGCCATCATACGTAACCTGCTCGACGGCAACGACACGTTCGTGCTCATGCCCACGGGTGGCGGAAAGAGCCTGTGCTATCAGCTCCCGTCGCTCATCATGGAGGGCACGGCAATTGTCGTGTCGCCGCTCATCGCGTTGATGAAAAACCAGGTGGACGTGGTCAACGGACTCAGTGAGGAGAGCGGAGTGGCGCACTATCTGAACTCGTCGCTCAACAAGGCGGCGTTGCAGCAGGTGGTGGACGACGTGCACAGCGGCAGGACCAAGCTGCTCTACGTGGCTCCGGAGTCGCTGAACAAAGAGGACAACATGGAGTTTTTCAGGTCGATGAAGATTTCTTTCTACGCCATAGACGAGGCTCACTGCATATCGGAGTGGGGACACGACTTCCGTCCCGAATACCGCAACATACGACCCACAATATCCAAGATAGGCTCGGCTCCGGTCATCGCGCTTACCGCCACCGCCACCGACAAGGTGAGGACAGACATAAAGAAAAGCCTCGGCATAACGGACGCGCGCGAGTTCAGGAGCTCGTTCAACCGTCCCAACCTCTATTACGAGGTAAGGCAGAAGACCAAGGACATAGACAGACAGATAATAAAATTCATAAAACACAACGCCGGGAAGAGCGGTATCGTGTATTGCATATCGCGGAAGAAGGTGGAGGAACTGGCTGCCGTGCTTCAGGCAAACGAGATAAAGGCGGCTCCTTATCATGCCGGTCTCGACTCGGCGACACGCTCTCAGACACAGGACGACTTCCTTATGGAGCGCATAGACGTCATTGTCGCGACCATAGCCTTCGGTATGGGCATCGACAAACCGGACGTGCGGTTCGTCATACACTACGACATACCGAAAAGCCTCGAGGGATATTATCAGGAGACGGGACGCGCCGGACGCGACGGTGGAGAGGGACTGTGCATAGCCTTCTATGCCTATCAGGACCTGCAGAAGCTTGAGAAGTTCATGGAGGGAAAGCCTGTGGCTGAACAGGACATAGGACGCCAGCTGTTGCAGGAGACCGCCGCATATGCCGAATCGTCGGTATGCCGCCGCAAGCTGCTGCTGCACTACTTCGGCGAGGAGTACAAGGAGGACAACTGCGGCAACTGCGACAACTGCCTGCATCCTAAGGAGCGGCGCGAGGGGAAGGAGGCTCTGCTCATCGTGCTCAAGTCTGTCGTAGCCATGAAGGAACCGTTCCAGCAGGCATATATCACAGACTTCGTGAAGGGAAGAGCCACCGACGAGATTGTGTCACACAAGCACGACAGGCTGGAAGAGTTCGGTTCAGGCGAGGATGAAGACCCGAAGATATGGAACGCTGTGATACGCCAGGCACTCATCGCGGGCTATCTCGACAAGGAGGTGGAGAACTACGGCGCGCTGCGCATAACGGCAGAGGGGCGCAAGTTCATAAAGAATCCGGTGTCGTTCATGATTGTCGAGGACAACGACTTCAACGAGAACTACGACGAGGAAGGCGGTGACCGTACCGGAGCCGCGCTCGATCCGGAGCTGTATGTCATGCTGAAGGACCTGCGCAAGAAGGTGGCTAAGAAGATGGGACTGCCCGGATATGTCATTTTCCAGGACGTGTCGCTCGAGCAGATGGCAACGATGTATCCCGTCACCATAGAGGAACTGCAGAACATACAGGGTGTGGGCATAGGCAAGGCGAAGCGTTACGGGCGCGAGTTCTGTGAGCTCATAAAGCGTCATTGTGAGGAGAACGAGATAGAAAGACCCGAGGAACTGCGCGTGAGGACGGTGGCTAAGAAGTCCATACTCAAGGTGAAGATAAT
Organism: Leyella lascolaii; assembly: GCF_900079775.1. GTDB lineage: Bacteria > Bacteroidota > Bacteroidia > Bacteroidales > Bacteroidaceae > Prevotella > Prevotella lascolaii. The sequence goes on along the minus strand of NZ_LT556038.1, from coordinate 684,034 downwards.
ACAGAGCATTGACCGCAAGATACCTCTTGACGACATCGCGTCGACCCAGGGGCTCGATTTCGATGAGCTGCTCGACGAGATTGAGGCTATCGTATACAGCGGCACGAAGCTCAACATAGACTATTTCCTCGACGATGTGATGGACGCCGACCACATAGATGAGATATACGAGTATTTCCGCGAAAGCGAGACCGACGACATTGAGACTGCGCTCGAGGAGCTCGGTGACGACAGCACGGAGACCGACATACGCCTCGTGCGGATAAAGTTCATGTCGGAAATGGGCAACTGACGGTTGGGTGAGCCGTGTCCGGAAGGGTGGTGTACAGTCGGATTGTGTATGTGTGAACGATTGTTAATTGTGTTAATCGCATACCGCCCAACCCGTCATGGCTGCCTGTTTTCTGAAAAATAATGTCTTTGCCTGCAAATATCGTGAAAATGAATGTGCAAAGTCAATGGCTTGAATCATAAGGTATTGGATGTCCGGACGCCTTGTGTGTGCATCAGGAAAGCCTTGTTCATGGAGACAAACGTGCCAATGCTGGGCGCAGAAATGCCAAAAAACGCTGCCGGAAAACACTCTTCCGTTGTGCGGAACGGTGCTTTCGGAACGATGGAAGAGCCTTTTCCGCACGGTGATAAAGCCTCTTCCGTGCTGTGAGGAGTCTGTGCCGTTGACAGCATACGGCGTTACGGGATGTTAGACGTAGCTGTTCCGTTCTATTTCGTAAATGTTAATTGTCAAAATAAAATCAAGCTTTTATTCATCCTTATCGTCCCGTCCGCCGTGTCATGGCGTGCCATCCCTATCATGCCATGCCGCATACTGTCATGCGCGCGCCGCCTTACACCGCTGCCTCCCTCCGTCATTGAGCCTGCCTGCGCGTGCATTCGGATAAATAGTGTTAACGTGCGAGCGAAAAGGTTGTGCGGTTATCTATAATGTGAAAAAATTGTGCTAAATTTGCACGCAATAAATTTTCAATGTATTATATGTCATCATTTGTTGCAGATAAAATTGTAATGGACGGTCTGACTTTCGATGACGTCCTTCTTATTCCGGCTTATTCAGAGGTTTTACCGAAGACGGTGGATTTGAAAACCAGTTTCTCACGTAACATACGGCTCAACGTTCCGTTTGTCACAGCAGCCATGGACACTGTGACGGAGTCGGCAATGGCGATAGCCATAGCGCGCGAGGGCGGTATCGGCGTGATACATAAGAACATGTCGATAGACGAACAGGCACGTCAGGTAGCCATCGTGAAGCGAGCCGAGAACGGTATGATCTACGACCCTGTCACCATCCGCTGCGGACGCACGGTGAAGGACGCGCTCGACATAATGGCTGAGTACCACATCGGAGGAATACCTGTGGTGGATGAGGAGAAGCATCTTGTGGGTATCGTGACAAACCGTGACCTGCGCTTCGAACGCCATCTCGACAAGCTCATCGACGACGTGATGACAACCGAGAATCTTGTTACCACACATCTGCAGACCGACCTCAGTGCCGCAGCGCAGATTCTTCAGGAAAACAAGATAGAGAAACTGCCGGTGGTTGACAAGGACAACCGTCTGGTGGGACTCATCACTTACAAGGACATAACAAAGGCCAAGGACAAGCCAATGGCATGCAAGGACGACAAGGGACGCCTGCGCGTGGCAGCCGGAGTGGGTGTCACGGCAGATACGCTCGACCGCATGCAGGCTCTTGTGGAGGCTGGCGCCGACGCCATCGTGATAGACACCGCACACGGACACTCAAAATATGTGATAGAGAAACTTGTAGAGGCGAAGGCTTCATTCCCCGGTGTGGACATCGTGGTGGGCAATGTAGCCACTGGAGCCGCCGCGAAGATGCTGGCAGACAACGGCGCCGACGCGGTGAAGGTGGGCATCGGTCCGGGCTCCATCTGCACCACACGTGTGGTGGCAGGAGTGGGAGTGCCGCAGCTGAGTGCCATATACGACGTCTACACAGCCCTTCAGGGCACAGGCGTTCCTCTCATCGCCGACGGCGGACTGCGCTACTCGGGCGATGTTGTAAAGGCTATAGCGGCAGGCGGAACGTGCGTGATGATTGGTTCGCTCGTTGCCGGAACAGAGGAGAGTCCGGGCGACACCATCATCTTCAACGGTCGTAAGTTCAAGAGCTATCGCGGCATGGGATCGCTCGAGGCTATGGAGAACGGCTCGAAGGACCGCTACTTCCAGGCGGGCACGAAGGACGTGAAGAAGCTCGTGCCGGAGGGAATAGCCGGACGTGTGCCCTACAAAGGCACCGTGCAGGAGGTGATATACCAACTCGTGGGAGGCTTGCGCTCAGGCATGGGCTACTGTGGAGCGCACAGCATAGACGAACTGCACAACGCACGTTTCACACGCATCACCAACGCTGGAGTGCAGGAGAGCCATCCTCACGACATCATGATTACGAGCGAGGCTCCCAACTATTCGCGTCCTGAATAAACCGAAGGAACGGATGGCATTAAGAACAAACAACTGGAGAATGATGAGATTCAGCATGCTGATGCTTGCGGCGCTTCTTTCCGGAAGCGTCGCAAACGCCCAGAACGACCCGGTGGTGATGACCATAAACGGACAGCCGGTGACGCGCTCTGAGTTTGAATATTCATACAACAAGAACAATTCGGAGACCGTGGTCGACAAGAAGAGTGTGGACGAATATGCCGAACTGTTCATCAACTACAAGCTGAAGGTGCAGGCAGCCATAGACGCAGGCATCGACACAACGAAGAATTTCAGGTCGGAGTTCCTGCTTTACCGCAACCAGCAGATACGTCCGTCGTTCATCAGCGACGCCGACATAGAGAAGGAGGCGTGGAACGTGTATAAGGCAACGCAGACCCGCGTTGACTCCTTGGGAGGACTTGTGAAGCCCGCCCACATTCTCGTCGGACTGAGACAGAACGCTCCTGCCGGCGCGCAGGAGAAGGCTAAGGAACGCATCGACTCGATATACAACGCCCTCAAGGGAGGCGCCGACTTCGCCTCGCTGGCGCGCAAGTGCTCAGACGACCACCGCTCGGCAGTGAATGGAGGACGCCTGCCGTGGCTGCAGAAGGGACAGACGCTGAAGGAGTTTGAGGACGTGGTGTATTCGCTGAAGAAGGGTGAGATGAGCAAACCGTTCCTCTCTCCGGCAGGATATCACATCGTGCTGCTTGAGGACAAGGGCATGTTCTTCCCCTACGACTCGGTGCATGCCGACATACTGCGGTTCATCGACCAGCGCGGAGTGCGCGAGCGCATCATCACACAGAACATCGACTCCATAGCAAAGGCGTCGGTGCCGCCCGTCACTCCCGACGAACTTCTCGACCGCAGGGCGGCGGAGATGGAGGCGGCAGACCCTGACCTGAAGAATCTCATACGCGAGTATCACGACGGACTGCTTCTTTATGAGATAAGCAACCGCACCGTATGGGAGAAGGCGGCTGCTGACGAGAAAGGACTGGAACGCTGGTTCAAGAAGAACAGGAAGAAATACCGTTGGGACGAACCGCGCTACAAGGGAATCGCATATTTCGTGAAAGACGCTTCGGACATCGACGCCGTGAAGGACGCTATAAAGAAGGTGGACTTCAAAAACTGGGCTGACACGCTGCGGCGGACGTTCAACGACAGCATCATACGTGTGAGGGTGGTTAAGGGAATCTTCAAGAAAGGAGACAACGCTCTTGTGGACAAGATGGTGTTCAAGGCTGACACGACCGTCACCCCGCCCTCCGAGTATCCCATACCAGCCGTATACGGCAAGCGTCTGAAGTCGCCGAAGTCGTATGAGGACGTGCGCGAGCTCGTGGTGGCAGACTATCAGGAGCAGCTCGAGAAACAGTGGGTTGCGGAACTGAGACGCAAATATGCCGTGACCGTGAACAAGGATGTGCTCGCCACAGTCAACAGACACTGACACGTGGCGTTGCCGATATATTAAACAAAAAGAATGAAATGAGAAAACTGACTAACATCTATACCGGCGTGCTGGCAGCGGTGTTCCTGTCCGGCGTGAGCGTCACGGCAGGAACGGTAGCGCGCGGCGATGCCGGAAACGACTCAGTGGCGACAGCCCGTAACGTGGAGATACCGGAGAGCAGCATAGCCGATGAGGTGATATGGATAGTGGGCGACGAACCCATTCTGAAGTCTGATGTTGAGATGATGCGTCTTCAGGGAGAGGCGGAAGGTATGAAGTGGCACGGCAATCCCGACTGCGCCATACCCGAGCAGCTCGCCGTGCAGAAACTGTTCCTGCATCAGGCTGAGCTCGACTCCATAGAGGTGTCGGAGTCGGACGTGGCAAGGGAAGTCGAGGCACAGATAAACCGCTGGATTCAGTTTGCCGGCTCGCGCGAGAAACTGGAGGAATACCGCAAGGCGACCATCGCCCAGATGCGTCAGGAACTGCACGACGAGTTCAAGAACAGCCTGCGCATCAACCAGATGAAAAAGGAGCTTGTGAAGGACATCGCCGTCACTCCTGCCGACGTGCGCCGCTATTTCCGCGACCTGCCTGCCGACAGTCTGCCTCTCGTGCCGACCGAGGTTGAGGTGGAGATCATCACCAAGCAGCCGAAAATAGAGCAGGCGGAGATAAACCGCGTGAAGGATGACCTGCGCTCTTACACGGAACGTGTGATGAGCGGGGAGACAACTTTCGCCACACTGGCACGCCTCTATTCAGAGGATGAGGGTTCCGCTCGGCAGGGCGGTGAGATGGATTACATCGGACGCGGATATCTCGACCCGGCGTTCGCCAACGTGGCGTTCAACCTCACCGACCCCAAGAAGGTGTCGAAGATAGTGGAGTCAGAATACGGTTTTCACATCATACAGCTCATCGACAAGCGCGGCGACAAGATAAAGGTGCGTCACATCCTGCGCAAGCCGAAGGTGTCGGAGGCTGCCTTGAAGGAGATGACCCATAAGCTCGACTCGCTTGCCGGAGAGATACGCGGAGGCAAATACACCTTCGAGCAGGCTGCCACTTTCGTTTCCGACGACAAGGATACGCGCAACAACAACGGTGTGATGTCTTACATATCCATTGAGGGACGCACCTCACGTTTCCGTATGCAGGACCTTCCCACGGAGGTGGCGCGCGAAGTGGAGAAACTGAAGGTGGGCGAGATATCGAACGCTTTCGAGATGCTCAACAGCAATGGCAAGACGGTGTGTGCCATCATCAAGCTCAAGAGCCGCACCGAGTCGCACCGTGCGACCATCACCGAAGACTATCAGGTGATGAAGAACGTGGTGTTGCAGAAGGAACGCGACAAGTTCCTGCATGACTGGGTTGTCGACAAAATAAGTAAAACATACGTCAGGATGAACGACAAATACAAGAACTGCGATTTCGAATACGAAGGTTGGGTCAGATGACGTATAATAATATAAAATTCCTATTTAAGGACGGGCATAGAATCATCTTGTTGTTGGTTCTATGCCTGTTTGGACTTTGTCTCGTGGCATCTTCGGTAGTACCAAGGACAAAGGGGAAGCGTGCCGCAGACGACGAGCGGGTGTATCTCGTGCATGCCGACGAACTGAAATATGACGCCTACGGACTCAATCCGCACGCGCAGATAGCCAAGGGAAAGGTGCATTTCAGACATAAGGGAGCCAATCTGTGGTGCGACAGCGCCTATTTCTTTCAGGAGAACAATGCCATGCAGGCGTTCGGACATGTGAGGTTCAGGCAGGGCGACACCCTCTCGCTCACGTGCGACTATGCCGAATACGACGGCATGGAGCAGATGATGATGGCGAGGCGCAACGTGGTGATGAAGCACCGTGGGCGCACGCTCTACACCGACAGCCTCAATTACGACCGTCTTTACAGCTATGCTTACTTCTTTGAAGGCGGTGAGCTGGTGGACGGCGGAGACAAGCTTGTGGCTGACTGGGGCGAATACAATACTGCCACAAAGCAGGCGGCGTTTTTCTATAACGTGCGTATGCTGAGTGACAAACAGGTCATAACGACCGACTCGCTCTACTTCGACACAGAGCAGTCTGTGGCTCATGTGACAGGTCCTTCGCGCATAACGTCGGACGGAAGCGTCATCAACACCGAGAACGCTTATCTCAACACCGAGACAGACCAGGCGCGCTTCTTCAGCCGCTCCACCATCACCGACAAGGAAAAGACCATCACCGGAGACAGTCTTTATCACAACAGCGAGACGGGAATAAACGAGGGCTTCGGCAATGTGGTGTATACCGACACGCTCAACAAGAACGAGCTGATATGCGACCGCCTGTTCTACAACGAGAAGACGGGCTACGGATATGCCACGGATAACGTCTTGCTGAAGGACTTCTCGCAGAAGCCCGACACGCTTTACATGCATTCTGACTCGCTGAAGATATATACATATAATATTAATACGGACTCTGTCTACCGCAAGGTGCACGGATTCCGCAAGGTGCGCGTCTATCGGACGGACGTCCAGGCGGTGTGCGACTCGCTCGTGTTCAATTCTGCTGACTCGTGCCTCACTATGTATCACGACCCGATAGTGTGGAACGCAAACAGGCAGTTGCTCGGAGAGAGAATAGAGGTTTACATGAACGACAGCACCGTAAGGCTCGCGCGGGTCATCGGACAGGCTCTTTCGGTGGAGCTGGTGGATAAGGAGAACCATTACGACCAGGTGTCGTCGCGCGTCATGGACGCCTTTTTCACCGACGGCGCGTTGCGGCGTCTGGTGTCGACGGGCAACGTGAAGTCGGTCTATTACATCTCCGACGACAATGACAGTACTCTTTCCAACCTCAATTATATAGAGACCGACACCATGCGCCTGTTCATGACGGCAGAGCGGAAGCTCGAGAAGATATGGGCTCCGAAGGCTGTCGGCACCATATATCCCATGACGCAGATTCCTCCGGAACGATATAAGCTTCCGGAGTTTGCGTGGTTTGAGGAGATACGTCCGGTTAATCCGGCAGACGTGTTCAACTGGCGCGGAAAGAGTGAGGATGAGAAGCTCAAGATAGTGGAGCGTCAGCAGGCTCCGCTCCAGCGTCTGCGCGGCAGGGGAGGAGGCGGTGAGCGATGAGTCTCTTCCGTAACATCAGACCACGGCGTTTCTCCCACACCTTTATATATATAGACGAGAGGAGGGAGCGTCTGCGCGATATCGAGCGGCGCGCGGCTGAGAGTATGTCGGCGGAAAAGCGCGGAGAGGCGCGTCATGATAAGGACGGTGCGCGGCGGGACGGCGCTTTTCACATCATGCGTACGTCAGGACCGTATGCGCGCCATGGTTTCTCCGGACTGTTGATGCTTCTCCTTTTCCTTATTATATTGTTTATTGCGTTAATCAGTTTTATCATAAATTTCTGATATGAGTGATGTCATTCAATTGCTGCCGGACTCAGTCGCCAACCAGATTGCAGCCGGTGAGGTGATCCAGAGACCCGCAAGCGTCGTCAAGGAGCTTGTGGAGAATGCCATAGATGCGGGAGCCACGCATGTCAATGTGCTGGTGACGGATGCCGGACGCACGTCCATTCAGGTGATAGACGACGGCAAGGGCATGTCCGAGACCGATGCGCGCATGTCGTTCGAACGGCATGCCACGTCGAAGATACGCAGTGCGGCGGATCTTTTCTCGCTCCATACCATGGGCTTCCGCGGCGAGGCTCTCGCCTCCATAGCGGCTGTGGCGCATGTTGAGCTGAAGACACGCAGGCAGGAGGACGAGGTGGGCACTCATCTGTCGGTGTCCGGCTCGCGTTACGACAGTCAGCAGCCGTGCTCGTGTCCGGTGGGAAGCAATTTCATGGTGGACAACCTTTTCTATAACGTACCGGCACGCCGCAAGTTCCTGAAGTCGAACACCACCGAGCTGAACAACATCATCGCGTCTTTCGAGCGTATCGTGCTTGTGAACCCGTCGGTGGCGTTCTCGCTTCACAGCAACGGCACTGAACTGTTCAATCTGAAGCCCGGAGGGTTGAGGCAGCGTATCGTCGACGTGTTCGGAAAGAGAATAAACCAGAGTCTTCTGCCTGTCGACGTCGACACGTCGTTATGCAAGATACACGGTTTTGTGGGCAAACCGGAGTCTGCCCGCAAGAAAGGCGTGCATCAGTATTTCTTTGTCAACGACCGCTACATGAAGCATCCTTACTTCCACAAGGCTGTCATGTCGGCTTTCGAACGGCTTGTCCCGGCAGGCGAGCAGGTTCCGTATTTCATTTATTTCGAGGTTCCGGCGGAGAATATAGATGTGAACATACATCCCACGAAGACTGAGATAAAGTTTGACAACGAACAGGCGATATGGCAGATTCTCACTGCTGCGGTGAAAGATTGTGTGGGAATGTTCAATGATGTCACAGCAATCGACTTCGATACTCAGGACCGTCCCGACATCCCGGTGTTTGACGGCGAGGGTGACCTGCCAATGCCTAAAGTGGAGTACAACCCTTCATACAATCCGTTTGAGTCAACGCCGTCACCGAGAAGGTCTGCCGCCCCTGCCGGATGGGAGCAGCTCTATGACGGACTCAAGCCTGTGCAGGACGATGATCCTGCCGGACTGTTTGACGACGAACCGGATTCCGGCAGTGTGGACCCTGCTCCGGCGGCAGGAGATATTGCCGAGAAGTCACCGGCACATTATCAGTATAAGGGACGCTATATAATGACCGCCGTCAAGTCGGGACTGATGATTATCGACCAGCACAGGGCTCATGAGCGCATCCTTTATGAGAAGTACATGTCGCTTCTGCGCGATAACAAGTCGTTCCCCCAGAAGGTGCTGTTCCCCGAGGTGGTGCATTTCTCTGTGGCGGAGAACAATGTTCTTGGCAAGATGATGCCACAGATGGGCGCGCTCGGGTTCGAGCTCACCGATCTGGGAAACGGTTCTTACGCCATAAACTCTGTGCCTTCCGGCATTGACGGACTCAATTATGTGAATCTTGTGCGCGACATCGTCAGTACGGCGACCGAAAACCCGTCGGGCGATGTGGACGAAGTGAGCCGTATTATAGCCTCCGGTCTTGCGCGCAATGCGGCGGTTGTCTACGGACAAGTGCTTAGTAATGAGGAGATGGAGAACATAATAAACGCTCTTTTTGTGTGCTCAAACTTCAACTATACGCCCGACGGCAAGAAGATATTAAGCATACTTAAAGGGACTGAAATAGAGCATCTGTTTGCATGATAACAGCAATTTTATGTGCCATTTTAATTGATTTAAGCTTTTTTTTCATGCTTAAAGCAATATTTTTAGCTAAAAAGTGTTGCTGTAAAGATTTTATTGCTAACTTTGTACACATAACGGATGCTGCGGCGTCCGTTGGTATGATATTTTTTATTTAATTAAATATAGGTTATGAAAAAATTATTGATTGTTTTGGCTTTTGCCGGCGTCTCTATGACATCAATGGCTCAGGACGCTGACCCTGTGCTTAAGCACAGCGTTGCTACAAACTCATTCTGGAGCAACTGGTTCATTCAGGGTGGTGCCCAGTGGTCTGCTTTCTATACATCAGCAGAGCACGGACTTGGTCTTTCAAGAAGCCCGTTCAAGAGCTTCCGTTCAAATCCGCAGGCTTCAATCGCCATCGGTAAATGGTTCACACCGGGCATCGGTCTCCGTACAAAGGTTTCCGGTATCTGGGGTAAGGCTAACGACCAGAGCTTCAAGTACTGGAATGCTCAGGAGCAGGTGCTCTTCAATCTGAGCAATATGCTTTGCGGTTACAATCCTGACCGTGTATGGAACGTAGTTCCTTTCGCAGGTGCCGGATTCGCACGTAACTGCGATGCCAAGACTTACGCAATGGCTCTGAGTGTCGGTCTTTTGAATCAGTTCTATGTAAGCCGTAAGGTTGCCATCAACCTCGAGCTTGGCTGGAACCGCTACGAGAACGACTTCATGAGTACAAATATCGTTAACAACGGTGAGCGCGGATGGGACAGCCATGACAACAGCCTCTATGCTGAAGTAGGTCTTACAGTAAACCTCGGCAAGGCTACATGGAACAAGGTACCTGATGTAGACGCTATCAAGGCTCTCTCACAGGCTCAGATTGACGCCCTCAACGCACAGCTCAACGACGCTAACGCTGAGAACGCACGTCTGAAGAAGCTTCTTGCAGAGAAGAAGGACGAGACTCCGAAGGCTGTTAAGGAATTCATCAACACTCCGGTTTCTGTATTCTTCAACATCAACAAGTACAAGATCGCTTCAAAGAAGGATCTCGTAAATGTTGAGGCTCTTGCCAAGTATGCTAAGGAGAATGGTGCAAGCCTTCTCGTAACAGGTTATGCTGACAGCGCAACAGGTAAGCCAGACTACAACCAGTGGCTGTCTGAGAAGCGTGCTGAAACAGTTGCTAACGAACTCGTTAAGATGGGTATGAGCCGTGACAACGTATCTACTGCTGCCAAGGGTGGTGTAAACGACCTGTCACCGATTTCTTACAACCGTCGTGCAACTGTACAGGTTAAAGACTAATATATCTATTTATTAATAAATTGTTTAGGGGACGTACCGTGAGGTACGTCCTTTTTTTATTATTCAACTCACTCCGTGTGATTCATCCTTATGTATTCTGTTGTCAGGCATGTTTGCTTCTGCTTTAGTCTCATATTATGTCGGATGCGTAATGAAAAGGTCTATGGCAATATGGTGACAGTAGTGTAGTGGAGTTGTGGGGAGCGATTCGGAATATGTGGTTGGGTGTGACATGTTCTAATATTGAATAGGTGTTTATACCTTGATATTATTCCTCACTATGGTCTGACTGGTTGTTTACAGGGTTTTGTAAATGATATATCGGACTGTATCGGACAAAGATGCGACTCCGGATAGCGGTATTGCTGCATGAGAGAAATGAAGGAGTCGGAAGACAGTCAGCAAATGTTTCGACTGCTGATGAACGTGTATGATGTTTTGCTTGTGAAACGCAAGATTTTGCGTCTCTACTTTGGTGATAACGGATAATATTTTTGTATGTATCCAATAATATTAATGACGGCGTATGCCATGTAGAGACTCAAAATCTTGAGTCTCCCGAGTAAGTTGTGCGCTATTTATGTTATTGATTATCATTTTCATATATCTACGTGTTTATCTGGGATTGAACATTAAGCTTCATCCGTATTCCGTGTGTCTGTAAGTCAGATTCCTTACATTTCTTTTTTAAGTATATAAAATCAAATTGAGTAATGGTGGAACACTGTATTACGGCATTTATACATAAGATAGTAAAAAAACACCTTGATATATGTTCGTATTTATGACGTCATGGAGGCTGGTTCAGGTTTAATAACCATGTCGGACAATATGTGATGTGATGCAGAAGTGAGAATGAACCAATTTTTTTGAAAATATTATCTCCGAAATTTGGTGGAATAAAATAAAAGTCCTACCTTTGCAATCGCTTAGAAGAAGCAAGGGCGTTTAGCTCAGCTGGTTTAGAGCATCTGCCTTACAAGCAGAGGGTCGGCGGTTCGAATCCGTCAACGCCCACAGGGGTGTTTCCTTGTAGTCTTTCGGGACTGCAGGGATTTTTTTATGTCCGTCGGTCTGCTGTTATGGGCGTGAAATACGGATGCCTCTCATCCATTACCTCCCCACATGTGTGTGGAGTATCTTTCACGTTTGTATGCTGCGCCATAATAAACGCCGGAGTCGTGCTGCCTCACATATGGGTGCAGACGTCTCCGGCGTTTCTTTTGTATAAAGGAATGAAAAGCATTGCATGAACCCTGTCATGCAGTATGACGGACATAATGCATATGTCTACTGACTGCGTATCTTTTTCTTATTCACCGCGAGCTGCGTGTGTCATATCAGCGCAATCGGTGCGGTGAGTCAGATTTAGCACTGAAGTGCTCATCCGAACACTCCTGTGGAGAGATAACGCTCACCTGTGTCGGGCAGAAGAACCACTATTGTCTTGCCACGCATGTCCTCACGGCGTGCCAATGATGCCGCTGCCCATGCCGCCGCGCCCGACGATATGCCTGTGAGCAAGCCTTCGCGCTGAGCCAGCAGGCGTGCAGTGGACTTTGCGTCTTCGTCAGTCACGGTGATGACTTCGTCCACAACGCTGCGGTCGAACACCTGAGGCACGAATCCCGCACCTATGCCCTGTATGGCGTGCGGTCCGGGTTTGCCGCCGCTCAACACCGGAGATGACGCCGGTTCTGCCGCCACTATGCGTATGGCGGGGTTCTTGCTTTTAAGGTATCTGCCCACGCCCGATATGGTACCGCCCGTGCCCACTCCGGCGACAAACACGTCCACATGTCCCTCAGTGTCGTTCCATATCTCCGGCCCTGTAGTGTTGTAGTGTGCCTCCGGGTTTGCCTTGTTGCAGAACTGTTGCAGAATCACCGCGCCTTCTGTGCTGTCGCGCAGCCGTTCAGCCTCCTTTATGGCACCCTTCATGCCCTCTGCCGCCGGTGTGAGCACCACCTGCGCCCCATATGCGCTTACAAGCTTGCGACGCTCTATGCTCATTGTCTCAGGCATTGTGAGGATGAGCCGGTAGCCCTTCACAGCCGACACGAAAGCCAGTCCTACGCCTGTGTTGCCGCTTGTCGGTTCAATTATTGTCGCTCCGGGAGAGAGGATGCCGTCCTTCTCCGCCTGGTTTATCATTGCAAGAGCTATGCGGTCCTTCACGCTTCCGCCCGGGTTGAAATATTCCAGTTTTGCTATTATAGGCTGCTCCAGTCCCATTTCTTTCGCGAAACGGTTGAGCTCGAGCAGCGGTGTGCCTCCTACGAGGTCGGTAAGTCTATTTGCTATTTTTTTCATAATTCTGTAGTTTTTGTTATCCGGGTGCTAATTTACAAAAAAAATATGATAACGCCAGCCATACTGCCACATGTATTATTCCTACTTATTGAGGCATTTTTCCACTCTTTCTCCGGCTTTGATGATGTCGTGTCTTGATTTGGACTTTATGACGAGCCAAACCCCACAGAACACCAGAACCATTGCCAGGCACTGCATGGGTTTAAGTACAGCCATGCCGGTGAGCAGGCTCACGCTCACAGCTACCATCGGCTGGACATAGTTGTATGTGCTCACCACCGTAGGGCGGAGCACCCTCTGCGCCACCATCGTGAGCAGATAGGCAACGAACGTGCCGAAGAACACCACGTAGCCTGCCGACAACCATGCCTTTGCTGCCACAGCAGACCACGGTGTGCTTACGATGTGTCCTGCCGAGAAAGGCATTATAAGTACTGCCGACCAGAGGAATATCCACTTGTTGATGGTGAATACGCTGTATCGCTTTATGAGTCTGTTGAACAGCGTAAGGTACAGTGCGAACGAGAACTGTGCCGTTATGCAAAGCACGTCTCCCCATATGTTGCCCACCTTGGCATTGCCTTCCGACGCGCTTGTCATTATCAGCATCACAGCTCCGCAGCATCCCAGAGCCACTCCGCATGCCTTTTTCCATGTCACAGGTTCTTTCAGTATGATTGCCGCGAGTATGAGTGCGAATATCGGCGACGACGTAGTTATGATGCTTGCGTTGGACGGAGAGGTCATACCCAGTCCGATGGTGAAGCAGCATTGGTTGAACACCAGCGCGAAGAGTCCTGCCGCAATCATCAGCAGACCGTCCTTCAGCGGCACGTGTTCTTTCTTTGCGAAGAGCGAGGCCGTCCAGAACAGTGCCGCGCCTCCCATGATGCGGAACGACACGAGATTGATGCCGTCGATGCCGTTCATCATTGCCGTCTTTCCGATGGGAGCCATCAGTCCCCACATGACGCATGCTCCCAGCATGCTTAGATGAGCCGTCAGAGCTTTGTTGTTATCCATAATACTATATTTTTTATTGTTTCTGCCTTAATGGTGTGCAAAGTTAAGAAAAATAGAAAGATCCAATTATCTAATGCGTAAAAAAAGAAAGATAATGTCGTCCTATATATTATATCCGCCAATCTACAGATGGCATGGTGCGTCGTATATGGATGTGTGGATGGAATTCAGACATTTCATAGCCATGGATGTATATATTGTCAGAAAGGCTGTTTTTATGAATTCTATGCCTAATAAGTGTTATTCAAATTTTTTAATGTCAAAAAAAGATACCGTGATGGATTAATTTCATATCTTTGTATAAGATATGCTGCACTCGGGAATTTGAGAGCAAGCTCTCATTCCGCTCGTTTGCAATATCTTTGTATAAGATATGCTTCGGTTCGGCAGTGTCAAGTGCGGTAAAACTGCGTTTTCCCTCCTTGCCGTTGCTCTCGCCTTGCAATATCTTTGTATAAGATATGCTGCACTCGGGAAATTGAAAGCAGGCTTTCTTTCCTCTCGTTTGCAATATCTTTGTATAAGATATGCTTCGGTTCGGCAGTGTCAAGTGCGGTAAAACTGCGTTTTCCCTCCTTGCCGTTGCTCTCGCCTTGCAATATCTTTGTATAAGATATGCTGCACTCGGGAATTTGAGAGCAAGCTCTCATTCCGCTCGTTTGCAATATCTTTGTATAAGATATGCTTCGGTTCGGCAGTGTCAAGTCCGGTAAAACTGCGTTTTCCCTCCTTGCCGTTGCTCTCACCTTGCAATATCTTTGTATAAGAAAAGTTGAAACCATCACCGGCACTGCCGCACGTTATCGACGCAGTCTTCCGCCGGTCTAAAAACGCTACTAATATGAAATACGCCGATTACATTGAACAGATAGAGATTGACTCGCTATGGAGCGGGAAACATCATGTGGTGTGGAATCTCGACCGTCAGGTGAACATACTCAGCGGAATAAACGGAGTGGGGAAGAGCACTATACTTAATAAGGTGGTGCGAGGACTTGTGGCAGGAGGCGAGTTCGCCAACCATATGCTGAAGGGTGTGAGGCTAAAGGTGGTGCCGGAGGATGCCAAATGGATACGCTATGACCTCATAAGGTCGGTGGACCGCCCGCTTGTGAACGTGGAGGCAATGAGCGCGATAAACGCAAGTATAACGCCGCTCGCCACGGAACTGGACCTGCTGATATATCATTTGCAGCGCAAATATCTTGATTATCAGGTGAACATAGGCAACAGGATAATATCCGTTTTGCAGAGCGGCAGCCCCGACGCGGCTGAAAAGGCGCGGGAAATATCGGCTCCTAAGAAACGCTTCCAGGACCTTATCGACGACCTGTTCGAGGCGACCGGCAAGAAGATAATACGCACGGAGAACGAGATTCTATTTACACAGATAGGTGAGACCCTGCTGCCCTACCAGCTGTCGAGTGGCGAGAAGCAGATGCTCGCCATAATGCTCACAGTCCTGGTGGAGGACAACCGCAGTTATGTGCTGTTCATGGACGAGCCTGAGGTGAGCCTTCACTTCGAGTGGCAGAAGCGTCTCATAGATATTGTTCTGGAACTTAACCCGAACGTGCAGATAATTCTTGCCACGCACAGCCCTGCCGTGATAATGAACGGATGGGCTGACCGTGTGACCGAGGTGACGGACATCACATTATGATAACCTTATAAATGCGCCCCTATGAGTAAAAGACTGAAAGACAACCTGTCGTCTGGCTACTTCGAGGCAGCCAACCGCATGACCTCAAAAAAGGCGCGCCGCCGCATAGTGGCATATGTGGAAAGCTACGATGACGTGTTTTTCTGGCGGTCGGTATTGTCGCGGTTTGAAGACTCCACCCGCTATTTCGAGGTGATGCTGCCCTCGCGCGTACCGCATCTTGAACGTGGAAAGAAGGCTGCTCTGATGAGTCTGCTTAACGGTAAGGTGGGACGAGACATGATAGCCTGCGTGGATGCCGACTACGACTACCTTATACAGCGTGCCACGCCTATGTCGGAGACGATAATAGACAGTCCGTACATATTCCATACATATGCCTATTCGATAGAGAACCTGCAGTGTTATGCGCCGTCGCTTCATGACGTGTGTGTAGGTGTGACGCTCAACGACCACGCCATATTCGACTTCGTGAGCTACTTCCGCGAGTACTCTCTCGCCATCTTCCCGCTCTTCGTGTGGAGCGTATGGTTCTACCGCACACCGCATTACACGGAGTTCACAATAAGCGACTTCCTGCATGTGATAGAGACGGGACACTTCAATCCCTATGATACGGAGGGCTCGCTGCGCAATCTAAGGCGCAAGGTGGCACGCCGGGTGACGCAGTTGCAGCGGCATTATCCGTCGGCTAAAAAAAGCTGGCAGGAGGTGAAGGACGACATAAAGCGTCTCGGTGTGACACCGGAAACCACTTATCTGTATGTACAGGGACACCATCTTTTCGACAAGGTGGTGGTGCCTATGCTGAAGAAAATATGCAATATGCTGGTGCGTGAGCGTGAGAACGAGATATCGCGGCAGAGCGTTCATCCCACTCAGAGGAACAACGAACTGTCGTGCTACTCTGGCAGTGTGGCTGACGTTGAGCTGATGTTGAAGAAGAACATTGCCTTTACGTCATCAGCACCGTGCGGACGGATGATGGACGACATACGCCGCTTTCTCGGTGACGAACCGTCAGCGGACACTGAACGGAAGGAATATTCGGATAAGACTGTGCCGGGGAAGGACGGTGCGACGGCTGCCGAGACACATACAGACGGTGCGTGAGCCGTGGCGCGCATAATGGTTTTATGTCAGGAATTTCGGTGTAAGACAGACCCGTAGCTGCTTTTTTATGAAATCGTAAATGAAATGTTATAAGCGGATTTAGTGTCATTTATTTTCGCGAATGGTATGTATTGTCATTCTAAAGTGTAGTATTCTCGTGTAATATGCGATATTTTTAAAGTTCCGGAAGAGACAACCATGAATGTAAGAACATGAAAACATATGCATCCGGCAAGGGCATATTGCCCCGCGCAGGTCATAATATCTCATACTTGTTCGGTGCTGTTGTCAGACATGTTGGTTGACAGTTTTGTACAGGATGTGACGAACTGCATGGATAAAAGGCAGAATACAAGATGACGGAGGCATTGTGGAAGAGGAGCGAAGGGCAGCCAATGAGGTGAAGAGGCGGTTTCGGTGGTGGAATGCCTGTATCGGGATTATGACGATGTGATGGTGCGACGTTACATGTTTATGACAAATCATGATGTTTCAGATTAAAATTGTTTATTGTCATGAGAAATGCTTTTATTTTTCAAATAAAATTCGTAATTTTGCCAACGGATAGGAGACTATGACTGTAAAGGCAGGTCTTGACAAGTCTGCTGAGAGTCTCTTATTTATGTTCTTTATATTATAAGTAATTGAAAACCAATACATTATAAGGTTTTCAATGCCCCAGAGGCGTGTCTTGTCGTTTAAATTTAGTTTAATTAAATGTCCGAAATAATAGAAGACGAGCAATGGTTTGCCATGCGTGCCACGTATGGACGTAATCTCATGGCTCAGACGGCTCTTGCCGATGAAGGTCTGCGGACGTTCATACCCATGCATTATGTCCGTCGCGGAAGGTCGCGGCGCACAGCCCCGCAGCTTGTCCCCGTGATACGAGATCTGCTGTTTGTAAGGACGACAAAAGACAGGATAACTACGCTGAAGAAAAATCTGCCCTACCTTCATTTCATCATCCGTGACTCCGGTTTGCGCCGCGAGCCTATTGTCGTGCCCGAACGTCAGATGCAGCAGTTCATCGCCGTGAGCAGCACAGACGAAGAACAGCTTGAGTGGCTGTCGCCCGAGGCGGTGAATCTGTCGTGCGGTGATGCGGTGCGCGTGGTGGGCGGGCCGTTCGCCGGACAGGAAGGCGTGCTCGTGCGTGTGCCGGGCAAGAGGTCGAAATGTGTGGTGGTGGCTATTCAGGGAGTGATAGCTGTGGCGATGACCAAGGTGCATCCGAGTCTTATCGAGATAATAAATGAATAAGCAGCTGTTCAAAGTTAACAGATATTATAAAATCATTCATATGTCATATATATCTTTGTCATCATACTATGCGTTGTTCAGGGCTTCATACAAAAGTCTCCTCGGTCGTGTAGCCCGATACACCCGCTCTTCGGACTTTGAAATGCGGCTCTTGGACAGCACACAATATGACGGCAATTAATTTAGAACATCTGCTTGGGATAAAAACATAAGATAAAAAAAACAAAACAAACATAGATTTATGAATATAGCAATTGTAGGTACTGGTTATGTCGGACTGGTGTCCGGCACATGCTTCGCGGAGATGGGAGTTAACGTTACTTGTGTGGACGTGAACGAGGAGAAAATAAACTCACTGAAGAACGGTCAGGTGCCGATATATGAGCCGGGACTTGACGAGATGGTGCTGCGCAATCATCGTGAGGGACGTCTCAACTTCACCACCGATCTCACCAGTTGTCTTGACAATGTCGATATAGTGTTCAGTGCCGTTGGTACTCCTCCTGACGAAGACGGCAGCGCCGATCTGCAGTATGTGCTTGCCGTGGCACGCGAGTTCGGTCAGAACATAAAGAAATATACGGTGCTTGTCACAAAGTCGACCGTTCCTGTGGGTACGGCGCAGAAGGTGAAGGCTGCCATACGCGAGGAACTGGACAAGCGCGGAGTGGACGTGCCGTTTGATGTTGCAAGCAATCCGGAGTTTCTGAAAGAGGGAGCAGCAATCAAGGACTTCATGAGTCCGGACAGAGTAGTTGTGGGTGTGGAGTCGGAGAAGGCAAAGGAACTTATGGTGAAGCTCTACCGTCCGTTCATGCTCAACAACTTCCGTGTGATATTCACCGACATTCCTTCCGCCGAGATGATAAAATATGCCGCCAACTCAATGCTCGCCACGCGCATCAGCTTTATGAACGATATCGCTAACCTGTGTGAGCTGGTGGGCGCGGACGTCAATATGGTGCGCAAGGGCATAGGCTCCGACGCCCGTATCGGCAGCAAATTCCTCTATCCCGGCTGTGGCTACGGAGGTTCGTGCTTCCCCAAGGATGTGAAGGCACTTATCAAGACTGCCGAGAAGAACGGATATAACATGAGTGTGCTGAAGGCTGTGGAGGAAGTGAACGAGAACCAGAAGCGCGTGCTTTTCAACAAACTCTCAAAACGCTACGGCGGTGACCTCAAAGGTAAGACCATCGCCATGTGGGGACTCGCCTTCAAGCCCGAGACCGACGACATGCGTGAGGCAACATCGCTCGTCACCATCGGTCTGCTGCTCGAGGCAGGATGTACCGTCCGCGTATACGACCCTGTCGCCATGAATGAATGTCGCCGCCGTATAGGTGATAAGGTGTATTATGCAGGTGACATGTATGACGCAGTGCTCGATGCCGACGCCCTGCTCATGCTCACAGAATGGAAGCAGTTCCGCCTGCCCAGCTGGGGCGTGGTGGCAAAGTCGATGAAGACACCACTTATCATCGACGGCCGCAACATCTACGACGCCGAGGAACTCAGGCAAAACGGCTTTGAGTATTATTGCATAGGTCGCTGACGGATATTCCACAGCCCGTTGCGGCGGATGAGATGGCAGAAGATAAGCCATAAGAAAGATGTGGACAACATTTTTCGGAATGCATGTGAGAAGAAATCTGTGAATTTCAGAGGAGAAAGCTCAGATTGGAAGTCGGACTTATAAGTAAGAAAGATTTTCTTTAATACTATGTGATGTTTTCTTGAAGAGTTACCGAAGAGTGTGACAAGAGACGTAGCAGAGAAGCCTTGCTTAATGTTATGGCATAATATTGTTGTACAGGACATTAGTTTGGAGAATGGAGAATGACATAAGAATACATTATAATAACGGGAAGGTAAGGACTGGTATAAACGGTCTTGACGAACTTCTGTATGGCGGACTCCAGTTGCAGACAGTAACTTATCAAGGCAAAGGAGAGGAGACTTCAGACGTGCGTCCACTGACCATATCTATAGTGGGAGATACAGGAACGAGCCGCTCCATGCTTGCTATGCAATTTCTTCATGGCATAACAAAGTCGCTTATGGAATGAAGACAGGCTGCGAGAGAACGGAAGGCTTTATCAGACTTGGCAGTCCTGTATTTTTCTCAAGCCATGACAAACTGAATCTGTCGGACATGCTTATAAATATGACAATATCGAAATGCGTGAATAAAGTTATAGAAGACAATGCATATTGTGACACCGGTGAATATGGAATATGATAAAAAAATAAATGTTTGAAGATTCCTTTAGTGGTATGTAATTTGTAGTTGACGAAACTATGATTTATATATAGGACTTGTTTTGACGGTATTCAAGTACGGAAAACATTAAGATAAATAGGTGTAAAGCGATTTAGAAAAATGCCGGATAAAATCCAATTGCCGGTATCGGCGTGGGATTATATTATGAAAAAGAGGAGAGAATGAGTGAATCAAATACAGGGAATTTAAAACAACAGACAAAGAAAGGACTTTACTGGAGCTTTTTCAATCAATTTGCGAATTATGGCATGCAGTTCTGTGTGGGCATTGTCATGGCACGTCTGCTGTCACCGAGCGACTATGGAATAACGGCACTTCCGGCGGTATTTATGGCAGTGGCACTTATTCTTCAGAATGCGGGACTGGCTGATGCGCTTGTACGCAAGAAAGATTTGACGGAGGAAGATTTGTCAACATCATTTTATTATAGTATAGCAGTAGGAGTTTTCTTGTATGTTGTTCTGTTCTTAACAGCTCCGTTGATAGCAGATTTTTATAATACACCTGTTCTTGTACCTCTTATCCGTTTCACAGCTCTCAGTTTTTTGTGGGGACCTTTGAGCACACCCCAGTCTGTCATCATGAAAAGAAGGCTTGATTTTAAGACACCGACAAAAATATCTATAATAACAAGAGTTTTTTCAGCTTGTGTAGGTATAGGGATGGCTTTCATGGGATATGGGTTGTGGGCACTTGTCGTTTCCGGAGTTCTTGCAAGTTTTTTAGGACTTATACTCAATTGGTACGCTGTCAGATGGTTGCCAAAGACCGGATGGTCTAAAAAGTCTTTCAAGTATCTGTGGGATTATGGCAATAAAATTATGGCGTCGGGTTTGCTTGAGACATTGTATCAGAATATAGCACCTGTGTTTATTGGAAAATTCTACAGTCCGGCTGATCTCGGTGTTTACAACAGGGCGCAGGGGTATGCCCAGATGCCATCACAGAATGTGACAGGAGTTATACAGAATGTAACATTCCCTGTGTTGAGCAAGATACAGGATGACAACGAGAGACTGGCGCACAATTACCGAAAAATGTTGAAAGCTACGGCGTTTGTTGTGTTCCCTATAATGATGATGCTTTCGGCATTGGCACATCCTTTGGTCATAACGCTTGTCACAGCTAAGTGGGAAGCGTGCGTGGTACTGCTCCAGATAATATGCTTTCAGCTAATGTGGTATCCGGTTCATGCAATAAACCTCAATCTCCTTCAGGTGAAGGGACGGTCTGATCTGTTTTTACGACTTGAAATTATAAAGAAAATAGTAGGACTGTCAATTCTTGTGTTTACATTACCCCATGGATTGGTTGTGTTCTGTTGCGGAAGTGTGGTAGCTTCTCTTATATCTTTGATTATAAACACATATTACACAGGCAAGCTTATAAATGTGGGATATTTCAGGCAAATGGGAGACCTTCTGCCGATAGTCGGATTAGGACTAGTTATGTTTGGCGTGGTTCTTCTTATGACACATGCCATACCAAACATGTTTGCACAGATAATAGTTGGCGGAGCAGTCGGTGCTGTTGTTTACTTAGGTGGAGCAATGCTGTTCAAGTTCAGTGAGTTGGAAGATGTGAAATACATGTTGAAAAGAAGCAAATAATAAAAGGACAACGACAAAAATAAAAACATACTGTTATGGATAACAAAACTATTACGGTGACATCACCCTTGTTGCCGGATCTTGACGAATTCAATGCGATGCTTAAGGAAATATGGGCAAGCAAGTGGATTACTAACAACGGCACGTTTCACAAGCAGCTGGAAAGAGAGCTTGCAACCTATCTGAAAGTTCCATATATAAGCCTTTTCACAAACGGAACGCTTCCGCTTATAACAGCTTTACAGGGGC
The DNA here is from genome assembly GCF_900079775.1 of Leyella lascolaii. Lineage (GTDB taxonomy): Bacteria > Bacteroidota > Bacteroidia > Bacteroidales > Bacteroidaceae > Prevotella > Prevotella lascolaii. The sequence continues at coordinate 662,008 of NZ_LT556038.1, read as the reverse complement.
TGCGCATAACGGGTGAGGTGATAACAACGCCATACAGTTTTGTGGCAACGACACACAGTCTGTGGTGGAATGGTATAAAACCGGTGTTTGTTGACATTGATCCTGCGACAGGTAATATTGACCCGGACAGGATTGAGGCGGCCATCACACCGAAAACAACGGCTATAATGCCGGTGCATGTGTATGGTAAGCCATGCAATACAAAACGCATAAAGGAGATAGCCGACACTTACGGACTGAAAGTGATATACGACGCAGCGCACGCTTTCGGTGTGGAAGTTGACGGAGAGAGTGTGCTTAATGCGGGAGATTTGTCTACACTTAGTTTTCATGCAACGAAAGTGTATAACACGGTTGAGGGCGGTGCGTTGGTTATGCATGACGCGGAGACAAAAAAGCGTATAGACTATCTGAAAAACTTCGGGTTTGCAAACGAGGTTACGGTGGTAGGCCCGGGCATCAATAGCAAGATGGATGAGGTGCGTTCGGCTTATGGTCTGCTCAACCTCCGTCAGGTGGATGCGGCGATAGAGGCACGCCATAAGGTGGCGATAAAATACCGTGAGGCTCTGCGTCCGGTGGAAGGCATAACATTCTTTGACGATATGCCGGGAGTGAAGCACAACTATTCTTATTTCCCGATATTTGTTGATGCAGAGAAATACGGTATGACGCGTGACGAGCTTTATTTCAAGATGAAAGAACGTAATGTACTTGGAAGACGCTACTTTTATCCGCTCATCAGCGAGTTCTCTACATATCGCGGATTGGAGAGTGCAAGACCGGAGAATCTTCCGAATGCGCACAGAATGGCGGAGACAGTTATTTGTCTGCCGATGCACCATGCGTTGGATAGTATGGATATAGAGCGAGTTTTGTTAACTATAATTAAATAATAATGAAATATATATATATATTGGGAGTCGGACACAATACTGTTGTTTATATAGATTTAGCTGAGGCTTGTGGATATCACATAAAAGGGCTGTATCACTATAATCGTGAACGAACCGGTGAAATTTATTATGGTTATAAGATCTTGGGATCATTTGATGATTTGTTCTCTTTAAAATCATTGGAGAATATGAACTTTGCATTAAGTCAGGGAGATAATAAAATAAGAAGTGAGCTTTTTTATAAAATATTACATGCAAAAGGAACAATACCAACATTGATACATCCTACAGCAACTGTTTCCAGTCGTGCTAAATTAGGAGTTGGAGTTATCGTACATATAAATTCAGTAGTTCATCCAGATACTTCTATAGGAGATGATACTGTATTATCTTACAATACAAGTTTAACTCACTCTTCTCATATAGGAAACCATTGCTATTTGGCTTTTAATTCACATATTGGAGCTTATACTAAAGTGGATGATTTCGTATTTATGGGAATCGGTTCTATTTCAATATCTGGGAAAGTTGACGTAATAGGAAAAAATTCTTTTATAGGAGCTGGTGCATTGTTGACAAAAAGTGTAGAACCGGGTTGTGTTATGGTTGGTAGTCCTGCGCGTATTTTAAAGAAATTAAATGATAAAGAATAAAGCACGTAATTCCAATATTGAACTGTATAGGATAATTGTGATGCTGTTTATCGTGTCACATCATTATCTTGTGAACTCAGGTTTACTTCCAGTAATTGAGAATCTCACCCCCCCCCCCAGTAATGAATTGTCGTTTAAGGTATGTTTTTTCTATCTGTTTGGAATGTGGGGCAAGACGGGCATCAACTGTTTCGTTCTTATTACGGGGTATTTCATGTGTAAGTCACAAATAACGTTGAGAAAATTCCTGAAGCTGCTTCTCCAAATAGAATTCTATAACATATTGATTAATGCAGTATTTGTCCTGACAGGTTATAGATTCTTCGGATTAAACGTATTATATGAGATGTTTTGGCCTATAAAAAGTGTTGCAGACGGTTTTACATCATGCTTTTTGCTGTTCTATCTGTGCATACCTTTTCTGAATGCGCTTGTACATAATCTGGACAGGAAAAGACATCTGGCCCTTATCGGTTTGTGTCTGTTCATTTATACTGTATTGGGAACGACATTAAGAATACGCGTTACGATGAATTATGTCACGTGGTTTTGCATTCTTTACTTTATATCTTCTTACATCAGGATGTATGGTCTGGAATATGGTAATCTGAAAATCAGATGGGGTTGGATGTCCTTAATATCAATTGTAATTTCTGCGGCAAGTGTCCTGGTTTTCTCTACAATGACTGATACTCCGGGGCGGGAGTTCATTCTGGTTGCGGACTCTAACCATATTATGGCCGTTATCACATCTGTATGCCTGTTTATGTATTTCAAGGATTTACCGATAAGGAACAGCCGCTTTATCAATACTGTCGCCTCATGCATGTTCGGCGTCCTGTTGATTCACGCAAACAGCGACACAATGCGGCAGTGGCTGTGGCGGGACCTGTTGGACAATGTCGGATGGTTCGCAACCGATTATGCAGTGCTACATGCATTAATAAGTGTTACTGTGATTTTTATTATTTGTATTGGCTTTGATTTGTTTAGGCAGCGGTTTGTTGAAAAACCGTTATTTAATATCTTGGATAAGAAATTATTCGTAAAATAAAATTCTCGTTTTAGTTATGAATGTTAATGAAGAAAAGGATACAAGACCAATAATAGTCAGTATAAGATGTATAACATATAATCATGAAAAGTATATTCGTGACGCTTTGGAAGGATTTGTGATGCAAAAAACAAATTTCAGGTTTGAGGCTATTGTTCATGATGATGCATCAACGGATGGTACTGCTGCAATAATAAGAGAGTATGCAGAGAAATATCCTGACATCATAAAACCGATATTTGAAACGGAAAATCAATATTCAAAGCATAATGGAGCTATTCAAAAGATAATGAATGAGGCTTGTAAAGGTAAATATATTGCTGTTTGTGAAGGAGATGATTATTGGATAGATTCGTATAAATTACAAAGACAGGTTGATTTTATGGAAAGTCATACTGACTATATGATGTGTTTTACGCGTGCTAAAGTTATATATGAAACGGATTTTAATACTAAATTTCATTTTGATAAAACTGAAGATAGAGAATATACCGGTAACGAATTAATAAACACATGGATTGTACCTACAGCATCAATTGTATATAGAAAAGAAATAATTAATTATAAAATCAAAGGTGAACAAAGGTTTATAAGTGGAGATATTAAATTATACTTAAATGCATCAGCAATGGGCAAAGTAAGGGGAATGAGTGATTATACCACAGTTTATAGAGTTCATGAGAGTGGAATATCAAGAAATCCAAAATTTTTCTTAAAGAGATTAGAGAAATATCCAGATCAATATATATGTATTCTTGAGAACTATCCAAATATTGATAAAAAGATAATAAAGAAATATATTTATAATTATTCCATAGAATTATTTAAAAGTCGCAAAAAAATTAAAGATAAGATAAAGGATCTTATGAAGCTCTTTAAATATTGTCCAATAAGAACTATTCGCTGGGTTTACTTCCTTTTTAAAATGAGAATAATTAACAGCTATGGAAAAAATATATAATACAATAATTGATAGAAGAAAAGAGTTAATGGGGATAGCCATTTTAATGGTATTATTATATCATTTATGCTGTTGGCCTCAATGGAATAATCCTTTGCGTATATTTGGACATTGGTATATAGGTGTTGATATATTTTTAATTTTAAGTGGATTTGGACTTTGTTTTTCGTATGAAAAATATAATATAAAAACTTTTTATTATCATAGAATAATTAGAATTATTCCTTTGTATTGGTTTAGTTTAATAATTATTTTTATTTGTAATAGATTTATTCTAGATGGTGATTATTCATTGAAGCAATTTTTTTATAGTTTAACAACGTTATCTTTTTGGGTAAATACAGGTAAAGAACCTAATTGGTATGTCTCAGCATTGGTTTACTTTTATTTGTTTTTCCCTGTATTATATAAGATATCCAAGAAATATCCAAACATATCTTTTTTTTGCGTACTTTACTATCACTTTATTTATATTGAAATATATAAAGATTGAGTGGTATCATAATTGTTTTGTTTCTAGAATTCCAATATTTGTTTTTGGTATTCTATTATATCAAGGATATAAATATAAATACACTTTAAATAAAGTACTTATTATATCCTTATTATTCTGGAATGTAGCAATAGAGTATTGTGGATCACCTTATTTTTTATCAGCATCTATATGTCCTGCTTTACTAATAATTGGATTAAATGTACTAGGTGAACGACCTATTGTAAGTAAAAGGATAAACAGTTTCTTGGCATATTTAGGAATTTATTCTTATGAGTTGTTTTTAAGTAATGGTTTAACTTATATTACATTATCAAAACTCACGGATTCCTATAATATGGAATTGTTGATGAGGATTATAGTATACGTTCATTGTACTATCTTATATGGATTTATTTTTATAAAAATATCTAAATACATTAATCGAATAATAAAGAAGTAATATATAATTAAGGATACCATATAAAGATTATGAAATTATCAATTATAACAATTAATTATAATAATAAAGACGGTTTAAAAAAGACTTTACAAAGTGTACGGGAACAAACATACAATAATTATGAATATATAGTTATTGATGGATATTCTAACGACGGAAGCCAAAATATTATAGAGCAATATAGAAATATAATATCTAAATATGTTAGCGAAAAAGATACCGGAGTCTTTAATGCAATGAATAAAGGTATTGCATTCGCAAATGGAGATTATTGTATTTTTTTAAATTCAGGAGATTACTTTGCTGACAAATACGTGTTGGAAAAGGCTGAAAGATATTTAAATGATGCGGATTTTGTATCAGGTGATACTATATGTGTAGATAATAATGGGCATAAAAAATTTTGGGGAGCACCTAAAATTCTATCTTGTTATATTATAATCAGGTATGCGTTAAGCCATCAGTCAACATTTATTAAAACTGAATTATTGAAACGACGGCCATATAGAGAGGATCTTCGGATCGCTTCCGATTGGGAACAAGAATTATATGAGATTGTATTTCATGATGCAACATATAAATATTTGCCATTAGTTGTTAGTATTTTTAATGACGAGGGCATGTCACGTAAAAATTTAGATAAGGTTAAAGAAGAACGTTTAAAAATATATAATGAATATTTTTCTAAACGTATGTTGAAATATTCTTTGGGGGATAATGAGTTGAAGGAGTTGTGCTCACATGCTGAAGAAGGATCTGCACTTTATAAGTGTATGCTATATAGTGTTAAGATTGCAAGAAAGGTATATGGAATATTTTCCTTTTTTAAAAGGAACAAATTAAAAATATAGATATGCATATAGCTTTTTGTTTAGACAATAATTATGTTCAATATTGTTCTGTAGTTATTGCCTCTATAATATATAACAACCAGAATGAGAAGATAACGTTTCATTTGTTGTCTGATAATATAACTAATGAAAATAAACAGAAATTACAAGGTTGGTTGTCTTCGTATAAAGATATATCTGTTATCTTTTATAAGATTGATATTTCTACATTTAAAGATTTTCCTATAAAGGATGCATATATAAACATTTCAACATATTTCCGTCTTGCAATGCCATCTTTACTTCCTGATATTAAAAAAATCTTATATTTAGATTGCGATGTCATTGTAAACCGGTCGTTAAAAGATTTATGGGATGTCGATATATCTGGTTATGCTTGTGCTGGGGTGAGAGATAGAATAAATGATAGTATACGTTTATATAACAGATTGAATTATCCTATGTCTGATGGTTATGTTAATGCAGGTGTGTTGTTGATTAATTTAGAAAGATGGCGACAGGATAATATTTTTGAAAAATCGATAAGTATTGCAAGAAAAGAATCTGATAAGTTGAAGAATCACGATCAGGATCTTATTAATATGATATATCACGGCCAGATAAAGATGTTGCCGTTTAAATATAACCTACTTGAATATTATTTATATACAGAGGAGTGGCTATATTTGGATAGGAAGTATTATCCGGAGATAATAGAGGCTTGCAAAACTCCTGCGATTATTCATTTCTGTATGCCGCAAAAGCCTTGGCACCATGAATGTATTAATCCTTATAAGATGCTTTATTATAAGTATATAGCGATGACACCGTGGCCGGAATTAAAGTTGATTCATAAGGTACAATATCTATCTAAGAAACAGAAGTTGAAATTTTTTTTGGAAAGAATGGGTTTGTATAAAGTAGAACGTAAAACGACCTTACGTAAAGATATAAATATAATAGAGGAACCTAATAATGTATTATTCTAAGAATTAATAGAATTGTATAAATATGAATTATCCCTATATATCAATCATAGTTTCCGTTTATAAAGTTGAAAAATATCTTAGGGAATGTATTGAAAGCATCATCTTTCAGAAAGGCGATTGGGAACTGATACTTGTAGATGATGGAAGTCCTGATGGTTGCCCTGCAATGTGTGATGAATATGCAGAGAAAGATGAACGTGTACAGGTGATACATAAGAAGAACGGTGGTGTTTCAACGGCTCGTAATGCAGGCCTGGATGTCGCGCGAGGAGAATGGATATGGTTCGTAGATGGAGATGATTTTATTACTGGGAATGAAATAAATAATTGTATTGATAAGATTAAAAGGTGTGACAGCGATTACGTACAATTTGGACATACGCGTATCGAAGAGGAGACCGGAAACAGGCAAATAATAAAGACTGGTGATGTTATAGGTGAGGAGAAAAATGATTTCTTCATTAAATATGTGATATATACACATTGGTGTGTATGGTATAAACGTGAGATGATAGAACGTCATAATCTGAGATTTTCTGAAGGCTTGCGTATGGCGGAGGACCTTGAATTTATGTACTTGTATCAGCTCTATGTTAAGAAACCAATACAGTTGAATGTGAATTTATATAATTACATAATAAGGAAAGACTCGGCTGTACGTAATGCTAATTCGTATAGAAACGGTATAGATGACTCGTTCGTAGTTCTTGATCATTGGTTGGAAAGGATAAAAAAGGAACAAATATCTATTGAACCATGGATTGATAGTAAGATTAATATATTTGTTAAACGGTTGTTGTACTATGCGTGGCACGTATTGAATCTTGATAAGAAAATTTTTCATTCAAGATTTTGCAATGTGATTAGAAAGTATAAGAATGCTGGTTTTTATTTCCCTGGAAATATCAATATGCGTATTGCATTCTTTAATATTACGTTATATTTCGTTCTTAATAGAACCTATCTTAAATTCAAAGGATTGGAATAAAGTATTTTAATTATGATACCGAAACTTATACATTATTCATGGTTTAGCGGCGAGCCATATCCGGAGTTTCTGAAAGAGTGTATGGACACATGGAAAAAGGTCTTGCCGGATTATGAGTTTATGTTATGGGACGCCAAAAAGCTGGCGGAATGTAATAATATGTTCGCAAACGAGGCTGTGAGTGTAAGGAAATGGGCGTTTGCCGCAGATTTCGTAAGACTATATGCTGTATATCATTATGGCGGAATATGGCTCGATACAGACATTGATATGTTCAAATCGTTTGATCCATTCCTGAATGACGGAATGTTTATAGGACGTGAGTATTATGTACACCATGAGCCGGGTAAGGAGGATTTTGTTACATTGACGTCTCATTGTTTTGGGGCGGAGAAGGAACATCCTTTTATAAAGGAGTGTCTTGAATATTATGAACATAGGCATTTTATACGTTCGCATAATGAGAAACTGCCTCAGGAACTGCGCTATGACATGACAATAATACCTATGGTGCAAATGAGACTGGCGGAGAATTATGGATTCGATTCGCGTAATAGTGTGAACAAGTTGCAGGTGCTGAGCAACGGGGTGCATGTGTATCCATATCAGTGGTTTGACCAGCCGGGATATACTTCTATGAAAGATGTGGTTTGTATTCATCGTGTGGCTCAAAGCTGGAATCCAAAAGCTAAAGGACAAACCCTTCGGGATGTTACTAATCCAAAGAAAAAGACATTGGGATACCGTAAGATGGTATTACAAAAGAAATTGGCGGACTTTATATTAAAGTTATGATGAATGCGTTATTTTGGTTTATAAGCTTCCCACATATAATATGCTTCATTTATTATAGAAGAATAATCCCAGAAATAAATGAAGATCTGCAAAGTTTTTCTGGTGATGTATCAGTAAGTACTTTTGTCTTACAATTAAAGAAAAAGGAATACCGTAATATTTTTTATTATCGATTACCTTTTGCTGTAAGACATTTTTTGAATTTATTTTTAAGAAGAGAAAGAACATGTTATATTCATACAAAGAATATCGGTGGAGGTTTAAGAGTTGAACATGGCTTTTCTTCAATTATTGTTGCAGAAAGGATTGGTAAAAATTTTTGCTTTAATCAGAATGTAACGGTTGGATGGGGAAAGAAAGGTAAACCTGTTATTGTGGACAATGTGAGAATATATACAGGAGCAGTAATTGCCGGTGCAATAAAAATAGGAAATAATGTTACAATCAGTGCGAATAGCTTAGTTACGGAAGATATTCCAGAAAACTCCTTTGTAAAAGGCAATCCATGTATGATAATATATAAGAAAAAATAAGATGATAGATATATCAATAATAATTCCGGCATATAATTCTGAGAAATACATAGAAAAATGCTTGATGTCGTGCATTAATCAGGATTTATCACAGGAGAAGTATGAGATAATTGTCGTAGATGATGGTTCTACAGATAATACAAAGCAGATAATAAATAGATTACAAGCGAAATATGATTGTATAAAATATTATTACCAAGATAATGCCGCGCAAGGTGCTGCAAGAAATAATGGGTTGTCAAAGGCGCAGGGTAAATACATATGGTTTGTTGATTCTGATGATTGGATTGAAGAGGATTGCCTTTCATTAATTTTAAACAGACTGGAAAATTTTTCATTGACAGGAGTCTTGGTTGCGCACGCAACATGTTATAGAACACATATGGGGAAATGGTGTGATTTTGATGAGGATAAAATTTTAACAGGTAAAGAAGTCTTAACAGATAAAAGATTTTTTATTTCTCCGACCTATGCAATATGGGAAAAAAAATATTTACTGGATTATAATTTGAAATTTAAAGAACGGATCTTCCATGAAGATACGGAATTTTATCCACGATTATTTTATAATGCATCAAGGATCGGTGCAATCTCAAAGGTTTGTTATTATGTGTATTTAAATCCTACATCAACAACACGAAAAATAAATCCGAAAAGGGCTTACGACATGTTAAGTGTTATAAAGTATATTGATACTTTTAAAAGTGAGATAATAAAAGAAAACGAAGTAATACAAAATATGTGCGATTATATCGCAATGAATATTAATGTAATTTTGTTTAATACATTTAAAATGGATAAGACTGAACAAAAGAACATAAACAGATTATTGTTTGAAAACAAATATTTATTCAAGAATCTACTAAATAGTAGAATTCTGAAATATAAGATTGAGGGATATTTATTTTCTATCTTTCCTAAAAATGTCATTACAATTTATAAATTGATGCAATCATTAAATTCATCTCCAGGTAGAATTAAATAACTTTATTTGATCTGGAATTGTCTTATGTTTGTGTTTAAGCATGAGAAAAACTGAAATATGCAGCCTTTTAATAATGATTTTATAGAAAAAGAATATAGTGAATGATAAAATAGACAATAATATATGATAAAAATTTTTAGGCAATATCTTACTAAGAACAGTTATGAATTGATAACGGTATTTTTTATCTTTACCAATTTGTTTCCAAAATGGTTTCCTCAGTTTGTATATTATTTGTCTTTTTTGATGATTCTATTTAAGGAATTCAGATATAAAAGACCAATGCATAAAAATGGGAATCTTTTTATAGCATTTTGTGTGTTTTTATGGTTATCGAGTACCATCAATATGGTATTGGATTTAAGATTGGTGCTGTTTACAATAATTCTATATATGTCAATGCCTTCAAATTCATTAGGATGGCATCAGTATAAGATAAAATTATTTAATTGCATATTTTTGGGCTTCGGACTAGCAACACTTGCAAATTTTTATGCAAAAATTACCGGTATAAATCAAATATATATAGATGAATATATGCAGGCTATGGGTATAATCGGAGAATTCTCCGGTTTTGCAAATTTTGCTATGTGGACAAGTTGTGCGGGTGCTATGAGTACGTTGTTCTTTGTGAGTATGGCTTTCCGTAAGTCATTGCAGAACAGAATATTAAAAATAATATGTTATACAATGATATTGGTAAGTCTTTATATAACGATAATTTCAGCGTCTCGTTCTGCATTCTTCTTGTCACTGGCATGCTCGTTGCTTATAATAAAGATGCAATCGAGAAAAGTAACTACATTAATACGGAACCTTATTATAATAGGCTGCACAGCATTATGTTTTGCACCGGTGTTAATAGATAATGCGGATGCGATGTTAAATAAAAAGAATGGTTTGGAAATTACTGTTGAAAATACATCAAGAGATGCATTATGGTCACAAAGAATGGAAGAATTCCGGTCTTCTCCGATTTTTGGAGTTGGGTTTGCTGCTCATGGAGTAGGTGATAATAAGCAAGTAGGAAGAAATGAATCAGGTGGAAGTTTCATATCAGTACTGGCACAGGCTGGAATAGTAGGCTTTATTATTGTCATATTAATTTGGATTGCCGCTATTATGATGCCGAAGAAGATAGGCAACAATCCTGACATGATACTTATATATGCAGGCTTTATCTTTATGTCCATTCACTCAATTATTGAAGGTTATATGTTCCAGGCTGGATGGTATATGTGTCTGGTTATATGGTTGAGTGTTGGAATTATGATAGAGCATAAAACTTTAAGTAAGAGATATCCACAATTGATGTTGCCAATAAATGTGGCTTATAATAAATAATGGATAGGATTATAAAAAGGTTACATACTAATATAGTATAATTAATATCACCCACAGAATATGATACCAAAAATAATACATCAGACTGCGCGAACGAAAGACATTTCTTGGGAAGAAAATGTGCTCGTAAGAAGAATGCAGAATAAATTAAAGGGATGGACTTATATGTTTCATGATGATGATGATAATGATAGATTGGTAAAGACATATTTCCCTGAATATTATAATGTATTTTCTTCAATATCAAAAGGTGTTGCTAAAGCAGATATTGCCAGATTAATATATCTTTATGTTTATGGAGGATTTTATTTTGATACTGATTATAAATTAATAAAAGAAATTCCAGACTGGATGCTTGAGAAAAACCAGTTGCTAATGGAAAGCCGTAATTCTGCAGATGAATATAAACTTGGAAATGCAGTTTTGGGATCTGCTCCTAATGGCGCCTTTTATAAAGATTTTATAGAATGTATATTTAAAAAAGAAGAATTATTACACCTACATGAAAATAGGGTGGAGTGGGTTACTGGTCCTGAAGCTCTAACAGAATTTTATATAAAGAATAAGGATAAATATAAGGATGATGTAACAATTATTCCACGTGAGTACTTTAATCCCCCGATATTAAAACATGGTTTGCAAATTAAAAAGACAAAAAATACTATAGGTGTGCATTATTGTTGGGGCTCATGGAGAAGTGGCAGCTTTTTAAAAAGAATATATATTTTTTGTAAGAGAAAGTTTCAAGCAATTTTATAAAGAAATATTGTCATATATTAATAAAAATATAGTTGATATTTATAGATAATCATTTGTATGAATGATGATAATGGTATGTTATTTTTCATCATAATTAATATAGCAAACATAAATAATAATATATATGATATCAATTATAATACCATGCTATAATGCTGCTGAATATTTGGAGAACATTTTATTAGATGTGTGTGCGCAAACATATACCGATTGGGAACTTATATTAGTTAGTAATGGTGAGAATCAAATATCACAACTTGATATAATAAATAAATATGTTTTAAAAGACAAAAGAATAAGATTAATAAAAACTAAGCAGGCTGGAGTAAGTAATGCAAGAAATTTAGGTATAAATAGTGCAAATGGGCGTTGGTTGTGCTTTGTGGATGCAGATGATAGATTGGAAAAAGAGCATTTACAATATTTTGTAGATGCAATCACTCCAGATAGTGAAATCATAGAAGGTGGATTCACTCAAATAAGTATTAATGGTAATAAAAGTTATAATATTTTAAAAGAACAAAATATAAAATTACAAAATATAGTTGGTACAGAATATTATATACAAATTGCCAATCAGGTAGGGAATGCCCCATGGCATACATTGTTTAATACAAGCTTTCTTAAAAAGAATAATATCTTATTTGATACAAGATTTACAATGAATGAAGATAGGATATTTAAAATGAAAGCTTTTTTATCTGCAAAAAATATACAATTTATACCTAGAACGGGATATGTATATATTGCATCATATGGAAGTGCAATGAGCAGATATCATAAAAATATTGAAGATAGTTGGAATGTTTTTTTGGATCTCAAAGATGAAATTAAACGTAAAAGTAATATAGATGAGATACAAATAAAACATGAACGTATAGAAATCCAGTATTATTTAATTTGGCAGTATATATGGAATATGTTTAAAAAAGGATGCCCTCTATCATTTTTGAAGAAAGTGAGGAGGATAAAATCTTTTTTACAAAATAGAGAGTTTATTGAATCATGTAAAGTTCATGATTGGTCAAGTGATAATTTTTATTATAAATTATTTTATATATGTGTTTTATTAAAATCTCCATTTTTAGTTGGATGTCTTTTTGCTTTTCAACATTATATAAAGAAGATATTAAATATGTTGGTAAGACAGTGATAATTTAAAATTTATAATGTTTCATTTGCTATTATATTGCATAGGCTTAGAAGTATGTTCAATTTCTAAAATAGATATATGAAAAAAATATCACTATTTATTTATATATTTTTATTTATTATCTTTTGTATAGAATTTATACTTCGTTTCGCTTTCGGCTTTTGTGACGCCCTACTTTATCGTGAAAGTGACAAATATGAATATATAGCACAGCCCAATCAGGACAGACATAGATTTGGGGCGCATATATATTATAATTCTTATTCGCAGCGCAACGATGAGCCGGACTCTACTAAGGTGAGGGTGTTGGGACTTGGCGACTCTGTGATATTCGGTGGTACGTGGATGGATCAGGACTTGCTTGCCTCGACATTGTTCTCCGAGGCGACGGGTACGCAGATGCTGAATATCTCAGCCGGAAGCTGGGGACCGGACAATTGTGCTGCTTACCTGAAGGAGAATGGAACTTTTGGTGCCAGCGCAATGATTCTGGTGTGCAGCAGCCATGATGCATTCGACGTGATGACACACGTTCCGGTGGTTGGCGTTGTGCCGACATATCCCGACAGACAGTATAAACTGGCGTGGGCTGAGCTTATCGACAGATATGTTTTATTGAGGATAAAGGTGTGGTTGTGGAGAACAAAAGTGAAGCTTGATCCCGACCAACAGGTGGTTAAGAATATTGAATTCAAGAATACTGTGAGACAGAAGTCTGCTTTGTTTGACAAAGGTTTTGACCAGTTGCTGGAGATTTCACGGGAGAAAAACATTCCGATGGCTATTTATCTTCATGCTGAGCAGGACGAGGTAAAGGCCGGGAGTTATAACGAGATGGGGCAGATGATAATAGAGTGGGCTGAGGCTCATGGGGTGAGACTTGTGGAAGGACTGAAAGCCGGAGAGAAGGAGAATATGTATCATGACAAGATTCATTTTAACGAGGCGGGGCAGAGATTTATGGCAACGCAGTTGGTGAAGATGTATGATGAATATCTTAAGCAGCCGGCAAGGAAACTGTAAAGATAAAAAGAGAATAATCAGGATATGAAAAAGAAACGTGTTGCCATATTGCAGCCGGAGGTACCTCATTATCGGGAGGAGTTTTTCGAATTGCTGGGACAGAAGTGTGAGACGATGGATGTATATGTATACAACTCGTTTGATGAAACCCGTAAGAACGGCTTTAAGATAAATACTGAAAAACTGAGATTTATTCCGAACAGACAGGTAAAGGGCTTTCTGTTTTATGACCCGAGGATGCTGTTTGACAAAAGGTATGATGTAATCGTGCTGATGCTGCACTTTGCACACATCACTACGTGGCTGCTGTTGCTCACGAAGTTTCTGCATCGAAAAAAGATAATATTGTGGGGACAGGGAATCTCAGTGAAACGTTATTTAGAGGAAGAGCACAAACCCGACTGGAAACTACGATGGCAGATGGCATTGGCTGACGGTGTGTGGCTGTATATGCAGAAGGAGTTGGAGCAATGGCGCAAGGTGTTTCCGAATAAAAAGATGGCGGCACTTGACAACACCTTGTCGGGCGTCAGCGATATGTTGGCATATAATGGTGACAAGTTAGCACTGAAGGATAAATATGGCATAAAAGAGAAAACGATACTGATTTTCTGTGCCCGTTTTGAATCCAACTACCGCCGCACGGATTTGTTGGTTGAGGCTATGCGACGGTTAGACAGCAGAGAGTTCGGATTTATAATAATAGGTGCAGGAAAGAACAAACCGGATTTCAGCATGTTTGATAACGTATATGACTTCGGCGCAGTGTATGACACGAATGTGAAGCGTGAACTGTTTGCCATAGCCGACATATATTTCCAGCCAGGATGGGTGGGACTCTCTATTGTTGAGGCTATGGCTTACGGACTGCCTGTTTTCACGTTCAGAAGAAGTGAACATACCAAGCAGTGTGTGGAATACAGTTATATAAGGAATTCTCATAACGGAATGATATTCGAAGATATGGATGAATGCATATCTGTTATAAGCGGTATCGGACAATCTGAGATACGAAGGCTCGGAGAGAATGCGAAAGAACTTGTGAGGACGCATCTCATGCCAGCACAGATGGCGGAGAAGGCTTATTCTGTTGTGGAACAGTTATAACATAAGGTGTAGAATGAAAATAATACATTATATTCCCAGTATAGACAGGGCTTCCGGAGGCACCACGGCTTATATGCAGCTGCTTGCCGACAAGCTTGGAAAACTGGTGGAGCTGCACGTGGTTAGCCATGAGTCGGACAATCCTGTAACGTTGGACAATTGCCGCATTCATTATATCAGTCCGTTCTTCTCCGGGAGGATGAAACGGGAATGGCAGTTGATGATTGCAAAGATAGGTCCGGATGTGGTTCACGTGAACTGCTGTTGGATGCCCGGATGTGCCTTCGCGCAGAAGTGGGCGCAGCAGATGGGCGTGAAGGTAGTGCTCTCGCCTCACGGTATGCTTGAACCATGGATAATGTCTCGTCATTATTGGACGCGCAAGCTGCCGGCACTGTTGCTTTATCAGAAACGTGCTGTGCTCAGGGCTGACAGTATACATGCTACCGCTGACAGCGAGAAAGACAATCTGTTACGCTTGGGCTACAACGACAAGATAGAGGTGATTGCCAACGGCATTGACGTGGACAAAGTCGATATGAAACGCTCGTGGAGACGTAACAGGGAGATTCTGTTTCTTTCGAGAGTCCATGTGAAGAAAGGCATAAACTTTCTTGTTGAGGCGGTTGCTTCTCTTAAGGATGAGCTGGATGGCTATTGTGTTAAAGTCGCCGGTGAGGGTGATGAGAGTTATATAAATGAATTGCGTCAACTTGCCGTCTGTCTCGGAGTTGAGCATATGATTAAGTTTGTCGGTGGAGTATACGGCGACAGTAAATGGGAACTGTTCAGACATGCAGACGTGTTTGTGTTGCCGACTCACAATGAGAATTTCGGCATTGTGGTGGCTGAGTCTCTTGCTTGCGGAACCCCTGTCATCACAACAAAAGGCGCTCCGTGGCAAGAACTTGAGACCGCTGGCTGTGGATGGTGGACAGAGATTGGCGCAGACGCGCTTACGGCTGCATTACGCAATTTTATCGCGCTGACAGACGATGAGCTCGAACGCATGGGACGTAATGGAAGGAAACTTGTCGAGAATAAGTATTCCTCAATGAAGATGGCAGAGGATATGGTGAGGATGTATGATAAGTTGCGGAGATAATCTACATGTTTTTATTCATTCTAAAGTTATGGAAAAAGTTAATTTGGCTTCATTCACAACTGGAAACTTCGATAAAGGAGCAGGGGGCATGAAGCAGGCCTTATGGTTTTTCGTAAGTGCAATGTTTGTACGTGCTTCCTGGAATCCGTTTATGGGGATAAAGATTTTTCTGCTCCGTGCTTTCGGAGCTAAGATAGGGCGGGGGCTTATTATAAAGAATAATGTTACGGTGAAGTTTCCTTGGAAACTTACCTTAGGTGACAACTGTTGGCTTGGCGAGCATTGTTGGATAGATAATCTGGACTATGTGGTAATTGGAAACAATGTGTGTATATCACAAGGAGCTATGCTTCTTACAGGCAATCATGATTATACCGTGACGTCAATGCCTTACCGCAATGCACCGATAAGTGTTGAGGATGGTGCTTGGATTGGCGCTCAGGCAACGGTCTGTCCCGGGGTCACAGTTCATACACAGGCAATATTGACTGTCGGTAGTGTTGCCACGAAGGATTTGTCTGAGAACGGGATTTATCAGGGTAATCCTGCTGTATGTATAAGAAAACGAATTATAAAGGAATAACATTGGTTTTTATCAGGCTATGAGAATTTCTATAATCACTTCATGTTATAACCGCAATGCCACGATACGCGGAGCGATAGAAAGCGTGCTGGCTCAGGATTATGACAATACGGAGTATATTGTTGTGGATGGAGCCTCTACAGACGGCTCGTTGGATGTGATAAACGAATACAGAGGACGCATCGGAAGGATAATAAGCGAACCGGACCATGGCATGTATGAGGCGATAAACAAGGGGATACGTGCGGCGACAGGAGACGTGATAGGGCTTGTCCATTCTGACGACTTTGTTTATGATGAACATGTCGTGTCTGATGTCATGGAGGCGTTTGAACGCACAGGTGCTGATTTCGTATATGCCGATGGAATCTATGTTGATGAGAATGATATAAATAAGGTGGTGCGCAATTGGATTGGCGGCAGATACTCTAAGTGGAAAGTGCGCCACGGTTGGTTGCCGCTGCATCCTACGTGCTACATCCGACGCGATGTGATGATGCGTCTCGGGCTTTATGACGAGAGTTATAAGATTGCGGCAGACACAGACTTGCTGGTGCGCTACCTTTTGGAGAACGATTTGAAAGTACACTACATGAGACGTTATGTCGTCAGGATGCGTATGGGCGGACTGAGCACCGATAACGCCAAGAGGAAAAAAATGTGGGACGAGGACATCAGAGTGTATTCGTCGCATCATTTCAAATGTCCGCAAATTACCAAGGTGGAAAAAATGTTATGGAAGGTTCCGCAGTTCATATCGGCAAAGTGGAAGTGACCGGGATTTTTTTCGAACTGTTGCAGGTGGCGGTAGGCACACGTAGCAGACTCTCTGTCGTGCCTACTGCGGAAGAATGGCAGGCTTTGTATGACATGGCGGCACGTCAGACTCTGATAGGCGTGTGTGCCGATGGCATTGACAGGCTTGATGCGGAGCAGAGACCTCCACGTTCGCTGGCGATGCGCTGGGCAATGACTGTTGTTCGTATTGAACAGATGAGCCGCCGTCAGAATATGCAGGCAATGGGTGTGCAGCGCCGTTTTGCAAAGGCGGGCTTCCGCTCGTGCATATTCAAGGGCGTGGGTGTCGCGGCATATTATCCGCATCCGCTCAGACGGCAGGGTGGTGACATTGATATATGGCTTGAAGGCGGACGCGAAAAAATAATAAAATACATACGCGGCATATCGCCGCTTGAGACTGTGAGCTATCATCATATAGATTTCCGTATGGTGAAGGATCCGCTCATAGAAGTGCATTTCTTTCCGACTTTTCTGCTTAATCCGTGGCGCAACAGAAAGATGATGCAATACTGGAGGCAGGAGACTCCGAGACAGATGGAGCATAATGTTGAACTGCCTGACGGGCAGGGGATGATAACCGCACCGACAGATGACCTTAATGTCATAGCCTTGCTCGGACACATAATGCATCATTTTCTGGAGGAAGGCGTGGGGCTGAGGCAGATTGTCGATTATTATTATCTGTTGACGCGCGGCTGTAGGACGCTTGACCGTGAGGCGGTGACGGGCAGGCTGCGCGACTTTCATATGACAAAGTTTGCCGGTGCGGTTATGTATGTGTTGAAGACCGTGCTGAACATGGATGATAGATTTATGATTGCCGCACCTGACGCGAAAGCCGGAAGGATGTTGTTGGACAATATATTGAAAGGCGGAAACTTCGGAATGTATAATGATGCCCTGAAGGCGATACGTCAGGCAGACAGCCCGTTGGGCAGTTTCTTCCGCCGTGAGCGATACAACATGAGACTGTTGCGCAATTATACGGAGGAATATTTCTCTGAAATAACATACCGGATTTTTTTCTTTTTCTATCGTAAGTATTGGAACGGATGGCGGTTGCGGCACACCAAAGCGTGAGACCGCAGAAAGAAAAATATATACGAATATCCGCTTTCCGCTCATACTTGCAAATATGCGACTAAAAAACGTTATCAATCGTCCGGTTATCGGCATGTGCCATCCGGTGACTTGGAACGGGCTGTTTTGAACGGTGAAACAGCCTGTATTGTGAGCTGGAACGGGCTTTTTCGGACGCTCGAAAAGCACGTTTGACAACGCGCTGGAAATCAGACGGTTGGACAACTCTGCATTAGTGGTCACGATTAACATAAAAATGTTAACGCAAAAAGGTGTCTGCCAACGGTTGTCGGGCGTAAGGGACATTTGCGGATATTTATAAAAATATATTTGTGAGAAAAGCTGATTTGAACTCCATCGCGCCTCAGTCCACCTCCCATGGCTGTGGCATGAAGCGGGTGTTGGTGAGTAACGGGGACGTGTCGTCGCCGGTCACTCAGATTGCGGTTACATCGTTAGTAAAGGGAGAGAGGGCTGAGAGGCACAGCCATCCTACGATGGACGAGTTTTTTCTTGTAAGGCGTGGAAGCATACGCATCACTGTGGGGGAGGATACAGAGGTGTTCGGTGCCGACGGATTTGTGAGCGTGCCTGCCGGTACCGCACATGAGATGGAGGCTGTGACCGACTGTGAGATTCTCACCATAGGATGCGCGGTGGTATAGATAAAGGCATGCGTCGTAATGATAAGAACAGACAAACCATGCCAGTAGCACTGACAAGAGGAAACAAACAGACGTCATATATTATAGATAGATTGGAATTATAAACAATAAAACTTATAAACTTATTTTTATGGAAAGAAAAGTAGCGTTGATAACAGGTATCACAGGGCAGGACGGCTCGTTCCTCGCTGAGTTCTTGCTGGACAAGGGATATGATGTGCACGGCACCATCCGCCGCTCGTCTGTGGATTTTCGTGAGCGTATAGCCCATCTTGAGGGACGTCCGCACTTCCATCTGCACTATGCCGACCTGAGCGATTCGATGAGCATGATTCAGGTTGTAGGCAGAGTGAGACCTACTGAGATATACAACCTTGCCGCGCAGAGCCATGTGCAGGTGAGCTTCGACTCGCCTGAGTTCACGGCTGACGTCGACGCCACGGGCGTGCTCCGTGTGCTTGAGGCTGTGCGCCAGTGTGGGCTTGCAGACAGTTGCCGCATCTATCAGGCGTCCACATCCGAACTTTACGGCAAGGTGGAGGAGGTTCCGCAGAACGAGAACACTCCGTTCCATCCTTACAGTCCGTATGCCGTTGCAAAGCTGTACGGTTTCTGGATTGTGAAGGAGTATCGCGAGGCTTACAACATGTACTGCTGCTCCGGCATACTGTTCAACCACGAGAGTGAGCGTCGCGGAGAGACATTCGTCACACGAAAGATCACACTTGCCGCAGCGCGCATCGCGCAGGGCAAGCAGGACAAGCTGTATCTTGGAAACCTCTCTTCGTTGCGCGACTGGGGTTATGCCAAGGATTATGTGGAGTGTATGTGGCTCATACTGCAGCAGGATAAGCCGGAGGATTTTGTCATCGCCACCGGTGTGCAGCACTCCGTACGCGAGTTCTGTTATCTCGCGTTCAAACATGTTGGCATAGAGCTCGAGTTTGTAGGCGAGGGTGAGGACGAGAAAGGCATCGACAAGGCTACCGGACGTGTGCTCGTGGAGGTGTCGAAAGACTTCTACCGTCCTACTGATGTCGTCAATCTGTGGGGCGACCCGTCCAAGGCAAAGAAGGAACTGGGCTGGAACCCGTCGAAGACCACCTTCGAGCAGCTTGTAAAGATTATGGTGGATGCCGACATGGCAAAGGTGGCTGTGGAGCGTGCCGGCGAACAGGTGAAGACAAACCTTGCCGAGTATCTGGAGAAAGGTATTGTGAAATAAGTGGATGTTCTAAATTAATTGCCGTCATATTGTGTGACATTGTGCGCACAGGATGACGGCAAAGATATAGATAACATCTGATTAATTTCATAATATCGATTGATATTGAACAGCTACTTGACGTTTTTACAATTATATAATAAGATGTTGGATAAAAACAGTAAGATTTATGTAGCCGGACATCATGGTCTGGTGGGCTCTGCCATATGGAACAATCTCATGGGCAGAGGGTATACCAATCTTGTAGGAAAATCGCATAAGGAGCTCGACCTGCTCGACCCGCTCGCAGTAAAACGTTTCTTCGACGAGGAACAGCCCGACGCCGTTGTGCTGGCGGCTGCCCATGTAGGCGGCATAATGGCAAATCTTAACTATCGCGCAGACTTCATCTATCAGAACCTGCAGATACAGCAGAATGTCATAGGCGAGAGCTACCGTCACGGGGTGAAGAAGCTGCTCTTCCTCGGCAGCACATGCATCTATCCGCGCATGGCTCCGCAGCCGATGAAGGAGGAGGCGTTGCTCACCTCCGAACTGGAATACACCAACGAGCCTTACGCCATAGCAAAGATTGCCGGTCTGAAGATGTGTGAGAGTTTCTCGCTGCAGTATGGCTGCAATTACATAGCAGTGATGCCGACCAACCTATATGGTCCTAACGACAACTTCCATCTGGAGAACAGTCATGTGCTCCCTGCCATGATCCGCAAGGTGTATCTTGCAAAATGCCTCAACGAAGACAACTGGGATGCTGTGCGTAAGGACATCAGCCTGCGTCCGGTAGAGGGTGTGGATGGCAGCCGTTCAGATGATGAGATTCTTGCCACGCTTGCCAAATACGGCATAACGCCTGAGGCTGTGACTCTTTGGGGCACCGGCAGTCCGATGCGTGAGTTCCTTTGGAGTGAGGAGATGGCGGACGCCAGTGTGCACGTGCTTCTGAATGTTGACTTCAAGGATACATACAAGCCCGGTGACAAGGAGATACGCAACTGCCACATCAATGTGGGAACAGGTAAGGAACTGTCCATACGTGAGGTGGCAGAGAAGGTCGTGGCGGAAATCGGCTTCCATGGCGAACTGCGTTGGGATGCTTCCAAACCTGACGGCACTCCGCGCAAGCTGACTGATGTCACCAAGCTCCACAACCTCGGATGGCATCATAAGGTGGAGATAGACGAAGGCATCCACAGGCTCTACGAGTGGTATCAGAAAGGCATCTGCATCAATCATAAGAATTCCTGATATTTTCGTCTCACGACAATATCGTTATGTCTCCGCATCCCGCGCGCATCTGCCGTCCGGGATGCGGATTTTTTTTATTCTATAAGCCAGATGAACAAGACGAATAATGCTCCAGGCTTGCCATGGCGAGAAGGTGCACAAAAGCGAATCCTTACCTTTACTTCTCCTTATCACAGAACACCATTAACAGGTCTGTGGAATAAAACATTTTTTCGGGAAGCTCATCCTTGCTGCCTTCATATTTATAGAATTGTGTATAAATCTCCGGGCTTACATAATCAAGTGTGTTGTACGTAAAGCCGTCGGAGACAAAAGGATGGTCTGTGGCATGTTCTTTTCCGTATTGTGCCATCAGTTCTCTCAGGCTTCTGACGAGCTTGCTTTTAAGGCATACTTTTGAGAATACGGAATGGATGCCTGTCCCTTTTTTGCCCGTTTTCCTATCATACTGCCGACAAATGTCCACGCTCCCGTCCCCGAAATCCAACGTGTTTATCTTCACTATAAGTTCCTTGTATATGCCATACCTCTTTGAGATGTCGTCCATGACACACTTCAGTCCGCTCATCATGTCCTCTAAGGACATGTAGCAGCCGAGGGTCTCAAGATTCTCGTCCTTGCAGTCTATTCGTATAGAATGAGCCAGACCGTCCTCGTCGGCTGTATATACCTCAACCGTATTGCCTGTCTTTTTCCCATATTTATAAAAGGAATAGTCTGTCATTTTGTTAAATACATCCTTATGAATACGGTCATAATACGTTGAGTCAATCTTCACCGATATTGCCTGCACATTGTCGTCCGATGTACGGGCATACGTCTCTGCAACAACGAGGAGGTAGAGTAATATCATTAAAAATCTTACTTGTCGCATATCTTTTGTTATTCTAATTGTCATGATGCCGGTATATAAACGTTGGATTGCATCCTTCTTTTTCTCTCCAAGGCAAGCCTGAAGCAGTCTTCGTCTTGTCCATATGGCTTATCGAAAACGTTCATTAAAGCCGGAACCTATTTCCTTTCTACAAATTCTATTATATAGTCCCATGAATAAATCATCTTCTCGGGAAGCGTCTCCTTATCACCCTTATATCCGTAAGACCTGACATAAGCGTCAGGACTCAAATAATTCCATCGCGCAAAATCGGAATGCCCGCAATCCTCGAACTCCATCCCATACTCTTTCATCATATCCTTTATGCTCCTGAATATCCCGCTCTCGAGAAAGACTCTTTTGAATAAAGAAAAATCATGTCTTATCTTATGACGCTTCTTGTCATATATACGGCAGAGCTCAACACTTTCCTCTCCGAAGTCAAGTGTATTTACCCATATCTGGAATCTTTTCCTTATGCCGTACCGCTTGTTGGCATCTGCCACAACATATCTCAGCCCGCGCATTACATCATCAAACGTCATATATCCGGTGAAATCACTGTCTGACACATCGAACCGTACCTCATCTGCACTTGAGCCGTCATTTCCCAAGACATTGTTTGTCAGCCATGTCTTTTCTCCATTCTTATAGTAGTGATAATATATGTTGTACATGTAAGCGTACACAGTATCGCTTCTTGATATTTGTTCTTCCTCCTCTTTCATTTTTATGCGAGGATAGATGATGGAGTCAATCCTCACTGTTACAACATCCTCACTGTCATCAGGCGTCTGGGCATCCGTCTCTGCAATAAAGCAGAGACAGAACAGCACTGTTGTTAATAATCTTAATTGTCGCATATATTTGTATGGTTTGACGTGAGTCTGATGAAATATATCAGTATGTGAACTTTGTTGTTGACTGAATTTATTGTGTCATTATCGTTCGCTTGCGCGCACCTTTTCTCGCCATGACATAGTTCAAGCGAGCTTGACTCTGTTCATCTGGCTTATCGAAAACGTTCTTAATCATAAAGAATTACAGACGATAATCGTCGTGTTCACTTATTACAAAGGTACGGAATTATTTTGTATGGCGTATGACATCTTCCGGTTTTTTAGGCGGTGATGGGAAAATGTACGTTCAAGTCTCTCACTCAGATAGAGTTTTCAAGGCATTGTCCGGTTCACAACTTCATCGTCATTTCTTAGGTGGTTTGACTGTTTACCGTTTGTTTCCAAAGAAACACATATACAGATACAAAGGATTAGGAAAACACAATAAGCATTGTTCTTATTTCATCGAACTCACGTTAATTTAGAACATGCTACTTAGTGTCATTGTCAAGATATGCTTGACGACGGAATGACAAAATAAAGTGATAATATTGAAAAATACTACTTTATACGTAGAGACATGCGGTATAATGACATAATAATATTTATAAAATTGTTTGTGACACATAAAAAAAACGTTGCATTTATAGCTTTTTTAAACTCTATATATTTAAAGTAATATATTGACAATCATTATCATATCTTTTCTGGTATGCATCGCAATATGCAACGCTTATTTTAGAGACTATTGTATAGTATGTAAAAAAAAAAGTATCTTTGCATCGATAATACAACTTAAACAAACATAAAGCAAGGCGGTAAAACGCTGTTTTCCAGACTTGATACTGCCGAGCCGCCACATATCTTATACAAGATAAATACACGCAATCATATAAAGCGGATCAACCTCATTTATATGGGGCGTTTCAATGTATGATAGTCCATATACGAAAATATATAAGGTTATATAAATGATGCAGATAGCGACATACAGTATGAAAAACATACTCATGAGACTTGCCAATACAATCGTTGCCAATCTTGACAATACCGTAGATGACAGCCTCATTGATGGCAAGACAGGAGTAGCTTTGTTCTTGTATGAATACGGCTCATATTCCGGTTGTTCTGTATATTCGGACATTGCTTCGGAGTTAATGTCGGACGTTATGAAAAACATAAAGTTGTATCGTTCGCCTGAGACAATGGATATGCTTGGAAGTATTTCGCTGGGTACTGCCATGCTTTCTGAATACAGACATTCAGACCCTTCTGAAATGGGAATGTCAGACAATACTGTATTAAGGTTTCCTGAGGCATTTGCAAGAAATTGTAGGCAGGGAGGTCTACGGCTTTATCAGCCGGGTATGTATCTTTATCACAGGATGAATTGCGAAGAATTCAAGCCTGAAGCATCATTATACAGTATGTTGATAACCGGAACATCGGCGTTACTTGACAAGATGATGAAGGGACAGGACAAAAGACTCGATACAGGCGTCACCCTTTCTATAATTTATACATTCAGCATGATGCGTTCAGATTTGTCTGATTATGATAGAGATATTGAGAATATTATAAATAAATGTTTTGATATATTGTCGGGCAACTTCGGAAAAAGACATTATCTCGAAAAAGACATTGTCATACTGCGGCATATAGCAAACTTGTTTCAGGAAAATTTATGCTACAGCAAGGATTTGCTTTCCAAACCAGACATACAGCCAGTCATATTCAATATGGAGATGGCGTATAAAGACAGTTGGGAAATGTTTCTTTATGGTATGGATGTTTTCGATTATATTGACAATGATGTCATAGATGTCTTCATAAAAAACGTGTGTTTCGACATGTTCTATGATATTGACAATGCCAACAGTCGTCTGGCGGGATTGGGATTGTGTCTGCTGCGTAATGGTAAAAACTAATAGAATATGTAATTCACTAAATAAAAAATTGATTTTATGAGAAACAAAAAGTTTTCATTGGCAGAACTGGCGGAAGCGATGACCGTCGTAAGCCTTGAGGAACAGAAACTCTATTATGGCGGCTATGATGACAAAGACTGCGTATGGAGATGTCTGGCGTATATAAACAGTAATGGGCAAGACTATGGTGCGGAGGCGGCAATGAAGCTGGCACAAGCTTATTATGGAACTTCCTTTGATGAAAACAACTATGAGTTTAAGGGCAGTATGGCAGAACTGAGTAATTTTACGAAAGATTTTTTTTCTGACAATTCAGGTTCTACAACTAGAGTCCTTGTATTTGACCCTAATGATGTACCAGGATGGACTGGCGATGGATATTCTATGCATGCAGTTATCATAGAAAAATTCACTCTAGATTATTTTGAGGTTTTTGATCCTCAAACAGGAGCACATTCTAAAATCAAAAGAAGTTATCTTGAAGGTGATGGTGGCTCTGGCCGTGGTTATATTCTGAAAGTAAATAATAGAAAACACAGTGCTTATGGCTATTAAATTAAAAGGTTTTGTATTCGCGGCTTTGACGTTTCTTGCCGCGATTCCGGCATTCGCACAGGAGGAAAGTGCGTTTGACGATCTGATGGAAAAGTATGGTATGACATTCACTCCTAACGACAGATTCGACATCAGACAGAAAGGTAAATATCATAAGATATTCGAGGCGGACACAAGCCGTGCCCTGCCAAGGGTGATGCTGTCTATGGACAGCAAAGACCGTAAGTGTAGGGTATGCATGTATGTCAGTCCGATGATACCTATGATGTATGACGAGAAAGGAGAAAAGATGACAGATGACGACAGAACCGTAAAGATGAAAATGCCTACAGAAGAGAATCTGTGGGAACTGAAGACCGTGCTGAGGGGCGGATATGTAGCGTCAACCTCTGTGGAAAAAGAATGGGAGTCGGACAACCTTGTTAGCATGATGACGTTCCTCCCTTCGTCAAAGGCACGAAGCATGTTCAACTCAGACTTCCTTGCATGGATACCGCTCGACTTGCGGGAAAAGGTATATGAAGGCAAATATACCAACGCCCGTTGTGTGATGACCGGCAGACACGGTGACGACATATAGCTCTTATTCTTCATGACAGACGATGGCGCGGAACGCTTCAACAAGTATCTTGACGATGTAAAGGGCATGTTCCGCTTTAAGTGACTTTAGAAAAACATTATAAGAAAATATGTTTTTTGAAGACCAAAATAATCAAAGAGATTCATACTATGGATGATATAAAGACTTACCGAAGGTTGTGAGGTTCATCTAACCGGACGTCAAAATATATTAATGACAATGAGGAAACATCATGCAAGCACGGCTTTCTGTCATAAGCCCACTACTGCCAGACAAGGTGGAGACGCAAAATATTGCGTCTCTATGGGATTGCGACATCTCAATGAATATCTGGCTTCGCGGTGATATATGCCTATAAACGAAAACATGAAGGATGTGTAATAACAACAAACCTAAAGACTATTCGTAAAAATAATTATTTTATGACTAAGCAAAGATATATGTTGTTTGCTCTGGTGTTGTCAGGATGTTGTTTCTGCCAATGTCTTTGCGCTATATCCATAGAGGACGCCGTCAACATTTACGCCTTGCGTTCGCCGAGGGCAAAAGTGTTGCGCCTGAACTATGAGAACAGCTACCTTGACTTCGAGAACTACAGGAAGAGTTTCCTGCCGATGCTCAGCTTCAGCCTCAACCCCATCAGTTTCAACAACTCCCTGCGTCTGCTGCAGGATCCTGTGACCGGTTCTTACTCATATGTGAAGGACAACGCCAACACAAGCTCCGGAGAAATGTCTGTGATACAGAAGATTGGAATCACTGGAGGTACGCTTATGGCAAGCAGCAGCATAAGTTTTCTGCGTGAGTTCTCTGGCAACCGCAACAGCTACAACACATCACCTCTATACCTCAGCTACAGCCAGCCTTTACGAGGAAACGTGAAGAGATACCGTCTTAACAGGTCTATAATGCATCTTCAGAATGCTTTGGCACGTAAGGTTCTGTGCACATCGCTTTCTGAGGAACAACAGAAGGTCGTGACGCTCTATATGACTGCGTGGTACGGACAATTACGATATGAGACCGCACTTAGTAATGTAGGCAAAGGAGATACCCTCCTCACGATGGCGCGACTGAAACTCGACAACGGTTACATAACGCCATATGACTACAATCAGATAGAACTACAGCAGCTCGACACGAGGATGATGCTTGAGAGTGCCGCACAGGAACGTCTTGTGGCTCTGCGCAGCCTGTGCACAGAACTGGGCGTTGACAGCATCTGTGTTGAACGTCCTCATGCTGCTTCATTGCCTTTATACATTGAACCGCTCAGCGTGACAACACTGATAAGGAAAAACAATCCGCAGGCTCTGAACGGTGAGCTTAGAAAAAGACAGGCAGAGTTGGAACGTTACGAGAAAAGGATGGAGACACGGTTCAACGGAAACATATCTTTGAGCTATGGTCTCAACCAGTATGCGCCTACATTTTCAGGCGCCTACCGAAACCCTGAGCGCAGACAGACCGTAGGCATCACTCTTACCATTCCTGCATTTCAATGGGGCATAAACCACAACAAAAGGCGTATGGCGGATAACAGTTATAATGCGGAGATGATTGAGTTAGAACAGGCAGAAGCGGAATTTGAAAACGAAATAAAGACACTTGCCGATGACTACAACCACGCCAGAAAAACTCTCGACACAGCAGAAAGGGTTTATATGCTATCGCAAAAGCAATATGGGCTCTCGGTGGAGAAGTTCGGGCTTGGCAGAATATCCGTATATGAACTGTTCAACGCATACAGTGCACAGATGTCTGCCATGCAGAAATACTACGACTCGATGAACACTCTTTATACGCAATATTTCAGCCTCCGGCATGCTACGCTTTATGATTTCGTTGGTGACAGGGATTTAGAGGCAGTGCTTGTGTAACGGATGAGGGCAGCATGTTTCTTATATATCAGAAAAATATCGTATGGAGAAAGAAGAAATAGAAAAACGGTCGGAAGAGGTACATGATATAGTGGAACGTATGCCCACGCGATGGGCTGCATGGACAGCTCTTGTGGTGACAGTGCTGATGGGTGTGGTGTTGGCTCTCGGTTTTGTGATAGAATATCCCGATACCGTGAGCGGTCAGATATCGCTCACCTCCGGAAACGCTCCTGTGAGACTCGTAGCGGGCAGTTCAGGAAGACTTCATCTTCTGGTGCGCAACCGTATGCCTGTGGACGGAGGCACGGTTCTGGCATATATAGAGAACGGTGCAATACTTGAAGATGTAATTAAACTTGAGAGATTCACAGAAAAGAGACTTCAACACATCAACAGTTCGCAGGTGCCCGATTGTCCGGGACTTGGGGACCTTAGCGCGTCATACAACAATTTTCTTCTTGCACTAAAACAATATGAGCTTGTGCTGAACACATCAAACTATGACAATATGCGTAGCTCGCTTAAAAAACAGATAGATGCTGACAGTAAAGTAGCTGTGAATCTTGATGTGGAACTTGACTTAAAGGGACGGATAATAGAAATAGTAAGGAAGAGAACTTCCAAAGACAGTCTGTTGAAGAGTCGCAACGCCATAAGCGAGATGGAGTATGATAGCCAATATGGCAATCTCCTGTCGCAGCTTGAGGCGGAGTGCGGACTGAGGAGCACGCGCCTTGCCAAGCTGTCTGACATAAGCCGGAACAGAACTGAACTTGCCAAGATAGACATACAGCAGGCTGACGATTTGCAGCAGGCTCATGCCGAACTTCTCACACGTTACAACAACCTGAGAAGTGACATAAGACAATGGAAAGAAAAATATCTCCTTGCGTCTCCAATCACCGGACGCGTGGAATACCTTGGATTCTGGCATGAGAACACATTTGTGCAGTCCGGACAGGAGGCGTTCTCTGTTATTCCTGATAAAAACGATGTCATGGGTGAGGCGTATGTTCCGGCGGGAGGAGCCGGGAAGATTGAGACTGGACAGGAAGCCAATATAAAGCTTAACGATTTCCCATATAACGAGTACGGCTACATCAAAGGAAGGGTTGAGAGCGTTTCGGCGATAACCAACAAGATGTCGTCCAAGGATGGCAACGTGGAGACTTATCTCGTAACAATAAGGTTTCCCGACGGAACAGTTACGAACTACGGGAAAAGACTCGACATCAAGTTCGAGGCTAAAGGTATTGTCGATGTGATAACAAAAAAGAAAAGACTCATAGAAAGATTATTTGATAACCTTAAATCCAAAACGGTGAAGTGATGGCGTTCAGAAGGTTTCCTATAGAATATCAGATGGATTCGCAGGACTGCGGACCGGCATGCCTTAAAATGGTTGCCAAGTATTTCGGCAGATACTACTCCCTGCAATATCTGCGCGACAGGTGCGGGCTGACAAAAGAGGGTGTTTCGCTGCTTGACCTCGGAACAGGTGCGGAGAGCATAGGACTGCACAGTCTCGCCATAAAGTGCGGAGTGGACGATTTGGTGGAAAAAGTTCCCTTCCCAGCCATAATATTCTGGCACGGCAACCATTTTGTTGTGGTATATAAGGCTGACAAAAGACATGTGTGGGTGTCAGATCCCACAAAAGGTCATGTGCGTTACAATGTGCGAGAGTTTGCCGACGGATGGTATGAGAAGGACGGTGGCATGGGTGTGCTGCTTGCCGTTGAGCCTACAGCAGACTTCAATACGTCCAGGGAAGAGCGCGAACAGCAGAAAAACAGTTTCGTAAGTATCATGCGCTATTTTGTTCCTTACAGAAACAACTTCGCGCTGGTATTCATGATCATGCTTTTTGTCACCCTGCTGCAGGGTATTCTGCCCTTTATTTCCAAGGCGGTAATTGATGTGGGAATAAGTACGTCAGACGTCAATTTCATCAACATGGTGCTTGTCGGGAATATCTGCATTCTTGTGAGCATCATGATTTTCAATGTTCTCAGAGACTGGATTCTCATGCATATAACTGCCCGCGTTAACATTGCTCTCATTTCAGATTATCTCATAAAACTCATGAAACTGCCGGTGACGTTTTTCGAGAACAAGCTGATTGGAGACATCCTACAGCGTGCACAGGATCACGAGCGCATCAGGAGTTTCATAATGAACAACTCTCTCGCCCTTGTATTCTCGTCGCTTACATTTGTTGTGTTCTCCATAATACTTCTTGTGTACAACTATGTCATATTCTTCATATTCCTCAGTGGCTCTGTGTTATATGTGGCTTGGGTACTGCTCTTCCTTAAGATAAGAAAAAAGCTCGACTGGCAGTATTTCGAGCTTATATCCCGTAACCAGAGCTATTGGGTGGAGACGGTATCGGCAATACAGGATATAAAGATATATAATTATGAGCGTTCGCGGCGGTGGAAATGGGAAGAGATCCAGGCGGGGCTTTATCATGTAAACAAACGGGTGCTTACTGTGAACAACATGCAGAATCTTGGAGCACAGTTTATAGACAGCATAAAGAACATGGCGATAGTGTTTTTCTGCGCCACAGCCGTTATAGACGGACAGATAACTTTCGGAGTGATGATATCCACCCAGTTTATCATAGGAATGCTGAACGGACCGTTGGTACAGTTCATCAACTTCGTGGTTTCGGCGCAGTACGCCAAAATATCTTTCCTCCGCATGAACGAGATTCGTCAGCTCGACGATGAGGAAGAGTTTCTTTCTGTGGGGTCGTCAACTGTACTGCCGCAAAGCCGGGACATTACACTGGAGAATGTCATGTTCCAGTACACGATGAACTCTCCTTTTGTGCTCAACCACATCTATCTTACAATTCCCGAAAACAAGGTGACCGCCATCGTTGGAGGCAGTGGTAGCGGCAAATCAACTCTGCTTAAGCTGCTTGTAAGACTATACAAGCCATCGTTCGGTGACATAAAGATGGGTGGCATGAACGTAATGGCAATAAACCTGAGACAGTGGAGAAACCTTTGTGGAGTTGTGATGCAGGACGGGAAAATATTCAGCGATACTATACTGAACAACATCGTGCTTGATGATGAACGTATTGACAAAGAACGCTTGCTCACATGCTGTCGCACAGCGCAGATAGAGGATGAGATAAATTCCATGCCAAAAGGTTTTGATACACTGATAGGAGAGCGCGGACGCGGACTGAGCGGAGGACAGAAACAGCGTCTGCTCATAGCTCGTGCCCTCTATCGAAATCCACAGTTTCTTTTTCTCGACGAGGCTACAAACTCTCTTGACACCATTAACGAGAGAAAAATCGTTGATGCTTTGGGCTCGGCTTTCGAGAATCGCACTGTAGTTGTCATAGCCCACAGGCTGAGCACCATAAGAAATGCTGACCAGATTGTCGTGATGGATCACGGTCACATCGTGGAAGTAGGCAATCACGATTCGCTCATGGAACGTAAGGGACATTATTATGAGCTTGTTGCGTCGCAGTCAGACAAGATGGATGACTGAACTATTAAGTAGCTGTTCAAATTTAACTGATATTATAAAATAAACATATGTTATCTGTATCTTCTGAACATCACACAATATGATGGTAATTAATTTGGAACATCTGTTTAACCCCCAATCGGTCATTGGACTCCGGTTTGGTTGTGCGTTAATGTCGAGTGGACTGGAGAGTATGTGAAATAAGGATTTATTCAAATATATACGTTCTAATGACCGATTGTGGTTAAAGCTTTTATCTGATAAGTAAACTTAACATGTCATGACAAAAATAGAAAATGCGATAATAGACGGATTCCGTGTCTATGTGAATATTGCTCAAGGTAGAATAGACCGAATGAGCGAGCTCAATGAAGGACAACGTTCTGCATTGTTTGCGTTTTTTGAACATATGACAGGAATACGTCATGTATATGACATCAGGAGGTCGAGTTCGGAGATGTTTCTCATTCTTAGCAGTATGTGATTCTGTACGAAGAGAATCTCCGACTTCATGGGAGTAGGTGAGTCTTCTGTACGCTCCATAAAATCAAGAATTGCCGGAAACAGGACTGTAGTGGAAATGATACGTGAGTTTCTTGACATAACAAGTGTGTTATATTCTTGATGATACAGTAGCATAAATTTAATATTGATAAATAAGCACAAGATGAATATGGAAACACGGATTTCTTTCTCGGTAATAATGCCGACATTCAATCAGTCATGGTTCATACGCAGGGCTATAGACAGCCTGTTCAAACAGACATACACAAACTGGGAACTGATAATAGTAAACGACGGCTCCACGGATGAGACTGAGACGTTTATCACCGACTATATGAATGACAGGCGTGTGAGGTACATCCGCAACGCATATAATACCGGACTCGGACATGCCTTGAATCAGGGACTCGATGTGGCGCGCTACGATCATATAGCCTATCTGCCTTCAGATGATTTCTATTTTGACAACCATCTCGAAAGTCTCAGCCGTGCCTTTTCCGGCAATGATGAGCTGTTCCTTGTGTATTCGGGTGTAAGATACGAATCACGCGACTCTCTGTTCTATAGTCCGGATGTGGAGAGCAAGGGACTCCGCCGGGGCAATTGCCTGCAACTTGTTCAGACTGCTCACAGAAAAACTGCTCACAGATGGCTTACGCGTGACGAATATGTCACCGAGGATCTATACCAGATGTTCTGGGGACGTGTGTCCGGAGAAGGCGCATTCGGTCGTACTGATGAGATAACATGTTTTTGGACACAACACCCGCACCAACGGCACAAAATCACAGGCGAACGTTATGGCGGTGGGCTTAACAAATATCGCCTTTATTATAAGGTGAAGAATCCCATCCGCATGAAAGTCTCAAAACAGAAGTTCATTGACGAAGGTTCTTTCTATTCCCGCTACAGAAAGGAATGCGTGCTTTGTGAGCGTCCCTTGAAAATACTTCTTGTAGGCGAACTTGCGTACAATCCTGAACGCATATATGCTCTGGAAGAGGCAGGACATAAACTCTATGGTCTGTGGGACACATCACCGGTGTTTTCTTTCTCTACAGTAGGACCGTTGCCGTTCGGGCATGTTGAGGACATACCTGAAGACGGATGGCTTGAGAGAGTACGTCAGATAAAGCCGGACATTATCTATGCCATGCTCAACTTCGGAAGCGTTCCTTTTGTGTGGTCGGTGATGCGGCAGTGCCGGGATATTCCTTTCGTGTGGCATTTTAAGGAAGGTCCTCATCTCGCATTACGTCAGGGCAACTTCGAGAAACTCATGTGGCTTTACCACAATGCCTCAGGGCGCATATTCCTCAACGAGCCTGTGAAAAGATGGTTCTCTCAGTTTCTTCCGCCTTCGTCCGCACCCACGCTGTGTATGGACGGAGACCTGCCGAAGAAAGATATTTTCAAAGACTGTTTCTCACCGAAACTGTCAGACACCGACGGATGCATACACACTGTAGTGACCGGACGAATGATTGGCATCTCCGGGTCACAGCTGGCGTGGCTTGCGAAGCATGACATACACGTGCATCTCTATACCGAGAACTACTTTGACGACCGTGAGCGTGAGAATATCAGCCGTTATCGCATCGCTCCTCATCATTTCCATGTCCATCCTCATGTGGCGTCCGACCGCTGGACGGAAGAGCTGTCAAAATATGACGCGGGATGGCTTCATTGTGCCAAGAGCTACAATAATGGTAATATGTTGCATACCACATGGGACGACTTCAACATTCCGGCACGTGTATGTACCTATGCCGCAGCCGGATTGCCTGTCATCATACCACGTAACAAAGGACATGTGCTTGCCGTGAACGAGGTTGTGGGGGCAGCTGGAGCTGCATTGTTCTATGATGACTATGACGAGTTGCTTGCCAGTCTTAAGGATGAGATAACTCACCGTACGCTCACGGCAAACATGCTGGCAAACCGTATGCGGTTCTCTTTCGACTATCACGTTAATGAGTTAATCAACTTATTCATAAATGCCATAGACTATAAGGCATGCGGAAAATGAAGTTTCTCAAACCGGAGATATTGGAGCTTTGAAAAGAAATTACAGTCGGAGGAAAATGCAAAGCACACTGTTGATGAGAATTGCCAATACAGTAATGGCGAATTATGATAACACGGAAAAGGTGGGTCTGTTTGATGGGAAAATGGGGCTATGTCTGTTTTTCTATAATTGTTCGAGGTATACGGGTTGTGAGTATTATGCAAAAACAGCATCCGTCCTGCTTGACGAAGTGTTCATGAGTCTTAACCCGTCAATGTCTCCAAGTGTGACTGATGGAGTGGCAGGAATAGGATGTGGCATTGTGAGTCTGCTGCACGACGGTTTTGTCGAACCGGAGGGAGAGGACATATTGGGGCATGTTGATGCTGTTCTGTTGAGAGACATGCCGGATAAATTCCTTATAGAAGACAATTATCCTGCTCCGCTGTTCTCACCAGGAATATACCTGTCATACAGATTGAGGTTTTATCCGGAAGGTTTAGATGTCGGCTGTGCAGATGATTTAATCTCATTGGTAAAAGACAATCTGGAGAAATGCCATGACAGCAATACGGCACTTCATCTGTCTTTCATCAATTCCATTGTGTTTGTCTGCAACATGTTATGCGCTACAGACAGCTCATTCACAGCAAAGACAGGAGAAATAAGACACCTGTGTGATTTGGGTATGGAACAGTCGGTTTCAAACAAGAGATACAGGTATTGTGACCTTGTAACTTTCGAGAAATTAAATCCGGACAATCGTTATGGCATTGTGTTAAATGAAAAGAAACGGGTGGAAGGCAACATCAATGCGCTCGATTTATGGTATGATTACGGATGGTGGAACATTCTGTATGACATGTCGTTATATAAAACAGATACAGACAAGTATATCAATTATGTAAATAAGAAGATGATGGATTGTTTTTATGATATAAGCAATGTGAATCAGAAACTTGCCGCCGCAGGCATGTATTTTATAAAAAACAGACTACCTTTATAAAATTATATTATGATTATGAGAAATTTATTTGTATTGCCCGTGTTCGTCATTACTGCGTACGGATGCGGGACTCTGAAAATGCAGCGTGTTGCCATGGACAATGAGACAGTAAGAACGAATCCAGATAAATCCGGAAACTATGTCTCAGTTTCCCCGGCACACTCAACGGCACACCGGTGAATGTGATATATAAAGTACCGATAATATTTACTGAACGTAAGAAATAAACACAAGAAAAATGTTGAAAAAAAAGAAGATAACACGTATGAATCTCATTGGACTGCGGCAGAGCTATGTTGTCCTGTCCGACGGAGAGCAGAGAGAACTGGTAGGCTGCGGCAGCGGCACGTTCAATGATCCGTATACTAAGGAGGAGTTTTGGGGAATGATGGCAGACCTCAACCACCCATGGACGGGA
The DNA here is from genome assembly GCF_900079775.1 of Leyella lascolaii. Classification (GTDB taxonomy): domain Bacteria; phylum Bacteroidota; class Bacteroidia; order Bacteroidales; family Bacteroidaceae; genus Prevotella; species Prevotella lascolaii. The sequence continues at coordinate 626,203 of NZ_LT556038.1, read as the reverse complement.
GGATATGTCATGGGGATGGGATATTTCATGCCGGAGTGGAACATTTATTATAGCAGCACAAATAACTGCAGTTCCGCAAACAACAATGTCATATCCTTTTTCGATGACGCATCTTCAATCTATCGTAATCTTTATGGAGCATATGAAGATGCCGTGAACACGGTGACTGATGCAGTGAACGGATTCACGCTCAATTTCTCGGTAAAGAAATATCTTTTCGATATGATAAAAGGGTGTGAGATGGGGAAGACTGCTCAAGGATATATTCGGTTCACAAAAGCAGCATTTAAAGGATGTGGTATAACGGGAGTTGCATTGTCAGCAGCACGGACTTTGAATGATCCGTCACCTAAGAACATCGTAAATACTGCGATTACAGTAAGTGCAACCGTTTTAGGTCCGGGAGGAACGGTTGTTTTCACCATTCTCGACATGAGCGGCACGGTAGATTACGTATCAGAAAAGATAGCCGAAAAAATAGAGGAATATATGTAATACAGAAACATATAAATAATGAAAAGGTTTATCATAAAACTGTTCGCCTCACGTTATCATTATTGGGTATTCTGGAAAAAAAGAGAGAGGATGCATATTCTAGAACCTTCTTATTCATATCCTTTACGTTTACTTTATTGGAAACGAATTTAGATATACTTACAGGTGGACATCTTTTCTATTTTATAGTTGTTAAGATAGGTGGGTGGGCTATATTCATAGCACCGTTTGTAGGTATAGAGGTCAACTATCTCCTTCTTAAACGGATGTTTCCTGTGAAAAGGATAGACCTTGCCGAACGACGGCTCACAAAGACAGAATATTATATATATCACACAATATTCATTGTATTAGAATACGGTAACCTATTCTTGTTATTCTACTTATGTCGTCTTGCGGCAAAAATGTAGAGACTCATGTATAAAAGCAGGGAGGATATATAATACAGATATTAAATATAATGAAAAGGTTTATCATAAATATAATAGCAGCACATTATCACTATTGGCTGAGGGTACAGAAAAGAAATCATAGCCCGCATATTGATACATATTATAATATTGCTTTAGTGTTAACCTTAACGGGTATGAATCTGGACCTGTTTGCAGGCGGACTTCTTTTATATATAACACTTAAAATAGGTTGGTTAACACCGATAATAGCTGTAGTGGTGAGTGTTGAGATTATCAGACGTCTGCTTAAGCGTATATTCCCGGTAAGATGTGTCGCCCTCGTTGAGCGCAGACAGACTAAGGCGGGATATTATCTCTATCACTCGTTCTTTTTTTTGTTGCTATATGCCAATCTTATTTTGTTTTTCTGTATAGCGCGCTATGCGGTAAAAACGAACAGGTTCTTTACGGTATTTGATGTAATGAATTTAATAATATAGGAAATGCCTGCATGTACTGCCCGGAAACAAATAGGCAGATTTGTTCTGAATTAATAGACGTAAATAATTCTGTCTTAAAAACAGCATACGACTGACATTAAAGAAAATAATGGCAGTAAACTGTCGTTATTGGGTCGGCAGAGGTGAAATAAAAACTTGATGAATATATGTAATGCAGAAACATATAAATAATGAAAAAGTTTATCATAAAACTGTTCGCTTCAAGCTACCATTACTGGGTCTGGAAACAAAACCTCCTTTCAAAAATAACGAAGTATTGGTTGTCGCCTTTGTCAGGTATTCATGGGCTTTGTCAGAATCCTGTAACTTAATCACGTTTTTGGCTTGTTACTCAACTGTTGTCGTTTTGCCGGTTCATTTTGGACCTTCTATCAGTACAACTCCAAACGTTTCCAGATGTTCTTGCAGTATTTTATCTGCTATTCTGTATAAGTATCTCATTTTATGAAACATTTCTCTCCAAGATAATGGTTGTTATCTATACATACCGTCGTTGTTTTGTGTTTTTGCGCCGGAACGCTTTGTGTTTCTGCGCTTGTTTGCTTTATTCTTTTGTGCTTGTTTTATTTTGAACTATTGTGATTGGATACTGATATTCTTATGATGACTTATTGTTTGAATCATCCCAATCCTTTCGCTATTGTCCTTAATTTCCTCACATGCTCTGCATTCATGCCGTACCGGATATGTTTTTGAGAAAACGATGGCGGTCGCCACCACGGTTTTTGCATTGTATATACTCAAGGTCGCACGTACGCTTTCCTCCCTTTTGCCGGGCAGGACGGAGCGTGGGTGAACTTATCCCGGTGTTGTCCGCCAATGTAAAAGCAGAAGACAGGCAGTCTGACAAGCGTGCGGTATCAGTCTGAACTGTGATGCGTTTCGACGTAATCATGAATCGTTCATGTCTCGTTTTCCTTTCACGCCGTTCTGTTTTCTGAACTGGTTAGGTGTCATTCCTGTCATTTTCCTGAACACCCTGTTGAAGTGCGGCACATCGTTGAATCCGCTTTTGTAGCAGCATTCCGCCACGGTGTATTTCTTAGACATCAGCAGGTCGCACGCCTCACGCACTCTTCGTTTTGTGAGATAGCTGATGATGGTTGTGCCGGTATGCCGCTTGAATGTCGAGCAGACAATGCTGCGGTTCATCTTCATGTGCGCGGCAATCATGTCAATGGTGATGTCCTTCGGGAAGTTACAGTTAATGAAAGTCTTTATTTGCTTGGCTTTCTCTGCCGGTGACGAGTCTTTCAGATGGTGACGGGCATATGTGAGGTCTCTGCTTTTCAGTATTGCGGTCAGCAGAAATATCAGTGTGCTCATTCTTTCAGCCGCAGTCTCATCCTCCATTCTTCTTAGGCATGCGCCTATAAATTCACTGTCTTTGTTGCCGAACATGACCGATTTGTCCATGCGTCCGTACCGCTCTGCAAGCACATTATATTCGGGGAAGAGCCGTGCGAGCCGTTCGGGCAGGTCTGCGGGATATATTATTGTGATGTTCTCTATGTTGCCCTCGCTGTCGGTGTCGTCTGGATTGAATATCCACTGGTGCGGCATACCGGGAACAATCAGCCATATTTCCCCTGCCTTGAACTTCTCGCATGTGTCGCCGATGATGCGTTCGCCGCTGCCGGTCAGATTATAAACCATGGCTATCTCGCTGTGAATTTCTTCTTCGTTCTTTCAGGTTTTGTCATCGGATATGCCTATGACGACCGCTGGGACAGGATGACTGTATGGAGCTTCTTCAAGCGTCGTGTCATAAGACTGCATCCTATGGTTGTTTACGGTTGCGCCTTCGGTGCGCTTATGTTTTATTTCACGGGATGTCAGGATAAGTTCCCTCTTGTCGACCAGACTCCATGGTGGATGCTGATACTTGTCTTCCTGTGGTGCTGCACCATCGTTCCCATGCCCGCTTCGTGGGACATACGCGGATGGGCTGAGACCAATCCGCTGAACGGACCGGTGTGGTCTTTGCAATGGGAGTATCTTGCCAATATTCTTTATGCGCTTGTCATACGCAGGTTTACAAAACTTTGGCTCACGGTATGTGTGGTGGCTTTTCGGTGTGATGACGCTGCTTCTTTGTCTCAATGTAGACTGGCTGGGAGTGTGGGAAAACCGCACGGCTGAGGCTTTCACTGTGATAGGCGGATGGAGTCTGTCGCCGGACCAGCTCCTTATAGGCAGCACCCGACTGCTTTATCCGTTCTTTGCCGGACTGCTTCTCTCTCGCGCAAACAGGCTCATAAAGGTGAGAGGAGGCTTCTGGCTGTGCTCGGCACTGATAGCCGCAGTCCTCGTGATGCTGCGTGTGGGAGGTACGGACAGTTTATGGATGAACGGAGTTTATGAGGCTGTTGTCATATTGCTGCTGTTCCCCTTTATTGTATCCGTGGGAGCGGGAAGCCGCATTACAGGTCGCTCTTCTGCCGTATGCCGGTTTTTCGGAGAGTTGTCCTATCCGCTTTACATCACCCATTTCCCGCTGGTATATCTTCAGAAGTCGTGGGTTTATTATCATCCCGACGCGCCGCTGTCTACACATGTGGCTGTGGCTGTGTGTGTTTATGTTATGGCAGTGGCAAATGCATGGGCTGCATACAAGTTGTACGACCTGCCTGTAAGGTCGTGGCTGAAAGCCAGACTCTTCCCCGCCAAGGAAAAGAGTCGCCGGTAGTGTGGCGGGCTGTTCGTGTTCAGCCGTCGCACATCGTCGCGCCTTGCATGCCGTTTCATTCATGCCGCTGTCTCGCAATCCGGGCTGACGTGTCTGAAAAATTACTTTATGGAAAAGGAATGTGTGCTTTTGCGCCGCTTCCCCACATTGCGCCACGTCTGACGTCTGTGCCATGAGCGTGGCTTTTATGGCGTATAGCAGGGTATGTCTTTTTCTCCCGAACAGGATTATGTATGACTTTTGGAGATGAATACACGTCATTACGCCATGCTCCTTTTCATGCTTTCGGTTTTTCTATGTGTCACATATATTGTTATATATAGTATGTTATTTCATTTTATATGCACTTAAACCGTCTGTTTTGAAATGTTTTTTGTATATTTGCATTCAGTGTGAAAGAAACGCATTCGGGTTCTTTCATTGTTTTGCATGTATGATATGCGGCTCATTCTGCTGCATTCTTTATTTAAGATAATATATTTCAGACATGATGAATACACTTAATACAAAAACAACATTTGCAAAAAATGTAGCCTATCCCGGGCTGCTTGTACTTATCATTTTATCGCTGGTGGCGGCTTTTTTCCCTGATACGGTCAACACGGCATTGACAAACATACAGGACAGCGTATACAGACACATGAGCTGGGTCTATATACTTCTGGTGTCGTTTTTTGTCATCTCTCTGCTTGTTCTGACGTTCAGCAAGATGGGGAATATACGTCTTGGGGCAGACAACTCCGAGCCACAGTACTCCTTCTTCTCATGGATATCCATGCTCTTTGCCGCAGGCATGGGCATAGGACTGATGTATTTCGGTGTTGCCGAGCCCATGTCACACTATGTATATCCCGCTCTTCCCGAGATTGCGAACCATGCCAAGGACGCGCAGCTCGCCACATTCTTCCATTGGGGAATACATGCTTGGGCGATATTTGCCGTGATGGGGCTTGTCCTTGCATATTTCTCATTCCGCTATAAACTGCCTCTCAGCATCCGCAGCGGGCTTTATCCCATTCTGGGTGACAGGATACACGGTTGGATAGGCGACGTTGTCGACATCTTCGCGCTGGTAAGCACGTTCTTCGGAATATCCACCTCGATGGGCTTCGGAGTCATGCAGCTCAATGCCGGACTTGTTCATCTGGGCTTGCTGCGCCATTCCGACTTCCTTTTCCAGTGCGCCATCATCATCGTTGTCAGCGCGCTGGCGATAAGCTCTGCCGTTGCCGGAGTGAACAAAGGGGTGAAACGGCTCAGCGAGATAAATATCGGTGCGGCTATAGTGATGCTGCTTTTCGTGCTGTTTCTTGGTCCCACCACGTTTCTCCTGAGCGCTTTCCTTGAGGGAGTGGGCAATTACATAGAGAATTTCGCCACCCTCACGTTCAACACCTTCGCCTTCGAGAAGGCGGGCAGAGGATGGTTCACCAACTGGACTGTGATGTTCTGGGCGTGGTGGATAAGCTGGGCGCCGTTCGTGGGTCTGTTCATCGCCCGCATATCAAAGGGGCGTACCATCCGCGAGTATGTGCTGGCGGTGCTGCTGGTGCCGTCATTGTTCATCTTTCTTTGGATGACTGTGTTCGGCAACGGAGCCATCTGGATGGACCGGAATGTTGTGGGCGGAGCGTTGAGCAGGCTCGTGGACAATCCCGACATCCTGCTGTTCTCCTTCTTCGAGAGCTTCCCCATGGCTAAGGCAATTTGCGTGCTGGCTGTAGCGATGATTGCCATCTTCTTTGTCACATCGGCTGATTCGGGCATCCTTGTCATGAACAGCATCTCCACATCCAATCATCCTCACTCGCCCAAATGGCAGAACGTGTTCTGGGGAGCGTTGATGGCAATCATCACGATGGCGCTCATCTATGCCGGCGGACTGAAGTCGCTTCAGACCATGACGCTCATCTCCGCCTTGCCATTCGGCTTGATTATGCTTGTGCTCTGTCTGTGCCTGTTCAAGGCTTTGCGCACCGACGGACTCTACAATTCCGCCCACATGCCTTACGGAAGCAGGACATGGAACGGTGAGAACTGGCAGCTGCGCCTGCGGCAGATTGTCACCTTCCATAAGAAAAGCGACATAAAGCGTTTCTTCAGAGACAATGTGGAGCCGGCGTTCAGCGAACTTCAGACTGAGTTCTCGAAGTATGGCATACAGGCAGACATACTCAGAGGCAGGAAAGGACCGCTTTCCATAGAGCTGAACATCCCTCATGAGCGCATACGCAATTTCCGTTATGGCGTCACTACAGAGAAGCAGCGCATATCCGATTATCTCATAGATGAGGACAACACACCAGATGTCGATGACGGTATGCAGTATGTCCCCGTCACCTATTATACCGACGGACGCGCGGGAAATGACATACAGTATCTCAGCAAAGAGGAGATTACGGCAGACGTGCTGCGTGAGTACGACCGTTATATAAGCATCATTGCCGACGAGCGTAACGCCATGGTGTTTGTTGACAAGAAACGATAACATCTTCCGTGCTGCTGCCATCATATGGTTTCCTGCTTTATCTGAATGTGGTATGCCGCATCTTTTTTACCCGAACAGGTCATTAGACATCCCTTCATAACTCATACTGCTGTCAGCCGGATTGTCTTCAGCTTTATTGAATATGTGGCGGGCTGCACTGTGAAAAAGCGAAAGACAGGATGGCGGCAGCAGTGCGGAAGAAGGATGAAGGGCTGACGATAAACCTTGGATGTATATTCAGCGTTCTATTGACCGATTGAGGTTTAAAGACAAAACCCGTATGTCTGTCACCGGCATGTGATACTGCTGACGGCAAATCGCCGCTTTTGCATAAATATGCGGATATTGTCATGTGTATGCATATTTATATGTTGTCAACCTCGCGAGAATCGTGTGTTTTCGTTCAAAAGCATTTCCTGCCGGAAATACGCGGGTTTTAAGCGGTTTTCGCAATGCTTTGATATACAGCCGTTTACGTGGTATGGTCAGATTGTCGCGCCTTTTCCGTGTCACCGAACGGGCTTTATTGACTTGCGGAAGAGGCTGTTTGGCGGTGCGATACGGTCTTTGTCATGGTGCCGGACGGGCTTTCCTGGGGTGCCGTAAGGCATGTTCGGGCTTTCCGAACGTGCTCCGCTGTTGCTCCGGCAGTGTTTTTCGGGGTGTCCGTAACGTCATTATGGGGGTATGGAGCGGTGTACGGCGGTTTTCCGTAAGCTGTTTCTTGAAAAACGGTTGTCAAAATATTTTACTTCCGCACAGTGCATAAATATGCGTTTCCGCCGTCTTTTTGCTGGCGATAGAAGCTGCGTCAGCGTTGCGGAAGAGGAATGAGCGGTTGGCAGTCAGTTCAGAACGGTTGCTCTGGCGGTATGATGACCTGTTCGGATCAAGGCGTGCCAATATACGTGCGTGCCCTTCGACGGGCTGTCTGAGGAGCGCCGCAGGAGGCACATGTGTGCTATTCAGCCGGTCGGTATATTGCACAAAAAACCTTCGAATGTGCGTTATTTTCTTCTTGATTGTAATATTTTACGTCATTTTGTTGTTAATTTGATTGTTTTGCAGAATAAATAATGACGGTTTGTTTGTTCTTTACACAAAAACTGACTACCTTTGCAACCGGACCGTCCGTGATATGGCATACCGTCCGGCATGCCGGAGTGGTGAGGCTCACGGATGTGTCCGTCATTTTTATTTTATAGCCGTGCCGCCGCATCGGAGATTTCCGCGTAGCGCGGCATGTGGCAGGAAGGGAGAACAGATATGAAACACAAGTTGAGAAGCTCAGTATGTACAGAGGGCAGGCGCATGGCGGGAGCCAGGGCACTGTGGGTCGCCGCCGGCATGAGGCGGGAGCAGTTCGGAAAGCCCGTGATAGCTGTGGTGAACTCGTTCACACAGTTTGTGCCGGGACATACGCATCTGCACGAAATCGGACAGATAGTGAAGAAAGAGATAGAAAGCATGGGCTGCTATGCCGCCGAGTTCAACACCATAGCCATCGACGACGGCATTGCCATGGGACACGACGGTATGCTCTATTCGCTTCCGTCGCGCGACATCATCGCCGACTCCGTGGAGTATATGGTGAACGCGCATAAGGCTGACGCCATGATATGCATATCCAACTGTGACAAGGTGACACCGGGCATGCTCATGGCTGCCATGAGGCTCAACATTCCCACCGTCTTCTGCTCCGGAGGACCGATGGAGGCAGGACGGTGGCGCGGTGAGAACGCCGACCTCATCACTGCCATGGTGAAGGGTGCCGACCCTTCGGTGAGCGACGAGGAGATGAGCCGTATAGAGGAGTGCGCCTGTCCGGGATGCGGAAGCTGCTCGGGCATGTTCACCGCCAACTCCATGAACTCGCTCACGGAGGCGATAGGACTCGCCCTGCCGGGCAACGGCACGGTTCTCGCGACGCATGCCAACCGCGTCAGACTGTTCCGCGACGCTGCCCGTCTCATCGTGAGAAACGCGCTGGCATACTATGAGGACGGCGACGAGGGCGTATTGCCGCGGAGCATCGCCACACGTGCGGCTTTCCTCAACGCCATGACTCTCGACATAGCAATGGGCGGAAGCACCAACACCGTGCTCCATCTGCTTGCCGTGGCAAACGAGGCTGGGGTGGACTTCAGCATGAAAGACATCGACCGTCTAAGCCGTAAGGTGCCCTGCCTTTGCATGCTCGCGCCCAACACTCAGAAGTACAGCGTGCAGGAGTGCAACCGTGCGGGAGGCATACTCGGCATAATGAACGAGCTGGACAAGGGCGGACTGGTCGACTCCTCGGTGAGGCGCGTCGACGGAATGACGCTCGCCGGAGCGATGGCGAAATATGACATCACTCGCGGTGATGCCGATGCTGAGGCTCTGCGCATCTACCGCAGCGCGCCCGGCAGGCGGTTCTCCACCGTCATGGGTAGTCAGGACAGCGAGTGGGAGACGCTCGACACCGACCGCGTCTCAGGATGCATACGCTCTCTGGAGCACGCCTACACCAAGGACGGGGGGCTTGCGGTGCTCTTCGGCAACATCGCGCAGGACGGATGTGTGGTGAAGACTGCCGGCGTGGACCCTTCGCTGTGGAAGTTCAGCGGTCCGGCGCGGGTGTTCGACTCGCAGGAAGAGGCGTGCGACGCCATACTGGGTGGAAAGGTGAGAAAGGGCGACTGCGTGGTCATCACACACGAGGGACCGAAGGGCGGACCGGGCATGCAGGAGATGCTCTATCCCACGTCATACATCAAGAGCATGCATCTCGGCAAGGAATGCGCGCTCATCACCGACGGCAGGTTCTCCGGAGGGACAAGCGGACTGAGCATCGGACACATATCGCCTGAGGCTGCCGCAGGGGGCAACATAGGCAAGATTATGGACGGTGACATCATCGACATCGACATACCTTCGCGCTCCATAAACGTGCGCCTCACCGATGCCGTGCTGCAGGCGCGCCCGCAGAGACCATTGAGACGCACCCGCGAGGTGAGCCGCGCGCTGAAGGCATACGCACGGAGCGTAAGCTCGGCGGACAAGGGAGGAGTGAGATTGATAGATTAGAAACAATGGGCTGGCGGACGGAAGCCGTTTCCATCACACTCCGCGCGGCTCAGTAAAAAGGAATATAAATGTCAAAGGAAATTATAACAGGAGCGGAGGCGCTCATGCGCTCGCTGCAGAACGAGGGGGTGAAAACCATCTTCGGCTATCCCGGCGGAGCCATAATGCCGGTTTTCGACGCTCTTTACGATTATACAGTAGGCGACAGACATGCCTTCAACCATGTGCTCGTGCGCCACGAGCAGGGGGCTGCCCATGCCGCGGAGGGATATGCCCGCGTGAGCGGTGAGGTGGGCGTGTGTCTGGTCACGAGCGGTCCCGGCGCCACGAACACTCTCACCGGAGTGGCTGACGCCATGATGGACTCCACTCCCATAGTGGTCATAGCGGGACAGGTGGGCGTAAGCGCGCTCGGCACGGACGCCTTTCAGGAGGTCGACCTCGTGGGCATAGCGCAGCCTATATCCAAATGGAGCTATCAGATAAGACGCCCCGAGGACATTGCGTGGGCTGTGAGTCAGGCGTTCTACATAGCCCGTTCGGGACGTCCCGGACCTGTGGTGCTCGACTTCCCGAAGAACGCGCAGGTGGGAACAACGGAGTGGAAGCCGGTCAAGGTGACGTCAGTGCGCAGCTATGAGCCTTACCCCAAGCTCGACGACGGGGCTGTGGCGCGTGCCGCCGCACTCATCAACTCTGCCCGCCGGCCGCTCGCCCTCGTGGGACAGGGCGTCGAGCTGGGCGGCGCGCATAACGAGCTGGTGGAGTTTCTTGAGAAAGCCGACATACCGGCGGCGCGCACGCTGCTCGGACTCTCGGCTTTGCCGTCGGGCCATCCGCTCAATATGGGCATGCTCGGCATGCACGGCAGCTATGCGCCAAACGTCAAGGAGCAGCAGTGCGACGTGCTCATTGCCATCGGAATGAGGTTCAGCGACCGCGTGACGGGGCGTCTCGACACCTATGCCCGACAGGCTAAGATAATACATTTCGACATCGACAACGCCGAGATAGACAAGAACGTGAAGACCGATGTGGCGGTTCTGGGCGACTGCAAGATGTCGCTGCCTGCCGTGACAAGGCTGCTCGAGAAGAACAGTCACCGTGAGTGGATAGACAGTTTCCGCCCGCTCGCCGACGAGGAGGACGCCCGTGTCATACAGCCTGCCATACATCCGCACGACGGTCCGCTGCTTATGGGCGAGGTGGTCAATGCCGTGGCTGAGGCGACAGGCGGCGACGCGGTGCTCGTGAACGATGTGGGGCAGAACCAGATGTTCTCGTGCCGTTACTTCAGATACAACTCCAAGCGGAGCGTCGTCACCAGCGGCGGACTCGGCACTATGGGGTTCGGACTGCCGGCGGCTGTGGGGGCGACGTTCGGGACGCCTCATCGCACGGTGTGTCTTTTCACAGGCGACGGCGGATTCCAGATGAGCATACAGGAGCTCGGCACCATAATGGAACAGCAGGCACCCGTTAAGATAATACTGCTCAACAACAGTTTTCTGGGCAATGTGCGCCAGTGGCAGTACATGTTTTTCAACAGACGATACTCCTTCACACACATGCTCAACCCCTCTTACGAGCACGTCTGCCGGGGATATGGCATCCCTTACGCCGTCGTTACGGAGCGTGACGCGCTGCACGACGCTGTCGCACGCATGCTCTCGACGCCCGGACCTTACGTGCTCGAGTGCGCCGTGAGGGAGGAGGACAATGTCCTGCCGATGACGCCGCCGGGCTGCAGCGTCGACGAGATGCTCCTTGAAATAAAATAACTATCAACAGGAAGGAAATGGAGAAAAACTTATATACATTGCTTGTTTATTCTGAGAACCTCGCCGGAATACTCAATCAGATAACCTCTGTGTTCACGCGCTGCCAGATAAACATAGAGAGTCTCAACGTGTCGGCGTCGAGCATACGCGACATACACAAGTACACCATCACGGCGTGGAGCGACGAGGAGCAGATACAGAAGATAACAAAGCTCATCGAGAAGAAGATAGACGTGGTGAAGGCTGACTTCTACCGCGACGACGAACTGTTCATCCATGAGGTGGGACTCTACAAGATATCCACTCCGAAACTGCTCGACAATCCGGAGATATCGCGCACCATACGGAGGCACGGGGCGCGTATGATGGAGGTGAACCCTACTTACAGCACCGTGCAGTATGCCGGACTGACCGAGGATGTCACCGACCTTTATTATTGTCTGAGCAAGTTCGGATGTCTGCTGCAATACAGCCGCTCGGGCAGGATAGCCGTGACAAGGAGCTTCGACGAGCCTGCGGCTGACTATCTTCACAGGCAGAAATACAACGACGACAATGGAAATGAAGAGTAAGATAGGTAATTATGATTTTCTGGTGGAGCCTTTCCACTGCGATTTCTCACACCGTATGTTCCTCGGACATCTGGGAAACAGTCTGCTCAATGCAGCCGACTTCCACTCCAACGACAGGGGATTCGGCATGAACTGTCTCAATCCTTTACACCGCACATGGGTGCTCTCGCGCCTCGTGATGGAGATGGAGCGCATGCCGGAGGCTTACGACACCATCACCGTAAGCACATGGGTGGAGAGTGTGAAACGCTATTTCACAAGCCGCAACTATGTCGTGAGGGACAGCGGCGGACGGCTGTGCGGATATGGAAGGAGCATATGGGCGATGATCGACACCGTGACGCGGCAGCCGGTTGACATAATGGCTGTGCGCGACGGACTCATTGTAGGGTATGTCGACGATGTGACGCCGTGCCCCATAGAGCCGCCATCGCGCGTGAAAATGGACGCCGTGGCTGAGCCGGTGCGTACCATCGAGGCTCGCTACAGCGACGTTGACGTGAACGGACACTTCAACAGCGTGAAATATATAGAGCATATCCTCGACCTGTGGGACATTGGGTGGTATCGCAGCAACGACATACGCCGCATCGACATTGCCTATGTTGCGGAGGCATACATGGGCGACCGGCTCAACATTTATCTTGAACAGACCGGTGAAAGTGAGTATTGCGTGCGCGTGACAAGGCTCTCCGACGACGCGGAAAAGGAGTCGGAGACATGCCGTTGTAAGATTAAATTTGTGAAAAAGTGACAGAATATTTGGCTGATAGCTTATAAATTGCTATATTTGCCACCCCCGTTTGATTAAATAATATAATAAACCGTGGCCTTCGGGTTGCATAAAAACAAGTTGAATATATGGCAGAATTGAATTTCGGTGGCGTGTTGGAAACAGTTGTCACCAGCAAAGAGTTTTCATTGGAAAAGGCACGCGAAGTGCTCAAGAACGAGACCATAGCGGTTCTGGGCTATGGCATTCAGGGTCCCGGACAGGCATGCAACCTGCGCGACAACGGATTCAACGTGATTGTGGGGCAGCGTCAGGGCAAGACATACGACAAGGCTGTGGAGGACGGATGGGTCCCCGGTAAAACGCTGTTCTCCATAGAGGAGGCTGCCGACAAGGGTACGATAATATGCATGCTTCTCTCCGACGCAGGGCAGATAGCCGTCTGGCCTAAGGTGAAACCTTATCTCACGGCTGGCAAGACTCTTTATTACTCGCACGGATTCGCCATCACGTGGAACGACCGCACGGGCGTTGTGCCGCCTGATGATGTCGATGTGATGATGGTTGCGCCCAAAGGCTCGGGCACGTCGCTGCGCTCTATGTTCCTCGAGGGACGCGGACTGAACTGCTCGTATGCCGTATATCAGGATGCGTCGGGCAGGGCTGAGGACAAGGCTATAGCCTTCGGCATAGGCATAGGCGCGGGCTATCTGTTCAAGACAACGTTCCAGCGCGAGGCTACAAGCGACCTTACCGGTGAGCGCGGATCGCTCATGGGTGCCATCGAAGGACTGCTCGAGGCGCAGTATGAGGTGCTGCGCGAGCACGGACATTCACCGTCGGAGGCTTTCAACGAGACTGTGGAGGAACTCACCCAGAGCCTCATGCCGCTCTTCGCGGCTAAGGGAATGGACTGGATGTACGCCAATTGCTCCACCACCGCACAACGTGGCGCGCTCGACTGGGCACCCCGTTTCCGCGACGCTATAAAGCCTGTCATGGAGTGGCTTTACCTTTCCGTGAAGACAGGCAACGAGGCGCAGATATCCATCGACAGCAACTCGCAGCCCGACTATCGTGAGAAACTCAATGCCGAACTGAAGGCTATGCGTGAGAAGGAAATGTGGCGCGCTGCCGAAACTGTGCGCAAGCTCCGTCCTGAGAACGAGGAGCTCTGAGCATAATACTTCTCATTCTACAATCCGTCACAACCATGCCTGTTTTTCATTAAGGCTTGGTTGTGACGCTTTTTTTATTTCATATTCATGCCATGAATGCCATACCGCGCCTCATTCCAGGTGTTTTCCCCGTCCGTCATAGTGCCGCCCACCCTGTAGAGACGCAAAATCTTGCGTCTCCCGACCACCCCATACCAATACATAATCACAACATCATCCTGCCCGTCAGTGCTTTTCCATCTCGCGGAACGCACGGTTCCGCGCCATGAATCTCCGTTTTCCGATGAGCCGTCTTAGGCTTTACATCATGCCATATATATTATTACATTATACCATATATATTATTACATCATACCATATATATTATTACATCATGCTATATATATAATATGGTGTGAACGGCGCGCATATTTCATATGTTGTTCTTGCATTTATGCTGGCGCGGATTTATATGAACGATTTTCGTGTATAATCTGTAATAATATGGCTTAATTTTGAGTTTTCATGTGTCGGATGCCTTTAAAAAAAGGCGATGAAGTACGTTTGGTTTGTATTTTTCCGATTTTTTGTTGTATATTTGTACTATTATTTTAATGGAGGGAAACATTTTAAGCGTGGTGATATGCTACATTCGCCGCGCTCCTCCGCCTGATGTAAGCAAACCATAAATAGAAAAGGGAAAACCCTTGAACCGTGTATGGAAAGACAAAAGAGATACTCCAAGACAATCATAGGCATGTGCATGACGCTTCTCGGAATGCTGTCGTGCGGACATGCCGGACAGACCGGTGTGACTGCGGAGCGGGAACGCATAGACACACTGCTCATATCGCGTTTCGATTCTGTATATACCAATCCTGACCTGATGGAGAAACGGTTCCGCGAAGCACAGAAAGGACTGACCGACAGTATGTCGTATTACAGGCTGGAACTGTTTGCCGGATACTGCCGCCACCTTATGGGGAACACCCCGGATGCCGTCAGTATCAACCGCAAGGTGATGGCTTATGCCCGTTCGCACGAGGGGTGTGAGGCTCTGGAAGCCATGTGCTGGAATCATCGTCGCGCGCTGTTGCTGGGCATGAACATGCGCGACTCGTCCATAGCATGCCTTCATCACGCCTACGACGCGCTCTACCGCACCTCCGACCGGCGCGAGCTTGAGAACATCTGCATAAACCTTGCGGACGAGTACAGACAGAAAGGCGACTGGGACAGTGCGGCACGTTACTACCGCAAAGCATTGTGGGTGGCTGACTCGCTGGGCTCGGAGAAGGTGAGGTTCAGCATATATGTCGGTCTGGCACAGGTGTATGCGGACATGCATAACTTCTCTCAGGCACATCATTACTTCGACATGGCGGAGCGCAATCCGGAGGAAAGGCTGGAGTATGAGGAGTATTACTTCCTTAACTCCAAGGGCAACTGCTACTACTTCGAGGAACGTTACACAGAGGCATTGGAGTGCTTCATGAAGGCATACGACATAGTCCGGAAGTTCAGCCAACCGTCGCTCGACGCGCTTACGGAGGCCAACATCGGTGAGATATACACTCTACTGGGACGTTACGATTCCGCTCACTTCTATCTGGACAAGTCGTATGCGCATTTCGCTCAGGCTCCGCAGGCAAACGAGGACGCCATGTTCTATCTCAACAGCCTGCAGGCTGCGCTCGCACTCAACGAGCACAGGCTCGACGAGGCGGGCAGGTATCTGTCAAAGCCTTACAATCCCGAGCGCGTGGGACCTTCTTACATGTATCTTCACAACAAGCGTCTGATGGAGTATTACGAGCGTCAGGGCGACTGGCGCAAGGCTTACATGTACAGGGAAATGGTGGAGAAATACAACGACTCGATACGCAACGAGCGACACATGAACAGCATCGCGGAGATAGACTACCGCTACCGGCAGGACACAACGCTCCTGAAGCGTGACATACTCATAGCCGGAAAGAACGTGCAGCTGTCCGAACAGCACACCACCATCGTCTTCATCGTCGCCCTGCTCCTCATTGTCGTGCTCGGGGCGGTGCTGGTGTTCGTATACGTGCGGCGCAAGAACGAGCGCATATATGCCCGTCAGCTCGCTCTGGTTACAAGGCTTCGCATGGACAATGTGAAGAACCGCATATCACCGCATTTCACGCTCAACGTGCTCAACGCCATCATGCCGGCTATGAGGCAGTATGAGGAACTGTCGCATAAGATGCAGCTCTTCGTGAAGGTGTTGCGCTCAAACCTGCTCGCATCAGACAAGATGGCGATGACACTTGCCGAGGAGATGGAGGTTGTTAAGGACTTCGTGAGTCTCCGTGAGCAGACCAATCCGGTGACGCCGCATGTCTCTTGGCATGTGGACGAGACTGTGGACACGGGCATCCTCGTGCCCACTATGTGCATACAGATTCCCGTTGAGAACGCCTTGAAGTACGCCTTCGACGGCATGGAAGGCTGTGGGGAGATAACGGTGAGCATCGACGGCAGGGACAGGGGAGCGCTTGTGAGCATCCGCGACAACGGATGCGGATACAATCCCGGCGCGCACAGCAACTCGGAACGCGGCACTGGAAACGGTCTGAAGATGCTCTACCGCACGGTGGAGATGCTCAACGCGAGAAACACCGTGAAGATGCGGTTCGACATACGCAACCTTTCGGATGCGGGAGAGCGTGGCACTCTCGTCACAATATACATACCTTATAGCTATCAGTTCAACCTATAACACATAAAAAGACCTATGAACAACAAAGTGATGTCAGCCGTCATCATCGATGACGAACCAGGAGCCATACGTGCCTTGGAGGCTGACCTGCTGGCTTACGACGACATTGTCGTTGCCGACACACAGACAAGTGTCGGGAAGGCGAGGCGCAGCATAATGCGCCATCAGCCCGATATTATTTTCGTTGACGTGGAGATGCCGGGCACGAGCGGCATAGAGCTGATGAAGGAGATGAGACCTCTCATGGGCAGCAACATGCACGTGGTGTTCTACACGGCATACGACAAGTACCTTATCGACGCGCTGCGCGCCTCGGCGTTCGACTATCTTCTCAAACCATATACCACCGAAGAGCTGCGCGCCATAATAGAGCGTGTGAGGGACGACAGGCGCAGCGGCAGAGGTGTGGCACAACCGCAGACACCCGACGTTGTCTCTGGCGACCGCTTCGCCGTGCAGACCGTAGACCGTCTCATGCTGCTCCGGCGTCGCGAGATTCTCTTTTTCCGCTATGACGAGAGCCGTTGCTGGGTCATTGTGCTTACCAGCATGGAGGAGCACCGTCTGCGCCGCACCACCAAGGCGAAGGAAATACTCGCTATGAGCAGTACGTTTGTGAAGGTGAGCTCCAACTGTATTCTCAACATCGACTACCTCGCATCGGTGGAGTACACCACGCTCAGGTGTGTGCTCTTCCCGCCGTTCAACAATCTTGAGATAATGGCGAGCCGCCGCCACTATTCGGAGATAAAGGAGGCTCTGAAGCTGCTGTGAGAAGCAGGTGCGGCTCTTCGGCGGCACAGTGCGGCAGGCTGTATGGCTTATGACTATTGTGTGCGTTAATCCTTGATTATTTTCCTGGTGTTTTTTAATTACCGCATAGTCACGTTTTTCTCCCGTTCGGGCACGGTTGGAGCGCGTACGGTGCACGTTCGCTCCGACCGTGGTTGCATTTTTTCTTTTGTTTTCCTAACTTTGCGCATACAGATGCCGTGCGTCTCACGCGACTCCGCCGTTTCTCCGAAGCGGCTGCGCAGGCATGTATGGAGCGCGTAACGGCATCAGGTATGCGGACATACGCAGAGACGGTATTCTCATCCGCCTCTCATGGCGAGACTTTCCTGATATGGAATGTCTGACGTCACTGTCGGCTTGCATTCACTATGGAAAAATAAAAACTCGTGCAGGCAGAGGTGATACTCGGGCATTCCTTTTTCATGTTACCCGTGTTGTCGGGCAGTCATATGTCCGTCAGCAGATTGCAGGGACAATATAAAACGATTATAATATGAACGATTTCAAGATTCTGGTCTCAACTGTCTTTGCGGCATTCATGGCTTTCATGCCTGCCGTGGCACAGGATAAGATCATCACGAAGGACGGTGACGTGCTCCAAGGATGGAATGTGGAAGTGAGCGACAAGTATGTTTTCTACAACACGGAGAATAAGACCGATGCCGACATCAAGCGCATGGAGAAGGACAAGGTGCTGATGGTGAAGCGTCAGGACGGCTCCACGTTGAACCTGTATGAGGACGCGCAGCCGGCGGCAAAGCAGGCTCCGGCGGCAGCCGAACCGGCGGGAGAGGGTCCGGTGATGGTGAAGGTGACGGATTTGGACGATGCCGCGAGGAAAGCCAACGAGGAGGCGTTGGCTCAGGTGAATGCGGAGATAGCGTATCAGCCGGAAGAAGGTGAGGAGGATAAGGATGCTAAATGGGCATTGCTGAGTTGGGGAGTGAAAGACGGTTCTGTGCTGGATGACGGTAACATAAGGATAAGTTTTGTACGCGGAACAATGTATTCAGTTAAGAACAAACCGGATGTATTTAATCCTATTGGAGAAACTTTTGCGTATGGATTACAAGGTCCCGCTATATCGGTACGGATTGAAAACAAGTCAGACCGCACGGTATATGTAGACCTCGGCAATAGTTTCTTCGTACGAATGGGTAAGTCTATTTGTTATTATGTGCCTTCTTCCACTACATCAACTTCATCTTCTTCGTCTGGCGCAGGTGTGAATCTTGGTAGCGTAGCCAATGCCTTGGGTATAGGTGGAACGGTAGGTCAGCTTGCCGGAGGCGTGAATGTTGGAGGCGGCAGTACAAACGGTGGCAGTACAACAACTTATGCACAGCGTATTATATCCATACCTCCAAAGGCAAGTTATGACCTTAGTGCGATATATATGTTTGGAAGTGAAACTACTTATAATATGCTTCCTGGATTATCTTATTACGGTAATAATATAGGAGCTTTTTCCACAACAGGTTTGAGAATGTATTACAAAAAAGATGAGCTAAAGCCTGGTAGTCGTTATAAATATGCGGCGGACAGCTCTCCGATTAATATGTCTGCCATAATAGCTTATTCCTTTTCTGAGAGCTGCACAAGTGAACGTGTGATGTCGGTAGATTTATATATGAAGGATATTATAGGCGTTGATTATAGTAATTTTACAGGGAAAATGAAGGGCAGTCTTAATATTCCGTCGAACGTTATATGGGTTTCAGCGAAAGCAGAAGACTCTAAGGACGGCGGATTCCAGTTCCCGAAATAATCTGTACAAAACCGTACGGTGATGTCCATTATTCCGTTTATATAGGTCTTGAGCATAATAAGTCTTGGCTCAACAGCCTTCATTGTCGGCTGTTCCGGTATCAGCTCAACAGTCTGTGGTGATGTTCCGGGTTGTGATATGCCGGGAGTCAGTCGGCGGAAGACATGATAAATAATTATTTGTAGATAGTTTGCTTTGTTTTTTCATTGCTGTTCAATTTTTCATAACGGCAGTAAAAAACGGTCCGGCACCGGTTCCCGGTTGCCGGACTTTTATATATCGCATAGTCTATGGCGGCATGTCCATGGTGCTTTCAACGCCCGGTTGGTGTATATCGGTTTCCGTTCCTGTTATGGATAAAATCAAATTAATATTGTTTGTTTTCCCCAGTAGAGACGCAAAATTTTGCGTCTCCCGACCCACCCATACCAATATATTATATCAACATCCTCCCTTCCTTCATCGCATTCTTCCTCAGTAGAGACGCAAAATCTTGCGTCTCCCGATTAAAAATCGCATTGAAGGACAGCACGCAACAGTGTCCGCACCTTGCAATGGATTAATCGTGAGACGCAAGATTTTGCGTCTCTACAGGCTGGCGCCATCGTTTTTATGTATCGGTAAAATCATATATATAATACTCTCGCCCCAAAAGTAGAGACGCAAAATCTTGCGTCTCCCGTCCTGCCCATACCAATATATAATCACAATATCATCCCCTCTGTCAGCTCAATTCTCCCTCGTGAGACGCAAGATTTTGCGTCTCTACAGGCTGGCGCCATCGTTTTTATGTATCTGTAAAATCATATATATAATACTCTCGCCCCAAAAGTAGAGACGCAAAATCTTGCGTCTCCCGACCCACCCACACCAATATATTATATCAATATCATCCCCTCCGTCATCGCAATTCTCCCTTGTGAGACGCAAAATTTTACGTCTCTACTGGTCCGCGCGGTCGGAATAAGGGGGATGTACCACCTTTTATATGATTATATATTATCCTATTTGAAATAAAAATAATGAATTCTGGTGCGGATTTCAGATTCTTTTCAGAATCGTGTAATAATTTTGCGGCATAACAGAATAATAATAACGTAAAAATAAAAACTTATGCGTATGAAAGGAAGATTCACTATTCTGACACTCATGATGGCGATGTTCATCATGTTATCGTGTGACAACAATGATTCTTTTGACGACGGACGTCTGAGCGAGAGTCAGGTGCCCAAGGCTGTGTTGGCTGAGTTTGAGCAGAAATATCCGGACGCCACGAACGTCACGTGGGCTAAGAAATACAACTCGTATGCCGTTGCCAGCTTCACCACAAACGGACAGAAAGCCGCTGCCAAAGACCATACGGCATGGTTTGAATGGGGCACAGGAAAGTGGAACATGACCGAGATAGAGATGCCTTACGCCATGATTCCCGATGCCGTGAAGACCGCTTTCGAGGCAAGCGACTATTCCAAGTCACCGTGGATGACCGACGATGAGGTGGACTATCTGCAAAGACCTGGAAACGCCGAGGCTCTCTATGTGATACAGGTGGAGAAAAAGGAGTCGGGCGTCGAGACCGAGATGGATCTCTACTACACCGCCGACGGCATACTCGTGAAGGAAATTGCCGACGTGGAGAAGGACAACGACTATCACGACTACTTGCCGCAGACACCGTCTGACGCCATCAGCGCATGGCTCACACAAAACTATCCGGGAGCCCGCATGGTGGATATGGAGCGCGAGCACAACTCCACAGAGATAGAGTTCGTGCACGGAGGACTGAAGTATGAGGCGGTGTTCGACTCGTCAGGACAGTGGGTCTACACCAAGACCGACTTAGGACGAAACTACGCCAGACTCGTTCCTGAGGTGGTGCTCAGTGCCCTCACCGGCAAGTACAGCACCGGAGAGTGGCGCGTGGACGACGCCGAGGAGTTCCTGTCTGCCACAAACCACTACTACTGTTTTGAGCTTGAGCGCATACGGAGCGCGTGGGATGACGAGACCGACGTGTACATCAGTGCCGACGGAACGTTCATCGACCGTCCGCAGAATCCTGACATCTCCGGCGGAGAGAACGGTAAGGTGCCCGTTGCCGAAGACCTCCTGACATTCATCGAACAGAAATACAACGGTGCGGTAGTGATAGGAAAGGAGTATGACGACGGTCTGCTGGAGATAAAGATAAAGCACGACGGACTGATAAAGGAGGTGAAGTTCAACGGCAGAAGCGAATGGGTGGAGACCGAGTACGACCTTTACAGCTACGACGCCCTGCCGCAGGCTGTGCGCGCCACGCTCGAGGCTGATAAGGACTTCCGTAAGGTGAACATGGAGATGGAGGTCAAGGAGAAACCTTCCGACACCATTTACACCATTGAGATAGAGACCGCCCGCATGGAGGTGCAGTATGTCATAAGCGCTGCGGGGACGCTCCTGCATAAGGAATATGACGACTGACGCACTGTGACATGCTTGTGATTATCATGGCGCGAGCCTGAGTAGAGACGCAAAATCTTGCGTCTCCCGATTAAAAACCGCATTGAAGGACAACACGTAACAGTGTCCGCACCTTGCAATGGATTAATCGTGAGACGCAAGATTTTGCGTCATTACAGGCTCGCGCCATAGTTTTTATGTATCGTTAAATCATATATATAATACTCGCGCCCCAAAAGTAGAGACGCAAAATCTTGCGTCTCCCGATTGAAAACCGCATTGAAGGACAGCACGTAACAGTGTCCTCACCTTGCAATACCTTCCTCGTGAGACGCAAGATTTTGCGTCTCTACAGGCTGGCGCCATTGTATTTATCCTCTGTAATATGCTTTCTTTTCCTCTCATTTGCATTATCTTTGCATAAGATAAGCTTCGGCTCGGCAGTATCAAGTCCGGCAAAACTTCGTTTTTACGACTTGCTGTTGCACTCGCCTTGCATTATCTTTGCATAAGCTAAGCTGCATTCGGGAAATTGAAAGCAGGCTTTCTTTTCCTCTCATTTGCATTATCTTTGCACCATATTTATATACATCCTCAAATCCTCAACTAAGCCCTTCAACGTCCTTCTTGCGTGTACATGTCCTCTCTTACTGAATTAGCAGATAAATTGAGGTAGAAATCCCCACTGCAACCCTCAATATTCCCTTACCCCACAATGCGACTTGAGGCAATACGCAGTATCATACCCATAAGTTGTAGGCGTTATCCAAAATCAGTCTGAAAAATGTCTGCGTAAGCATTANCGATTACTGATGACAATGTGGAGTCAAATTGCTCCATGATAGAAAATATTCCTCCAAAAGGAGTGAGTTTCTCAGATTTAATTTGTATTTTTGCCATGTCTATCGTCGGATTTTCTTGTTTATTTTTTGCAACACTAAGATAAGTGAATTCTTCGACATGGCAAAATCCTGAGCAACTTTTTGTTGCTCAGGTACTTAAAAAGTTTAATTTATAATAGTGTTGCGGAATTAAGGTACATATGATAAATCTTACACGTCTGTTTTTCCTCTTCGCCGTCACACTCCTGCCTTGCCGTCTGTGGTGTGCCGGCATGCCGTCATCCCTCGCGGAGCGCATTGACTCCATCCTTTCGGGCAGGCGGATGACCGTCGGAGTGTCGGCTGAATGCGGTGACTTCAGTTATGTAAGGAACGCGCGGGTGCGCTTTCCGCTCATGAGCGTGTTCAAGGTACATGTCGCCATGAAGGTGCTTGCCGACATGTCGGCAAGCGGTACAAGCCTCGACACCGTGGTGCATGTTGAGAGAGCCATGCTGCGCGAGAACACTTACAGTCCGCTGAGGGACGCCCGTCCGTCGGGAGACGTCGACATCACGCTTGCCGGACTGATGAGATACAGCGTGGCGGAAAGCGACAACAACGCCTGCGACATACTCATACGCATGGCGGGCGGAATAGGGCAGGTCGACCGTTATGTGCGCTCGCTCGGTGTGGACGGCTTCCGCCTGATGCACGATGAGGACGCCATGCACCGCGACATCACCCGCTGCTACGACAACTGGAGCACCCCGGAGGCTATGACACGGCTCATGAAAATCATTTTCGAAGGCTCCACACCGCTCTACGCGCCTCTGCGGAGCATGATGGCAGCCACCGTGACGGGTGCTGACAAGATACGCGCAGGAGTGCCTGAAAGCCTTCATGTAGCCCACAAGACGGGCAGCTCCGACCGCATAGCAGGCATAAAGACCGGTGACAACGATGTCGCCGTGGTGCGCATGCCGTCGGGACGCAACTGCTACATCACCGTCTTCATAAAAGATTCCGCCGAGACCGACGCTGTCAATGCAGCCGTCATAGCCGCCGTGGCGCGTGAGATAGTGGAGGAGGTGACGGCGCGCGGACTCTGATGCAGGTCAGCCTGCGGACGGTACGTTGCCTTTCCGCCATGCCGCCGCAGTTGCTTCGCATGGATGGACAAGCTGTGGCTGAAGTAAAAAATTTTGACAGTCTGAAAGCTGTAAAACAGAAATGGCATCGCGGAGTCTATCCGGAGGCGATACCGTTTCTGTTGTTCTATATCTCCGCTTCTTTCGTATGATGAGCCTGAAAAAGGTTTTCCGACGGGCGAAACCCGCTTTTCCGGTGTACGGAAGAGGCTCTGTCGGCATCCGGAAAAGCCTTTCCTGTGGTGTCAAAAAGGCTCTTCCGTCTGCCCGAATGGGCTTTTCCGCACGAGGATAAATCCTTTTTTATTTGATTGTATCGCATAAATGGCTGGCAGACAGAGAGATACCCAAACCGTGCAAAACTCGCGTATTTGCGCCGGGAACTGCTCCTGCACGCTTCCACGCCGTTCTCGCGGAGTTGACGTTCCACCGTTGTTCCTCCCCAATGTTTGTTTCTACGCCAATACCAAACCCCTTCATCGCCCTGTTTCATCCACTTGCCGTCGTGTCTGCATGGGATTCCCGGGCGGTGCGTTTTGACGCTTACGCTTGCGCACAGGCTGTTTCCCGTCATGCCATGCCGTCGGTTCCGGAGTCTTTTATGGCAGAATAAACGTAACCGGAGCGTTTTTCCGGCATTTTTATTATATAAATATCGCGCGATTTACAATATGTTATAAAATACCGGTTTTATGCTTACATATATTGTGATATCGGTGCCTTGGATGGCTGCTATGTTATAAATCGTAAGATGGCTTTATTTTTTTTGATTATCAGTATGGTCTTTCCTGTCATTCTGAAAGGAAATTATTACTTTTGCAGGACAAAGTAAATGATTTGTGATAAATATATTTCACAAGGAAAGAATTATAGGGTAAAACGATAACTTTTGATAATATGACAATGTCGGAAAGAACCGGATTATATGACGCATCACACGAACACGATGCGTGCGGAGTGGGTATGATAGTGGACATACACGGTAACAAGTCGCACGAACTGGTGGACTCGGCTCTCAAGGTGCTCGAGAACATGAAGCACCGGGGTGCCGAGGGTGCTGACAACAAGACCGGCGACGGTGCCGGCATCATGCTTCAGATACCCCACGAGTTCATTCTCCTGCAAGGCATTCCTGTGCCGGAGAAGGGCAAGTACGGCACGGGTCTGGTGTTCCTTCCCAAAGACCCGGACCTTCAGGCGGGCATGCTCAGCATAATGATAGAGGAGATTGAGCGCGAGGGACTCACTCTGATGCACCTCCGCAGCGTGCCCGTCAACTCGTCGGTGCTCGGCAAGGACGCGCTCGCCACGGAGCCGGACATCAGGCAGGTGTTCATAACGGGGGCGGCGGACACTGCCACCTTCGACCGCACCCTGTACATCATACGCAAGCGCATCGAGCGTCGCATCACGCACAAGGACTTCTACATCGTGTCGCTCTCGAGCAAGAACATCGTCTACAAGGGCATGCTCTCGTCGGTGCAGGTGCGCGAATATTTCCCCGACCTCACCCAACCTTATTTCACGAGCGGCATAGCCGTGGTGCACTCGCGCTTCAGCACCAACACGTTTCCCACGTGGAGCCTTGCCCAACCGTTCCGTCTGCTCGCGCACAACGGCGAGATAAACACCATCAGGGGCAACCGCGCGTGGATGGAGGCGCGCGAGAGTGTGCTCTCCACTCCGGCTCTGGGCGATGTCAGAGGCATACGTCCCGTCATACAGCCGGGCATGAGCGACAGTGCCTCGCTCGACAATGTGCTTGAGTTCTTCGTCATGTCGGGACTCAGTCTGCCCCATGCCATGGCGATGCTCATACCCGAGTCGTTCAACGACAAGAACCCGATCAGCGAGGACCTGAAGGCGTTCTACGAGTACCACTCCATCCTCATGGAGCCGTGGGACGGTCCGGCGGCGCTCCTCTTCAGCGACGGTCGCTATGCCGGTGGCATGCTCGACCGCAACGGTCTGCGCCCCGCCCGCTATCTCATAACGCGCAACGGCATGATGGTTGTGGCGAGCGAGGCTGGCGTCATAGGCTTCGAGCCGGGCGACATAAAGGAGAAAGGACGCCTCCAGCCGGGCAAGATTCTGCTCGTGGACACACAGGAGGGCAGGATATACTACGACGGGGAACTGAAGGAGAGTCTGGCTTCTATGAAGCCCTACAGGCAGTGGCTGTCAGCCAACCGCATTGAGCTGGACGCCCTGCGCAGCGGACGCAAGGCGCAGAACAGCGTGGACGACTACGCAAGAAAGCTGAGGGCATTCGGATATACGCGCGAAGATGTGGAGCTTGTCATACAGCCTATGTGTGTCAACGGCTCCGAGCCGACTGCCTCCATGGGCAACGACACGCCGCTCGCAGTGCTGTCCGACCGTCCCCAACTGCTCTTCAACTACTTCCGGCAGCAGTTCGCCCAGGTCACCAATCCGCCCATTGACCCCATCCGCGAGGAGCTTGTTATGTCGCTCACGGAGTACATCGGTGCGGTGGGCATGAACATCCTGCTGCCCGACGAGTCGCACTGCAAGATGGTGAGACTGCCTCACCCCGTGCTCACAAACACCCAGCTCGACATCCTCTGCAACATACGCTACAAGGGATTCAACACCGTGAAGCTGTCGGCTGTATTCAGTCCGGCTGGCGGAAAAGCCTCCCTGCACGCCGCGCTCGGCAGTCTGTGCCGCCAGGCGGAGGCGTCGGTGGACGAGGGGGCTAACTATATCATACTCTCCGACCGCGCTGTGGACGCCTCGCATGCAGCCATCCCGTCGCTCCTTGCGGTGAGTGCCGTGCACCATCACCTCATATCCGTGCAGAAGAGAGTGCAGACCGCGCTCATCGTGGAGAGCGGTGAGATACGCGAGGTTATGCATGCCGCCCTGTTGCTTGGCTACGGGGCGAGTGCCATCAATCCTTATATGGCGTTCGCGGTGACCGACTCTCTGGTGAGAAGCAACGCCATACAGCTCGACTACGACACTGCTGAGAAGAACTATGTCAAGGCTCTCTGCAAGGGATTATACAAGATAATGAGCAAGATGGGCATAAGTACCATCCGCTCTTATCGCGGCGCCAAGATATTCGAAGCGGTGGGAGTGGGAGCCGAACTGCTGCACGACTGCTTCGGAACGGATGTCTCCACCATCGGCGGAATAGGCTTGGAGGAGATAGCGCGCGACTATGCGGCGTTCCACAACGACGGGTTCGGCTCTGCCGCTGTGTCGGGACTGCTGCCTCACATCGGACTTTTCTCCTATCGTAAGGACGGGGTGAGGCATGCCTGGAACCCTGAGACCATCTCCGCCTTGCAGCTCGCCACGAGGTTGGGGAGCTATAAGAAGTTCAAGGAGTTCACTTCTCTTGCCGACCGGAAGGACGGTGAGATATTCCTCCGCGACTTCTTCGACTTCAAGACCAGTCCCATCCCGATAGACCGTGTGGAGCCTGTGGAGGACATAGTGCGCCGTTTCGTGACCGGAGCTATGTCGTTCGGAGCCATCAGCAAGGAGGCTCACGAGGCTCTCGCGCTTGCTATGAACGAGCTGGGAACGCGCAGCAACACCGGCGAGGGAGGCGAGGACAGCAGCCGTTTTCACGGTTCGTCGGACGGCATATCGCTCAACAGCAGGACAAAACAGGTGGCGTCGGGACGTTTCGGAGTGACTGCCGAATATCTTGTCAATGCCGACGAGATACAGATAAAGGTGGCGCAGGGAGCCAAACCGGGTGAGGGAGGACAGCTGCCAGGCTTCAAGGTGGACGAGGTAATAGCCCGTACGCGCCACTCCATACCCGGTATCTCGCTCATATCTCCGCCTCCCCATCACGACATATACTCCATCGAGGACCTCGCGCAGCTCATTTTCGACCTTAAGAATGTCAATCCCAAGGCACGGATAAGCGTGAAGCTCGTGGCGGAAAGCGGAGTGGGGACCATCGCGGCGGGCGTTGCCAAGGCGAAGGCTGACCTCATCGTCATCTCAGGAGCGGAGGGTGGAACGGGTGCCTCGCCCGCTTCGTCGATGCGCTATGCCGGTGTTCCGCCGGAGATAGGGCTCAGCGAGACACAGCAGACGCTCGTCCTCAACGGTCTGCGCGGGCAGGTGCGCCTGCAGGCGGACGGTCAGCTGAAGACCGGACGCGACATTATAAGCATGGCGTTGCTCGGTGCCGACGAGTTCGGATTCGGCACTTCGGTGCTCATTGTGCTCGGTTGTGTGATGATGAGGAAGTGTCACACCAACATGTGTCCGGTGGGAGTGGCTACTCAGGACGAACGTCTGCGCGCGCATTTCCGCGGTCATTACAAGTTCGTCGTGAACTATTTCAGGTTCCTCGCGCAGGAAGTGAGGGAGTATCTTGCGCAGATGGGATTCACCAGACTCGACGACATAGTGGGCAGGACAGACCTTATCGTGCTGAAGAACACCGAAGGACACGGCAGGGCTTCGCTGCTCGACTTTAGCCGTATGCTGCATATGGTTGACAACGGAGCAGCCATCCGCCACACGGGAGAGCAGCGGCACGACATCGGCAGCGTGATGGACGTCGGCATGATTGCCGCAGCGCGCGACGCCATAGAGAACGGCAGGGAGGTGTCGCTCGACTATGCCATCGCCAACACCGACCGTTCTGTCGGCGCGATGCTGTCGGGAGCGGTCGCCGCGAGATACGGCAACGACGGACTGCCCGAGCATTCCATCAACGTCAGATTCAAAGGCTCGGCGGGTCAGAGCTTCGGGGCGTTCCTCGAGCACGGCATAAGTTTCCGCCTCGAAGGTGAGGCGAACGACTATCTGGGCAAGGGTCTGAGCGGCGGACTCATATCTGTTCGTCCGCCCATAAGGTCGAACTTCGACGCCGGAAAGAACACCATCGCAGGCAACACGCTGCTCTACGGAGCCACGGGAGGACAGGTCTACATCAACGGTTGCGTGGGCGAGAGGTTCGCGGTGCGCAACTCCGGCGCCGTGGCAGTGGTGGAAGGCGTGGGCGACCACTGCTGCGAGTACATGACGGGAGGCAGGGTCGTGGTGCTCGGAAAGACCGGACGCAACTTCGCCGCGGGCATGAGCGGCGGCGTGGCATACGTCTGGGACCGCGACCGCACGTTCGACTACTTCTGCAATATGGAGATGGTGGAGTTGTCGCTGCTCGAGAGTTCCACTGCAAGAAAGGAGCTTCACGAGCTCATCAGACAGCATTATCTGTACACATGCTCACCCTTGGCGCGCACCATGCTTGACGACTGGAACCGCTATGCCGACGAGTTCATACAGGTGACACCTATCGAATACAAGCGCGTACTTGCCGAAGAGCAGATGCGGAAGCTGCAACAGAAGATAGCGGACGTGCAGAGAGATTATTAAACAGAGTCAGAACATTATCACAGAAACATATATGGGAAACCCTAAAGCATTTCTCACCATACCACGGCAGGAGGCGGGCTACCGTCCGGTGCACGACAGGATAAGCGACTACGGTGAGGTGGAACAGACGTTGAACACGAGTGAACGCAAGCTGCAGGCGTCGCGCTGCATGGACTGCGGAGTGCCTTTCTGCCATTGGGCGTGCCCCTTGGGCAACCGTCCTCCGGAGTTTCAGGACGCACTGTATAAGGGCAAGTGGCGCGAGGCTTACGAGATACTGACTGCCACAAACGACTTTCCCGAGTTCACCGGACGCATCTGTCCGGCGCTCTGCGAGAAGAGTTGCGTGCTCAAACTGGCAATCGACGCCCCCGTGACGATAAGGGAGGACGAGGCTGCCATAATAGAGGCGGCGTTCAGGGAAGGATATGTGCAGCCGCACAAGTATGGGCGCAACGGCATGAAGGTGGGCATAGTGGGCTCCGGACCGGCAGGGCTTGCCGCCGCAAACCGCCTCAACGCCATGGGCTATGAGGTGACGGTGTTTGAGAAGGATGAGTATGTGGGCGGACTGTTGCGCTTCGGCATACCCAACTTCAAGCTCAACAAGGCTGTCATCGACCGCCGCATCGGCATCATGGAAGCCGAGGGCGTGAGGTTCTGTGTGAACACTCCGATAGACCCCCAGAACCTTCCTGACGGCTTCGACGCATGGTGTCTGTGCACAGGAACGCCGCAGGCGCGCGACCTTGACATTCCCGGGCGCGAGCTGAAAGGCATACACTTCGCACTGGAGATGCTCTCGCAGCAGAACAGGGTGCTTGCCGGACAGACCTTCGAGGGCGACAGCCACATCAGTGCCAAGGGCAAACGGGTGCTCGTGATAGGCGGAGGCGACACGGGCAGCGACTGCATCGGCACGAGCAACAGGCAGGGTGCGGTGTCGGTGATGCAGATAGAGATAATGCCGAAACCGCCTGTCGGATATAATCCGGCTACTCCATGGCCGCAGTGGCAGCAGGTGCTGAAGACCAGCTCGAGCCACGAGGAGGGCTGCGAACGCCGCTGGTGTCTTGCCTCGACACGCTTCGTCGGGACGGAGGACGGACGGGTGAGCGGTGTGGAAGTGGAGGAGGTGGAGTGGACTCCTGCCTCCGACGGCGGACGCCCGGTGATGAGACCCACGGGCAAGAAGGAAATGATAGACGCCGACATGGTGCTTCTGGCAATGGGATTCCTCAGACCGCAGCATCCCGAATATGCCGACAACGTGTTCGTTGCGGGCGACGCGGCTACCGGAGCAAGCCTCGTGGTGAGATGCATAGCGGGCGGACGGAAAGCCGCTCAGGACATAGACAATTATCTTAAAAAGCTATAGCGTATGTGTGGAATAACTGCCATATTTGATATAAAGGGCGACGTGGGCGCGCTGAGGACAAAGGCTCTCGGCATGTCGAGGAAGATAAGGCACCGCGGACCTGACTGGAGCGGCATTTACTGCGGACGGTCTGCCATACTGTGTCATGAACGGTTGTCGATAGTCGACCCGCAAAGCGGAGGACAGCCGCTGTTCTCTCCCGACAGAAAACAGATTCTCGCAGTGAACGGGGAGATATACAACCACCGCGAGATACGCGCGCGCTATGCCGGAAAATACGCTTTCGGCACGGGCAGCGACTGTGAGGTGATACTCGCGCTCTACCGCGACAAGGGCGTGGACTTCATCGAGGAACTGAACGGAATATTCGCTTTCGCGCTCTATGATGAGGAGAGGGACGAGTATCTCATCGCACGCGACGCCATCGGGGTGATACCGCTTTACATCGGCAAAGACAGCGAGGGGCGCGTCTGCTGCGCCAGTGAGCTGAAGGCTCTCGAGGGTGTGTGCGA
Organism: Leyella lascolaii; assembly: GCF_900079775.1. GTDB lineage: Bacteria > Bacteroidota > Bacteroidia > Bacteroidales > Bacteroidaceae > Prevotella > Prevotella lascolaii. Next base: position 595,317 of record NZ_LT556038.1, on the reverse strand, counting down.
GAGCTACGAGCCCTTCCTGCCCGGACACTATTACTGGAGCCGCGAGGGGAAGATGAGACGCTGGTACAGGAGAGAGTGGACGGAATATGACAATGTGAGGCTCACCTACACTCCGGAGGCGGTGAACCATACGCGCGTCGCGCCAGGGGAGGATGCCGCCGCAAGGCAGACCGCCGACCTGCGCGAGGCTCTCGACAGTGCGGTGAGGCGGCAGCTGATGAGCGACGTGCCCTACGGTGTGCTGCTCTCGGGTGGTCTCGACAGCTCGGTGATATCGGCTCTGGCAAAGAAATACGCCGCGCGCCGCATAGAGACGGGCGGGCGCAACGCAGCATGGTGGCCGCAGCTGCACAGCTTCGCGGTGGGACTGAAGGGCTCGCCCGACCTTGAGAAGGCGCGCGAAGTGGCTCTTCACATAGGCACGGTGCACCATGAGATAAACTACACAATAGAGGAAGGGCTTGACGCCTTGCGCGATGTGATATACTACATCGAGACATACGACGTCACCACTGTGCGCGCATCCACCCCCATGTATCTGCTCGCGAGGGTGATAAAGAGCATGGGCATAAAGATGGTGCTTAGCGGAGAGGGAGCCGACGAGGTGTTCGGCGGATACCTCTATTTCCATAAGGCACCCGACGCACGGGCTTTCCACGAGGAGACGGTGCGCAAGCTCTCGAAGCTGTATCTGTATGACTGCCTGCGCGCCAACAAGGCTCTGTCGGCGTGGGGAGTGGAGGGCAGGGTGCCGTTTCTTGACAAGGAGTTTCTCGACACGGCTATGCGGCTCAACCCTTCGGTGAAGATGTGCCCCGGCAAAACCATTGAGAAGAAGATTGTGAGAGACGCTTTCTGCGACCTGCTGCCCGAAAGTGTGGCGTGGAGACAGAAGGAACAGTTCAGCGACGGGGTGGGCTACAGCTGGATAGACACGCTGAAGGACGTCACGTCGAAGGCTGTGAGCGACGGGCAGATGGCGCGCGCGGCGGAGCGTTTCCCCGTAAACACTCCGATGAACAAGGAGGAATACTACTACCGCAGCATATTCGAGGAGTATTTTCCGAGCGAGAGTGCCGCCCGCAGCGTGCCCAGCGTGCCGAGCGTGGCGTGCTCCACGGCTGAGGCTCTTGCGTGGGACGACTCGTTCGCAGGCGTAAACGAGCCGAGCGGAAGAGCCGTGAGCGGCGTGCATGAGGATGCTTATTAGAGGTCAGCCTCCGCACGGCTGATTGTTTATTTTGTGATACATCAATAGTTGTCTGTCCTGTACGTGACTGTCATCGGAGGTATGTTCCGGTGCGGCTCGGACAGGACTTTTTCTGTAAACTGACGTGTGCGGGCGGAGAAAGAGATTCTGCATAAATATACGGAACACACCGTGGCGTCGTGAATAAATATTCACCGTAACTTGAAAATACCGCCGTTTTTCTGTCCTCATGCCTCTTCGGGCACAAATACGCGAGTTTTCAGCGTTTTGCATACGTCATTGACAATCAGCCATTTGCATCATCCCAATAATCCGTACCGCCCATTCCGCCTCTCCAAAGAGCCTCTCCCGCACCCTCAAAGAGCCTCTTTCACACCCCCAAAGAGCCCATCCCATCCCCTCAAAAACCCTCTTCCGAACCACCAAAAACCCTTTCCCGCGCCTCCAAACCCCGTCCCGTGTCCTCAAAAAGCCTTTCCCACACTCACACCCCCTCACTTTCTCACCTTCTCACCCCCTCCTCACTCTCTCCCCATCTCCCCTTTTCCAGTTTTCCGTTGTCAAATTTTTTTACCATGAAAATGAATGTTTATGCATTTTCCGGAGCATGTCTGTTGTGTGATGACCGGCTGTCATGGTTCTTTATTGTTCTATGTTTTTTAAAACAATGTCACTTTCCTGTTTTACGGAATACGCGGAGGGTTCGTTCATGACAAGGCTTCAAACAGGATGAGGACGGGTGTGCGGATGAGGAACGGAGGGCGTACAGCGGTGTGCGGATGAGTGTATGGCATTCTGAAAGCGTGTCGGTGTATGAAGAAAAGGATTTCATTTACATACCGCGACAGGCGGAACGGACTGACGGAAAAGAAAAACCGGACTGCCTCGCGGCAGCCCGGAATCACTTGTTGAATAACTAACAATGAAGGAATCTTTATTTACCGGATAAATAACAACTCTCTGTATTTGGGCAGAGTCCACATCTGGTCGTCCACGATAAGCTCCAGTTTGTCTATGTGGTAGCGTATCTGCTCGAGCATCGGAGCGATGGTGTCGTGATAGGCTATGGCTTTCTCGCGCACGTTGTCAATTCTGTTCGCCACCTTGCGAGCCTCCACCATGTCGTCCACATGCTTCTTTATGTATGCCGTGCGTTCGGCAATCTCACGGATGAGAGAGATGTTTTCAGCCGACATTCCCTCAGCCTCAGAGGCGTCGAACAGCTCTTTCAGTCTGTAGACATTGTTGATGAGCATGCTCTGGTAGTGCGTGGCTACGGGCACGATGTGGTTCATGGCAAGGTCGCCGAGCACCCGCGCCTCTATCTGTATCTTCTTGGTGTAGGTCTCCCATTTCACCTCGTTGCGCGCCTCCAGCTCCACTTTGGTCATCACGCCTGTGGAGGTGAACATCCTGACGCTGCTTTCCGAGAGGTAGTTGTCGAATATCACGGGGCATGATGTCTCGCAGTCGAGCCCGCGTCTGGCGGCTTCCGCCTTCCACTCCTCGCTGTATCCGTTGCCGTCGAAACGTATGGGCTTGCATGTCTTTATGTATTTTCTGAGCACCTGAAGGATGGCTGTCTCCTTCGATACGTCGTCAGACATCGCCTCGTCCACGTCGCGTTTGAAGTCGGTGAGCTGCTCTGCCATGGCGGTGTTGAGCGCGATCATCGCGCTGGCACAGTTGGCTTCCGACCCTACGGCGCGGAATTCGAACCTGTTGCCTGTGAAGGCGAAGGGCGACGTACGGTTGCGGTCGGTGTTGTCGATGAGCAGTTCGGGTATCTGTGGGATGTCGAGCTTCATGCCGTGCTTGCCTACCAGAACACCCATGTCCTCGTCGGTGCTCACCTCAAGATGGTCGAGCACCTGACTGAGCTGTGTGCCGAGAAACGACGAGATGATGGCTGGCGGCGCCTCGTTGGCTCCCAGACGGTGGGCGTTTGTGGCGCTCATGATGCTCGCCTTGAGCAGTCCGTTGTGACGGTAGACAGCCATAAGCGTGTTGACGATGAAGGTGATGAAGCGCAGGTTTTCCTCAGCCGTCTTTCCCGGAGCCATGAGGGCGGTGCCGTTGTCAGTCCCGAGCGACCAGTTGTTGTGCTTTCCGGAGCCGTTTATGCCCTTGAAGGGCTTTTCGTGGAGCAGCACTCTGAAGCCGTGGGCGCGCGCCACCTTGCGCATGAGCGACATTATGAGCATGTTGTGGTCCACCGCCAGATTGCACTCCTCGTATATCGGGGCAAGCTCAAACTGGTTCGGTGCCACCTCGTTGTGGCGTGTCTTCACCGGTATTCCCAGTTCGAGAGCCTGTATCTCGAGGTCTTTCATGAACGCGGCGACACGTATCGGGATGGCGCCGAAGTAATGATCCTCGAGCTGCTGGTTCTTCGACGCCTCATGCCCCATGAGCGTCCGTCCGGTGAGAAGCAGGTCAGGGCGCGCCGCATAGAGTCCCTCGTCCACCAGAAAATACTCCTGCTCCCATCCGAGATAGGAAAACACCTTCTTCACTGAGGGGTCGAAGTAATGGCATACGTCCACCGCCGCCTTGTTCATAGCGCGGAGAGCCTTCAGAAGAGGCGTCTTGTAGTCGAGCGACTCGCCTGTGTATGATATGAATATGGTGGGTATGCAGAGCGTGTCGTCCACCACGAAGACGGGCGACGAAGGGTCCCACGCGCTGTAGCCGCGCGCCTCGAACGTGTTGCGTATGCCTCCGTTGGGGAACGACGAGGCGTCGGGCTCCTGCTGCACGAGCAGTTTTCCGGAGAACTCCTCCATCATTCCGCCCTTGCCGTTGTGCTCCACGAAGGCGTCATGTTTCTCTGCCGTGCCCTCCGTGAGAGGCTGGAACCAGTGGGTGTAGTGGGTCGCTCCGAGCTCCATAGCCCACCGTTTCATGCCCGACGCCACCTCGTCGGCGATGCCGCTATCGAGTGCCGCGCCGTTGTCTATCACGTCCACGAGCTTGGCGAACACGTCGCCCGGGAGATATTTGAACATCTTCTCGCGGTTGAACACGTATTTTCCGAAATACTCACTCGGTCTTTCCTCCGGTATTGGAAATTCCCTGGCTTTGGTCTGAAAAGCCTTTTCAACTACTCTGAATCTTAAACTCGACATAATTGTTGTGTTGTTTTTGTTGGTTGTTGTTATTTATCTTGTTTTGCAATAAGCTGCTTATAAGCAGATGTTCCAAATTAATTGCCATCATATTGTGTGCTGCATACTACATGTCGTACGCCGCCTCACCGTGCTCGTAGACATCGAGTCCTTCCTCCTCGACGCGTCTCATGACCCTTATACCGCACACTGCGTCGGTGATACGGAATATGACGAACGTCATCACCGCGCTGAAGACGACTGATATGAGGGTCGTGGCTGTCTGCACCCAGAGCTGGTGCCAGTCGCCGTAGAGCGCGCCCTGGACACCGTCGTCACCCGTCACGGCTCTCGTGGCGAACACCCCCGTGAGCACCGAACCGACCATTCCGCCCATGCCGTGAACGCCGAATGCGTCGAGAGCGTCGTCATATCCGAACTTCGGTTTCACCACAGCCACCATCCAGAAGCATACGAGTGAGGCGACGAGTCCGATGCATATGGCTCCCGGAATGTCTGCCGTGCCGGCGGCGGGTGTTATCGCCACAAGTCCGGCGACTGCTCCGGTGCACGCCCCTACGGTGGTGGGCTTCCTGTTGACAATCCAGTCTACAGTCATCCACGAGACTGCCGCGACGCACGTCGCTATGTGTGTCACGAGGAAAGCGTTGGCTGCCAGTCCGTCGGCTGCGAGTCCGCTGCCGGCGTTGAAACCGAACCATCCGAGCCAGAGAAGTGCCGTTCCGATGAACACGAACGGTATGTTGTGGGGCGTGATGGGCTTTCCCGGTCGGTAGTCATTGCGGCGTCCCACGAGCAGAGCCATCACAAGAGCCGACACTCCGGCGTTGATGTGCACCACGGTACCGCCCGCGAAGTCGATGGCTCCCATCTCCATGAGGAATCCTCCGCCCCATACCCAGTGCGCCATCGGCATGTATACGAACACGCTCCACAGTATTGTGAACATCAGGAAGCCCGAGAACTTCACGCGCTCGGCGAACGCTCCGAGGATGAGGGTGGGCGTTATGACGGCGAACATGCACTGGAACATGACGAAGAGCAGTTCGGGTATGCCGCCCGTAGTGATGGTGTCGAGGCTTATTCCTTTGAGCATCACCTTGTCGAATCCGCCTATGCCATAGCGGAAAAGGTTTCCGTCGAATCCTGATCCGAACGCGAGGCTGTAGCCGAAGACAACCCATATGATGCTGATAACGGCTACTATGGAGAGGCTCTGCATTATAACGCTGAGCATGTTTTTCCTTCTCACGAGTCCGCCATAGAACAGGGCGATGCCCGGAATGGTCATCATCAGAACAAGAACGGTCGCCATGATGATCCATGCAGTGTTTCCTGAATTGAGTGGTATTGCTGTTGTCATAATATCGTTCACTTTATTATTGTTGTTGTCTTATGCTTTCTTCTCTCTCGTCTGCCGCTATTTCTCGTGCTCGGCGTTGTAGAGCGCGATGTCGCCACGCTCTCCCGTGCGTATGCGTATGGCGTCTTCCACGGGTATGACGAATATGCGTCCGTCGCCTATCTCGCCCGTATATGCCGCCTTCATGACCGCCTGAATGGTCTTCTCCACGTTTTTCTCTCTCACGACAATGGATATGAGGATGCGCTCAATGGAGCTTGTGTCGTATGCCACTCCGCGGTAGATGCGCGCCTCTCGTGTCTTTCCCACACCTCTTACTTCATAGTATGAGAACCATTCAATGTCCGCCTCAAGCAGCGCTTCCTTCACGTCGTCAAACCGGGTGCGGCGGATGATTGCTTCAATTTTCTTCATAATGATGTGTCTTTTTATATTATTATATAATGTATGGATGTGTTGCCGGATATCGTTATTGAGTTTCACAGACTCAGACCCACGGTGAAGTATGCGTTCTCGGTAGCGGGATTCCATATCGCCTTTGCCGACAGCGGCAGACCGAAACTGTCGGTCACGCGGATGGTCTTGGACGCCCCGAGGCTTAGCTCGGACACTTCGAAACCGTCACAGCCGTTGTTGTAGAAGGTCGTCTCCCATGGCGTGACACCTATTGTGGCGTTCCAGTCTATGCCGCCGAGCCTGAACGGAGCCGTGGCGGAGACGTAGGAGGAGTATGCTCTCTTGCCGTTTGAGCGTCTGCCGTCGTTCCCTCCGATGTTGGTATGCCAGTTTACAGCCACCACATCGAAGTCGTAGCCGACCTGTGCCTCAAACACATGGAGCGTAGAACGGCTGCCGTAATGGAAATATTTGCCTTCTATCATGCTTCCGCTCTTGAAGTTTGTGCCTTTGCTGAAGCTATAGTCGGTCAGCGAAATGCTGAATCCTCCTGTGGCATAACCGAGTGTAAGGTCGAACTCTTTGGCGTATTCGCTCTCAAGACTTGCCGAACCCCATGCGGAAAGAGACAGTCCTTTCCATGACAGCGAAGCCGATGGCTGGACACTGAAACCGCCAAGTTCCTGACCGCGCCAGATGTATCCGCTCACTATGTCGGCACCTACTGATACTTCGGGTCTGTCCTGTGCGTGTGCCGTCTGCACGGTCGCAATAAATGATAACAGCAGGACTGTAGTCTCTTTTAAACGGTTGTTCATCATACTTTTGCCTTTTAAGTTATTGCATATGTTGTTTCCTGAGTCTTGGTTTGTATGTCTTTATGAAACTAAAATATAATAATATCTGTCTTTTTGTATCGTTTCTGATGCAAAATTAATAATAAATGAAATTGAAATAATATTTATTCTGACTTTTGGAAAATATAATTCGGCTGTCTTACAGTTGCTTTCTCATATGACGGGAACGACTTTCTGATTGTAATAAAATATCCAAATTGAATGACAAATCGTAAGTTTGGCGTGCGCTGTATGCCGATGGCTGATTGGGAATAAGGTCTGTGTTGGCTGTCAGGTATGGGAAAAACGCTGTTTCAGGCGGGGCTGTATATAAAATAAAAAATGCAGGACATCATTACCGACATGATGTCCTGCATGTATGTTGTCGTTATTATAAGGCGGCGGAAGAGGCTGAGCCGGTGTCCCAGTAGGGCGCGTCAGCAGGCTGCGGATGCCGTCATTGGCGTCGCGAAACGTACTTATGGTGTTGTGACACCCGTCTGAGTGTCGTTGCTTATGGCTACCTTTATCACCCCGTCAAGGCGGTTCTCGAACACGCGGTAAGCCTCATCTATCTGCGAGAGACCGAACCTGTGGGTGATGAGCGGTGTCGTGTCTATCTTGCCTTCGGCTATAAGGCGCAGTATCTCCTCACAGTCGCAGCCGTCGACACCGCCGGTCTTGAACGTGAGATTCTTTCCGTACATGTCCGGAAGGGGCAATGTCTGCGGACTGTCGTAAAGCGCCACCACCGTGACGATGGCGTTCGGACGCGCGCACTGCCACGCCATGCGGAACGTGTCATCGCTCCCCGCCACCTCAATCACCACATCCGCGCCACCGTGGAGACTGTTTTCCGACACGACAGCGGCGCAGTTTTCCGGACCGGTGACAACCACTCCGGGATAATGGCTGCGCACGAAGGCGGCGCGCTCCTGCGATTTCTCGCACACGATGATGCGTCGCGGGCTCTTCAGCATGACGCACAGCAGGGTGCAGATGCCCGTCGGTCCGGCTCCGATGATGAGCACAGTGTCGTCCGGATCAATCTCCGATATGCGCGCAGCCCAGTATCCTGTGGCGAGGATGTCGCCCGTGAAGAGAGCCTGTTCGTCGCTTACGCCGTCGGGTATGCGGTTGAGTCCCTGTCCGGCATGCGGCACACGGACATACTCAGCCTGCCCTCCGTCGATGCGGCAACCGAGAGCCCAGCCTCCGTCGGGGTCCTCGCAGTTGTTCACGTAGCCCTTACGGCAGAAGATACATTCGCCGCAGAAGGTCTCCACATTCACTGTCACGCGGTCGCCCGGTCTGACGTTCGTCACCTCCGCGCCTGTCTTTTCCACTATGCCCACCATCTCATGACCTACGGTGATGCCCGGTAAGGCGCGCGGAACACTGCCGTGCTTTATGTGCAGGTCGCTCGTGCAGATGCTCCCGAGCGTCACCCTCACGATGGCGTCGCGCGGGTCCTGCAGTTCGGGCACGGGTTTTTCAGTCAGTGCGAAGTGCCCTTTTCCGATGTAAGTATATGCCAGCATTGTGATTGTCTCCTTTCTTTTCCTGTACAATATTATAATGTCTGTCTCCGTGTGACGTTTCCGCTGTATGCCACAGCCGCTGTTATGCCAATGTGCAGGCGTATGTCTTGTGCGCTTGACATGTGCCTGTCTGTTTTTCAAAGATAAGCAATATTTTCAAGACTTGCCATGTGCCGTGTCTTAAAAAACATGAAGTGATGTTTTATATGTATTGTGTCAACGCTATGCCATGATCATTGCGGAGCGGTCATGCGGCATCCTCCGAAACTCATCAGCGTGTCGCGCCGCCGACGGTAATACCACAGTCCGATGATGTCAGCCAGTGCCCAGCCTATCGGCACCGACCACCATATGCCGGTGTATCCCACCGACGGGATGGCGGCAAGAGCGTATGCCAGAGCCACGCGGGTGCCGAGCGACACCACGGTGAGTACGACCGACATCGAGGGCAGGGCGACGGCGCGGTAGAGTCCGTAGAGAAGGAACAGCCAGCCGATGCCTACATAGAAGCTGCCTTCGATGCGGAGATACTCCACACCGATTGCTATTATCCCGCTTTCAGCCTCAGACACGAACAGCGACATGAGCCATGGAGACAGCCAGAACACCAGTGCCGATACGGCAAGTGAGAAGAGTGTGGTGACGATGACGGCACTGCGGATGCCGCGCCTTATGCGTCCGGCGCGCCCGGCGCCAAAGTTCTGCGCGATGAACGTTGAGAAGGCGTTGCCGAAATCCTGCACGGGCATGTAGGCGAACGAGTCTATCTTCACCGCGGCGGCGAACGCTGCCATCACCGATGTGCCGAAACTGTTGACCAGACCCTGCACCATCAGTATGCCGAAATTCATGACAGACTGTTGCAGGCATGTGAGAAACGACCATGAGGAGACGCGCCTGAGCGACTCCATGTCGGTCTTGCAGTCGGCTCGTGTGAGGTTAAGCTCCGGATAGCGCCGGCGTGTGTAAAGGCACAGTCCGGCTGCCGCGACGGTCTGTGCCGCCACCGTGGCAAGCGCGGCACCTTCCACTCCCATGCCCATCGAGAGGATGAGAGTGAGGTCGAGCGCGATGTTGAGCACCACTGAGACACCGAGGAACACCAGCGGAACGACGGAGTTGCCTATCGCCCGCAGCAGGAAAGCGTAGAAATTGTACACGCACACGGGCACCATTCCGCAAAAGGTGACGAACAGATAGTCGTATGTGAGCCGCTCCACCTCGGCTGGTGTCTGCATGAGACGGATTATGGGATTGAGGAAAATGAGTGCCGCCGCGTTGAGGGTGAGCGTCGTTCCGCCTATGATGAGCATCGACGAGTACACGCTGCGGCGCAATGCCTTCAGGTCGCGGGCACCGTAGTGTATGGAGAATAGCGCGCTGCAGCCCATGCACAGACCTATGAATACGGACGTGACAAAGACGATGAGGGCATACGACGAGCCTACGGCAGCCAGCGCGTCGGGTCCGAGGACACGCCCCACGATGAGTGTGTCGGCTATGTTGTAGCACTGTTGCAGCAGGTTGCCGAGCATCAGCGGCAGCGCGAAACGGAGCATTGTGACGGTGATGCCGCCTTCGGTGAGATTTCCTTTGTCGTATAACCGGCTCATGGCGTAGTTGTGAAAAGACGTACAAAATTACTTCTTATGGGTCAATTATACAAATATCCGCCATGTGATAATATACCTTAATGGCATGGTTTTTGTATATTTATTTGTGAAATATGCATAAAATGGTTACCTTTGCATAAGCTAAACTGCACTCGGCAGTGTAAGAGCAAGCTCTCACTGCGCTCGTTTGCATTAGCTTTGTATAAGCTTATCTGCACTCGGGAAAGTAAAAGCAAGCTTTCTTTCCGCTCGTTTGCATTAGCTTTGCATAAGCTTATCTGCGCTCGGGAAAGTCAAAGCAAGCTTTCTTTCCTCTCGTTTGCATTAGCTTTGCATAAGCTAATCTGCACTCGGGAAAGTGAAAGCAAGTTTTCTTTCCTCTCGTTTGCATTAGCTTTGCATAAGCTTATCTGCACTCGGGAATATAAGAACAAGTTCTTATTCCTCTCGCTTGCATAAGCTTTGCGAAATAAAAACTGCACTCGGGAAAGTAAAAGCAAGTTTTCTTTACGTCCGATTGCGAAATCTGAAAATATAAAAAAAGAGATATCCGATGAACTATACATTATATATAATATGTGGAAAGCGGCGTGACGGCGGGCTTTACAGAGGCACCGACATCAGTCATACCGTGCATGTCCATTGGTTCAGCGGATTCATCTGATTCTTCTTCCCGTCTTTTCATATGATTGAGTCGTGCCGCCAGGATGAGGCATGACACTTTATGGCGCCGCCACTTTGACCGGTGCGCCGCGCCGTTGTCGGCATCCTATACATATATTTTTATCAAAACAGAAAACACAAATCATGTTCAGCATAGTATTCACCATGTTGGCAGGTATGCTTATAGGGCATTTCCTGCGCGACGGAAAGAGACTGGAGAAGATAGAGAAGAGCACCTCCATAACCATCTTCGTGCTGCTCTTCGTGCTTGGTCTTTCAGTAGGCTCAAACAGTGTGATAACATCAAATCTTGGACGTTTCGGATGGCAGGCAGCCGTCCTTGCCATACTCGGAATGAGCGGAAGCGTCATCGCAGCGCGCGTTGTGACGCGACTGTTTTTCAGGAAAGGAGGTGAGAAGAATGAAAAATAGTATGTCTGTTGTGGCTATGTTCGTCGCCGGATGTGTCGCCGGAGCGTATCTTGAGATAGACGCCGACATACACGGCATATCTCTCTGCATACTCTATGCGCTCATGCTGCAGGTGGGAATGGGCATCGGCGGCAACAAGGAACTGCGTGAGAGCCTGAGACATGTCAGCCCGAAGATATTGCTTGTGCCTGTCGCCACCATCACGGGCACGCTGCTTTTCTCTGCCGCCGCGAGTCTTCTGCTGAGCCGCTGGAGCGTGTTCGACTGCATGGCTGTGGGCAGCGGGTTCGCCTACTATTCGCTTTCGTCAATACTGATAACACAGTTCAAGGAACCGTCGGTGGGTATGCAGATAGCCACCGAGCTCGGTACGATAGCCCTGCTGAGCAACATCATGCGCGAGATGATGTCGCTTGTGGCGGCTCCTCTCATACGCCGCTACTTCGGAAAGCTTGCTCCCATCTCTGCCGCAGGGGTTAACTCGATGGATGTGCTGCTGCCTTCCATCACGCGCTGTTCGGGCAAGGAGGTGATGCCTGTAGCCATCCTGCACGGCATGCTTGTGGACATGAGTGTGCCGTTCTTCGTGAGTCTGTTCTGCAGCATGTAGGGGTTAAACTCTTACATGCCGTCAGCCGCCGTGGCTGTCTTGCTGTCTGACTGTCGTCTGCCAATGCTTTTCCCTTACCGCTTCCGCCGTGTCGTATTCCGGTTTTAACCCAGATATGTCATCAGAACGCCGGTTGTACCTTTAAGATTTATTGTCAGCTCTTCATTATTCTTCCGTACCGCTGCCGTCATATTGTCTCCTGCTTTTTCCCGGTGTAGCCCTCTACATCTTCTGTAAAGCCGAATACAATCCGGATGACAGCAGTACGAAATGAGAATGGAAGCCTTATATTCTGTTCGGGTTTAACCTGCTTGAAATGTATATTTATTCATTCCGGAAGTAAAAAATATTGACAACGAAAAACGGGAAAGAGTGAGAGGGGGAGGAAGTGAGAAAGGGTGAGAGGGTGAGAAAGTGAGGGGGTGGGAGTGTGGAAAAGGCTTTTTGAGGACGCGGGACGGGGGTTGGAGGCGCGGGAGAGGTTTTTTGAGAGGATGGGATGGGCTTTTTGAGGGGGTGAAAGAGGCTTTTTGGAGGTGTGAAAGAGGCTTTTTGAGGGTGCGGAAGAGGCTCTTTGGGGATGCGAAAGAGGCTCTTTGGCGAGGCGGAATGGGCGGTACGGATTGTCGGGATGATGCAAATGCCTGATTGTCAATGATGTATGTGAAACGCTGAAAACTCGCGTATTTGCGCCCGAAGAGTCGTCAGGACAGAAAAACGGCGGTATTTTCAGGTTACGGTGAATATTTATTCATGACGCAAGGTGTGTTTCCGTATATTTATGCAAAGCCGCGGTGTCAGTCTTCTATATACACATAACTGCTCTCAACGTGTATCGTCTCCTCGGCTATAAGCTGTTCAAGAGCCGTGTCGAGAGCGTCAGAGGGCAGCCGGAGCGAGAGCAGTTCGGTGAGGTGATGCCTCTTTCTGTCGTCGAGAAGTGCGGTTATCATGTCCCTCGCATCCCTGAGCAGACGCTCGGTGTCGGGCATCCTCTTGTGCGCCAGGCACACGTCGCACTGTCCGCAGTCTGTCGAGCGCGGCTCGTCGAAGTATCTCAGCAGCTGCCTGCTACGGCATACGTTGTCGTTGGTGGCATATCCTATTACGGTGTTTATCCTTTTTGCGAACTGTTCCTTTCGGTCTTCGTACACGTCGCGGGTTATGATGAGGTCCTCGCCGTCCACCCTGTCGCGCGTATAAGTGATGAAAGGCGTCTTGCTCCGCGGCACGAAGTGGAGTATGCGTTTCTGCGTGAGCCCTTTCAGCAGGAGGTATATCTGCTGGCTTGTGAGTCCTGCCTGCGCGGCTATCATGTCCTCGTCGATGTAAGTGTAGTCGATGAACAGCGAGCCGTAGTTTCTCAGCAGGGTGGTTATGAGCCTGTCCTCAAGCGGCGAGAGCTCGTTGAGCATGTAAAGGTGGTCGCGCGAAATGAGGAAGACAATGCGCGGGTCGGAGTTCGGGTCGGTGTTGTATTCTATGTATCCGGCACGTTCGAGTATCTTCAGCGCGGCGTCGGTCTGTACCGGGAAGAGCTTGTATGTGCGGCAGAATTTCCTTATGTCGAACATGAATGTGTGTCCGCAGCCGTTGTTCACGGCAATCTGGAAGAATCCGGCGAGATGGTCGTACACGCTGCGGATGTATTCCTTCTCCGGAAACTCGTCGGCTATGCGCTTCTGGAGTTTGGTGTCGTCGCTGCCGTTATAGAGCATCACGGCATACGACTTCATCCCGTCGCGCCCGGCACGTCCCGCTTCCTGGAAGTAAGCCTCGAGCGAGCTGGGGCAGTCGAAGTGTATCACCACGCGCACGTCAGGCTTGTCTATGCCCATGCCGAAGGCGTTTGTAGCCACCATGACGCGCTTCACGTCGTCGTGCCACAGTTTCTGCCGCTCGTCCTTCACTGAGTGTTCGAGCCCCGCATGATAGAATGTCGCCTCCACGCCGTTCTCCTCCAGCCACCCGCTTATCTCCGAGGCGCGCTTCCGGCTCCTCACATACACTATGGCGCTTCCCCTCACGCTGCGCAGTATATGCAGCATCTCGCCGCGCTTGTCTGTGGCATGCCGCACGATGTAGGCAAGGTTCTTGCGCTCGAAACTCATGCGGAACATGTTGCCGTCCTTGAACTTCAGCTTCTCCTGAATGTCGTCGGCGACCTGTCTTGTAGCCGTTGCTGTGAGGGCGAGCAGCGGTGCCTCAGGTTTTATCTGCCTGATGTCGGCAATGTGGAGGTATGACGGTCTGAAGTCATATCCCCACTGGCTGATGCAGTGAGCCTCGTCCACGGTAATGAAACTCACCTTCATGTGGCGCAGCTTTGTCTTGAACAGCTCTGAGGCAATGCGTTCCGGAGAGACGTAAAGCACCTTGGTGCTTCCGAGTATGCAGTTCTCGAGCGTGCGCAATATCTCGTGGCGCGTCATGCCCGAGTATATTGCGGCAGCCAGTATGCCGCGGCGGCGCAGGTTGTACACCTGGTCTTTCATCAGCGCGATGAGTGGGGTGATGACAATGCACACCCCTTCGGCGGCAAGAGCCGGTACCTGAAAGGTTATCGACTTGCCTCCTCCGGTCGGCATCAGTCCGAGAGTGTCGTGTCCGCTGCCGATGCTTTCTATTATGTCACGCTGTATTCCCCTGAACGCTGAGTGCCCCCAGTATTGCCGGAGTATCCTTGTGTATCTGTCAGAGCCGTTGCTCACGAAGGTCGGGTTTTGTGATGTTGTTTTAGAACGTGTGCTGTTCCGCCTGTACGTTATCCTCTTCTTCCGCCGGACGTATGTCCTCTATCTGCAGCTGAACCATGTTTTTCTTGAATACGTTGTCCTCGAGTGTGTAGGCGATGTCGAAACTGCGCTTCGACTTTATGTACCTTGCCGATGCGCTCTGACCGAATGCTATGCCGTTGACAACGTTGCTCGACTTGGAGTCTACAAGCTCAAGCTTGATGTGTTCCTGCTCCCTTCCCACCACCTTACTCGTACCGTAGTCGTACACTCCCACCGTGCAGAAGATTGGTTTCGGGTTGCACGGACCGAAGGGTGAGAACTTCTTAAGGTCGTTGTGCAGTCTTTTGGTGATGTCCTTGAAGTCTATCACGGTGTCGATGTTGAGCATCGCCTCTGTCTGTTCGGGCTGTATGTGGTTGTCGACGTATTTCTGGAACCGTTTCCTGAACTCGGGTATGTCGTCCCACTTCAGTGTCAGTCCGGCGGCATATGTGTGTCCGCCGAAGTTGAGAAGAATGTCGCGGCAGCTTTTTATAGCCGAATATACGTCGAAGCCCGTGACGCTCCGTGCCGAGCCTGTTGCAAGATCGCCGTCGCGCGTGAGCACAACTGTGGGTCTGAAATATATTTCCGTGAGGCGCGAGGCTACGATGCCGATGACTCCCTTCTTCCAGTTCTCGTCGTAAAGGACGATGGACGAGCGGTGACGCTGGCTTTCCAGGCGAGCCACTATCTGGTTTGCCTCCTCGGTCATTTGCTTGTCTATGTCCTTGCGTTGTTCGTTGTAGCAGTCTATGTGCTTTGCTTTCTCCAGCGCGTGCGAGAACTCTTTCTCCACAAGAAGGTCTACGCTCTCACGTCCGTTCTCTATTCTTCCCGACGCGTTGATGCGCGGTCCTATCTTGAAAACGATGTCGCTCATGGCTATCTCGCGGTTGTTCAGTCCGCAGATGTCTATTATCGCCTTCAGTCCGGTGCTCGGGTTCTGGTTGAGAATCTTCAGTCCGTGATAGGCGAGTATGCGGTTCTCGTCGGTCACCGGCACTATGTCGGCTGCTATGCTTACCGCACACAGGTCGAGCAGCGGCATGAGCCGTGAGAACGGAATGCCGTTGTTCTTGGCGAAAGCCTGCATGAACTTGAATCCGATGCCGCATCCGCACAGATGCTTGAAGGGATAGGTGTCGTCGCTGCGCTTAGGGTTGAGGATGGCAACTGCCTGCGGCATGTCCTCGTCGGGCACGTGATGGTCGCATATTATGAAGTCTATGCCGAGCGATTTGGCATAAGCTATCTCCTCGGCTGCCTTTATTCCGCAGTCGAGTATTATGATAAGCTTCACGTTGTTTGCATGCGCATAGTCTATGCCTTTCTTGCTTAAGCCGTATCCTTCATCGTATCTGTCGGGTATGTAATATTCTATGTTGGAGTAGAACTGAAGCAGAAAGCGGTACACCAATGCCACTGCCGTGCATCCGTCGACGTCGTAGTCGCCGTACACCATTATGCGTTCTTTCCTTCCCATGGCGTCGTTCAGTCTGTCGACAGCGACATCCATGTCTTTCATCAGAAAGGGATTTATGAGGTCAGACAGTTGCGGATGAAAGAAGCGTTTGGCTGCCGACTCGGTCGTTATGCCGCGTTTTATGAGCAGACCGGCAAGAATCGGACTTATGTTAAGCTTTTCTCCTAACTCTTCAGCCGCCTTTATCTCTTCGGATGTCGGTGGTTTGTAATTCCATTTGAAAAGCATTATATAGTTTAGTTTTTTTATTCTGCATGAGGCGAATGTGCGGATTGACACGCACAAACTGCCCGTAAAGTTACAAAATAAAAATGGAAATCATTGTATGGATAATGCGTTTTTGTAAAAAAAACAGTGCAAGCGAGGGCAATGAAAGCTTGCTTTCATATTGCCGAGCGCAGCCTGTTTTATTCAAAAACAGTGCCAGCGAGTGCGATGAGACCATGTTTTCAGATTGCCTTATTCGGTCAGGCATGTATAAAAAAGGCTGCGGGGCAGGTCCGTTCCGCCTCACCTTCCATTCCATCCGGAATGTGCCGGTGTGTGCGTTTCCCTGCTCCGCAGTCCTGTAAGCGTCTGCCGTGCGGTTTTATTCACCAATGCCGGCTTTCTTCACAGCATCCTCCATCTTCTTGCGGATGTCCTTAGGTATGGCGTTGATGTTCACCATGTAGTCCATTGTGTTGGCAACGATGAAGTTCTTCGACATATACCATATGCCTTTATAGTCACCGGCTTCACCCCATGAGTTCTTCACCATGTAGTATTCCTTGCCGTTCTGGTCCTTCGCGATACCGAAGATGAGCATTCCGTGGTCGTCTGTCAGCTCCCAGTTGTCAAAGCGTTCCTGACGCTTCTCCTGTGTCGGAGTGAGCTCCGGAACCTTGCATCCGAGCGAGTCGATGATGTTTGTCCTCTTCGAAGACGACAGTTTGAGCCAGCGTGCCATGTCGCTGCCTGCATAGCTCTGCATAGCGTCGGTGTCGTAAGAGTAGGCGAGACCAGAGCGTGTGAATCCTTCCTCGCTCACGTCACCGCCCCATGCCACTGTGTAACCGTTCATCACGGCGTTGTCGATGATGCGTGCCATGTCGTCGATGGGCAGGTTCCATGAACCCGGGTTGCGCCAGTTGTCCTGTACCTCAACCGGGAACTTGGTGTAGAAAGGATGGTGTGTGTAGCTTGTTACGGTGACATAGTTGTTCCAGTCGAGTCCGAGGCTTGCCGCAAACGACTTCGGAGTGTATGTCTTTCCCTCATATGTGAAGCTCTCCGGGCATTTTCCGAGATAAGCGTCGAGTATGCCCTGCAGTCCGACCTTCCACTGTCCGGATATCTTCTTAGCCTTGCTCCTCGAAACGGCGGCTACATACGGTTCCATCAGAGAGAAGAACTCGTTGAAGTTGTTAAGCGAGTCGCCGTAGAGAGAACCAGGGAACGGCATCGCGTCTTCGGGGCAGATGCCGTATGTTTTCAGCACATGATAGACGTCGTATGCCGATCCTCCCTGTGAGAACTGGCAGTCGCCGTGCAGTCTTACCACCTGAATGGCACGCTCCATGTAGTTCTTGTTAGCCACGAAAGACTCGCAGAGGTCGTATGTCTTGCCCGTTGCCTTGAGTATTTCGCTCTCAAAGAAGGCAAGCGTAGAGTAGTCCCAGCATGTTCCACTGCGGCTTTGGTCCTTGATACTTGTAATCGGATTCTCCTTGACAACGGTGAAAACAGGCTTGTTACTGTTCTCTTTCTTGTCCTGGGCGCTCACTCCCATGGCCACCATGGCGAGGAACGCAAGTGTCATAATCTTCTTCATAGTGTGTTGTTATGTGGTTTGTTTTTTATTGATTGTTCTGCATGAAAGCCTCGACATCTTTCGGATGATAAGGTATTCTCTTCTCTCCGATGAAGCGGCATCCGTCTTCTGTTATGAGGATATCGTCCTCGATGCGTATTCCTCCGAAGTCCTTGTAGGTCTCGAGCAGGTCGAAGTTGATGAACTCCTTGCAGTGTCCGTCGGCTTTCCATTCGTCTATGAGCGCGGGGATGAAGTATATTCCCGGCTCGTCGGTGACCACGAAGCCCTTCTGAAGGCGTCGTCCCATGCGCAGGGCGTTTGTCCCGAACTGCTCAAGATTGGGTCGTGTCTCCTCGTCGAAGCCCACGTTTGTCTGACCGAGACCCTCCATGTCGTGCACGTCCATGCCCATCATGTGTCCCAGTCCGTGCGGCAGGAACATGGCATGCGCGCCTGCTGCCACCGCCTCATCGGTGTCGCCTTTCATCAGTCCGAGCTCTTTCAGGCGTTCGGTCATCAGGCGGCACACTGCAAGATGGACGTCGAAGTATTTCACTCCAGGCTTCGCCACCTCCAGCACGTGGTCATGGCACACCTCGACTATGCTGTATATCTCCAGCTGACGCTGTGTGAAGGTGCCGCTTACAGGCATTGTGCGCGTGTTGTCCGAGCAATAGTTGTTGATAGTCTCGGCTCCGGCGTCGCACAGCGCGAGCCGTCCTGCCTGCAGGACGCTCATCGACGGGTTGCCGTGCATTATCTCTCCGTGCTGGCTGTATATTGTGGGGAAGCTCGTCATGGCTCCGTATGAGTGGGCTATTCCGTCTACCTGACCGCCCACGAACTTCTCCGTCACCCCGGGACGTGTAAGCCTCATGGCAGTGGTGTGCATGAGATAGCCTATCTCCGCAGCCCTCTCCAGCTCCTCTATTTCCTGCTGTTCCTTCACCGAACGCATGCTCACCACCGCCTTTATCAGCTCCATGCTTGCGGCTTCCTTCTGCTGCACCGGGTGTATTCCGAGCAAATCGAATATCTGTATCTTTATGTCGTGGCGGTAGGGCGGCAGGAAATGTATCCTGCGTTTCTGCCTCAGAGCCTCGTTGCATGTGTTTTTCAGCGCGCGCATCGGTGCCGTGTGCTCCACGCCTACCTGTGCGGCGAGGTCGTGAACGCTGTCCACGCTGCCATACCATACGATGTCCTCGATGTCGATATCGTTGCCAAAGACAGTCTCACTGTTGTTGTCTATGTCGATGACTCCTACGAGTCCGTCTCTGTTCAGACCGAAATAATACAGGAACGAAGAGTCCTGTCTGAACGGATAATAACCGTTGCTCGGGTAGTTACAGGGCGACTCGTTGTTGCCGAAAATAATTATTATGCCGTCGTTCACAAGACTTCTGAGCCTTGCCCGGCGGTTTACGTAGGTCTGTTTGTCAAACATATATTAAAAATTCGTGTCAATTGATTGCAAAGTTACAACTTTTATATTTAAAATGTGTAATTTTGCAGAGTGATTTAAACGTTTTTTTCGCAGATGGACAACAATACGGGGCTTGTGCTTGAAGGCGGTGGCATGCGTGGCGTTTTCACCACCGGAGTGCTCGATTCGTTCATGAAGCACGGTTTGTATTTTCCTTATGTCGTGGCTGTTTCGGCTGGGGCGTGCAACGGCATGTCGTATGTCAGCCGCCAGCCGCGCCGCGCCCGCATTTCCAACATCGACTATCTGGCGCGCTACGACTACATAGGGCTGCGCTATCTGTTCACGCAGGGCAGCATATTCGACCAGAAACTGCTTTACGACAAGTTTCCGAACAGCTACATACCTTTCGATTTCGACACGTTCTTCAAGAGCGAGACAGAGTTTGAGATGGTGACAACCAACTGCCGAACAGGTCTTGCCGAATATCTATCAGAGCGTCACGACCGTCAGCGCGCGCTCGATGTGGTGCGCGCGTCGAGCAGCCTTCCGTATGTGAGCAAGATTGTCTTTGTGGACGGAAAACCCATGCTCGACGGGGGAATAGTAGACAGCATACCCGTGGAACATGCCATGCAGAAGGGCTACAGCCACAATGTGGTGGTGCTGACCCGCAATAAGGGCTACCGCAACGACAGCCGCGACATTAAGATTCCGCGCTTCATCTACCGCGACTATCCGCGTCTGCGCGTGGCGTTGAGCCACAGGATAGAGGTGTACAACCGCCAGCTCGACATGATAGACCGGCTGGAGCAGGAGGGACGCATCACCTGCATACGTCCCCAGCGACCCATGGAGGTGGACCGGATAGAGAAAGACACGAAGAAACTGGAGGCTCTCTACGAGGAAGGCTTCGCGCTTGGCGAAGCCTTCTGTAAGGATTATGGCGGCGCGAAGTAGCCGCGCGAATGTTCTCTGATGACGTGTCACGTCAGCGCAAGGCAGGTGTCCTGCCGCTTGCTTATGCCATTGTCTGCATTGTGTCCTGACTTTCCGCGTCGGCGTTTTCCTCTACGTATTTCGGTGACGGACCGTATTTGTTCTCCTCCTTCTGACTGTCCTGGCAGTAGAATATGAGCAGGATGATGCCGTAGATGACTCCAGCCAGCAATCCGATGCCGATGAATCCCATTGCCGGACCTTCCATCAGAGCCTCCACTATTTCCTCCGACGACATCGAGCTCAGGTCTGCCGCGGACGCACTGCCACCGAGAGCGGCGATGACAAGAGAACATGCTACAATGGTGTATATGGTTCCGCATATCATGCTGACGCCATACCACCATCCGCTTCTGCCCGTGTCGTGCAGGCGGCGGAATGTGATAGGTATCATCGCCAGACCCAGCAGAATCGACATCAAGGTTCCTATTAACGGTATGAACGAGCAAATGAAGTTGATGATGCCTACCGCAAGGTAGGTCCACCAGAACTCCGAACGGCGCGAACGCCCCTTGAACTGTGTTACCTTCTTACATGCCGCGCCCAGCGCTTCTGTAAATCCCAACTGTGGAAGTACTGTCAATTCTCTCATGTTTAATTTAGGTTTTAAATGTGTAGCCCAACGTATTGTTATGTTGTCTGCTCCGGAGTGGGCTCCGTTTCTCCGTTGGCAGGCTTGTGTCGGTTGTGTCGCGGCGCGCCGTCTGCTTATCTCAGGCGCACCGGTTTTCCTTTCCGCGCGCTTTTCACCGCCGCGTCAAGAATCTCCACTACGGTAAGGTTGTTCTCCAGCGAGGCGAGGTCGGTGGCGTTCACCTTTATCTCTCCTCTCACGGCAGCCTTCAGATAGCGGAACGAGTCGTCGTATGGAGCTTCGAGAGGCGTGGGTTTCACGTTGCTCTCCTTCCCGTTCCTGTATAGTGACATGCGCGACGGCGCGCTTTGGTATATATATCCCTTCGAGCCGTATACGTACATGTCCTTGCGGTTCATGGGCCAGTTCCACGACGGCATAAGCTGCACCGTGACGTCGGGATATTGCAGTATGATGGTGGCGTCGTCGTCCACTTTAGGGTATTTTTCGGGTTTCTGGCTGTTTGTCACTGCATATACGCTCAGCGGCTTCCGCCCTCCGAAGAGCCACGTGGCGAGGTTGGCGCCGTAGCATCCGAAGTCGGTTATGGCGCCTCCGCCGTTCATCACCGGGTCGGTAAGCCACGTTGTGAAATCCTTTCCGCACCCTATCTCTATCGGACCTTGGTGTCCGTCATAGACAAGTATGCGTGTGATGTCGCCTATGATGCCGTCCTTCACCATGCGGTATGCCTCGTGGTTTGAGCTGTACCAGCTCGTCTCATAGTTTGTGAGCAGCAGTATGCCGTGCCTGCGTGCCAGCTTTGCCATGCGGCGGGCGTGCCTGTTGTTCACCGCCAGCGGCTTTTCCACCATCACGTGTATGCCTCTCGGCGCGCAAGCCTCCACCACTTCCATGTGGTCGTATATCGGTCCGTAAGCCACGACAGCCTCCGGTCGCGTGGTGTCGAGCATCTCTCCGAGGTCGTCAAAGGCGGGTATGGTGCTGTCGTGCCTTATTAGTCCGTTGTCGCGGCGCATGCGGTCGTCCTTCTCCCATACTCCAACCACCTTGAAGTCGCCCCTGTCCATGCGCGAGATTATGTCGTTGAGATGACCGTGAGCCACTCCTGCCACAGCCACGCGCAGCTCATTTCCGTCTCCTCCGGGTGCCGCCTCCGCCGCCGTGCGGCATATCATGAGCATCGTGATGAGACATAGGGCTTTGCTTAGGAAGTTCAGGTTTTTCATATCTTTATTGTCGTTTGTCGCGTTTACGGGTCTTGCCTGTACGCCGTGAGGAGTGCCGCCGCGCCGGTCATCTGTCCAGAAGGTCGGGCCGCAGCCGCCTTGTGCGCTCCATAGCCTGCTCCATTTCCCACTCCTTTATCTTCGCCTCGTTGCCGCTGAGGAGTATTTCGGGCACCTTCCATCCCTTGTATTCCGCCGGGCGCGTGTAGATGGGGGCAGACAGCATGTCGTCCTGGAAGCAGTCGCTCAGCGCGCTCTGCTCGTCGCCTATCACTCCGGGCACCACTCTCACTATGGCGTCTGCCATGACGGCGGCTGCAAGTTCGCCTCCGGTGAGCACATAGTCGCCTATGCTTATCTCGCGTGTTATGAGATGGTCGCGCACCCTCTGGTCTATACCTTTGTAGTGACCGCACAGTATTATCATGTTTTCCTTCATCGAGAGGTCGTTTGCCACGTGCTGGTCAAAGCGTTCGCCGTCTGGCGAAGTGAATATCACCTCGTCGTAACTGCGCTCCGCCTTCAGTGCCGAAATGCACCGGTCTATCGGCTCGCACTGCATCACCATTCCTGCGAATCCCCCGTACGGATAGTCGTCCACGCGCCTCCACTTGTCTGTGGTGTAGTCGCGCAGGTTGTGCAGATGTATCTCCGCCAGTCCTTTCTTCTGTGCCCTTGCGAGTATTGACTCGTTTATGAAGCCTTCGAGCATCTCCGGCAAGACTGTGATAATGTCTATTCTCATGATTTGCAAATTTATTGAAAAATATCGTAAGTTATATTGTCGGATGGTTAAATAAAATAAAAAACAATGCGAGACGGTGAGAAGGTGGGAGGGTGAGGAGGGGAGAGGGCTTTGTAGAGGTAAAAAGGTAAAAGGGTAAGAAGGTAAAGGAGGAGGTGGGAGGGTGAGAAGGTGGGAGGGTGAGGAGGGGAAAAGGTGAGGGGGTGAGGAGGGGAAAAGGTGAGGGGATGAGGGCGGGGCTGCGTGTGCGTGTAGGGATAATTATGGTGTGGCAAGTGTTAAATTGAACGTCAGGATGGGAGCGTTTTTCATGTCGTGCGAGTGTTTTGGGTTGAAAAATGTGATTTTCTGACGGTGCGTGTAAATGTCTGTGACTCAGTGTGTTGTATGTGGATGGCTTTCGGAGGGGACTCTCAGGGGGTGCGGAACGGGCTTTTTGGTGGTGCGAAAGAGGCTTTTCTGAGGTGTGGAATAGGCTTTTCCGGATGGCGGAACGGGCTTTATGGCATGGCTGAACGGTGTCTTTGGCGTCTCCGGAATGTGAGAACGGCATGCCGGAATGGTATGTATGGGGGTATGGAAGGTGTTTTTGCGATGTCCGGAATCTGTGGTGCGGGAAGGCTGGCGGGGCTTTTCCGTAGGTGTGTTAACATAAAAATGTTAAAATGTATATTGCTTAGACGCATGTCAAAGTCCGCCTCTCGTCCGCCTCTTGCCGTCGTATGCCAGCCCTGTATGGTGCCAGCCTCCGTCTCACTCCTTGTTCACCCCGTATCCGAACAGTGCGAAGTCGCCTTTCAGAGGGTCGTCGGGAAACACCTCCAGCATAGCCTGCGTCAGACGGCGTGCCGCACTCATCGACGCTGTACGGCTCCGGAGGAGTCCCAGCCGCTGCGACTGCTGCACCACGTGCGTGTCGAGCGGCATGATGAGCGTGCGCTTGTCGATGAACCGTGTCCACAGTCCGAGGTCGACGGGCGAGCCGTCGCGCACCATCCATCGCATGAACATGCACACCCGCTTGCATGCCGACTTGGTGTCGCGCGGTATCACCGTGCTCGCCTCGTGCGCCGCGAAGTATGCGCATATGGCGTTCACCGCTCCGTAGCCGTCGGTGGCGTTCGCCCTGACAAACTGTCCGAGGCTGCCGTGCTCCGTGAGAAGAAGGCGCAGGGTGTGCAGCAGCCGGTGCACGTCGTGCCGCGTATAGAGGCGGTAGTAGCACCTGCCGTCGTCGGGAATGTCTGTCTGGAAGCTTCCGCTTCTCACCCATTCGTCCATCCTGCCGCCCGAGCTGTCGAGCATGTATTGTATTTTCGGGAAGAACTGTTTGCGCGAGCCGTAGCTCAGGCACGACGCCGCGAACGCCATGACCTCCCTGTCTGCCGCCGCCTCCACCTTGTGCATGAACAGGCTGGGGTCGTCTTTCAGAAAGTCCGCCGTCTCATATCTCTCCGCAAGGAGTCTTATATAGTCTGCTGTGTTGTTGTCCATTGTGTCTTGTGTTTTTTAATATCGGGGTGCAAGCTTGTCCTGTTCGCTTCACCGCATAAAAAAGCGACAACCTTCACAGGCGACCGCTTCGAATCTTCAATAGGTATTAGTCTCTTCCATTAAGGTAAAAAGATTGTTTTCAGGATAACGTTTACAAAGATAGGACATTTTTTATGTCTGCCAAAATATTTTATTCCTTTTTTCCAAAAAAGTGCTCCGTGTGCGCACACAGCATGCTTTTTTACGGTTTGGAACAATAAAATTTATAATAAAACTGTATAAAACGGTTATATGCGTATGCCGGTGTGACGGTATGATTTCCCCGTCCGGACATTGCGGAAAATGTGTAAGTCAGCAGTTAAACATTATTATATATGTATGTCCGGCGTGGTTGCGGATATGCGTTTTATTCTTCATGACGCATGCCGGAGGAAGTTTTTTCTGACCGACATTATGCATATGGCACGACAGGTGTGACGCCCTCGTCCGGGCGTTTGCGCCAAACCTGAGACCAATGTGTGCGCCGCCATGACGAAAGACTGATGAAGCCAGATTGTCAGTCAGACTTTAAATATTTTCGGGAAAGTGGCGTGCGGAGCCGATTTATTTTATTATATTTGCGCTTCCACGTGTTTTTTCCTTTACCGATGTCAGCCGTCGGCGGTTCCATGGCGGCTGCATCGTGACAGTTGAAAGTATAAAATATTCCGGAATATGGAGATAGTTTATTTAATGATAGGTATGGTTGTCGGCGGCGTGACGGCTTTCTTTTTCATGCAGTCGAAGATAAGGGGGGTGAGAACGGAGCTTGCGCTTGCCGCGCAGAAGGCGGAGCAGCTGGAGCATACTGCCGCGCAGCTCAGGGCGGAGACCGACGCCGCCAGAGCCGGAACGGAGGAGATGAACGGCAGACTGACGCAGGCGTTGTTGGAGGCGGAGCGTTCTGCCGCCGAGCTGAAGGCAGAGAAGGAGCACAACTCCAAGGAGATGCAGATGAGGCAGGAGCAGTTCGCCCAGCAGCTGAAGACCGTTCAGGAGCAGTTCGCCAATCTTGCCACCAGGGTGCTCAGCCAGACCACCGACCGGCTGAAGGCTGACAACTCCGAGAGTATGGAGAATATCACCAAGCCGCTGCGCGACAATCTCAAGCAGCTTCAGGAGGCTATACGACTCACTAACAGCGAGACGGCAAAGAGCACAGCGTCACTTTCAGAGCAGCTTAAGGCCATGAGTGACCAGACAACGAAGATAGACCGCACGGCTACGATGCTCACCAACGTCATAAGAGGGGGCAACAAGGCGCAGGGAAACTGGGGAGAGCGCATGCTGACCGAGATTCTCGACGCACAGGGATACAAGTTGGGGACCGACTATGACGTGCAGCAGACCATCACGGACGACAAGGGCAACATCGTCGTAAGCGACGAGAGCGGCAAGAGGATGATTCCCGACGTCATACTGCATTATCCCGACAACGAGGACGTAGTGATAGACTCGAAGATGTCGATAGACGCTTACTATCAGTATGTGAATACGGACGACGAGACGCTCAAGCGCAAGTTTGCCGACGACCTTGTGAAAAGTGTGCGCACGCAGGCTGTGAACCTCGCGCGGAAGGACTACAGCCGATACATCACAAAGCCGCGGCGGGCAATCGACTTTGTCATAATGTTCGTGCCGAACGAGGGCGCGCTGCAGCTGGCACTGGCTCACGACCCTAAGATTTGGCGCGAGGCGTTCGACCGGCATGTGTTCATCACCGGGCAGCAGAACCTCATGGCGATACTCAGGATGATTCAGATAGCATGGCGGCAGTATGCCCAGACCGAGAGCCAGAAGAAGGTTTTCGAGATGGCGGACGAGATGATAAAGCGCGTGGGGGAGTTCATCAAGAGGTTCGACAAGCTCAAGAAGGACATCGACACGCTGCATAAGGACTACGACGATGCCTACAACAAGGCTTACACAGGACGCCAGAGCATCGTGCAGAAGGCAAACGAGCTGAAGTCGCTTGGCGTGAAGGAGAGCGCCAACTACCCCATACCGGAACCACAAACGCTTTTAAACGAAGAAGATGAAGAAAAATAAGAAAAGACTGTTGTTTGTATGCCTCGGTAACATATGCCGCAGTCCGGCTGCCGAGGGAGTGATGAGGACACTTGTGGAGAATGCCGGACGCGGCGACGAATTTGTCATCGACTCTGCCGGAATAGGCGGATGGCACGTCGGACAGTTGCCCGACAGCCGCATGCGCAGGCGCGGGGCGGTGCGCGGATACAGGTTTGACAGCAGGGCGCGGCAGCTTTCCGAAGCCGACTTCAGCCGTTTCGACCTTATCCTTGTGATGGATAACGCCAACGTGCGGGCGGTAAAGGCGATGGCGTCCGCGCCTGAGCAGAGGGACAAGGTGAGGATGCTCGGCTCGTATATGACATCGCATGCCGGTGTCAGTGAGATACCCGACCCTTACTACGGTGACGATTCCGACTTCGACTATGCCCTCGATCTCATCGAGGATGCGTGTCGGGGACTGCTCGCAGAGATGTGATTTGACCCGAATCAGCCGTCATGCCGCATCCGCATTCCGTGCTGACGGCATGTTGTTGTTTTCCATATTATGCAGAAAATGCAATGGTTAGAATCGTACAAGAGGGGAAAACAGAATGACGACGGCAGTACGTAAGAGGGTCAAGGAGTCGGTCATTGTACTTTTATTTTTTCTTTTTTATAAAACATTCTGCGGCAGTCAATGTCACAGCAATCTCTCATTGCGCTCGCTGGCACTGCTTTTATATAAAGCAGGCTGCGCCCGGCAATGTCATAGCAAGCTCTCATTGCGCTCGCTGGCACTGCTTTTTTATAAATCATGCTGCGCTCGGCAATGTCATAGCAAGCTCTCATTGCGCTC
The DNA here is from genome assembly GCF_900079775.1 of Leyella lascolaii. Lineage (GTDB taxonomy): Bacteria > Bacteroidota > Bacteroidia > Bacteroidales > Bacteroidaceae > Prevotella > Prevotella lascolaii. The sequence goes on along the minus strand of NZ_LT556038.1, from coordinate 568,071 downwards.
GCTGGCACTGCTTTTTTATAAATCATGCTGCGCCCGGAAATGTCATGACAAGCTCTATTGCGTTCACTGACATTGCTTTTTGTATAAAAATGCAACATATTTATCGGTTTGCTTAAATATTAATGTCAGTTTGCTAACTATATTGAATGAAATGATGCAAATATGATTTTTTTTTGTATATTTGCATCCAATCAAAAGCAACATAAGATGATTCTGGATTACGAAATGCTGAAGAGCTTCTACTCTTCATATAATAATAAGGTAGCGAAGGTAAAAGGATTGTTAGGCAGACCGCTTACTTATGCGGAGAAAGTGCTGTATGCCCATCTGTTTGATGAGAACGGACTGAGGCGGTATGAGCGCGGAACCGACTATGTGGACTTCCGCCCAGACCGTGTGGCGATGCAGGACGCGACGGCGCAGATGGCGTTGCTGCAGTTCATGAACGCCGGAAAAGACCGTGTGGCTGTGCCCGCGTCGGTGCACTGCGACCATCTCATAAAGGCAGATGCCGGTGCGGACAGCGATCTGCCGGCTGCAATGACAGCCAACAGGGAAGTGTATGACTTCCTGCGCTCCGTATCCGCCAGGTATCACATAGGGTTCTGGGGACCGGGCGCGGGCATCATACATCAGGTGGTGCTCGAGAACTATGCCTTCCCCGGAGGAATGATGGTGGGCACCGACTCACACACTCCCAACGCCGGAGGACTCGGTATGGTGGCTGTGGGAGTGGGCGGCGCGGATGCCGTCGACGTGCTCACGGGTCAGCCGTGGGAACTGAAGATGCCCAAGCTCATAGGTGTGCGGCTGAGCGGAAAGCTCTCTGGGTGGGCGTCGCCAAAGGATGTCATACTTCAGATTCTCGGCATGCTGACCGTCAAGGGCGGCACCAACGCCATACTTGAATATTTCGGCGACGGTCTCTCTTCTATGTCGGCAACAGGCAAGGCGACCATATGCAACATGGGAGCGGAGCTTGGCGCGACCTGCTCCATATTCCCGTTCGACGACAACGGGGCTGAATATCTGTGCCGTACGGGGCGTGAGGAGATAGCCGCAATGGCGAGCGCGTGCGCCGATGACCTGCGTGCCGACGACGAGGTGTACGCAAATCCGGAAGCATACTACGACCGTCTGATAGACATCGACCTCAGTAAGGTGGAGCCGCATCTCAACGGTCCGTTCACGCCCGACGCCGCTACGCCTGTCTCTCAGATGAAAGCCAGGGTGGAAGAGTACGGATTCCCGCCCGCAGTGGAGGTGGGACTGATAGGCTCGTGCACCAATTCATCTTATCAGGACCTGTGCCGTGCCGCATCGGTGGCGCGTCAGGCTTATGAGAAAAACATCCCTGTAAAAGGACAGATAATAATCAATCCGGGCTCTGAACAGATACGCCGCACTGCCGAGAGAGACGGTATACTTGACGACTTCAGGCGTATCGGCGCCGTGATAATGACCAATGCGTGTGGTCCGTGCATCGGACAGTGGAAGCGGCATACCGATGACAATGAGCGGAAGAACTCCATCGTGACATCGTTCAACCGCAACTTCAGACGCCGTGCGGACGGTAATCCCAACACATATGCCTTCATCGGCAGTCCCGAACTGACCATGGCACTCGCCGTGGCGGGCCGTCTCGACTTCAATCCGGCAACCGACGCGCTGCAGGACGGCTCCGGACACAGTGTGATGCTCGACGAGCCGCACGGCAACGTGTTCCCTCCCGAAGGGTTCGATGCCACGGACGAGGGGTTCGTAGAGCCTCCCTCAGACGGCAGCGGTGTGAAGGTGGCAATCTCGCCCGACTCCGACAGACTGCAGAAACTGGCTCCGTTCGACCCGTGGGACGGCAAAGACCTGTGCGACATGCCGTTGTTGATAAAAGTGAAAGGCAAATGCACCACCGACCATATATCCATGGCGGGACCGTGGCTGAGGTATCGCGGACATCTGCAGAACATCTCAGACAACCTGCTCATGGGAGCGGTGAACGCCTTCAACGACGAGAGCAACCGCGTGATATGCCTCACCGACGGCACGGAAAAGACCGTCTCCGCCGCAGCGAAAGCCTATAAGGCTGCCGGACTTGCGTCTGTCGTGGTGGCGGAAGATAACTACGGCGAGGGCAGCTCGCGCGAGCACGCCGCCATGGAGCCGCGCTATCTCAACGTGCGTGTGGTGCTGGCGAAGAGCTTCGCGCGCATTCATGAGACCAATCTGAAGAAACAGGGCATGCTCGCACTGACCTTCGCGGACAAGGACGACTATGATAAGGTGAGGGAGGACGACCGCATCTCGGTGACAGGACTCGGATCCTTCGAGCCCGGAAAGCCGCTCACCGTGACATTGAGACACGCCGACGGCACGACAGACAGCTTCGAGGCGTGCCACTCCTACAACTCAACGCAGATAGAATGGTTCCGCGCCGGAAGCGCGCTCAACTACGTCGGAAGGCACAGGTGAGCGTCAGCCGGATAAAGGCGGCGTACATACCGGATAAGACTAATGGTTTTATCACACATTGAAGGAAATCCCAAAACAACCGAATAATAATGAAAATCGAAATGAAAAACGGCGTTCTTGCCGTTCCGGATATGCCTACAGTGCCCTTCATAGAGGGCGACGGCGTGGGCAGCGAGGTGTCTCCCGTGTGCCGGGAAGTGGTGGATGAGGCTGTGAGAAAGGCTTACGGCGGACGGAGGAAGATAGAATGGATGGAGGTGCTTGCGGGCGGCAAGGCTCACGAACTTACCGGAGAGTGGCTGCCGAAGGCAACGCTTGACGCCTTCACCGAATATCTTGTAGGAATAAAAGGTCCGCTGATGACACCGGTGGGAGGCGGCATGCGCTCGCTCAACGTGGCTTTGCGGCAGACGCTCGACCTGTATGTGTGCCAGCGTCCGGTGAGATATTTCCGTGGCATAGAGTCGCCTGTGAAGCATCCGGAGGATGTAGACATGTGCATATTCCGCGAGAACACCGAGGACATATACGCAGGAATAGAGTGGGAGGCAGGCACGCCCGAGGCGGAGAAGTTCTATAAGTTCATTTCGGAAGAGATGGGAGTGGGCAAGGTGAGGTTTCCTGCCACCTCGGCATATGGCGTGAAGCCTGTGTCGCGAGAGGGCAGCGAGCGGCTCATACGCAGTGCTATAGAGTATGCTCTGACGCACGGACGCAAGACGGTGACGCTTGTCCACAAAGGCAATATAATGAAGTTCACGGAAGGAGGGTTCAAGAAATGGGGCTACGAACTGGCTGAACGCGAGTATGGCAGTGAGCTGCGGAGCGGCAGGCTTGTGGTGAACGACTGCATATGCGACGCCTTCCTGCAGAACGCCCTGCTGCGTCCGCGCGACTATGAGGTCATCGCCACGATGAACCTTAACGGCGATTACGTGTCCGACATGCTTGCCGCGCAGGTGGGAGGAATAGGCATCGCGCCCGGCGCAAACATAAACTACGGCAGCGGACACGCCATTTTCGAGGCGACACACGGCATCGCGCCCGACATCGCGGGCAAGGATGTGGTGAACCCCTGTTCCATTATCCTCTCGGCGGTGATGATGCTCGAGTATATGGGATGGGACGAGGCGGCGCGTCTCATCACCTCGGCTATGGAGCGGCTTTTTGCCGGAGGACATGCCACGGCGGACCTCGCGCGGTTCATGCCCGACGGGAAACCGCTCGGGACGAGGGCTTTCGGCTCCATACTCGCCTCCGCACTGTGACCGCACTGTTATTTCACCGGACGGGCACATCGCGCCGCCCGGCAGTTTAAAACATACAAAACATAAGGTTATGAAGAAGGAATATCTGATATATAAGCTGTCTGACGAGGTGAAAAACTCGTGTAAGATAGACAACGAACTGTTTCCTAAGTATGGCGTGAAACGCGGATTGAGAAACGAGGACGGAAGCGGTGTGCTTGTCGGACTCACAAAGATAGGAAACGTCGTGGGCTACGAACGCGACGGGGAAGGCAGGCTCGTGCCCACCGCAGGAAAGCTTTACTACCGTGGCTACGAGCTTGACGACCTTGTGTCACCCATACTTGCCGAGAAGAGACTGGGCTTTGAGGAGATAGCTTTCCTGCTTCTCTCGGGCAATCTTCCCGACCGCGAGGAGCTCGCAGCGTTCAAAGAGCTCATCAACGACAACATGGCTCTGGACCATAAATCGGTAGTTCATATATTAGACCTTGAGGGTTCGAACATCATGAACATACTCGCGCGCACCGTGCTGGAGATGTACACGTTCGACCCTAACCCCGACGACCTGTCGCGCGACAACCTCATGCGCCAGGCGGTGGAGCTCACCGCGAAGCTCCCCACCATCGTGGCTTACGCCTACAACAGCTACCGCCACACCGTGCGCGGACGCTCGCTGCACATCCATCACCCGCATGAGAACCTCTCGATAGCCGAGAACTTCCTCTACATGCTGAAGGAGGGAGACTACACCGAGCTCGACGCGAGGATGCTCGACATGCTCCTCATCATACAGGCGGAGCACGGAGGAGGAAACAACTCCACGTTCACGGTGAGGGTGACGTCGTCGAGCCGCACCGACACTTACTCGAGCATAGCAGCCGGCATTGGCTCGCTCAAGGGTCCGCTGCACGGAGGCGCCAACATCAGAGCCATCAACATGTTCCACCATCTGAAGGAGAACATAAGCGACTGGACCGATATCGCGGAGATAGACACTTATCTTAACCGCATCCTCGACGGCGACGCCTACGACGGGAGCGGACTCATCTACGGCATAGGACACGCCGTGTATACCGTGAGCGACCCGCGTGCCGTGGAGCTGAAAAGGCTTGCCGGCGAACTCGCCAAAGAGAAGGGGCGCGACAAGGAGTATGATTTCCTCCGGCTGCTCGAGCAGGAGAGCATCAAGTGTGTGTCCGCCCGGCGCAAGACAAAGAAGCCTCTCTGCGCCAATGTGGACTTCTATTCGGGCTTCATATACGAGATGATAGGTCTGCCGCAGGAGATTTACACCCCGATATTCGCCATGTCGCGCATCGTGGGATGGATGGCACACCGCATAGAGGAACTCAATTTCGAGGGACGGCGCATCATCCGTCCTGCCTACAAGAGTGTCATGGAGGAGCGCACGTATGTGCCTCTGGCTGAACGCTGACACCGCAGACGGCATGGTGGCGGGGGTGTGAGGGCGTGAGCGAACGGCACTGACGTTATGACGCATGCCGCCTCCGGATATGGCATAAGGATATATGAAAGTGAATAAATATGCGTTTCCGGAAGTAAAAAATCTTTACAACGGAAATTCTCGAAAGAGAAAAGGCAGTGTGACGGGAAACGTGTCGTGAGGCGTCGGAGAAGCTTCCATCGGCACGCTTCCGTACTTTGAAAAAGCTGAAAACGGCTCTTCGGACACATCGGAGAGCCGTTTTTGTGTGCCATAATGACTGTACCGGCGTGCGGAACGGGCTTTGCCGTTGTGCGGAAGAGCCTTTTCCGCACCATGAAAGAGGCTTTCCCGCATGCCCGAAGAGGCTCTTCCATGACGTCGTAAAGTTTCTTTTCTGTGCCGTGTCGGCGCAAGCCGCTGTGTGACAGCATCTTATGTAAACTTCGAAATACTGCGTTATTTGCAGCCGTATCCGCTTTCGCTGATTCTGAGGGCACTCTCGTGAAGTTGGCGATGCATAATTATGCGGATGTCCCTCCGTCTTTGCATAAATATGCAATGTGTGCGGCAGGCTTGCGTGACAGGCTCGCGCGGCTTGCCATTGCATGTGTGAGGCGCGGCGTAAACGGTGCGTGCGTGATGGCGCGACGGTGCGGATGTGGTGTGCGGACGGGCGTGTGAGGGCGAATAAAAGATACTGTTTTGTTAAAATATATGAAATATGACAGCGTTTGTTTGGCTGTTCGGATAAATCTTAATATCTTTGCACCGCTTTTAAGACAAGCAAGGGGCGTTTAGCTCAGCTGGTTTAGAGCATCTGCCTTACAAGCAGAGGGTCGGCGGTTCGAATCCGTCAACGCCCACAGCCATAGCCGGATGTGATTTTGCATCCGGCTAATTTTTTGTCCGTATGTGTGTTGCCGTCTGTTCTCCGCGTGCGTGTTGTACGGCATGCGGGAATATCCCGATATGTGAAAATAAACGTGCCGAAATGACATTAAAAGTTAAGTGTACATAAAATAAGAGAATCCTGAGGCTAAGTTTTGGCATTCTTTTCGCATGTTTCGATTTTAATTATTAATTTTGCAGCATCTTATAATAGGTATTTTTATGACACTTGACTTGCTTACTGCCATATCTCCGATAGACGGACGTTACAGAGGTAAAACGGAGGCATTGGCTGATTACTTTTCAGAATATGCGCTCATACGCTACAGGGTGCGTGTGGAGATAGAGTATTTCATCACATTGTGCGAGCTTCCGCTGCCTCAGCTGGCTTCGTTCGACCATTCTTTGTTCCCACGGCTGAGAAGCATCTACACCGCTTTCGACGAGGTTTGCGCACAGCGCGTGAAGGACATCGAGGCGGTGACCAACCACGACGTGAAGGCAGTGGAGTATTTCATAAAGGAGGAGTTCGACAAGATAGGAGGACTGGATGCGTATAAGGAGTTCATACATTTCGGACTGACATCGCAGGACATCAACAACACCAGCGTGCCGCTCTCCGTAAAAGAGGCTCTCGAGAAGGTCTACTGTCCGGCAGTGGAGGAGCTTATAGCGCAGCTCAACGATTATGCCGAAGAGTGGAAAGACGTGGCGATGCTCGCCAAGACACACGGACAGCCGGCGTCGCCTACACGGCTCGGTAAGGAAATAATGGTGTATGTGTACCGTCTCACAGAACAGCTCAGAGAACTGAAGGCGTGCAGGATGACTGTGAAGTTCGGAGGCGCGACAGGCAACTACAACGCCCATCACGTGGCATATCCGCAGTTCGACTGGAAGGCTTTCGGCGACCGGTTCGCCAAGGAGAAACTCGGTATGGAGCGCGAGCAGTACACCACGCAGATAAGCAACTACGACTGCCTCGGCGGTGTGTTCGATGCCATGCGCCGGATCAATACAATCATCATCGATCTTGACCGTGATATGTGGATGTATATATCCATGGACTACTTCAAACAGAAGATAAAGGCTGGCGAGGTAGGGTCGAGTGCGATGCCCCATAAGGTGAATCCCATCGACTTCGAGAACAGCGAGGGCAATCTGGGAGTGGCAAACGCCGTGCTCCAGTTCCTTGCCGCAAAACTGCCGGTGAGCCGTCTGCAGCGCGATCTTACCGACTCCACGGTGCTCCGTAATGTGGGTGTGCCGTTCGGTCACGGTCTTATTGCCATAATGAGCACGCTGAAAGGACTGCGCAAGCTCATTCTCAACGAACAGAAAATATACGACGATCTCGACAACACATGGGCTGTGGTGGCTGAGGCTATACAGACAATACTGCGCCGTGAGGCTTATCCTCACCCTTACGAGGCGTTGAAGGCGCTTACCCGTACAAACAAGAAGATGACGGAGGAGACCATACACGACTTCATCAGGACACTCGATGTGAGCGATGAGGTGAAGTCGGAGCTGATGGCAATCACACCGCACAACTACACGGGTATATGACAGTGAATCGTCATTTTACACATAACAGAGTTATATTTATCAGAGAGTTATAATTTATTAACCGGAGCCGTGAGGCCAGAACATCATCATTTAATATGGACTTAGAATTAGAAAACAAAGCTCAAGGGCAGTCTTCAGAGCAGAAAAACGAGGGTCAGGAGAACTCTGCCACAAACTATCAGAAGGATTATCGTAGCGGCACTCGTCCGCAACGTCCGCGCATCCGCGTGCAGCGCGCCTACACTACAGGGCGCAGCAACGGCGATGAGGGCGGATTCCGGCCGGAAGGTTTCGGGACGGGATTGCTGCAAAACAATAATAAAACGGGCTATCAGCCGCGCCAGCAGGCAGGCTATCGTCCGCGCTTCAACAATGCCGAGGGCAACCAGACAGGCTATCAGCCTCGCCAGCAGGCAGGCTACCGTCCTCGCTTCAACAACGCTGAGGGCAACCAGACGGGCTATCAGCCACGCCAGCAGGCAGGCTACCGTCCCCGCTTCAACAACGCCGAGGGCAACCAGACGGGCTATCAGCCACGCCAGCAGGCAGGCTACCGTCCTCGCTTCAACAACGCCGAGGGCAACCAGACGGGCTATCAGCCACGCCAGCAGGCAGGCTATCGTCCGCGCTTCAACAACGCCGAGGGCAATCAGGGAGGCTATCAGGCGCGCCAGGGCGGCTTCCAGCAGCGTGGCGCACGTCCGCAGCGCGGTGGCTATAACAAGAATTATCAGCAGGGAGGTTACCGTCAGCGTACTGCCGACTACGACCCCAACGCCAAGTATAGCATGAAGAAGCGCATCGAGTACAGCGAGAGTCACATCGACCCGAACGAGCCTATACGTCTCAACAAGTTCCTTGCCAATGCCGGAGTGTGCAGCCGCCGCGAGGCTGACGAGTACATAGAGGCAGGCGCAGTGACCGTAAACGGGACCGTGGTGACCGAACTCGGCACCAAGGTAAAGCGTTCGGACGAGATCAAGTTCCAGGATAACGTGGTGACACTCGAGAAAAAGGTCTACGTGCTTCTCAACAAACCGAAGGACTGTGTCACCACAAGCGACGACCCGCAGAACCGCAAGACCGTCATGGATATTGTGGGTAACGTGTGTCCGGAGCGCATTTATCCGGTGGGAAGGCTTGACCGCAACACGACCGGTGTGCTGCTTCTCACAAACGACGGCGACCTTGCGAGCAAGCTGACTCATCCCAAGTTCCTCAAGAAAAAGGTTTACCACGTGTTCCTCGACAAGAATGTCACCGCACACGACATGCAGCAGATAGCGGAGGGAATAGAGCTTGAGGACGGTGAGATACATGCCGACGCCATCGAGTATGCCAGCGATACGGACAAGAGTCAGGTGGGTATAGAGATTCATAGCGGCAAGAACCGCATCGTGCGCCGCATCTTCGAACATCTGGGCTATCGCGTCGTGAAGCTCGACCGTGTACAGTTCGCGGGACTGACAAAGAAGAACCTGCGTCGCGGAGACTGGCGTTTCCTCACTGAGAAGGAGGTCGACATGCTGCGCATGGGTGCTTTCGAGTAAACAGACATAACAATACATTATAACATAAACAGATGACGTGTCGGCCTGTTCGGACCGTGCCGCCGCCACATAACACGGCTTCAGTTGCCGGGGAAGGGCAGGGGCGCGGGCTGAAAAGGCTGACGGCATTTTATAACATATATATAATATGGAGACAATACGTAGAACAAAGGTAGTCGACATTCTCAAACGCACCGACTTCGGAGCGGTTGTCAATGTGAAGGGATGGGTGCGTACGCACCGCAGCAGCAAGGCTGTTGATTTCATAGCACTGAACGACGGCTCGACCATAAAGAACGTTCAGATAGTTGTCGATCCCTCCAAGTTCGACGAGAATATGCTGAAGCAGATCACCACAGGTGCCTGCATAAGTGCCACGGGAGTGCTTGTCGAGAGCCAGGGAGCCGGTCAGGCTTCTGAGATACAGTGCAGTGAGATAGAGATTTACGGTCTGTGCGGCTCCGACTATCCCATGCAGAAGAAGGGACAGAGCTTCGAATACATGCGCCAGTACGCGCACATGCGTTTGCGCACCAACACTTTCGGTGCCGTGATGCGCATCCGTCATAACATGGCGATTGCCATACACAAGTTCTTCCACGACCGTGGCTTCTTCTATTTCCATTCGCCCATCATCACCGCAAGCGACTGCGAGGGTGCCGGCGAGATGTTCCAGGTGACGACAAAGAACCTGTACGACCTTAAGAAAGACGAGGACGGAAAGATCATCTACAGCGATGACTTCTTCGGAAAGATGACGTCTCTCACCGTTTCCGGACAGCTTGAGGGCGAGCTCGGAGCCACTGCCCTCGGACAGATATACACGTTCGGACCGACGTTCCGTGCCGAGAACAGCAACACTCCGCGCCATCTTGCCGAGTTCTGGATGATAGAGCCCGAGGTGGCTTTCATCGACAAGGACGACCTTATGGACCTTGAGGAGGAGTTCATCAAGTATTGTGTGCAGTGGGCTTTGGACAATTGCAAGGACGATCTGGAGTTCCTCAACAAGATGATTGACAAAGGTCTCATCGCAAGACTTGAAGGAGTGCTGAAGGATTCGTTCGTGCGTCTCACCTATACCGACGGCATCAGGATACTCGAAGAGGCAGTTTCGAACGGCAAGAAGTTCGAGTTCCCGGTTTCATGGGGCATGGATCTCGCCAGCGAACACGAGCGTTACCTCGTTGAGGAGCACTTCAAGAAGCCCGTGATAATGAATGATTATCCTAAAGAGATAAAGGCTTTCTACATGAAGATGAACGAAGACGGACGCACGGTGCAGGGAACGGACGTGCTGTTCCCGCAGATCGGCGAGATAATAGGAGGAAGCGTGCGTGAGGAAAGCTACGACAAGCTCATGGCGCAGATAACGGAGCGCAACATCCCGATGAAGGACATGTGGTGGTATCTCGACACCCGCAAGTACGGAACATGCCCTCACGGCGGTTTCGGGCTCGGTTTCGAGCGTCTCATCCTTTTCGTCACGGGCATGCAGAACATACGCGATGTCATCCCGTTCCCGCGTACTCCGAAGACTGCGGAGTTCTGAGAAAGGGCATCATCATATACGGACAATCCCGGAACAAAGCCTTTGCGCTTCTGTTCCGGGATTGTCTTTTCCATTCCGTTCAGGCGGTCGTGTCACATCAGCATCGCGTGCCTGTGCCGGGCGTGCCGCTTTATGATTTTCCGGGAAAGCCTATGATGTCCTTCACTATTTCCCCACCTAATATTATACCTGCCGCCGCCGGCACGAAGGCATTGCTTGCCGGAACCGGGCGTTTTGAGGCTTCGGCACCGCTGTCCGGCGCGTCTTGTGCCGGTGAATGCGCTGGCTGCTCCTCGCTGTATACCACTTTCAGATGCTCTATGCCAGCCTTCCGCAGTTTCTTCCGCATGATTTTGGCTATCGGGTCCATGCTTGTCCTGCTCAGGTCAGCCACTCTGAACATTGTAGGGTCGAACTTGTTTGCCGCCCCCATGCTGCTTATCAGCGGCACACCGAGCCCGTGGCAGCGCATGGCTATGTCTATCTTCGCCTTTATTGTGTCTATGCAGTCAGCCACATAGTCGTATTCTGACAGGTCAATGTTGCCCGCCTCCTCCGGCAGGTAGAACATGCGTATGGCATTGACGTTGCATTCAGGGTTGATGTCGAGAATCCTCCGGCGTGCCACATCCACCTTATACTCCCCGAGGTTGCTGTTGAGTGCGATTATCTGGCGGTTGAGATTGGTTATGCTCACGGTGTCGTTGTCGATGAGAGTGATGTGTCCCACACCGCTGCGAGCCATCACCTCGACGGCATAACCGCCCACTCCTCCTACACCGAACACTGCAACGCGCGCTCTGGCGAGAGTCTCTATGGCGTCACGTCCGAACAGCATCTCTGTCCTTGCATACCACTTCTGCATCATCTGTTCAGTTTTATGGATTTGTCGGAGATGCTTATCAGCCTCCGTCTGTACAGGTCGCCGACGGCGCGTTTGAACACCTTCTTGCTCACATGGAACATGTTCTTTATGTCCTCCGCGTCGCTCTTGTCGCCCAGCGGACACGTTCCGCCGTTGCCGTGCAAGTATTCCAGCAGTGCCTCGGCGAAGTCTTTGGTGTGCCGGCGTCCCGACGGCTGCGCCATGAGGTCTATCTTCCCGTCTTCCCGTACGTTGCTGACGTAGCCCTTCATACGGTCGCCCGTGTGTATGTCCTCAAATATCTGGCTGTCGTAGATGAGCCCTTGGAACGTGTTGTCCACAATGACCTTGAAGCCCAGATCGGTCTTCTGCCACACTAGCATGTCCACTTCGTCGCCGCGACGGTATGGCGGCATGTCCTCGCTCAGGAAGTGTTCCACCTTTGCCGAAGCCATTATGCGGTAGCTCTCTTCGTCGATGTGCACGTGCACTATGTATCTCTTGCCTTTCTCCATGCGCATCTTCTGTTCGCGGAACGGGCAGAAGAGGTCTTTCATCAGTCCCCAGTCGAGGAACGCCCCGTGGTTGTTCACCCACGCCACTTCAAGATATGCGAAGTCGCCCACCTTCGCCCGAGGAATCTCCGTGGTAGCCACGAGCCTCTCCTCGTTATCGAGATAGATGAACACTTCCATCGTGTCGCCAGGACAGGCACCCTCCGGCACATAGCGGCGCGGCAGGAGTATCTCCCCCTCGTCGCCTCCGTCGAGATACAGACCGAAGTCAACCTCCTTCACGACGGTAAGTATGTTGTAGTCGCCGAGCTTTATCATATGAGTCAGTCTTTTTGCTTTTGATGTATGTGAAAGTTCATTCGCCGTCGCGTGAACCATTGCTCTCCTCCGCAGCGTTTTCCGCGACGGGGTCGGAAATGTGCGTGACAGCTGTTGAGGAGCAGCTTTCGAGCATTCCGTCCTTCATCACTATGGTGCGGTCGGTTATGCTTGCCAGGTTCTCGTCGTGTGTCACTATGACGAACGTCTGTCCGAACTTGTCGCGCAGTTCGAAGAAAAGGCGGTGCAGCTCCTCCTTGTTCTTTGAGTCGAGGCTGCCGCTGGGCTCGTCTGCAAGAATCACCGCCGGGTTGTTCATCAGTGCCCTTGCCACCGCTACGCGCTGTTTCTCGCCTCCCGACAGTTCAGCCGGCTTGTGCGTGGCACGGTCTTCCAGTCCCATGAATCGCAGCAGTTCGCCTGCGCGTTCTTTCGCCTCAGCCTTGCCGGTACCCCCTATGAATGCCGGAATCATAATGTTCTCCAGTGCCGTAAACTCCGGAAGGAGCTGGTGGAACTGGAACACGAAGCCTAAGCGTCGGTTGCGGAAGTCGCCTATCTGTGCCGCGTTGAGTTTCCTCACGTCAGTCCCGTCGATGACGATTGAGCCGCTGTCAGGTCTGTCGAGCGTTCCGATGATCTGCAGCAGAGTGGTCTTTCCCGCTCCGCTCGGACCTACTATGCTCACCACCTCGCCTTTGTCGATGTGCAGGTCGATGCCTTTGAGCACCTGCAGTGAGCCGAAGCTTTTTGTAATTCCCTTGATGTCTATCATAAAATGCAGTGTGTTTGTCGTTTGTCTCTTGCCTTGGCGCGGCGTTGGCGTTGCCTCTCCGTGCGGTGTTCATTGTTCCGCGTTGCCGTCGGCAGGGCTTTTCCCCGACTTCTTCATGCGGTTTATCCACTTGCCGATGCTCTCGTATGCGCTGCGGTCCTCGGTGTGCTGAGGCTGTGCGAAGGTCATTTCGTCCATGGCGTTGCCGTGCTGGTCGGGGAATATTATTATGAGATTCGTGCCGGAGAAATGCGTTGTCAGCTCCTCGGGCAGATATTCTATCGCGTTCTTGTATGACACGGTGCCCTTCCGCGCAGCCACAACCACAAATAGGTTGTCCCCGCTTATGTTCGCCGCGAGGCGTGGCAGCTCGTTCCAATGGTCCATAGCCATGTATTCAGCCTTCACGTCCGGATGGTGCTGCATGGTGTATTTGTTGATGAGCGAGAGCGTGTCGGGGCGTCCGTGGAACATCATGCGGCACTCCATGTTGCCCGCGAGGCGGTCCAGACGTTCGAGCCAGCGGTAGAATCCCGGTTCGAACTGCGCCTTCGACGGCACCGCCACGTGTATGTGCCGTATGGTTGTGAGCGGCTGGTTGAGTCGCGCCATTATTATCTGGTTGTTCAGTCCGTTGAACAGGCTCTGGTGGAACGCGCCCCAGAACTTCTGCGACACCTCCTTGTGCATGTGCATCCCGATGATTATCTCCGACGCGCGGAACTCCTTGAAGGCATGCTTTATGCCGTTGGCTATGTTGGCTGCGACCCTCACTTGAGTCTGCATCTTCACGTCGGCAGCCGCCGCATACTTGCTCACATTCTCGAGAAGGCGTTGTCCGCGCTCCTGGTTTGCCCGCATGTCGTCGTCGTCGTACACCACGTTAAGCCCCACAATCTCCCGCCGCAGCTTAGGGTTGCGCATCATGATGGCAAGACTCAGCAGTCTGTTGGCATACTCGGGATACTTCATCGGTATGAGTATGCGCTCGTCGTCGGTCTGCTGTTCGTCCTGCGGCATGTCCTTGTCGCGCAGTATTATCTGCTGTGCAGCCGACTCGGTCATCATCGTCGATATGATGCACGTGAAGAGAATCATTATCACCACGGCGTTGAGCATCTCGTCGTTCACGAGCACCTGTCCCGGAGCGGTCTCTATCCTCATGCCCACCATTATCATGGCTATCGAGCCGGCGGCGTGTGCCGAGGTGAGTCCGAACATCATGTTGCCCGACGAGAGCGGCAGGCGGAACATGCGGGCTGACAGATATGCCGCTATCGCCTTGCCGAAGGTGCCTATGAAGGTGATGGCGAGCACTACCCATATGATGCCTGTCCCGGCGAAGAGCAGGCGCACGTTGATGAGCATTCCCACGCCTATGAGGAAATAGGGGATGAACAGGGCGTTGCCGATGAACTCTATGCGGTTCATCAGAGGCGACACGTGGGGTATGTAGCGGTTGAGTATGAGTCCGGCGACGAAGGCTCCGAAGATGCCCTCAAGACCCACTGCCTCGCTCAGGGCTGCGCTCATGAAGAGCATCGACATGACGAAGATGAACTGCATCACGGCGTCGCTGTAGCGGCGCAGGAACCATCGCGTGAGCCTCGGTATGACGAGAACCATCGCCCCGATGTACACGAAGAACTTGGCTGCGAACCACACCCAGAACCAGAAACCTGTGCTCTCCCTGTGTGATGCCACGAGGGCGGCGAGCGTGACAAGAGCCATCAGCAGCGAGATCATGGACGAGCCGACGCTCAGCGACACGCTCTTCTTGCGCTGGAGTCCGTAACGGCTCACTATGGGATAGGCTATCAGAGTGTTGGAAGCCATGATGCAGCCCAGCAGCAGCGACGCCTGAAGGGAGTAGCCGAGCAGCGTGTAGCTCATGATGTAGGTAAGCACGAACGGCGCGGAGAATGTGAGCAGACCGAAAGTGAGAAACCTCCGTCCGTCCTTACGTATGCCGTCCATGTTCATCTCGAGCGACGCGAGGAACATGATGTAGTACAGTCCCACCTTGCCGAACAGCTCGAAGGAGTCGTCGCGCACCAGAATGTTGAGTCCGTACTTGCCTATGAGCACTCCGGCGAGCACCATTCCGATGATGTGGGGAATACGTAGCTTTCCCATGATGATGGGTGCCGAGAGTATGATTATCATCACCACGAAGAATATCAGCGTGGGATCGGTTATCGGAAAGTATTGCGCTATCTGGGACATAGGTATGTTGCCGGTGTTTGTATGTCTGTTGTCTGATTAATATGCAAACTTAATCAAAATCGCTGGAATAAACGAAAAAAAATGCGGAAATGGGTGTTACGGGACGCTATTTGGGCGTTTCAGCGCACGCATGCAGTCTGACTTTCCTCCGCGTCATTGCCGTGATATCGCGTGACCGACGCTGTGACACAGCGGCGCGTGGCTTGGTCTGCGGAACGGGTGACAGTGTGGGAAAGAATGGCGGATATAATATGGCGGAATAGTTTTGGTAAATATAAATTAACATATTGTATATCCTAAATGTTAAAACATTGTCTCTAAAACTGCCGTATTCTGAAACACGGACGCTCTGGACGCTGTTTTCGCGGAAAATGACGGTTTTTGCAGTCTTTCCGTAACCTGCTGACTGATACGCTGTTAGGCTTCAGACGGCTCGCGGTGCTTTGTCATCTGTTTTACGAAAGAGCCTTTTCTGTCGTGCCGAATAGTGTCTTTTGCAACACGAAAGAGCCTTCTTCGTAGCATGAGACATACCGTTTGGCGATGCGGAACAGGCTTTCCTGCAATCCGGTCTTTTGCGTACGACTGTATGATTGTTCCTTTTCGGTTGTGTTGTATACATTTATCGGCTAAGTCTTTTCCTGATTGTGAGATTAGAAAAGTTAAATTATTATAGTGTAATATTAAAATAATGTTAATCACATATTGACCCGTGTATGACGGAGACAGGATGCGATGATGTCTGCATGTGGTGTGTGGGGAGGGACGGCAGAGGCGGATGATTCGCATGGCTTTGTGATAAATAAAGTCGTGGTAATTGCATTTTAATGGAAATGTTGTATCTTTGCATAAGATAAGCTGCACTCGGGAAACTGTAAGCAAGCTTACTTTCCTCTCGTTTGCATTATCTTTGCATAAGATAAGCTTCGGCTCGGCAGTATCAAGTCTGGTAAGACTTCGTCTTCCCGCCTTGCTGTTGCACTCGCCTTGCATTATCTTTGCATAAGATAAGCTGCACTCGGCAATGTGAGAGCAAGCTCTCATTGCGCTCGTTTGCATTATCTTTGCATAAGATAAACTTCGGCTCGGCAGTATCAAGTCTGGTAAGACTTCGTCTTCCCGCCTTGCTGTTGCGCTCGCCTTGCATTATCTTTGTCATAAGATAAGCTTCGGCTCGGCAGTATCAAGCCTGGTAAGACTTCGTCTTCCCGCCTTGCTGTTGCGCTCGCCTTGCATTATCTTTGTCATAAGATAAGCTTCGGCTCGTCGATATTTTGAAGTCACGGTAAGGCGGTGCGGAAGATGCCGTCCGGCATACCGATATATAACAACATAAACACTATAACATTATGAAAGTAGCAATTGTAGGAGCAAGCGGAGCCGTAGGACAGGAGTTCCTGCGCATACTTGCAGAGCGTGATTTCCCGATGGATGAACTGGTGTTGTTCGGCTCAGAGCGTTCGGCTGGACGAAAATACAGCTTCAAGGGAAAGGATTACGAGGTGAAACTGTTGCAGCACAACGATGATTTCAAGGATGTCGACATAGCTTTCGTCTCCGCAGGAGGAGGCACATCGAAGGAGTATGCCGACACAATCACCAAGCACGGAGCTGTGATGATAGACAACTCGAGCGCGTTCCGCATGTGTGACGACGTGCCTCTGGTTGTGCCGGAGTGCAATGCCGAGGATGCGCTCAACCGTCCGCGCGGCATCATCGCCAACCCCAACTGCACTACAATAATGATGGTGGTGGTGCTCAAACCGCTGGAGCAGCTCAGTCACATACGCCGTGTGCACGTGTCGAGCTACCAGAGCGCGAGCGGCGCGGGTGCCGCTGCGATGGCTGAATTGCAGCAGCAGTATGAGCAGCTCGTGGAGGGCAAGCCTGTGACTGTGGAGAAGTTCCCGCATCAGCTCGCCTATAACGTCATTCCGCAGATTGATGTCTTCACTGACAACGGGTATACAAAGGAGGAGATGAAGATGTTCAACGAGACACGGAAGATAATGCACAGCGACGTGAAATGCTCTGCCACATGCGTGCGTGTGTCGTCGCTCCGCTCCCATTCGGAGAGCGTATGGATAGAGACGGAGACTCCGATAAGTGTCGAGGATGCGCGTAAGGCAATAGCAGCCGCACCGGGATGTACGCTGAAGGACGACCCGGCGAACCTTGTCTATCCTATGCCGCTGGAGACAGCCGGACTGGACGATGTGTACGTGGGACGCATCCGCAAGGACCTTACCGACGACTGCGGTCTCACGCTGTGGCTCAGCGGTGACCAGATACGCAAGGGTGCCGCGCTCAACGCCGTGCAGATAGCCGAATATCTGATAAAGGTGGGTGACGTGAAATGATTTGTGACGGTCGGCAGACCGGTGGATATACATACGGCGTATGCTGTGAGCCAACCTCAGCATACGCCGTTTTTTCATGCGCGTATGATTAGGGCTCAGACATGACGTTGACGCTGCCGTGGCTTCGCGGCATTATTCGCGTGGGACAGACAGTGACGGGAAGGCATGCCGTAAGATATTTTTCGTGCCATTATATTAATGTATGCATCATATTATATTAATGTATGCGCGCATGTATATAGATAAAGGTGTGATGTGAAAATAAAACGCCGGGCGGTAATGAAAAACCGTCCGGCGTTGTGCGTGTGCGCCTGATAGGACTCGAACCTACACGTCGCGAGACACCAGATCCTAAGTCTGGCGCGTCTACCAATTCCGCCACAAGCGCGAGTAGAGTGTACCGTAACCGACGTTTTTTCCACCTGTGTGGTGGCGTGTTGCGGTCGCTGTGATTCTGCATGAACAGGAATCGCTGCAAAGTTACACTTTTTTTATATCATATACGAACGAAACGGTATTTTTTTTAGTTGCCTTCGGCAGGGCTGTTCATTCGGAAGTATATCGCGGGGAGGGACCGACAAGGAGACGGGCTGCGTGTTGGAATGATGTTATATGCGGACTGTCGATTCTACGAAAACGCACCGCACATATACTTTTATGCTTAATTTATTGTGAAAAAAAGATATAATGGATGGTTTTGTTTGCGTTGTAATGAATATTACATTATCTTTGTAGAAGACAAGCTTCGGCTCGGCAGTATCAAGTCCGGTAAAACTTCGTTTCACCGTCTTGCTGTTGCACTCGCCTCGCATTGTCTTTGTAGAAGACAAACTGCACTCGGGAAAGCATGAGCAAGCTCCCTTTCCGCTCGTTTGCATTGTCTTTGTAGAAGACAAGCTTCGGCTCGGCAGTATCAAGTCCGGTAAAACTTCGTTTCACCGTCTTGCTGTTGCACTCGCCTCGCATTGTCTTTGTAGAAGACAAGCTGCACTCGGGAAAATAGGAGCAAGCTCCCTTTCCGCTCGTTTGCATTGTCTCTACAAAACAACTATAAATTTACTGCTGTGACCGGACTGCTGTATTTATTTGAACCTATTACCCTTGACGAAAAGAACGGCATATATCTTATGAACTGGACGGATGTAGGGATTGCGGCTACAGAAAAGTTGTCCGCAAGGCTCGTTTTCATGGCTAAGGACACTTGCAGCGTGCAGGAAACAGAAGGCGGACGCACAGCTTCGTGCCGCACAGTGTATTCAGATGCGCTCCGAGGGGTATGACTACGTTGAAGGTTTACGGTGAAACGGATGTGTATGAGGACGGCAGTAGGATAAGCAGCGGACTGAAATTATCACACGAGAAATGAACAGTAGAAGATATATAGAGACGTGGACGGTGCGTGCCGTGCGTACTGCCGTGTTGCTGACGGTGCTTCTCATGATGCCTGAAGGCATTATGGCGCAGCATAGCGACTTCGGTGTATGGACAACGGTGGGTGCGGAGAAGAGTCTTGGAGAGAAATGGAGCGTCGGGGCTGAAGGCGAGTTCAGAACGCGCGACAATTCCGGAACAGCCGACAGATGGAGCTTAGGACTGGAAGGAAGCTACAAGATTGTGAACGGACTGAAGCTCTCAGCAGGATACACTCTGCTCTACGACAACAACGACGAGGAGATAACCCTTCATGAGGACGGCTCATACAACAGTCGGAGACCGTCCTACTGGGGACTGCGCCACCGCTTCAACGTGTCGCTCACTGGTAGTGTCAAGACAGGAAGGTTCGGTATTTCGCTGCGCGAAAGATGGCAGTACACCTACCGTCCGAGGAAAACCACGGAGCGTTACGACTATGATAACGGATTGTGGGAGGACTATAATGTGAGAGGCAAGGGGCACAATGTGCTGCGCTCGCGGCTCAAAGTGGAGTACGATATTCCCGGATGCAGGATAGACCCTTATGCCAGTGCCGAGATGTACAACTCGTTTTCGCTGGAGAAATCGCGCTATATAGTGGGCGCGGAGTGGAAAATCACGATGACGCACAGCGTGGGGTTGTATTATCTTTATCAGAATGTAAACAACGACAAGGATGATGACGACACCGACGAACATGTGCTCGGGCTGAGCTACAGGATAAAGTTGTAGTGCGTGAAAGGCATATGTGTCATGACGGAGGTCGCGCAGCCGGTGCTTCCGCAAGGCTCACGGTTGCTGTAATCAAACTTTTATTTCATAATAAGACGAATGTTTTCATAATAAAATATTGACGTGAGTCAATTGCTGTTTTTAGGGTAACACGGACCGGTCGGGGCATCTTCACGACCGGTCCAATTTGGTTTAAAAGGTAAAGATGTAAAAAAGTAAAAAGGTAAAAAGACGGGATTAAGGGTAAAAGGGTAAAAAAGTAAAAAGGTAAAAGGCAATTGGAAAGGGTAAAAGGGTAAAAAGGTAAAGAGGTAAAAGGCAATTGGTAAGGGTAAAAGGGTAAAAAAGTAAAAAGGTAAAAGGCAATTGGAAAGGGTAAAAAGGTACAAAGGTAAAGAAGTAAAAATAACGTTTGAGGTATCGACGAGCTGTCTTTTGAATGTTGACATGCATTATCAAGAAGCTCCATGTCGCTCCTGTCTTGTTCCAATCCGCCTGTTTTTACCTCTTTACCTTTTTATTTTTTTACCCTTTCCAATTGCCTTTTACCTCTTTACTTTTTTACCTTTTTACCCTTTCCCCCGCCTTTTTACCTCTTTACCTTTGTACCTTTTTACCCTTTTATCGCAGTGCATTCCACCTCCACAAGTGCGTTCTTGGGCAGCGTTTTCACCGCCACAGCCGACCGTGCGGGGAAAGGCATGCTGAAAAACTCGGCATACACCTCGTTCATAGCGGCGAAGTTGTCCATGTCGGAGAGGAAAACGGTGGTCTTGACAACATGTGCCAGGTCAGTGCCCGCCTCTTCCAGGATGTGCATAGCGTTGGTGAGCGACTGTCTGGTCTGCTCCTTTATGCCACCCTCTGCAAACATTCCAGTTGCCGGATCGATGGGAAGCTGTCCGGAGACGAATACCATTCCTCCTGCCTCGATGGCCTGACTGTATGGTCCGATTGCTTTCGGAGCCTTTTCTGTGCTTATTGCTTTCATGTGTGTTGATGTTTTATTGTTGTGTGAATATTGGTTTTCCGTGTTGTCGTATCATTTCCGTGCCGTTGCCGTACGCGGTGTCCGTAGTGTTCAGTGAGTGTCTTCCGCCGTGCCGCCGTTGATGATGCGCCGTGCGTATTCTATTATGGTGTCCCTTCCGCGCAGCATGTCGGCATTCTCGAGCGACACCCTGTAGTCAGGCTCTATGCCGAACTCGGTGGTCTGTCTGTCAGTGTCGTACATGGGACATGCCGAGAACCGCACGCTCCATCCTATAGGGAGCTCGCTCGTGTAGGGCATTCCTGCTCCGCCGCCCGTCCTGTCGCCCACGACGGTAACGCCCGGACAGCACTTCATGTACTTCACAAACTCGTTGGCTGCGCTGTATACCGCCCTGTTGGTAAGCACCACGGCGCGTTTCTGCCATCGCAGTCCCTTGGCAGGCTTGAGCCTCTGCTCCTCCATCTTGGAGAAGTCGTTGTGCCCCGGACCGGTCTTGTGCTGCATGTAACCCACGCATATCTCCTCGTTGGTGAAGCGTGCCGCGAGTTTCTCCGCAGCCGTGAGCATGCCTCCGCTGTTGTCGCGCAGGTCGATGATGAGTCCGTTGCAGGGTGCGAGGAAAAGCAGTATCTCGTCCAGATTGCCGTCGCCCGGAGCCGTGGAGAACGACTTGCAGCGCAGGTAACCCGTGTTGTCGTCGAGCACGCGGTATTCCATTCCCGCCGCTATGCGGTAGTCCGTGCCAAGGTATTTTCTTATAAGCGTGTCGCTGTAGTTTGACGGATAGTCCTCCTTCCACGACCAGTTGCGCGCCACGTCCCACGCCGAGTACATGTTGACGTGCCCGTCGCGCAGTTCGCCGAGCATGTTGCCGAGAATCTCGAACAGCTGGTCCTCCGTCAGGTTGTCGCTCATCTGCACCGAGTAGCGGCTGCGTACCTCGTCCCAGTCGAGCCCGTACTCCTTGCCCTTCGCCTCGAAGAAGCAGTAGTGCTCGTCCATTATGTGCCACAGAGCCTCGAAGTTGCCGCGCGGATTGTCGGCATACTCCTCCTCGTCAACGCATGAAGTGATGCATGCCGTCATAGCCGTGATGTAGAGAAAAAACAGTGTCAGTCGTCTCATGGATGTATCTTTATGAGTTTGAACCGCCTTACCACGCCTATCATGAAGGCGTGCGTGTAGATGTGCGACTTCAGATTGTTCACCCGAGCCTGCTGTATGTCGCACAGATAACCAGCCCGCAGCGTCGTGCGTCCTATGGTGAAGTCGAGCGATAGCATCTGTCTGACCGACGGTGAGCATACGAATGTGGTAGGCACAATGTTGCGGTCGTAGTTGCCTCGTGAGAATATCTCGTAGTAAGACTGCCCGTAGTTGGGGCTGAACATCAGTCCGCAGAGCGGTATGTTCAGCTCATAGCGCGCGGTGAACGGTCTGCCCGCGAGGGTGAATCTGTAGTCCGCGCTTCCCGTAGGCGTTATGTTCACCATTGCCCTTGCCTGCGCCGGGTTGTTGCCGTTGCGTGTGTTGTAGATGAAACCGATGGTGGCGTCGGCTGCGGCACCCGCCTTCAGGTTCAGTCTGTTGCCTGAGAGACGCCAGTTGTAAAGCCATGCGTACTGGAAGAAGTACGCTCCCGCCATCTCCGCTCCGTTGCCCGAGCGGTTGTCGGCGTAGGATATGCTGCCCTGATGGGTTATCCTCCGCGACCAGCGGCTGCGTTCGGAGTCGCGTGTGGTGTGCGATATGTAGCGCAGCTCCACACCCTTGTATTTCTCCGGCGAGAGATAAGTGTCGAGTATGTCAGCCGACCCTATGGCAGCCATTCGTGCGTTCGTTATCACCTTGTCCGACGTTATGGTGTCGCTCTGCGCCCGTGACGCGGTGGCGTAGAGCAGTGCCGCCGCCGCGATAAACACTCTACATGTCGTCATCGCCGAAGAGATTAAGCTGTCCTGTCATCTCGTCTATCACCTGCTGCCTGCTTTTTCCTGCGTCCGGATCGAGGTTCTCCGGCTCCTCCTCCGGTTCTTCGCCACCGTCGGGCGCGTCTTCCGGTTCAGGCTCCGGCATTCTCAGAGGCTCCAGCTCCTCTATGTCCTCAACCTCCCATGTGCATATGCGCTTGCCTTTAGCCTTGAATCCCTTCACTCCAACAAACTGTTCCATGTCTATTTCCATGGGCGGTCGTTGCGTGGAGTTGCCGTCTCTGCCCTCCACCGGCTTGAATGTCACGCGTATGCGCGGGTATACCGTGTCGGTGAGAAGCACGAGCCTGCTCTGCGGGTTGTCGCCGAGGAAGTTCTGGTGGCGTTTCGTAGCCTCCATGCAGAAGCGTTTTATGTAAGGATAGTTGTCGTTGTCGGCGTCGTAGAGCACTGCTGTCCACACCTTGCCGGGGTTCCATTTCTCTATTATGCGGATGTTGTCCTCATAGTGGTTGTTGGCGTCGAAGTCGGTGATATAGAACTCGTTGTCGTCGAGCACCACAAGTATGGAGTCGCCGTCGTTGAATTCTCCGAGCAGCTTCCCGCGTCCGTCGTAGTTCAGTCTGTTCACGTCGGCGTCGAACCACACCTTCCTTCCTCCGAGTGTGGAGCGTCCGTGGCTCTTCAGTCCTATCCTGTTGACGGCATGTTTGGTAAGAATGTTGCCTTTAGCGGTGCGTGCCTTTATGGCGATGTCGGAGAAGTCCTTCTCCAGGAAAATCTTCTTCATCTTGGCGGTCACCTCCAGCGTCACCTTTATCACCTCCGCCTCACCGTTCGGGTTGGCTGTGAAGTAGAGCACGCGCGAGCCCGGTGTGCCTTGCGTGAGGTCGTACTCGCGGTCGCGTGTCATCGACGTCACGTTGAAGCGTTTGATGTATGACGGTCCATTTCTGCCGTCGCGGTATACCGCGTTGTATGTGGTGCGCCTGTCGTTGCGCTTGAACACCTGCACGTGCATCACGTTCTTGCCTACGAAAATCTTGTCAGCCACGCGCATCACCTTATATTTTCCGTCCTTGAAGAACACGATGATGTCGTCAATGTCGGAGCAGTTGCACACGAACTCGTCCTTCTTCAGTCCTGTGCCGATGAATCCCTCCTGCCTGTTGATGTAGAGTTTTTCGTTCGCCTCCACCACTTTCGCCGCCTCGATGGTGTCGAAGCTGCGTATCTCCGTGCGTCTGGGATGGTCCTTGCCGTACTTTTCCTTTATGAACTCGAACCACCGTATGGTGACGTCGGTCATGTGGGCGAGGTCGTGGTCTATCGATTTTATCTCCTCCTTCGTCTTGAGTATGAGTTCGTCAGCCTTGTCCTTGTTGAACTTCAGTATGCGTTGCATCTTTATCTCCATGAGCCGCAGTATGTCGTCACGGGTCACCTCGCGCACCAGCTGTTTCTTGAACGGCTCCAGCCGGTTGTCCACGTGAGCCACGGCGGCGTCCATGTCGGGCGCGTTCTCGAACCCCTTGTCCTTGTATATGCGTTCCTCTATGAATATGCGTTCGAGCGAGGCGAAGAACAGTTGTTCGAAAAGCTCGCCGCGCCTTATCTCGAGTTCCTTGCGCAGAAGCCCCATGGTGCTGTCCACCGAGTGGCGAAGCACGTCGCTGACGGTAAGGAAGCACGGTTTGTTGTCCTCAATGACGCAGCAGTTGGGAGACAGGTTTATCTCGCAGTCGGAGAAGGCGTAGAGCGCGTCGATGGTCTTGTCGGACGATATGCCCGGCGTGAGGTGCACCAGAATCTCCACCTCCGCCGCCGTGTTGTCGTCCACCTTGCGCGCCTTTATCTTTCCCTTGTCAATGGCTTTGAGTATTGAGTCGATGAGCGTCGACGTGGTCTTGCTGTACGGTATCTCCTTTATGGCGATGGTCTTGCTGTCTATCTTCTCTATCCTGGCGCGCACCTTGAGCTGTCCTCCGCGCTGTCCGTCGTTGTATTTGCTCACGTCTATGGAGCCGCCTGTGGGGAAGTCGGGATAGAGGGTGAACTCCTCTCCGCGCAGATAGCTTATCGCCGCGTCGCATATCTCCACAAGGTTGTGCGGCAGAATCTTCGAGCTCAGACCCACGGCTATGCCCTCCGCTCCCTGCGCGAGCAGCAGCGGAAACTTCGCCGGCAGCGTGATGGGCTCGCGGTTGCGTCCGTCGTAGCTCAGCTGCCAGTCGGTTGTCTTGGGGTTGAACACCACGTCGAGCGCGAACTTCGACAGCCGCGCCTCTATGTAACGCGGTGCGGCAGCCCGGTCACCGGTAAGTATGTTGCCCCAGTTTCCCTGACAGTCGATGAGCAAATCCTTCTGTCCCATCTGCACGAGGGCGTCTCCTATGGATGCGTCGCCGTGCGGATGGAACTGCATGGTGTGTCCCACGATGTTCGCCACCTTGTTGTACCGTCCGTCGTCCATGCGCTTCATGGAGTGCAGTATGCGTCTCTGCACGGGCTTCAGTCCGTCCTCTATGTGTGGCACGGCGCGTTCGAGTATCACGTATGAGGCGTAGTCGAGAAACCACGTCTGGTACATGCCGCTGAGATGGTGCACCGCCGAGGCGTCAAACCGGTTCACCGGTTTGTAGTCTGACCGCGCCTCCGGCACATTGACGGCATCGTCCGCGCTTTCGTTGTTTATCTCTTCATCAAAACTCTCGTTGTCTTTTATTTCGTCACTCATATTTTTCTGTGGTCACAAATTTTGCTTCAAAGTTAATGAAAAAAATCCTATCTGAGAAAGATTTGGACGCAAAAGGGAGGAGAGGGGGAAGGTGAGGAAGGGAGAGAGTGGGAAGGTGAGGAGGGGAGAGGGTGGGGAGGGGAGAGAATGAGAGGGTGGGAGGATGCATAAATATACGGAAGGGAAAGTAAAATATTTTGACAACTGAAAATCGGGAAAGAGAAAACGGAGATGTCATAAAATATGTTTCTCACGGCAGATGGAATGGCGATGTGGTATGTCTACCCCTTTTTCTCACCCCTTTTCTGCCTGTCCGGAGGGGTGGCGGAGTACTTCCGCTGTTGCAGGAATGCCGTTTCGGTGTGGCGGAACGGTGCCTTCAGTGTGGCGGAAGAGGCTTTTCTGAGGCGCGGAAGAGCCCGTTTGGCATGACGGAAGAGGCTCTTCCGCATGGCTGCGATTGGACTGTCGTGATGCATGACAGCGCAAATGGTTGATTGACAGACCTTTATGTAAACTTCAAAATACTCGCTTATTTGCAGCCGAAGGCGCATCGTTCCGTCTCTGCGGCGTTCTCGCGGAGTTGACATTGCATAAATATGCATTGCCGTGACGGTTGTGAATATTTATTCATCCGGCATGTGGCGGTTAGCCGCCCTGTGCTTCATGTATGGTGTATCGGAATGTGTGCGTGTGTCACAATGGCGCGCCCGTAAGTATAATGTGTGTGAAAATGTTTTGCGCTTTGGGCAAATTATCTTATCTTTGCACACAAAAAATGTGCGCGGAGATGACATTCTGTATGTCTGTGACGTACGCTTTTATGAATCCGAAATATAAGAAAACAATTATACAATGGCACAGGAAGACGTTTTTAAGAAAATAGTATCGCACTGCAAGGAATACGGTTTTGTGTTTCCCAGCAGCGACATCTACGACGGTCTGGCAGCCGTATACGACTACGGACAGAACGGTGTTGAACTGAAAAACAATATCAAGGAATACTGGTGGAAGAGCATGGTGCTCCTGCACGAGAACATCGTGGGCATCGACTCCGCCATATTCATGCACCCGACAATATGGAAGGCGTCGGGACATGTCGACGCTTTCAATGACCCGCTCATAGACAACCGCGACTCGAAGAAACGCTACCGCGCCGACGTGCTCATAGAGGATCAGATAGCAAAATATGAGGAGAAGATAAACAAAGAGGTGGAGAAGGCGCGCAAACGCTTCGGTGAGGCGTTCGACGAGGCTAAGTTCCGCGAGACAAACCCGCGCGTGCTGGAGAACCAGAAGAAGCGCGACGAGCTGCACGAGCGTTACAGCGTGGCTATGAACGCCATGAATCTGGAGGAGCTCAAGCAGATAATACTCGACGAGGGGATAGTCGATCCGATAAGCGGAACGAAGAACTGGACCGACGTAAGACAGTTCAATCTGATGTTCTCTACGGAGATGGGCTCCACCGCAGACTCTACAAGCAAGATATATCTGCGCCCGGAGACGGCACAGGGAATATTCGTAAACTATCTCAATGTGCAGAAGACCGGACGTATGAAGGTGCCGTTCGGCATCGCGCAGATAGGCAAGGCGTTCCGCAACGAGATTGTGGCACGGCAGTTCATATTCCGCATGCGCGAGTTCGAACAGATGGAGATGCAGTTCTTCGTGAAGCCCGGCACGGAGCTGGAGTGGTTCAACACATGGAAGCAGACGCGCATGAAGTGGCATCAGGCACTGGGCTTCGGTGCGGAGAACTACCGTTTCCACGACCACGAGAAGCTCGCCCACTATGCCAACGCCGCAACCGACATAGAGTTCCACATGCCGTTCGGATTCAAGGAGGTGGAGGGCATACACAGCCGCACTGACTTCGACCTGTCGCAGCATGAGAAGTTCTCGGGACGCTCAATAAAATACTTCGACCCGCAGACCAACGAGAGCTACACGCCGTATGTCATTGAGACGTCAATAGGAGTGGACCGTATGTTCCTCTCCGTGATGTGTCACTCCTTCTGCGAGGAGAAACTCGAGAACGGCGAGACGCGCACCGTGCTACGCCTGCCCGCCGCTCTGGCTCCGGTGAAGCTGTGCGTGATGCCGCTCGTGAAGAAGGACGGACTGCCCGAGATGGCGCGCAAGATAATAGACGACCTGAAGTTCCACTTCAACTGTCAGTACGACGAGAAGGACACGGTGGGCAAACGCTACCGCCGTCAGGACGCCATCGGCACGCCTTACTGCGTGACTGTGGACTACGACTCTCTCAAGGACAACACCGTGACACTGCGCTTCCGCGACACCATGGAGCAGGAACGTGTGGGCATAGACCAGCTGCGCGGCATCATAGAAGACAAGGTAAGCATATACAGCCTGCTGAAAAAACTGCAATAATATATGAACAGACACCTTATTATATATCTGTTTGCACTGCTCGCACCGATGGCTCTGCTCACGTCGTGCAGTGAGAGTGACGGTGATCCGGAGGAGTTCGCCAACTGGAAGAAGACCAATGACGATTATTTCAACAACCTGTATGCCACGGCGAAGTCGAGTGCGTCGCTGGGCGACAAGAGCTGGAAGGTGATACGCCAGTGGTCGCTCGAGGAGTCGGCGGCGAAGGATCCCTACGACCACGTCGTGGTGAATGTGCTGGAGAACGGCACGGGCTCGGGCTGCCCTCTGTACACAGACTCTGTGAAGGTGCACTATGAGGGACGGCTGCTCCCGTCGACATCTTATCCCGAGGGATATGTTTTCGACAAGTCGTTCACGGGAGAATACAGTCCGGCAACGTCCACACCGGCAAAGTTCGGAGTGTCGGGAGTGGTGGACGGACTGTCTACCGCACTGCAGCACATGCACATAGGCGACCGCTGGAAGGTGTACATCCCGTATCAGCTTGCCTATGGCACAACCAACAACGGTACCATTCCGGCTTATTCCACGCTGGTGTTCGACGTGACACTCGTGAGCTATTACAGGGCTGGTGTGGACGTGCCCGACTCCAAGGCGCGTAAAGCTGCGGGATGGGTGGAGGAATGACACATCATCAACGGTGCCTCTGCGCATCAGTATACAGTATAAAGGCGGATTCAGTAGAGTCCGCCTTTTTCCGTGTTTTTTTCATCATGTGCCCCCACCATGACGCTTGTCCATGCATTCCATCGCTGCCTGTAAAAGTAGAGACGCAAAATCTTGCGTCTCCCGAGCGGGCGTTCCGCAATACATCCGCACATTTGTATGGCTGTGAAAATATGCTTTTGTTGCTCGTGAGACGCAAGATTTTGCGTCTCTACAGGCTTGCGCCATTGTTATGATATTATGTTACCGATGCTTGGAACGACATATTATACATTATTATATATAATATATGTTGTATCGATTTCACCACCTTCACGGTGTTATACCGATGCCCGATATCCCTCGCTTCCGTTGTTTTCAAATACACCAGCCTTCTTTCGCCATCCATACGACAATCTTTCATATCCCTCGCTCGTACATTTCTTTAATAAAAACATTCCGCGTCCGGCAATAATATAGCAGTCTTTCATTGCCCCGACTTGTACATGTTTTTTCTATAAAACAGGCTGCATTCGGCAATTTGAAAGCAAGCTTTCATTGCCCTCACTGGCACTGTTTTTTCATGAAAAAGCCACTGTGTGCGCACACAGTAGTTGATTTAGGTCAAAAATAAGGCATTTTTCTGGAACAAGTAATGCAAAAGTGTTGCGTGGAATGTCATACGGTTGTAACTTTGCATCGTCAAAAGAAATCTACCGCGAGGTACAAAAAGAAAGACGTCAGATAAGATTAATTTGAGAGAGATAAATCTTCATAGGTAGTAGAAAAGATCTTCATAGGTAATAAAAAAGAGAGAGATAAAGTAAATAAGGTAAAGATTGAGAACGGATAAAAATAAAAAGGATTAGTAAATAAGAACAGGGTATTGGTCAAAGGTATAAGATTGAGGATAACGACAAAAGGTATAAGATTGAGGATAACACTTAAAGAAAAGGTATTGGCAGGTAAAGATTGAAGGATAACAGATTTGGGTATTAGTTGTTAAGGTTGATAAGAAAGGTTGTTCAGGAGGTTCAATAGGTAAAGGTCAGGAAGTGTAGAAAGATGGTAGAAGGATTTTGATGCATGAAGATGACCCTATTTGCAGCGTTAGCTGCAATAGGTATGGCGGTGAGGAAGAACAAGGAATAAGCCGCTGCTCATCATGGGAAAGCATAGGAAAAAAGAAATAGGTTTAATTATAAGGAAACAGAAATCAGGAAAGTTATATGAGGATGAGGTCATGCGCATGACTTCATCTTTTTGTTTTCCGGGGGATTGTCCGTTGCATTCTCTGCATTACCAGACGTGGCTCTGTATGACATCAGCACGCGGTGAGGCTTGGTTCTGATGTCATGTTTTGGGAGAATGTTGTGCCGTATATATATAATATGGTGTCGTTTTATTCGTTTTACACATTTTTTTGAGTTAACTTTGCAGCCGCTTTGGGACGTATTTTTTCATTGAAAAGCAGTGACGAGCTTCTTGCCGGCATACGCGAGGGAAAGCCGGTGAGCACAAGCGAGAAACTCAGTCTTATCATAGGACTGAGTATTCCGTCCATTCTCGCGCAGGTTACATCCGTACTCATGTTCTTCATCGACGCCTCCATGGTGGGTCACATCGGCGCGGAGGCATCGGCGTCGATAGGTCTGGTGGAGACCACCACGTGGCTTCTCGGCAGCATAACCAATGCCGCGTCGCTCGGATTCTCCGTACAGGCGG
Organism: Leyella lascolaii; assembly: GCF_900079775.1. Lineage (GTDB taxonomy): Bacteria > Bacteroidota > Bacteroidia > Bacteroidales > Bacteroidaceae > Prevotella > Prevotella lascolaii. The sequence continues at coordinate 537,689 of NZ_LT556038.1, read as the reverse complement.
CACATTTCATAGGCTCCGGTGATTTCGGCAAAGCCCGTCAGGTGTTCCGTCACGGTCTTGTCTGTACCACGATAATAAGTATGGTGGTGCTGCTTTTGGCGGTGGCTGTGCATTCGCGGCTGCCCTACTGGCTTGGCGGAGGCGAGGACATAGCTCGCGACGCATCGCTCTACTTCCTCATATTCTCGCTCGCCGTGCCCTCGTTCCAGCTGTCCAACCTTTGCGGGGCGATGCTGAAGTGTTCGGGCAACATGCGCATCCCGAGTATAGTGAGCGTGCTCATGTGTGTGCTCGACGTCATTTTCAACTACATATTCATATTCGTCATGGGACTGGGTGTGGTAGGAGCGGCTATAGGAACGGCTCTTGCGGTGACGGTGGCAGCCTCCTTGCAGGCATATTTTGCCATTTTCAGGAGCAAGATGCTGGCTTTACGGCAGGACAGCGAGCGTTTCCGCTGGGTTACATCCTATGTCCGCAACGCGCTGAAGATAGGCACACCCATCGCCCTGCAGTCGGTCCTGATGAGCGGCGCGCAGATAGTGAGCACCATGATTGTGGCTCCGCTGGGCAACTTCGCCATTGCCGCCAACACCTTCGCCATCACGGTTGAAAGTCTGTGCTACATGCCCGGATACGGCATCGGTGACGCTGCCACGACACTTGTGGGGCAGACCAAGGGTGCCCAGAGACTCGGTCTGTGCCGCAGTTTCGCACACATGACGGTGGGCTTGGGCATGGCTGTGATGGCTGTGATGGGTGCCGTGATGTATATTTTCGCTCCTGACATGATGAGCATCCTCACTCCTGTAGAGGAGATACGTGCTCTCGGCATACAGAGTCTTCGCATAGAGGCTTTCGCTGAACCGATGTTCGCCGCCTCTATAGTTGTATATTGCGTGTGTGTGGGAGCCGGAGACACGCTCAAACCGGCACTCATCAATCTGTTCAGCATGTGGTGCGTGCGTCTGTCGCTTGCGGCTTTGCTCGCTCCGGAGTACGGACTGAAGGGTGTATGGACGGCTATGGCTCTGGAGCTGACGTTCCGAGGCATCCTTTTCCTTGTGCGTCTTTTCCGGGGCAAATGGCTGCATCACAAGATTTGACGCGATTAGGTCGTCATTCCGCCAAATCGCTTTTTTGCCTTTCATTGAAGCGTATCCGCCGGCAACACATCTTGGTATTATAGTAGAGACGCAAAATCTTGCGTCTCCCAAGCAAGTCCTTCGCAATATATATATGCATGTTTATATGTCGGTGGAAACATGCTTCCGTTGCTCGTGAGAGACAAATATGCGCAATGTGTAGGGATGGTGGTATGTCGTCGTTAATATCCTGTTATTGCACGGGAGACGCAAAATTTTGCGTCTCTACAGGCTGGCGCGGTAATTATGTGAGGACGGTCTGTGCGCATTATTTCTGTTCATCACCTTATTATATATATTATCTCACCTTATTATATATATTATCTCACCTTATTATATATATGATTCCTCGCACGTCGTCCGTCCCTTTCCATGTTTTGTCACGTCATCATCCGTCGCTTATTTTTGCAATACCGTAAGCCGGTGTGTCAGACATCAGCGCGAAATATGGATGAGGTCAGGTTGCTGGTTCTGCCTGAAACCGCTTCCGCAGGTATTTTTCACCGGTGAAAGGGTGATTTTCCCGCTATATGACCCGGTTTTTCGTAAACAAACGTTAAATCTAAGCCAAAATCCGGTCTTTATATAAAAAAAGTCCCGAAAAGCTTGCATCGTATTGCAAAATAGCGTACATTTGCAGTGTACTATTAAAGTAATACACTATAACAGTAATAAAACAACAAAACAAACAATAACACATTAAAAACTATACGACTATGGACGCAATCATCACAGCAGCAACAGTAATGGCAATGTATTTCAATTCACTCGGATCGGAAAGCAGCCGTTATCTCTACAACGCCGACATACAGGACGGCAAGGTTGCCTCAATCAATGTATATGACAATTCGGAAAAATATCTCTCTCAGAAACTTCAGTACCGCTTCCTTTACGACTCAGACAACCGTCTGGTGTCGAAGGAAGCCCTGGAGTGGAACTCCTCGTCACGCAGGTGGCAGCCGTCATACAGACTGAACTATACATATGACGCTGCGGGATACACGCTCGAACTGCAGAGATGGGACTCCAAGGCATCTGCTTACGCCAAGGCTGAGGAGAAGACGGAGTACAGGATGGTGATGGGCAACGTCGCCGCGGTGAACACTTACAGATGGTGTGACAAGGCGAAAGGCTACGAGCTTGCCGACAACATGCTCGTGATGCAGCCACACTCCGACTGGTATATCGCACAGGATGTGACGGTAAAATGACACGGAAAGAAGAAAGGAACGGCAGTGTGACAGTCATACATCAACAAAGGAATAAAGATTTCAGATAAACATTAACAGACAACATAAAAACATATAAGGTCATGATAACAGTAGACAACATAACATTCAGTTATCCGGGAACAAAAAGAAACGTGTTCGAAGACTTCAGTCTTAAATTCGAGGAAAACCGCATTTACGGTCTGCTCGGCAAGAACGGCATGGGAAAGAGCACTATGCTCTATCTGATAAGCGGACTTCTCCAGCCGTCGGGCGGGACGGTGAAGGTGGACGGAATGGAGGCGCGCCTCCGTCAGGCGGAGATGCTTCAGGAGATATTCCTTGTGCCCGAGGAGTTTGAACTGCCGCGCACGACCCTCGATGAGTATGTCCGCATGAACGAGCCTTTCTATCCACGGTTCAGCCGCGAGGTGCTTCAGAACTGTCTGAACGAGTTTGAACTGCCCCTCACACTCAGGCTAAACGCCCTTTCCATGGGTCAGAAGAAGAAGGTGTACATGAGTTTCGCCCTTGCCGCAGGGACACGCCTGCTGCTCATGGACGAGCCTACGAACGGACTCGACATACCGTCGAAGAGCCAGTTCCGTAAGGTCGTGGCAAACAACATGACCGAGGACCGCACCCTGATAATATCCACCCATCAGGTGCACGACGTGGAGTCGCTGCTCGACCACATAGTGATATTCGACGGAAACGGCGTCGCTCTCGACGAGTCTGTGGGCGACGTGTGCGACAAGTATGTCTTTGAGACCCGCCGTCCGGGCGATTCCACCGACGACGTTATATACTCCGAGTTCTCCATTCAGGGCAATGCCGTCATGGCGCGCCGTGGCAGTCGTGAGGAGACACCTGTGAATCTGGAACTCCTTTTCAACGCTGTGACAAAAGGAATGCTCAAATGACGGGAATGAAACATAAGGAAGAAAGGAGAATGGAAAGATGAGACAGTTTGACTGGAAACGTTTCCGCATGATGCTTTTGTGGACATACGGGAACAATAAAGGAAACCTCCTGCGTATGGGAATTGTAATGACGATAGCCTTCTTCTTGTGCGAGGAGTTCATGGCAGGGGTGATGTTCGTCAATAGTGGGTACGGTGATTTTGACTTCGTCGGCGGAATAATGCTCTCGTTCTGTGTGATGATGGGACTCACATGCTTTAATTTCGGGGCGAGCACCATGTTTGCCTGCACCCGTCACAGGCGTCAGGCGACGGCTTTCCTGATGCATCCGGCGTCGAACATGGAGAAATATCTCTCGCGGTGGATTTATGTTACGGTGGGCTGGGGAGTAGTAATAACACTGGCTTTTTTCGCCGCCGACTGTATCAGGATGATGTTCAACACCGTTATGGGGTGGTCGCCCACAAGCAGCATCTTAAGTATGCTGGCTGCCGGTCCTATGTTTCATGACCCGGGTCTCATGTGGTTCATAAGCTCGCTCCCGGCAGAAACCGTCGCAAACATTGTCCTCATGGTGACTGCAATGATGTGGACTCACAGCTTCTACATACTCGGAAGCGCGTTCTTCCGCCGTCATGCGTTCCTCCTCACAACGATTGTGCTGATGTTCATACAGATGGCTTTGGCAATGACAGCGGCGACGGTGGATTACGAGGGTCCGAGTATCGCAATGGTGGTTACCGCCAGATACACTGCCGCAGTGTTTATCCTGGTACTCACAATATTCAACTACTGGGCGTCGTACAGACTCTTCATACGCACCAACGTGATAAACAACAAATGGATAAACATCTGATCCGCCATTCGGACAGGCAAATAAAAACATGTAAAATATGAGCAATTTCAATATATCGAGAACGGCGCGGCTCGCAAGATGGAGCCTTGTGGAAGAACGCGGATTCGCCATCCGCACCACGATAATAATAACTTTGCTGATGACATTCCTCATGACATTCCTGTCGATTGGCGGTGAGGCGACATACATGGCGTATGGCGGAGATGCCCGTATGCAGGTCCTCATGATGGAAAAACTGTCTAAAGGCTTGTCTTTCATCTTCATATCCATCTACTGGCTTGTGATGATGGTGGGCGTAAGTATGGTGTTCCGCAACATGAGAACAAAGCAACAGCGCATAGCATACATGATGCTTCCCGCGTCCAACATGGAGAAATATGTCACCCGTGTGGTGATGGTTGCCCTCGGCGGACTGCTTATGTCGGTGGTGTCCTTCGTGCTGGCAGACCAGCTTCAGATGGTTTTCATAAAGCTTATATTCGGTGATACGCACATAGGCTCGTATGTCATGGCGTCCGCATCCATGCTGTCCGACATTGCCTCTAAAGGCGTCGGAGCGTTAAAGTCAATGGGAATAGATATTGAGACGTCTTTCCCCAACTCGTCGTTATACGCATCTTTTGCAGCCACGGGCATGCAGTCGGGAAACTTTCTGGGTGTATGGTTTGTCCTGCAATATCTGTTCGACATGTCTGCCTTTCTCCTTATGGGCTCGCTGTTCCGCCGCCATTCGTGGTTGTTCGCATGCCTTATATACTCTTTGGTTACAGCGTTGATACATCTCATTGTCCCGGCTGTGAACATCTGGATACCGGTTACGCTGATGCTCGTATGCATTGTGGTGTTCGTGCGGCTTTCCTTCCGTGTGTTCACAAGGATGCAGGTAATAAACAATAAACTCTTGAACATATGACATTCAGCAACGATAAAGCGATATACATACAGATGGCTGACCGTCTGTGCGACGACATCCTCGCAGGTGTCTACACCGATGACGAGCGCATACCAAGCGTGAGGGAGTATGCCGTGAAACTCGAAGTGAACACCAACACCGCCGTGAAGGCTTACGACTATCTGGCGCGCGACGGTATAATATACAACAAACGTGGGTTGGGATATTTCGTCACCGCCGGTGCGCGAGAACGCATCATGGATGCCCGCCGCAAGGATTTCATGGAGAACATCCTGCCCGACATGTTCCGCAACATGCGGCTCCTTGATGTCGGCATTGAGGATGTGGAGACGGAATGGAAACGTTATGGTGAAAGCTTATAATATGTTATTTTTGTCAGATAAATAGTGATGACATGAGCAATATTATTAATTTTGCATAAGATAAGCTGCACTCGGCAATGTAAGAGCAAGCTCTCATTGCTCTCGTTGGCATTATCTTTGCATAAGATAAGCTGCGGTTCGGCAGTGTCAAGCTTGGTAAGACTTTGTCTCACAACCTTGCCGTTGCACTCACCTTGCATTATCTTTGCATAAGATAAGCTGCGGTTCGGCAGTGTCAAGCTTGGTAAGACTTTGTCTCACCACCTTGCCGTTGCACTCACCTTGCATTATCTTTGCATAAGATAAGCTGCACTCGGGAGATAAAGAGCAAGCTCTCTCTCCTCTCGTTGTCATTATCTTTGCAAAATATATTAAGCTATCTCACATAAATAAAGACACATATTAATATATAGTGAATATGAATACGAAAACATTACTGATGTCGTTCTCGATGATTGCCTCGGCAGCGTGTGCCCAGAATCTCACGTCGGGTATCGACAAAACCAACATGAATCTTAACGTCAAACCCGGTGACGACTTCTACGAATATGCCGCCGGAGGTTGGTTGAAAGCGCATCCCCTCGACGCCGAACACCCTTCAAACGGTGCTTTCGTCGACCTTGAGGAACAGAACCAGAAGCGCATCCGCGGATTGATAGAGGAGTACTCTTCCACCAGCCAGCCCAAAGGTACGCTCGGACAGAAGATAGGCGACCTGTACAACATGCTGATGGACAGCGTGCGTCTCAACCGTGAGGGAGCGGCTCCGCTTATGCCTGTGCTCGAGAAGATAAGGGCTATAAAGAACAAGAAAGAGTATCAGCTCGTCACGGCACAGCTCGACCGCCAGGGCGTGGGAGCCATGATGTTCGGCATCGGTGTGGGTGCCGACCAGCGCAACGCCTCGCAGAACATCGTGGGAATATCGCAGGGCGGCATAGGTCTGGGCGACCGCGACTACTATCTCAACGACGACGAGCAGACCGTTAAGGTGCGCGAGGCATACAAGGAATACATCGCCACGCTCTTCCGCCTTGCCGGTGACGACTCGCAGACGGCTCAGAAGAAAACCGATGTGCTCCTCGCCATAGAGACACGCATAGCGAAAGCCAGCTACGACAAGGTGAAGCTGCGCGACATCAACGCCAACTATCACAAGATGAGCTACGCCTCTCTCATCGCCGACTATCCTGGAATAGACTGGGGCAACATTTTCCTCGCACAGGGATTCCCGCCGTTCGATGAGGTGGATCTCGGACAACCGGAGCCTGTGAAGGAGGTGGAGCGCATACTGGAGGACACGTCTCTCGACGACCTGAAGACTTATGCGGAGGCAAAGGCGTTGGGAGGAGCGATAAGCCTGCTGGGCGATGACTTCAGGAACGCTTACTTCAAGTTCAGTCAGGTGCTCACAGGCGTCAAGGAAGACCGTCCCCGCTGGAAGCGTGCGGTGAGCATCGTTAGCGACGTGATGGGCGAGGCGATAGGCAAGCTCTATGTGGAGAAGTACTTCCCCGAGAGCAGCAAGCAGCGCATGTTGTCCCTTGTGCACAACCTGCAGACAGCCCTTGCCGAGCGCATCGACGAGGCGTCGTGGATGGAGCAAGCCACAAAGAATCAGGCAAAGGACAAACTCAACAACTTCATCATCAAGATAGGCTATCCCGACAAGTGGCGTGACTACTCCGGATTGCAGATAGATCCGTCGCTCTCTCTGTATGAGAACATATGCCGTGTGTCTGAGTTCATGACAAAGGACTATATAGAGCGCAAGGTGAACAAGCCGGTCGACAAGAGCGAGTGGCACATGACACCGCAGACGGTCAACGCTTACTACAATCCCACAACCAACGAGATATGTTTCCCTGCGGCAATCCTTCAGCCGCCGTTCTTCGATCCTGACGCCGACGACGCGGTGAACTACGGAGCCATAGGAGGCGTGATAGGCCACGAGATGAGCCACGGTTTCGACGACCAGGGATGCCAGTTCGACAAGGACGGCAACCAGAACAACTGGTGGACCGCCGCCGACAAGGCTAACTACGACCGTCGCACGAAGGTGCTCGAAGACTATTTCGGCAACTACGAGATGGCTCCCGGAAAGAAGATAAACGGCAAGCTGACCCTCGGAGAGAACATCGGCGACAACGGAGGACTGAACATCGCCTTCCGCGCCATGAGCAATCTGATGAAGACAAAGAAGCTGCCCGTCATCGACGGTTTTACGCCTGAGCAGCGTTTCTTCCTTGCCTGGGGACGTGTGTGGGCTTCTAACACGAGCCCGGAGATGGCAGACTATCTGCTGAAGGTAGACCCGCACTCTCCCAACAAAGCACGTGTGAACGCCGCGCTGCCTCACATCGACGCTTGGTATGACGCTTTCAAGGTGAAGAAGGGCGACAGGATGTATGTGCCGAAATCAAAGCGCGCCCACATCTGGTGACATTAACGACAGTACAAACCAAACCGCTTATATTATGATTAAAAGATTTATCGCGGCGGCACTCGTTGCCGCATTCACGGTGACCGGAGCCAACGCACAGCTTCTCTACAAAATTTCCGGTAAGGACCTGAAGGCTCCTTCTTATATCATAGGCACTCACCATCTTGCCAATGTGGGCTTCGTCGACAAGATACCGGGCGTGAAGGATGCCCTCACAAACACTGAGCAGGTGTACGGTGAGGTGAAGTGGGACGTCATGACCAATACCGACAGTCTGAAGGTGATGCAGGAGGCGATGATGCTTCCCGACGGAAAGACGCTGAAGACGGTGCTCTCTGCAGAACAGTACAAGAAGCTCGACGCCTTCATCAAGCAGATGATGAGTGTCGGACTGGACAACCCGCAGGTCAACGCACAGATGGGACGGCTCTCCCCGGCGGCTCTCAACACGCAGCTCACGGTGCTTCTCTATCTGCAGAAACACATGGGCGAGTATGACCCCTCAAGCTCTTTCGACCAGTATTTCCAGGCTCAGGCAAAGAACAACAACGAGCCTGTGGGCGGTCTGGAGACCATGGCGTTCCAGACACAGCTGCTCTACAAGAGCGTGCCTCTGAAGCGTCAGGTGGAGCTTCTCATGTGTTTCCTCGACAATCTGGAGTTCAACGAGGAGATGATGGAGAAGATCACGGAAGCCTTCTATGCCCAGAATCTTGACGGGATGAAGGCGGCGATGGACATGAAACTCGGCAACACGTGTGACGCGACACCCGAGGAGATGGCACTGCTCATCGACAACCGCAACGCCGACTGGGCTGCGAAGATGCCGGCAATAATGGCTGCCAAACCCACGTTCTTCGCTTTGGGGGCTGGTCATCTGGCTGGTCCGAAGGGTGTGCTTCAGCTTCTGAAGGACGCCGGATACACAGTTGAGGCTGTGAAGTGACGTTGCCTGTCGCACTGATATTTTTTTCATACCTGCCGTGAAGCCTGTCTTTGCGGCAGGTTTTTTATATCCCTGACCCTTCATCCGCCTTTATCCGTATTTGCCGCTGATGTCATCCATGTTGTTTTTATGTTTTTATTGAGATAGTAGCGGGCTGCACCGGCAAATGGCGGAAGCCATTGTGATGACTGTATTGTGTAGGATGAATGAAGAGCATACAGTCAAATTATTGCGCAGTAAATTGCTGTCGGCTAAAGTAGAGACGCAAAATCTTGCGTCTCCTGAGCAATGTATGTTTTTAATGTCAGTGTTTTAGGATGGATGAGGCTTGCTATGGGTTGCTCGTGAGACGCAAGATTTTGCGTCTCTACTGGCTGGCGCGATGTTATGACAGGGGAAGAATTGTGGATTGATATTTGTGCTGTAGGAAAAGTAGAGACGCAAAATCTTGCGTCTCCCGAGGAGAAAATGCGCTTTTTATCGGTGTGTTATTAAATGCGTGTTTGTGCTATGGGTTGCTTGTGAGACGCAATATTTTGCGTCTCTACTGGATGGCGCGGTGTTGTAATGAGGGGTGGTCGGGATGTGGTTATATGTCATACGGTATATAACAATAAATTCATGGTCTTTTTGCATGAATTCATCAGTAAAATAAAATCGCCTTATATTGAGCATTTTGGACCAAATGCGGGAATTCGGAACGGTATGTTTGGAGGGTATTACCTTTTCTTTTGAACGTATCTCCGAAGCCTCGAAAATAGCGTCATAAAGGCATTGTCGGTATGCCTTTTTTTGTATACATTTGCACAAATTATATTTTTTGAAATCATTTCAAAATTATTTTACAACGGCTGTAAAACCGATGCAGACCAATTATTTTATAAACAAAAATAGATATAATGAACAAAAAGAATTATCAACGACCTGAGATTACAGTGTTGGAAGCGGTAGGTATGCCTGCCATTCTCGCCGGTTCGGGACCGGAGAATCCCATAAACGGTAGTGAGGATGTTCCCGGAGGTGATGCCGTGGGAGGCTTTGGAGCCGGACTGGGAAGCCAGGACGGCAGCACTGATGTCTTCGATGAGGAGAACGGAGGAGGAGATACCGGCTTCGAGTTAGGCTGGTGAGCCGGCACGACTTGGGCTCAAGCCGTAAGCTTTTCAGTTTTTTTTTATAAAACAGGCTGCGCTCGGCAATCTGATAGCAAGCTCTCATTGCGCTCGCTGGCACTGTTTTTAAATAAAACAGGCTGCGCTCGGCAATCTGAGAACAAGTTCTCATTGCGCTCGCTGGCACTGTTTTTATCAAAAATGAATTATTAAACAAGAAACTACAATGAGGAAACACCTATTATTTGTTGTGCTCGCAGGTGTGATGACAACTGCATGCACAGACGATCTCGAACCGGAAGTAACACCTGTCGGTCCGGGCACTTTCAATGACGATATTCCCACCACGGGAATAGCCGTAGACTTCTCCGCAAGCAGCAGCCAGCCTGAGGTTGTGGACGAGGCTTCGGCAAAGATATTCAGCGCATGGACCAAGACAGCGAACACCGGAGGCTCCAACGGAGCCATGCGTGTGCATTATGGCATAAACGACGACATGCAGCGCGCCCTCTCTCTGTACTGGGACGCAGGCGACAAGATGAGCATCATACAGGTGGCACGCGACAAGAACACCGGCAAAGTGCTCACAAACAGCGACGGAACGCTGGCAAAATACAACTACGTGATAGGCGACAACCCCGGCAACGTGCAACTGCAGGGCATCACGGTGGCGTCTGGCGACAATCCTGCGATGAGGTGGTATGCCAACGCAGACGAATACCGCTTCTACGCCACCTATCCCGCAATAGGCGGGGAAAGCGGCATCAAGGCTCTCAACCCGGTGATGCCGGGCGGCACATTCGACAAGCAGAAAAAGGCGCGCGTCACTGTCACCGTGCCAAAGAAGCAGGTGTGCAAGCTCACCGGAAACAACAATGACGGATGGTGGACATCGACACCCGACATGAAAAACTGCTACATGGTGGGCGAGAGCGATGTATACACAACCACCGAAGGAACGCATACCATCAATTTCAAGCCCATCATGACGACGCTCAACATCGGTGTGAGAGGCACGGGCGACGCCAACTCTGTCACAGTGAGCGGCGTGCGCATCTATCTGAAGGACGCCAGCGGCAAGCGCATCGCGTTCCCGGACGAGATAACGCTCAACTATCAGACTCTGAACTATAAGCAGAACGGAGTGCAGAAGAGCATGGTGAACTGCAACTACATCGACCATGCCTACGACCACAGCACCGTAGCCGGAAATGAGGACATCGACATGGGCTCGCTTGACGAAAACTCCAATATCGACCCGTCGAAGGACAACACCACTCCGTATATAGAGGTGCGTTTCTCCAAAACACAGGAACTGGAATCGGGACAGGGCGCCATTCTCACCGCCTTCATCCCTCCATACATCTTCGCGCGCGGACATTACGGTCTGGACATCGTGCCGATTTACGACCGGCTCATCGACGAGTCGGTCACAGACAATGTGATTTCCTACGGTGCGGGCTCACCCAACCCTGACACGAGAATCATCATCCCGAGCACAAAGATTGCGCTGGAAAGCAAGAGGGTGAAGTTAATCAGTCCGTTAGACTGGATGGGCAGACTGGACGACGACGTGCTGCTGAAAGACCTCAACATACCTGGCGCGCACAGCTCAGGTCAGGTTGACTTCAAAGTATATGGCAATATAGAAGGTACTAACTGGGCTGAGGCACAGCGACATGCCAAGCAGGTGGCATGCATCTATGATATGCTGAATGCCGGCGTGAGGGCTTTGGACATACGTCCGAGCGTGTATGGCACATTGCCTGGAAACGTAGACCACTATGGAAGTTCTGAAAAAACTTTCTATCTTATCAATGATGGAGACCGCAATCGTATGGGTATACTTCAGCAAGTGGTGGCTTGGCTCGACCAGCATCCTACTGAGACTGTCATCATTATGACGGGAAGACAGGTGGCTTATGGAAATGCTGAGAATTCGGAGAAAGCATTGAACGAGCTGAGAGACTATCTTATGGACCCGAAGCGGAACATTGGATCGGACAAGACCACCAAAGTGGGAATAGACGACGAGAGAAGCCGACTGGCATGGTTCCGCGACGGTCTGGACATGAAACATGCCAGAGGAAAGGTCGTGCTCATAGTTCGCCGCAACGGAGACGACACCAAAGGCTACTGGTTCTCTGATGACCCGTCGTATACTTATAGGGTAAATGGCAGAAGCATTGAGGGTATCGGATATATGAACTCTTACATGCCGAACTATAACTATACTCATGACCAGGCGGCGGCAGTGGGCATGAAGAACTATGACGAGTCGGGAGGACTGACCTCCGGAGCCGTGTATAACAGCTATGCGTTCCTGAAGGACAATCCTGACGCGAAGGTGGCGTTCGACAAGATCACCGTGAAGCCGAACGAGAAGTCCACCGGCGACTTCGCCACATTCTATTTCCTCGACCGTGAGATCATAGGTAAGCGCGGTACATATGAGGACAATCAGACCTATAAGGAGGGACCCACATGGGGAACAAACGTATACTTCAAGGTGCCTGACGCATTCAAGGAAGATTTCGCTCCGGCAAATGCTGTGTCTAATTATTACGGTGGCGCGCTCTACGAACTGAAGTCTTTCCTCACTAACGACTTCCTGAAGATGGCTGGCGACCCGCAATATAAGGACAGCTGGTTCGTAACTGCCGTTCCGTCGTTCGCTTATGTAGACCATTTCCAGAAGAAGAATCAGGGCTACACTGCAAACTGGAACGCATGGGGAAGCGTGATATTCGAACTCACCCACGAGCCTGTGAGGGACTTCATCCAGGCTCACCAGAACCAGCGTTTCGGCATCGTGTACTTCGACTTTGTGCCTGGAAAGGATGACGAGGGTAATCCGAGATTCTTGTTTGACGTAAGTACTACGTATTCACGGTACATCGGATTCAACAGCGCACGGCAGGAGATATCCACCGAGATAAACAACGCCATCATCGAGAGTAACTTCAAACGCAAACTGCGTACCTCATCCGGAAACTGATAACCGGAGCTGCCGGACTGCCGGGATATGTGTCATCCCGGCACCGGCGGTACGCTTCATGCGTGACAACATAGCAACCGCCGCACGGCATGGTTTCATTGCGAAGCCGCCGTGCGGCGGTTGTCTGTATGTGGAATCCGTCATCGCGTTGCGCGGGGAGGGTGTGGGGATGGGGTGACGGGTGCAGATTAATATCCGCTGTTTGCTAAAGTAGAGACGCAAAATCTTGCGTCTCCCGATTTGAAAGTGTAATTAAATAAGTGGTTATGGAATGTATATGGGTTGCGACGGGTTGCTCGTGAGACGCAAGATTTTGCGTCTCTACTGGCTGGCGCGTTGCGGTTTAAGGGTGAGGAATGTTGGTTGGAATTTGTGTCGGAGGAAAAGTAGAGACGCAAAATCTTGCGTCTCTACAGGCTGGCGCGTTGCGGTTTAAGGGTGAGGAATGTTGGTTGGAATTTGTGTCGGAGGAAAAGTAGAGACGCAAGATTTTGCGTCTCACAAGGAGGAAATGCGCTTTTAATCGGTGTGTTGTTGATTGTGTGTGTTTGCGATGGGTTGCTTGTGAGACGCAAGATTTTGCGTCTCTACTGGCTAGCGCCGGTGTGAGTGAAAGGGAATACTGTAGTATGCGGTAAGGCGTTCGGATGTTTCTGTTTTTTGAGTGTATAATTATCAATATGTGGAATATTCTTTATCTTTGTATAAGATAAGCTTCGGCTCGGCAGTGTCAAAGTTGTGAAAACACAGTTTTCCCACTTTGCCGTTGCACTCGCCTTGCATTATCTTTGTACTCATCTGACTGTGCGGTGCACATATGTCCTTACTGACATGCCTCTGTTTTGCCGCAGTCAGTCAGGACATGTGGGAGGATTATGATATCAATCGGTTTTGAAAAGCTATTTATAACATATATACATTATGGAAGAAAAGAAAATATACATAAAGAATATGGTGTGCAGACGGTGCATAATGACCGTCTCTGACATCTTCGTGAACAACGGCGTGACGCCTGTGAGTGTTAATCTGGGTACGGTGGTGGTGCCAGGTGCTTTGGCGGAGGAGACGAAAAGGAAGATAAGGCATGAGCTTGAGGAGTACGGGTTTGAGGTGATTGACGACAAGCGCATGCGTGTCATCGAGCAGATACGTGTCGGAGTGATAGAGTATGTGCGCCATCCCGAATATCAGGAAAAGGCAAAGCTGTCGGCTTACTTGCAGGATGTGTGCCACAAGGAATACAGTGCGCTGAGCAAGCTGTTCACCGAGATGAGGGGCATAAGCATCGAGAAGTATTATCTCGCACAGCGGATAGAGCTGGTGAAGGAACTGCTGGCGTATGATGAGATGACGGTAAGCGAGATAGCCGACAAGCTCCGCTATTCGAGCGTGGCGCACCTCAGCGCGCAGTTCAAGGCGCAGACCGGACTGTCACCCACGCAGTTTAAGGAGATGAAGGAACACCGGCTCAGACCGCTCGACGAAATATAAACCATATCCATAATATTGTAACGGCATAAGGGGGGATGGTGTGTAACTTTGCATAAGATAAGCTTCGGCTCGGCAGTGTCAAGTGCGGTAAAACTGCGTTTTCCCTCCTTGCCGTTGCACTCGCCTTGCATTATCTTTGTATAAGATAAGCTGCACTCGGGAATTTGAGAGCAAGCTCTCATTCCGCTCGTTTGCATTACCTTTGCATAAAGTAAGCTTCGGCTCGGCAGTTAGAGGGCAAGTAGAATCGCAGTCGGCAAAAGTAGAGACGCAAAATCTTGCGTCTCACAAGGAGGTCAGAGCAATGTGTGCGAACAATAATGTGTCATCGGTAGTATGCTGCCATTGCACGGGAGACGCAAGATTTTGCGTCTCTACTGTGAGGAATGGAGTGTGTATGGGTTGCGATGGGTTGCTCGTGAGACGCAAAATCTTGCGTCTCTACAGGCTGGAGCCGTTATATGTGAATGTATTATGGGAGATAATGATATGAGAAAAGACATATTCCCCGTATCGGGGATGAGCTGCGCTTCGTGCGCGGCACGTGTAAACAAGGTTCTTAACAAGCAGGACGGGGTGTATGAGGCTAATGTCAACTATGCGTCAGCCACTGCACGGGTGGTCTACGACCCCTCGAGGTGTACGCCGTCCGCACTGCGTGCTGCCGTCCGCGACGCCGGGTATGACCTGATGACAGACGCGGAGGCGGGCACGGAACGTGTGGAGGTGGAGCGCGGAAAGGAATATGCGCTGCTTCGACGGCAGACAGTCGCCGCCATAGTGCTGGCTGTTCCCGTCGTCGTCATGAGCGCGTTTTTCATGGATTACGCATATGTGGGATATGCGGTGTGGCTGTTGTCTACAATGGTGGTGTTCGGTTTCGGACGCCGTTTCTACATCAATGCGTGGCGGCAGCTCAGACATCTGTCCGCCAATATGGACACGCTGGTGGCAGGCAGTACGGGCGTGGCATATCTCTTCAGCGTGTTCAATCTGCTTGCCCCCGACTTCTGGCTTTCAAGAGGTATACAGCCGCACGTCTATTTCGAGTCGGCGAGCGTCATCATAGCGTTCATCCTGCTGGGCAGGCTGCTGGAGTCGCGTGCCAGAGAGAAGACCTCCACGGCGATAAGGAAGCTCATGGGACTCCAGCCCAAGACGGTGACGAGGGTGACGGATGAGGGAGAGAGCGTCATACCGGTGGAGAGTGTAAGGGAAGGCGACGTGATAGTCGTAAGACCGGGTGAGCGCATCGCCGCTGACGGAACGGTGTGCCGGGGAGAGTCTTACGTCGACGAGAGCATGCTCACGGGTGAGCCTCTGCCTGCTTTCAAGAAGCAAGGAGACGGCGTGTTCGCCGGAACGATAAACCAGAGGGGAGTGTTGCGCTTCACAGCCGTGAAGACCGGACAGGACACAATGCTGTCTGGCATCATCCGCATGGTGCAGGACGCCCAGGGAAGCAAGCCGCCCGTGCAGCAGACGGTGGACAGGATAGCGGGCGTGTTTGTGCCTGTGATATTGCTGCTGTCGGTCGTCGTGTTCGCCATATGGTGGGCGTTCGCCCCTACGGCAGGGTTCGAGCACGGCATACTGTCGATGGTGACGGTGCTCATCATAGCCTGTCCGTGCGCGCTGGGACTTGCCACTCCCACCGCACTTATAGTGGGAATAGGCAAGGGAGCGGTGAACGGCATACTGATAAAAGACGCCTCCGCGCTGGAGACGGCACGCAGGACGGACGCCATTGTCCTCGACAAGACGGGTACGGTGACCGAGGGCAGACCCGTGGTGACGGACATGCATTGGGCGGACGGAGCCGGGACAGGCAGGGCGATATTCCTCAGTCTGGAGAAAAACTCGGAGCATCCTCTTGCCGAGGCGGTCGTCGCCGCGCTGAAGGACTCGCATACCGTGCCTGTGACAGATTTCGCCAATATCCCCGGAAGAGGGGTGAAGGGCACCGTAGACGGAGTGACATATTACGCCGGAAACGAGGAGCTGCTCCGCGAGAACGGCATACAGGCAGACCGTGACATGGCTGGGAAAGCCGCTGAATGGACGGAGGATGCCAAGACCGTGGTGTGGTTTGGCGGAGCGGGACGTGTGTTGGCTGTCGCAGGCATAGCCGACAGGATAAAGGAGACATCGGCACAGGCTGTGGCAATGCTGCACAGTATGAACATCGGGGTGTATATGCTCACAGGCGACAATGAGGCGTCTGCCGGATACGTGGCGCGCAAGACAGGCATCAGGCATTACAAAGCAAAGGTGATGCCGGATGACAAGGCGGCGTTCGTGAGACAGTTGCAGGCTGACGGACATGTGGTGGCGATGGCTGGCGACGGCATAAACGACAGTGCGGCTCTGGCGCAGGCAGACCTTAGCATAGCGATGGGGAAGGGCAGCGACATAGCCATGGAGACGTCGATGATGACCATCCTGTCGTCAGACCTTTCCAAGACGGCGGAGGCGATACGCCTGTCGCAGCTCACAATGCGCACGATACGGCAGAACCTTTTCTGGGCGTTTGTCTACAACATCATAGCTGTGCCGATAGCCGCCGGTGTGCTCTATCCGCTTAACGGTTTTCTGCTGAACCCTATGATAGGCGGCGCGGCAATGGCGCTCAGCAGTGTGAGTGTGGTGACAAACAGTCTGCGGCTGAAGCGTAAGAGCATTCTTCCTGTGGCGCGGCGTGGTGACGGTGCGGCAGGAGAGGTCGCCGGAGGCGGTGAGGATGCCGTGACGAGGCGTGAGTACAGGATAGAGGGCATGATGTGCGACCACTGCCGCGCACATGTCGAGGATGCCCTGAACAGCATAGATGGTGTGAGCGCGACGGTGACGCTGAACCCTCCGCTGGCGAGGATAGAGTCGTCGCGTGAGCTGAGTGTGGAATATCTGCAACAGATAGTCTCGGACAAGGCTGGAGACTATACTGTGGTCGGGAAGGAATGACGCATGCGGAGGCATGTGGCTGCGGAGGAAGTGTGTGCCGGTGCGGCGGGTGACACTCAATGTCTCCGGTAAAAATGACAGGCAATATGACTGACACCGGTGTGAAATGTGTATGAGGCATGATGGCGGTAAGGGTAGGAAGAGGACTGAGTAAGCGCATGACGGGCAGTAAAAAAATTTGACATTATCTTTTGTGAAAATAGAGACGGCGAGTCCGTTGACAGCTTGCTGTCAGATAGCCGGGTGCAGTCTGTTTTATGGAAAAACAGATATTTCACAGGCGGGGATATATTCAAATGCAGCCAATTCGTGTTTGGTATGTATCGGAATAGCCTGCATGTTATACCCAAGTGTATACGCCTGTGCCCTTGTTTCTATCGTTTTAAGATGTCAGAAAGGCATGCCGGGACTCTTCCCCGTTTTGTTCTGTGATGCGGAAGAGCCTCTTCCGAGTGCCGGAACAGGCTCTTCCGCAAGCTCATACGGGCTTTCCTACGTGGCGGGAAAGCCTTTTTCGTGAAGCCGGATTTCCTCTTTCGGACGCCTTTTCGCGCATTTTGCTGATATCCAGGATGTTATGCATATGCGCTGAAATCCGCGTATACAGAAGCGAAATATATGTTGTCAGGATATACGCGGTTCTCAGTGAGTTTACGGTGTGTGGTATGTCGCTTTTTCTCCACTATAATGCGTGTTGCAAAAAAAACACCGACAACAAGGCTGGCGCGTTGCGATGTAAGGGGTAGGAATGTTGATTTGAATTTGTGTTGGAGGAAAAGTAGAGACGCAAAATCTTGCGTCTCCCGAGCAATCCATACCAATATGCATACACCAAAAAACGGTGACAGCAAGGCTGGCGCATTGTGATGATGTGGTGAGGAATGCTGATTGAAATTTGTGGTGGAAAAAAGTAGAGACGCAAGATTTTGCGTCTCCCGGTTTATTGGTGTGTTTGATATTGGTATTTTATGATGGATTGGGTTTGCGAAGGGTTGCTCGTGAGACGCAAAATTTTGCGTCTCTACAAGAAATCCATGACAATATGCATACACCAAAAAATGCTGTCAGCAGGCGCATTCCCTCCTTGTAGAGACGCAAAATCTTGCGTCTCCCGATTTATTTGCATGCTTTATATTGGTATTTTATGGTGAATGAGGTTTGCGATGGGTTGCTCGTGAGACGCAAAATCTTGCGTCTCTACAAGTAATCCATACCAATATGCATACACCAAGAAATGCTGTCAGCAGGCGCATTCTTTCACTGTGATACGCAAAATCTTGCGTCTCTACTTTAGCCGACAGCGGTTTTAAGGTGGAGGCAGGTGTGCCTGACATCAGCGCGGAACGCACGGATGAAGGCTGACTGCCGTTTGTTGTTTAACCTGATAAGTAAGACGGTGCTTATGGCTTCGGATCTTCTATCAATTCGGAGCCTGTGTTATCGCCTGGCCCTAATGGGTCTTCAGAACCCGGCTGTTCGCCTATTCCGGCATTAAAACCCCCTTCCGAGCCTGCTAAAATGGTTGTTCCAGATAACATCACTGTTTTTGATTCCGGTTTTTTGTAGTCTTTTTTAGTCATGATGTGTGTTTTTTTATATATATGAATAAATGGTGTGTCAGTTGTGATATTGTCGTACTGACTGTCTAAACACATTGCAAATGTACACAGAAAATGTGAAACAGCTTGCTTTTTGTGTAACTATTTGATATTCATCGGAGTTATGTTATAAAGAAAAGGAAATATGTACAACATGGAGGACGATGTCGGCTGCCAATCACTGCCGTTTTAGTAGTATGTCTGGAGCACTGTTATGATGGGGTGAGGAGTATTGGTTGAAATTGGTGCTGGAGGAAAGTATAGACGCAAAATTTTGCGTCTCCCGATTTTATTTGCGTGTTTGATATTGGTGTTTTTAGGGTGGATTGGGTTTGCAATGGGTTGCTCGTGAGACGCAAGATTTTGCGTCTCTACAAGGCTGGCGCATTGTGATTTAAGGATGAGGAATGTTGATTGAAATTGTTGGTGGAAAAAAGTAGAGACGCAAAATCTTGCGTCTCACGGTTTATTGGTGTGTTTGATATTATCGCTTTTTATGTTCATATCCAAATATAGAAATCGATTCAGGTTTAAGTAAACCCTTTATCCATGTTGCTGCCGCCTCTGTACGACCATGTTGAAATGCCGCAACGGTAATTCGGGTAAATATACTGGAAAAAGGGGAAAGAATTGCGTAAGGACTTTACTATATTCCATTTTATGATTATCTTTGTCAAAGATAAGCTTTACCTAAGCAAACAGTATGCTATTCAAACGTTTCTGAAGAATGGAATTACAGGTATGATGAGCCGTCCGTGTGTCTGAATGTCAACGATGAGACGAGGGCACATACCGCGTTTTTCCAGCCGTGATGAGAGAGAGAATATGATTAATGTCTGAAGAAGAGTAACTGAAGGAATGTCTGTCTGGAGCAAGATAAAGGAAATGATGGGTGCCGACGGTGCGGATGATATTGTCGGCAGAAGCGGTAAGGCGCATACCGGTGAGGATGTGCGTTATGTGTTCGTGGATGTGGAGACGGGGCTTAATGACCGTAAGATACACGATATAGGAGCCTTGCGCCATGACGGTGCGACGTTTCACAAGGCGTCGAAGAAGGAACTGTATGAATTCATCGACGGCACAGACTATATATGCGGGCACAACATAATAAACCATGACGCCAGATACCTGTTCGGTGATGACGAGCCGCGTCAGGCTCTTGTGGACACGCTTTACATGTCGCCTTTGATGTTTCCCGAACGTCCTTATCACCGGCTTGTGAAGAACGACAAGCTGCTGAGCGACCAGATGAACAATCCGGTGAACGACTGTAAGAAGGCGCGCGACCTGATGTTTGACGAGATGGCACGGTGGAACGCGCTCCCTGAAGAGAAACGCCTGATGTACGCCACGTTGCTGATGGGAAGACGGGAGTTTGAGGGGTTTCTCAGAATTGCCGGTGCGCATGCGCGCCATGCAGATGTGACGGGACTGATAAGAAGACTTTATGAAGGGAAGATATGCGGACATGCCGATCTGGAAACGCTCGTAAGGCAGTATCCGTGCGAACTGGCGTATGCGCTGGCTCTGACAGACACGACAGACCACCGCTCGGTGACACCGGGATGGGTGACATGCAACTGGCCGGAGGTGGAGCATGTGGTGAGGCTCTTGCGTCACACGCGCTGTGAGGAAGGGTGCGGATATTGCCGCACGCAGCTGGACGCATCATATAACCTGAAGAGATTTTTCGGCTATGACCGTTTCCGTACCTACGGAGGCGAACCTTTGCAGGAGAAAGCCGTGAGGGCTGCTGTGGATGGAAAGTCGCTGCTCGCCATCTTCCCCACAGGCGGCGGCAAGTCGCTCACATTCCAGTTGCCCGCACTTATGGAGGGACACTCTGTGCACGGACTGACGGTGGTGATATCACCTTTGCAGTCGCTTATGAAAGACCAGGTGGACAATCTTGACGAGCGTGGCATAACCGACGCGGTCACCATAAACGGCATGCTGGACCCGATAACACGGGCTTCGTCCATACAGCGCGTGCAGGACGGAGACGCCTCGTTGCTGTATATATCACCGGAAATGCTGCGTTCGAAGACGGTGGAGCGTATCCTCATGTCGCGCCATGTGGTGAGGTTTGTCATAGACGAGGCACACTGCTTCTCGTCATGGGGACAGGATTTCAGAGTAGACTATCTGTATATAGGCAAGTTCATACGTGAGTATCAGAAGAAGAAAAGGCTGAAGGAGCCTGTTCCGGTGTCGTGTTTCACGGCTACGGCGAAGCAGAAGGTGGTGCAGGACATATGCGACTACTTCAGGAATACGCTCGGTCTGAATATGGAACTGTTCGCCTCCACGGCATCGCGTACGAACCTGCGCTATTCCGTAATACACACGGAGACCGACGAAGAGAAATACTCCATGCTCAGGGAACTGGTGGCGGAGGGCGGCTGTCCGACGATAGTGTATGTGTCGCGGACAAGACGCACATGGGACATTGCAGCCAGACTGACGCGCGACGGATACAGGGCGTTGCCGTTCAACGGTAAGATGGACGCGGAGACGAAGACCGCCAATCAGGACGCTTTCATGAAAGACGAGGTGAGCGTGATTGTGGCTACATCGGCGTTCGGTATGGGTGTTGACAAGAAGGATGTGGGACTCGTGGTGCATTACGACATATCCGACTCGTTGGAGAACTATGTGCAGGAAGCCGGACGCGCCGGCAGAGACCCGCAGCTCAGCGCGCGCTGCTACGTGCTTTATGGCGACAACGACCTTGACAAGCATTTCGTCCTGCTGAATCAGACAAAGTTGAGCATAAGCGAGATACAGCAGGTGTGGAAGGCAGTGAAAGATATGACGAGGCAGCACATGCGCGTGAGCTGCTCGGCACTGGAGATAGCGCGTCAGGCGGGATGGGACGACTCTGTGTCGGACATAGAGACCCGTGTGCGTACGGCTCTGTCGACGCTTGAGCAGAGCGGATATATAGAAAGAGGCAACAATGTGCCGCATGTATATGCCACGGGCATCACGGTGAAGAACATGGACGAGGCGAGACGGCGCATATCCGAGTCGCCGTTGTTCGGCAGTGACGAGACGGAGGCTGCGGTGAGAGTGATAAAGTCGCTCATATCGAGCAAATACATCTCGAAGGCACAGGAGTCGGAGGCGGAGTCGCGCGTGGATTATCTGGCAGACATACTGGGGATGAGCAAGAAAGAGGTGGTGTCTGTGGTGGAACGCATGCGTCAGGACGGCATACTGTCTGACAGCAAGGACATCTCGGCGTATCTGCAGGAGGCTGGAAGCACGGAACGCCGTGCGCAGACGCTTCTCGAGCGTTTCGGGAAGCTTGAGCGATACATTCTGAAACTGATACCAGACGAGTCGCTGCGCATATCGTGCAGACAGCTCAACGACAAAGCCATAAACGAAGGTATAGCGACGTCGAAGGAAAAAGACATACGCACACTGATTTATTTTCTCACGATAAAGGGATACATGCGCAAACATGAGAATGCCGCGCACAATATGCTTCTGAGCCGGAGGCTGGACATGGACACAACCGTAAGACGTGCGGAGAAAAGGCAGAGGATATGCCGTATGGCGGTGGAGTGGCTGTACGGCATAGCCGCAGCCAACGAGAAGGAGTCGGCGGAGGGACAGCCCATACGGTTCTCGGTGGTGGAGCTTCTCAATCATATAAAGTCGTGCGGACATGACTTCTTTGAGAGGACGGACGACATACAGCTTGAAGATGTGGAGGAGGCACTGCTCTTTCTCACGAAGATAGGGGCGCTGAAGCTGGAAGGAGGATTCCTCGTCATATACAATGCCATGCAGATAAGGAGGATAAAGGACGCCAAGTTCAGATATAAAAAGGAAGACTACCGGATGCTCGACGAGTTCTACAGGCAGAAGATACAGCAGATACACATTGTGGGCGAGTATGCCAATCTGATGGTGAGGGATTATGACGCTGCCCTGCAATATGTGCAAGACTATTTCAACATGGACTACAGGAAGTTCATATCCAAATATTTCAAAGGCGGGCGACAGGAAGAGATACAACGCAACCTGACGCCTGAGAAATACAGGCAACTGTTCGGACAGCTGTCTGACTGCCAGAGGAAGATCATCTCAGACAAGAGTTCGAGATGCATAGTGGTAGCGGCGGGACCCGGAAGCGGAAAGACGCGCGTGCTGGTGCACAAACTCGCATCGCTTCTGTTGCTTGAGGACGTGAAGCACGAGCAGTTGCTCATGCTCACTTTCTCGCGTGCGGCAGCCACAGAATTCAAGCAGCGGCTCATGGAACTTATAGGAAATGCGGCACACTTTGTGGAGATAAAGACATTCCACTCTTATTGTTTTGACCTGTTGGGGAGAATAGGAAACAGGGACAACGTGGTGAACGTGGTGCATCAGGCGGCGGAAATGATAAGAAACGGGGATGTGGAACCGAACAAGACAGGCAAGACCGTGCTTGTAATAGACGAGGCTCAAGACATGGGGAATGACGAATATGAGCTTGTGGAGGCAATGATGGGCAATAATGAGGATATGCGTGTCATCGCAGTCGGTGATGACGACCAGAACATATTCGAATTCAGAGGCTCCAGCTCCATGTATATGAACACACTGAGGAACATGCCGGACGCCAGTTTCGTGGAGATGACGGAGAACTTCCGTTGTGCCCGTAGTGTGGTGGGATTCGCCAATGGTTTTGTGAGGAAAATCACATCCAGGATGAAATCCACTCCGATAGTGCCGGTGAGAAAGGATGACGGCGTGGTGGAAGTGACGTTTCACATGTCTGGATATCTGTACCAGCCCGTCATGGAGTCGTTGCTGAGAAACGGCAATGGCGGTACGGCGTGTGTACTCACGCAGACAAACGAAGAGGCTGCGATAATGATGGCTCTGCTTCGCAGGCACGGAGTGAAATGCAAGCTCATCCAGTCGATGGACGGTCTGAAGTTCCGCAACATGGCGGAGATGAGATATTTCATGCGTTGCATAGACACCAGACAGGACACCGGTGTGCCTTTGGTGTCTGACGGTCATTGGGAAAAAGCGAAGCAGGCTACCTTCGCACGGTATGACGGAAGTACGAGTCTTACGTATGTCAGACGTTGCATACAGTTGTTTGAAGAGACCAATAAGGCAAAATACATAACAGATTTCAAGGAGTTCGTGTATGAATCGTCAGTCGAGGATTTTTGTGACGCAGCGGAGTCAGAGGTAGTCATTTCCACAATACACAAGGCGAAGGGACGTGAGTTTGACGATGTTTACATGCTTATATCGGGACAGTCTTACATGACGAACGAACTCCTGAGACGTTATTATGTAGGCATCACGCGCGCCAGAAACAGGCTCTTTGTGCACACCAACGATATCTTGTTTGCAGGTCTGCCGGCAGCCGTACATAAGACAGACACGCAGCGTTATGCTCTGCCGGAAGAGATAGTGCTGCAACTGTCATACAAAGATGTGAACCTCGGATATTTTGAAAAGCTCAAACATGAAGTCCTTTCGATGCGAGGCGGAGACCGGCTCAATTATGACAATTCGGTGCTTTACAACGCAAAAACAGGAGCAGCGGTGGCAAAGCTGTCGAAAGACATGCGCTCAAAAGTGGCGGAGTGGAATGGAAAAGGCTATATTGTCAGATACGGCAGGGKGAGGTTTGTGGTGGCATGGAAAGCCAAGGACGCCCCCAAGGACACCCCTGAGACGGCTGTCCTGCTGCCTGACATTGTGCTGGAAAGATATGTTCGGGCACATGATGGTGTCTGACCGGCACGGCACATGCCTGCGCCATACCTTATTATATATAACGGCAGACTATCTCTCCGCTTCTATCGTATATGTGAAACTGTCTGCGCGGTAATAGCCGATGTTGTACTCGATGGGTATCTGATTTATGTCATAGACATGCCGTTGTCTGATTAGAATGGGGTCGGACGCCTTGATGTCCAATTTTTCCGCGATGCGCTCTCCCGCCAGACTTGCCGATATTTTTTCTTTGCTGGTCTTTACTATGATGTTGTAGTCTTTTTCCAGCAACTCATATAATGGCCGTGTGAAGTCCTCTTCTCCTGTGAGCGGAATCTTCGGATTGAAATAGGATATGAAATAAACGAACGGATATTCCTTTTTTCCGCGGACACGTTCCAGGACTATGCACTTGACCTGCTGCTTCGGGTCTATACCGAAGAAGTTACAGATTTCCTCGTTCGGCTTCTTCCAACAGATGTGCAGCTCGAAATTGCGTATCTCAATTCCGAGCATTTTCATCTCCTGTGAGAAACTGAGCCAGTTTTTCACACCTCCGATGATGCTCTTGTGGGCAATCTTTGTACCAACACCTTTCTTACGTACCAACAAACCCTCGAATACTAATTTGTTGATTGCCTGACGCAGGGTGTTCCTCGAAATATTCAGCTTTTGTGACAGTTCTATTTCGTTAGGGAGATATTTGCCGTCCTTATATTCCTCGGAATCAATAAGATTGCGCAATATTTCCTCAGCCTGTATGTGTAAAGGGGTGTTGCTGTTGTGGTCTATGTTCATGCCGTAACGTATTTTTCTCATTGCAAATATAATATAAATAAATTTTTTATTGAAATATTTTTGGAGATTAATAATTAATTTATATATTTGCACAAACAATAATATGTATGAACAAATAAAGCAGTTTATGAGAAAACCTAATTATGACAAATTTCCCTCAACGGTCATTGCCGGCACTATATTTCAAGGATGGGATGAAATACGCGGCGTCCTTTCCGACTGCTTGAACAGTAACAATGTGCTTGCTGTCGACTGTTATACGGGAGTGTATGAAGAGGAGCTGGTGAGAGAACTTTCGAAGTTGTCCGCACGGTTGGTTCTCGTACGCGACCTGTATAAGGAGGAAAGTGAGTTGAGGTGTATGACAGAGCGTTTTATGACAGAGGATGTGTTGTTCGGATATGTTACAAACCTCTGTATATCAGACTATTTTGATGTGGAAAAGCTGGAGGATGCGCGCCGTTGCGCATGTGGAGTGTCTACACCTCTTATTATTATAGGTACAGGTGCTGGGATGGTCGCTCCTGGCGCAACGCTGGTGTATGTGGATATGGCGCGTTGGGAGATTCAGCAGCGTTGCCGTCGTCATGAGGTGAAGGCTTTGGGTATAGACAATCGTGAGGATGCGGTATCTCTGCAATATAAAAGAGGATATTTTAATGACTGGAGAATTTGTGACCGTTATAAATCAACATTGTTCGAACATGTGGACTACTGGCTGGACAGTCATATTCCCGGCTCTCCCAAGATGATAGACCGCGAAACCTTCTATAAAGGTATAGACAAAACAGCCTCAAAGCCTTTCCGTGTAGTTCCGTATTTTGACCAGGCTCCGTGGGGCGGACAATGGATGAAGGCGGTCTGCGACCTGGATCCGGACGTGCCGAATTACGGATGGTGTTTTGATTGTGTGCCTGAAGAAAACAGTCTTTATCTTGAAGTGAACGGAGTTCGTTTTGAATTGCCGTCGGTGGATTTGGTGCTGTTGAAAAGTAAGGAGCTGCTGGGCGAGCCTGTTGAGGCACGGTTCGGAAAGGAGTTTCCTATCCGTTTCGACTTTCTGGACACAATGGGCGGAGGGAATCTGAGTTTGCAGGTACACCCCACAACCCAGTTTATACATGAGAATTTCGGGATGTTCTACACACAGGACGAAAGTTATTATCTGTTGGATGCGGAGGAAGACGCTGTTGTCTATCTGGGAGTGAGGAACGGAACGGACAGTAAGGAGATGATAGAGGAGTTGCGTAAGGCACAGCGGGGTGAGACAGTGTTTGACGCGGAGAAATACGTAAATAAGATTCCGGCAAAAAAACATGACCATTTCCTGATTCCCGGCGGTACGGTTCATTGCTCCGGCGCTAACAGCATGGTTCTGGAAATAAGTTCTACACCAAACCTGTTCACATTTAAATTGTGGGACTGGCAGCGTATGGGACTTGACGGAAAACCGCGCCCTATAAATGTGGAACGTGGAAAATGCGTTATAGACTGGAGGCGTGATACGGACTATGTCTACAGAAATTTGCGTAACTGCGTGACTGTGATAGAAGAAGGAGAGGGGTGGACAGAGGAGCGCACCGGATTGCACGAAAATGAATTCATAGAGACACGCCGCCACCGCTTCAGAGTTCCCGTGTTACATCACACGAACGGCAGTGTAAATGTCTTTAACTTAGTGGAAGGCGAGGAAGCCATTATAGAAAGTCCGGACCGTTCGTTTGAACCGTTTGTTGTGCATTATGCCGAGACTTTTATCATTCCGGCTTGTGTGGGTGAATATATTATACGTCCTTACGGACAGTCGGAAGGAAAAGAATGTGTGACGATAAAGGCGTATGTCCGCTTTTAAGATATTGTAACCTTTTGAAAAAATAAAAAATATGTATGAGAACGAAAAACGCACAGTATTGACCCTGGATGCGGGAGGCACTAATTTTGTGTTTTCCGCCATACGGGGAAATGAGCAAATAGTGGAACCTGTTTGCATGCCGTCGGTGTCGGATGACCTGAAGAGATGTCTGGACACATTGATAGCTGGCTTTGACGGCGTAGTAAGCCAGTTGGATGTGTCGCCAGTCGCCATCAGCTTCGCTTTTCCGGGTCCGGCTGATTATAAGAACGGAGTGATAGGTGGGAATATCCCAAATTTTCCGTCTTTCCGTAACGGAGTGGCTCTCGGTCCATTCTTGCAACACCACTATCATGTTCCGGTATTTATGGAAAATGACGGGAACTTGTTCGCTTATGGAGAGGCGTTGTCAGGAATGCTGCCTAAAGTGAACGCCATGCTGGAAGAGGCTGGCAGCAGACGCCGTTACAAGAATCTGCTGGGTATCACGTTGGGAACCGGATTCGGAGCAGGCGTGGTGATTGACGGCAGGTTGCTGACAGGTGATAACGGATGTGGGGGAGATGTGTGGCTGATGCACAACAAGAAATATCCGTTGATGATCTGTGAGGAAAGCGTAAGTATACGTGCCGTAAAAAGGGTATATCGTGAACGTTCGGGGCAAAGTGACAGCAGTCTGACCCCAAAGGACATTTACGATATAGCCGAAGGAACAAGAGACGGAAACCGGGATGCCGCCGTAGCAAGCTTCAGCGAATTGGGAGAGATTGCCGGTCACGCTGTAGCCTCGGCTTTGAACATAGTTGACGGTCTGGTGGTGATAGGCGGCGGACTTGCCGGCGCGTCACGCTACATATTGCCCGCCATGATAAAGGAATTGCGTACGTCATTATCCATGTTTTCAGGAGAACGCTTCCCATGTGTCCAGATGGATGTCTACAATTGGGAAGATGAATCAGACAGAAAGCATTTCTTGTCATTGCAAGATGATGAGACGGTTATTCCCGACACTACAGTCAAAGTATCGTATAACAAATCAAAACGTATAGCAGTAATGTGCAGTCATGATGGGGCAAGCGTCTCAATAATGCGTGGGGCGTATGCGTATGCGTTATCTCAGCTGTAGACAAGTTTAAGCGATGCTAATTTTAATTTTATAAACCTAAATTATGAAACATGTAACTAAATTGTGCGTAACTTGTTGCCTATTGTTTTTGGCATGTATGCCCATAATGGCGCAACAGCAGTTGCGGTTAATCTCAGGAATTGTAACAGATGAATCCGGTGAGCCTTTGACAGGTGCCCGTATTTTTGACATAACATCCAAAAACGGAGCAGTAGCAGATGCAGATGGTAAGTTCGCATTAAAAATAACTTCTGAACCCGTTGGCGGAATTAATTTAGTGCGTACTTAATTCTACCAATAGGTTATTATAGCTTCTGCCGATTGGGCATGGACTCATGCCAGAGATAAATCCGGGCTGATTTATGGTGACTGGACTGGTAGGGCACAAGAATATGACAAACCAAAATGGCTGTTGAATGAGGCTTGTATGGTAGAACTGTATGCACGTATTGCGTTAATGAAGGATGTAAATAAAAAAATAGAGAACTATGAATAAGATAAAAATCAACTATATTAAATTTTTCACAGTGGCATTGTCGGTATGCTTGTCACAACCTCTGATGGCAGGAAATTCAGACCTTACACAATATGTTCGTCCAAATATAGGGACTGTACATAGCCGTTGGTTCTTTTATACTCCTGCTGCACTTCCTTTTGGTATGGCAAAATTGGGAGCGTCGACAAACGGAACTTATGGAAATGAGCAGGGATGGGAGGCTGTGGGATATGATGATGCTCACACTTCAATTGACGGATTTCCTTGTTTGCATGAATTTCAGATTGGTGGAATTCTGTTGATGCCTGTTACGGGCTCGATAAAAAATATTCCCGGTAAGTTAGACTCTCCGGATAAAGGATGGCGTTCCCGTTTTGATAAAAAGGACGAGCACGCTACAGCAGGATATTATTCTGTTGTATTGAAAGACTATCGTATTAAAGTGGAGCTGACGGCTACGGAAAGGGTTGGATTTCAACGATACACTTTTCCGGAGTCTGATAGCGCACACGTCATTTTTGATATCGGAAACCGTTTGGGTGAAAGTGGAAACGTGCGTGATGCATATATCAGGCAGGTAGATGAACATACACTGGAAGGATATGTCGTAACAGAACCTGAATATGTCAAGAAGTATCAGACTGGAGCAACCGTCTCCATGTTCTTTTATGCGAAAGTAAATAGGTCACCTTTATCTGTGTCTGTGTTATATCGTGGTGGAAGAACTTCTGACGGAACAGAAATAAAGGGACCTGGAGCGATGATGGTTCTGGACTATAAAACGCATGATAGGGAGAAAGTTGATTTTAAGATTGGTTTGTCATATACTTCTATTGAGAATGCAAGACATAATTTGGAAAAAGAAGCTTCCGGTGTGACTTTTGAAAAAGCGAGGACGTTGGCAAAGAAAAAATGGAATGAAGCATTAAGCCGTATTGAAGTGTCCGGTGGAACTCAGGAAAGTAAAATTAAATTCTATACAGGTCTATATCATGTATTGCTGGGAAGAGGACTTGCAAGTGATGTGAATGGTTCTTATCCGACAAACAGTGGTGAGGTCGGACAGATAGAATTGAATTCAGATGGCACACCTAAGTATAATCATTATAATACAGATGCCATTTGGGGAGGATATTGGAATCTTACAAATTTATGGGCTATGGCTTATCCTGAATATTATAACGATTGGATACAGAGCCAAATGTTAGTATATAGAGATGCCGGATGGTTGGGTGATGGAATAGCTGCAAGCAGATATGTGTCTGGTGTAGGAACCAATATGGTGAGCATTGCCTTTTCTGGGGCTTATTGCAGTGGCATTCGCGACTTTGATGTCGCGTCGGCATATAAGGCTGCTCTGAAAAATGAGTTGGAATGGCAAGGACGTTTAGAAGGTGCCGGTAAAATGGATGTCCGGCAATTTGTTGAAAAAGGTTATGTTCCTTATAATGATGAAATATATTTCGGTACATCGGACAAAGGCTCCGCTTTTAGCGCTTCACATACTTTGGAGTATAGTTTTAGTTCTTATGCCGTCGCACAATGGGCAAAAGCATTGGGTAAGACTGACGATTATAAAAAACTGATGGATTTGTCAACCGGTTGGACAAAACTCTTCGATGATACAATGAAAGTTATACGTCCACGTATGGCAGACGGAAGATTCATCGAAAATTTTAATCCGTTGGAACCATGGAGAGGATTTCAGGAGGGAAATGCAATCCAATATACATTTTTTGTGCCTCAAGATCCTGTAGGACTGATTGGGAAAGTTGGTAAAGATTTGTTTAATCAACGCCTGGATTCTATTTTTGTGGAAGCTCGTAAATCTGTTTTTGGTGGAGGAAAAGTAGCTTATGCTTTTTCTGGGTTGCAGAGTCCTTATAATCATGGAAACCAGCCTAATCTACATATTTCATGGCTGTTTAACTATTCGGGAAAACCTTATCTGACTCAAAAATGGACCCGCCTGATTTGTGACGAGTTCTATGGCGTGACTGGAGAGCACGGATATGGTTACGGACAAGATGAGGATCAAGGACAGCTTGGAGCATGGTTTGTATTGTCGTCAATGGGACTGTTTGATGTGCAAGGAGGGGCATGCGATAACCCTACGTTCCAGATTGGCAGCCCGATGTTTGACAGGATAGAGATAAAACTTAATTCAAAGTATGCCAAAGGTAAGACTTTTGTTATTGAGACGGAGAATAATGGCAAGGATTCTTATTATGTCCAATCAGCGGAATTGAATGGAAAACCATTGGATAATTGTTGGCTTTATAGGCGAGATTTATTTAAAGGAGGGGTGCTTAAATTAAAAATGGGTAAGGCTCCCAATTATACATGGGGAATAAGTGATGTTCCGTATTACGGCAAATAATGTTTATGTAGATAACATTATGAATAGCCGTTTCATCAATGGGTGATATGTTTATTTCTGAATCAGGCATTATGAAATCATGTCCATTAATAAAAATACTTCCCGTTATGGCAACGTTTTTTGTCATGGGATTTTGTGATATTGTTGGAATATCGTCAGACTATATGCAGTCGGGTTTCGGGTGGTCGCCCACCATGACAGGTTTTGTACCTTCAATGGTGTTTGTATGGTTTTTCTTTTTAGGCATTCCGGTCGGCAATAAAATGAACCGGTTGGGTCGAAAGAACACAGTGCTTGTCAGTATGGCTGTTACGGTAATAGGAATGTTTCTGCCTCTCTGTATTTATAGTAGCGTGACGTGTGTCATTGCCTACATCTTGTTGGG
This sequence comes from Leyella lascolaii, assembly GCF_900079775.1. GTDB lineage: Bacteria > Bacteroidota > Bacteroidia > Bacteroidales > Bacteroidaceae > Prevotella > Prevotella lascolaii. Next base: position 505,954 of record NZ_LT556038.1, on the reverse strand, counting down.
AGTGGGGAATGCCATTCTGCAGATATCATTGAATCCGTTGCTGAGCAATGTCATTCATAACCGGCGTTTGCTGACAAGCAGTATGACAGCCGGGCAGGTAATAAAGGCGGTGTCCTCGCTTTTAGGACCAGAAATAGTGCTGTTTGTCATTTTGCATTTCGGTGAAGACCATTGGTATTATTGTTTCCCTGTTTTTGGAACAATCACATTGCTTCTGGGGCTATGGCTTGCGGCTACGCCCATCAGACGGGAGCCGGACACGACAGAGCCGGTTTCGATGAGCGGTTCTTTTGCCTTATTGAAGAACAGAGCCATTATGGTTTTGTTCATGGGTATATTTTTTGTCGTAGGCGTTGATGTGGCGACCAATTACATCGGTTCAAAACTCATGGCTATGCGTTATGATTGGAGTGCGGTGCAGGTGAAGTATGCCCCTCAGGTCTATTTCTTCAGCAGGACAGTAGGCGCTTTGCTGGGAACATTCTTATTGACCCGCATCTCCGGCATCCGTTATTTTCGTGTGAATATTGTCCTGTGCGGTTTTTCCTGCCTGCTTCTGATGGCAGGCTTTGGCGCTGTACCTGACTTGGTCTGTATCGGTTGTATCGGCTTTTTCGCGTCTTCTGTCTTTTCCATCATTTACTCGTTTGCATTTCACGAATATCCCTCAAAGATGAATCAGGTCTCAGGACTGATGATTACAGCTGTGGCAGGTGGAGGCATCGTAACGCCCGTTTTGGGCTTCTCTATTGATGTGTCGGGAATAGAGGCAGGGCTGTCTGTCATTTTGTTGTGCATTTTATACCTGGTGTATTGTGCCTTTTCCATGAAGACGAATTGCCGCAACAGTCAGAAATTTATATCCTGAGCCGCATTGTCATTAATCCGCATTACGTGCTGCCGGCATACAGACCTCATTTCCGGTTTGCCAGACGATGGCTGTCATGTCTTGGCAAAACTCGAAGAAAACTGTCTGCCGGCGGCAGTGCGTAAGAGGAAAGGGTTGGTGACAATCAGATAAAACAAAGTCTTGACGGTCTGACGGCTGATTCGCTTTTAACCTATATGATGAGTAATTCAATTATTTGCATTTCTCTTTATGGCTTGTTCCCGGTAGTTCTTTGGTGATACGCCCAAATGTTTCTTTACATATTTCCCGAAAAACGAAAGATTGGGAAAATCCAGTTCGCACGCTATCTCCTTAATGCTTTTCTGAGTATGGTTCATCATATAGACGATGTCTTTCACCACATATTGGTCTATGATGTCTGTCGCCTTCTGTCCTCCTGCCTGCTTACACACATAAGAGAAATATTTCGGGGTTACATTCAGGCGTTCTGCATAGTATGATACAGAGCGCGGTTTGGGATAAGTTGATTCTATCAGGTCTATAAAACGTTTGAACAGTGTCTCTCGTGATGTGAACGGACGGAGATTATGCTGTACGACACGCTCCAACACAATATGCATATCATAAATCAGGGCAAGCATAATAGTCCCTATCACTCTTTTCTGCCTGACTGAGGAATACTGCGTCTTGGTGCTGAGAAGGTTATAGTATTGGCAGAAAATCTTTGCTTCTTCCGGCTGCAATGTGCATACGGGATTGTTCTCGAAAAGAACTTTTATGTCCCACGAATTTACTGCCAGCGGAATAGCGTGCTGTATATAAGAACATGATATGCATATGCAATGCCCTTGAAAGTCTATGCTCATCATACCGCTGTCCACAATGTTGTTTGGCGGACATATGAACAGGTCGTCTTTCTTCGCCTCATATGTCGTACCGTTGATTTTCACGGTTGCCCTTCCGTTCGTTACAAGTACGATGACACACATTTCCAATTGAATGGGAAATGCGAATGTGGGCATGTCGCGCATATTGTCGAAAAAGGCAAGCTCACCGTCATTATAAGCTATGCCGTCCAAGCCTTCCATGTTTTTCAGATTGCTCTTTTCCATTTATCAGACGCTTTACCTTTTACAGCTGCAAAGTAAAATAAAAATTGTTTCATTCCATTGTTCCAAAAGGATTATATACTATTCCAAAAACCTTATTTGATTGTTTGCGGTGAAAACAGAACATTTTTGGAGACACGTAACAGGACTGTTTTTACGCAAAATCCCATTCTTTTGCATGAAAAACAGTGCCAGTGAGTGCAATGAAAGTTTGCTTTCAGATTGCCGGGCGCAGCCTGTTTTATTGGAAAAACAGTGCCAGCGAGTGCAATGAAAGCTTGCTTTCAGATTGCCGAGCGCAGCCTGTTTTATTGGAAAAACAGTGTCAGCGAGCGCAATGAAAGCTTGCTTTCAGATTGCCGAGCGCAGCCTGTTTTATTGAAATAATGATGGCATCAGCCCTGTAGAGACGCAAAATCTTGCGTCTCCCGATTAAAAAATCGCGGCAAAGACAGGTATTATTTGCCTCAGCTTATTGGGCATCATTGCTCATGAGACGCAATATTTTGCGTCTCTACTTAGGATTGCCCAAGTGTAATAGCGCGTTATTTGCATGTATTGGACAGTGCCGGTGATGGCAATGAAAGCCTGCTTTCAGATTGCCGGGCGCGCTTGTTTCACAAAGATATAAATTAAAATCGAGTATAATGAAAAAAGAATTTGTAATAGCCTCATTATGGTTTATCCCGTTTTTGACGGGATGTCAGGGTGATGTGGAGAAACCTAAAGCCAATGAACCTGTAAAGGTGAAGGCTGTGGTGGTGAAGGACGATGCTTATGTGAATCTGATGCGGTATTCAGGTACGGTGGAGGAGGAAAACGGAACATCGCTCAGCTTCGCTGTTGCAGGTACGATAAAGACCATGAACGTACGTTTGGGACAGCATGTGAGTGCCGGGCAACTCATAGCTACACTTGACCCGACGTCCATGCAAAACAGCCATAAAGTAGCGCATGCCGCGCTCGAACAGGCGGAAGACGCCAGCCGACGCATGAAAGAACTGCACGACAAAGGCAGCCTGCCTGATATGAAATGAGTGGAGGTGCAGAGCAAGTTGGAGCAGGCACGCTCAATGGAACAGATTGCGAGGAGGAATTTGGACGATTGCCGGCTCCGTGCGCCTTTTTCAGGCATAATAGCTGAAAAGAGTATGGAGACTGGCGAGAACGTCGCACCGGGAATGCCTGTCGCACGTCTGGTGACAGCCTCCTCGCTTGTGGTGAGAATATCGGTACCTGAAGCCGAAATGCGTTCCGTCAGGACAGGTCAGAAGGCTGACGTGGCAGTCACTGCCATTGGAGGAGAGAAGATTGCCGCCAGAGTGGTGGAAAAAGGGGTTGTGGCTAATCCGCTTTCGCGCACTTATGAGGTGAGGCTGAAATTGGAGAATACTGACAAGGAGGTTCTGCCGGGTATGGTTACGGAGGTGTTCCTGCATCCTTATAAGACTGCTTCGGGAATACATTATGTCATACCTGCGCATGTTGTACAGATAGACGAGCACAACAGGTCTTTTGTATGGTGCGTGAAAGACGGCAAAGCCCGCAGACGCTTCATTGTTTGCGACGAATACTCAGCGGGTGGCGTGATAGTCACGTCCGGACTGTCTGCTAACGACAGCATTATTGTAGAGGGTCAGCAGAAAGTGTGCGAAGGAACGGAGGTGGAGTTATGAGGAAAAGCAATTTTGTGGAATGGGCAATGCACTACCGGCAGATTGTCATCCTGTGCGTGGCTTGCCTCGTTGCATTCGGCGTCTACAGTCTGCCGCAGATGCGCAAAAACGAATTTCCCGACTTCACCATCCGGCAGGGCGTGGTAGTCGCGGTGGCACCTGGCAACACGGCGCGGGAAATGGTGGAACAGGTGGCGAAACCTTTGGAAAATTATATTTTCAGCTATAAGGAGGTGAAAAAAGAAAAGACGTTCTCCCGCAGCCGTGACGGTATTGTCTATATACAGGTGCAACTGAACGATGAGCTTAACAATAAGGACGAGTTCTGGAGCAAGTTCAAGCATGGCATATCCGACTTCAAGTCTCGGTTGCCGTCCAATGTGCTGGCGGTACAGGTGATGGACGATTTCGGTGACACGTCCGCGTTGCTCATCGCGATGGAAAGCGAGGAAAAGACCTATCGCGAGCTTGATGACTACATGGATGCTTTGCAGGAGCGTTTGCGCCGCATCCCGTCTGTAGGACGCATGTCGGTAAGCGGAATGCGGCACGAGCAGATTTCGGTATATATAGACAACGGCCGTCTGTCCCACTACGGCATCAGCGAAAGGACGCTTGCATTGGCTTTGATGCAAAAGGGATTCGCCACAAGCGGCGGAAGACTGAAGACCGACAGGCAGGTGACGCCTGTTTATGTAAGCCGCTCGCTCAATACGGTGAACGATGTGCGGCAGCAAATCGTTTATACAGACCCGCAGGGCAATGTCGTGCGGCTGAAGGATGTGGCTCGCGTGGTACGCGAGTATCCTGATCGCGACAGTTACATAACATATAACGGAAAGAAATGTCTGCTGCTGTCTGTCGAGATGAAAAAGGGACAGGACATCGTGGCAATGGGCGATGAGGTGAACAGGACGCTGGACACGTTCAGAGAGGAAGAGCTTCCCGGGGAGGTCGGCATATTCCGCATAACCGACCAGAGCGAAGTGGTGGGCGACAGCGTATATAACTTTCTGAAAGAACTTGTCATCGCCATAGCAGCCGTCGTCATAGTGGTGGTGCTGTTGCTTCCGCTGCGCGTGGCACTGGTGGCGGCTTCCACCATTCCTGTAACGATATTCATCTCTTTAGGACTGCTTTATGGCTTCGGTGTGGAACTGAACACGGTATCCTTGGCTGCGCTTATCGTCACCTTGGGCATGATAGTTGACAACTCCATCGTCATCATCGACAGCTATCTTGAGAAATTAGGCGAAGGCATGTCGCGATGGCACGCTTCCATTGAGAGTGCCACCCACTTCTTCAAGTCCATACTTTCAGCGACGCTGGCAATCAGCATCACGTTCTTCCCTTTCCTGCTCACCACGACAGGCATGCTGCACGATTTCCTGCAGACATTCCCTTGGGCTATCACGCTGATATTGGGCGTGTCTTTGCTGGTCGCCACCATGCTTGTGCCTTTCATGCAGTTCTGGTTCATCCGCAAGCCTATGCGGACAAATGGCAAGACGTTCTCTTTTCTCGATTGGCTGCAACGTTATTACAACCGGCTGATTGACTTTTGTTTCCACCAGCCGAAATCCACATTGGCGGTGGGAGTGCTGTCTGTAGTTGTCGGAATGTTGCTTATCGGATCGCTACCCCAGCAGATGATGCCGATGGCTGACCGCAACCAGTTTGCCGTAGAAATATATCTGCCGTCGGGAAGCGCGCTGGAACGTACCTCGCTGGTGGCTGATAGTCTGGAGCGCATTCTACGTAAAGACCCGCGCGTGGTTGGCATAGCCTCGTTCAAAGGCTGTTCGTCACCGCGTTTTCAGAACAGTTATGCGCCGCAGGTGGGTGGAACGGACTACGCCCAGTTCATAGTCAACACCGCAGGCATAAAAGAGACCGAACAGTTGCTCGACGAATATGCCCCGGTTTGGTCTGACGCTTTTCCAGACGCCCGTGTACGCTTCAAGCAGCTGTCGTATAGCGAGGCGGTCTATCCTGTCGAATTCCGTCTTACGGGTGAGAATCTTGATACGTTGCGTCGTGATGCCGGAAAGCTGTCGGAGCTGATGCGCGGCATTCCGGAACTCACTTCCGTGCACACAGACTTTAACGAACCGCTCCCTACTTGCAGGATAGCACTGAAAGAGGATGAGGCGTCGCGCCTTGGCATCACCAACACCGTGATTGAAAGTACGCTCGCCATGCGTTACGGTTCCGGGTTGCCGGTCTCTTCTGTCTGGGACGGCGACTACAGGATGAGTGTGGTTTTGAAGGGTGAGCATGCCGACAGTGCTGTGCCGGAAGTTCTTGAGGATGAGATGATTCCGGTTATGGGCGGTGTTACAAGCGTGCCTTTACGTCAGGTGGCGGATGCTGTGCCGATGTGGCAGGACGGACAGATTGTGCGGCGCAACGGCATCTATTCTGTCACAGTGGGCGCGGACGTGCGTCGTGGGGAGAACGGTACGGAGCAGATGAGGCGCATCGCCGCCATGTTGCCTGCGTCGCATCTTTCTCCGGACACAACCGTTACTCCTGGCGGTGATATAGAAGACACAAACGAGAAAATACCTCCGATACTGTCCGGTCTGGCGTTGGCAGCCTTGGTCATTCTGTTTGTGCTCATCGCCCATTTCCGCAAAGTGGGGCTGGCATTGCTCATATTTGTCTCCATGTCTCTATGTCTGTTCGGAACGGCAGCCGGTGTCATCATCCAAGGCATTGATTTCGGTGTTACGTGCTTTTTGGGCATTGTGGCTCTGATGGGCATAATTGTCCGCAACGGCATTATCATGATTGATTATGCCGAGGAGTTGAGGACTACAGAGAGAATGAGTTCCGCCGATGCCATCTACCATTCCGCCAGACGGCGTATGCGCCCCATATTTCTCACCTCGGCAGCCGCGTCAATGGGTGTAATCCCGATGATATTGGGCGGTTCCGGGTTGTGGATGCCCATGGGGACGGTCATCTGTTATGGCACACTGATAACTATGGTGTTCCTGCTCACCGTACTGCCGTGCGCTTACAGGCTTTGCTTCCGCGGTTCTACAAGGCACAGGACAAAAGCACTGTCAATAGGACAACGATAGAAAAAATGTATCAATAAAAACTTGGGAAATCATGAATATGAAAATAAACAGACCCTGTCGGCGGTTAATTGCGCTTGTTGTCAGCCTATGTCCGCTTCTGGCTTACGCACAGCATGCGTATACTTTGGACGAATGCCTGGAACTGGCGTTGAAGAACAACGTACGCATCAGGAACGCCGATAACGACCTTAACGCCGCGAAATTGCAGAAGAAAGCGGCTTTTACAAATTATTTCCCGACGGTCAGCGCTTCCGGAGGAGGCTTCTTAGCGGACAAGGGACTGCTGGAGATGGATACGGAGTCGGGCAGGCTGTCGCTGGTGGATGACGGCATTGTGGGTGGCGTCACCGCCACCTTGCCGCTCTTTGCAGGAGGACAGATAGTCAACGCCAACAGACTGGCTGATGTAAATGTGGAGGTAAGCCGTCTGCTGCGCAGACAGTCTGAAAATGAAGTGAGACTGACGGTGGAGCAGTATTTCTGGCAGGTTGTGACACTGAAAGAGAAGCTGCGCACCATAAGTATGCTGCAATCGCAGCTCGAACAGATAAGCCGTGATGTGGAGGCGGCTGTGACAGCGGGAGTGACCGACCGCAATGACCTCCTGCAGGTGGAGCTGCGCAATAACGGGATGCGGAGCCGGCATATCTCCGTGTCTAATACTCTTGACGTGTCTCTGCATCTGCTGGCTCAATACATAGGTTGTCCGAAGGACGGTGCCGGACATTTCGATGTGGATTGGGAAATGGACGGCGCGCTTCCCCCGCGTCCCGATGAGCTTTACCGCTCGCCAGAATCATCGCTTCCGCTCACTGTGGAATACAGTCTGCTGGACAAACAGGTGGATGCCGGCAGGCTACAGCATAAGATGAGTATAGGAAAAAATATGCCTGTCGTGTCTGTGGGAGGAGGTTATGTCTATGAGAACCTGATGGACCGCAGACACTCGTTCTGGATAAGAGGGATCACCGTGAGTGTTCCGATAAGCAAATGGTGGGGCGGCTCGCATGAAATGAGACAGAAGAAACTTCAGGTGCGAAATGCGGAAAACCGGATGGCGGACCAATGCGAACTGCTTGTCATACGTATGCGAAATGCATGGAACGGAGTGAACGATGCATATAAGCAAGTGGAGATTGCCATAGAGAGCATAGGGCAGGCTGAGGAGAACCTGCGCCTGCAGTCAGACTATTATAAGGCTGGCACATGCACCATGAGCGACTTGCTCGAAGCGCAGACGCTCTACCAGCAAAGCCGCGACAAATATGTGGAAAGCTACTCTATGTATGAAATAAAGAAGAGGGAATATCTTCAGGCTACCGGCAGATGAGGGGTTGGAAAGGTTAATTCTTGACAGACAATCATGTATGAGACATGTAAGTGGTAAAAGAGATGAGACGTGATTGACAGAGACAAACTCATATAATCACAGACGGCATCGTGCTCCGGGCATGCCTGTGCGCCCGTTCCGCCTGATTGATTCCCTTCGCGTCTTGCCGCAGCGGGCTGCGCCGTCACCGGGACAGGGGCAGTCTGACGCCTGGTTAGGGTTTGATGGTCATCGGATGTCACGGCTCTGTATGAAGTAAAAAATATTGACAGAATATTTTGATGAAACAGATATGCCGTGATGTTGCGAAAGCTCCCGTCTTTCGCTATTTTCTTTCACTGACTTCGGAAAAAACGCATCACGCTCCATTGCGGTCATCCCGACATCACCTATACTGTCCTTTTTGCGAGGCGTCGGGTTGCCTTCTTTCCGCTTAGGATGAGATAAGGCGGTGCGGAAGAGCCTGTGTCATCATGCTATATGGGCTTTGTGGCGCGCTCATAAAGCCCATATCGCATGCCCATAAAGCCTTTCCTGACACGCGGAAAGTTGTCTCTATGTACGCTGTACTTGCAATGTGTTGATACTTAATGTTTTATGTCTATGCGCCAAAAACAGCGCATACGCAGACAAACGGCGGTCTGTTTGCCTCTGCGCGATTCTCAGAGACTTGTCGTTGTCCGTATAGTCCTCCTCATTAACACATATCTCGTGTACACGCCGTTAGTCCGCGACACATGAGGATACGCTTTTTCTTTGTCAGTATTGTCGCAATGCCCGCGTCCTGTTCCGTGTTTTTCACTAACAGCCTGAGAACGCATTAGTGCTAAATCCGGCTGACAGCAGCACGAAATAATAATGGAAGTCTAATGGTCGATTATGGTTTATGAAAACGAGACCGATAAACATAAAAAATTATATTGAGTGATATGTGGCTTTTAATGATTCTAATCTTGAGTAGAAAAGATGATTTATGATACTCAACAAAAGCCTTTAATTGGAATGTTTCTTGTACATTTCTAATTGCTCAGAATCACAATCCCATATCCAAGACTTATCTTTAGAATTGTAACAGTAATTCTTATCCGGACCAAATGTGATGGTCAGCCAATAAAAACCGTCTTTTCTCTGTTCGTAATAGAAAATATAATCCTTGTACTCATAGGTCTCATCAATTCCCTCGAAAGGAGCTCCTATCTCATGAAGTCCGATAGGTAACCGTCCGTTCTTGTCTTTGAAATCATCTACCATCCCGATAACTTCATTTGCTACTTCCTTTATCATATCCTCTTTACCAATTCCTAAGTTCCTTCCCATAAGATTCACGACCAAAAGAGGTAATGCTACCAGTAAAATGAATCCAAATGCCTTTGTTCTGTTAATCATTTGGCTATCTTATTGTTAACAATTGTCATCAAGGCAAATGCGGGTAAAGAAACGATGGCAAATCCGAAGCAGAACAATACATACCAACCGTTTATCGATGGATCTCCATTACTGACATTGTAAATTGTCAAAGCCAGGTACACGCAATTGGTCCATATGTATGTTCTGAATGCAATATACTTTGTATTTGGGGATGTGAGCCATGAAAGGAAAACCCCTAATGCCCAGCAAAGCAAAAAGGTCAGCTGAATTGTCCATAATGAAAACCAGTTAACTTGAGCCAACGCAAACCAAATTACCGCAGCTAAGCAGAAGGTTAACTCTCCACATACAAGAGATAATGCCTCAAATATCCAGAATCGTTTATCAGTCAGTTTCATCGTTTGCCTCCATTCCTGTTAATGAGCCAAAGTATACAACCCCAAAAAAGCACGTTCTCGCTGACAAGCAGAATATTGGTCAACGTGTCGGGAGAGTCGAAGCAGAATATCAGACAGAGCATGAATAAGAACATGACAACCGCCGAACCTATGAATTTACCAATCTGAACCATCATTTGCCGTATTTCTTTTTCAGGTATTCTCGGAGTTTGGGGGAATCTTTGCCTTGATACACATGATTGCGGTCGAAGACTGTCCAACTCTCACCATCCGGGAAATCAATCTTTTCAAAGCTGGCGGCATCGGCAGCCGGGATTATGGAATCCTGATAAAACACGTGTTTGTCATCTTTTCCATAATTAAAGTCCAGAGACGTTCCTCCCGCGAAGGATGTGACTTTGACAGGACTAAATGTTTTTGGATTTGCGCCTCTAACTAATTTATTAATCCACCATACATGCGACGCATCTTTATACCAGTTGTCGGAAATATGCTCGAAGGTTGCGACATCAGCGCCTTGAAGAATATTAAAATCCAAATCGTAAATATGCGTCCCGTCAGAATACATCAAACTTCCGAATCGAGTAAGTTTATTGTAATCTTTTATCTGTGTCGGTATTCCTTTTTGATAGACTCTATACTTATCTTGTCCTATAGAGAAATCTACCTCCCTGAATGTTGCCGGATCTGCACCTGGAATCTCCTCCCCCTTGAAAAATACTTTATATTTATCAGCGGCATAATATCCTGATTGAATCAGTCGCTGCGCGTCTATGGGATGAAATGTGGCGTAATCGATGTTAGGAATTACCGTGCCGTTCAGGTAATATCCATTATACTTGTCTTTCCCCCAATTTGTATTTTCACCTGAGTTGTCTTTCAGAATCTCAAATGAAGATTTATCTCTTACATTTAGAGCCTTACCATTATAATAAAAATCATTCTTATCTTCCGTCAATTCATAGGAATGAATCTTGAAAGAGGCAGGCTCCACTCCCTTCATTAATTCACCTTTATCATATACGTTAGATTTGTCAGCAGCAAAACCTTTTTCAAGTACTCGAAATGTATGTCCGTCCGCTCCTGTTATTATGTCTCCCAGATAGAAAGCATGCGTCTTATCTTTGCCATAATCATCATTCAGAATTTCAAATGTCTCGGGGTCGGCATTCACCTTCATTGAATGATGCCCGCTCCCCTCGTTCCATGTGTGCCATGTCACTTTCTTGCCGTCATTTTTATAACCGGTTGTACATGACGTGAGTATCAGTATACCCAGAACGAAGACTGATATTGGAAAGTGTGTCTTACATGACTTTATCTGTTTCATGTGCGTCCATTATTTGTAATTAAGAAAGTCAAAACTGATAATCTACATTCGATGTGATATATATCCCATGAGATTAGAGCATGAATGGTCAAAACGAGATTCTTGTCCGTGCCACAGAGAAAATACAAATCTCTTTAAAACCATTATGATACTATGCACAAATTGCTTAGCCGAACAAAAATAATATATTATCCTTCATTGGCATGGCTCTGCTGTTTCCTGTTTTCGTCACTTTTCCTATGCCATTTTGTATCTTTTCGATTTATAGGCATTTACATTATGTGTTAGGTATGAGGTGGTTTGGGCTCCTCGGGACGGTGGACTGCCTGTAGCTTTGCAAGGATATTTCATGCGACATAAACCTAAACTGGAGATTTGAGTCCCCCTTGGGCTATTCCCTTAAACACCTTATGGATATGTATTATTTGATTCTTACAAACACGCAAAGGAGTACTGTCTACAAAGCTGATGCCGGTACATTTGCCCCAAAGTACCTTCTCGATGAACAAGGCAAGAGGGATTGCTACCTCATGTTTTATCTCTACGAAACGGTTGTAATAGACAACTTGTGGAAAAAGATGACTCATATGCTTGCAGACCCGTTCAAGATAAAAGTGTTTGAGACAACGATAGCCCGAATCATGAAAAAGGATGATAATCATTATAACTTCCTCCCTTGACATGGTAGAAGAACGGTGATATTTCCGCTTTTTGAGTGTTTTGAGCATATATTTTGCCATCATTGCATCAAAAAAAACTTGCAGAAGTCGTCTGCCATACAGAATATTTCCGTAACTTTGTCCTTGGTGATCATAGCGATTATTGTTTGTAATTCTTTGTATTTTAGCAAATCGAAGTTACGAAAAGAGTGTAATTTATTGGAAATGAGCGTAGGTTAATTGCTCTTGATAGTAATAGGTTACGATTTAGTTAGTTATCTACTGCATTATCCTTCTGCGCGTTGCGTAACCTTCAAAGAACTCTTCGTATGCAAAAGTAGCTATTTAATTCGAGATTTTGATATAAACTCCCGTTTTTTATCCCCTCATTCATAAGAATTTTCCGTAAAAGCGGTATTGTCCGTCGGCACACCATTGCCCAAAACGAGTTTGGAACAAACGTGTGCCGACTACCGCATAGCTGGAGAAAAGGGCATTGCCTCACGCCTAAACGATGTTTAGACAGATGAAGCAATGCCCCTTTCTTTTGCGCCTATGCCAAGAGATGCTTTTACGGGTTTTCAAATGATTTTTCTTTTTTCGCTGTCTCTTTTGCCGGAAGCGGAAAGTGAATGCAGAGTGTGTCAGCCTGCCCCATGAATGAAACAGGCGCCCACACACAGCCGGACAAACCGGGAAGAATGATTGTTGCCACCCGGCTGAACAAGTTCCGTCGGATCGGAAACAATCATACTTCCTTTGTTGTGGTTTGCCCTTTTCACGCTTCCGGTGATGTCTTTTTCCTTTTGGTGATTCTTTTTTTTACGGATTTTCCCCTGAAGTTTTTTTCTACACAATCTGCCTCTGTTTTCGTTTACCTCCATTTTGCGCCTTTCAGTAAGCCGCATCAGTCAGTCATTTTCGTTCTGGGCGCAAAGGTAATTCCGGGATTGGACGGGAAAGCAAGGTCAAGCCTCCTGTTTTCGGTAAAAATCTCCAGCCCTGCGGGTAGTATTTTGACCGAAAAACCTTGCATTCCCTAATCCCTACCTTTTCAAGCACCCGAAACGAAAACGACCGATGCGACAGAAAGACGCATAAAAAAAATGTCGGATAAACGAGAGGCAGATAAGATAGTTTGAAACTCAACTCCCTCAGCTCTTGAATCCGCATTAAAAACAAAAAAATCAAAAACAGCGAAGATATGACGGCAACGGCAAATTTCAGACAAATGGCGCAACACATCGGGTTGGCGATATGCGGCTTGATGATGCGCACCGCCTTCGGGGTGTTCGGCATCCTTTGGGGCATCATCAGAGAGATTGTAAACGGAGTGTTCCGAGTGGCGATAGGTGTAATCGTGGCTATCCTTTCCACCATTGCCTTCTTTGGCTTCATCCTTTGGTTATTCACCCTTTAACCCTTACCGACATGGCAAAAAGAAACAGCAAGACGGCAGCGCAGCAGTGCAGATATTACGAGGTGGACAACATCTTCGTGTATATGGTGGAAACGTACATCAACGGCAATTTTGAAACTTTCCGAAGATTGTACCACGAACTGAACAAGGACGCACGGAGGGATTTCATGGACTTCCTTCTCAGCGAGGTAGAGCCGACCTATTGGAGAGAGATACTGAAACAGATAATCTAAAAATGACAGCGATATGAAAGGAACAGACCATTTCAAGAGAACGATATATATGTACTTGGAACAGCGTGCGGAGGAAGATGCGCTATTTGCAAAGAAGTACCGCAACCCTGCCAAGAACATGGACGAGTGCGTGACCCACATTCTGAACTATGTGCAGAAAAGCGGTTGCAACGGTTTCACGGACGGAGAGATATTCGGGCAAGCCATCCACTACTATGAGGAAAACGAGATAGAGGTGGGCAAACCGATGGACTGCCAAGTGGTTGTGAACCACGTTGTGAAACTCACGGCAGAGGAAAAGGCGGAGGCACGTCAGAACGCTGTCCGCAAATACCAAGAGGAGGAACTCCGCAAGTTGCAGAACCGCCACAGACCGTCAGCGAGAAAAGAAAACCAACCCCAACCCTCATTATTTGATTTAGGCTTATGAAACCGAAGACCAAGATACAGAAAGAGGTGGCAAGACTTTCCGCCAACCTTCGCCCCATATCAGCGACACAAATAGATTGGGCATACCGCCACTGCGTTGAGCATATCGGCTACCGCACCAAGAAAGGGAACATCACCTGTTCCGACTGCGGTCACGAGTGGCACAGCGACAGCGGACTATGCGACACCCTTGAAGGCTGCACCTGCCCCAAATGCCATGCCGAACTCAAAGTGCAGGACACACGCAGACGCATCTACAAGGAAACGCAGAATTTCAGCGTGATAACCACCTGCAAAGGGTATCAGGTAATCCGCGTGGCGCAGGTCAGATGCGAGAGCAGGAAAGGCGAACCGATGCGTTTCTACTGCCACGAGGTCGTGCAGCGTTGGATTTCACCCGACGGCAAGGTTACGGACATGGCGTTGCTCCGTGGCTTCCTTTTCTGCTATTGCGATGTGTGGGCATTAGGCAGCGATATGGAGGTAAGACCGCACAACAGCCTATACGATGATGTGGTGGCAAGAAGCTGTGCATATCCAAAGATGAGGATATTGCCCCAACTCAGACGTAACGGCTTCAAGGGCGATTTCCACGGCATCTCCCCCGTGCGTCTTTTCAAAGCCTTGCTTTCAGACCCAAGAATTGAAACCCTTATGAAAGGCGGTGAGATTGAGGTCATGAAACACTTTCTTTTCAATACCCGTACTGCCGATGAATGTTGGGCATCATATCTGATTGCCAAGCGTCACAAGTATCAGATAGACAACCTCTCAATGTGGTGCGACTATCTGCGTATGCTCAAAAAACTCGGTCAAGACCTCCGTAACCCGAAGAACATCTGTCCCGAAGATTTCATGGCGGCACACGACAACGCAACCCGAAAAATTGAAGCCATACACGAGAAGGAAAGAGCCGCAGAGCAACGCCGTTGGGAGATTGAAAGGCGTGAGCGTGAGCAACAGCGACAACTCCAACGAAAGAAAGATGCGGAGGATTTCATCGCCAACAAATCCAAATTCTTCGGCTTGGTAATCACGGACGAGGAAATAATCGTCAAGGTGCTTGAAAGCATAGACGAGTATTACAACGAGGGCAAGACGCAGGGCATCTGCGTGTTTGGCAGTGGATACTACAAGAAAGCCGACACCCTCATACTATCGGCAAGGATTGGCGATGAGATTATTGAAACCGTAGAGGTGGACTTGCGAACCCTCGAAGTGGTGCAGTGCCACGGCAAGCACAACCAGGACACCGAATATCACGAGCGCATCATAGACCTTGTGAACAAGAACGCCAACCTTATCCGTGAGCGGATGAAAGCGGCATAGCATAACCCCTAAAACAACATTGATATGGAAGTAAGAATTGAAAGTATGATTTGTGTGTGGGATGATGCAATCCCCACGATGTTCCTTGAATTTGTGAACCTCCTCACTCTCACAACGAGTGAGGGGGAATTGAGAAAGAGCGTAAAGGAGTTTGCCGAGAAGCACGAACTTGACAAGTTTTTCCTTTACGGCTTCGGCTCACACCATTTCTACCTGCACCAACGCTACACAAGCAACCCCGAAATGGTGATGAAGAACAGAGTTCTGTCAGTACATTTTTAACCATCTAAAAAGCAACATTATGACAACACGAATGACCATCAACGGAGTAAGCACCTGCGCGGAAGCAGGTACGGAGAAATACGAGCGTTTCCAATCGGGTATCGGAAGACGCAGGCGGACACTTGTGCAGTACGACTACCGCCACCCCATAGACAGAGAATTGTTCTCTTGTGTCAAACCCACGTTGGACGAGTGCCGAGCCGCACGGGACAAGTGGCTGAACGCAAAGAAGGGAAAGGAGGACAGACTATGAACACGACCTATCAAACGCTGATAGTCAAGTTCAGCGAACCTATCACGGCATTGGACGGTATCTTTGACGATACCGGAGCGTGGGGAACGGACACCCTCAAGGGGTGGATAGATGATTACGAAAGCACACGTTTCACCGCCACCGACAGCCATACGGCAGTCATCACGAGCGAGTACAATATGGAATGTGTGAAAGAGTGGCTACAACGGCAGACCCCCATTTCCGAAATGCGAGAATTTTGAACGGGATGGCGGTGTCCGCACCGCCAATACTTAAAACCCTAAAAACAAAAGATATGATAGCCAAGACGATATTACAGCAGATAGGCGGAAAACGCTTCACCGCCATGACAGGTAGCCGTGATTTCATAGATATGGGCAACGGCTTACGGATGAGCCTTGCAAGGAACAAAACAAGTGCCAACCGCCTTGACATCATCTATGACGAAGGGGCAGACCTCTACAATATGCGCTTCTACCGCAGGACGTTCAGCAAAAAGACCTTTGAGTGCAAGACAAAGGACATTGCCGTACACGAGGGTATCTATTTTGATATGCTGGAGGAAATGTTCACGATGGTGACGGGACTTTACACACGCTTTTGAGTGGCGGGGCGGCGAGAGCCGCCCTACTTTCTTTCAGTGAGCATGATGGCGGACAAAGAAAGTAGCAAAGAAACCTTTGTCCAATCTGCGATAACTAAAAAATCCGCAAGTAAAACTTGCGGAGGCTATATATTGGGTCGTTATTTTTTGGTGGAGGGGAATGATAATCTCGAACCGTTGAACTACACATTTCTGCTTCGTCTCCATTTCCCCCAACGATTTGATACGTTCAATCATTTTTGTTGTTCCTTTCTGAATTTTCCTAAATACTTTCTTCATAATTTCGCTATACTTTTTATGGTTAATAACTATGTTTTGTATTGCTCTCACAACACTTACAACTTGAAGTGTTATTTGGAAACCGATAGGCAAAAATGGCTCAACGATGTCAATTAACGAGAAAATCCTACGATAATCTATCAAGTGATAGAGCAAAAGACGTGCCAAGTTAAATATGGCACGTCTTTTGCCAGTTTTGTCAGTCCTTTTATGGGATATACAACAGCGCAAACTCCGCCTTTCTCCGTTTGAGCAGCATGGCGTGGCGTTTTCCTTTGTAGTTGCAGAAGGCTATATACTCACGGTAGATGTTCCTGTCACCAGCTTCCAGCTTCTTGATTAAGGTGCTTTTGGGGATTGTTTTGCTGCCTAACAGCTTCGCCGGTCCCACATTGTAAGCTAACGTGCCAAGCAAAATCGAATCAACCCCGAATTTACGGAACATGGCGACAAATTTGCGCAGGTCTTTCCGCAAAAGTTCATCCGCATCCCGTTTTGTCATGGTTCGTGCCGAATACTTCTCGTTTGGCAAAAGTTTGTGACCCCAACCGACGTATGGGTAGTGTTTTTCTGAGTGCCAGCCTTCAAAGTAGCGGCAGCATAAAAAAGCACGTTCCATAAGCGGCAGTCGGTAGATTGCCGCCTGCCCGTCCGTTCCCTCTTGGCGGCTGATCTGCGCGGACACAGAACAGACCGTCAGAAGTGAACAGAGCATTGTCATGAATACACGCATCATTTCAACAAGGGGCTGAAGTTGCCGATGGGAACGATGGTAAGATCGTCGTCCTTTACATTCCTGTTGTTGAAGTCAAATTCCAGTTCGTAGGAGTTGCTAAAGTTATCCTCCACCACCACGATGAAATTATGCGCCTCATCACCCGCCGCCGTGTAGTACAGGCGGAATTTTTCGTTCTCCAGCAGGTAGCGGTCGTTAGGCAGGAAGGTGATGCCGTTATCCATTTTGAGCGAGCCTTCCCCCTCGAACTGGAAATAGCGGATGGTATAGAGCGTACCCGAAAAGTCGCCCTCCTTTTTCAGTTCACAGCGGATTTCCACTGTCTGCCCCTTTACTACCTTGTTCGGCACGGGCATGACCTCCACCGTGAAGGGATAGGACTGCTGGATGTCCATGTCATCGTCACATGACACGAGGGTGAATGACATGGCGGCTATCAGGCATAACGCCACTGCCTTGAATATTGATGTTCTCTTGTTTCTGTTGTTCAGTATGTTCATTGTTCTTCGATTTTTAGATGGTTGTTTTTCTGTTTTTTCGTTGTCAGTTGCAGGTACTCGTTCAAGTCCTTGCAACCGTCATAGAGGGAGGAACGGTCGGTGACACGTTCCCCGTATCGCATGGTAAGTGCGGCAAGCGTCCGCCGTCCGGCTTCGTCACGGTCGAGGAAGCAGCCGATGCGCCCGTATCCGTCCAGCAATCCCGCCGCCTTCTCCACGTTGGCGACTGAGTTCAGCACAAGACAGTCAGCGTTACCGGTTACACCAAGCGTCACGGCAGAGAGAAAGTCCATGAAGCCCTCGAACACGAGGCACTCGTCAGCCGGGATGTCATTCGCCTTTACCAGTGATACAGACTTCGGAGGTATGCAACCCTTGAAATATCGGCTTCTGACTTCATAGCCACCTGCCATGTTCGGAAAGCCAACGGCAAAATACCGTTTCCCACGCACACCGTAGTTCAAGCGGCAGCAGTGACGGGATGCGATGGCGTAAGGGATGCCCCGTTCCTCTAAATACTCCGTCAGCAGTGAGCGGAGCAGCGGAGCGACCTCCACATCCTCAAAAACGGATTCGGTCGGCTTCGAGAGATAGACGGGCTTTTCCCATCCGGCAACCGTCATATTGGCGGCTTCCGCTATGAACTTCGCTTGCTTCATGAAGTCATCGCTTTGCAGAAACTCCCCGGCAAGCGTGAAGATGTCGCCGCCCTTGCCCAAACCGAAGTCGTACCAGAGCTGTTTCGCCACGTTCACACGGAAAGAGGATGTGCGCTCGCCCCTGTACGGGGCAAGATACCACAGCTCGTTACCGCTCCTTCTGACAGGCTCATGCCCCAGCCGTGCGAGAAAATCCGCAAGCGGCATCCTTCTGACAGCATCTATTTCCGTCCTTTCCATGCCCGTGTCAGTTGATGATGAACTTGATACCGACCCCGAACTGCGTGTGGAACTTCCGTGTGTCGCCACCCCAAAGGCAACGCTCCCGCAGGTTGGCAAGCAGGGCGATACGGTCTGCCACGTAACACTCCACATCGAGCGTCAGCGCACCGCCGTAGATGAAGGCGTCCCGGTCGTGCAGCGTGGAGCCGTCATGCAGCACCTTCTTCCCCCAATTTACCGCCTCATATCCGGCGAGAGCCGAAGCCCCGGCATAGACGAAAACAATCTTTCGGGCGTCCGACAGTATCTTGAAGTAATAGCCGCCCTCCGCCGTGAACTGCGCCACGGGTATCTTGGTGTCCTTGTAGGGATTGTTCTTCAACAGGTATTCGCCACCGAACACCCACTTGTTCCCCTTCTTCGTGTAGGTGGAGAGAGCCGCCCCGAAGCTGTACCCGCCGTCCTTGCCGCCGAGATTGAAGCCGTCCGCCATGTCCGCCCTCACCTCGATGCCCTGCATCTTCGGCAGACACCGCTGGGCGTGCGCCTGCCCTGTAAAAAGGGCAAGCGACGCGATGATTATTGCGATGTACTTTCTCATGGTCAGCGTACTTGAAGTTCGTTGATGGTACCCGCGCGTACCAAATCCTCGTTCTCAATCACGAAGGACTGGTGACGGCCGCCGTTCTTCTCGTTCAATTCCACCACGAGGCACTTGTCATCGGGGATGGTGAACTTCGCCATCGTGAAGACCGTGCGCTCGCTCTTTTTGCCCGGCACGAGGGTGGCGTAGTTCTGCGCGCGGAGCGGCAGAATAATCTGCTCCTGCACGGCAGTACGCTTCGCAACCTTCTTGTCCACGATTTTCCAAGTGATGTAGTCCACATCGAAAGGCACGTTGCTCTGGTTCTTTATCTCCGTGTGGAAATAAAGCAAGCCGTTGTGCGTGTAGATGCCTTTCAACAGGTATTGGATGCCGAAACGCTTGCAGCCGATATGCTTCACCTCGCGCTTGTTCTGTTTGTGGATGGACTTCATGATAAGGCGCACCAGCATCGGGCTTTCGCTGCCCAGCTCTTTCAGATAGATTTCCTGCGCGTTGTTCGGGCGGTTCACCGTGCTGCCGTCATGGATGAAGTCGCACATCTCCACGTTGAGCAACAGCGGTTCGGCGGCGTACTTCACGTTGAAGGTGTAGAAACTGCCGTCCTCCGTGATGACGGACATATTCGTTTCGTTGGGAAAATTCCTTACGGTAGCCTTCACACGGATGATGTTCTCCGCTCCGTCGGCTTTCCCGGCAATCAGGTCGGGCGAGCCTAAATCGACATAGCGCACCTCCGCCGGAAAAATGACGTGGACGGTCTTGTCGTAGGTCACTTCCAGACCGTGCGGCGGTATCATGCGGTCGAAGGTCAGCTTGCGTGACAGCCCGTGATATAGGTCGCCGTCCGCCTCCTTCTGCGGATAGACCTCCTTCGTCAAGGTCGGTTGTTCACTTCCGTTGGTCGTTTCAACGGTTACATTCTCCTGCGCGTTGGCAGTTATGATGCCCATAGCGAGGGCAAACATGATGATTACTTTTCTCATTACTTTTGGATTTTAGTGGTAATTTTTATTGTTTTCAATATTTTTCTTGGTAAAGCATGACCCTGTACCCGGCTTTCAGATGCACCTTGACGGTTCGCATCTTTTTGGCGATGTACTGGCTCGTGCCTTGTATCAGCCCCTTGCCCAAGTCGGAGGCGAGCTGCGCCCCGGCATTGGTGGAGATGTTGATGCTGCTTCCCAGCGAGCCGCCCATGTTGGCGGCGACCTCCCGGACGGCGTTCATCTCCATCGAGTTCGGGATGAAGATGCCGGGCTGTCCGTCCGTGTCATAGACCGCAAGCTCCACGGGGATAATCGTGCCGTCGTATTCCAGCGAGGTAATCTCGATGTCGAGCCGCTCACCCTGTATCTTGCCCGTGCCGACCACCACCGCACCCCGGGGTATTGTCCTGCCTGCCACCGCCATAGGCTCCAGCAGGCGCAGCCTTACCGTCTGCCCGTCCGTCACGCTCTGCGCCCCATGCACGCACGCCGGTATGGTGTTCCTGTCCAATACCTCCGCCGTGCCGACAGCCGTGTTGAAACCCCGGTTGCGTTCCTGCGATAAGGCGGCGACAAACTCCGCGTTACTCATAGGCTGTGAGAGTGAAGAAACTACTTGATGCTCCACCTGTCTGATAGGCATTGCCTTGTTCTTCTTCCCTTTCTGCACGGTAGTTGGCTCTGCCCTCTGTTCCGCCGATGGCTGTCCTCCGTTCTGACCGCCCATGTACTTTGCCGCCAGCTCGTAGGACTTCTCCATAAGAGCCACCTGCTCGTCCATAGAGGAAGCCTTGCCCCTCTCGCTTTCCAGTTCCGACTCCAGCGATGCGATGCGCTCCAACAATTCGTCCATCTCCGCATTGTCGTTTTTCGGCTGGTCGTAGAAGTTTCCGAGCGTGGCGTTCAGGTCACGGTAGGCGGCTGCGGAGGACTGGATGGTCTGCGGCGTGGCTGGCTTTGCCCTTTCTTCCTTGCCGCCCGGATTGGCGAGGTCGAAGTCCACTCCGTTCTCCGTTCCCGCTATCTCGCGGTCGAACATGTCGCCCAGCTGCCCGATGGCACGGTTGCGGCTCTCCTGACGCTCTTCCATCTCCCCATGCTCGTAGGCTTTCAGCTTGTCGCCGATAATCTGCCGGTTCGCCTTGTCAGCGTCGGGCATCTCGGTGTTGTATCCGTCCGTTCCCGGCGGTTGCTCCTTGCCGGAGGACGGGGCGAATATCAGCCACATCGCCCCGATGAACACCAACACCATAGCGGGCAGCACGATCATCTTCTGCCGTTTCAGCCGTTGCGCCTCTGTCAGCGGTTCGCGCTCCTTTTTCGGTTTCCCCGTTTCGGGAGCAGCTTTGTTCTCTTTCGTCGGTTCATTCTTTGTCTGTTCCATATAAATAAGGTGTTAAGTGATTGCCTGTTTCCGCCGGGGTCGGCAGTTCCACCCGTCCGGCGTGTCCCGTTTCCATATGTGAGCCGTCGTTCCTGCCGATGTCATAGACGGCTCTGCCGAAGGTGTAAAGGGCAAGCACCGCGAAGGCGGCGAACATCCCCAGCACGATGCGGCGGCGTGTTTCCGGCGGCAAGCCGTCCAGATACCCTTTGAGACTTGCCGCCAAGCGTTTCCGTTTGTCGTGGAGTTTCCAATACATGCCCCACATTGATTTTCTGATACTTTTCATGTCCTGTTACCGTTTGATAGTCTGTAAATCCTTGTTCTCAATGATGGTGAAACCCTCGATGGTAAAACCGTTCGGGTTGTCATCCGACCGCGATGCGTTCAGCAGGCGGCAGGTGGTCACGAGGCTGCGCTCGGTGACGTTGCTCTGCCGGATGATTTTCTGTGTGGCGTAGGTCACGGCACGGTAGGGATAGGCGTTGAAGTCGCACACCACGCTGTCCACCTTCAGCACTTGGTTGATGTTCCCGGCGATGATGCGGTTGTAGTACCCCTTCTCCGCGAAGTCCGAATAATAGTGGTACACGCTCTTGTCCGCCAGCAGCAAGGCACGTTTCACGTTGTGTTCAATCGCGCTTTTTTCAGGTGATAGCGTGAAGAACATCTCGTGGAAACGGCGCACATGTTCCCGTGCCTCCGCCGGGCGGTTCTGCGACAAATCCTGAGACAAGGCGAGCATCAGGCTCTTGCCGTTGTCCAGCACATAGATTTTCTCCCGTTGCTTCTCTGCGAAACGGTAGGAGTTCCACACGCTCCACACCGTCACCACGGCGCACAGCGAGAGGAAGACGATACCGAACAGGCGTATCTGCCTGAACGACGATTCGATGTTTCTAAGTGATTTGAATTCCATTTATATTTTCCAATTTATGATTGCACATTGATTATTTCAGCAATTTGCCGACACGTCCGACTGCGTTTCCTGCGGCTGCACCCGCCACGCTGCCCGCCATGCTTCCGGCTCGTCCCGCCATCTGGTTCACGTTGCGACCGTAACCGCCCATGCCTCCGGCTTGGATAATCCAGCCCGCAACGGTGGGAATGGTAAAGTAGCCGATGATGCCGATGCAGAGGAATACGATATACACCCCGTCGCTCGAATCCAGCGAGAAGTTCGGGTCTGCCTGCATCCGCTCGATGTCGTTTTGCAGCATCAGAACCTGTATCTTCGCCAGTATGGTGCTGAACATGTCCGATACCGGTAGCCACAGATAGACCTGTATATAGCGGCATATCCACTGCGTGAGCGTGTTTTGGAAACCGTCCCATACCGACAGGGCGAAGGCTATCGGACCGAGAATCGCCAGCACCACGAGAAAGAAGGTGCGGACGGTGTCTATCACGAGGGCGGCGGCTTGGAACAGCAGTTCGAGTATCTCGCGGAAGAAGTCGCGGATGCTCTTCTTCATGTTGTACATTCCCCGGTCGATATACATTCCCGCCATCGTCACCATGTCGGAGGGCGACCAGCCGAGTTCCTCCAGTTGCTTGTCAAATTCCTCGTTGGACACGAGGTAGGCGGTTTCGGGGTTGCGTACCATCGCCTCGTATTCCAGTTTGTCCTTCTGCTCCCGGTATCGGTTCATGTCCAGCGTTTCCGCCTCCAGCATCTTTGCCGTGCCCTGTACGACGGGTGAGAGGATGCTGTTTATCGTGCCCAGCACCACAGTCGGGAAGAACATGATGCACAGACCGATGGCAAAAGGACGGAGCATCGGGAATACGTCTATCGGTTCAGCTCTCGCCAGCGACTGCCATACCCGGTAGGCGACGTAGAACAGCGCACCCAGCCCGGCGATGCCTTTCGCCACACCAGCCATGTCCCCACACAGCGGCATCATCTGCTCATAAAGTGAACGTAAAATCTGATGAAGGTTGTCGAACTTCATAGGCTACCAGTATCTTTCGTTCATGTTCCCGTACAGCCCCATGATGCGGTCGAGGTCGTTCTTCTTTTTCGCACGCAGGTAACTCACGGAGATGTTCTTGTTCGTGTAGTAGCTCACGAGGTTGCGGTAACGCTTCATCTTCGAGTGGCAGCGTTCCACCACGTCCATGCGCTCCTTGTCGGTCATGGAGAGCGTGGTGATGTTCACCACGTTCCTGAGTTCCGTCAACACTTCGTTGCTTTCCTCCAGCAGTTTCGTGTAGCCGAAAGCGATTGCGGAAAGCTCTTCGGGTCTGAAATTCCCGTCACGGAGCATCCGTTGGAAACTGTTCACATAGATGTCTGTGATGTCGCCCACCATCAGGATGGTCTGCTGCACCTTGCGGGCGTCCTTGACCAGATTGTTCACCGATTTGAGGGCATCGTAATACTTCTTGCCCTGCTGATAGATTTTCACCGTCTCCTGAAAGTTGCTCACCATGTTCGTGGCGGTCTTGGAGGTATGGATGATGTTTTTGGAGGCATTGATGATGCCCTGCGCTAGATTGCCCGGATCGCTTACGACCCACTGTGCGCTTGCCCTGCCCGCGAAAAGCAGGCACAGGCAGATAATCATTGTTATTCTTGTTCTCATGTTACTTTGGATTTTAGTGGTTGTTATTCTTCGGTCGGATGTCCCGGCTGCGGCTTCACCCGCACATAGTCCCCGTTTGGCGAGAAAGTCAGCACATCCGTGGCCTCGTTGTAGGACACGTCGATGCGGAAGCCGGTGTTCATGAACAGGTTGCCGTTCTCCTCCTGCAAGAGATAGGTTTCCGGCTTGAGCTTGCGGCGCAGACCGCTACGACGGAACACCGTCACTTTGTAGGCTTCGCCCTCCTTGTAGATAAGCACGTCAGGTTTTCCCTCCACGCTCTCCCAGTTCCCGCACAGCATGTCGCGGCGGTTGTCGGCCACGTCGCAGGATTGCAGCATCATGACCGCCAATCCGATAAGGCACTTGCTGACTTGCAGCATTTTCACTTTTGGTAAATTCATACGCGTTTTTCTTTTTTGGTTGATACATTCTGTTTTTTAGTTATTCCTTGTTTCTCCGCCTTTCGGCAAGCTGCCGGATGGCGGCTTCGATGTCGTCGCCCAGCTTCTCCGCCAGACGGTAAACCTCCACTTTTTCCGTTTCCTCGGTGGTGTACGCCAGATACTCTTCCGCGC
Source organism: Leyella lascolaii (assembly GCF_900079775.1). GTDB lineage: Bacteria > Bacteroidota > Bacteroidia > Bacteroidales > Bacteroidaceae > Prevotella > Prevotella lascolaii. The sequence continues at coordinate 481,056 of NZ_LT556038.1, read as the reverse complement.
TGACCTCCGTGGCATAGACCGCCGACTGCGTGCCGCCCAAGCCTATCCACACCTCCTTGTAGAGCCGTGAAGGGTTGTTCGCCATGTTGATGGAGAGTATCTGCGACTTCTCCTTTTCCGTCAGTCCGAGCAACGCCTGTATCTGGTCGAACTTGTTCATATATTTCCTTTGGTCAAGCAGGATTTTACAATCCGAGTTGTTGATAATGCTCTCTTTGACCACCGGAGAACTGATAATGTCGTCCACCTCCTGCGTCACCACGATTGCCTCGCCGTAATATTTTCTGACCGTCTTATACATATAGCGCAGATATTCAGCCATGTTCGCCGATGAGAGGGCCTTCCAAGCCTCTTCCACGATAAGCTGTTTCCGCACGCCTTTCAGCCGCCGCATCTTGTTGATGAAGGCTTCCATGATGATGATGGTCACGACGGGGAACAGTTCGCGGTTTTCTTTAATCGAATCTATCTCGAAGACGATGAACCGCTTGCCGAGCAGGTCGATGTTCTCCGTGGAGTTGAGCAGGAAATCGTAACGCCCGCCCCGGTAATACTGCCGCATGGTGGTGAGCATGTTGTCGATGTTGAAGTCGGACTTCTCCACCTTGATGTCACGCTGTGCCAGTTCCTTGCGGTAGTCGTCACGCATATACTCGTAGAAGGTGTTGAACGACGGCACGATGCTACGGTCGGATTGGATGCGCTCAATATAGGCACTCACGGCACTGCCCAGCTCGCCGCTCTCCGTCTTTGTCACCTTGTCGTCCTCCGACTTCCAGAGCGTCAGCAACAGGGTCTTGATGCTGTCCTTCTTCTCCACGTCGAAGATGTAATCGTCGGTGTAGAACGGGTTGAAGCTGATGGGCTTATCTTCCGTGTAGGTGAAATACACACCGTCCGCTCCGCCTGTCTTGCGTCGGATCATGCCGCACAAGCCCTGATAGGAGTTTCCCGTGTCCACCAATACCACATGTGCGCCTTGCTCATAATATTGGCGCACGAGGTGGTTCATGAAGAAAGACTTGCCGCTGCCCGAAGGACCCAGCACGAACTTGTTGCGGTTGGTCGTGATACCTCGCTTCATGGGCAGGTCGGAGATGTCAAGGTGCAGCGGTTTTCCCGTGAGCCTGTCCACCATCTTGATGCCGAAGGGCGAGAGCGAGCTGCGGTAGTTGGTTTCCTCTGTGAACAGGCACACCGCCTGTTCGATGAAGGTGTGGAAACTCTCTTCCGCCGGGAAGTCCGCCGCATTGCCGGGTATCGCCGCCCAGTAGAGTGTCGGGCAGTCGATGGTGTTGTGGCGCGGCACGCATTCCATGCTTGCCAACTGGCTGCCCACGTCGTTCTTGATATGCTTCAGTTCCTCCGCATCGTCGCTCCACGCCATGACGTTGAAGTGTGCCCGTACCGAGGTCAGTCCGTAGGAATGGGCTTCGTTCAGGTATTGGTCTATCCACTCGCGGTTGATGCTGTTGCTCCTTGAATAGCGAGATAGCGACTGCATGTTACGGGCGGACTTCTCGAACTTCTGCAAGGTTTCCTCACTGTTGTCTATCAGCACATACTGGTTGTAGATATGGTTGCAGGAGAGCAGAAGCCCCACCGGGGAGGCGAATGACAGTCGGCAGTCACTCCGGTCGGTGGAGAGCTTCTCGTAACGGGTGTCGGTAGCCACCTTGCCCGGCAGGTCTTCCGCGTCGGAGAGGGTGTGCAGACACAGGCGGTTGTCGCCGATGCGCATCTCCCTTGCCGAAAGCTCGATGTCCTGCAAGGTGGTGTCACCTTCCGGCATGAGCGAGAAGTAGCGTTCAATAAGTCCCGTCTTTCCCTCAGTACCCACAATCTCATCGGTGGAGAGGCGGCGCAGCCTGACAAGCCCGCTGTCGTTCATGATGCGCTCGAACTGTTCGCAGGCTTCCAAGAACTTGGTCGTGGTTTCCCTGTCCAGCTCCTTCGGGATGATATGTCCCCGGCACAGCGTGCTGAAATTGCTCTGCATCCGGTTACGCTCCTTTGTTGTCTTGGTCAGGTAGAGGTAGCAGGTGTGTTTCAGGTACGGACGCTCGTTGAAGTGACGCTCGAAAGAGCGGCTTAAAAAGCTCATGTCGTCCTTCTGAAGCTCCGGTTTGTAGCGTTCCTTGATGAACCAGTCCTGTTTGTGGACGACGGAGTAGTCCGGCAGCACCTTGATAGCCTTGCACCAGCAACTGTGTATCGCCTCGTACTCCGCACCCGTCACGGTGTAAAGTTCCGGTAGTTCCACCTCGAAAGCCACCGTGATGTCGGCGTCCTTTGAGATGATGCAGCCATGCTCCACCGCTAAAAGTGGGAACCTGTTTTCCAGTGTTGTCATTTTCGATGTATTCCTCATTGTCTTTCTTCCTTTCGTTGTCGTTTGAACAGACGGGTTATCCGCCGCCGGTTGATAAGGTATCGGGGATGGCTCCGTGCCGCTCCTAATTTCATCAGCCCGTGTTCACCGTACCGGGCGTTCAGCGCGAAGGTCTGCCATACAAGGAGGGAGGACGATGCCGCGCCGAAGCCGATACATATCCACTGGTCGATACCGACCATGTAGAGGATGACGAACAGGACGAAGAGAGCCAGCAGACCTCCGCAGAAGATGAAGAGGTACTGTGCCTTCAAGCCCTTGAACTCTACCGGACGGCCGATACCCTTGTTGATTGGGTATTCAGCCATACATTATTTATTAAAGGAAGAATGAGCGCAGGATGGTGGCGGCAACAATCAGGAAGATGCACGCGCCGAACCACGAGGCGGCTGTCTTGCTGGTGTCGGGGTCGCCCGATGAAAACTTGCCGTACACTTTTACGCCCCCGATAAGCCCGACGACTGCACCGATGGCGTATATCAGTTTAGTTCCGGGGTCGAAATAAGAACTCACCATAGAGGTGGCTTCGTTGATGCCCGCGATGCCGTTTCCCTGCGCGAAAGCGGAGGCGGTTGCGGCGATGACAAGTGCCGCGGAGAGGATTGCTTTTCTGTTTTTCAAGATGTTCTTGTTCATAAACTGTTCTTGTTTTTTGCCGTCAAAAGGGTGGATGGTCCTTTGTCGGGCGGTTGATACTTTGTTTCTTTACTTTGGTTTTAGTGGATGCCCGTTTGTTTCCACGGACGTGGGCGTGTCCGTTGCGGATGGGGATGCGCCTTGCGTTTCCTCGCCGCGTGGGTTGATGTCATTCTTTCATGTTCATTTCTTTTATTGTTGTCATACATAGTTGCGAATGTCGAACTCCTCGATGTTGTCCGGCACGACGAACTCCTTTTCAGATTTCTTCAGCCGAATCTCGATAAGCCCCTTGATGCGGATGCCTATCTCCGAAGAGCCTTCCATCATTTTCTCGTACAACTCCGTGCCCTCCATGTCGGTGAACACCTTAGCCGCCTTTTCACGTTCCGCCTGTGTCGCGTCCGGGTTTTTGGCGGTCTTGCAGGCGTCGTCAATCTCGTCAAAGCTGCTGCCCGAAGCCCGTGGCGTGTCCGAGGCGTCCTCTTCCGGTTCGTCGTCCCCGTATCCCAGTTCCTCCGGCGGTATGCTCGTGAAGGTCTCATCGAGTTTTTCCTCCGGGACTTGTGCCGGGCGGGATGCGTTTCCCGTTTTTCCGTCGTCAAAAGTAGCCTCTTCCTCCGACAGCTCAATGCCTTTTTCAATAGTGGCGGCTTCTTGCGTCGGTATGGCAGCGGTTGTCCGGGTGGATGCCATCCTGAAACGGCTCTTGCCGATGATGTCCGCCTTTTCCGCAGGGACTTCCTCGTGTGCCGCTATGCGTTTAGCCTCATTCCCGTCCAGTGACCGCCATAATCCGACAATGCCCTTGAAGAAGCGGACAATCCGCGTGTCCATGATGCGCTCGTAAAGGAGCAGGAACAGGAACCAGAGGTTGCAGCCGACCGATACCGCCAGCAGAATGTCTGTCATGCTGATTGTGTAATTCATATCCTTCCGTTTTTGGTTAGAATACTGAATTGTAATTTCGGGCATAAAGGCTCTTTATCGCATCTTCGCACTGGTTGAAGTGGTGCGTCAGCACATGGTCGATGTAAGCGGACAGCGTAAGCCGGTCATGCCCGATTACACGGGTGATACGCATGATACGCTCGTGGTACTCCGGGCGCACATACGCCATCTTCCCCTCACGTGCCTTTACTTCCGGGTCGCGGATGAACAGGCGTTCATAGTCCTTCTCACTGCATTTGCCGCTTACCGGGACAGGCGACAGTATTTCCACACTCGCCTGCACTTGGGTAAACATACCTCCGCAGTCTTGCTGTGGTCTTTTTTCATTCGGTGTCATTTCTTTTTCCATTTTCAAATCAGATCTTCACGTTGTTTCTTGTACAGTTCGTTGATTCTCTCCTTGTGCTGTTCCAGATGCTGGCGCAGCACGGTATCCACATATCCGCCTACTGAGATTTCCCCTCCGGCGATGTCGTTCACGATTCTGAGGATCTTGCCGTGGACGTCACGGCTGATATAGACACATTGGCGGGTCTTTATCTCGTTGCGGCGCAGGAATAGCTCGTTGTAGTCCTCGTCCTGCCTTTTCCGGCGTCCACTTTCCCTCTGCGCTTTTTCCCGTGTTACGGGTTGCACAGGAGATGGTTCCGGTGCGGCGGTGTCCTCTTCGGTCGGTGCAGCTGCGGGTACTTCCTGTGCGGGGCGCAGTGTCCCGTCCTGTGTGCGCCGCCCGATGGAGGCTAACAGCAGTTCCTCGTCGATGCCTTCCGTGTTCACTTTCCTGCTGCCCATGCTCACTGCGGTCTGATGATGTCGCTTATCTCTTCGGAAAACTCCCGGATGCCACTCCCTTTCAGCAGTGCCGTGTCCATCGGGAAGATGGTGGAGCGGAAAACGCTCTTGCGCTCTTCCGAAAGGTCACGGCGGAACTTCTTGCTGTCGGGCAAGCGGGTGGAAAGTACCGGAAAGCCCATTTCGGCTATCACTTCCTCGTAGATGCCGTACAAGTCGTTCCTCTCCCTGCCGTCCACCATCGTCCAGAACAGATGCAGCCCCTTTGTTTTCGCCTGTCCGGTAGTCATCAGCCTGTCGCGGAACATCGTGACGAATTTCAGGGTACTCTCCACGACAAAGCGGTCGGCACTCAGCGGAGTGAAAATGTAGTCCATCTGCGAGAGCGTCTTTATCACGCCGTTGCTTCGGAGTGTGCCGGGCATGTCGAAGAACACCACGTCGGGTTTCACGTCCTCAGTGGCAATCATCCTCTCGGCATCGTCGAGGGCGTTCACCGCATTGCTTTTGACGATGGTGTAGGCGTTCTTTTTGATCCGGCGGAAATGGTCGCAAGCGAGAGCCTTGAAGTAGGTGCTGCTGTCGATAAGCCCCATTTCGTGTTCGCGCAGCCCGTGGATGCTGTGCTGCGGGTCGTCGCAGTCCACGACGGCGACATTGTAGCCTTTCACGTTGTGCAGGTAGCTGGCGGCAAGTGCCGTGACAGTGGATTTGCCGATGCCACCTTTCTGTGTTGCGAATGCAACGAAGATTTCCTTACTCATAGTTCCATTTATTTTAATTGTTGATGATTTGTTTTTCTGTTTCCATACGGATTTGGCTGTCGCACCATCCGCTTCCGTGACTACACACGCAGGCGGGTCGTCGCGTATCCGGTTCTGTGGTGAAGCGGTGCGTCGGACAAATGGTGATTGACGACATTGCGTCATGAAGTCATTGAATCCATACGTCACCGAATTGTCGGAGAACCGGGTTTCCGACGGTTCGGGTATCCGTTTCGGCAAGTATCCGAAGAAGCGGATTTCCGGGTATTTGAATGTTCCGTTTATCATATCTTCAAATCGTTCGTTTCTTGAATCATGCTGCAAATAAACAAGTATATTTTGGAACCTGTATCACTTCTCCGGCAAGTGGCGGCACGTTGCGCCGGTTGGCAGTCATTGACCGGGTCAAGCATCTGTCCGATACCGCTTTAAGGGCGTAACTTTGCACCCGGACAGCAGGGTTCGCCGATGACGCGCGGCCCGGAGTCCTGAAAGGTATTTTCCCAATCCGTCCCCTGACGGATTTTTATGTTCACCTGAACATAGCAAGATGTCTTTTCAGCCGCTCAAAATATTTTGAGCAGCCACGAAAAGCACTTGCCCTTGCAGGGGGCGGGCTTTCCCTCCGAAGTCGGGAAGCCTTTCAGAACTGCGGTGCTGTAATCCGAAGCGGCGGCTTATGCCGTCAATCCGCTAAATCCAAAGTAATATGAAAGAGAAAAGGAAAAGCAAATCAGGGAGAAATCCCAAACTTGATCCGGCGGTGTACCGGTACACCGTCCGTTTCAACGAGGAGGAACACAACCGTTTCCTCGCCATGTTCGGAAAATCGGGTGTCTATGCACGGTCTGTTTTCCTCAAAGCGCACTTCTTCGGGCAACCGTTCAAGGTGCTGAAGGTGGACAAGACGTTGGTGGACTATTACACCAAACTGTCGGATTTTCATGCACAATTCCGTGCCGTGGGTACGAATTACAACCAAGTCGTGAAGGAACTGAGGCTGCATTTTTCAGAGAAAAAGGCGATGGCGTTGCTCTACAAATTAGAGCAACACACCGTCGAACTCGTGAAACTGAGCCGCCGGATTGTGGAACTTTCAAGGGAAATGGAGGCAAAATGGTCGCAAAAATCAGTGTAGGAAGTTCGTTGTACGGCGCGATTGCCTACAACGGGGAGAAGATTAACGAGGCGCAGGGGCGGCTTCTCACCACCAACCGCATCTACAATGACGGTTCGGGAACGGTGGACATAGGCAAGGCGATGGAGGGTTTTCTCACCTTCCTGCCACCGCAGATGAAGATCGAGAAGCCGGTGGTGCATATCTCTCTCAACCCGCACCCGGAGGATGTGCTGACCGATATTGAGTTGCAGAATATCGCCCGCGAGTATCTGGAAAAACTCGGTTTCGGAAACCAGCCTTATCTTGTATTCAAGCACGAGGACATCGACCGCCACCACCTGCACATCGTGACGGTCAACGTGGACGAGAACGGGAAAAGGCTCAACCGGGATTTTCTCTACCGCCGCAGCGACCGTATCCGCAGGGAACTGGAACAGAAGTACGGATTGCATCCGGCAGAACGTAAAAATCAGAGATTGGATAATCCGTTGCGCAAGGTGGCCGCATCGGCAGGTGATGTGAAGAAGCAGGTAGGCAACACCGTGAAGGCTCTGAATGGGCAGTACCGTTTCCAGACGATGGGCGAATACCGTGCGCTCCTTTCCTTATATAATATGACGGTGGAGGAAGCGAGGGGCAACGTGCGCGGACGGGAGTATCACGGGCTGGTCTATTCCGTCACGGACGACAAGGGTAACAAGGTGGGCAACCCGTTCAAATCCTCGCTTTTCGGGAAGTCCGCAGGCTATGAAGCCGTACAGAAGAAGTTTGTCCGTTCCAAATCGGAAATCAAGGATAGGAAACTGGCAGACATGACGAAACGCACCGTCCTTTCCGTGCTGCAAGGCACTTATGACAAGGACAAATTTGTATCCCAACTCAAAGAGAAGGGCATCGACACCGTACTGCGCTACACAGAGGAAGGGCGCATCTATGGGGCTACCTTCATCGACCACCGCACGGGATGCGTGCTGAACGGTTCGCGCATGGGTAAGGAGCTTTCGGCGAATGCCTTGCAGGAACACTTCACCCTGCCATACGCCGGACAACCGCCGATACCGCTATCCATCCCTGTGGATGCTGCGGACAAGGCACACGGGCAGACCGCCTACGACAGTGAAGATATATCGGGCGGTATGGGCTTGCTCACTCCCGAAGGTCCGGCGGTAGATGCCGAGGAAGAGGCTTTCATCCGGGCGATGAAGCGCAAAAAGAAGAAAAAACGCAAGGGCTTGGGTATGTAATCAGAGTATCAACAATTAAAAAATCAATGTATGTCACAACAAGAAGACGATTTGAGGGCATTGGCGAAAATCATGGATTTTCTGCGTGCCGTGAGTATNCCGGCGGTAGATGCCGAGGAAGAGGCTTTCATCCGGGCGATGAAGCGCAAAAAGAAGAAAAAACGCAAGGGCTTGGGTATGTAATCAGAGTATCAACAATTAAAAAATCAATGTATGTCACAACAAGAAGACGATTTGAGGGCATTGGCGAAAATCATGGATTTTCTGCGTGCCGTGAGTATCATTTTAGTGGTCATGAACGTGTACTGGTTCTGCTACGAAGCCATCCGGCTGTGGGGCGTGAACATCGGCGTGGTGGACAAAATCCTTCTGAACTTCGACCGCACGGCGGGGCTGTTCCATTCCATTCTCTACACGAAGCTGTTTTCCGTCCTTTTGCTTGCCTTGTCCTGTCTGGGTACGAAGGGTGTCAAGGGTGAGAAAATCACTTGGGGGAGAATCTGGACAGCATTTGCCGTCGGGTTCGTGCTGTTTTTCCTGAACTGGTGGTTGCTGCCCCTGCCGCTGCCGCTTGAAGCGGTGACGGGACTGTATGTCCTTACCATTGGAACGGGCTATGTCTGCCTGTTGATGGGTGGTCTGTGGATGAGCCGCCTGTTGAAACACAATTTGATGGAGGATGTTTTCAACAACGAGAACGAGAGTTTCATGCAGGAAACGAGGCTTATCGAAAGCGAGTATTCGGTCAATCTGCCGACACGTTTCTATTACAGGAAACGCTGGAACAACGGTTGGATCAATGTAGTTAATCCCTTCCGTGCGTCCATCGTGTTGGGTACGCCGGGCAGCGGCAAGTCCTATGCCGTGGTAAACAATTTTATCAAGCAACAGATTGAAAAGGGCTTTAGTCAATACATCTACGATTTCAAGTATCCCGACCTATCTACTATTGCCTACAACCATTTGCTGAACCACCCGGACGGCTACAAGGTAAAGCCGAAGTTCTATGTGATCAACTTCGACGACCCGCGACGCTCTCATCGGTGCAATCCCATTCACCCGGATTTTATGGAAGATATTACGGATGCCTATGAGAGTGCCTACACAATAATGCTCAACCTCAATAAAACGTGGGTGCAAAAGCAGGGCGACTTCTTCGTGGAGTCACCTATCATTCTGTTTGCCAGTATTATCTGGTATCTCAAAATCTATCAGAACGGGAAGTTTTGCACGTTTCCCCATGCTATCGAKTTTCTGAACCGCCGTTACGAGGATATATTTCCGATACTGACCTCTTATCCGGAGCTGGAGAACTACCTTTCGCCGTTCATGGATGCGTGGCTTGGAGGGGCTGCGGAGCAGCTCATGGGTCAGATAGCGTCGGCAAAAATCCCGCTTTCGAGGATGATTTCACCGCAGCTCTACTGGGTGATGTCAGACAGCGAGTTTACGCTGGACATCAACAATCCCGAAGAGCCGAAAATCCTCTGCGTGGGTAACAATCCCGACCGTCAGAATATCTACGGTGCGGCACTCGGTCTGTATAATTCCCGTATCGTGAAGCTCATCAACAAGAAGGGGATGCTGAAGTCATCGGTCATCATCGACGAGTTGCCCACAATATACTTCAAAGGGTTGGACAATCTTATAGCTACCGCCCGAAGCAACAAGGTTGCCGTGTGTCTGGGCTTTCAGGATTTCAGCCAGTTAGTGCGTGACTACGGGGACAAAGAGGCGAAAGTGGTGATGAACACTGTCGGCAATATTTTCTCCGGTCAGGTGGTGGGGGAAACAGCCAAGACGCTCTCCGAGCGGTTCGGTAAGGTGTTGCAGAAACGGCAGTCCATCTCCATCAACCGGCAGGATGTTTCCACCTCCATCAACACGCAGATGGACGCGCTCATTCCACCGAGTAAGATTTCCGGGCTTACGCAGGGAATGTTTGTCGGTTCTGTATCCGACAACTTCAACGAGCGTATCGAGCAGAAGATTTTTCATTGCGAGATTGTGGTGGATGCCGAAAAGGTGAAACGGGAAGAAAGTGCCTACAAGAAAATTCCCGTCATTACAAACTTCACGGACGAGGACGGCAACGACCGCATGAAGGAAACGGTGCAGGCGAACTACCGGCGCATCAAGGAAGAGGTGAAGCAGATTGTGCAGGAGGAACTGGAGCGTATCAAAAACGATCCGGTGCTGTGTAAACTGCTACCAGATAATGAGACTGTCTAACAAGTCCCCAAAATTGAAAATTATCCCTATCGAAGTTTGAAGTGACCCCCAAAAGTTGGATACAATTTTTTTGGGGGGCACTTCAGTTCTGACGGGTAAAATCGTAAAATTCGGACTTGTTAGACAAATACTTACGCGGTTTCAACCTCAGGTACTGAATCTATCGAATTGACAAATTTAACCAATTGCGGATCTGAATCTTTTTGTATGAGGTTTCGGAGACTCTTTTTCAATTCATAAGCATCATCCCCTGCTGTATTTATTAAATCCATATAAAAATCTTTGTTTTGCAGAATCAATGAACGGCATGCCCCATCGGAAATTACAGGTTTCACTATTTTATCAATAACGTCTCCAGCTTGACTTTTCAAATTACCATGCGATCTAAGCCATGTTTCGAAAAATTGAAACTTTATTGCATTGATAGTCTTTTTACCGATGCAGAAATCATTTCTTATATCGGTAACTGTCGATTTAATTTTTCGTTTATCCAATCTTTCAACTATATTCTTGAAACAATTAGGGAAAGGATTCAAACTTTGAGTTCCAGAAGCAATATCCATCAGAATCTTTTTGCCAAATTCAGTCAAGTTATCTGGCAAGGATTTGATTTTAGCCAGTAAATGTTTTATTGCGACAAACCAATAATATGATGTATGTGCTGTTCTTTGGGCGTATAATGTATCAACACTTATTTCAGACAACGCTTCGAACGCTATTTTATTGATATGATCGGTCAGGACATTGCTTATTTTAGTGGTCAAATCGTAAAAAGATGCGTCAGGAATTACATCTTTAATATTGTTCTTAGTGATATACTTATCCAAATCGGTATTCCACTCTGCTAAATGCTCGATAAATACCTCATCCGTTACACCTATTCTGTTCTTAATATCTTCAAATTGGGGCAATATGTCTGAGAGCAATAATTTATAGCCAAGTTTATGATTTACCATGTATTGTAGTGTTTCATTTAATAGCGGTATATTCCATCCCACACTATTTACTAATAAGTCTCCATGATCCACATAATAGTCCATGAGTTCTGCAACATATTTTATATCTCCACCCTCTATTAAGGAAACGGAATGACCATGTGCCAATTGCATGGCGACTAAATCGTAATATCCAGACTCTTTAATGTTTCGGCCATCAGTTTCTAATTCAGAATGCAACTGATTTATGTAGGTTGAATCTAACGTTACAGGTAAAGGTCTTTCTTCGTCAGATGCCAATAAACGATAGGTTGTAAATATAGCCCCTATATTATCTTTATTTACATTCTGTTCATCAATGCAATTCGTGATCGCTTGCAAAAGCGTTGGAAACGTATAGGTAGAATTATCTTTTAACGTTTTTACAATATCTGCATGGTCGAAATTATCGGGTAGTAAGTTTGCCAAATAATTATCGAGCGCCTCCGAATTTGTTGCTACTTGATAATATTTATATGCTTTAGTTGTCGCGTTATCCCGATAGGCAGCATCTGTTGCATTTGCAGCTTGAATATAATCGATAAATGTATTTGGCTTGACTGTTTTTGCTTCAATCAATGACGTAAAATCGCACGCCAACTTATTTTGCGCAATAAACCTGTCTATTGCATCTAACGTTTTGAAATAGTCGCCGCCATTGAAGTCATTGAACCGAACTATCTTCTTATATAATTGAGCAATCACATGGTTTTGGCTTTCCGTGTCTAAATGCAACAGCAGTTCTTGGTATTCGACAGGGAACACCTGCTTCTCTATGGATTCTTTTAATTTCAATTGTGCTATTCTTTGCCATACACGCAGAATAACATCGCTCTTTCGAGTTAATTTATGCAAACAATGTATAATCTTATCGATAAGCGCATTGTCCATACATTGTATAACTTCTTCTAATACAGTGTCAAATTGTTTATTAGTCTCTGCATATTGATTTATGTCGTGGTCTTCTTCTCCGTTGATGCAGCCTTCAATATATTTTTTCAATGGAATTTGTCGAGCATCTTCAACATCGACACCATATACCAAAGCTGCAATTTCGCGTTGTGTTTGCAGATCATTGTTAATTATTGTTTGAATGCCATTCAGATAGTCGCCGGACAATATTTGTTCTACTGGATTTGCCAGAATATCCGTCTTCTTCAAACAGAACAATGCTATGTTTATCATCAAAATTTCGTTACACCACTCTTGTTTAAGAGCGACCATCTCATTGATATATGATATAATTTCCCTAACATTGGCATTAGGATTTACCAATCTGAATATCCGATTTATAGTTTCTTTCGCTTCATTTTCTGTTTCTCCAAATGCTTCAACAAACAGTTTGTTGAATATACTTCGATAGTCGGTAATAACAGGAGGAGCAACACGATAAACAATAGGGAAAGTTTTATTGATAAAATACTTGGTCAGTTGTTTCGTTTGTTCGTCGGTCTCATCTCCGAATGCACAAGCTAAATGTGTTTCATCGAAAGGAATAACAGCCCAAACATTTTCAAAACCGCTATCGGCGAAGAACGTATGGATAGAAGACCATAATTCTTTTACTTTTTCAGCGGGGAGACGATCCATGTTGTCAAAAACAAGGACTAATTTACGTTGTCCTTTTTCCTTGATAAAATCAGAAATGTCTTGCATCCATGTTTTGAACTCGTAAACCGTTGGTTCGTCTTCGCTCAAAGTCTCATAGCAAACGTCCTTTTCGACTTTATCTTGATAAATAGCTAACATATAACTCCATCCATATTTATGATCTTTGCTATATGCCCATTTCCAAACGCACAATGCAATAAGAACTGGCAGTGCAGCTATGATAATAGACAATAAAGAAAACCACCATGTTGTGGGTGTAGGTTTTACTGCATACGCAATAAATGTAAATATCGGAGTTAAAACTGCAACCAAAAATGCCGCAACCATACCATTACTGATAAGGGGATATTTTTCGGTTACGGTCTCCGTTTTACGGGCTAATAAATATTTCAGCTTTTCAGACCATGATACGGTTTTCGTACCTCCACCTTTGACTTTTATTGTTGCATTTCCAGATAGGATACCATCATCAATAAGTTTGCTTGTAAGCAATTCCAATATAGAGCGGCGTTGCAAGTCCTCTTGATGTCCCCATGCGTCATACTCAAAAAAGTAATAGTCGTCTGATAATTCACGTTCCAACATTTTAACCACGTTGGATTTTCCAGATCCCCAAATACCTTCGATGCCGATAATTCGAGGTAAAGTACATTCCTCATCCAATGAATCATTCTGACAAAAATGGCGAGCAATAGTTTTTGCCAACCTTTCTTGCGAACCTCCATCGAATTTGTCAATACCACACGGTTTATTTTGGATAAACCGCGGATATTGCTGTTTGGATTGTAGTTTTGTTTCCATATACGTAATTTATTGATTATACGAACTCCAAATAATTCTCCCGATTTACCACATGAAACTCGGCATAGGGATAGGCTTCTTGGAAGGCTTTCGGTGCGGCCGGCATTTTATTTCCCCACTTGAACTCCAAGGCGGTAAGACTGTCGGCACTCTCCTCAATCAGGTCGATTTCCTGTTTGTCGTAGGTGCGCCAGAAATAGAACTCCCTGTGCAGTCCCTCATTGAAGTTCGCTTTGCGCCGCTCTCCGATGATGTAGTTCTCCCACAGCGCACCGACATCCTGCCGAATGGCCAGCGGTGAGAAAGCCCCGATAATGGCATTGCGAATGCCGTTGTCGTAGAAGTACCACTTGCCAGCTTTTGTAACCTCCTTGCGTAGGTTACGCGAATAAGCCCCCAGACGATAGATAACGAAGACCTTTTCCAATAGGTCGAGGTATTTTTCAACGGTCGTCTTGCTCATGCCGAGTTGTTTACCTAACTCTTCGTAAGAAACTTCGCTGCCCAACTGAAAAGCTATCAATCGCAGTAGATCGCGCATCTTGCTCGAATTTTTTAAGCCGTCAATTGCTAAGATATCTTTAAGCAGGTATGCACCGACAATATCACGTAGGTAGTCTGTTTTACGTTCATAGTTCTCCATCATTACTACTTCGGGATAGGAACCGTAAATCAAGCGCGCTTCGAGGTTCTGGCGGGTTTCAAGTGCCGTTTCCGTCTGTGCGATTTCCCGTTGCGAGAATGGTGTAAGGAGAAATTGCGTACTGCGGCCGACCAACGGTTCACCAGTCTTATTCAGCAAATCGAATGACGAAGAACCACTTGCCAAGACACTTATTCCCGGTATTTCATCAACTATCAACTTCAGAATACTACCGATTTGTGGTATGTTCTGTGCCTCATCAATAGCCAGCAAATCAATACCATCCAATAAATGCCGATAATTGGCTATTGAGCGATTCTCCAATAGTGCTAATGTGTCGTAGTCTTCGCCGTTGAGCATCATCGTCCTACCTGAATAGTTGTCCACAATTTTACGCATCATTACCGTTTTACCAACACGGCGAGCACCAAAAATCAGTACTGCTTTATTGGGCGCGATTCGTGCTGTAATCTTCTCTTGAAGTATTCTATTTACTGTTTCCATACCTTATAAAATATAATGCAAAGATAATCATATTTTTTTAATTGGCGAATTTTACAAAAAAAACGGGCTATTAAATGGCGATTTTTACAACCACAATCTTATGGAAGTTGTTTCATTGTTTTTAGTAATGATATATGTTCATACTATGATGACTCAATAATTTACCAGACATACGTTTCTGAAATTTGTCCTTATAGGAATGAAAAACTCACATATATTGTGCTAATTAATATATAATTAAATGAAAATAAAAAGACAGGATACGAGTATTCCTGTCTTCTCATATGTAATGGATATTTTTTTATTTTCTCATCCGCTCCAACTCCTCATCACGCAACATTCTCTCGTTCAGTTTTTCCTGCATCCTGTCAATGAAATAGGTGCGGCTTTCGTTCTTCCGGCGTTTGATATCAGTGTAGAAGCGGTAGCAGTCTTTAGAATCAACCCCGAATATCTTATAGAGAAGTGGGGCGAGCTGTTTGAGCGGCATATTGCCGTTGTTGATGCAGCCCATCACGTCTATGCCGTAGATAAGTTCCACGAGGTCGATGGCATTGCCCGTCCATTGAAGAAGGCTGGCGGTGGTTTCTGTTGCGTTGTTGGCGGATATTAGTGGTGGCACTTGGGGCGTGGCAAGGAATTTCTGCATCTTTCTTACGAAAGACAGAGCCTTGCTGACGTAGGCGGCAATCTCTCTTTTTTCTTCTGACAGATTACGTACGGGATGGTGCTGCAACTCGATTTCGATGTAGGCAAGCGCGATGACGGTAAGGTTCATGTCCATGCCGCCGTTGCACAGTTCGATCACTTGGGTGGCGAAAGCCGTGTATGCCGTTTCCATATTGCAGTCGCCGGCTTCGTTTATCAGGCGGAAAAAGTCGGTTTCCGCCAGCAAGAAATAATTCATGGTTCTGTCAATTTTGAAAATTACACTTTGTTTTCTGCGTGCGCACATGAATATAATTGGCAAAAAACGCGGCAGAAAATAAAAAATCCAACACTCAATTTTACAAAGTGCTGGATTTCAGAGGTATAAAATTCAGTATTTTTTCACAAGGACAAATTATCTCCGACTTAAATTGTTTGTAATCGGAACATTTATTCTATTCCTGAAAATAGAAATGTATGCTTGCCGCACATTTTGGCTATCTTGCTTTTTTATCAAGGATATAGATAATGCGACATACACCGTTGGGATAGCTTTTCAAAGAGGAAAGCGTCCAGTGTTGCTCTGGCAGAGCCGACTTAAAAAAATGTCGTCCGCTTCCGGATATGAAAGGAACGGTGTATAGTATGATTTCATCCACAGCGTGCATCCGCAGCAGTCCGTTTATATAGTCTGCCGTGTCCGGTGTGGCTTCCGCGAGGTAACGGATGTTTGTGCAGTCTTTTCTCCATTCGTGCAGCATTGAAATGGAATAGTCCGGTGTCACACGGTAAAAGGCTTTCTTCCTGATTTCATCAAGACCGCAACGGTCAAGGCACAAATCCTGATGTGCTTTATCATATAACTCTGAAGAAAGACATCCGTCCATCGTCAGTACGGCGAGAATCTGAACTTTACCCATAATCGTTTCCTTTCGTTAGGCAAGGGTAAAAAAGTAGCGTGCAATTCACACTACCTTCAAGCGATGGCTCTGGTAAAGCCTTTACGGAGAGTACGTGAATGCACGCTATGCGTAAGCATAGCATAAGCATCACGCAATCGTCTCCGTAGTTCCAATTTACCAGATTTTCGCTTGAAACGCCTTGCGGTCTTATCCTATATGTTGGCGGCGAAAAGCTCCTGCCAATCGCCGTTTTTCTCAAATGTTATGCAAAGATAGCCAAATTCAGTGAATTACGGGCTATGATTGCTTGAATTTATATTTAAGTCCATACTCTTCAAGTTTGCTGTATAGTGTTGTCCTGCCTATGCCGAGCAGTTCTGCGGCGACACTCCGGTTGCCGTTTGCCTGTTTCAACGCACGCAATATCCGCTCCTTATCCTCCGCGTCATTGCGCAAGGCGAAGCTGACAGTAGAGGTCGGTTTCGTCACGGCAAGTTCCAGATGCTCTTTCATGACAACACCTTCCTGCGCCTGCAATACAGCACCCATAACTTTCTGCCGAAGTTCCCGCACGTTGCCCGGCCATGCGTGTGTCAGCAACGCTTTACGTGCTTCGGAACTGAACCCGCTCACGCTACACTCCAGCTCTCTGTTTGCCATATCACGGAAGAACTCTGCCAGCGGCATAATGTCTTCTTGACAGTCACGCAACGGAGGAACGGTTATCCCGAAGTCGTGCAGGCGGTACAGAAGATCCTGCCGAAAACGCTTTTCATTCACCGATACCTCCAAATCTTCATTGGTAGCAGCGATGATGCGGACATTGAAATTCCGGTCTGCCTTGTCTCCGACCGGGCGATACCGCCTCTCCTGTATGGCACGGAGCAACATCTGTTGGGTTTCCAACGCGAGGTTTCCTACCTCGTCCAGAAACAACGTGCCGCCTTCCGCCTCATGGAAATATCCTTTCTTGGCATTGTCCGCACCTGTAAATGCACCTTTGACGTGTCCGAAGAAAGCCGACGGTGCAAGCTCTTTGGAGAGTGAACCGCAGT
Source organism: Leyella lascolaii (assembly GCF_900079775.1). Taxonomy (GTDB): domain Bacteria; phylum Bacteroidota; class Bacteroidia; order Bacteroidales; family Bacteroidaceae; genus Prevotella; species Prevotella lascolaii. Next base: position 463,787 of record NZ_LT556038.1, on the reverse strand, counting down.
CCACCGCCACAAATGGCTTGCCTGCACGTTTGCTCTTGTCATGCAACAGGTGGGCAATATGCTCCTTGCCCGTGCCGTTCTCACCAAATATCATCACGCTCATATCGGTGGCGGCTACCAGCCTTATGCGGTGCATGATTTTCTGAAAGGCGGAACCTTCACGGGCGAATATAGGCATACGGCGTTGTCCTGCCTGACGTTCTTTCAGTATGGAACGGATCAGGGGGACAAGTTTATCCTCCACAAGCTGTTTGGGAATATAGTCTATCGAGCCGAGTTTCATGCTTTCCACGGCGGTATTAACTTCGGCGTAGTCGGTCATAATGATGAAGGGCTGCATCTTTCCCTCCTTTCGCATCCAGCACAAAAGGTCTATGCCACTGCCGTCAGGCAGACGCAGGTCGGCAACCACGATATCATTATCTGTTGCCTGTTGCAGATGTTTCTTCGCGGTTGAGAGGTGGTAAGCCTTCATATTGCGGTAGCCCTCCCGTGACAGCATATTGCAGACATATTCGCAATACACGATGTTGTCTTCCACCACAATTATTTTTGTCTTATTCATCTTCGTATTTTCTCCTTTCCTCTTCTGCCAACCGTATTATTTCCACTCCCTTATCCAGCACGGCAGTCACGGCATGGCTTAACGCTTCACCATCCGGGAGAGCATCGCCACGAAGCAATCCGTAAAGTACATTCAGCGGTTGGTCGGCACGGAGCACCTCCCACGAACTGCGCAGGTGGTGGATCAGGGAATCCAGCTTTTGCAGGTCTTTTTCTTTTGCTGCATCCCGTACCGCCTGCATTTCCTTTTCTGTTTCAGTTATCAACTTTTCCAGCATGACGGCTTCATTGCCATAGGACAATAAGGCGGAAAAGTCCGGTTTCCCGTCCGGTGTCGCTTTTATGGCACACCTGTCGGAAACCTCCATCAGTTCCGATATGGAGAACGGTTTGAACAGGCATCCGGCAAAGCCTTTTGCCAATAGTTCCCCTTTGTTACAACTGCCCGAAGCGGTTGCCACAACCACCGGGATTGTTGGTGAATTGCCCACGTTGGACGAACGCAACAGTTCCAGCAATTCGAAACCGTTTATATCGGGCATATTCAAGTCTGTCAGCAACAGGCTGTATTCTTTCTGGCGTATCATTTCCATCAGTGCCGCAGCATCGGTGCAAGTGTCGCAGTGTATTCCTTCTTGGGAATACATCTCTTTCAGCATCAGAAGTAATACCTCATCATTGTCAATGGCGACAACATCATGGAATTTATTGTTATGATAAACAGGTGTATTGCTTGTATATCCAAGCTGTTCTTCAGCTTCCTGCATAGAAATTTCAACTGTGAAACGACTGCCTTTCCCTTTCTTGCTGTCTAAACGGATTGTTCCGCCAAGCATCGACACAATATTACGCATTATGGCAAGCCCAAGCCCGAAACCCTCCTTTGCGGCGGCATTTGATAGACGTTCAAACGCACCGAACGCTTGTTTCTGTTCCTCTTCTGTCATGCCTGTACCTGTATCTTCAACGACCAGTGTCAGAACTCCATTATCATATTCAGTAATCAAAGAAACACCGCCTTCTTCTGTGAACTTGACAGCGTTTGACAGCAGGTTATTCCCGATTTGTATTATTCGCTCTTTGTCGGTCAATACAATGGCATCGTGTCCAGTCTTCACGGACAAGGACAGCCCTTTGTTCACGGCAACAGGCATGAACTCCGTTTCAAGTGTGTGCGTGATTGCTGAAATCCGGCAGGGTGACAGACGGGGCTGTTCCTTGCCGTTGTCCAGGCGGAAGAAGTCAAGCAAAGTGTTAAGCATATCCCGCATACGGTCGGAGGATTGCAGTATGTTTTGGATATACTGCCCGGACTTATCCTCACACTGTTCTTTCCGTATCAGTCCGGCATAGCCTGTTATTGCTGTCAGCGGTGTGCGCAGTTCATGGGTGATAGTATGTACCGCCTTCTTCCTTGACGTTATCAGTGCCTCGTTCCGTTGTACGGATTGTTCCAGTTGCCTTATCAAATCAGTTGTCTTGTGCTTGTATTGTTTAATGCTTTTTGCATCACGATGTATGATGATGTAGGAAATTAACAACAATAGAAGAACGAATCCCATTAAACCGCCTACTTGCATAAATGACTTTTCACGCATGGCAACTATTTCGTTTTCCCGGCTTTGCAGTTCGGTTTGTACCTTTTCTTCTATTTGGCAAATCAATTCTTGCAGTTGTCTGTTAAGTTCTGCATTACGAGCTGCAAGGCTGTCGGCTTGTTCCGACAATTGGCGATCCTGCACTTTCTGTTCGCTGATTACGTTTCTATTGACCGAATGAAGGATAGTGGTTGATACTGCTGGAGTTACTTCCTTTTTTTTGCCGAATATGCCTAAGAAACCTTTTCGTTTTGGCTTTTTGGACTGTTCCTGCACACTTTTCTGTACAATAACCGGAATTTGATTGGCTATCTTCTTGTTAATAGATTGTTGTTCATCCATTAACCGGACTATCTGGAACATCTGTCGTTCCTTATCCTCTAAAAGACTGCGCACACTATCGATGCGCTCTGCTGGATAGGTGGCCTTGAAACGGCAGAGCATACTGTCCATTGCCATACGCCGTGCATGGTAATGCTCGATATCTTTATCGTTCCATTCCAGTATTGTTTCACCCAATAGAGAAAATTTTATCATTTGAATATTGATATTGTTTATTTCTTTTCGGAGCTCGTCTATTTTTTTATTGCCAAGTTCTAATGCTTCTATCTCCTGCCATTCATAGAGGCTATTATATGCCATACATCCGATAAGAATGGAGATAAGTATATATCCCAACCGTATTGCCTTATAGAAATTTCCTGACCGCTCCATTATTTTAATGACATTGATTTTTGGAACATGAATAAAAGTTTATCTTTTTCGTTCATGCGGATATTATCAGAATAACCGTCTTTTGTTATTTGATACCCACATGGCTTAACCATAAAAATGCCTAAGCCCTTAGTGTACGAACTTACTTCTGAGGCATAGTCTTTACTTGTATTTAATGGAACTTTCCCTTTAATATGACACCACTCATTATTACAACTGATGTCTTCAATCTCAGACATCAGTTTTTGCAAATCTGTAATAGCTTTGGAACTCGCTACTTGGGGTATCTGCAACTCAAAACAGAGCATCGGTTCGAGAATGTCCACACCTGACTGTTGCAAAGCCAGCCTGAAGACATAAGGGGTCAGCTGTCTGAAATCAGCAGGTGTACTTACCGGGCTATAATACTCGGCTTGAGTAAAAGTTACTTTCAGATCTGTCACTTCCCATCCATGTAAACCAGATTGGCAAGACATACGAATCCCTTCAAAAACGGCATTTTGAAAAGAATGGTTCAGATAACCATAGGAGATGTCACTTTCGATTTGCAACCCTGCCCCTAACGGTAAGGGTTCAAGAGTCAGCCCTATTGTCGAGAATATCCACTCCTGATTGTTGCAAAGCCAACCTGAAGACATAAGGAGACAATTGTCTGAAATCAGCAGGTGTACTTACCGGGCTATAATACTCGGCTTGAGTAAAAGTTACTTTCAGATCTGTCACTTCCCATCCATGTAAACCAGATTGGCAAGACATACGAATCCCTTCAAAAACGGCATTTTGAAAAGAATGGTTCAGATAACCATAGGAGATGTCACTTTCGATTTGCAACCCTGCCCCTAACGGTAAGGGTTCAAGAGTCAGCCCTATTGTGGCCCAGTAAGGGTTGGGTGGTACTTCGATCTGAATAATCTTATTGACCTTTTTTATAGGTCGTTCTTTGTAGATAGTCTTGATCTCATCAAAATGGACCTTTACGGAAAATCGTTCTTCCAGCAATGTCTGTATGATTTCCTTTTGGGTCAAACCATATAACGAGATTTCCAATTCATCACTATATGAGTTTATGGAAAAGGACAAAGACGGGTCTTCAATCCACAATGTATTCAGAGCGGATATCACCTTGCTTCTCTCTTCGGGCTTATTTGGCCGGACGGAGGATTTGAGAGCGGGATGCTGATGAGATAATCCTTGAATCAAACAAGGTTTAGCACCTAAATAATCTCCGATTCGAAAATCTTCTATATCTTCTACAATCGCGATATCATTGGCACCCACTTCATCAACATTTATCTCTCTGCCCTGATAAATAGTCTTTAGATTTTTAATCTTGATGAATTTTTCCGAATCGTTGATTCTTACAACGTCTCGAAGTCTCAGACTTCCGTCAATTATTTTAAGAAAACTTCTTTTATGCCCTTTGGGGTCATGCTCTATCTTATAGAGATAAGCTGAAAGTCTGTTTGAGACTGATGCCGGAGGAAGTATAAAAGAAGAAATGGCGTCCAACAACTCATTGATACCGATATTGAACATTGCTGATCCATGTAGCACCGGATAGACTTTGGCTTTTGCCACAAGAGCGATTATCGTATTCCAATAATCAGCCGGTGAAATTTCGCTATCCGCCAAATATCGTTCTAATATATCGTCGTCATGGTTGCATACAAATTCTTTGTATTCTTCCTTTATATATGTTTGGGAGCAAACCGGATAAACCGATCCATCGACAACAGTTTGCATAAACAGGACATCTTGCGACAGATTTGTTTTTATATCCATATACAAACGCTCCAAATTCACACCGGCACGGTCAATCTTATTGATAAATATAATTGTCGGGATTTGCAGCTTTTGTAAAGTACTGAACAGCAACTTTGTCTGCGCTTGTATGCCTTCCTTTGCGGATAAGATGAGGACTGCTCCATCAAGCATTTTGAATGTCCGCTCCACTTCCGCAATAAAATCCATGTGTCCCGGAGTGTCAATGATATTGCATTTCACTCCATTCCAGATAATAGATGTCGTAGAAGCCCGGACAGTAATTCCTCTACGTTTCTCTATATCCATAGAGTCCGTTATGGTGTCACCTTTATCAACACTGCCGCGCTTTTCCGTTGCTCCGCAGGCAAATAGCAGATTTTCGGTTACGGAAGTTTTTCCTGCATCAATGTGAGCAAGAATTCCTAAATTTATAATGTTCATTTGATTAAGCAATAATATACTACAATAGATGCATTGCCGAAACGCACCTTTTAATACCTCCTCGTAGCATGTAGAAAACTACAGGATTNCTTGTATGCCTTCCTTTGCGGATAAGATGAGGACTGCTCCATCAAGCATTTTGAATGTCCGCTCCACTTCCGCAATAAAATCCATGTGTCCCGGAGTGTCAATGATATTGCATTTCACTCCATTCCAGATAATAGATGTCGTAGAAGCCCGGACAGTAATTCCTCTACGTTTCTCTATATCCATAGAGTCCGTTATGGTGTCACCATTATCCACACGGCCGCACTTTTCCGTTGCTCCACTGGCAAACAGCAGATTCTCGGTTACGGAAGTTTTTCCTGCATCAATGTGAGCAAGAATTCCTAAATTTATAATATTCATTTGGATTAAGCAATAATATACTACAGTAGATGCATTGTCGAAACGCACCTTTTAATACCTCCTCGTAGCATATGAGAACTACAGGATTACTAACTCGTATTAATATGTATATTATTACTGCCGCATAACGATTACAAAATTACACAAAAAAATATATCTAACAAAAGTGGGAGGATTTTTTAACTTTTTACCATAGACATTTTATTAGGGAAGCGTAGGTTCAACTGGCAAGTACAAATAAGTAGAAATGTTTGAACAACACCGTTTTAGGAAGTTGAAAAATCAAGTTTCTCTCTCGGTATAGCGTTTATTTTGGCCAATATCTTCTTTAGTTTAGCATTTGTGTATTTCCCATTCGTGTTCTATTTAGCTCCTTATTATGAGTATGTAGCAAGTTACTTATCAAATTCAGCCTCTTTGAGGGTCAAATATGGTTTTGCAAATGGTGACTGACAAGACATAAACAAGGTCAGCAGGAATTTTTTACATAAATGGACATGAATGTATATAACCTAAAATAAGAATAAATTTTAATAAGGGCTGCCCAAAAAGAAAAAAATGCAGTTGCCATCCTATAGATACTTGCAGAAAGGATAAAATTTACTTTTAGACCTTTTGGGATAGCCCTTATTAATACTTCAGATAAAATTCCTTAGGTTATATTTTCAATCCTTTGGACCGGGTTTCCTCCTTGGCATACAGTCCCGGACGCCCGATTATGACATGGTTGGCAACGATACTATCCGCCGGACTGCGTATCTGCGGCGGTGCATTTTCGGGATATTGCGCCTGCCTGTTCCTCACATCTTCCGCTTCCGGCTTGAGCTGTTGCCCTTCATTCTCCTTTTCTGCGACTTCGGGCGTGGGTGGCGCAAGCTCCAGCTGAATTTTTCGGTCAAGGGCGGCAAGTTCGGACTTCAACTGCTTCAGCTCGTCCTCCTTCTTCCACACCTTACCCGCTATCTCCTGTAACTGCGGTATCTCCATCTCCAGCACCTCGTTCTTCGCCTTGTACTGGTCGATGATGGAGGGTATCCTCTCCATCGCGTTGAGGAAGTTGCGGGCGGCGGCCAACGGGTCAGCCATCGCCAGATGCCCGTTGTTGTAGGTGTACTTGTAGTTCCCCTCGACCACGAAGCGGTTGTCGGTGAACTCCAATCCCTCTTTGAGTATCCTTTCGCTCACCACCTTTATCGGAAAACCGTAAAGTTCACCGACCTGCGTGTACAACCCTCCGGTCGTGGCATTCTTGGCTATCTCCTGCAAACGCTTTCCGATGACCTTCTCATCGGCGGAATCCACTCCGTCCACCTTTATTATATTAAGGCGGTTGCCCTCCTTGTCGGTCTGCACCACCGACAGGAAGCGGTTCCAGTCCTCCGTCATGGCATCTATGAAAGCCGTGTTGTTGCGCAACTCGCCGGTCTTTGACTCCAGCTTGAACTCCGAATCACGCTTGCCCTTGTTGAACGACTTGCGTTCCCCTTCGAGCGATGCGATCCGCTTTTCCAGTTTCGCCTTGTCCAACAGGTCGGTATTGCCGGAGAGCAACGCCATGTATTCCGAGAAATTCATGCCCGATTTTTCGTCCATTGCCCCCTCGTCGATGGTACGCGCACCCATCGCACCGCTTTTGAGCTGGCTTATGAAAGTCTGCTTGCAGTGCAGGAGGTTGAACTTGTAGCTGTCCAGTGACTTCTCCACCGCGTAGATGATTACATCCACGTTGTTCCCGGCGAAATGTTTGGCAATCTCATTACCTGCCCTAACTCCGCGTCCGTCACGCTGTTGCAAGTCGGACGGTCGCCACGGCGTATCGAGATGATGGATAGCCACACACCGTTTCTGGGCGTTCACACCCGTTCCGAGCATAGAGGTAGAGCCGAACAGCACACGCACCGTCCCGGCGTTCATGGCGTCTATCACCGCCTTCCGCGCCTTGTCGGTCTTGCACTCCTGAATGAAGCGCACCTCGCTTGGCGGTATACCGTAGTCCTCCGTCAGTTTGCGCTTGATTTCCGAATAGACGTTCCACCCGTCGCCCGGCTGGTATGTCCCCAAATCAGAGAAAACGAACTGCGTGCCTTTCTGGGCGTCGTATTTTTGATAATACTCCGCGATCATCTTGGCACAGTGACTCGCTTTGTTGTCGGGATGATCTTCGTAATTCGGGTCTATCATGCGCATGTCGAGTGCCATTTTCCGGGCATAGTCCGTGGCGATGAGCATCTTCGCCTTTTCTTCCGTTTCCGAAAGCGGCAGCCTGCCCAACAAGGTGGCATCGCCCGTCTTGGCGAACTGCATCAGTTTCTGTATGAAGTCCTCCTGTTCCGGCGTGGGCGGTATATGGTGCAGTATCTCGTTCTTGGCAGGACGGTCAACGCCCACATCCTCCGCCGTGCGGTAGTCCGTGATTTCATTATAGAAGGCGGCAAGCTCCGGCACTTTGATGAAGTAGCGGAAACGCTCCTTCTGGACCACATTGTTCGTCACGTTAAATTCAAAATCCGTCGTCTTCTTGGCAAATATCGCCGCCCAAGCGTCGAAACACCTTATGTCCTGCCGTTCCAGCTCCTTCGGGCGCAGGTACTTGAACAGCAGGTACAATTCAGTCAGTGAGTTGCTGATAGTCGTGCCGGAGAGGAAGGTCGCACCCAAGTCTTTTCCTGTGCGCTCCTGTATGGTGCGTATGGCAAAGAGCATGTTAAGTGCCTTCTGGCTTCCCTCGCTGTTTCCCAATCCCGCCACACGGTCGTGGCGCGTGTTGAAAGTCAGATTCTTGAACTGGTGGCTCTCATCTATGAAGATGTGGTCGATGCCCATCTGCTTGAAATCCACCACGTCGTCCGTGCGTGACTTTATGGCGTGTTCCACCTTCTCCAGCTTCGCTTCAAGGTTGTGCTTGCGCTTCTCCAATCCTTTCAGCATCGCCCGCGACACGTTCTTTCCCTGCTGCCGTAGCACTTCGAGGTTTTCCTCCACCGTGTCAAGCTCTGCTTGCAGGATGCGCTGCTGCAATTCCGGCGACTGCGGTATCTTGCCGAACTGGTCGTGCGACATGATGACGCAATCGTAGTCGTTGTTCTTTATATTATTGAAGAAGCGCACACGGTTGGCGGTCGAAAAGTCCTTCTCCGAAGCGTACAGAATACGTGCGTTGGGATATGCCGCCTGATAGGTGGCTGCAATCTCCGCAACGTTGGCTTTCAGCCCGATAATCATCGGCTTGTGTGCCAAATTCAGACGCTTCATCTCATGCGCGGCGATGCACATTATCAGCGTCTTACCGGTTCCCACCTCGTGGTCGCAAATTCCGCCGCCGTTCTGTTTCAACATCCAGACGCAATCCATCTGTGAGGGATAGACGCTCTTGATACCCCGGCTTGCCAGCCCTTTCAGGTTGAGGTCGGGAAAGGTCTGATGGGAGCCGTCGTAGCGCGGGCGCACGAAACAGTTGAACTTGCGGTTATACATCGTCACAAGCCGCTCCTTGAACTGCGGCGACTGCTCTTCGAGCCATTCGGAGAAGCCGTTTCGTATCTCGTCAATCTTGGCGTTGGCGAGTTGTATTCCCTCGCTGTCGCGCATCTTGATGTCGTTGCCATGCTCGTCCTTGCCGATGGACTTCATCATGTCAGGGCAGGTGTTGTGCAGGGCGTGTTTTAGGAGGTGCATACCGTCATAGTTCCGGTAATACCCCTTCACCAGAAACTCGTCCGTGATTTTCATGGTGCGGTAGCCGCACACCACCGAAAACTCGTCCATGCTTGCGGAATAGGCGATTTTCACCTCCGTGTCGAACAGCCGGCTCATGTAGGCGGCATAGACACCCGTCGGAATCCAGCGTTCCCCGAAATTGAAGTCCAGATCCTCGAAGGCGATGCGCTGCGGCTCGGCATCTTTCAGAGCCTCCAACGCCTGCTTCACCTCCGGCATACGCTCATTTTCGGGATTGTCACCCATCCATGCCTCTATGCGTTCCGCTTTCTCTATGACATTTCCGGCGATGAAACGGTCTTTGATTTCGTAACCGGTCACGAGCGGATTGTAGTAGATGCGCCCTTGCAGGGCAGTGAGCAAATCCTCCGCCGTGCTGTCGGTTATCTCCCGCATATAGTCGAGATTGACCGTACCATATTTGTTGAGCGACGCAGACAGGGCTTCTTCGGGAGAGCCTACGTTGGCATGGCTCTCCACCGCGAAGGAAACAGGATGCTCGAAGATGTCCGCCTTGACGAACTTTCCGTTTTCCATCCGTTCCAGCGAAAGGATGTCGCGCCCGCCCGCATCCATCATCACTAACTTCACGTTCTGCTTGGCGTTGAGGTTGCCGTAGCGCATGACAAACTCATCGTAACAGGTATTCAGATGCTCTCGCCACGGAACATTTGCCTCGCGCCGGAGCGATTCATAACGGTACAGACGCTCGTAGGCGTCACGCAGCGACACATACAACAACGCCTTTTCCTTCTGGTATCCTTTCAGGTCGAGCGGCTGGAATGTCGCCCCGTATGGCGTGATGTCTTTCAGGTAGCCGATGTTATGACGCCCCCGGTCAGCCACCAGCGACCCTTCGCGCAGGTGCATCTCCGGCGTGCGGTGGTAGGCACGCGGAGAAAGGTCCACGACTTCCTCCTTCGGCTTTTCCGCTTCGATGTCGGGGAAAAGGAAAGTCCCCACCGCTTCCGATGGGGTATCTGTAACGGCAGGTGCGGCGACTGCCTCCGGCTGTGTTTCCTCCTGTCGTGGCTGCTCACGGGAAGTTTCCGGCACGGCTTTCACTTCCGTCTTTTCCGCCACTTGTTTCTCGTTATGCTGCCTTGCCAGTTCCCGAAGTTCTTTCCTACGCTCCGGCGTCAAACCCATCATCATTTCATAGAAACCGTTGATGGGAGGATTGGTATCCCAGTCCAGTGTGGCATAGATGTCGTCCGGGTCGGCAGGCTTGGCGGTGTTCTCCGCTTTCACCTCCTTATTCTCCATTGCGGGTTTTGCAGTTGGAGCTGTCGGTGTAACCGTGACTTTCGGTTTGGGCGGAGTGGACTTTGCCGTAACTGCCTTTTTCACCGTCTTTTTCTTTTTGGAGGTTTTCGGTTGGCTGACCTCTTCCGTCATCCCCCAGAGGTCAAGCAGGGTGAGCTGCACGCCTGCGGAATATTGCGGGCGCGGTTCTATCTCCGGCTTTTCATCTGCGGGTTGCGGCTTTTCTGTCGGAGTTTCCACCGTCTGCGCCGAGGATACTGTTTCCAATTTTATGGCAGGACGCTCTACTTTATTTTGAACGGCAACTTTTTCTTCCGTTCCTGCCTGCCGGATTGAACCCGAATACAAGCGCATGGCAAGCCTGTAATGGAAATCCTCGTCGAGCATACGGCGCAAATCCCCGGCGATGCCTGCTGCCTTGCCCTCGTGCAGATAAACCATAGCGGGCTTCCCGTAGGGGTCTGTGTCAAGTTTCGCCATCGTATGCACGATGCGTTCCGGGTGGTGGATGAAATAGGCGTTGTCGGTCAGGGCGGTTTTCGTGTCCGTCTGTATCACGGTCATCAGCCGCTCGTCCTGCGACATTTCCTTCTTGCTGAGGTTCTTTTGCAGGACAATCAGGTCACTGCCCACCTCCGTGCCCGCGTTGTCCGTGAACAGGTTGTTGGGCAGGCGTATCGCGGATACCAGATTGGCCTGACTGAACAGCTCGTTACGCACGGAGGTCTTGGTGCTATTCAATACCCCTTGCGAGGTGATGAACGCCACGATACCGCCGTCACGCACGGCATCCAGTCCTTTGAGAAAGAAATAGTTGTGGATGGTTTTCTGGGCGGAGCGTCTGCCGAAAGAGTCGCTCCGCTGAAACTCCGCGTCGAACACGGCAATGTCACCGAACGGAATGTTGGACACCGCCAAGTCGAAATAATTGTTGAACGGTCTTTCGATTTTCTCAAAACCGCAGGTGCGCATTTTCTGGTCGGGATAGAGATGCCTCAAGATTGTACCCGTGAGCAGATCCTTCTCGAAAGCCATCACATCCGCATTGGGGCTGTGCCGCAGCATGGAATCCACGAACACGCCGACACCTGCCGACGGTTCGAGCATACGGGCGGGGCGGACGCTGTAATCTGCCAGCACGTCCGCGATGGTGTCGGTTATCTCTTTGGGGGTGTAGAAAGCGGTCAGCACGGACGCTTTCAGCGAATCCACAAACCGCTTGTACTCTGTTTCGTCCTTGCTGTTCTCACGGATAAGCCTGTGCAGCTCCACCGTCGGGGCGAACAGTTCGAGGTCGGATTTCGCCCACCGGACGGCATCCGTCAGTTCCTTTGCAGGGTTGAGGATACATTTCAGACCGCCGAAACCGCAGTACCTTTGAAGTATGGCACGCTCTTCGGTTGTCGCTGTCCTATTTTCCCTGTCAAGGATGAATGCCGTCCGTATCGCCTCGATGTTGTCCCGCAGTTTCTGTTTGCGGTTAAACGCCATATTCGTCTAAGTAAAGGACGGTTGCTCCCGTCAGCTCCGTGTAGAGCAGGTCGTAATCGGAAGACAGGGCGAAATTGTCATCCGAGAGGTCATAGACGGAGAACACGTTGCCGACAAGCGGCAGCAGTTTCAGGACAAAGGCTTCACGCTTCTCTTCCGGCACTTCATCGGCAAACTCGTTTTCCACGACTTCGCGGAGGATGGCGTAACGGGAATAATGCAGCCCGCGCAGCAGCGTGTCCATCGCCAGTTCCTGCGCACCATCGGCGGGATAGCCTTCAAGCCGTGCCCTCTCATACGTTTCGGCGGCACGGTCGGCCCGTTCCCGTATGAAAGCGGTGTCGTCAGCCTGTTCAAACTTGTTCGTGCGGAGATAGTCCAGCAGGTACAGACCGTAATAGGAAAAGTCGGTCTGACCCTCGTTTTTCTTCTTGTTGTTCATTACTTTGGATTTAGCGGATTGATAATTAACGGGATAATCGGTTGGAAAAAGGAAGAAAAAGGCACTCGGTATCCCTCCGAGTGCCACCACTAAATCCAAAGTATGAGTGTAATCCGGTATCGAAGAACAATTCATTACTCTGAACAAGTGGCAAAGTTAATACTATTTCTTCCGTCCTGAAAATTTCTTGTCCTTTTTAGCCTCCGGGAACACAAAAGTCGTGTTATATTCCCCGTCAAAGGCGACAACAGCATCGAAACTCTTGCCCTGTTTGCTCTTGAACCCTTTGAGCAGCTTGGTATGCCCTTCGGTGAGCAGGTCTTTGATTTCATCGTCGGACAGGGTGCGTCCCGCTTTCAGCCGGAACACGGGCAGTCCGCACTCCGTGTTGTCGCAGCGTACCACCTTGCCGTAGAACCGCATCCTGCCCGTGCCACACTTGGGACACGCGCAGCCGGAGTCACGGCTGCCGAAGAGCTTGTCGCACGAGATCAGTTCGGAGGTTATCTCACGTGTGTACGCCTCTATCTCCTTGCGGAAGGTGTCGTCGGACAGTTCCCCGCGCTCGATACGCGCCAGCTCCTTTTCCCATTCGCCCGTCATGGCAACATCGGCGATGCGCATCGTCTTGACGACGGAATTGAGGGCAAGTCCTTTTTCGGTGGGAACAAGCGACTTCTTGCAGCGTTCCATGTAACCGCGCTTGAAAAGCGTTTCGATGATGGAGGCGCGTGTGGCGGGAGTACCGATGCCACAGTCCTTCATCGCCTGCCGCAGTGCGTCGTCCTCAATTTCCTTGCCCGCCGTTTCCATTGCCGAGAGCAGGGTGGCTTCGGTATGCAGCGGCTTGGGTTTGGTCTTTCCTTCGGTAATGGACGAGCCTTTCGGTGTCAGCGTGTCGCCTTCCTGCCAGCCGGGGATGGTAATTTCCTCTTTTTCCTCGCCATAGACGGCACGCCATCCGGTTTGCTTCACGACGCTGCCTTTTACGGTAAACTCCACTCCGGCACATTCCGCCGTGACAGTGGTCACATCCTTGACGCATTTCTCAGAGAATGCCTCGACCATGCGCCCGGCAATCATCTGATAGATGGTATTGTCCTCTTTGGAGAGGAAGAGCGGTTTCTCACCCGTGACGAGCAGGGCATGGTGGTCTGTCACCTTGCCGTCGTCCACGCTGCGGCGTGTCGGGGCGGCTTTTGCCCGCACCTTGTCTTTCCATTCGGGCTGTGTGCCGATGAAAGCGAGCAGTTTGGGAATTTCGGCAAACACGTCTTCGGGGATGTAGCGGCTTCCCGTTCTCGGATAGGTTATCAACTTCTTTTCGTAGAGTTTCTGCGCGATTTCAAGCGTCTGTTCCGCCGTGAAGCCGTGCTTGGCGTTGGCTTCTTTCTGGAGCGTGGTCAGGTCGTAGAGCAAGGGAGTTTCCTCCGTCTTCTCCTTGCGCTCGGCTTTCGTGACAGTGGCGCAACCTGCCGCCTTTACCTTATTATATAGTTCCATCGCCGGTTCTTTCTCTTTCCATTTCTCGGAGGATGAGAATTTCACGACTTCGCCGTCGCAACCGTCCGTTGCGATATGGAGCTGCCAGAATGCTTCGGACGTAAAGCGGCGGTTCTCCCAGTAGCGTTCACATACCATAGCCAACGTTGGTGTCTGCACCCGCCCCACGGAATACGTGCCGTGTCCGGCGGCGATGGATAACGCCTGTGTGCCGTTGATGCCCACGAGCCAGTCGGATTCGCTCCGCGCTTTGGCGGCGAGGTAGAGGTTGTCGTATTTGCTGCCGTCTTCGAGTTTCCGCAGTCCCTCGCGGATAGCTTTGTCGGTGAGAGAGCTGATCCACAGGCGCACGAAAGGAGTGGTGCAACCCGTATAGTGGTAGAGGTAGCGGAAGATAAGCTCTCCCTCGCGTCCGGCATCGGTCGCCACGATGATATGTTCGCTTGTGTCGAACAGTCTTTTGATGACTTTTATCTGCGACACCACGCCGCTGTCGGGCTTGTAACCTTTCTCCGTCCTGACCTGACGGGGGACGAGCGTGAATGTGTCGGGAATAATCGGGAGGTTGTCACGGACAAATCCGCGCACGCCGTAGCCGTCGGGCATGGCAAGCTGAACGAGGTGTCCGAATGCCCATGTCACGGCATAACCGCCTCCCTCGAAATATCCTTCCTCTCTCTTTGTCGCGCCCACGATGCGGGCGATTTCACGTGCCACGGAGGGCTTTTCTGCAATGATTGTCTTCATGTCTTCTTCTTTTTTGTTGATACTTTGGATTTTATTTTGGATTCAGTGGCGGACACGGGATTACATTTTCATGCCCTTGCCCGTTTTCTTCTGCGGCTTCTCCTGCTGCTGTTGCTGGCGGGCGTCCTTCGGGTTGGTCTGACCTTTCTGCAACGGCTCTCTCAGATTCTTTGTAGCCTCGTTGGTCTTGCCATCGTTGTTCACCGCCACCTGCGTGCGGCTCTCGTTGGACGGAGCAACCTGCTGTGCATTGTCAGGGTTCGTGTCGTAGCGGTACGGGCGTCCCTTCTCCGGGTTGAACTTGATATACATCGTGGCATGGAAGCCCTGCTTGTCGGTCACGTTCTCCAGCTTCACGGCTTTACCCGCCACATAGTCGGCTTTCTGCTGGTCGGTGAAGCTCACGCCGCTCCATTTGCTGATGGGGCGGATGCTGCCGTCCTCGTTCGTCCACGTGTTGCGGCGTTGCTCCTTCTTGGTCTGTGCGGCATTTTCCCCGCCCTGCGCCTGACTTTTCGATGTGTCGCCTTTGGTTTCCTGTGTCTGTGCGGTACGGGGCGACTTGCCGGTTCCCGGCACGAACTCCACGCCGCGCTGCTCCACGTTCACTTGCAGGGTGGTGACGAACTTTCTGCCGTCGTTGCGCTCGATGAGCTTGTCGCGTACGGGCAGTCCGGCGCGGAGCATGTCCCGCTCCTGCGTGGTGATTTCCGTCTTGCCGATGCGCTCCGGGATGCGCACCCTGCTTGCCGGAATGTCCGTGATTTCATTCGTCTTGCGGTCGATGCTGATGTAGGAGGGGATGATCTCGCCCGTTTCCCTGTCCACAATGTCCACGACCCTACCGAGATTGCCCGTTTCGCGGAGGTTCTTCCGGTCATTGTCGGAGAATTTGTGTTCCTTGTACTCATCCAGCTTCTGCTCCTTGCGGATGAAGTGCGGCACGAGGCTGATGTTTCCCTCACCGTCCTTCTTGAAGGAGAGGCGGGCGTCCAGCTCGAATGATTCGCCGCCGAAGGTCGGTTTGACCTTTACCAAGTCGGACTTGCCATAGTTGAGCATCTTCGTAAGGTCGCCGGACTTTTCAAGGTTGTCCCGCTTTACGCCCCATCTGTCCTCCAGCTCCTGCCAGTTGATTTTACTCTCGTCGATGGGCTGGTAGCCACGTTTGCCCTGCATCTGTTCGGATTTGTCCTGTTGCTGTTCTTTCCGTTGTTCCATGTTCTCCTGTTTTTGAGGTTCTTGTTTCTCTGTCTGTTGTGCTGCCATCTCTTCCTGCACCTTCTTCTCATAGTCGGAGGTGTCCACCTTGTGAGGGGCGAGCAGCTCCTTGTTCGCTTCGGGGTCTTTCAGCAGTTGCTTCATCACCTCTAAGAGATTTTCAGCTTGGTCTGCCGCAATGCGGTAGAAACCGAAGCGGCTGGGTTCCTTGCACTGCCGGAAGAAGTTCTTGAAGAAGTTGTCCAGCACGTCGCCATGTCGGTCGAATTGCAGGAAACTCTGCGCGTTCTCCGCTTTTGCGGGGGTGCGCTTGGGTGTGCCGTCCGCGTTCAGCCCGGCTACCACGCTGATCTCGCCTGTCTTCTCGTCACGGACTACCAGCACGTCCTTTTCGTCTTTTTTCTTTGCCATCTGAAAAATGTTTTAATGGGTTATTTATGAAAGAAATTATGGATACGAGCCTTGTAGAAGGCTATATCTTCCTTTTTGAAGTCCTTGATATGGTTGGAAAGGAATGTCAGCACGTCCTCCTCGCTGTAATAGGTCTTCTTGCCCAGCGTCTTGTAGGGCAATGCGCCTACGCTGCGGTAGCGTTGGAGGGTGCGTTTGCTTATCTGGAGCAACATGCACAAATCCTGATTGTCGAAAAGGCGGATGCTTTCCGTGATAGTGGGCTGTTTCCCCTCAGCCTTCATCGCCAGCAGCAGTTCGTCCTGACGGTCGAGCCGTTCCATCAGCTTCTGCATCCAGCCCTCGAAGTTGTTTCGTGTGAGCAGTTCCATGACCTATGTCCTCCTTCCTTTTGGTTTGCCGCCCGTGCGCAGCGTGTGGTTGTGGAACAGGGTGTCTATTGTCCCTTCCTCGTTCCTTACTGTGTTGTCCTCCAATAGCCGCAGTATCTCGGAAAGGCGGTAGCGGCAGCTTCCGCGTACCACCACATACTCGATACGGTGGTCGGTGCGCATACGCTGCATGGTGCGCTTGCTCACGTTGAGCATCTTCGCCGCCTGTGCCGTGTCAAGCAGCTTGTCTTCGGTTTCCCGCTTCCGTTTCTTCTCGTCCCTTGCCTCGCGGATGTACCCTGCGATGTTCGCAATCTGCGCCATCATCTCCTTGTAGGCGGAACTTTCCATTGTTATCACTTTCATGTTCAGTCCTTTCTTTTTGTTTCTGCGACAAAATTCGGCAATAAACAAAAGGGGCTTTAACAACTCACTACGTGACTCACGTAAGATTTTTGCGGAAGATGGCTCCGTAACCCGGTCAAACGGCGCAACAGGCAGCCTTTCAGCGGAAAACGATACGTCTTGTATGCCGTTTCGTTACCTTTGCGGCAAACTCTAAATGACATGAATATGGAAATAGTATCTATCGAGAAAAAGACTTTCGAGATGATGGTGGCGGCATTCGGCGCACTCTCGGAGAAGGTCGCCGCCCTGAGGCGCAAAAGCGACACGGGGCGCATGGAAAGATGGCTCACGGGCGAGGAGGTCTGCGGGCAGTTGAGAATAAGCCCGCGCACGTTGCAGACGCTGCGTGACAGGCGGCTTATCGGCTACTCGCAGATAAACCGCAGGTTCTATTACAAGCCAGAGGAGGTGAAGCGGCTGATACCGCTTGTCGGCACGCTCTATCCGCACGGCAGATGATTTGATTTATTCACCCACTGAATCCGAAGTTATGATGAACGAGAACAACGATGTTTTTACGATGGAAGACGAGCCGATAGCCTCTGTGGTGCAGGATATGCGCAAAGGCTCGAAATGGCTGTCCGCATTTCTGGAAAGCTACCGTCCTCCGCTGGACGGGGAACGTTACCTGACGGACGGCGAGGTGTCGGAACTGCTCCGTGTGAGCCGGCGCACCTTGCAGGAATACCGCAACAACCGCGTGTTGCCCTTCATACTTTTGGGAGGGAAGGTGCTTTACCCGGAAACGGGGCTGCGCGGGGTACTGGAAGCGAACTACCGCAAGCCGCTGGAGTGAGGCGGTTTCATGAAAAAGTAAACGGGTGACACCTTTTGTGGTGCTACCCGTTTACTTGTCTTATGGGGTATGTGCAATCAGCAATACCCGGCTTTTCCGTTCTGTATGAACATCACGTATGTCTGCCGTTTCTCTTGTGAGAGTGCCTTTCCCACCAGCCATGTGCGGAACAGGTGGGTGTTGTAGGTATTCACCCTGAAAGCGACCGGGATGATGATTTCAAGGGCGTACACGTCCGCGTGCAGCCCGTTTTCAAGCTGCATGTAGCGGCACACCTCGTAGTCGTTCAGCACGTCCGACTTGCGGACGGCTCTGATGGCGGCGTTCACTGCCGGGACGGTCGTATGGAACAATCCGGCTATTTCGGTGGCGGTCATCCACACGTCGTTACCGGTTACGCTGACTGCCTTGTCCTCGATGATGATTGTGTCACGTTTCATGGCTTTTCTTTTTAGATGGTGCAACCTGCAAATTCCTCGACGCCGTTCAATCTTGCGGCAAGGTTCTCCATGTCCTGATTGAGCTTCTCTTTGGTTATCTTTGCGTAAATCTGCGTCGTCTTTATGCTCTTGTGTCCGAGCATGGAGCTGACCGTTTCGATGGGAACACCGTTGGAGAGGAATATCGTCGTGGCTGCCGTGTGGCGGCTCTGATGCCACGTGATATGCTTGGTGATGCCGCAACGCTTGGCGACGGCACGGATACCGGCAAGGCACGTGTTATAATGCGGAACGGGAAATATCCTGCCGTCCCCGCACAGTCCCCGGTATTTGCCGATTATGCGGTTGGCGATGTCGAGCAGGCGGATGTTGGACACCACGCCCGTTTTCTGGCGGTTGATGTTTATCCACTCGTGTTCGTCGAAGTAGGTGCGGATATTCTCTTCCGTAAGGTTGCGCATATCCGCGAACGACAGCCCCGTGAAGGCGCAGAACAGGTAGAGGTCGCGGTACAATTCCTGTTTGGCGTTTTTCAGTTTCCCCTCCATCAGCAGGCGGATCTCATCTTTGGTCAGGAAACTGCGTGTTGTTTCCTCCTTCTTGATTTCATACTCGCGGAACGGGTCGCGCGTCAGCCACTCGTTGTTGATGGCGATGAATACCATCGTCCGTAACGGGCAGACGTACAGCCACACGGTATTGGTGCAGCAGTGCTTGTCCGTGCGCAGGAACATCTCGAAGTCGGAGATGAAAGCCGGGGTAAGCTCTTTTAGGGCGATGTCCTTCACATGGTAGCGGATGTCGAGGAACTCTTGCATGTGCTTGTAAACGGTGCGGTACTTCAGCAGCGTGCCTTTGGCTTTCATGCCTGCCTCCACCTGCTTCTCGTAGTCCTCGTTGTGCTGGCGGAACACCTGCATCAGCGTGTGGTAGCGGTGTTCCAGTCCGAGAAAGGCGTTCTTCACCTTCTCCGCCGTGACGAAGTTGTCACGCTCCATGATTTCCTGATAATGCCTGTTGATGCGTACCCGCATCTTGTCAAGCATACGGTTCGTTTCGAGTGCCGCCGTGCTTCTGCCCGTGACACGTCCACCTTTGGTGTCCCACAGTTTCGGATCGACAGTCAGTTTGCAGCTGAACTGTGTCTGGCTGCCGTCCACCGTGATGCGTCCCATGACGGGAACTGTCCCGTCCTTTTTCACTACCTGACGCTTGAGGTAGTAGATTACTGAAAATGTACTCTTCATTGTCCTTAATTTTTGGGTTTCAAAATTAGTTGGTGAAGAGTCCGGTGTTGGTACGCAAAACGGGGAGGAACGGCGCAATCTTTTTCCGTAACCTGATTTTTCGCATGAGTTATGGATAACTCACTATTCCTTAGAGCCTTGTTTCGCTATTCGTACCCGTTTGTCGCATTTTCGGGCATGGTTACGAACAAGTAACGTAGCGGCGTCAGGATTTGGCTTCGGCAGGGATTGTAATGGCTTCACGGATTATCGCCACTTCAACCAAAACCCTTGTAACTCAATTCTATCACTATATCTTTCCGCATTTCACTTTTTTGTAGTAACTTTGCACTATAAAGTTACAACAGTTTTCGCTAATCGCCAAATTTACAGACACTTACAATTCGTAGAACTCACGTTAAGGTAAGGCGTGAAAGTGTGTATGCAGTGCGTAACAACTTCTTTTTGTGTAATTGAATGATACAGATATGATTAGGAATTCACTTCTTCTTATAGAATAGATTGCGAGCATGTCACAAAATGCAAAAGTGATAATATTTCTGTTATACGAAATAAATTGTATACATATAATAAAGCAATATTGTAAAGACTTTACGTTTAACATGGAACTGATAAATGGACAGACTGACCGGTGAACAGCGCCACCACTGCATGGCTGCTATACGTGGAAAGGATACCAAGCCTGAAATATTGGTGCGGAAATTCCTTTTCAGCCGGGGCTTCCGCTATCGGCTCAACCATCCACGTCTGCCGGGTCACCCGGATTTGGTGCTGCGTAAATACCGCACGGTCGTCTTTGTGAACGGCTGCTTCTGGCATGGTCATGAAAATTGCAAATACTTCCGTCTGCCTAAGACCAACATAGAGTTTTGGCAAAAGAAAATCGAGCGGAATAGGGAGCGTGATAAAAAGGAGCAATGTCAGCTCGCTGCGATGGGCTGGCACTGCATCACTGTATGGGAATGTCAGTTAAAACCTAAAATCCGGATGCAGACATTGGAGTCATTGGCATACACATTGAATCATATTTTTCTTGAAGACCGTAAGGTGAAAAAGTATGAAATGCAGGAAAGTGATAATAATCTTATGGTGGCAGAACCGGAACCTTTATATGGAAAGGAGGAGAAAGCGAAGAAACAATAGCGTGAAACATCAACTGAAACATGTTCGTTATAAGCCAAAATGATGAGTTATTTTTCTCGTTGTTGTCTTACTGATGTGTCTCTGTCATAGTATCATAACAATATTGGACGAATAATGTCAGAGTCGGATATTATAATAAGTATACACTCAAAATAAATTGCCATCATATTGTTTACTGTTCTGTATCTGAATTTAAAAGTCCGAAGTGTGAGTGTGGCTTGCTACACTACCGATGAGACTTTGGAATGAAACCCTGAACAGCGCATAGGATGATGACAAAGAGATATATAACATATGGGTAATTTTATAATATCGCTTGATTTTGTACAGTTGCTTAAACGAATCTTTAAAATGAACATCACTTTATAGAGTCGTAGAACTCTTTTATATCTTCATCGTTGATGATGTATGACACCTGAATATTCTTCTGTGCTATTTTCTCAAGCTGTTCTATTTCTTTCACAGTCCAAGACGCATAATTCTTTAACTGTGCAATTATTGAATGAGTCTGTTTAAAACTATTACTGTTTTCCAAATCCAGTATCAGTTTCTCTTTTTCTTTATTCTCTATGTTCACTGTACCGACATCCTGGCTCGTCTGTTCTCTTTTATTTTTATAATGTATGGACATCAGTTTTTCGTTTGACACCGTCTGGTCTATAATGGCTTTCACCAAACAGTCTAACTCAGAACCATACGTATAATCAGCCGGTGCAAAATATTTAATTCTCTTGTCTTCCATCATTTTATACACTTTCCTTTTATCCTTGGTCTCAGGATTGTATACTCCGATGGAATGCCCGCAATTCGTGTTTACAAGTTTCATACACGGAATATCCGTATCGCTGTCTCCTATATAAATCATGTTACGGAAGGGAATCCGTATATCTTCAGGTGCAAAGTAATCGTTCACACCAAAATCGTTGACGTCTAATGTCCCTTTTTCTATTCTGAAAAGGAATTGTGTCTTGCTTGTGTAATTGATTACTTGCGCCGGCCATTGAGCAACTCCGTCCTTATCATAATAAAACGAACTGGCGTAAATCTTCTCAAACTTCGATGCCACTTTTGTCCCTTCAATCATTTCTTTCAAGCCTGATGAAATAATGTAATGCTCTACAATGACACCTTTCTGTTTTCCATACTCCTTGATACGGTCAAACCAGCTCTCAACACCGGGGAACAATTTCACTTGTCCTCCGTAGTCCATCAAAGTCTTTTTGTTGAATATGAATCTCCCATGTGCTTTCTGAATCATAGTAAACATATAGGCAAGATTCTGGTCCATCTCGTTTTCTTCTGCTAAACCGTTAGACTCCTTCCAGAAAGATTCAATCTCGTAACCTACAGATTGGATATATCCCTGTGCCTGCATGTCATCAGGAGACAATGTCTTGTCAAAGTCGTAGCAAATTGCCACAACAGGCTTGTCTTCCTTATTCTTTCTTATAAATTGTTTGCCCATATAGATGAAACTAAAAAAATGAGGCACAATTTTGCAATCATGCCCCATTCCTTATTATTAATTACGATATTTATTTCACTTCCTCAAAGTCCGCATCCTGAATGTTGTCATCGTTTTTCGCGCTGTTGTTCTGGGTCTGCTGGTCAGCCTGTGCGTTCTGGTTAGGCTGTGCGCCCTGATACATCTGTGCGCTTGCGTTCTGCATAACGGTGTTCAGGTTGTTTATGGCGTTGTCTATTGCTGCCACGTCACCGTTCTTGTGAGCGTCTTTCAGTTGCTGGAGAGCGGACTCAATTGCCGGTTTCTGGTCTGCCGGAATCTTGTCGCCGTTGTCCTTCAGGAAGTTCTCGGTGGTGAATATCATCGAGTCTGCCTGATTCATCTTGTCCACGCGCTCGCGCTCCTTCTTGTCAGCCTCGGCATTCTGTTCAGCCTCTGCCTTCATGCGGTCAATCTCCTCCTTGCTCAGACCGGACGATGCCTCGATGCGTATTGCCTGCTCCTTGCCGGTGGCTTTGTCCTTTGCGCTAACGTTCAGAATACCGTTGGCGTCGATGTCGAACGTCACCTCAATCTGCGGAACACCGCGACGTGCCGGAGCTATGCCCTCAAGGTTGAACTGACCGATGCTCTTGTTCTGCGACGCCATCGGACGCTCACCCTGCAGTACGTGTATTGTCACTGCCGTCTGGTTGTCCACTGCGGTGGAGAATGTCTCGCTCTTCTTGCAAGGTATTGTTGTGTTGGCGTCGATGAGTTTTGTCATCACGCCGCCCATTGTCTCTATACCCAGTGTCAGCGGAGTGACGTCGAGCAGCACGATGTCGCCCACACCGCCTTCCTTGTTGAGGATTGCGCCCTGTATGGATGCGCCCACTGCAACCACCTCATCCGGGTTCACACCCTTTGAAGGCTCTTTGCCGAAGTAGTTCTTCACGAGTGTCTGGACGGCAGGTATACGGCTTGAGCCGCCGACGAGTATCACTTCGTCTATCTGCGATGTTGAGAGCTTGGCGTCTCTCATGGCGTTCTGGCACGGAACGAGGCATGCCTGTATGAGGTCATGAGCCAATTGTTCGAACTGCGAACGTGTAAGAGTCTTCACGAGATGTTTCGGCACACCGCCTTCGGCAGATATGTACGGCAGGTTGATTTCCGTAGATGTTGTGCTCGAAAGCTCTATCTTGGCTTTCTCGGCAGCCTCTTTCAGACGCTGCATTGCCATCGGGTCCTTGCTCAGGTCGATGCCCTCGTCTGCCTTGAAGCCGTTTACGAGCCAGTCTATTATCACCTGGTCGAAGTCGTCACCGCCCAGATGGGTGTCACCGTTTGTTGAAAGAACCTCGAACACACCGCCTCCGAACTCGAGGATAGATATATCGAACGTACCTCCACCAAGGTCGAACACGGCTATCTTCATGTCTTTGTTTGCCTTGTCCACACCGTAGGCAAGGGCTGCCGCAGTAGGTTCGTTCACTATACGGCGAACGTTGAGACCCGCAATCTGTCCTGCCTCCTTTGTAGCCTGACGCTGAGAGTCGGAGAAGTATGCCGGCACTGTGATGACCGCATCCGTCACTTCCTGTCCCAGATAGTCCTCTGCGGTCTTCTTCATCTTCTGGAGTATCATCGCCGAAATCTCCTGCGGAGTATACTTACGTCCCTCAATGTCCACACGCGGATAACCGCCTTCGTTCACAACGCTGAACGGAACGCGCTCTGCCTCTTTCTGGCTCTGTGCGTAGGTCTCGCCCATGAAGCGTTTTATAGAGTACACGGTGTTCTTAGGGTTGGTGATAGCCTGTCTCTTGGCAGGGTCGCCCACCTTGCGCTCACCGTCTTTCACGAATCCCACAACCGAAGGAGTGGTGCGCTTGCCTTCGCTGTTTGTTATCACTACAGGTTCGTTGCCTTCAAACACGGCAACGCAAGAGTTCGTAGTACCTAAGTCGATTCCAATAATCTTTCCCATAATATTTATCTTTTTCTTGTTATTATTCCAATTTAATGTTATCTTTGGACAGTCGTCCGCTGTCATAATAACAAATGGCATGCCAAATGTCGGAAACGCTGCGGTTGTTGGCAGATTATATGACAAAATGACATGTTTTGAGATGGTATTCGTACCGTCCGTGCGCGCGGATTTCATTTGATGAGAGCCCTGTGTTGCTGGCTTGCCACGCCGCCTTACTGTTGCCGCCCAACTCGCTGAGATTCGGCTGTACGAAAAAATAAATTCTCTGTCTGGCTCTGCGCGCGTATTTTGCAGTTTGTGTAAGATGTTGATAATGTGTGGTTTATGTCATCTGTGCTTGCGATATGCCCTTTTCTGCCGCGCCAAAAAGCCCGTTCCGGCATGCGGAAGAGCCTCTTTCATGTGGTGGCGGAGCCTTTATCGGTGTGCGGAAAAGCTGTATCAGCGGTGCGGAAAAGGCTCTTCTGCAAGTCTGACAGCATTAACAGGCGTCGCCGTATGTATATTTATGCGCTTCAGATGCGTTTTTAGGCGTCCGCACTTTCCGGTTTGCTATTTTCTGCTGTCAATATTTTTTACCGTCAGGAGGCTTTCCGCCGTTCTTCCGTGTGCGTCGTCCGCTCCCGTGAAAGCGGTGACGGGATGATATCGGATGCGATTGGTGTTAATGTGTGTTAATCATGTTTAGAAATCGATTCCTCATACGTCTCATATAAAGAGAGGCATAAGAACGGTGCCATGTCCGGTGTGACGTCATGCCGCTGCCTTTCTCCTGATATATACGAAAGTCGGGTGTAGAGATGAATAAGAACGAATAAACACAGCCATACCAGAGTGGAGCAGAACGATTTTGAAAATATCGCCGCCGCAATAAGGGCGAAGGTGCTTGGCGTAGCCCGTCACTACGGACTCTCCGAAGAGGAGGCTGAGGACGCTGCGCAGGACACAATGCTCAAGCTTTGGGCGATGCGCGACGAGCTCGACCGTTACCGCTCGGTTGAGGCTCTTGCCGTAAGCATTGCCGCGCATCTCAGTGTTTCGGTGCTGAGGAGGCAGCGTCCAGTTCCGCTCGATGGCAGACCGCTCATCACCGACGGCTCTCCGGGACCCGACACAAGGCTCGAGATGGCTGAGAACGAGCAGTGGCTGAGCCGGAAGCTCGCAAGACTGCCGTCGTCAGAATATCAGGTGCTGCATCTGCGTCAGGTGGAATGCAAGACCAACGGTGAGATAGCAGCCATAATGGGAATAGCTGTTTCGTCTGTGGCGACACTCCTATGCAGGGCGCGCCAGAGACTATTGGAAGACATCAGAAAAAGAAAAATAATAAACGGACGACACTTATGACAAACGAATTTGAACACATAAAACAGCTCACGCGACGCTTCATGGACGGACAGACCACCATTGAGGAGGAAGCGCGCCTTGCCTCTTACTACCGCACGCACGACGTGCCCCGTGAGTGGAGAGTGTATAAGGAGATGTTCGCATATTTCGATGCAGGCATGCCGCTGGGGCAGGATAAGGTTGCCGCCTGCCTCTCGCGCCGTGCCCGCCGTGTGTGGCTTGCCGTGGCGGCTGCGGCTGCCGTAGCCTTGCTGATGGTCATGGTGCTGCCACGGGGAGAGGCTCCGGAGGCTCCTGTCAGGCAGCCCGTCGCGATGAGCGTGGAGCCTGTGCCTGCCGACAGTGCGGAGTCTGCCGAGGCTGACACGTCAGACCTGCCTCCTGCACGCCCTGTGCGCAAGCCCGAACGACGCCGCGTCTCACGCTATCGCTACAAGCCCGCGCCGCCCAAAGTCTATCTGACGGAGAACGTTGTGCCTGAGACACGGGTGCCTGCCGACTCCATCGCTGCCGCCGAAAGGCTGCTTGCCGAGAAGCTGCGCGCCATAGAGGCGGTGAGCGAGGCACTCCTGCGCGATGTCGGGACGCTCAACAAGGTGAAGGCTCTTGAGATGGCTGGAGTGAACTATAACGACGGACAGGACGGTGGAGACGGTGCGTCAGACGCCGGCGAGATGTACTGACGCTATTGATAAAACGAACAATAATCTGTCAAACAATAAAAAAACATACATATATGAATGCAATATACAGACTGTCAGCCACGCTGACGATGGCGGTTCTTGCGATGTCGGTCTTTGCGCAACAGCACATCGGCAAGGCAATAGACAAATTCCTGCAGGACAAGAAAAGTCACGAATACATCATATCCAATAATAAAAATAATGAATATGTGCCCGAAGCGGGGAAGAACGCCATGTTCCACGAAATACGCTTCAGGCTCATACGCGCTGACATAGACAAGCTGGAACGTCTTCGCAAGGCGTTCCTCACCGACAGCGGCAAGGCATATTTCATAATGATGAAGGATGCCGGAAGCGGCAGCGGTGAGACTTGTAATATAGCATTTGGTGCCGATATCTCCAAATCATATACATTCGGGACACACTACGACCGCAACTACATAGTGCTAAACTTCAGGGACGATTCCGACACCACATGGCGTTGGAGCTATGCCTTGGTGTGGTATGAAGAGAAGGTGAGGGACGGCAAGGGCGAGCACAACTATTACTCGGGCTCCATACACATCATATACAGCCGCGACCCGAAGGCGAACAAAGAAAAGAAAGAGAACGTTGCGGTGCGCACAACAATATTGCCTGACGGGACGGTGGTGACATACAACAACGAGAACGACACCAAAACGGTGATATACAAGAACGGAAACATCGTGGATGACGGTTCAGACGAGCTGGGCGATGTGAACAGCCAGTCCAAGTTCCTCGACCTTTTCGGCAATCTGCGCTCTGTGTTCATGGACGCCGTGCGCGAACATTCAGGAATTGCCATGGAGACAACCATAGCCAACAGGATGCTCAGTCTGTGCAAGAGCAAGGGTAGTCTGCTGTCGAAGGACGAACGTGCGCTGTGCCGTACAACGCTCACCGACATGTCGTCAGAAACGTATGACAAATACGTGAAAAGCCTGCTCAAAATGGCAGCGGACGCGCTGAGATAATCAATATTTTCATAAAAATGTTTCTTCATCAACAGAAAGGGGCTGCCGTGAGGCAGGCTCCTTTTTCTTTTGTCTGCTGTGTGGCATGGCGGGGCGTTCTCGTGTGGGTCGCAGCATTCGCCGTACGGTGACAGATGTAAACGGCTTTTCCAGTCCTACGGTGCGTCCTCTCCGTACCGCCCCGGCATGGACACGGCTCTGTCTACGTATGAAAAATAAATGGAACTATTCCTTTTATTTATTTTGTTCTGCGCCCGATTTGTCTTATCTTTGCATAAGATAAGATGATATTCGGCAGCATCAAGCCGGGCAAAACTCTGTTTCGCAGCCTTGCTTATGCACTCGCCTTGCATTATCTTTGCTAATATGAACAACATGACAGACAACAGTGTGAAGTGGAGCGAGAACGTCATCATAGCCGATGCAGGCTATATCGACCGCGTGGCATTCAATCTTATAGTCAATTTTGAGCGCATGATAGGCAGGCGCATACCTAAGGCTGACATGGCGAGATGGATAGACTGCGTGGCTCTCGACGGCGGAGTGCGCGAGGGAGACAACCACGTGCAGGTGGTGCTCATACACGACCGTGAGCATGCCGTACTGGAAAATTTCGCTCCGGGCAATCTTGCCGGCGAGCTCAGCGGCAAGGCTTTCAAGGACAATCTCGGCGAGTTCTCCATCTCGGCATTGCCAGTGGAGGACATCGTAAGCCGCGACGACTTCTTCGCCGATGTGGTCGAGGCAGTGTGTGCCGGTAAGGAGACAAGGCGCATAATGATTGTCCCGGATGACAGTCGCGCCGCACTCTACGACTGTCTGTGCCACATCCTCCGCCGCGTGGACGACGAGAAGCGCGTCACAATGTTCGCCATGCAGCCCATGCCCGGCGGCAATTTCAGACAGGAAATACTCGGCTACTCGCTCATGAGTGCCCTTGGCATAAGGTCGGACGAACTGAAGTGACATGCCGGACGTTCCTTCCGGAGTCAGTTTGCGGATTCCTGCAATGTCCGGCATGGATGTTCATTATTCATAAATTGCTTGAAAACAACTAATATCTGAGAAAATATGGGAAAAGTGTTAATGATTGGCGCGGGAGGCGTTGCCACCGTAGCTGCGTTCAAGATAGCTCAGAACGCCGATGTGTTTACAGATTTCATGATTGCCAGCCGCACTAAGTCGAAGTGCGACAAGATTGTCGAGGCAATAGGAAATCCTAATATCAAGACAGCTCAGGTGGACGCCGACGACGTCGAACAGCTCAAGGCTCTCATGAACGACTACAAGCCTGAGCTGGTCATAAACCTCGCGCTGCCTTATCAGGACCTCACCATCATGGAGGCGTGCCTTGCTTGCGGATGCAGCTATCTGGACACGGCGAACTACGAACCGAAGGATGAGGCTCACTTCGAATACTCGTGGCAGTGGGCTTACAAGAAACGCTTCGAGGACGCCGGACTCACTGCCATACTGGGATGTGGCTTCGACCCGGGCGTGACAAGCATCTTCACGGCTTATGCCGCAAAGCATCATTTCGACGAGATACAGTATCTTGACATCGTCGACTGCAACGCCGGCGACCACCATAAGGCTTTCGCCACCAACTTCAATCCGGAAATCAACATCCGCGAGATAACCCAGAAAGGACTTTACTGGGAGGATGGCAAGTGGGTGGAGACCGAGCCTCTCGAGATACACAAGCCGCTCACCTATCCGGAAATCGGTCCGAAGGAGAGCTATCTGCTCCATCATGAGGAGATAGAGAGCCTCGTGAAGAACTATCCCACGATACGCCGCGCGCGCTTCTGGATGACTTTCGGACAGGAGTATCTCACACACCTGCGCGTCATTCAGAACATCGGCATGGCAAGCATCGTGCCCATCGACTATGAGGGAAAGAAGATAGTGCCGCTGCAGTTCCTCAAGGCTGTGCTGCCAAACCCGCAGGATCTCGGTCAGAACTACGAGGGACAGACAAGCATAGGATGCCGCATACGCGGACTGAAAGACGGCAAGGAGCTCACCTATTATATATATAACAACTGCTCGCATCAGGCTGCCTTCAACGAGACAGGCATGCAGGGAGTGAGCTATACCACAGGTGTGCCGGCAATGATAGGTGCCATGATGTTCTTCAAAGGGCTGTGGCGCCGTCCCGGTGTGTGGAATGTCGAGGAGTTCGATCCCGATCCTTTCATGGAGCAACTCAACAAACAGGGACTTCCATGGCATGAGATCTTCAACGCGGATCTTGAACTCTGACACTCCTCAGCCTGCATTTTTCATCGCACAACCCAACGCACGCCTGCCCCGGACAGCCTCTTCTGACGGCAGACTGTCGCCGGATCGCGGCGTGCGCCACATTCATTCATAATTGAAAACAGAACCTAAATGGCAAAGGAAAAGGAAAATACGGGCGCTGCCGCCTCAAATGAGGGCAAGCTGAAAGCTCTTCAGGCGGCAATGTCGAAGATAGAGAAAGACTTCGGTAAGGGGTCTATCATGAAACTTGGTGACGAACATATAGAGAACGTCGAGGTCATCCCGACAGGAAGCATAGCCCTTGACTCGGCTCTTGGGGTGGGGGGCTATCCGCGCGGACGAATCATTGAGATATACGGACCGGAGAGCTCCGGTAAGACAACGCTTGCCATCCATGCCATTGCCGAGGCGCAGAAGGCTGGCGGAATAGCGGCTTTCATCGACGCGGAGCATGCTTTCGACCGCTTCTATGCGGCTAAGCTGGGCGTGGATGTGGACAATCTGTGGATATCGCAGCCCGACAACGGCGAGCAGGCTCTCGAAATAGCCGACCAGCTCATACGCTCTTCGGCTATCGACATCATAGTCATCGACTCCGTTGCCGCGCTCACTCCGAAGAAGGAGATAGAGGGCGACATGGGTGACAACAACGTCGGATTGCAGGCTCGTCTGATGAGTCAGGCGTTGCGTAAGCTCACATCCACCATCAGCAAGACCAACACAACGTGCATCTTCATCAACCAGTTGCGTGAGAAGATAGGCATGATGTTCGGCAATCCGGAGACCACAACGGGCGGCAACGCGCTCAAGTTCTATGCCAGCGTACGCCTCGACATCCGCAAGGTTACGGGCATTAAGGACGGCGACCAGATTATCGGCAACCTCGTAAGGGTAAAGGTTGTGAAGAACAAAGTGGCTCCTCCGTTCCGCAAGGCGGAGTTTGAGATAATGTTCGGAGAGGGCATCTCAAAGGTAGGAGAGATTGTCGACCTTGGCGTGGAGTGCGGCATCATCCAGAAGAGCGGCTCGTGGTATTCTTACGGAAGCTCCCGTCTGGGACAGGGACGTGACGCCACCAAGTCACTGCTCAAGGACAATCCCGAACTCTGCGAGGAGCTTGAAGGCAAGATAATGCAGGCTCTCGCCGAGAAACAATAATGCGGCGGCGAGACCGGAAACGCAATACAAGCGGCAGGCATGGTTCAGACTGTAACGTCGGACATGCCTGCCGCTTTTGTCTTATATATTGAAAAGATTTCGCAATACAGTCCAAATGACAATTATTATTAATGTTGCGTATATGGCAACTCTACCATACAATGTTTTGTAAAGTCTCGGATGACGTTTTTGATTCTGCTGAGAATAAATAAGTAACAGTAAATATGGAATGGACAGTGTCATTAACAGATTGTGGCTGCATGCCGCAGTTATGTCAAGATGCAGCAGGTCGTGGATGGCTCTTTGTGAGCCGCAGCCGGGACATTTTATGTTTGTGACATACCAAAACGGACATTTTGGAAATAGCGGACTTGCTGTCGGGTCTATAAAAAAATATACGACAGTCATGCCTGCCGCAATTATCAGAATGGTCGTTTTTCCCATTTAATAATCTGTTGTCATAAGTATGGAATTAGAAGAATTCCTTATAATACACTAAGAACTGCACTTAATATACATAATCCGGCTATACTCCAGAAGCTGATTTTCACCCACATCTCGGCTTTTCTGCTTGCTTCGTAAGCACCTTCTTCATCTCCACGCGACAGTCTTGTGCTTACCTTAGATGCATATATAATGCTGATGACGCCACATGGAAAGCAACAGAAGAGAGTGACAAGTATCGCTTCTGTCATCCATGTCTTAGGAAAAGTGTTTTGTCCCATCATCGTTTTTATTTTAATAGATTGCTTATATATGTAAAGTTGTCAGATTGTTTTTACAAAAATATACAATTTATAGGTAATGGCAATTCTTGTTCTGTTAATTTATATGAATATGAATGTCGGCTTATAATTCTGTATTTGTGATTTATGTAATTTGATTATATCAGCCTGTTTGCAGGCTGATAATCTTTATTCTGTGTGTTCCGGAATACAATAAATGTGTCCGACAACTTCGTGAAACGTTGTCAGACACATTTATTATGTACAGTAAGCTTTCAGCTTTTTTCAATAGTCGGCGTTCTGCGGGTCGAAGTTTGTCCATCCGTCGAGCCATGTGTCGCCGGCAGCGAAAGCACCGATGTAGTCCACTGCTGTGCATCCGTTGAGTATGGCTTCTGTGAACGATGCCGCACCGATGAGCGGGCTGCCTGCTGCGGGGATATATCCTGTCCGGTCGAACCATCCGTCAGCCGAGTCGAAATGCCTGTTGTTGTTCGCAGCCAGTTCGAAGAACGTGTGGGCGAAGGAGTTCTTTGTGTTGTCAACGGTGCCTGTCTCATAGTCGTAGAGACCGTCCTCGTATATCTTGTTGAAGTCTGTTCCGAGCACGTCCATGCCTGCGAACCATATGTTGTTAAGCTTCAGTGTGCCTGCGGTCGCTGCTCCCTGGGTGTCGCCCTTCTCGTTGTCGAGTATCAGACCGATGGGCCATCCCACTGCCACAGAGTTGAAGCAGTTCAGGTGAGAGTTGCGTCGTATGTGCATGGCTGCCTGAAAACGTCCGAGGCTTGAGCCGTTGTTGGGATACACAGAGCCGCCGTTGATGTAGTCGGAATTGTTCTGGAACGATGCGTCTACAGCCTTCGGACCGATGAAAGTCACGTTGGAGAACACTGCCGAAGTGAACGGCGAGCTTGTCGAGCCGCTTGCGTTGTTGTCGCTCTCGAAGCCGTTGCTCTGCGACGTGTCGGCTATCTTGGAGTCGCGTACTGACAGTGCGAACTGCACGTTGCCGCTGAATCCGTTGTCCGTGTCGAAGTCGTCGTCCCATCCTCTGTATGCCACGAGATACTTGCAGTCCACCGTTCCGCCGAACCACTCGTAAGAGTCGTCGTTAGAGTAAGACACCTGCACGTGGTCTATTTTCGTTCCGCTTCCTATCGAACCGAGTGTAAGGCCGTTTATCTCCTGGTCGGTCTGGAAGGGATATCCTGCGAACTCTATGCGCACATAGCTCAGAACGCCGGAGTTGTCGCTGTTGTCCGATCCGCCGTGCTTGGTGCGCGGACCGCCCTCTATCTGCATCTCGGTGTTGTTGTTCACCGCTCTTCCGCAGAGAATCACGCCTCCCCAGTCACCCGGACGGCGGTTGCCTTTAGCCTCCTCTGATGTGAAGACGATGGGCTCCTGCGCTGTTCCCTGTGCGATGAGCTTGCCGCCGCGCTCTGCTATGAGCGAAGCCTTTGTCTGCTTGTCACCCTTTATTATCGTGCCCGGCTCTATTGTGAGTTCCGCACCGTCGGCTATGTACACCCAGCCTTTGAGGATGTAGGTGCCTTTCTTTATGGTCTGCTTGCCTGTGAAGACAAACTCCTGGTCGCCGTTGCCTATCTGCCTGCCGTTGTCGCTTACGTTGGCGTCGCCGTCGGCAGTGAAAAGGATGTGGTCGCAAGCCTTTAATCCGCCGTCGGTAGACCATGTCACGTCGTTCTTTTCGGTTTCTTTCCCGTTGTCATCATCGTCGCCGCAGGCACAGAATGTGAACGATGCGGCAAGGATGCCGAGGCATCCGTAGAATTTGAATTTGTTCATAATGCTTGTTTGGTTAAACATAATTATTAATTGTATGAATGGTTGTCATGTTGTTTTATGATGCTTTTTCAGAACTTGTATACGGCACTCAGTCCGAAGTTACGTCCGGGCTTGAACGCCCTTGTTATCTGCTGCACTTCCTTGCGGCTGCCGTCCTGGTAGTGCACGTCGGCAAACTGCTTGTAGTATACAGTCTGTGCGAGCAGGTCGCGCACGTTGAACTTCACCTCCCAGTGGCTGCCGAACATCTTCGAGACGGACAGGTCTATCACGTCGCGCGGCATCTCGTAGCTGTCGGGCACGCGCAGAGCCTCGTTGTCGCTCGTCGTTCCCTCGCTGCGTCCCACGCCTATTATGCGTTTGCCTATGCGGTTGTAGAGAGCCGCCACGCTCAGTTGTAGCTTGTCGTTGTTGTAGAATATTCCTGTGTTTATGAGATAGGGCGACTGTCCCTGCATAGGTCTGTCTTCCTCTCTCGACCCTTTCTCGAAGTTCACGCGGCTCTTGATGAGCGCTCCGTTGAACGACCAGCTGAAGCCGGGCAGCCCGATGAACGACAGGTCCTTGCGTATGTCGAGCTCCAGTCCGTAGCTCTTTGCCGATTTGGCGTTCATGTATGAGTATATCAGGTTTGTTCCGCCAGCCACGGTGTAGGTCCATTCTATGGGCGAGTCGAAGTGCTTGTAGAATGCCGCCAGCGATATCACCTCGCCTTTCGAGGGGTAGAACTCATAGCGCAGGTCCACGTTCTGTATGTAGCAGGGCTTGAGTTCGGTGTTTCCCTCCACGTTGGATGCAAGGTCGAAGTCGTAGAACACCGACGGCGACACCTCTCTGAACTCAGGTCTGTTCACCGTCTTTCCGTACGAGAACCTCACCTGATGCTTGTCGTTTATCTTGTAGGTGGTGTTCAGCGAAGGGAAAAGGTCGCTGTATTCATAGTTGTGGCTGAACGGGCTTTCCTCATAGTCGCGGGTGTTGGTGATGAGTTCCATGTGGTTGTATTCGTAGCGCAGTCCCGCAAGTATGCTCAGTCTGCCAGCCGGGATGGTAGCCGCGATGTATCCCGCACCCTGAGTGTTGTTGCCTTTATAGTTGTTGCGCATGTGCTGTTCCTCCATCAGATAGAGGCGGTCCGCACCGAAGTAGCTCTCGTCGCTGAGCATCTCGGAGAGGTCGTTCTGCCTGAATCCGTCCGGAAGAGTGTTGTCTGCGGCGTTCCAGTTGTATATGAAGTCGCGCGTGGTGTATTTTCTTGTGCGGTACTCTCCGTAGGCTCCGAACTTCAGCACCGGCTCCCATGAGCCGAACTTGAAGCTGTGCCTGTTGTTCACGGCGGCTGAGGCGATGTGCTCGTCGAGCTTTGTCCATTCGCGCGAGATGTCGTTCGAGTTGGTGAGCTGTATCACTCCGGTCTCCAGAGCGTCGTTCACCTGATACCGCCGTCTGTCCGGCACGTTGCGGTTGGCGTATGAATAGCTTGCGCTCCAGTCCAGTTCGTCGTTTCGGAAAGTGTGTTTGCCGGTCAGCTGTCCGTTGTATGTGGTGCGGCTGCGGTAGTAGTATTCTGCGGAGTGCTCCGTGTCAGACTGTGCGCTCACGCCCTCGCGCCATGTGTAGCGGTCGTTTCCCAGCTGGTTGAATATGTTCTTGAACTGGTATTTGCTGTTGCCGTCGGCTGAGAGGAGCGTCATGTTGAGCATAGCTCCCAGTCTCACGTTGCGGTTGTACTGGTCGTCGGTGGAGCGTCTGAGATAGTTGGACCTGTCGTCCTCGGTGTTGTACACGCCGAACAGGTTGTTGGTCATGTCCTCATACTTCCTGTACTCGTTGCTGTAGTTCAGCGCGGCGATGAGTCCCATCTGCCTTCCCGCCCATCTCCAGCGGCGTCCGATGTTAGCCGACAGCTTCAGGTCGCCGAGCGGATGGCTCTCCCTTATGCGCCAGTCGTTGTTCAGACCGTTGTTCAGCAGGTCTGTGCCGTTGCCTGCGATGGGGTTGAGCGTGGCGTTGATGCCGCCCGACAGTCCTCTCAGCCCGTTGTCAAAGCCGAGGAAGTCGGTGCCCGAGCCTTTGGCATGTCTGAATGACGAGAAGGCGGTGGCGTCGTTCCAGTTGCCTCCCACCTGTATCTCGGCTATGTTCTCCGTGGGTATGTCCTTCGTGTTTATGGTGATGAAGCCGCCGCTGTAGTCTGCCGGGAACTCAGCTGCCGGGGTCTTTATTATCTGCATGTTGTCTATCTGCGCGCTCGGGATGATGTCGAAGGAGAAGGCGCGCGAGTCAGCCTCGCTGCTCGGCACGGCTCCGCCGTTTATCCATACGTTGTTGTATCGCTGCGACAGACCGCGCACCATGACAAACTTCTCGTCTATTATGCTCACGCCCGGCACACGTCTTATCACCTCACCCGCGTTCGAGTCCTGCGTGCGCTTTATCTCCTGAGCCGACACGTTGCTCACCACCAACTGGCTTTTGCGTGCCGCCTGGAGCATAGCCACGTCGGTGTTCTGCTTCATTATGCCCACCACTGACACCTCGCCGAGCGTCTGCTCGTCGGTCTCCATCTCAATGGTGAGAGCGTGTCCTTCGGTGTCTTTCATAGCCTCGACGCCGTCAAGGGTCACTGTCTTGTATGAAATATAGTTTACGGTGATGCTGTATTTTCCTGCCTTCAGACCGTTGAGGCTGAACTTCCCGTCTATGTCGGTTATTGCCTTCACGCCTGTTCCCGCCACCTGCACCGTGGCTCCGATGAGCGGCTGACGGTCTTTCTTGTCGAGCACTGTGCCTGTTATCCCTTCTGCGTATGCCGCGACAGCCGATATGAGAGCCAGTGCCGTTGCGGCGACAAATCTTTTTACTCTTGTCATTTCCTAATATGTTATGTCTTATTTTCCGGCTGCAAAATTAAAGGAGACATGTTGCGCCCGCGTTTCTCAGCAATTATAAATGTTTTACAATGACATTTCACGGATGTTTCTTTCCCCCAGCCGTTCTCCGGCATACGCATGGCGATGTTATGCGAGGCGTCATGTCTTTCTCCACAGCGGTGCTTTCCGTAAGTGCGGACACGCCGTGTGGCGGTAAGCCTGCGCGTCGGTAATGGTGCATAGGGACTGATGCCTGACATGGAAAAGAGCCAGGCTGCGTTCGCGGATGGTGCAGTGAGGCAGCGGCATCATGCCTGACAGGTGTATGATGTCAGTATACATATATAATATTGTATACTCTTTTATGCTGTACAATATATGCCTTTATGCGATAATATATATTTTTCTTATATGATATTATGTGTTCTTTTATGGCATATGACATGTCTTCCTGTATGATATCATATATGCTCCGCCCCATCCGCCATCCGTCTCTGTCGGTGTCACGTGCGTTTTGCATGAATATGCGTGATGCTTCCCGGTTTTTGCATAATTATTCACCGTCAACTCCGCGAGAGTGCCCTTGCAATGCGCAAAAGATTTTCCTGCGGCGTATACGCGGATTATGGGCGTTTTGCGGAACACGTTGCCAGTCAGCAGATTACGCTTTCCTACGTCTCCGCATGCACTTTCCCTGCTTGCGGAAGAGCCTTTCCTGCATGCCCGAAGAGCCTCTTCGGCGGCACGGATGAGGCTTTCCCGAATGATGGAAGAGGCTGTCCGGTGCGTCGGCGGAGCATTTTTGTGCCGCTCATTCGGGGTGTATGGAGGGGAGAAAGGGAGGTAGACCCGCGCCGGTGTGTGCCGGACGGGTGTGCGGAAGGCGCGTCACCGGTTTTCCGGCGTTCTGTTTCGCGAATCCGGAATGTAAAGATTTTTTACTTCCGTGAGTGCATAATTATTCATAAAAGAGTCTTCCTTTCCTGTATTCCCGAGGTGTTCCGGTTGCGCGCATGCCGTAGGCTGAGGACTGTAAATGGTGGGGAGGTGTGCAAACAATTATGATATATGCTGAAAAAAACGAAAAAGCCGTGGCGCGGACAGGTGTGTCTGAGTTTATAATCGTATATTTACGCTTCGATAGACATAAGACATGTGTGCGTCGGCAACGTACGTACGCCACGCTAAAGACGGCGTGCGCACCAGCCGGACACGGACATGCCTGACGTAGGGAAACAGCATTTACAGGCATGACAAGACGTTTTCTCATAATCTTATCAGTCTTCACCGCGGTGCGTGTGGCAGCGCAGAGCGGCGCGGTTGTGGCGGACATGTCGTCGCGCAAACCGCTGCGCGACGCCTTGGTAGTGACTGACGGAGGCGAGAAGGTAGTCACCGACTACCGGGGAAGGTTCGCCCTGAGCGGCTCATACCGTGGGGCGTCTGTCATATGCAAGGGCTATCTGCGGCGCAACATGACCGCTGACGAGATGAGGCGCGACACCATTTTCCTCATCCCCGAGGTGAAAACGCTCAGCGGCGTGGAGATTGTGTTGCCGGGCGACGGGCTGGGCGCGCTCAAGAAGAGCCTCGGACAGGAGAGCAAGGCAGTGCCCGTGAAGCCGAAGAGCGGCAACAGTTTCGACTTCTTCGGCATCTTCGACAAGAGCAAGAGACGCGTGTCGAAGAAGGAGCGCGAACGCCAGAAACGCATACTCGACAACTACTGACCGTACGTTTTTCGCATATTATCCCAATGTTAGTCACCGTGTAGTGGCGCGTTTACATTTTATTCATTATCTTTGCATAAGATAAGCTGCACTCGGCAATTTGAGAGTAAACTCTCATTGCGCTCGTTTGCATTATCTTTGCCAGTACTTTGTGCCGCGAGCCGGTGATGATTAGGCGATGCGTGTCTGCCCTTGTGTGGAGCGGGCTGCGTGCCTTTCATGCCGCACGGATGGCGCAATGTGTGTGTGACATAAAAAACAATAATATACAACAACTTATTTTTTACAGACAATGACAACCTTAACGTTGACGATAGTCCTTATCTTCGTTGCCGGATATGTGTGCATAGCGGCAGAGAGTTTCACCAAAGTGAACAAGGCGGCAGTGGCGCTTCTCATGTGCGTATTGTGCTGGACGGCATACATGACAGACCCCGGACAGTATCTCTCCGCAGCCATCGGCGGTGCGGCGGAAGGCGTGCGGTCGGTAGCCGCGCATGTGGGCGAGATTCTGAAAATGCACCTCGGCGACACTGCCGAGACTCTGTTCTTCCTCATGGGAGCGATGACCATCGTGGAGATTGTGGACACTTATGGCGGATTCAACTTCGTGCGCGACATCATGAAGACCCGTGGCAAGCGCAAACTGCTGTGGCGCATCGCCTTCATGACGTTCTTCCTCTCTGCCATACTCGACAATCTCACCACGTCCATCGTGATGATTATGGTGCTGCGCAAGCTCATACGCGACAACAAGGAGCGCATGATATTCGCCTCGATAGTGATAATCGCCGCCAACTCGGGAGGCGCGTTCTCGCCCATAGGAGACGTTACGACCATCATGCTGTGGATAAAGGGCATGATAACAACGGGCGGAGTGCTGGCAGAACTGTTCCTGCCGTCGCTCGTGTCGATGGTGGTGCCGGTATTCATACTGCAATTCGCGCTGAAGGGAAAGCTCGATGTGGAACAGAACCTGCCTAAGGACAATGTGGCGGTATTCACCCGACGGCAGCGGCGCACGGTGTTCTTCCTCGGCGTGGGCGGACTCATCTTCGTGCCCATATTCCGCTATCTGACAGACCTGCCGCCGTTCATGGGCATACTGCTCGTGCTCGGACTGCTCTGGACAGTCACCGAGTGCTTCCACCGCTCCACCTCTGAGGACGACACGATGGCACGTCGCGTGAGCCAGCTTCTGGCGCGCATAGACATGTCGACCATCCTTTTCTTCCTCGGAATACTCATGGCTGTGGCATGCCTTTCGGAAATCGGCGTGCTCACCGCGCTCGGTGCTGCGCTCAACGATGTGTCGGGCGGCAACCACTATCTTGTCACCGGTGCCATCGGTGTCATCTCGAGCATTGTCGACAACGTGCCTCTCGTGGCGGGATGTATGGGCATGTATCCCATCGCTCCTGCCGGTGACATGGGCGTCGACGGGCTTTTCTGGCTGCTGCTTGCCTACTGCGCTGGTGTGGGAGGCTCCATGCTCATCATCGGTTCGGCTGCCGGAGTGGTGGTGATGGGACTGGAGAAGATCACCTTCGGATGGTATCTGAAGCATGTCTCGTGGGTAGCACTTGTGGGATATCTTGCCGGAATGGTGGCATACTGGCTTGTACAGATGATTTGAAACAACTGAATGAAAATATAGTATAGTATATGTCAAAACGTTTGCTGACGATTGCCATTGCCGCAGTGGGATGTCTCGCGGTCTTCGCGCAGACGCCTACGGTCTTCGACAACTATTTCGCGCAGGCTCAGGCTTATGCCCG
Source organism: Leyella lascolaii (assembly GCF_900079775.1). GTDB lineage: Bacteria > Bacteroidota > Bacteroidia > Bacteroidales > Bacteroidaceae > Prevotella > Prevotella lascolaii. Next base: position 424,289 of record NZ_LT556038.1, on the reverse strand, counting down.
CGCGTTCCCCAGGGAGAAAGTATATCTGCACTTCGACAACACAAGCTACTATCAGGGAGACACCATATGGTTCAAGGCTTATGTGCTCACTGCGGCTGACAACATGCCGAGCAAGATAAGCAAACCGCTCTATGTGGAGTTCGTAGACCAGCTCGGCAACGTGATGGACCGCCAGATTGTGAAGCTCGAGAACGGTGAGGGGCACGGTCAGATTTCGTTGGCGAACACATTCTTCACGGGCTATTACGAGGTGAGGGCGTACACTAAGTGGATGCTCGCCTTCGGAGACGACCCGCAGTATTTCTCGCGCACGCTCCCCGTTTACCGCAAACGGATAAACAATGAGGAGCAGAGACGCAGCATCGCTACATACCGAATGGACAAGAGTATGAAGCAAAGGCCGGTGGAGGACCTTAAGAATCTCAACGTGAGATTCTTCCCCGAAGGCGGCCATCTGGTGGAGGGCATACCGTCGGTGGTGGGATTTGAGACACTGAGCGAGGACAGCGGATGGGTCAATGTGAACGGATATCTGCTGTCGGAGAGCGGGGAGCGCATCCTGCCGGTGTCAACCACGCACGACGGAATGGGCAGTTTCACATACACGCCGGGCGAAAAACCTGCCTCGGTGGAGATTTCCTACAACGGCAAGACACGCCGGTTCAAGCTTCCGAAGGCGCAGCCTGCGGGCTACGGCATCACGGTGAACGTGCGCGAGGAGTCGCTCGACGTCACCGTGTCGCGCTCCGCCGGAATGACGGGAGGCGATGTCGCGCTGTTCCTCTTCTCAGGTCTGACACCGCGCACATACGTGCCTGTCGACTTCAGCGGGTCTGACGTAAGACGTATAAAGATTCTTACGGCTGACCTGCCGGGAGGTGTAGTGCGGCTGGCTCTGGTCAACTCGTCGGGCGAACCGCTGCTCGACCGCTTCTGCTATGTCTATCCCAAGGACACGCTCAGACTCAGCGCGACGGCTGACAACGACCTTTACGCACCGTTCGGGAAGGCGGAGTGCAGACTAAGACTCACCGACGCGGCTGACAAACCGGTGGCTGGCGCGCGTCTGTCTGTAGCTGTGAGAGACGCGCTCGACATGGACTACATGCAGTACGACAACAATATCTTCACCGACCTTCTGCTCACCTCTGAACTGAAAGGATACATACACCAGCCCGGATTCTATTTCGCCGACAGGTCGCCTGCACGCCGCAAGATGCTCGACAACCTCATGCTCATACGCGGATGGCGACGCTACGACGTGCAGGAGTGCTTCGGTCTGAAACCGGCTGAGCCGAAGTATCTGCCCGAACCTAACCTCAACCTTTACGGACACATCGATTCGTGGTACGGAAAGGCGCAGGCTGACATCGGCATAACGGTCATGGCGCACAACGACTCGGTGACTGTCATGGGCTCTACGCGCGCCGACTCGCTCGGCAACTTCGTCATTCCGCTCGACGATTTCTACGGAAAGATGGAGGCACTCATACAGACCCGGCGCGACGGAAAGAAATACAACCGCAACGCTTTGGTCAGTCTGTACCGCAACTTCGAGCCTCCGCTGCGCCCGCTTGACTGGTATGAGCTCAATCCGGAGTGGAGCCAGCCCGCCGATACGGTAAGGCTGGATGCTGATATAGACGCTTTTGAGGACTCGCTTGCCGGAGACGAGAAGATATTGAGGCTCGGTGAGGTGGTGGTAAAGGCTAAATACAGGAACAAAAGACTCTTGCAGGACACGGAGAAGTTTGAGCGCGACATACTGGGATTCTATAACATAAGGCAGTATGTGGACAGACTGCGCGACAACGGAAAGCTCGTCGTGGACGACATAGGCTATCTCATGCACACCATAAACGACAGGATAAACCGCGAGGGAACGCTCTATGGAGTGAACGAACTGAGATACAGCGCAAACGGAAAGGAGATAGATCAGGTGCATCTCGTGGGATGCATTGACATGATAGAGACCGCGATGCTCTATATGGACCACACCGGAATGAGGGCGTTCAAGTTCAGCGACAAGGATTTCAGGGTCGATGTGGACGAGCTGCGCGACATTTACACGGGGCAGGTGAGGATGGACACGGTCAGCATGGCGGGCTTGCGGAAGCTCTTTGTGAGGTGTGCCTTCCAGATGCAGGAGCGTTGGAATGCCGGGAAAAGCTACAAGCCGACACACGGAATAAGGAAAACCGAGATACAGGGATACAGCGTTCCGGCTGAGTTCTATTCACCGCAGTACAGCGAGAAGATGCTTAACGACGGTATAGACGACCGCCGCCGCACTCTTTACTGGAACCCTGAGGTGGTCACAGATGAGAACGGCGAGGCGGTGATAGAGTGTTTCAACAGCAGAAACACCACTTACATGAATGTCAGTGCGGAGACCGTCGCCGGCGGAAAACCGGCTTCGGTCAGCTTCAATACCTATTCGGGACGGTAGCAGCGCATGTGTCTCATCTCATGGCCGCCCCACATCTTGTCCTTCACATATCTGAATCCCAGTGCCGTGTACAACCGTTCGGCATTGGGATTCTGCTTGTCCACCAGCAGCCCGGCGGGCAGTCCGGCGGAGTGGGCGCGCTCTATGGCGGCACGGAGCAGCGATGACGCTATACCCATACGCCTGAATTCAGGGTACACGGCTACACTGTCAATGTAGTATTCGTCCGGTTCTGTCTCGTCGGCAATGTTGTCGAGATCGCGTGCCAGCTCCTCTTTCGCGGCGCGGAGGAATGCCTCGCGCAGTGTGTGAAGGTCTGCGCCACGGTATGCCACCACGGCTCCTGCCACGCGGCTGTCGTCGTTTAGCGCGACGAGAGTGTTCAGATAACTGTACTGCGAGCACTCCGATGCCGCGAGTCTTGTCATCACCTGTTCGAAGTCGGAGAGCGTCTTGCCCGGTCCGACAAGGTTCATGCAGCACTCGTCAGACATAGCCTGCATGATGAGCAGTGCTATGTCGTGCGCATGTTCCTTCTTAGCCTGTTCTATTTTCATATTCTTTCTGTTTGTTATACGGCTTCCGCCGTGTTGGTTCGGATGTAGTCTTGTACGTTAGGATTGATGCTTATATCAAATGTGAAGATATTTTCAGTGGTCATAAAGAGAGCTTGCTCTTTATTTCCCGAGTGCAGCTATACCTTATGCAAAGGTAATACAAATATGCAAGAAAGCCAAATCGGCGCGACACGCACGGTTTGTCTGTGCTGCGAAAACAATGTGCCTGATTTATTGCCTTGAATCAATTAATTTACTATTTTTGCGGAATGAAGCATGCGGCGTGGCTGCATCATGGCGGTGAAAGCCGTTTTCAGACTGTCTGCCTCATAGTCAGCATGCCGCCATGCAGGCTGTCGCCACATATTATATATAGGTGCAGGCTTCTGTATATCATAACCGCCATACTGTCAAAGACATATACCAGGCATTGGAAAGAACACACATCAAATAATAAAAATATGGAAGGGAAAGAACATAAACTTACCGGTGACGGGTTCAAAAAGGCTTTGTCGCTCTTCGTGGAGGAGCTGAACAGGTATTTCAACGTATCAACCGACAGGGAGAAAGAGGAAGACACGGTGGACGCCATACGCAAGGGCGTGTCGTTTCACGGCTCAAACTTGTGGATACTTGTGTTCGCCATATTCATCGCCTCGCTCGGTCTGAACGTCAATTCCACGGCAGTCATCATCGGAGCGATGCTCATCTCTCCGCTCATGGGACCTATTATCGGCATGGGACTTGCCGTCGGCATCAACGACTTCGAGCTGTTGAAGCGTTCCGTGAAGAACTATCTTGTCGCGACACTCATAAGCGTTGTCACGGCGACAGTGTATTTTCTGCTTACTCCTCTCAACGAGGCGCAGTCGGAACTCCTTGCCCGCACGTCGCCAACTCTTTACGATGTGCTCATCGCCCTGTGCGGAGGTGCGGCGGGAATAGTTGCGCTCAGCTGCAAGGGAAAGGGCAACGTGTTTCCCGGAGTAGCCATCGCCACCGCGCTCATGCCGCCTCTCTGCACGGCGGGATTCGGCATTGCGACGGGCAACATATATTATTTTCTCGGCGCGTTCTATCTGTTTTTCATCAACACGGTGTTCATAAGCCTTGCCACTTATCTCGGAGTGAGGATGATGAAGTTCAGGCAAAAGCAGTTCATCAACCACGAACAGTATGCCAAGGTGAAGCGTTACATCGTCATAGCGGTTGTCGTCACCATGGTGCCGGCGGCGTTCATGACCTACGGCATAGTGCGTTCGAGCATCTTCAAGACCAATGTGAGCCGCTTCGTGAAAGACCGTCTGGAGAACAACGGTACGCGCATCATATCGTATGACGTCAACAAGGACAGTCTTACTCTGCGCGTTGTAGCCGTAGGAAAGGAGATTTCGGACAGCATGATAAAGCGTGCCGAGCGCAGCATGTCTGACTACAAGATGGCTCATTACACGCTTAATGTGATACAAGGGTCGCAGTCTGATTCGGTGATGCTGCTCAACAACCGCCTTTCCAGTGTGCGTACAACGAGCGACAACTATGCCGCCATGCTGCGCGAAGAGGCTCTGAAGGCATCCTCTCTTCAGGACCGGCTGAACGAGTACACACGTTATGACGAGCTCGCTCCAGCCGTTGCGGCAGAGATGAGGACCCTTTTCCCCGCTGTGCGTGACGTCAGTCTGTCGCTCTCGTCAACCGTCACGGCAGACACGACGGGTGCAGTGCGCCGCCCGATAGCCCTTGTCGGCATCGGAGCCGGAGCAAGGCTGAGCTCCGCCGAGCACGGTAAGATGAAGAAATGGCTTGCCAAGCGTGTCGGCGCGGACAACATTGAGCTTGTCACCCATACGGCAGGCAAGTGACGGCAGACACATTTACAATATGCCCGGGGCAGGTTCTCAGATTGCTGAAACCTGCCCCGGGTCATTCATATGCCTCTCAGCGGAGTGGCGTAAAGGTGCCTTCCGTGGTGCGTGAGCGGAAAATATGCCTTATGGAAGAGGCCTATTTGCGTTTTTTGAGTGAAAAATCGAAGCACAGACCTCCGCTCAGCCGGTTGTGCGCCTTTATTGTTCCGCCGTGCAGCAGTACGGCATTCTTCACTATGGCAAGCCCAAGTCCTGTGCCGCCCATCTTGCGGCTGCGTCCTTTGTCCACGCGGTAGAAGCGTTCGAAGAGCCTCGGCAGGTGCTCGGCAGGCACTCCCACGCCATTGTCGCAGAACGAGAACACCCATCGGTCTGCCGTCTCTCTGGCACTTACACTTATCGTCGTGTGCTCTCCGGCATACGCTATGGCGTTGTCGGTGAGGTTTCTGAAGATGCTGTATACAAGGCTGTAGTTGCCCTCTATCAAGATGTTGGGTCTCACGTCGCACACGAACGACATGTGCTTCTGTTCGAGCTGCATCGACGTATCCCTCTCTATGTCGCCTATGATGTTTGAAACGTTCACCTCGGAGAATTCTATCAGCTCGTGCGCGTCGTCCATCCTGTTGAGCGTCGATATGTCGTGCAGCAGCGAGGTGAGCCTTCTGCTCTGCGCGTAGCTGCGCTCCATGAACTGCTGTTTCACCTTGGCGTCCATGTCAGGATTGCTGAGTATGGTCTCCAGATAGCCCTGTATGCTTGCCACGGGAGTTTTCAGCTCGTGCGCTATGTTCTGCGTGAGCTGCCGTTTAAGTATGGTCTGTTCCTCGCGGGTGCTCTGCAGGCGTTTGTATATCTTTATTATCCGCTCGGCAATCTCCCCCAGTTCGTCGTCGGGAAAGTCGGCGAGGTCTTCCGTGTCGAGCGATTCGTTGTTGTCGGCACGGCTTGCGAATATCTTCAGTTTGGTTATGTTGTCGCCCAGACGGCTGATGAAGTGATACAGAACGAGCGTGAGCAGCACCATGGCTGTTATCGCGAACCATATGTAATGCTGGTCCGCCTGCAGCGATTTGGACAGATTGTCGTCGTAGGGCAGCGCGCTCCGTATGATGATGTCCTTGTCCTTGAAGTATGAGGCTGAGTAGAAGAAGTTGCCATCCACCGTCCTGCTGCTTCTGTCCACGGACGTTCCGTGCCCGTTTTTCAGCGCGTCAATCACTTCCGGGCGGTCTGAGTGGTTCACCACATTGGCATAAGAGCTGAGCTGGCTGTCGTATATCACAGTCCCGTCACGCTTTATCAGCGTCACCCTAAGCCCTGTGAAGCCATGGCTCTTCACATAGATATTGAGCGTGTTCTCGTTGATGCTGTCGGTGTAGTTCATCCATTCGCTCATGCGCTCGTTGTAGTCCTGCAGCCTTATGTCGAGCATGTCAGTCTTATATCTGTTCTCATGCGACTGCTGGAAAACGATGAACGCTATGGCGAAAAGCAGGAATACTGACAGCACGCTGAAGTAAATCCTGTTGCCTACACTGATGTTTCTTATGCACCTCTGTATTATCATGTCGCGTCGGAATGGTCTAAGCGTCGAAGTAATAGCCGAATCCGAGACGTGTGACTATGCATTTCGAGAAACGCCCTATCTTCTTTCGCAGGCGTGTGATGTTCACGTCGACGGTGCGGTCGAGCACAAGCACGTCCTTCGGCCATATGCGGTCAATCAGTTCCTGCCGCGAGAACACCCGTCCGCGTTCCTCGAGCAGCAGGTGGAGAAGTTCGAACTCGGTCTTTGTGAAAGGTATCTCCTCACCGTCGATGCTCACGGTTTTCTTGCCGAGATTCATCTCTATGCCCTGATAGTATATCACTTGCGGAGCCTGCTGTTCGGCAGGCGAGGCTGTGCGTCTGAGCACGGCGCGCACCCGCACGAGCACCTCGCGTATGGAGAACGGCTTCGATATGTAGTCGTCGGCGCCGAGATTGAATCCCGTCACGGTGTCGTTCTCCGTGTCGCGGGCTGTGAGAAAGACTATGGGGATGTGCTCGGTGGCAGGGTCTGACTTCAGCTTCTTCGCCATTGCGAAGCCCGACATGCCTCCCATCATCACGTCGAGCAGCAGCAGGTCGAACTCCCCCACGTTGAGCGTGAGGGCTTCCTCGGCAGAGCATGCGGTCGATACCTCATAGCCTTCTGTCTCCAAATTGAATTTAAGAATCTCGAGCAGGTCCTGCTCGTCGTCCACAACAAGAATTCTGTTTTTATGTTCCATGTATGCCGTTTGTTTGCTGCAAAATTATTCATAAGACTGTTCACATCTGTTGCAATAAGATTACAATTGTGTTACATGTGCGGCTTTGGTGGTGAGACTGTAGGTTCACGCCGTGAGTTTCCGTGGCGGGCTATTTGCGTGAATTGTAGTATTCCAGTCCTTTTCTCATGTTTCCTATGAGAGCTTCCGATGAGTATGTGGCTCCGCTCATTGCGTCCACCTTCATTTTTGCCGCTGTCTCAGGGTCTTTCCCTATATAGGCTGACAGCAGTCTCTTTGCTTTGGAGAATATCCCGGGCGACTCGTTGTTGGGCAATGTCTCTATTCTTGTTATCTTGTTCTTGCTGATGTATATCTTCAGCGGTGTCGTTCCTCCGTATCCCCTCACCTTTGCGGCTATGGATGTTGTGTTCACTACGGTCGTGCCGTTCTTCTTGCTGATTGCTCCCTTGTGCTGTGTGGCGGCTGTGAGACATACTGCCGACGCCAGACATATCAGCATGGCAGCCGCTGTATTGACGGTTCTCTTCATTCTGTTACGGTTTTCTTGTGTCATTGCGTGCAGGTTGCGGTCAGGGTGTTATGTTTTAGGAAGTATGTGAAAACGAGCCGGCAGGCGGCAGCAACGTCACTGTCCGCCTGCCGGCTTTGTCTGTTCGTCAGTATGTTTTTATACAAGGTGTGCGATGAGATCCTCGCGTTCGCCCTCCAGCATGTCTATCACCGGAATCTCAATCATGGTGTAGCATGCGGGCTGCTGGCGCATTGAGGCACGCGCAACATTGACGAGCACCTGTCCGGTGAGTGCCGGGTTGTTGATGCTCATGTTGAATTCCATGCGCTGGTTCTGCGTCTTTCCGCTCACGCCTTTGCGCACGAGGTTCACTCCATGACCCATGTCGCGCACGTCGTCGACCGACGGAACGGCGAACACATGAGTCTCGTCGCTTGCGAAGTAGGGGTCAGCCTTGACAGCCTTTGCCACCTCCTCGATGCTCGCTCCGTTCTCCAGCTCAACGTAAACCATACGCCTGTGGAGTCCCTCGCCCTTGGGTATGGTCATCGACAGGGCGTTCTTCACACCCTCCTTGCTTCTCACGCATACGCTGTGACCCATCGACATGCCCGGTCCGAAGTTGGTGTAGCTGAGTCCTTTCGGTGCGAGGCTCTGCATGAGAGAGCGCACAATGGAGTCAGAACCCGGGTCCCAGCCTGCGGCAATCACGGCAACCGTGCCGTGCTCCTTGCATATAGGCATGAGCGTGTTGCGGTAGTTGAGGATGGAAGTGTGTATGTCGAAGCTGTCAACGGTGTTGATGCCCATTGCCAGTATCTTCTTGGCGTACTCCTCGCAGCTGCGTGTCGGTGTGGCGAGAATAGCCACGTCGACGTCCTTCAGCTCGCTTATGTCCTTCACCACACTGTAGGGAGCGAGTTCCGCCGGCTTGTTCTCAGCCCCGTTGCGCCTTACTATTCCCGCTATCTCGAAGTCTGATGCTGCCTCAAGCGCCTGCACCGTGTAGTGTCCGATGTTGCCGTATCCCACTACGGCTGCTCTTATTTTCTTCATCTTTTCTTTTGTTTATGATTATTTGTTGTATCCTGTATGTGCATCATTACCGTCCTCACGGCTTTGCCGTCGGTGTGGCATAATCCCGAATCAGTCATTAGAACGCCGATTGTACATTTAATGTTTATTGTCAGCTCTTCATCCTTCTTCCGCACTGCTGCCGTCATCTTGTATCCTGCTTTTTCTCGATGTAGCCCGCTACATCTTCGATAAAGCAGGATACAATCTGGCTGACAGCAGCACAAAACAAGAATGTAAGTCTAATGACCGATTCGGGATAATGTGCCTGTTTTGCTTCGCAAATTTACAAAAATATTGAAAAAGCCATGCCGGAGAAAATATTTTTTTAGTTTGTTTATGTCTTCTTTATCACATGTCAACCTCACTGCCATGTGCGTGTGGCAATGGTAAGACAATGCCGTGATGCCGCACCGCCGCCTTTCCCTCTGCCTGCATAAATATGCGCTATATGCGTCCTGCATATGCATATTTATGCGGTGACAACTCCGTAATACTCCGTTTTTTGCGCGCGTGACAGTTTACGGCTGTAAAAACACGAGTTTTGCGCCGGTTTGTTAATGCGCTGACACACAGTTATTTATATCATATTACACCGCAAAACCGTTTTTCCCCTTCCGCCAAAGAGGCTTTTCGGGCTTGCGGAAAAGCCCGTTCTGTGTGCCGGAAAAGCCTTTGCGGAGTTGCTGAAAAGGCTTTGCGGCGGTGCGGAAGAGCCTTTTCGGCAAGAAAAAGGGGCAAATTACGTATCGGTATATGCATGTTTATGCGCGATTGATGCGTTTTTCCCGCTTGCGCGTTTCTGTTTTGCGGATTTGCTTTGTCGTGTTTTTTTACTTACGGAGTGTATATTTATGCATTTCCGCCGGTATGTTACTGTAGCGCGTCGCGGTATGTATGCCGCCTCACATATTTGTATATTATGTGGCAATGTCATTGCCGTTACAGAATAAATCACTATCTTTACAACTCTAATTCTATCATATTATGAAACATATCATCATTGGCGGAGTCGCAGGCGGAGCCACCGCTGCGGCACGCATAAGAAGAGCCGACGAGAACGCGGAGATTGTTCTCGTGGAAAAGGGTAAGTATATATCGTATGCCAACTGCGGTCTTCCTTATTATATAGGCGGTGTGATAAAGAGCCGCGACAAGCTGTTCGTGCAGACACCGGAGGCTTTCTCGCGACGGTTCAATGTCGATGTGCGCACGCGGCACGAGGCTCTCTCCATCGACACGGAGAGGCATGAGGTGAGCATAAGGCGCGCCGACGGCACCACATACACCGAGACCTACGACCGCCTGCTGCTCTCGCCGGGAGCCGAGCCTGTGCGTCCGCCGCTCGAGGGAATAGACACCGAGGGCATATTCACGCTGCGCAACGTGGACGACACCGACCGCATACACAGCTATCTCGGCACTCACCGAGTGAGGCATGCCGTGGTTGTGGGCGGAGGCTTCATAGGTCTGGAGATGGCTGAGAACCTTCATCATGCCGGTGCGGGCGTGTCGATAGTGGAGATGGCAGACCAGGTGATGGCTCCTGTCGACTTCTCCATAGCCTCACACGTGCACCGTCATCTCATGGACAAGGGCGTGGGGCTTTGGCTCGGCAGGGGAGTGGAGAGGTTCACGAGTGAGAACGGCTCCATAAAAGTGTGGCTGAACACGGGCGAGACGCTCTCTGCCGACCTCGTGCTGCTCTCCATCGGAGTGCGCCCGTCGGTGAGGCTGGCGCGCGAGGCAGGCATAGAGCTGGGCGCGCGGGGCATAAAGGTGAACCGGTGGTTACAGACATCGTCGCCCGATGTGTATGCCGTGGGCGACGCGATAGAGTATGAGCACCCCATAGCGGGAGGACCGTGGCTCAACTATCTTGCCGGTCCTGCCAACCGTCAGGCACGCATTGCCGCCGACAACATGGTGTATGGCAACCGCGAGGAGTATGAAGGCTCCATAGGAACGTCTGTCGCAAAGGTGTTCGACATCACTGTCGGCGCAACCGGACTTGCCGCCAAGCACCTCAAACGCATGGGTGTGCCTTATCTGACATCGGTCACCACCTCGTCGTCGCACGCAGGATATTATCCCGGAGCGTTCAACCTGACGCTGAAACTCACGTTCGCCCCCGACACCGGACGCATATATGGAGCGCAGTGTGTGGGCGTTGACGGGGTGGACAAACGCATAGACGAGATAGCCATGCTCATAAAACGGGGCGGCACCGTGCGCGACCTTGTGAGGACGGAGCAGGCATATGCCCCGCCGTTCTCGTCGGCGAAGGACCCCGTGGCGATAGCGGGCTACGTGGCATGCAACACGCTCGACGGGGTGATGCCGGTGGTGACGTGGCGCGAGCTTGCGGCTGCCGACAGGTCGGAGGTGTGTCTGGTGGACGTGCGCACGCCGGAGGAATACTCCCTGGGCACTATAGACGGTGCAGTGAACATTCCGCTCGACGACCTGCGCGGACGTCTCGGAGAGATTGGCAGGGACAGCGACGTCATAGTGTTCTGCGCTGTCGGACTGCGCGGTTATCTTGCCCAGCGCATTCTTCTCGGCAGAGGCTACAGGAGGGTGAGAAACCTTGCGGGCGGATATAAGACCTACTCGCTTGCCACGCAGAAGGTGGAGCCGGTTGAAGGACAGCCATGCGGTCAGGCGGAAGACAGCGGAGCGGAGAACGGTGACATGCTGAGGCTCGACGCATGCGGGCTTCAGTGTCCCGGTCCGATAATGCAGGTGAAGAACGCCGTAGACGGAATGAAAGCCGGACAGAGAATAGAGGTGAGAGCCACCGACCCCGGGTTTGCGCGCGACGCCGAGTCGTGGTGCCGCTCAACGGGCAACAAGTTTGTATCGAAAACCTCTGAAGGAGGCTATCACACGGTGGTGATAGAGAAACGGGAGGCATGCGGCAGTGCCGTCACACCGGCGGCGGGAGGAAGCCGCGACAAGACATTCATAATGTTCAGCGACAGTCTCGACCGCGCCATAGCCACATTCGTGCTCGCCAACGGAGCGGCGGCGACAGGCGGTAAGGTCACCATATTCTTCACCTTCTGGGGGCTTAACGTCATAAAGAAACGCCGCAAGCCGCACGTGGAGAAGGACATCTTCGGGCGCATGTTCGCATGGATGCTGCCGTCAGACTCAACGTGCCTGCACCTCTCCAAGATGAGCATGCTGGGCTTGGGCGACCGTCTGATGCGCCACATCATGCGCAGGAAGAACATATCACAGCTCGAGGAGCTTATGCGGGAGGCTGTATACAACGGTGTGGAACTGATAGCCTGCCAGATGACGATGGACATGATGGACATCAGCCGTGACGAACTCATCGACGGAGTGACCGTTGGCGGAGTGGCTACATATATGGAACGGGCTGGCAACTCCGGCGTGAACCTCTTCATCTGACCGTCATTGTGCGGCTCACGCGCGTGTCTTCCGTAGGGTCAACGGCATGCGGCTGAGCCGCACACCTTATTATATATATGTCCCGACAAGCTTGTCTGCCGTCGGGACAGACGTTTTCTCCACGTGGCTTTCCGCGTGAGGTGCCGCGCCGCGTTCATGTGTCAGCGCGTGTAAGTGTGGGCTCCGGTCATATGTTAAAAGCTTATTTTGTGCGCCTTTGTAACAATAAAACACCGTGGAAGACGTTAATATATTTGAATCAATGTTTATTTCTGTCCGCACCGCGCGCCGTTCACGGTTTGCAAGGCGCATGAATGTGGCTGTCGGACACGAATCAGGCATAACAAAATACAGGACAATGATAGAATACATAAAAGGCGAACTGACCGATCTGACACCCGCTCTGGCGGTGGTGGAGGCGGCAGGTGTGGGCTACGCCCTTAACATTTCGCTCAACACCTTTACGGCAATACAGGGAAAGAAAGATGTGCGTCTCTATGTGCACGAGGCTCTCGTGGCAGGCGGGCGCGACGACTCGTTCACGCTCTACGGGTTCGCGTCGAAACAGGAACGGGAGGTATACCGCCTGCTCATCACCGTGTCGGGAGTGGGGGCGAACACCGCCCGCATGATACTTTCCACAATGTCGCCGGCTGAACTCGGCTCCGCCATATCCACAGGCAACGAAAGGCTGATAAAGAGCGTGAAGGGAATAGGACTGAAAACGGCGCAGAGGATAATCGTGGATCTTAGAGACAAGATACTGTCTCTGGGAATGGCGACGGAGGAGAAGAACGACGCCGCGGCTGCGGTGGTGAACGTGGAGGTGAGAGACGAGGCTGTGTCGGCACTCACCATGCTCGGTTTCTCGCCCGCACCGTCGGCAAAGGTGGTCGTGACCATACTCGAGGAGCATCCCGACATGCCCGTTGAACAGGTTGTAAAGCTTGCCTTGAAACAGATAAAGTGAAAATAAGAAAAACCATATACGGACTGTTCTTCGCGTTGTTTGCCGCAAGTCTGGCAAGCTACGCTCTCTCAGTGCCTTACCAGCAGGACCAGAACCCGAGGCGGAGAAACAACCGTCAGCCTGCGGGGGAGACCGCGCTGAAGGACACTCTGGCAGTCAAGGCGCAGCCGGTGATAGAGAACGAGGACTCCATCCCAGACTCGCTGCTCAACGCCAGATGGAAAATACAGCGCACGTTGCCCCTCACTCTCGACGACCTTGACCGTAACGCGGCTGACCTTAAAAGCCCCGATAACCTGAAACAGGAGGTGGAATACAACGACTCGCTCGACCTTTACGTCATCGGTTCGAAGATGAGCGACTCATACATCAATACGCCCATATACATGACTCCGGCTGAATACCGCAAGTGGAGCGAGAAAAAGGCGATGCAGAGATACTTCCGCGAGAAGAACAGCGAGATTTATGAGGCGAAGGGAAAGGAGAAGTTCGACTTCACGGACATGCACTTCGAGCTCGGTCCGGCGGAGAAGATATTCGGTCCGGGAGGCGTGCGCATAAAGACGCAGGGTACAGCCGAGCTGAAGTTCGGTGCCACACTGAAGAGCATCGACAACCCTTCGCTGCCCATACGCAACCGTAAGACCACCACAATAGACTTCGACGAGAAGATCAATCTCAACGTAAACGGTAAGGTGGGAGACAAGGTCAACATGAACCTTAACTATAATACCGACGCCACATTCGACTTCGACTCGCAGAACTTAAAGCTCAAATACGACGGCAAGGAAGACGAGATAATAAAGCTTGTGGAGGCAGGCAACATCTCGTTCCCGTCCAACTCGTCGCTCGTGAAAGGCGCGTCCTCGCTCTTCGGTATACGTACCGACCTGCAGTTCGGCAAACTGAAGCTGCAGCTCGTGGGCTCGCAGAAGAAGTCGTCCACAACAAGCGTGTCGTCGAAAGGAGGCGCGCAGCTCACGCCTTTTGAGATAGACGTGGCAAACTATGAGRAAAACCGCCACTTCTTTCTGTCGCAGTATTTCCGCGAGAAGTATGACGCGGGCATGCAGACGCTGCCCACCGTGGCTACGGGTATAAACATCAACCGTGTGGAAATATGGGTTACGAACAAGACGGGAAACACCAACAACACCAGAAACATCATCGCTCTGACCGACCTCGGAGAGAATGCCAGGGTGTCTAACCCGCTATGGGCGACGACAGGACAGAACGTTCCGTCAAACAGCGCCAACTCGGAGTATTCGTCAATGGTGAACCAATACGCCGCAGCACGTGACATAGACCAGACCTCTACGGTGCTCGACGGCATCGCGGGATTTGTCGGCGGCGTCGATTATGAGAAGCTTGAGAGCGCAAGACTGCTCAGTTCGTCGGAGTATACGGTGAATTCCGCGCTCGGATATGTGTCGCTCAAGACGTCCATACAGACCGACCAGGTGCTCGCCGTGGCTTATGAGTACACTTACGGTGGAGTGACCTATCAGGTGGGAGAGTTCGCCTCAGACATCACGGATGTCAGTCAGGCTCTCTTCGTGAAGTCGTTGAAGAACACGAGCAACAACCCGCAGCAGGGCAACTGGGACCTTATGATGAAGAATGTGTACTATCTCGCCTCATCGGTTGAGAAGGACAAGTTCCGCCTCGACGTCAAGTTCCAGAGCGATACGACAGGTGTCTACCTTACTTATATACCCGAACCGCAGGTCAAGGACCAGACTATTATAAAGGTGCTCGGTGCCGACCGGCTCGACAACAACATGAAGACAAACCCCAACGGATACTTCGACTACGTGGACGGATACACCGTCAGCGACGGACGGGTGTTCTTCCCGAAAGCCGAACCGTTCGGAAGCTACATCTACAATTATCTTACCGGAAAGGGCGTACCGGCGGCGCAGGCTTCCAAATATTCCTTTACCGAGCTGTATGACTCCACGAAGACTGTCGCGAAACAGATAGCCGAGAAGAACAAGTATGTGCTTATGGGACAGTTCCGCGGAACGCTCGCCAACGTCATCTCGCTCGGGTCGGTGAACATTCCGCAAGGTTCGGTTGTAGTGACTGCGGGTGGAGTGGTGCTGACAGAGGGCTCCGACTACACCGTGGACTACAACCTTGGTGAGGTGACCATCCTAAATCAGAGCATCATAGACGCCGGAACGGCTGTCAACGTGTCGCTTGAGAGCAACACGGAGTATGCCCAGCAGCGCAAGACAATGTTCGGAGTGAACTGGGAATACGACTTTTCGAAGGACTTCCAGATAAGCGGTACGCTCCAGCATCTGTCCGAACAGGCACTCACAACGAAGGTTGCGATGGGGTCGGAACCGCTCAACAACACTATATGGGGACTGAACCTGAACTGGAAAAAGGAAAGTCAGTGGCTGACAAACCTGCTCGACAAGATTCCGTTCCTACAGCTCACGCAGCCTTCCAACATCTCTTTTACGGGCGAGTTCGCACAGCTCATCGCAGGACAAAGCCGTGGAACGCAGGACAATGCGTCATATCTCGACGACTTTGAGAATACGAAGAGTGCCATAGACGTGAGCACACCGACGTCTTGGATAATATCAAGCGTGCCGACGATGTTCCCCGAACACAGCGACAAGTCTACTCTCCGGAGCGGCTTCAATCGTTCTCTTCTGGCTTGGTATACCATCGACCCGCTGTTCACAAGGCGCAGTTCGTCGCTCACACCGAGCCATATCAAGGGCGATCTGGAACAGTTGTCCAACCATTATGTGCGTGAGGTGCCGGTGAGAGAGCTTTATCCGAACCGCGACCAAAGCTCTTACAGCGGCGCGACGTCCACACTCAGCATCCTCAATCTGGCATATTACCCTAACGAGCGCGGTCCTTACAACTTCAGCACCGACCTCGCTTACGACGGAACATTGAACAACCCGACGCAGCATTGGGGCGGTATGATGCGCAAACTCGACAACAACGACTTCGAGACAGCCAACGTGGAGTACATCGAGTTCTGGATGCTCGACCCGTTCATATATACCTCCCGCGAGGGAACGGCGTCCGATTACGGGGGCGATTTCTACATTAATCTCGGCGAGGTGAGCGAGGATATACTCCGCGACGGTAAGAAGTTCTATGAGAGCGGAATGCCTGTCGACGGCTCGAACAGCTTCATCACCACCCAGTGGGGTAAGGTTCCGACGCAGGCGACGGTCACTTACGCCTTCGCGACAACGTCGGGTGCGCGTGCGCTTCAGGATGTCGGATTCAACGGTCTTAACGATGAGGAGGAGCGTAACTTCGAGTCTTATCAGGAGTTTCTCACTTCCATACAGGGCAAGGTGAACCCTGCTGTGTTCGATTCGATATGGAACGACCCTGCCAACGACAACTACCACTACTTCCGCGGACGCGACTACGACCAGATGAGGGCGTCTATCCTCCGCCGCTACAAGTACATAAACAATCCTCA
This sequence comes from Leyella lascolaii, assembly GCF_900079775.1. Lineage (GTDB taxonomy): Bacteria > Bacteroidota > Bacteroidia > Bacteroidales > Bacteroidaceae > Prevotella > Prevotella lascolaii. The sequence continues at coordinate 407,692 of NZ_LT556038.1, read as the reverse complement.
AGGCAACTCTCCTGACAGCGAGTCGCGCGATGAGAGCTACGACACATCATACAAGACGATGCCTGATGTGGAGGATATCAATCAGGACTATACGCTCAACGAGTATGAGAAATACTTCCAGTACCGTGTCTCCATACGCCCTGAAGACCTCGTGGTGGGACGCAACTTCATTGTGGACAAGCGTATCGCGTCGCCCAAACTGCGCAACGGCAAGACGGAGGAAGTGACGTGGTATCTGTTCCGTATACCCCTTTCGGACTATGAGGACAAGGTCGGCTCGATATCGGATTTCACGAGTATCCGGTTCATGCGTATGTTCATGACGGGCTTCAAGCATCCTATCATACTGCGGTTCGGCTCGCTCGACCTTGTGAGAGGCGACTGGAGGGTGTACGACCAGAATCTCGACAACTCGGCTACTCAGCAGGGCAAGCTTGCGGTGAGTGCCGTCAACATTGAGGAAAACAACGACAAGACACCGGTGAACTATGTCCTTCCGCCGGGAATAAGGCGCGGACAGGACCCGCAGCAGCCGCAACTTGTGGAGGACAACGAGCAGTCGCTCGCCCTCACAGTGACCGATCTGGGCAGCGGCGAGTCGAAAGCCGTGTATAAGAACACCACACTCGACCTCCGCCAATACAAGAGATTGCAGATGTTTGTGCACGCAAACATGATGGAACCTAACGTCACCAACCTGCAGGACAACCAGCTTGCAGTGTTCATAAGACTCGGAAGCGACTACAAAAGCAATTACTATGAATACGAGATACCGCTGAAGCTGACCCCCAACGGCAACAATTACGACAAGTATTCGCGTGCCGATTGCGAGATGGTATGGCCCGAGGAGAACATGCTTGACATTCCCCTCAACGTGTTCACTGCGCTGAAGAAGGCGCGCAACAAAGCCAAGTCTGAGGGGCGGGCATCATACAACCGCGTGTTCAGTGCGTACGATGACGACAAGCCTGCAAACAAGATCAGTGTCATGGGAAACCCCACCTTGGGTGAGGTGAAGACCATGATAATAGGTGTGCGCAACAACTCCGGAGAGATAAAGAGCGGAGAAATCTGGGTCAACGAGCTGCGTCTGCGCGAATATAATAATGAAGGCGGATGGGCGGCACAGGGCAACCTGAATGTGCAGCTCTCCGATCTTGGTTCGGTGAACGTGCAGGGACGCTATATATCCGACGGTTTCGGAGGTCTCGAGGACGGCGTGGCGCAACGCTCGACCGATGATTACAAGACCTACAGTATTACCGCGAACATAGAGCTCGGAAAGTTTTTCCCGCAGAAAGCAAAGGTAAGCGCGCCTCTGTACTACTCTATAACGAAGGAGTTCACACGCCCAAGATACAATCCGCTCGATACGGATATGGAGCTCGACGACGCGCTCGAGTCGCTCGGCAAGAACGAACGCGACTCGGTGGAAAGCATCGCCGTGACCAAGACTACGACCACAAACTTCTCTCTTTCCAACGTAAGAGTGGGCATACAGAACAAGCGTCACCCCATGCCTTACGACCCGGCGAACTTCTCTTTGACCTATAGTCACAGCCACAACTTCTCGAGCGGCGAGACGACGGTGTATGAGAAGGAGGACAACTGGCGCGGAGCGATGAACTATTCATGGACTCCTGTGTACAAGCCTTTTGAGCCTTTCAGGAAGCTGAAGAACAAAAGCAAGTGGCTGGATATACTCCGCCGCTTCGGACTTAACTGGCTGCCGCAGAACGTCGGATTCAATACGGAGATAACGCGAAGCTACTATGAACTGCAGGAACGCGACATGGAGAGCATGGGAGAGTCCGAACTTCCGGTCACGTTCAGCCAGCAATTCCTGTGGAACAGGGACTTCTCGTTGCGCTGGGACCTCACGAAGAACCTGCACATGAACTTCCAGAGCGCCACGCACGCGGAGATAGAAGAGCCTTACACACCCGTGAACAAGGACTTGTATCCCGACCGTTACTCCGCATGGAAGGACTCCGTATGGACGAGCATCAAGAATCTCGGAACGCCGCTGGACTACAACCAGTCGTTCGCCATGTCATACCAGCTGCCGCTCAACCTCATTCCTGTCTTCGACTGGGTGAACTCCGACGCCAGCTACAACGCCACATACAACTGGGTGAGAGGCACCGAGCTTGAGGACGGGACATCGCTCGGCAACACCATCTCAAACAACAGGACGCTCAACATCAACGGAACGTTCAATCTGGAGAAGCTCTACAACCACATACCTTTCCTGAAGAAGGCAAACGAAAGGTTCAACAAGGAACCGGCGCGGGCAGCAAACAACACGCGCAACAAGCCTAAGAAGAAAGCTGACGACAAGGCTAAGAAAGCCGCCGACGGCAAAGGTGCGGGCGCAACAGACGGCAAGGCGGCGCAGCTTGCGAAGCAGTTGCCTAAGAACAAGCGCAGTTTTGAGAGCGAGGTGGTGCTTCGTCCAGACACCGTCACGAAGCTCACGCACGGCAAGAAGACCAAACGCATCATTGTGTCGGCAAAGACCGCCGACGGCAAGGTGTTCAACCTGAAATACAAACGCATCGACGAGAACAGCATAAACATAACGAGCAAGGTCGACTCCGTGACCAAGGTGAAAGTCACCGTCACGCCTAAGGAGCCGCTCGAGAATAAAGGCTGGTACCGCACAATGCAGAGTGTGGCGCGCGTGATGATGATGGTGCGCAGTGTGGGCATATCCTACCGCAACCAGTATTCGATGTCGCTGCCGGGCTTCATGCCTATGATAGGCGACGCGTTCGGTCAGACACGCAGTGTGGGAGCGATGTCGCCGGGTCTTGACTTCGCCTTCGGAATGATTGGCGACTCCTACATCGACAAGGCGCGCGACAACGGATGGCTGCTCATGAACGACTCTGTAGCCACGCCTGCCACCACCAACAAGACCGAGGATTTGCAGATAAGGGCGACGCTCGAACCCATAAAGAACCTCAAGATAGACCTCAACGCCAACCGCACCATGACCACGGCGAAGAGCATACAATATATGTATGAGGGCAATCCGACAACCCAGAGCGGAACCTTCTCCATGACAACGCTGTCGCTGGGAAGCGCGTTCGAAGGGTCGGGCAACGCGGGCAACGGCTACCACTCGGCTACCTTCGAGAAGTTCTGCAAGTCGCTCGACGGTTTCCGACAGCGTGTCGAGGCGCGTTATGCCAACGCCGTCTATCCGGAGGGAACGCTTCTTGCCGGAAAGAAATTCGACCCGGCGAACGGCGGAGTGAACAAGTACGGCTCGGATGTGATGATTCCCGCCTTCCTCTCAGCGTACACAAGCATGGGCGGTTCGTCGCTCGACATATTCCCGTCGCTTGCCCGTCTGCTGCCCAACTGGTCGGTGCGCTACAGCGGACTGACACGGCTGCCGTGGTTCCGCGATGTGTTCAAGAGCGTCAACATCAACCATGCGTACAAGAGCATCTACGCCGTTGGCTCGTACAGTTCGTACAGCACCTTCATGGAATATATGAACGGGCTTGGCTTCGTGAACGACGCCACCACAGGAAACCCCATCCCAAGCTCCATGTACAACGTATCGACGGTAAGCATCAACGAGTCGTTCTCGCCGCTGCTCGGCATCGACCTCACGTTTGAGAACAACCTCACGGCAAAGCTCGAGTACCGCACGACGCGCGTGCTCAGCCTCAGCATGACCAGCGTACAGATAAACGAGGCTACCAGCCACGACTGGGTGCTCGGCATGGGATATACCATCAACAACTTCAACATCTTCGGAGGACGCAACCACAGACTTGTGAAGAACAAGGGAAAGAAGAACGACGACGAGCAGAACAACACCACACGCACAGCCACACGTGCCACTTCGGGAGTGAACCACGACCTGCGTCTGCGGCTCGACATGAGCTATCGCAAGCAGGCATCCATAAGCCGCGACATCGCGTCGATGACCAGTGCGGCGAGCAGCGGCAACAGTGCCTTCAAGCTGTCGTTCTCCGCCGAGTACACATTATCGAAGCTTATGTCAATGAGTTTCTACTATGACTGCCAGACAAACAAGCCCCTGCTCGCCAGCAGCAGCTATCCTACGACCACTCAGGACTTCGGTCTGAGCCTTAAATTCTCGCTCACCCGATAGCCCGAAGGCGTGCGGACGCGGCATACGGATGCGCTGCTCGCGACATCATCTATAGAAAACGGCAGCCGGACAGCACCTCAATGGGTGTGTCCGGCTGCCGTTTTCCGTTTACGATATATGTCTTGTTGTTTATTTCCTGTCGTATGCATGCAGCGGATAGTCGGTGGTGAAGTGCAGTCCGCGGCACTCTTTGCGCTCTATAGCCTGCCTTGTTATGAGGTAGCCCACGTTTATCATGTTGCGCAGCTCACATATGTCGCGGCTCGCCTTCACACGCTTGAAGAGAGCCTCCGTCTCTTCGTAGAGCAGGTCAAGACGGTCCCACGCCCTCTTGAGACGCAGGTCGCTGCGCACTATTCCGACGTAGTTGCTCATTATCTCGCCCACTTCCTTTACGCTCTGCGTTATGAGCACCTTCTCCTCATTGGTCATTGTGCCCTCGTCGTTCCATTCCGGTATCTTGTCGTTGAAGTCATATTCGTCCACGTGAGCAATGGAGTGGCGTGCCGCCGCGTCAGCGTAGACCACGGCTTCTATAAGAGAATTGCTTGCGAGACGGTTGCCTCCGTGCAGTCCTGTGCACGAACACTCGCCTATGGCATATAGCCGGTCGATGCTCGACTGGCCGTTAAGGTCGACCTTTATGCCTCCGCACATATAGTGGGCGGCAGGTCTCACCGGTATGTAGTCGGTCGTTATGTCTATTCCTATGGACTTGCACTTCATGTAGATGTTGGGGAAGTGGCGTTTTGTCTCTTCCGCGTTCTTGTGCGTAACGTCCAGACACACATGGTCAAGACCGTGTATCTTCATCTCCTTGTCGATGGCTCTTGCCACTATGTCGCGCGGAGCAAGCGACAGACGCTTGTCATATTTCTCCATGAACGACGACCCGTCGGGCAGCCGCAGTATGCCTCCGTATCCGCGCATAGCCTCTGTTATGAGGAAGGCAGGGTGAGTCTCGCCCTGATGATAGAGCGCTGTGGGGTGGAACTGCACGAACTCCATGTCCTTCACAGTGCCTTTTGCCCTGTACACCATAGCCTCTCCGTCGCCCGTGGCTATTATCGGGTTGGTGGTGGTCTGGTACACCGCGCCGCATCCTCCGGTGCACATCACGGTCACCTTACTAAGATACGTGTCCACCTTTTGTGTGTCGGGATTGAGCACGTAAGCACCGTAGCAGTTGATGTAAGGTGTCCGCCGCGTCACTCGCGCTCCGAGGTGGTGCTGTGTTATTATCTCCACTGCGAAATGGTTTTCCTTTATCTCTATGTCGGGATTAGCCCTCACGGCAGCCATCAGTCCGCGTTGTATCTCGGCTCCGGTGTCGTCCGAGTGGTGCAGTATTCTGAACTCCGAGTGTCCGCCCTCACGGTGCAGATCGAACGTTCCGTCTTTTGTGCGGTCGAAGTTCACGCCCCATCCCACGAGTTCCTTTATCTGTTCCGGTGCGTTTCTCACCACCTGTTCCACCGCCGCGCGGTAGCTTATGTAGTCGCCGGCAATCATCGTGTCCTCAATGTGTTTGTCGAAGTTGTCCACTTCAATGTTTGTGACCGACGCCACGCCTCCTTGTGCGAACGAAGTGTTGGCTTCGTCGAGCGTTGTCTTGCATATCATGCAGACCTTGCCTTTCCTTGCGCGCGCCACTTTGAGGGCATAGCTCATGCCTGCCACTCCCGAACCGATAATGAGAAAATCATACTTGAAAACCATGTCTTTTTGTTTTAAGTCTTATATGAAATTAATGCCGGAGGGTTGAAATGGATTTTTTCTCCAGTCTCCCGACCGCATCTTGACGTTTGCAATGTTGATGAAAGGTGAGTGCAATGACAAGGAGGGAAAACAAAGTTTTACCGTACTTGATACCGCCGAACCGCATCTTAATATATGCAATATTAATGAAAGGTGAGTGCGACAGCAAGTCTGTGAAACTTGTTTTCACAGGACTTGATACCGCCGAACCGCATCTTAATATATGCAAAAGTACATAAAATAATTGATGTGTACACATTCTTATATGTATAAATTAGTGTATTCCAGTCCATAAATTGACCAATGTTCATCCTTCCGCCGCTTTTATACAGTAAGATAAATTTAATATTACATTAACAAAGTTTATCTTTTATGAATTCGTAATTTAACATTCAGAAAACGGCAAACCGGCTTTCACAAAGCGATATTAACCGTCCTGAAATGCCGGAAACCGCTTCCCGTAATGCGTTTTTGCGGCTGACGGATTGCGGAAAAGCCCGTTTCGGGTTACCGGAAAGCCTGTTTCGGGTTGTGATAAAGCCTCTTCAGTATTGCCGGAAAGGCTTTTCCGTGATGCGGGAAAGCCCGTTTGGCAGGACCTGAACAGTGAGGATGCAAGCCAGAAAAAACATAAACGGTTGGACGACAGCGCTTTGCCTCTATATGAWAAAAACCGCCGTTTCTGAGGCAAAACACGCTGCCGTCCGGAAATACCGCAGTTTTGAGGATGAGAATATGTATTATTTTAACATTCATGACGGTTTGTTGTGTTAATAAGATATAAAAAACAAAAACTCCACCCGAGTGTCTCACGTTATGCCGTAACGCCTCAGAGGACGGACCGACAGGCTTTTTCGTCAGTCTGAAGAATTATTTATAACTTTGCATCCGGACAATAATCACACGCATTCGCACGTGCTGCCGTGATGTGCCCGTGCGTCTGCCGCAAGCTGTGACACGCGCGGCGGGACTGTCGCGCGCCCGTTGTGCAGCCGCTTTATCACAATCATATGGACAGAATCTTTCACAGACGCGCCGGTGTGCGCGACTTTGCCGTTGTGACGGTGTTTGCCCTTGCCGGTCTCTGGGCGCTCATGCACCACAACATACCGTCAGGTCTTGTAGGTCTGGCGATGATGATGCTTGCCGCCATAACCGTGGAGCGCACCGTGCACACAGTGTATACGCTCACCTCCGACGGCAGGCTTCTGATAGACAACGGACGGTTCTCGCGCCGCCGCGAGGAGCCTCTTTCAGGCATACGCGGCGTGAGGCGCGTGGAGGGACGGCTGCTCATGCGGTCGTATGTGGCTGTTGAGTGTGCCTCCGGACGTGTGCTCGCCTTGCAGCCCGAGAACGAGACGGGGTTTGTGAAAGAGCTTCGCAGGCGTATGGCTTCCGCCGTACAGCCGTCCGACGGTTGTGACGACGGCTGCTGAGAGAGGCGGGCGGCGCGCATGGAGGCGGCACAGTCTGTCGCTCAAAGGCACTGCGGCAATGCGCTGAAAAATATTTACCTGAAAAAGAAAATGAAACGACTGTTATATCTGCTTCTCATTCCGGTGCTGATGTTCGTGCCGGCTCATGCCCAGGAAAACATAGAAGACGGTGACGTGTATGTCTCGGACGACGCCGACACTATATGTGTCGACTCCCTGCCCGACGAATGGCAGTCACTCCCATGGCCCCAGTCTGTGCAAGAGTCGCTGACGTCTCTGCTCGACGCTCCTATGTTCAGGACGTCTCAGGTGGGCATTATGGTATACGACCTTGATGCCGATTCGGCTATATTCCGCCACAACGAACGCCAGCGTTTGCGCCCCGCGTCCACCATGAAGCTTGTCACCGCCATCGCAGCCATCGACAAGCTGGGCGGCGGCTATCAGTTCAAGACCGAGCTGTGCTATACGGGCAGTGTCGCCGACGGAGTGCTCCGGGGTGACGTCTACTGCGTGGGAGGATTCGACCCGAGGTTCAATTCCGACGACCTCCGCGCTTTCGTGGAGAGCATCCACAAGATGGGCGTGGACACAATACGCGGCAATCTCTATGCCGATAAGACCATGAAGGACAGCACCCGATTCGGAAAGGGATGGTGCTGGGATGACGACAACCCCGTGCTCTCGCCCCTGCTCATAAGCCGCAAGGACAGCTTCATGACGCGCTTTGCTGAAGAGCTGCGCGAGGTGGGCATAGTGGTGGAAGGCACGGTGGGCGAGGCTATGAAGCCGGGCGACGCCTTCTGCATCTGCCGACGGTTCCACACGATGGACCAGATACTCATGAACATGATGAAGGAGAGCGACAACCTCTACGCGGAGTCTATGTTCTACCAGCTCGCGGCGACCACAGGCAGCCGTCCGGCTACGGCACGCAGCGCGCGCACGGTGATAGACAGACTCATCGAGAAGGTGGGGCTTGACGCCTCGCAGTATTCCATAGCCGACGGCTCAGGACTGTCGCTGTACAACTATCTCACGGCTGAGCTGGAGATAAAACTGCTGCGCTATGCCTTCATGAACAGCAACATATATCTGCATCTGCACCCGTCGCTGCCGCAGGCAGGCTTCGACGGCACTCTGAAGAACCGCATGCACGGACCTTTCACGCGCGGAAATGTGTATGCCAAGACGGGCACTCTCGAGGGCGTGAGCAGCCTTGCGGGCTACTGCACCGCACCTAACGGGCACAGGCTTGCCTTCGCCATAATGAACCAGGGAGTGAGACGGTGGCGCGACGCGCGCTCCTTTCAGGACACCGTTTGCCGTATATTGTGCAGTCCGTAAGCCTATGATATCCTATATGTGAAACCATAACATCATATAATAATATATGTACGACATTGTAATCCAGACCGAACAGCTCTTCGCACATGCCGGAATGACAGGACAGACACTCATGCTCGCAAGCCGCATGGCTGTGGCTCTGGTTGTTCTCGGAGCCGCGTGCGTCATCTATCTCCTGTGCCACAGGCTCATCGTTCCGCTCATGGTGCGCATGGCGGAGAAGACAGTGATGGAGTGGGACGACATTCTGCTCAACGAGAAAACGCTCCGCGCAGCCTCACATATAGTGCCCGGACTCTTCGTGTGGATGTTTCTGCCCGACGTGTTCGCCTCCTACCGTTCCGTGCCTGAGATTCTCTCGCGTGCCACAGCCTTCTATGTGGTGCTCATGTCCATGCGCCTCTGCATAGCGTTCATCGACTCGTTCAAGGGTTTCGAGGGCGAGCGGCGCACGGCGAAGCAACAGTATTTCCACACCTTCTGCGGTGTGCTGAAGATAGCAATCATCTTCATCTCTGTCATAGTGATGCTTGCCGTGGTGATAGGACGCAGTCCGCTGACGCTCCTTGCCGGTCTGGGAGCCACGTCGGCGATACTCATGCTCGTGTTCAAGGACACCATCACAGGACTCGTTGCGGGCGTACGGCTTACGAGCAACGACATGCTTCACAAGGGCGACTGGATAACTGTGCCGGGCACTGAGGTGAACGGCATAGTGGAGGACATGACGCTCACCACGGTGAAAGTGCGCAACTTCGACAACACAACGCTCACTGTCTCGCCGCTGACTCTTGTCGACGGCTCGTTCCAGAACTGGATGTCGATGAGCGAGGGAGGCGGACGAAGGGTGAAGCGCATGGTGTTTTTCGACTTCCACAGCATACGCATGGCTGACGACGGTATGAAGCGCAGACTCTCGGAGAAGTATGGCATGAAGGAGGAAGAGATGAAGGGAGACGTAGTGAACATGACTCTCTTCCGACGGTATGTTGAACGCTGGATGGGCTCGCGCGACGATGTGAACACCGGAATGACTTTCTTCGTAAGGCAGCTTGAGGCTACCAACACCGGACTTCCGTTGGAGTTCTACTTCTTTCTCAAGCAGAAGGAGTGGAAACCTTACGAGCATCATCTCGCAGCGATAATGGAATATGTATACGCCATTGTGGAGGATTTCGGACTGAAGATATACCAGCGCGTGTGAATTGAGGCTGCCGCACCCTGCAAACCATGACATGACACCGGCATGCAGCCGCTTGTCTGTTGTGCCGCATGCCGGTGGAGTGAGAGGAATTCATGTGCGCTTGGGGTGACGTATCATTCCGGCTGCCCGTCGGTAAGCTCCTCTATCTGCTGTATAAGTTCGTTCAGCGCGCGCTTCTTTTTCCTGTACATTATTATTCCAAGGCACAGTCCGACGCAGAATCCTGTGATTCCTCCTACGGCAAAAGAGTTGGGAGGCATCTCCAGAATGCCGAACTCTATGAACATCCACGCCACGATGACACACAGCACAGGTATGCTCACGCGCAGCCAGAGAGCGTTGAGGCGTGTCACACGGACAAGTCTTCTGCCTACGGTGACAAGCTTCTCGCTGCCCATGGTAGCTGAGTCCAGTCCGCGGTGCGAATAGAATGTGTATGCCACGGCGGCTATCATGTACAGTTCCATTGCTGCTGCGAGGGCTACGGATATCCTGTCGTGACAGATGAGCATCCACAGCATGAACGGCATCACAGCCGCCGCGAACAGTATGAGCAGCATCCTGTCGCGTAAGAAACTTCCCATTTCTTTCTTTATCACTGTGCGCATCATTCTCTCGCTCACCATCTGTTCCTTGTCAAGTTTCTCTTTGAGCAACGCCACCTGGGCGCGCATCATCTCCAGTTCGTTGTTGTTTTCCATCTTCTTGCAGTTTCAGTTGTTAGACATTTGTTTAAGTTCCTGACGTATGCGGTACAGCCTCACCGACACGTTCTTTGCCGTTATGCCCACTATGTCGCCTATTTCCTCGTAGCTAAGGTCCTCGAGCCACAGCAGCACAATGGCGCGGTCGAAGGGTTTCAGGCGGTGGATGCGTTCGCGCAGCATGCGTATCTGCCGTGTGTCGTCGTCGTTGTCCTCATACAGGTTTGCCTCCATCGTAAGCCTCACGGTGGGTCTGCGCTTGCGTTTCCTGCCGCTGCTTATGCAGGTGTTAAGGCTTATCCGCCATATCCATGTGGACATGTCGCTCGACTGGCGGAACTGTCCGAGTCCGTTCCATATGTTCAGAAGCACTTCCTGAAACAGGTCGTCGGCGTCTTCGGCGTTGTCTGCGAACATGTAGCACACGGTGTATATGACGCTCTTGTTGCGGCTGACGATACGTTCGAATTCTTTTTCTGATACTTCCATTTTGTCTATGTTTGAACGTTACTGCAAGTTAGACGCAAAGTTATTAAGAAAAACTACACCGTCGGGAGAATATTTTTGTAATATCTGAAAAGTTTATGTTTCCGGACCACATTATTGTTTTAAAACTCTTATTTTTTGTCTCTGAACTGTTACGAACCATATTTTATCAGTATCTTTGCATAAGAAATGCTTCGGCTCGGCAGTGTCAAGTCCGGTAAAACTGCGTTTTCCCGTCTTGCCGTTGCCCTCGCCTTGCAATTTCTTTGCATAAGAAATGCTGCACTCGGGAAACAGAGAGCAAGCTCTCTTTCCTCTCGTTTGCAATTTCTTTGCATAAGAAATGCTTCGGCTCGGCAGTGTCAAGTCCGGTAAAACTGCGTTTTCCCGTCTTGCCGTTGCCCTCGCCTTGCATCATCTTTGCATCGTATTAAACATATAGAATGGAACTCCGACGGGTATGTCGGGGCATAGGAAATTTAAACGTTAAGTGCTATGAGTGTCAATATTCAGAGAAATGAGAAAAAGCGTATTGTGATTGTCGGAGGAGGATTCGGCGGTCTTCGCCTCGCTACAGAGCTCCGCAATTCAGGCATGCAGGTGGTTCTGGTGGACAGAAACAACTATCATCAGTTCCCGCCTCTGATATATCAGGTTGCCTCGGCGGGCATCGAGCCCGGGCAGATATCGTTTCCTTTCAGAAAGATATTCCGTGGTAAGGACGACTTCTATTTCCGTATGGCAGAGGTGCGTGCCGTCTTTCCGGAGAAGAAAATCATACAGACGTCTATCGGAAAGATGGAGTATGACTATCTTGTCTTTGCCGCCGGCACTACAAGCAACTTTTTCGGAAACAGCAATATAGCCGATGAGGCAATGCCTATGAAGACCGTCGCGGAGGCTATGGGACTGCGTAACGCGCTGCTGAGCAATCTTGAACGCGCGCTGACATGTGCCACGGAGGAGGAGCGTCAGGAGCTGCTCAATGTGGTGATTGTGGGCGGCGGCGCCACGGGAGTGGAGATTGCGGGTGCTCTCTCGCAGATGAAACGCTACGTGTTGCCTTACGATTATCCTGACATGGACGCTTCGCTGATGCATATCTATCTCATCGAGGCAGGCGACCGGCTGCTTGCCGGCATGTCGAAAGACTCCTCGGAGAAGGCGAAGGAGTTCCTTGAGAGCATGGGAGTGGAGGTGTGTCTCGGAAAGATGGTGACCGACTACCGCGACCGCAAGGTTGTAATGAAGGACGGAATGGAGATTCCCACCCGTACGTTCATATGGGTGTCGGGTGTCAGGGCGAACACCATCACGGGCGTGGACGGCGAGTATCTCGGACGAGGACAGCGCATCATCGTGGACGAGTACAACCGTGTGAAGGGCATGAAGGACGTGTTCGCCATCGGCGACCAGTGTCTGCAGACGTCAGACCCGGCATATCCCGGCGGTCATCCACAGCTCGCGCAGGTTGCCATACAGCAGGCGAAGAACCTTGCGCGCAACATAAGGAAGATAACGGCAGGCGACAATGAGGGTCTCACACCGTTCATATACAACAATCTCGGTTCGATGGCTACCATCGGAAGGAATAAGGCTGTGGCTGAGATAGGCAAGTTCCACTCGCAGGGTTTCCTTGCCTGGGTGCTGTGGCTCGTGGTTCATCTGCGCTCCATTCTCGGCATACGCAACAAGCTTATGGTGTTTCTCAACTGGCTGTGGAACTATGTCACCTATGACGACTCGATAAGAATGATAGTCTATGCCACCAAACCGAAGGAGGTGAGGGAGCGTCTTGAGCGTGAGCGTGTCACCCATCTGGGTACCGATATGCTCGCTGAGGCTGAGATGCTGAGAAAGCAGAAGGCTGAGGAAGAGTCGCAGTCGTAGGCAGTGACGGCATTTGGCATTGCGCGGAACCGCCCGTTCCGCACAATAGCGGAATGTACTACGGTTCGCATGATATATAAAACAAATGAGCCGCTTTCCTTTTTATGACAGGAAAGCGGCTCGTTCTTTTGTATCTTAACGTTATTATTCTTCCGTCTCAGCTTCCTTTTCCGCCTGACGGTAGTATTCAAGGTCCTCTGCGCGCAGACTCTTTATGAAAGAGTGGTGAGCGTTGACCTCAGCCTCGGCATAGCGTACATACACGTTGGCACTCTTCTCGAAGAGCTGCGGTGAGCGTGTTGCGTCGTCGAGGATGAGCAGTGACATGATGGTGTCTGCCGTCATCTCGTACAGCCTGCGTGCCACGAAGTCCTGCAGTTCCTGGCTTCCTGCCTCCTTCACAGCGTTCACGGCGTCCTCCAGTTTCTCTGCCATGAGAGCCACGCGCACCTTCAGAGCCTTCATGCTGTCGGCTACCTCGCGCTCCAGCATGTCCTTTATCATGCCCATGTAAGTGCCGTTGGTGATGTAGCGTATGGCGGCAACCACCTGCAGCTGTGTCGTTCCTTCATAGATGGAGAAGATGCGCGCGTCGCGGTAAAGACGCTGGCACTTGTACTCCATGATGAATCCCGAGCCTCCGTGAACCTGTATCGCGTCGTATGCGTTCTGGTTGGCGTACTCGGAGTTCATGCCTTTTGCCAACGGAGTGAAGGCGTCGGCAAGCCGTGCGTACTTCTTTTGCTCCTGACGCTCTTCGGCTGTCAGTTTGCGCTCGCGTGCTATGTCGTCGAGAGCTTTGTATATGTCGACGTATCTTGCAGTCTGATACAGTATGCTGCGACCGGCGTCGAGCTTGGCCTTCATACGCGAGAGCATGTCGTATACGGCAGGGAACCGGATGATGGCTGTGTCGAACTGCTTGCGGTCTTTTGCGTAAGAGAGAGCCTCGTTGTATGCAGCCTGGCTCACACCTACCGACTGTGCGGCTATGCCCAGACGCGCTCCGTTCATCAGAGCCATGACATATTTGATGAGACCCATGCGTGTGCTGCCGCACAGCTCAGCCTTCGCGTTCTTGTATACAAGCTCACATGTGGGCGAGCCATGTATTCCCAGCTTGTGCTCTATGTGGCGTACGGTCACACCGCCCTGGTTCTTGTCGTATATGAACATGGACAGTCCGCGACCGTCATGAGTGCCCTCCTCGGAGCGTGCGAGCACGAGATGTATGTCAGAGTCGCCGTTGGTGATGAATCGTTTCACTCCGTTGAGCAGCCAGCAGCCGTCTTTCTCGCTGTATGTAGCCTTGAGCATCACGCGCTGGAGGTCGGAACCGGCGTCCGGTTCGGTAAGGTCCATACTCATGGTCTCGCCTGCGCATACCCTCGGAATGTATTTCTGGCGTTGCTCCTCACTGCCGAACTCATAGAGAGTCTCTATGCAATCCTGCAGCGACCAGATGTTCTGGAAGCCTGCGTCAGCAGCTGAAATGATCTCGGAAGCCATGGAGTATGGCGTTATAGGCATGTTCAGTCCGCCGTAACGGCGCGGCATCGAGATGCCCCACAGTCCTGCCTTGCGTGTGGCGTCGAGGTTCTCGTATGTCTTGGATGCGTAGTGCATGCGTCCGTCCACGAGGTGCGGTCCCTCAAGGTCGACGTCCTCGCTGTTTGGTTCGATGATGTTCGCTGCGATGTCACCTGTTATCTCGAGCACGTTCTTGTAGTTCTCGATGGCGTCGTCGTGGTCTACCGGCGCGTCCTCATACTTGTCCTTGTCTTCGAAGTTGCGCTCCTTGAGCTCTACGACGCGCTTCATCTCCGGATGATTGAGATAGAAGTCGAACTCCGGATGATCTGTATAATAATTAGCCATTTTGTTTACTTGCTGTTCTGTTTGTAATATTTGATTAATTTGGGAACCACTTCCTCCACCGTACCGTTGATTACATAGTCTGCAATCTTGTTGATGGGAGCGTCGGGATCGCTGTTTATCGAGATGATGATTCCGGAGTCCTGCATGCCGGCAATGTGCTGTATCTGTCCGGATATGCCGCATGCTATGTACACTTTCGGGTGTACCGTCACGCCCGTCTGTCCTATCTGGCGGTCGTGGTCTATCCATCCTGCGTCCACGGCTGCGCGGCTTGCGCCTACCTCACCGTGCAGTTCCTTTGCCAGTTTGAACAGCATGTCGAAGTTCTCTTTGCTTCCCACACCGTAGCCTCCAGCCACAACGATGGGCGCGCCTTTGAGGTTGTGCTTGGCGGCTTCAACGTGGCGGTCGAGCACTTTCACCACGAACGCCTCGGCTGAGACATATTTTGCCACTTCAGGATAAACCGTCTCGCCCTTTGCCTTGCCTTCGTAGAGAGCCTTCTGCATCACTCCGCTGCGCACGGTAGCCATTTGCGGGCGGTGGTCAGGGTTTACAATCGTAGCCACGATGTTGCCTCCGAATGCCGGACGAATCTGATAGAGAAGGTTGTCGTAGTGCTTGCTGACCATCCCGCCGTTCACTTTCACCTTCGTGTCGTAGTCGCCTATCTCAAGCTGTGTGCAGTCTGCTGTGAGTCCGCTTGTGAGAGATGACGACACTCTCGGACCGAGGTCGCGGCCTATCACGGTAGCTCCCATGAGTGCGATTTGCGGTTTCTCCTCCTTGAAGAGGTTCACCAGAATGTCTGTATGAGGTGCTGATGTGTATGGGAACAGACCTTCGGCGTCGAACACAAAGAGTTTGTCAACACCGTAGGGCAGAATCTGCTGCTCCACTTCGCCCTTTATGCCGGTTCCGGCGACTACGGCGTGAAGCTCCACACCGAGTCTGTCAGCCAGCTTGCGGCCTTTTGTGAGCAATTCCTGAGATACTTCGGCTACTGTAGTGCCTTCTATCTCGCAATATACAAATACGTTGTTCATATATTCTTGTTTGTCTTTTGAGCCGGGCATACGGTGTCTTCCGTCTTGCCGTATGCCTTACAGCGTTTGTTTTTTACTGCTTAGGATGAATGTTATCCAATGATTTTCTCTTCCAGCAGTTCCTTCACCAGTCCTTCGATGTCAGTGTCGCTGCTGCTCAGTGTCTTGCTTTCCTTAGCCTGGAACACAATGTTCTTCACTGCCTTCACCTTTGTAGGCGAGCCGCTGAGTCCGCATTGTGCGGGGTCGCCGTCTACGTCGGCGACCGACCATTGGTTCAGAGTGAGATAAGGCCGTTCGTCATACAGATAGTTGTACTTGTTGTCGGCTGTACGTTCCATGGGTGCTGTGGCGCGCTTGTATTTCATCATCAGTCTCGCGTTGCACGGACGGCAAGGGTCTGCGCTTCCCGTAACGGTGACGACGAGGGGCATCGGAGCCTCCACTGTCTCCACGCCTCCGTCTATGTGGCGGCGTATGGTGAGTGTTCCGTTCTCGCATTTCAGTATTTCCTCAGCGTATGTCACCTGCGAGAGTCCCAGCTTCTGTGCCACCTGCGGACCCACTTGTGCGGTGTCGCCGTCGATGGCTTGGCGTCCTCCGATGACGATGTCCACACCGCCGATTTTCTTTATTGCCGTCGCGAGGGCATAAGATGTGGCGAGTGTGTCGGCTCCTGCGAACAGACGGTCGGTCAGCAGCCAGCCTGTGTCAGCTCCGCGATAGAGTCCCTGTCGTATGATTTCGGCAGCGCGGGGAGGACCCATGGTCAGTATTCCTACGGTAGAACCCGGGTTCTGCTCTTTCAGACGCAGAGCCTGCTCAAGTGCGTTCAGATCCTCCGGATTGAAGATTGCGGGCAGCGCCGAGCGGTTGACTGTTCCTTCGGCAGTCATGGCGTCCTTGCCCACGTTTCTCGTGTCGGGTACTTGCTTGGCAAGTACAACAATTTTCAAACTCATAGTATAGTGATAATAAATTGTATGATTTCAACTCGCAAAAGTAATAACTTTTTGATAGCCAACCAAATTAACACATTTAAAAAATGTGTAATCGGCAGGCTTCTCCGGGTTGTGGCGGGGTGTGTAAGGGCGTGGGGCGGTGTCGGCGGAGCGTGGATTATGTCTGTGTATGCCCTGTCTGTCTGACAGGTTTTCCGTTCTTCGTTTATTCGTTATATGTCAACCATTGTTCCACATGCAATCTTTTCATCAAACACTTCGCGCTTTACCTTGCGCGCGCGGAGCGACCTTACGGTGGTGAAATCGGAGAAGAACGGGTCGGTGGAGACAAACCATGCGCGTTGTGTGGCGTCTGCGGCGTTTTTTAGCCGTGATTTCAATTGTGCGGCATAGCGCGGGTTGACCACCGTGAGAAAACATTCGCCGCGGCTGTTCTCCAATGCGAGAACCAGTCGCGGGCGTCTGTCGTTGTGTGGTGCGGCTGTTTTCCTGCCGCGCATGGATGCTGACACGCTGATGTCCCATCCGTGGCGCGTGTTCAGTCTGTTCATGATGCTGCGGAACACGCTGCCGTGCGGCGCATCGTCGCGTATGCCTTTCCATGCTATATAATAATGTATCATCTCGTGCAGGAGCACTGTCTGCATCTCACGTTCGGTGCAGTCGTAGTATGTGCTCAGACGTATCGCAAAGTCGGATAGCCTCCATCCCGTGAGCGTACGCCTGCGCCTGCACGACATCGAGCCGAGTCTTGTGCGCGAGTTGCCCAATGCCAGCCGTGGCAGAGGCAGCTCTCCGTTGAAGTATTGGCGGTTGAACGTGTCGAACCACGCTCTCATATGTTCTCTTGTAGGTGTCATGCCTGACGTCCGTCATTCGGCAGGCGAGAGCTGTCCGAGTGCTTTCTCTATCTTCTCAGACATCACCGTGCCCAGCACAACCTTACCTTCCTTGTCGATGAGATACAGTGTCGGTATCCAGTTCACCTTGTAGGCTTTCGACACCTCAGTGGTTTTCCACTTCTTCAGTTCGCTCACCTGTGTGTACTTTATGCCTTGTTTCTTCAGCATGGCGGTCCAGTTGTCCTTGTTGTCGTCGAACGATACGCCCAGGAAAACGATGCCGCGGTCCTTGTATTTCTCGTACATCCGTTTCATGTTCGGTATGTCCTTTATGCAGTCGGGGCACCATGAAGCCCAGAAGTCGAGCACCACATACTTGCCGCGGAAGTCGCTCAGGCTCACGGTCTTGCCCTCTGGAGTCTTCAGACTGAATTCGGGCGCCTTCGTACCTGTTACGAGCAGTTCGGTGGCATACTTCGCGTCATCGTCCTGTATGGCAAGATTCTGCGCGCCTGTTGTGCCGTAAGGCATCGCCGCCATTGCCGCGGCAAACGCCAGAGTTATAAACATCCTTTTCATTTTTTCTTCTTTTTATTTTCTGATAATCATTATACGCCCTGCGCGATTGTTTTGAGATGCGGCAAGGCGGGTGCGATAATATCTTGCATTATATTGCCTGGTGCGGCTTGTCTTATGCAAAGATAATGCAAGGTGAGTGCAACAGCAAGGCGGAGAAACGGAGTTTCTTCAGACTTGATACTGCCGAACCGATGCTTGTCTTATGCAAAGATAATGCAAATGAGAGGAAAGAGAGCTTGCTCTTTATTTCCCGAGTGCAGCTTATCTTATGCAAAGATAATGCAAATGAGAGGAAAGAGAGCTTGCTCTTTATTTCCCGAGTGCAGCTTATCTTATGCAAAGATAATGCAAATGAGAGGAAAGAGAGCTTGCTCTTTATTTCCCGAGTGCAGCTTATCTTATGCAAAGATACGACATAGGATTCATACTCCAAAGGAATAACAATTAAAAGATACAAAGTCAGCCTTGTTATGCATGAATATTCATCCGGCACCGTATATTTATGCAAGGCGTACGTGCTGAACTCCGCGAGAGTGCCAATGGAATTGACGGAAAGCGTTTCTGACGCGAAAACGCGGGTTTTGAGGCGTTGTGCGTAATGCTCTGACTGTTTGTGACTTATACTGTTCCGACATCCGTAACGGTAAAAATGACGCTGCGAAAGAGGCTTTTCCGCACTGCGAAAGAGGCTCTTTCGTGGCATGAAGAGCACTCTTCGGCAATGCGTAACGGGCTTCCCCACAGTGCAGGAAAGCCCGTTTGGCAGACCGTCGGCGACAAAAACGGTCACGGATATGTATTTTCATGCAATGCAGATGCGGTTTTGCGGCGTTTCCGTTTCTGTTTCGCGGTTTTTCTTTGTCAATATTTTTTACTTCCGTTTCCGTATATTTATACAATGTGTAGCAGCCACGCCATGCACGTGCTCCGGCTCCGCCATGCCGCAGTATTAGTAGCCCGTGTCGCTGAAAAGCCAGTCGAGAGGATAAGTGTCGCGCATTCTGTCCCTGTATTCATAGAACTCCGCCGCCGCGCGCCTGTTCTCCTTTCCGCTGAGCGAAGGGTCTTTCAGCGGAGCCATGCATGCCATGCTGTGCACCGCCTTGCGCCGTTGCTCCTCTCCTTCCGGCATTTCAGCCAATGCCTTCATCATCCTTTCAGCCATCCTCCTGAGCTGGCTGCTTGCTCCGGCAGCCGTCTTTTCCAGATAGCCGGTCTCCGCCCGGCGTCCGTCGCGCAGTCCTATCGCCATGGCTTTGAGCGCGTAGAGGTTGAGCGTGTCAGCCATGTCGGGACGTCCCATCACTATCTCCCGTCTGAGTTCCTTTATCTTGCTGTGTGTGCCCAGCACCCTTGCGCTTATTATCACATTCTTTGCTATGAGATAGTCCATAGCCTTGTTCACGTCGGTATAGTCCACGGCGTTTCTCAGCACCTTGCGGTCCTCGGTCGAGAGCTGCCTCATCTGCTCCCCGTCGGAGAGAAGCTCGTCCATCTGTCGGAGCGTGAGCCGCTTGATGAGTTGCTCCGTCTGATACTGTCTGTCGGTCCCGATGAGCGGCACGGCTATGTCCTTCGTCCTTATCTTCTCGTCGAGCAGGTCGGTCAGTCCGTCGTATGCGGCGCGCGCCATACGCGGCAGTCCCGCCTCGTCGAACGCCAGAGCCTTCTGCAGGGCGAGCGCAATCTCGTTCTTCCCGTTGTATCCCGGTCTCGGATAGTCGTGTCCCGTCTTCTTCCCGTCGTGCCTGTACAGGTTGAGCTTGCCGTATTCCTTCAGTGCTGTCTTTGCGAGAATGGTAGCCTGATGATAGTTCTTGTCGGATAGCCACAGCCTTGTCATGGCGATGGTGCTTGCCGCGTGCAGCGGTGTCAGCACCGTTATCTGCCCGATATCCTTGATAGCCTCCCTCAGTGTCGCGGCTTTCATTCCCGACGAATACCTTTTTCCGAAGTCTGAGTATTTTCTTGTCTTTTCTATCAGAGGCGCCACGTGGTATGGCAGGTTGAGGTAAGGGTCGAACAGCAGCAGGGTGTATCTGAACTCCGTGTTCACCGGTCTGTTGTTCAGATAGGCTGGATACCACCTCGGCATGTTCAGTATGAGCCTCTCAATCTCCCTTGCCAGCAGCGGGTGCACGTCCTTCATTATCTTCACGTCGGACGTTGTGCCGTCGGCGCGTATGACGAAGCTCACCGGCACTTCGGGCTCGAAGTCGGTGCGCCACGCCGCTGCTGGATATCTGAAGTTTTCTGCCACATACATCGGCAGCCCTTCATCCACGCTTCCCGGAAACACCGGAGCTATGTCCACATGCCTGTATATGTCGCCCGGCGCTATCGTGTCGGTCGGGTTGTGTGCTGATGCGGCGGTGCGGAAGAAAGACATCAGCATGAGCAAAGGCAGTATGTATTTCTTCATAATGGTTTTGTTTTATTGTCAGACAACTGGTGTTTACGTCACGAATTTACGCATATAAGTCTGTATCATAAAGGGAAAATCCCTATCATCGGTTAGGGTTATCCCTATTTGCGGCATTCCTCCGCCGTGCGGTCATGGCTTTCTTCGGCAGCGGCTGCCGCATGCCCTCGCGCCTGATGGGGCTTCTGTGTGTGATGGAAGCAAAAAGGCGGCAGGATGTCCCGCCGCCTTATGGGTTGTCGGACATGACGCCCCGCGTCACACAAGTCCGTCTATCTGTTTCTTTATTTCCATCAGCTGGTCGCGCACAGATATGAGCGTGTCGAGCACGTCGGCACTCTTGTCCACTCCGCTGCGGTTCTGGTTTATCATCTTCCGGGCTGCGGCAATCTTGAATCCCCGCACCTTCACCAGATTGTAAATCAGTTTTATCTGCTCGATGTCCTTGTCGGTGTACTGCCTCCCTTTCTGTCCTTTTATCTTGGGATTGAGGTGCGGAAACTCCGTTTGCCAGTAACGCAGGGTGCATTCCCTTACACCTATCATCTGCGCCACCTCCTTTATTGAATAATACAGCTTCAGATTCTTGTTCGGATTTAATACCATTGACGGCGTGTTTTTATTAAACAATGATTAATTTATTTGCAAAAATAATCAAAAGGAAGTATCTTTGCAAAACTTTTTGTAAGGAATTGGAAAATTAAAACAATATATATAACATGATGACAGCTAACGAAATCCGCGACTCGTTCAAGAAGTTTTTCGAGTCGAAGGGACATACCATCGTGCCGTCCGCGCCGATGGTGATAAAAGACGACCCTACGCTGATGTTCACAAACGCCGGAATGAACCAATGGAAGGATATCATCCTCGGCACCCGCGACCCCGAACCGCGCCGCCGCGCAGACTCGCAGAAGTGCCTGCGTGTGAGCGGAAAGCACAACGACCTTGAGGAGGTGGGACACGACACATACCATCACACCATGTTCGAGATGCTCGGCAACTGGAGCTTCGGCGACTACTTCAAGGAAGAAGCCATCGACTTCGCGTGGGAATATCTCGTCGACGTGCTGCATATTTCGCCCGAAGACCTCTACGTGACGGTGTTCGAGGGCTCGCCGGAGGAGGGCATCGCACGTGACGAGGAGGCTGCCAGCTTCTGGGCGAAGCACGTGCCGGCAGACCATATCATAAACGGCAACAGGCACGACAACTTCTGGGAGATGGGCGACACAGGTCCGTGCGGACCGTGCTCGGAGATTCATCTCGACTCGCGCACGCCCGAGGAGAAGGCAAAAGTGCCCGGACGAGAGCTCGTGAACAAGGACAATCCGCAGGTGATAGAGATATGGAACATCGTCTTCATGCAGTTCAACCGCAAGGCTGACGGCTCGCTCGAGCCGCTGCCCATGCATGTCATAGACACGGGAATGGGTTTTGAGAGACTCGTGCGCGCGCTTCAGGGCAAGCACTCCAACTACGACACTGACGTGTTCCAGCCCATTATAAAGGAGATAGAGCGCATCACCGGACTGAGATACGGCGATAAGGAGGATACCGACGTGGCTATGCGCGTATGCGCCGACCACCTGCGCGCCGTGGCGTTCTCCATTGCCGACGGTCAGCTGCCGGGCAATGCGAAGGCTGGATACGTCATCCGCCGCATACTGCGCCGCGCCGTACGCTACGCCTACACGTTCCTCGGACAGAAAGACGCGTTCCTCTACAGACTCATGCCGGTGTTCATCAACGAGATGGGAGAGGCTTATCCGGAGCTCCCCGCACAGCGTGAGCTCATCGGAAGGGTGATGAAGGAGGAGGAGGACTCGTTCCTGCGCACTCTCGAGAAGGGCATCAGCATGCTCAACGGAGCGATGGACGAGCTGAAGGCTCAGGGCAGGACGCAGCTCGACGGTGTGCAGGCTTTCCGCCTGTTCGACACCTACGGCTTCCCGCTCGACCTCACAGAGCTCATCTGCCGTGAGAATGGCTACACCGTGGACGAACGGCAGTTTGACGAGGAAATGCAGAAACAGAAAGCCCGCGCACGCAACGCCGCTGCGGTGGAGAACAGCGACTGGGTGGTGCTGGGCGAAGGAGAGCAGCAGTTTGTGGGCTATGACTATACCGAATATGAGTGCCACATACTCCGCTACCGTAAGGTGACGCAGAAGAAGAACACCTTCTACGAACTCGTGCTCGACTATACTCCGTTCTACGGAGAGATGGGCGGACAGGTGGGAGACCGTGGTGTCATCGTGAGCGAGAACGAGACTGTGGAGATTGTAGACACCAAACGCGAGAACGGACAGAGCGTCCACATAGTGAAGGAATTGCCTGCCGACGTGTCGGCTGACTTCATGGCGTGTGTCGACACCGACAAGCGCGACGCCAGCGCAGCCAACCACACCGCCACACACTTGCTCGACTACGCCCTCAAGCAAGTGCTCGGCGACCACGTGGAGCAGAAGGGCTCGTTTGTGTCTGACACCACCCTGCGTTTCGACTTCTCCCATTTCCAGAAGGTGACTGACGAGGAACTGCGCAAGGTTGAGCGTATGGTGAACGACATGATACGCCAGGACATTCCGCTCGACGAGCACCGCGACACTCCGTTTGAGGAGGCGAAGAAACTCGGAGCCATAGCTCTCTTCGGCGAGAAATACGGCGACAGGGTGCGCGTGGTGCGTTTCGGACCGAGCTGCGAGTTCTGCGGAGGCATCCACGCCTCGTCAACCGGACGCATAGGCATGTTCAAGATAATAAGCGAGAGCAGTGTGGCAGCCGGCATAAGGCGCGTGGAGGCAAAGACGGGAATAGAGTGTGAGAACCTCATTTACGCCATGGAGGACAGCGTAAGGGCTATACGCGCGCTGTTCAACAACGCAAAGGACCTGAAGGGAGTCATCGGTAAATACATCGAGGAGCACGACTCCATGAAGAAAGACATAGAACGCTACATAGCCGAAGCGGTGGATGCTGCCAGAAAGAAGCTTGTAGACAACGCGCGCGTCGTGGGTGGCGTGAAGGTGGTGAGCGCGGTGCTGCCCATTAAGGCGGCTGCCGTCAAGGATCTGGTGTTCAGAATACGTCAGGACATTCCGCAGAACCTGCTGTGTGTCATCGGCTCTGTAGACGACGGCAAACCCATGCTCAGCGTCATGCTTAGCGACGACATGGTGAGCGAACACAAGCTGAACGCAGGACAGATGGTGCGTGAGGCAGCCAGGCTAATCAACGGTGGAGGTGGCGGTCAGCCGCATTTCGCCACGGCGGGAGGAAAGAACGCCGACATGCTTTCGGCTGCCGTAGACAAGGTGATAGAGCTTGCCGCGCTCTGACACTTTGTGTTCCGACTCACATTATTATATATATGTATGATACTACGGGACGTCTTCATTACATGTGAAGGCGTCCCTTATCTTTTCATATTATTCGTCCTGTTCTTTTGCCTGTGGCGATTTTTGCTTAACTTTGCACCCGGATAACGTTCTGGTAAGCCTACGCACTGCCACCGACGGTACGTGCCGTTAATGTACGGATGGCGACGGTGCGTCGTCAGTCAGTACACTTACCGCATTGATAAAATAAAAGACTATGGCAAAAGACAAACTGTTCACACGGAGTTATGTATGTATCCTTGCTGCCAACTTCCTCCTGTTCTTCGGCTTCTGGCTTCTTGTGCCTGTGCTGCCGTTCTATCTCAAGGAGACATACGGGTGTGAGGAGATGATTATCGGAGCCGTACTCAGCTGCTATACGGTGAGCTGTCTTTGCGTCAGACCGTTCTCCGGATTTCTCATGGACCGCTTTCCGCGCAAGCCGATATACATCCTCTGCTACTTCGTGTGCGTGATGATGTTTCCCGCCTACACCGCAGCCGCGGCAATATCGTGGTTCATCGCTCTCAGGGCATTGCACGGTGTGGCGTTCGGAGGAGTGACCGTCGGAGGCAACACTCTGTGTGTCGATATAATGCCGAGCAGCCGCCGGGGTGAGGGACTGGGCTATTACGGACTGACAAACAACATCGCCATGGCACTCGGTCCTATGACCGGACTGTTCATGCACGACCATTTCACTTACATACAGATATTCATCAGCGGCATGCTCGTGAGTGTGGCAGGCTTCGTCTGTGCCGTTGCGGTGAAGGCGCGGATGCCGGAGTCGCTGCGCGCACGCCGCCAGATGGAGGCTGCGGGAGACACTCCCGCACCACAGGTGACGCGCAAGCTGTCGCTCGACCGGTTCATTCTGCTCAAGGGCATCCCCGTAAGTGTGTCGCTGTTTCTTCTTTCCATACCATACGGAGCTACAACCAACTTCGTCGCAATGTACGCCCGCGAGATTCATATCACCGCTCCTGCCGGACTGTTCTTCACGTTCATGGCGCTCGGAATGGGAGCGTCGCGCATC
The DNA here is from genome assembly GCF_900079775.1 of Leyella lascolaii. Classification (GTDB taxonomy): domain Bacteria; phylum Bacteroidota; class Bacteroidia; order Bacteroidales; family Bacteroidaceae; genus Prevotella; species Prevotella lascolaii. Next base: position 382,584 of record NZ_LT556038.1, on the reverse strand, counting down.
GTGGCAGGCAAGAAGGTGGACCGCGGATACATCACACAGTGCATACACGTGGGCTATTATCCTGTCATAACAGCCTTTTTCATGCTCAGCATGTGCCGGTTCGTGGCTCCAGCCGACATCATCGTTGCGACGGCAATGTTCTATACGGTGCCTCTGTTGCTCGGCGCAGGCTTCGGCATAATGTTCCCGGCGATGAACTCCCTGTACATCAATCTTGCGCCGAACAACCAGCGAGCCACCGCCACAAGCACCTATCTCACCGCCTGGGACGTGGGCATAGGCATCGGAATCGCAGGCAGCGGCGTGATAGCTCAGCACTTCACGTTCTACATGGTATATCTCATCGGCTCGGTGCTTTGCCTCATATCGCTGCTCTTTTTCACAATGCGGGTCACTCCTCATTACTACCGCAACCGGCTCAGGTGACCGCATCGCTCGTCCGGAGCGGTTATGATGCGTATTGGGAGGCGTCCTGTTTTTTATTCGCGGCAACCGTTGTATAATGAAAAAAAATATGTAACTTCGCATCATAATGATAGACAGGGCTACAGTCGAAAGAATAATGGAAGCCGCGAACATAGTGGACGTGGTTTCGGAGTTTGTCACGTTGCGCAAGAGCGGAGCCAACTACAAGGGGCTCTGCCCGTTCCATGACGAGAAGACTCCGTCTTTCCACGTGTCTCCGTCGCGCGGAATATGCCATTGTTTCGGATGCGGAAAGGGGGGAAACGCGGTGGGTTTCATCATGGAACACGAACAGATGACCTATCCCGAGGCACTGAGATGGCTCGCCGCAAAATATCATATCGAGATACAGGAACGCGAGCTCAGCGATGAGGAGAAGAAGGAACAGAGCGAGCGCGAGAGTATGTTCATCATCAACGAGTGGGCTTCAGGCTACTTCGAGGACATCCTTCACAACAATGTCGACGGTGTGGCCGTGGGCATGCAGTACTTCCGCAGCCGTGGATTCAGGGACGATATAATAAAGAAGTTCCGCCTCGGTTTCGACCTGAACAACCGTTCCGCCCTGGCGTCTGCGGCTATCTCAAAAGGCTACAATCAGGATTTTCTTGTAAAGACGGGTCTTTGCTACAAGACCGAACGGGGTGAACTGATCGACCGTTTTGCCGGTCGCGTCATCTTTCCGTGGGTCGGCATAAGCGGAAAGACCGTCGGTTTCGGCGGCAGACTGCTCGATTCGCGCACCAAGGGAGTCAATCAGAAGTACGTGAATTCGCCCGACAGCGACATCTATCATAAGGACCGGGAACTCTACGGCATCTATCAGGCGAAGAAATCAATAGCGAAGGAAGACCGTGTATATATGGTGGAGGGCTACACCGACGTCATTTCCATGCATCAGTGCGGCATAGAGAACGTCGTGGCAAACTCGGGAACGGCGCTCAGCATGCACCAGATACACATGCTCCACCGCTTCACTTCCAACATCACATTGCTTTACGACGGTGATGAGGCTGGCATACACGCGGCTTTGCGCGGTACTGACATGCTCCTCTCAGAGGGCATGAACCTGAAGGTTCTGCTCCTTCCCGACGGCGATGATCCCGACAGTTTCGCGCGCAAACACACCGCATCAGACTTCAGAAACTACATCGAGGAGAACCAGACAGACTTCATCCGCTTCAAGACGAAGCTTATGCTCGACGGCGAGACCGACCCTCTCAAACGCTCGGAAGCCATCAACTCGGTGGTGAAAAGCATATCGCTCGTGCCCAACCAGATACTCCGCGACACTTACATACACGACTGTTCCGTGACGCTCGGCATCAATGAGACGACGCTCATCAACACTATGAACAAGTTCATCAGAAGCGGCAGGGAGGACAAACCGGCTCTTCTGCGCAATGAAAGCCTCTCGGATGAGGCTCGCAAGCAGCAGATGGTGAGCGTCACGGCGCAACAGGTGTCGGGTGTGGAGGAACTTCTCATAGGTGCGGTGATACGTCATGGAGAGGAGATAATATACGACAACGTGGAGAGCGAGGACGGTTCGGTCATCAGTCTGAACGTCGCCCAGTATGTAGACTACAATCTCGGCGTCGACGGACTCGGCTTCAGCAATCCGCTATTCGCGCGCATTCTCTCCGAGGCTGTGGCGCACTCGTCTGACAAGGGATTCGTAGCCGAACAGTATTTCATTCATAATGACGATATAGAGATAAGCAGGACAGCCACCAGACTGAGCATTGACGAGCTGCAGTTTCTTGCAAAGGACAATGGCGGAGAGGAGCCGAAGTCGGAGAAAGAGCTGCAGGTGGAGGAGGAAGAGCGTATCGCCCGTCTGCGCGGACAGGTGGAACATCTGCTCAACGACTTCCGCATGGACTATCTGGACAAACGCCTGCGCCGTCTGCAGACCGACATAACGGCTGCCGTGAACGACGCCGGTCGCATGCGGGAGCTTATGGAAGAATACAAGAACGTGCACAAACTGCGCGGTCAGCTTGCCAAGGTGCTCGGTAAGAACATCGTTGTGTGAGCCGATGAACATATAAAACAATAAATCAGAAATAAAATGTATTACATAGAGAAAACATTCGAAGTGTCGGCAAGTCACCATCTTACGCTTTCTTATGAGAGCAAGTGTACTGCCGTGCATGGCCACAACTGGAAGATAACGGTGATGTGCAAGTCGCGCGAACTCAATGCCGACGGCATGGTGGCAGACTTTACCCATGTGAAGAACAGGATAATGGACATGCTCGACCATAAGGACATCAACAGCGTGCTGCCGTTCAATCCCACTGCAGAGAACATCGCTTTCTGGATTGTCTCACAGATACCCAAGTGCTACAAGGCTGTCGTTCAGGAGAGCGAGGGCAACGTCGCGATATACGAAAAGGACTGAGCGATGAAACGGATAAACGACATTTTCTACTCCATTCAGGGCGAGGGACGCAACGCCGGACGTGCCGCTGCGTTCGTGAGATTCGCTGGCTGCAACCTGAGATGTGCGTTTTGCGACACCGACTTCGACTCTTTCCGCCTCATGAGCGATGAGGAAATCATATCCGAGATAAGCCGTTGGCGCGCCCGTCTGGTGATTCTCACCGGGGGCGAGCCAACGCTCCAGACCGACGCTCCGTTCGTCGACAAGCTTCACGAAGCCGGTTTTGAGGTGGCGATGGAGACAAACGGCACCAACATTCCGCCCGGCAACGTCGACTGGATAACCTGTTCGCCCAAGACGGGAGTGAGGCTGCGACGCTGCAACGAGCTTAAATGTCTGTTCGACGAGAACGGTCCAGCCGACAGCTTCGGCATAGAAGCCGACTATCATTACCTCCAGCCGTGCGACACAGGTGACGAGGAGCGCAACCGCCGCATAACCACCGCCTGCACGGAATACGTTAAGGAACATCCCGAATGGCGTCTTTCGCTTCAGACACATAAACTCGCAGGCTTCAAATGATATACATCCACTGGATTCCCGTGTTGCTTTATGTCCTTCTGGTCATAGCAACTGTAGTCACTGTTTTGCTTGACAACCGCCAGCCGGTGAAGACAGTGACGTGGATACTGGTGCTTATTTTCATCCCTGTAATAGGTATTCTGCTCTACATCTTCTTCGGACAGAACACGCGGAAGATGCGTTTCATCAGCCAGCGCAGCCTCGACCAGCTCACCCGACGCTCCATGTTCGGTTTCACGGAGCAGACCGATCTGCAGCTGCCGGAGCGTTACAAGCCTCTCATACAACTCTTCAAGAACCAGAGCCTGTCATTCCCTTTCAAGGACAACGAGGTGGAGTTCTATACCGACGGACACTCTTATTTCCTGTCACTCCTGCGGGAGATAGGTCTCGCCCGCAACCATATACACATTGATGTGTACATCATCGACGACGACCCGTTGGGACGTCTTGTCTCCGACGCGCTGATAGACAAAGCCCGCCAAGGCGTGGAGGTGAGGCTGATATACGATGATGTGGGTTGCTGGCATGTTCCCAACGCCTTCTTCGAACGCATGCGCGACGCGGGAATCGACGTTCATGCCTTCATGCCGGTGAAGTTTCCGGCGTTCACGAGCAAGATAAACTACCGCAATCACCGCAAGCTCTGCGTCATCGACGGCACCGTGGCGTTTCTCGGCGGAATGAACATTGCCCGCCGGTATGTCAGCGGCACCGCCTCCGGACAGCAATGGCGCGACACCCATCTGCGCGTGCGTGGCGGGGCGGTGTATGCCGTGCAGTGTGCGTTTCTGATAGACTGGTATTTCGTGGACCGCACGCTCATCTCCAACCGCAAGTATTATCCCGCTCCGGGCACGGGCATCGCGGGCGGCTGTCTGGCACAGGTCGTGACGAGCAGTCCCATCGCTCCGTGGCCCGACATCATGCAGGGATATGTCCGCATACTCCTTGAGGCAAAACAGTATGTGTATATGGAGACTCCCTACTTCCTTCCGACGGAGCCCATACTCTTCGCCATGCGCACGGCTGCGCTGTCGGGTGTGGACGTGAGACTGATGCTGCCGATGCACGGCGACTCGCGACTGCTGGAGTGGGCGAGCATGACCTACGTACTCAATACGCTGAGAGCGGGCGTTAAGGTGTATCTGTACACCTCCGGATTCAATCACAGCAAGCTTCTCGTGAGCGACGACTATCTGTGCACATGCGGCTCTACGAACATCGATTTCCGCAGTTTCGAGAACAATTTCGAGGCAAACATATTCCTTTACGGCAAGGAGACGGCTATGCGTGCAAAGCGTATATTCCTTGCCGATCAGGAGCAGTGCGTCACCTTCGAGTCGGCTTTCAGGAAGAAGAAGCGTCCGTTCCTGCGCAGGCTCGGTGAGTCGCTCGTGCGTCTTCTGTCGCCTTTGTTGTGACAGAAAAGTATTTTCCGTATATCCTTGTTTTTCATGCCGGTATGCGTCATAGGCAGGCGCATGCCCTTGTCTGCGCAGCACTCATGCCGCCTTGTGTGTCATCTGAAGAGCGAGAAGTTCACGCTGCCGTAGCTGCGGTGCTCCACAAACCGTTCGTGCGAGGAGAAGTCGTTGTCCTTTCCGTGTTCGAACACCAGCAGTCCGCCCTCCTTCAGCAGTCCTTTCTCAAATATGAGCGACGGTATGCCGGGCAGTTCTTTCAGCGCGTATGGCGGGTCGGCGAAGATGAAGTCGAACTGCTGCCTGCAGCTCTTCATGAATCTGAAGGCGTCGCCTCGTATGAGCATGCATGCGTCGGTGCCTATCTTTGTCATGCACTGGCGTATGAAAGCCGCATGGTCGCGGTCTGCCTCCACGCTCACCACGCGGCTGCACCCGCGCGAGAGCAGTTCGAGCGATATGCTGCCCGTACCTGCGAAGAGGTCGAGAGCCGTCGTGCCGTCCAGCTCCATGTATCCGTTCACCACGTTGAATATGTTTTCTTTGGCAAAATCGGTGGTAGGCCGCGCCTTGAACGAGCGCGGAATGTCGAAGTGACGTCCCTTGTACAGTCCTGTTATTATCCTCATCTTCCTTTTGCGTAATACACCTGCAGGTCGAACGGCAGCCCTTTCATCTCGGCTGCCGCAGGGAATCCGAAGTCCGCCGCAGGGTTTATCGTGTAAACGTTGGCTATGTACTGCCTGAGCAGTGCGGTAAGTGTGTCGCGGTAGGTCATGTCTCCTGCCATGTGCAGTTCAGCCTCTGTGGCGTCCAGTCCGAGCTGTTTCCACACATACATTATATAATACAGCACATCGTTGGCGTGTGTTGCCTCAAACGAGTTGCAGTATACGAATCGGTTCTGTCTGAAGCTCATCAGCTCCACCCGTTTGTCGTGGAAGTATGCGAAGAGCTTTCGGTGTGCTCCGGTGAAGCTCCTCCGGTGCATGTAGTTCCACACGGGCTGCATCAGCGGCATCACGGTCGACTCGGGAAAGTTGTCGTCCACCACCAGCTTCAGGTCGCTGTTCATGGTGAACGCAGCCACTGCGTTCTGTCCGGGCAGTACGGCTGTGAGTATGCGCTCGCTCTTTCCGGTGGTGAATATGTGCGAATAGAGCATGTCGGTGTTGTTGTCCTCATATTCCTCTATCGGTATCATGAGCACCGGAGTGTCTGTCATCACCGTGGCAGAGGCATACTTCCGTCTGAGCAGTCTGCTCTCGGCGAACGCCAGTCTGAGGTTTGCCGCCACCGACATGCCGGGATTCACATCATACGGCTCATAGTCGATGCCCCCTCCTTCAGCCCTTTTGTCGGTGGCGAACGATAAGGCGTTGGTGCTCACTCTTATTGTGAGGCGGCTGTTAAAAGAGTTGTTATTCCCAGTTTCCGTCATTGTCGTTTGGTGTTGTGAGGTCTCCTATTTTCAGTCCCGGATATCGTCCTTCAGCCTCCGCCTGTTGTGTCAGACCGTCCGTAAGCCCCGGGTCGAGTCCCTGCAGATAGGTCTTGTATTCGGCTCCGCACTCCATGAGCGGCACTTTGCGTCCGCTCTTGGTGGTCAGGACGGTGGCTGAGAGGCTGAAACGCTGCGCTCCGGCAAACGGCACATACTGAAGGGAGTCGGCGAGGAAACCGCCTTCTGTGAGCTGGGCGAAGCTTCCGGCATAGCTCCCTGTGGCGTTGCGGTAGCGTTCCTGCGCAGCCCTTATGGTGACGAGCCGCATCTTCACGGCTGTCTCACGCTCCGTCCGCTCTTTCTCGAAGTTCACCGGCGTGCTGATGCTCATGGCACACACCGCGGTCAGAGCCGCGACGCACACCGTCAGCACGATGTTTATGGTTCTTGTGGATAGCTGCATGCGCATGATGCCTTTGCCTTTAATGTCTGTCAATGATTATGCAAACTTACGAAGAATTTTCGTAAATACGGCAGCGCGAGGCTCTTTTTCGCCTAATTTAATGGGCTGGCGCGGTCTTATGTCATGTAAAAAGACTAATTTTGCATGTGCCGTGCGGAAAGGACGGATGCCATGTCACATACTTGCGTACGCAGCGTGGCAGGCTTCTGACAATGCGCGGCTGGCATATATAAAGGAAGGAAAGAAATAATGATAGCCGACGAACTGACATACATGATAGCCGACAGTCTCGGCTTCAGACCCACAGACGAGCAGCTGGCTGCGATGCGCACGTTTGCCGGTTTTATGACCGACCGCTCCGACCGGGTGCTGATGATAATGCGCGGTTCTGCCGGAACGGGCAAGACATCGGTTGCCGGAGCGATGGTGCGCACCATGAGACGGCTGGGCTGCAAGGTGGTGCTGATGGCTCCTACCGGACGTGCGGCGAAGGTGTTCGCGCTCAACGCAGGTCATGCGGCATGCACCATACACCGCCGCATATACCGCCAGAAATCGCTTGGCGGAGGATTCAGTCTTGCGCCCAACATGCTTTCGGACACGCTGTTCATGATAGACGAGGCGTCGATGATAGCCAACGCCGGTTCCACGGACGCCCTTTTCGCTGGCGGACGGTTGCTTGACGACCTCACATCGTTTGTATATGGCGGACGCAACTGCCGAATGATACTCATCGGAGACCGCGCGCAGCTGCCTCCGGTGGGCGAGGCGGAGTCGCCGGCACTGAGCGCGGGGTTCATGGAGGGCTACGGACTGCGGGTGTATGAGAGCGACCTCAACGAGGTGGTGAGGCAGGACAGCATGTCGGGCATACTCTTCAACGCCACCGCCATACGCCGCATGATAACGCACGACGGGCGCACGCTCATGCCAAAGGTGAGGCTCGGGGCGTTCGCCGACGTGGTGAGGGTGAACGGCAGCGAGCTCATCGAGACGCTCGCCTCGAGCTATTCGGCGGTGGGCATGGACGAGACGATGGTGGTGACGCGCTCCAACAAGCGTGCCAACATCTACAACCAGGGCATACGCAACACCGTGCTGGGGCGTGAGGACATGCTCACCACGGGCGACATGATAATGGTGGTGCGCAACAACTATTACTGGGCTGAGAAGGACGCGCCTGCCGATGCGGGCATAAAGAAGGACGCGACCAAAGGGGCAGACCGTGGGGAGGACGACACCGCGGACACAGCGACGGCGGGCATATCGTTCCTTGCCAACGGCGACAGGGCTGTGGTGCAGCGTGTGAGAAACGTGCGGGAGCTGTATGGGTTCACCTTTGCCGACCTGTGGATGCAACTGCCCGACTACGACAACTATGAGCTGCAGGCAACCGTCATAACCGACAGTCTGACCACAGAGGCACCTGCTCTGACGCGCGAGCAGAACAACAGGCTGTTCGAAAGCGTCATGGAGGACTACGCGGACATACGCCTTAAGGCTGACCGTATAAAGAAACTGAAGCAGGACCCTTACTTCAACGCGTTGCAGATAAAGTTCGCCTACGCCGTGACATGCCATAAGGCGCAGGGCGGACAGTGGGCTCACGTGTATCTGGATCAGGGATACATGACCGACGAGATGCTCACTCCGGAGTACATCCACTGGCTTTACACGGCTTTCACCCGCGCCACCGAGAAGCTGTTTCTTGTAAACTGGCCCGAGAAGCAGACTGCCGCGGACTGACGACCGTGTGGCGGACGCTGTGAAATATGGGTTTTTATTGGTGACGTAAGGGTAGTGTCCGCCGGTTATAACGATGGCGTCCGCCTGTAGAGACGCAAAATTTTGCGTCTCCCGTGCAATGTGGCGAGGTGACAGTTTGTTTTTTATACCGTGTATATGTTGCGCATACTTGCTTGTGAGACGCAAGATTTTTGCGTCTCCCGTGCAATGTGGCGGGCTGACAGTCAGTGTGTTATCCAGTTTATATGTTGCGCATTTTTGCTTGTGAGACGCAAAATTTTGCGTCTCTACTTAGTTAGTTTGTGACGGAAAAATATGGTTTTTCTCAAATTATAGCGGTGGCGTCCGCCTGTAGAGACGCAAAATTTTGCGTCTCCCGAGCAATGTGGCGGGCTGGCTGTCAGTGTGTTACGCCGTTTGTATATTGCGCATCTTTGCTTGTGAGACGCAAGATTTTGCGTCTCTACTTTGTTGGTTTGTGACGGGAAAATATGTTTTTTCTCAATTTATAACGATGGCGTTAGCCTGTAGAGACGCAAAATTTTGCGTCTCCCGAGCAATGTGGCGGGCTGGCAGTCAGTGTGTTACACCGTGTATATGTTGCGCATTCTTGCTTGTGAGACGCAAGATTTTGCGTCTCTACTTTGTTGGTTTGCGACGGGAAAATATGGTTTTTCTCAAATTATAGTGGTGGCGTTAGCCTGTAGAGACGCAAAATTTTGCGTCTCCCGAGCAATGTGTTGAGCTGACAGTTGATGTTTTATCCGGACAGTAAAAAATATTGACAATGTGCTTCTCACAGGCTCGTTATTCTCCGTCGCAGGCTGGTCTGTTCTGAAAAACGCTTGTTTTCGGGCTTTTGCGTATATCGTTGAATGTCAGTGGATTATGTTTTTCGCAATGCGTTGGGCACTTTTTCGCTTCGTCAAAGGGGCTTTTTTGTACGTCGGAAAAGGCTCTTTGGCAGTGTGATAAAGCCTTTCCTGTGGTGTGACAAAGCCTTTCCTGTAGGTCGGGTGTGTCCTTGCGGCTGCGTTTGACATGCTTTGTTGCCGGGTAGGGAAGTGTCTATGACGGTTCGGGACCGGGTATTTTGTTGTCAGGATAACGTTTTCTGCGTCATTGAGCGATACTTTTCAATGTCTCATCAGTGTGTCGGTTGATTTCTGTTTTCCGGTTTGTCATAATTGGAAGTGTGTTTTTTTGGTAAATTTATTTTACATCACTGCGTCCTTACTGCCGCTTTCACGTGTTGCCGCGCATCGCGCCATGCGGTTTGTAGGAGGTGGAGTGGGGGAACGCGCGGCATCGGATGATGATAAAATACAGGAGATATGGCGTGGGGTAATGGGATATTTTGTATATTTGTATAAAATAGGATTCGGCTCGGCAACATCAATCCTGGTAAAACAAAGTTTTCCCGTCTTGCTGCTGCACTCGCCTTTCGCTATTTTTGTATAAAATAGGATGCGGCTCGGCAACATCAATTCCGGTAAAACAAAGTTTTCCCGTCTTGCTGCTGCACTCGCCTTTCGCTATTTTTGTATAAAATAGGATGCGGCTCGGCAACATCAATYCCGGTAAAACAAAGTTTTCCCGTCTTGTCGCTGCACTCGCCTTTCGCTATTTTTGTCAAAAATAGGATGTGACTCGGCAATGCCAAAGTGAGAAAGTCATAGCCTTTCCGCTTTGTCGCTGTTATGGTCTTTCACTATATTGATGACGGACGTTTGGATGAGCCGTAATATGATGATTTTTGTGTGAGAAAAACGTTAAGAAAACAAGGATATGATATGGAGGTAAGGACAAGAACGGGAACGGTGGACATATATGAGGGCGCGCGGTTTGCGGAGATGGCAATCGCCGGGTGTCCTTTTCTGGGTATGTGCGTCATGGAGGCACTTTCCGAGCCTGACGTGAGTGTGCGGTCTGACGGTTACAGATATTACACATGGAAGGCAAGGGACGTCAGGACAGGTGAGGTTACGGTCTATGGAGTGAGCGAAGAGACTACGGCGTACACTCCGAAACTCTATCCGATGGACTCGCCGTTGGTGGTGGCGTGGCTGGAGAGGCTTGATGATGCCGCGACTGAGGCAATGAAGGAGAACAGGAGGAGTGACGAAAGCGATGTGAGGGAAGAGGCGTGCCGGAAGGAGACTGACGTGGAACAGACTGACGGACATGCGGCTGGCGGTGTGGAAAAAACGATTGACAGGACGACACCGCCGTCCGCCACGGCGCATGCCGCAGACGGTGGCGAAGGGCGTGACATAGGTTGCGGGATTGCCGTGATGACTTCCGGAAAATCGTTTACGTTAATAAACAGGACAACGGGGAAGAGGCGTGAGTTTGTGTCGGAGAACGGACAGGTGCTTATGGACGACAGTGAGATAGACCTTGAGAGCATACACCGGCGGTTTGAGCATTGCTGGTGTGCGGACGAAAAGCACGCAAGATACAGGTTCGGACTGTACTGCGGCTTTGAGGACGGTCTGTGCGCGCTGTCGTGGACGATATATCCCGACGGACGGTATTTTTCCGATGACGGCGGATTCGGGGCGGACGACAACGGGGAGGAGAACGTCTATTGCATCATAAACACTGATATGGAGGTTGTCGTCCCGTTCCGTCCGATGGATGATGTGAGGGAAGAGCTGAGGCGGGCGGCACAGCACACGCACCGCGACAATCGCTGTCGGGACGACAACGGGACAAGCGTTGATTAGGCGTTTAACCCGAATCGGTCATTAGAACGCCGATTATAACATTTAATGTTTATTGTCAGCTCTTCATCCTTTTTCCGCACTGCTGCCGTCATCTTGTATCCTGCTTTTTCTCGATGTAGCCCGCTACATCTTCGATAAAGCAGAATACAATCCGGCTGACAGCAGCACGAAATAAGAATGGAAGTCTAATAACCGATTCGGGTTTAATCAGAACTGGTCATAATGATTCATCCGAATGAAACGCAACAGCCTTCATGCCGGTTTCCTGTTCGGTGGAAGATGTGGATTGACACACCTCGAACAGCAGGAAACGGACATGAAGGCAGCTTTATGACATGTGAATGAAGAGCCGGCAACCATTCGGAAAACCGGCTTTGGCTGTATGATTACCGGTCAGGGTTCAATCTAATTTCGGCACTCCAGCCAGATATTTTCTTATCTCCTCGTCGCTTATGTTGTAGTCGGAAAGGTCTCCGTTGAGATAGCTGTCGTAGGACGGCATGTCGATGAGTCCGTGTCCGCTGAGGTTGAAGAGTATCACCTTCTGCTCGCCGCTTTCCTTGCATTTGTAAGCCTCGCGTATGGTGGCTGCAATGGCGTGGCAGCTCTCCGGTGCGGGCACGATGCCCTCGGTGCGCGAGAAGAGAAGCCCTGCCTTGAACGATTCGAGCTGCGGAATGTCAACACCGTGCATCATGCCGTCCTTGATGAGTTGCGAGATGATGACGCCCGCACCGTGGTAGCGCAGACCGCCCGCGTGTATGTTGGCAGGCTTGAAGTCGTGTCCGAGTGTGAACATTGGCAGCAGCGGAGTGTAGCCAGCCTCGTCGCCGTAGTCGTAGCGGAACTCTCCGCGCGTGAGCTTGGGACAGCTCGAAGGTTCGGCTGCGATGTATTCTGTCTTGCGTCCTTCGAGGATGGTGTGGCGCATGAATGGGAAGGCGATGCCTCCGAAGTTGCTTCCGCCTCCGAAGCATGCTATCACCATGTCGGGATATTCGCCCGCCATCTCCATCTGTTTCTCCGCCTCAAGACCTATGATGGTCTGATGGAGAGCCACATGGTTGAGCACCGAGCCGAGCGCATACTTGCAGTTGGGCGTAGTGGTGGCAAGCTCTATGGCTTCGGATATGGCTGTTCCGAGCGAGCCGGAGTTGTTCGGGTCGCGTGTGATGATGTCCTTTCCGGCGCGTGTCGACATGGACGGTGAGCCGGTGACGTTGGCTCCGAACGTGCGCATGAGTATTCCCCGGTAGGGCTTCTGCTGGAGTGTAATCTTCACCTGATAGACGGCAGCCTCGAGTCCGAACACCTTGGCGGCGTAGCTCAGAGCCGCTCCCCACTGTCCGGCGCCCGTCTCGGTGGTGACATTGGTGACTCCCTCCTTGCGGCAGTAGTAGCACTGCGGCAGGGCGGAGTTTATCTTGTGTGAGCCGAGAGGGTTCACGCTTTCGTTCTTGAAGTATATGTGTGCCGGAGTGTCGAGTGCCTTCTCCAGCGCATAGGCGCGCACGAGCGGAGTGGAACGGTAGTACTTGTACATGTCGAGCACCTCTTCAGGTATGTCAATCCATGCATGCTCGGTGTCAAGTTCCTGTTTGCTGCACTCCAGACTGAATATGTGCGCGAGGTCCTCAGCCGTGAGCGGCTGCTTCGTCGCAGGGTTCAGCGGTCGCATCGGCTTGTTTGGCATGTCTGCCTGAATGTTGTACCACTGTGTCGGAATCTCCGATTCTTGTAATAGAAAACGTTTCTGCTTGTTCATTCTCTTACTTTTTTTGGTGAATGTAATTGCAAATGTAATGATTTTATTCATACTAAACGACAAATTGATAATAAAATAGTTAACTTTGTGAACAGTTATGATAATATTGTATACTTTATTCGCATATTTTCTGGTTCTGCTGCTCATAAGCCATGTGACGGGCGGCAAAGCCGACAACAGGACGTTTTTCAATGGCAACAGACGGTCGCCGTGGTATGTAGTGGCGTTCGGTATGGTGGGCGCGTCGATATCGGGCGTCACGTTCGTAAGCGTTCCCGGCATGGTGCTCACTGCCGACATGAGCTATATACAGACGTGTCTGGGTTTCATCCTTGGCTATTTCGCGGTGGCGTTCGTGCTGTTGCCTGTGTATTACAGGCTCAGGCTCACCTCCATATACACCTATCTTGACTACCGGTTGGGACGTTCCGCATACAGGACGGGTGCGTCTTTCTTCATCCTCTCAAAACTTACGGGCTCGGCGGTGCGCTTCTATGTGGTGTGCGCCATACTGCAACGGTTCGTGCTCGACGCTTTCGGCGTGCCGTTCGCCTTTACTGTCGTGGCGATGGTAGGGCTGATATGGCTGTACACGCGGCGCGGAGGCATAAGGACACTGGTGTGGACAGACACGTTCCAGACGCTTTGCATGTTTGCCGCGCTGATACTTATTATATATAATGTGGCGCGGCATCTCGGCATGACTATGGGTGAGGCGGCTGACTTGGTGGCGTCTGACAGCCGCAGCCGGGTGTTCGTTTTCGACGACTGGATGACCAGACAGAATTTCTGGAAGCAGTTTCTCAGCGGCATATTCATCGTCATCGTGATGACAGGACTTGACCAGGACATGATGCAGAAGAACCTTACGTGCAAGTCGCTGCGTGAGGCTCAGAAGGACATGTGTACTTACGGGTTCGCCTTCGTGCCTGCCAATCTGCTGTTTCTTTCGCTCGGTGTGCTGCTCGTCGCGCTTGCCTCGAAGGAGGGTGTGGCGTTGCCTGCGGCGGGCGACGAACTGTTGCCGATGTTCGCGGCTACCGGACGGATGGGCATGACAGTGGTTGTGCTGTTCACGGTGGGCGTGGTGGCGTCGTCGTTCTCGAGCGCCGACTCTGCTCTGACGGCTCTCACCACAAGCTGCTGTGTGGACATATGGTCGCGTCCGGACGACGAACAGTTGCGCCGTAAGGTGCATCTCGGCATGTCGGTGGCGTTTGTCGTGTTCATACTTCTGTTCCACTCGCTCAACAGCACAAGTGTCATCGACGCCATATATGTGCTTTGCTCTTACACATACGGTCCGCTGCTGGGACTTTTCGCCTATGGACTGCTGACGCGGCGCGGTGTCTCCGGACGCATGGTGCCTGTGATAGCGGTCGCGTCACCGTTGGTTTGCTTCGTGGCGGACAGTCTTTCGAAACAGCTGACTGGTTATGTCTTCGGTTATGAGTTGCTTATGCTCAACGGTCTGCTTACTTTTGCCGGACTGTGGATGACGGGCAAGAGACATGCAGGCAGAGGCAGCCGGAGCAGGGCGGAGATGTGACGTGAACTTGCGTAGCGGACCGTTGTGTGACTGCCGGTGATGATTTTATTTACGGAAAAAGGTTTTTATGGGATATAAAAAAAGCCATGTCCGACGCGCGGGCATGGCTTTTTCAGGTTTATGTTTTATTATTATACGAGTCTTGACCGTACGGCTCTGTCGTTCATGAATACTGCCTCGGAGGCGTGCGTAAGTGTCTGCGGCTCACTTGCCTTCAGCAGACAGATAGCGTTCAGCCTCGAGTGCAGCCATGCATCCGCTACCTGCGGCAACGATGGCTTGCCGGTACACGGAGTCTGCACAGTCGCCTGCGGCGAACACTCCGGGTATTTTTGTGCGCGGAGTGCCGTTGACGGTCTGTATGTATCCGGCTTCGTCGAGGTCGAGCCATTCACGGAACACGTCGGTGTTGGGCTTGTGTCCTATGGCGAGGAAGAATCCGTCAATGGGCAGGTCGTACCGCTGCTCGTCGGGTTCGCCTTTGCGTTTCACCACGTGAGCGCCTTCCACACCGCCCTCACCGTAAAGTCCTACGGTGTTGTGCTCATAGAGTATCTCAATCTTGGCGTTGTTCTCCACGCGGCGTTTCATCGCTTCGGAAGCGCGGAGATACGGTTTGCGCACAATCATATACACCTTGTTGCACAAGTGGGAGAGATAGTCAGCCTCCTCGCAGGCAGTGTCGCCGCCTCCCACTACAGCCACTGTCTTCTTGCGATAGAAGAATCCGTCGCATGTGGCACATGCGCTCACGCCCAGTCCGTTGTATTTTTTCTCGTCGTCAAGACCGAGGTATTTCGCGCTTGCTCCGGTGGCGATAATCACCGTGTCTGCCTCAATCTCGTCACCGCGGTCGGTTGTAAGCAGGTAAGGAGCTTTGGAGAAGTCAGCCTTGACGATTATTCCGTCGCGCACGTCCGCGTCGAAACGTTCTGCCTGACTGCGTAGGTCCTGCATCATTTGGTTGCCGTCGACGCCCTGCGGATAACCGGGAAAGTTGTCGACCATGGTGGTCTGCGTGAGCTGTCCTCCACTCTGCAGACCGCAGTACACCATCGGGTGCAGGTTGGCACGTCCGGCGTAGATGGCTCCGGTGTATCCTGCCGGACCGCTGCCGATGATGAGACAGCGTGTGTGTTCTCTGTTTGCCATTATCCTAAAGAAGTTCTTCTATTTGTTTTGATATGTTTTCTATGCTTTCTGTAGGCTCGAAACGTGCCACGACCATGCCTTTCTTGTTGATGAGGAATTTGGTGAAATTCCATTTGATGTCGGCTTTCTGCTTGTAGTCGGGGTCGGCTTCAGACAGCATTTTCTCGAGAACGGGAGTGAGGGGATGGCTCTCGTCCCATCCGGCAAAGCCTTTCTGCTCTTGCAGGAACTTGTAGAGCGGGTCGGCGTCTTCGCCGTTTACCTTCAGCTTCTTGAACCTCGGGAACTCTGTTCCGTATGTGAGCTTGCAGAAGTTGTGTATCGATTCGTCTGTGCCGGGTGCCTGCTGGCCGAACTGGTTGCACGGGAAATCGAGTATCTCGAAACCTTTTGAATGGTATTTCTCATATAGTTTCTCAAGCTCTTCGTATTGTGGTGTGAAGCCGCATTTGGTTGCGGTGTTTACAATGAGCAGCACTTCGTTGGCGTACTCTTTAAGTGACACGTCTTTACCTTTTCTGTCTTTAACTGTGAAATCGTAAACGGTTTTCATCTTTTTTTATTTTTTTAATGTTGTGGAGACAAAGATAAGTAATTTAAATGAGTATGAATGAAGCTTTTGGCATAAATTAATCTAAATGGTAGGAAATTCTATATGAAGCATAGGGAATTTCCTATCTTAAAATATGAAATATACCTTTGCGTAATAATGTTTATTTCGGTAACTTTGCCAATAGAATATAATGAATAAAAAATATACGGATATGAAACACTTGAAATTACTTTGGACAGCTATCGTTTTCGGAGTCCTGCCGTTCTCTTTCACGAGTTGTGATGATCCATGGGACTGGGATTATTACGATTATTACGGTGATTGGTATTATGACTACAACTGGTATGACGACGCGTTCGATTATGGTACGGATGAGCTGAGGCTCATAGCAAACACTCTGAGAGGCCATTGGGAGGGCACGATGAGGAACGAATATACTGACAATACGGGGCATCGCGTGTATGTGGACATGTATGTTTATTTTGAGTTCGACCAGTATAACAGCCGCTCTCTTAACGGACGGGGACGTGAGATAGACACTGTCGGCGACGAGAGTCAGGAGTTGAGGTTCTCATGGTATATTGATCCGCGTTCCGGGGATATACATATAAGATATGACGACAGCGGATATACGTTCGTGCTTGATTCCCGCGGCAACAGTCAGACGTCCGGATTCAGTCTTACAGACGATTATTTCAACGGTGTCATGGAGGGTGTCAACAACGATGAGCTCATCTTCTTCGACTGCGTGCGCACTACATTGGCAAAGCCGTCACAGCCGTGGACAACGCAGAGGAAAGCCGCTTCCGCCACGGACAGCGCAAAACTCAAATATACTGAAAACCTGAAGTTCAGAAGCAGAAAGTAGGGTTTCGGAAAGTGCGCGAGACTCGTTTGACGCATTGGAATATTCAGAAATTCATACAGATGAATCTTCCGGATAATGCCGGAGTGCATTGAAAAAGCGACAGGCAGGAACTTACATGATTCCTGCCTGTCGCTTTTTATTTTTTAATGCTGGTGTTCCGAAGACTTTGTCATGCCTTTGTCTAAGGCGGCTAAAGCCCCCACACATTCAGCACAATCTTTTTTTCAACCTCGTTTTCGGTCTTATCCGGAAGATTGCAGAAGAAATCTATGCCCGTCTTACGTTCCAGTTCATCTATTGTGATGGCGTAGTCGGCAAGGTCGTCATATGTTTTCCATTCATCCTTCTGCTCTGCCCAGAAAGCTATAGCACGGTATCCCATGCTGTTTTTGAGCAGACATGCCATGAAGAAATACCTTGGAACGATGAGCTTTCCCTGTATTCTCCTGATGATGTTGCTTTCCTTGTCTATCGTGCCACCCTTGCAGACGTAGAGCGTGTCGGTCGTTGCGGCTGGCGACCAGCTTCTTACCTTTTCCTCCATTCTCACCCAAAGACCCTCGCCCTTGTCGTTTCCGGACGAGCTGTAGCCGTTGAACCGCCTGTATTGCGGCTGCATGTTGGTAAGATAGAATGTCTGTTCGTTTGCCTTGTATGAGTATTTCCGGTCGGCGTTTGGGCATATGTGACCGTGGTCGAAGCCCGAACCGTAGAAGTAATCTTTGTCGAGATATTGTGAGGTTGTAAGGTTCGGGTCGAACAGGTAACCGTCAACCACGCGGCTGTAACTGCCGGTATATCCCCTGTGCATCTGATAGCACGACCATCGCTGAGCCTTTTTGTCACAGTCCCATTCAACGCAATAGTTCACCTCATCGCGGTCGTACTGCCTGTCTCCGGTAGTCCTGTGCACCAGCACAATGCTGTTTCCGCCTTTAAGCTTGGGGAATTCGAGTCTTTCGACAGCAGCGTCTGTCGTTACCACATTCCTGTTGGCGTTTGCCTCTTCGGTTGTCGTGCCGTTGCCGTTGCCACCATTATTGTCATCGTCGCTGCTGCATGAATACAGCGTGAATGCGATGCCAAGCAGACAAATAAGATATTTCAGATGTTTCATATGTCTGTTTTTATGTAGTAAAATAAATGTTTTCCTTAAATATGGAGAATTAAAAAAGTGCATTCATGCGTATATGCAACTACACATGAATACACTTTCCGTATATGTTTAAATATAAAATGATATATTTATTTACGTGTCTTTCCGTAACGGCTCATGAACTTATCCACACGACCGGCAGTGTCAACGAGCTTGTTCTTGCCTGTGTAGAAGGGGTGTGATGAACTGGAAATTTCGACTTTAACTACCGGATAAGTCTCACCTTCAAATTCTACTGTCTCTGTAGTCTTGCATGTAGAACGTGTAAGGAACATATCGCCGTTGGACATATCCTTGAATACGACGGGGCGATAGTTTTCTGGATGAATACCTTTTTTCATTTTATCTTAAATATAATTGTTAATTATGATTCTACGTAACAGGCTGCAAAATTACGAATAATTCTGCAGCCTGCCAAACGTTTTATGATAATTTATTTATTCAGCGTAAGTTATTTCCAGTTTCTGAACACGAACCTGAACTCCTCCTTTGATATCTGTGTGGTCATTAACCATCTTCCATACGTTTTCTGTTATGTCGGTATAAAGTTTGTCATTACCCACATAAATAGTTCCATTATAGCTATCGCATGTCACAACAATCTTTGCAATCTTCTTTGATCCGGTTACTGTCATGGAATTGAGTGCGTACATACGGACGCCCTTAGTCAACTCATAGAATTTCGGTGCGTTGTATCCACCTTCCTTTGCGAAGGCGATTGTCGTGCCATCGCTGAGTGTTACGAGTGTAGGGTCTGAGTTGTTTGCCCAACCGTATGTGTTAAGATCGCATGTGATTGTGTTTGCGGAAGCTGTAGCATCAGGGTCAATCATTGTAATGATATTTTCTGATTTTGTCACGGTAGCCTTGCCTTCACCGCCTGTTCCAGGCTTGTCTGGATCCTCACCAGGATTCTCTCCCTCTTCAGCTTTGCCTTCTTTCATCTTCAGGTTCTTAACCTCCCATGTTCCTGAACTGGTTTCGCAAGAATAGTAGAGTGCCATAACTACATTGTTCTTTCCTACAAATGTTTCGGGTACATTGGCTGAGTATGTATACCATGTTGTCCAGTCTCTGCCTTCAGTCAGTGTTCCTGTGATGTCGGTCCAGTTTGTTGTTGTCGGGTCACCGGTGTAGTTGTCTGTTATAAGAACCTTGTTGTTTATACCTTCAACAGGTGTACCGTAGTTTGTGACATATCTCAGGATATACTCAAATGTGATGTATGCACCTTTAGACGCGCTCAGATTCACAGGTGAGGATATGATGTAGCTTTCAGAAGGTGTTGTCTCTTTGGTAGCGTTGTCGTATCCGGTAGCTTTTGCCGTGCTGTAGTCGATAATCCAAGGTGTGCCTTTTATTGTCTTGACAGAGAAAGAACCGAAGCTGCTTGAGAATGGCTCGTCTATGTAGGCATCGCCTTCACTGGGAGTTTCGGGAGTCTCATCCACCTTGCCTTCCTGCACTTTCAGACTTTTCACCTCCCATGTAGAGGTTCTTGTCTCGCTGCATGTGTGGCGCAGTGCGATGACTGCTTTGCCTCCCATATATTCGGCCGGGATATTCACGTTGTTCTCCACGAAAGTAAAACTGTTGCCGAGTCCGTCAGTGTTGTAGTTCAGCACCTCCCATGTGGCGGTTGTCACGTCGCCTGTATAGTCCTTGCTTATCACGATGGAGTTGTTGGCGTTTATGTCTCCATATGTATAGTTCAGTGCGTGGTTGATGGTGATGTGGGCCTCGGTAACGTCTGTGAAATCTATTTCCGGACCTACGAGGAATGTCACGCCCGCCTGATATTCTTTCACGCCGTCGCCGTTGAAGTCCTGATATCCTGTCACCATGGCACTTGAGAAGTCGTTATACCAGTTCAGGTTTCCGCTCGCAGCTTTTGATGTGAAGTCGCCGAGCGACGATGTGAAGTTCTGGTCGAGGAGCACGCCTTCGGGCAGTTCCTGACCTCCTCCGTTGTTGTTAGGGTCGTCATAAGGCGCCGGAACGTCTTCGCAACTTGTGAATGTGAATGCCGCCATTGTGAGAGCAATCACCGAATATAATATCTTTTTCATAATGTTATCTTTTTGTTTATGTTATAATGTTGTTTTTGTTATTTCACTTCCTCAACGTCGTCTATCGAGCGAATTATTATCTCCCAGGAGTCGTTGTAGCGTTTGAATATGCCGGTAATGTTGCATTTGCCTTGCGGTACGGTACGTCCGGCGAAGTCGCAGTATGGCGATGTGTATATCATCACGCTGTTCGGCTGCTCGTTGAAGTTGAGGCTTACGGACTGGCTTCCGTTCGGGTCGGAGAAGGTTGTGGTCTCCGAAGCACCCTTTATCGTGACGTTCTTTATCACTCCGAGCTTCCCGCTGTCCTTGTCGAAGGTCCATTTGGTCTTCTCGTTTCCGTCGGCGAACACCTCAGGTTCAATCACCTTATATCCTCCGGTTATCATGAAGTGGTCCTGCCACAGGAATCTGTTCATCCGGCTCACGTATGTGTTGCCGTTCTTATTGGTGTAGAGAGTGCCTATTTCAGCCTGTTTGCCGTAGTTGCCCACGTATAGGTCCTTCAGTTCAACGAGTATTTCGGTTCCCACAGGCAGGTATCCGTTTATGCCACCCTGCGCTATCGCGATGATGATGGCTCCCGTCTCGTCCTGCAACGCTATCTCGTTGTAGATGTTGCCCTGCACGTCGTTTCCTGTGACATAGCCTTTTATCTGAATCGGCTCGGTCACTTGCTCGTATGCGTAGGACGTGTTTATCTTGTCCTTGAACATCTCCCTCACTTCGGCGATGGTCTTCAGGTTGGTTTCCTTTATTGAGTTGTTGCCGTAGGGTATGCTTGTCCCGTTGGGGTCATCCCAGTCGTCGTCCATACACGACGTGAGAGTCATGCCGCAAATGAGTGCGAGCATTATGAGTTTAAGATATTTCATATTTTTCATAATTGTCGTGTTTTAGAATTTGTAGGCGATGTTCAGCATTCCGTTTGTTCCGTAGGCATAGAATTTCATCGGGTTTCTTGAGAAGCGGTATGCCCTGATGTTTCCGGAGTTGGTGTAGTCGCTGCGGCTCTGTTCGTATCCTCCGGTGCATATGTTCTGGTTGTTGAGAATGTTTGTCACCATGAGGTTGATGGACAGCGATCCGTGTTTGAGGTATATGCTTCGTCCTATTGAGCCGTCGAGCATGAATCCGCCTTTGCCTTTGGCCTGTGCCACCGCTCCCGGACGGAGGTTGCCGTCGTTGTCGTATACGGTGCCGTATATCTCCTGTCTTCTGTCGAGAGTCTCCTTGTATCGGTAGCTCGGAGCGTAAGACAGGTATATTCTATCGTAGTAGTTGCAGTTAAGGTCGATGTACCATCCGCCCTGATGGTAGCTCACTCCGAGGCTTGCCGCGGTGAGCGGGGTGCCGGAGTCGCGCATGTCCTTGTTGTAGACGATGTCGTCCACGTACTGTGCGCTTGTGGAGTTCATGTATCTCACCTTCGAGTTCTCCAGTATCTTAGCCTCGCTTATCGTTCCGATGAGTTTCACGTCGAGTGCGCTTGTCACCTTGAATTTCAGTCCTGCCTCCACTCCGTAGTATTCTTTCTTGATGCCGGTGAGCGACACGTAGGAGAAGGAGTTGATGTCGTCGAAGTAGTAGTTCTGCCAGTCGGTGACGTTGGTAAGGCGGCTGTAGTAAGCGTTTATGTTGGCGTGGAGCCACGAGTTCTGCAACTGGTATCCGAGTTCGGTGCTGAACACGCGCTCGTTCTTGAGGTTTACAACGAAGTCGTTGTTTATTTCAGGTGAGGCGAATGCCGTGCGTGCCTGCGGAGCGCGGTGCTCGTAGCCTATTCCGAATGTGAGTGTGTTGCCCCGTCCGAGGTTGAGAGTGGAGCCGAACTTCACGCCTCCGTCGAGAAACTCAGCCGTCTTGCTCTTGCCGTATGAGTTGTTTGCCGCCATACCGTTGCGCATCTTGCCGTCGCGCTGCATTGTGGTGTATCCCATTTTCGCGCCTATCGTGTAGTGCAGCGGTCCGAAGTTCTCGCTGTAGCTTGTCCAAAGCTTGCCGTTGTTCACGAGCAGGTTGTAGTCGTAACCGAACCTGTCGCCGGTCTTCACGAGCGCGTCGCGGTTGTTGAGGTCGTACTGTATCTCGTCAGCGTCGCGTGAGTATGTGCCCAGCGCATAGGTGTTGATGTTGTGGTATGTGGTTGCTCCGAGCATATCCTCCATTGTCTGGTAGTGCATGCCTTTGTTTGTGGCGGCTATGATGCCTATGTTCCACGACTTGTCCTTGTCTATCTGCTTGTTGAGTGTGGATGCCAGCGACACGGTGAGCGCGTTGTTGTGCTTTGCCTGTATGTAGTACATGGCGTCCTGCCCCAGCTTTGATATCTGTGCGTTGGAGTAGTACAGGCGGTCCCAGTTTATCTGTCTGTTGGCTTTTGATGCTGTCCAGAACTGATAAGCCGTATTCCAGTCGGCAAGGTTCTGTTCCGTGCGGTTGTTGTAGTCGGTCTCGTCCCACACGTCGTAGTAGCTGCTCGGCATGTTCTTCCAGTAGTTGGGGTGGGGGTTGTCAGTGTTGTTGTAGTTGAGCTTTGTGTTCTTGTACATGCTGTATTTCCCCATGATAGACGTCGTGAGCTTCGCGTTGTCGCTGATGTTCCAGTCCCATGTGAGGAGAGCTGTGGGCGCGAAGTCGTTCACTATGCGCGAGTTGCGCTTCTTGCCGTTGTGATATCCCCAGTAAGGGTTGTAGAACTTGTCGTTCGCCAGCCAGTACATCTCGTCCGTACCTGCTCCCTGCGACGCGCGCTCCGTGGGGTTGCCCCATGTCGAGAGAGCCAGAGAGTGGCGTCCGTCTCCGAACACCTTCTGCACTCCGAGGAAGTAAGAGAGCGAGTTGTAGAACGTTCCTTCCACATAACCCTCGTTTGCCCATCGGTAGGTTACGTTTCCGGAGAAAGCCCAACCCTTGTCGCTCAGTCCGGTGTTGAATGTGTACATGCCGCGCAGGGTGTAGCTCCGGTTGGCTCCGCTGAGTGTTATTCTGTGTCCTGTGGGCATGTTTGCCGGTCTGAAGTTGTAGTTGTTGGCTCCTCCCATGCCCGGTACGGAGAATGTGTTGTACTCGAACGGGAGTGACGACTCCATGTTGCGTGTCTGCTGGTTGAGTCCTCCCACGAGCGAGTAGCGGAACTGTCCGCTCTCCATGTCGTTCATCGGTACACCGTTGATATAGACATCATTGAACTTCTGGTCGAACGCGCGGTAGCGGAAGCGTACCGGAGAGAAAAGATATCCCACCTCGCTTGCGAAGATGTTGGAGTTCGAGTTGACGATTGTCACGTTCTGCGACATGTCGTCGTCTTCGCCCAACTGCGCTTCTGTGAATGTGAATGCCGTTTCGCTTAGCGCCGCGGACTTCAGCCCTATGGAGTCTTGCTGCGCGTTCGCAACGGACGAACAGCAAAGGGCTATCACTGCTAATTTGAGCTTCTTTTGCATGTGTATAGAAATTATGTAGTTTGTCTTGCAAAGTAAGAAAATTATTTTTAATGGCGAAAGACTTTTTTATTAAATTTTTATGATTTGATGGTTTTAACACAGCAGGTGCCCTATTATTGGTGTATATTGTGATGTTTTTACCCCAAGACATTCATTGCCTCAAGCCCGGAGAGCGGTTGTGGCTTTTATATTGTAAAGTCTCAGGGGCGTATTGCGTTGTTTGCCGCACCGGTTCCGTATATGCTCCGGGTTACATTCCCGTCTTCTTGTCAAATCCTTAAAATCCGTCATGCCGCCATACATATATATATTTATGTGTCTGCCATTCTCCTGTCATTCCTTCTCATTGCCGCCGCCACACTGCCACCCGCTTTTTACCTGTTTAGTACGCCACATCTTCGATTAGGCAGAATACAATCCGGCTGACAACAGCACGAAATAAGAATGGAAGTCGGATGGTCTGTCCGGGTTTAACAATGTTAATCTCCTGTCCTTCGTTTTTTAACATTCCGTTCCGCCGCATTTTGTGTCTTCGCGACCTGTTTTCACTGTCCTGTGAGCCGATTCCTGCTTGTTCTCACCGTCCGGAAACCGTTCTTGCTGTCCGGAAAAGCCTCTTCCGCGTTTCCGTAAAGCCTCTGTCATGCCCTCGGAGAGGCTTTACGGTGTGACAGAAAAGGCTCTTCCGCAATGCAGGAAAGGCTCTTTGGGGGAGGTGGGAAGGTGAGAGGGTGGGGAGGTGGGGATGTATCTGGTTGTGTGTCAGTGGGTTGTCGTGTTGTGCTGTTTTCGGTGTTTTTCCGCGTTTCCGTGCGTCTCTTTATGCGAAAAGCGTTTTTACGTGTGCCTGAATGTTAAATTGCGGAGTGCCTGCAATGCCTGTGTGTGATTATAGTCAATCTGTGCCGTGCCGCGTCATCGTGCCTGCCACCAGCTCCACGAGCGTCATCTGTCTGCGCGCAGATGAAAAAATCGTATGCCATTGCGATTAAAATTTCATGAAAAATACATTTTATTCAAATTTATTACCGATATTTGCAGAAATTCACTGCTGCCGGCGCGGTATGCCGCCAAGCCTGTTCGGGTTTGTGTGAAAATGAAAGATATAATGTAAAAAAGCGAAATATATATTGTATATAAAGATATGAGAAAATTCTGTTATTTGATTTTGGTGTTGCTGCTGCTCTCGGTCAGTACCGGGATAACGGCACAGAAGAAATACTCGGCTTACGCCGTGGGGTTCTACAATCAGGAAAACCTGTTCGACACATGTCATGATGTGGGCAAGAACGACCACGAGTTCCTGCCTACGGGGTCGTATCACTGGAACGGTCTGAAATACTCCCACAAGCTGCGCAACATGGCACGTGTGCTTGCCGACATGGGCACCGACGTGCTGCCAGGGGTGGGATGCGCTGCCATCGGAGTGAGCGAGGTGGAGAACGCCAAGGTGCTCACCGACTTCGTGTCGCAGAAACCTCTCGCCGAGAGAGGATTCCGTTTCGCTCATGTCGAGGGTCCCGACAAGCGCGGAATAGACTGTGCGCTGCTCTACAATCCGGCTCTCTTCACTGTGCGCGACGTAAAGCTGGTGCCATATGTTCCTGAAGGCTCTATGCCGGAAGACTACATCACGCGCGGCTTCCTCACCGTCAGCGGCACCCTTGCGGGCGAGCATGTCGCCATCGTCGTGTGCCACTGGCCCAGCCGTTTCGCCGGTTCTTACTACCGCGAGGTGGCAGGACGCCAGGTGAGGGCTCTCAAGGACTCTCTCCTCAGGGACGATCCCGAGTGCAAGGTGATGGTGATGGGCGACATGAACGACGACCCCATGAACAAGAGCATGAGCGAGATGCTCTCGGCAAAGGCTGATCCAGACAAGACAGGAGAGGGCGACATGTACAACCCTTGGTATAACATACTGAAGAAAGAGGGGCGTGGCACGCTCATGTACAGCGGTTCGTGGAATCTGTTCGACCAGATTGTGATGACGCCTAACATGGTAAACAAGAAAGGCAGCAAGGACTACTCCACGCTCAAATATTGGAAAAACCAGATTTTCTCGCGCCCGTATCTCTTCCAGACCGAGGGCAAATACAAGGGTCAGCCCAAGCGTACCACGGCGGGAGGAATATGGCTCGACGGATTCTCAGACCATCTTCCGGTGGTCGTATACCTTGTTAAGGAGCAGAAATGAGCACCCGCGCGCAGCCGACACACAGCTTGCCGTCTGACGGACAGCCCCCTGTGGAGCGGCATCCGTTCGAGCCGTTTCTGCCGGAAGGGTGCCGCCTGCTCATGCTCGGCAGCTTTCCGCCTGCGGAGAAGCGTTGGGCGATGCGGTTCTATTACCCCAACTTCACCAACGACATGTGGCGCATCTTCGGCTTGTGCTTCCACGACGACAAGATGTTCTTTGTCGATGAGGAGCACAAGACGTTCCGTCTGCAACTCATAGAGCGGCTCCTGCGCGAGCGTCGCATAGGACTTTACGACACCGCATGTGCCGTGCGCCGCCTCAAAAACACTGCCTCCGACAAGGACCTTGAGGTGGTGGAGGCGACAGACCTGAAGTCAATGCTGCGCTCACTGCCCGAATGCCGGGCTGTAGCCGTTACCGGACAGAAGGCGTGCGACGTACTTTCCGAATGCTTCGGCATAGAGCGTCAGCCTGCCGTGGGCGCATGCGCCGACTTCCGTTTCGAGGGGCGCACGCTGCGGCTCTACCGCATGCCCAGCAGCTCGCGCGCCTATCCGATGAAGGTGGAGCGTAAGGCTGAGTTCTACAGACCCATGTTCAGCCGCGAGACATCACTCTGACCGTCTCCGCATGCCGGCTCTTCCGGCTGGCGTAGGACAGGCCAACGAACGACCACGAAGCATAAATCAAATCTTATGAATAAAGTAACGATTATAGGAATAGCCGGAGGAACCGGTTCCGGCAAGACCACAGTAGTGAGGAAGATTGTGGAGTCGCTGCCTCCGCATCATGTCGCCGTCGTGCCGCTCGACTCTTATTACAACGACACGTCACACATGACCGAGGAGGAGAGACACGCCATCAACTTCGACCATCCCGACGCTTTCGACTGGAAACTCCTTGTAAGGCATGTCAACGAACTGCGCGAGGGACGTGCCGTCGAACAGCCCACTTACTCCTATCTGAAGTGCAACCGTCTGCCCGAGACGGTGCATGTGGAGCCAAAGCCGGTGATTATAGTCGAGGGCATAATGACTCTTCTGAACAAGAAACTGAGGGATATGATGGATCTGAAGATATTCGTCGACTGCGACAGCGACGAACGTCTGATACGCAACATACAGCGCGACATAATAGACCGCGGGCGTACCGTGTCGATGGTTGTTGAAAGATATCTGAAGGTTCTCAAGCCTATGCACGAGCAGTTCATAGAACCTACCAAGCGATACGCGGACGTAATAATACCTCAGGGAGGCGACAATCTGAAGGGCATAGGCATCATCTGCAAGTACATTGAGGGCATAGTGCCCCATGAGGACTGACGGCGCGGAGCTCAGGTGAGCCGTGCGCGCGGTGTCAGTCGTTTTCTATAGCGGTGGGAAGGCTCTCGTCTTTCTCACCGTTTTTTTCTGCTTCGGCAGCCGCCTTCATGTCGGCAGCCTTCATCTTCTTGCGTATCAGGTATATCTTGATGGAGTTGACGCTCTCCGACACACCGTAGAGCAGCATGCACCATCCTATGACAAACAGCGGTGCGGAGGCGATGGCAGACGGCTTCATGAGCGCGATGAGTCCGACAAGAAGTATCACCGACGGCATTATCCAGAAGTAAAAGCCCACGCGGAACGTGCGCGAGATGGCGGCGAGGCTCACAAACTGACCAATGGCTCCGAGAATGAGGATGGCGGCGAGGATGAACATCAGCCACGAGATGAATGCTCCCGGCATGAGCGCGAGTATCAGACCGAGCACTATGCTTCCCAGACCTGTAAGCGGAAACGAGGGCTTGAAGCCGCTCAGTTGCCTGCCGTCGGCGTCGAACAGCTGCACGTCGTTATCGCGGCGGCGTGCCACGAAGTATGCCACGCACGAGATTACTCCCGACAGGAAAAACAGTATGCCGATGACAATGGTAAGCCACGTTACGGTCTCTTCCCTGTATTTTATCAGCAGTACGCCCATTATTATTGCGCTGAGGGCGCGTGCCAGCGAGCTTTGTATTATCTGCATGGATTCAAGTTTTTATAGTTTCTTTGTGTGATGCGGTTTTTATAACGTACGGAAATCCGGTAAGTACGGTTTCCGACTGTGTCTCAATATCCGTTTATATGTTTGCAAAGATAATGCGAGGCGAGTGCAACAGCAAGACGGGGAAACTAAGTTTTACCGGTCTTGATACTGCTGAGCCGACGCTTATCTTATGCAAAGATAATGAAAGTATGGCACATCACAAAGTCAGAAATGTGTTTTTTATTTTGCGGAACAGTGCTCTTTACTTACCTTTGTATAAGATAATCTGCACTCGGCAATGCAAGAGCAAGCTCTCATTGCGCTCGTTTGCATTATCTTTGTATAAGATAATCTGCACTCGGCAATGCAAGAGCAAGCTCTCATTGCGCTCGTTTGCATTATCTTTGTATAAGATAATCTGCACTCGGCAATACAAGAGCAAGCTCTCATTGCGCTCGTTTGCAATATCTTTGTATAAGATAAGCTGCACTCGGCAATGCAAGAGCAAGCTCTCATTGCGCTCGTTTGCATTATCTTTGTATAAGATAATCTGCACTCGGCAATACAAGAGCAAGCTCTCATTACGCTCGTTTGCATTATCTTTGTATAAGATAAGCTGCACTCGGCAATGCAAGAGCAAGCTCTCATTGCACTCGTTTGCAATATCTTTGTATAAGATAATCTGCACTCGGGAAATAGAAAGCAAGCTTTCTTTCCACTCGTTTGCATTATCTATACAGACAGAACTATTTAAAGAAAAGAACTATGACAAGACTTTATCTGGTGCGCCACGGTGAGACGGTGGACAATGTCAACTGCATATTACAGGGACAGACGCAGGGCTGTCTGACGCCTGAAGGCATAAGACAGGCTGAAAGTGTGAGAGACAGAATGGCTGGTGAGAGGATTGACGCGTTTGTGTCGAGCGACCTGAAACGCTCTTACGACACATGCGCCATCATCGCCGCTCCGCACGGTATGAAGGTTGTGACGACTCCGTTGCTGCGGGAGCGCGACTGGGGAGGGTTCACCGGGATGTATATTCCCGACCTTAAGGGCGTGGCGTGGCCCGATGATGTGGAGACGCTTGAGGCATTGAGGGAGCGCGCCGCACGCTTTCTCGACTTCATACGTGGGACGTATGCCGGCAAGACAGTGCTTGCCGTGGGTCACGGAATAATAAACAAGGCGGTGCAGAGCGTTTACCGTGACGTGCCGATGAACGAAATAGAAAAGATGACAAACGCAGAGGTGCGCATCCTTGACTTATAGTGTCGCGCCTCTGCGGTTTGTCATCCTTTAATCATTTAATATGTACCTTTACTTAATGGAAGAGACAGATACCGTTTGGTTTTGATTTTAAATTATGTTGACTTACACTTTTTCATGTTCTCAGAGAGTGCCTCTCTTAGCGGCGTCCGCCGAACTTGCTTCCGCCACGGCTTGATGATGACGAGCTGCGGCTTGCTCCGGAGGAACTCCGGTTTGTCCCGAATGAGCCTCTGTTGCCCGAGAATGAGGAACGGCTGCTGCCTCGCGATATGCTCGGAGTGCTTGTAGAGCGTTTGCTTCCGAACGAGCCTGTGCTGCGGTTCACGCTTCCTGACGACCTGTCGCGCATGTTGTTTATGAGGTCGCGGTTGTTTGTGGCAGAGCCTCCGAAGCGTCCGCTGCCCGAGAACACCGGATTGCTCCTTACTGTTCTGTTGTCTGACGAGCCGCCGTTTTTCGGTGCGAAGGTGTCGCGGGGCTTTTGCGGGGTCTTCGATACGCTTCCTCCGCGCATGCCTCCGAAGCTTGAAGCCTTCACTGTTGTTATACCTTTCTTGTCTGTCACGGTTGCCTGCCGTCTGCCGAAGCTGCCTCCGCCGTTGCCCGGTCTGCTTGTCACGATGGGTGTGCGGCTGCCGTTTCTGTTGCCGAACACGCCTCTGTGTCCCTCACCGTAGTCTCCGCGCCTGAATCCGTCGCGCATTCCGAAGTGGCGTCTGTCGGGTTCCGGTCTGAAGTTGTTTGCCCTATACCACGACCGTCCGCCGTTGTGTCTCCAGCTGTGACCGCCGCAATAGACGGTGACAAAGTGCGGACAACCGAAGTAGAAGTAGTCTCTGTGGGGGTAGCGGGCGTATATTCTGAACCTCCAGTAGCCTGCGTTCCAGTAGAGCGGGCGGTAGAAATAGAGTGCGTCGCAGAATGTGCTGTACTGCCAGTCGAACAGAACATAGCTCAGATCCAGATTGCGTTGTCTCCAGTATATGCCGAAGAGGTCGTCCTGTGTGCGTATGCTCATCAGGTAGTCGAGGTTTATCTCGTATGCCGCCTCATACTGTGCTTCACTCAGATTAAGTTCATACGCCATCTTATCTGTAAGGAAAAGAGCCTGTTCGCGTGCCTGCTCATAGCTCATGGCATTTGCCGATACTGTCACCGTGAACAGTAATATAAGGGCTGATACAAACTTTTTCATAATCGTATATTTTAATGTTACACATCCGTTGTTCTTATCTCTGATGCAAAGATAGGACTGTTTTGCGTAACGGAAAGAGGGAATTTTCCTATAAAATCGGGGGATTTCCCTAAAATGCGGAATATATGCCGCAGGTAGTCATTGGCTTTCATGCCGGATGAAAAAGCGGGGAATAAGTAATGATTGTGCGGAAAATGACAGTTTATTGGATAAATAATGTAAATTTGCAGGGTAAAAGACACAGATGTGAATATGAAGGGTTTATATGCCGCGTGCCTGCTTCTTGCTGTCAGTATGGCTGTGAGGGCGCAGGCGTGGGAGGAAGCCGGTGATGCCGGGAAACTCAGTCCGGCACGAGGGCTGAGGTATGGAGTGGAGATGCAGGGCTCGTTCTCGAAGGGCAGGACACCGTTGTGGCTCAACGCCAACAAGTATGGTCTGAGCTCGCTCGATAAGTACAACGGATATGTGAGAGCCATGGTGGCGCGCGACCTTAGCGTCGACTCCACGAGACGGTGGGGAATAGGCTACGGCGCAGACGTGGCGGTGCCGGTGAACTATACGAGCAGCGTGGTGGTGCAGCAGGCATACGGCGAGCTGAGATGGCTCTACGGAGTGCTCACCGTGGGCAGCAAGCAGCAGCCGATGGAGCTGAAGAACAACGCGCTGAGCAGCGGATCGCAGACGCTGGGCATCAATGCGCGCCCCGTGCCGCAGGTGCGTCTGGCTCTGGCAGACTACTGGGTGCTGCCTTTCTCGCACGGATGGCTGAGGCTGAAGGGACACATCGCCTACGGCAAGATGACCGACGACAACTGGCAGCATGAGGTGACGGGACGCAAGTCGAAGTATGCCGACGACGTGCTCTACCACAGTAAGGCAGGCTATATAAAGATAGGCAATGAGGACCGGTTTCTTCCCTGGTCGCTCGAACTGGGTCTGGAGATGGCGGCTATGTTCGGCGGAACAGCCTACCGCCCGCAGTCTGACGGCACGATGCTGGCGTTGAAGGGCGAGGGCGGACTGAAAGGCATGTGGCAGGCTCTTGTCCCCAGCGGCGCGGATGCGGGCGAGACGCTCTACAAGAACATATCCGGCAACCAGGTGGGGTCATGGCTCATGCGCGTGAACTACGACGGTGACCGCTGGCGTCTGGGCATATACGCCGACAAATATTTTGAAGACCACTCCGCCATGTTCCTCATCGACTACGACGGCTACGGCAGCGGCGACGAGTGGAAGAAGAAGAAAAAGAGCAAGTTTCTGCTCTACGACCTGAAGGACATGATGCTCGGCGTGGAGGTGAACCTCAAATATGGCACGTGGATACGCGACATAGTGTTCGAGTATATATACACAAAGTATCAGAGCGGACCGGTGTATCACGACCACACTCCGTCGTTCGCCGACCACATAGGAGGCATAGACAATTATTACAACCATTACATTTATACCGGATGGCAGCACTGGGGGCAGGTGATAGGCAATCCTCTCTACCGCTCGCCGATATACAACGATGACGGGACAATATCGGTGAAGAACTCCCGCTTCATGGCTTTCCATATGGGAATAGACGGACGTCCGGCGGAGAACCTCACCTACCGGCTGCTCGGCACGTGGCAGGAGGGACTGGGAACATATGCCATGCCTTACACCGGAAAGCGTCACAACGTGAGCTTCATGGCTGAGGCTACATACAGTTTCGCGCACGACTGGAAGGTGAGGGGCGCCTATGCGATGGACTTCGGACGCATTCTGGGCAACAACGCGGGGTTCCAGCTCACGGTGTCGAAGAGCGGATGGTTCTGACACACGGATGATGCGGCAGCGGAAAAAACATGGAATAAAGGAATACATACAACTGATATGAAGAGGAAAGACATATATACAATCATCGCGGCATGGCTTACAGCCGTCCTGTCAGCGTCGTGCGAGATAGAGACATCGGACAATGGCGACCTCGACGGATTCTGGCATCTCGAGCGGGTGGACACCATCCGGACAGGCGGCAGGCTCGACCTGAAGGACGAGTATGTGTTCTGGGCGGTGCAGAAAGACCTGCTCAACGCATGCGACAGGCACGGAGACAGGGGTGACTTCCTGTTCCGCTTCGAGCACAAGGGCAAGACTCTCAGACTGTACGACCCGCACGTGAACGACAGGATGAACGGCGACCCGGCTGTGGACGACGCCGGAATGCTGCGCCCGTTCGGGGTGAACGCGCTCGACGAGACGTTCGGCGTGGAGCGGCTGACAGGCTCGAAGATGGTGCTGTCTACTGAAGAATTGAGACTGAGTTTCACAAAACTGTGACGCGCGGAGGCTGCCTGTGTTGCCGGATGGGGTATGCCGGACACCGGCTGATGCGGACTTATGCGCCTCCGATGGGCGTGTGTGGAGTCATGGCGGACACTTCAGGAAATGAATAATTATGCGTTTCTGAAAGTAAAGAATTTTGACATCAGAAATTGTCAAAACAGAAAACGCGGACCGTCACGGAAGTGGCGCGTAATCATGAAAAACCGTTTTTACATACGAAATGGCATCAGATTGATACGTATATTTACCCCTTTACGGCTCAAAAAATCGTTTTTGGAGAGGAAATTTAAGGTATGATGATGCGCAGAAGAGGCTTTTCCATGGCGCGGAAAAGCATGTCTTGCGAGACGGAAGAGCCTCTTCGGCGGTGCGGAAGAGCCTCTTTGGCAGGGCTGGAAAATGTGTCTTGAATCATGTTATAGGCTAATGCGCTGGACTACAGCGGCTTGCGTGAAGTGTGCGAGAGTGGCGTATTTGCGCGCGGATGAGCATTAGCGTCGGAAAACATCGGTATTTTGAGGTTACGGTGTATGGATATGCATATTACAAAGGCGGTTTCCGTATAAATATGCAGGATGCATGGCGGCGTGCCATTGCGCGCAGGGTGCGTGGCGGGGGAAAGTCTGACGTTATGCGGCGGTGGTGCCGTTGTCTGCCGTCAGCCTGCGCTCGTTCTTCCTTATGAATATGTCTGTGACGAGCTGGAAGCCGGTGTAGACGAGTATGTCGGTCAGAACGATGAGGTCGCTCTTCATTACCGGGCGCAGAGCCTTGTTGAGAACGATGAACGTGGCGGCAAGAAGAAGTATGGTGACAAGAGCCTGATGCTGCGACATTCCGGCACGCATCAGCTTGTGGTGTATGTGGTTCTTGTCAGCCTTGAATATCGGGTGGCGGTTCTTCAGCCGCGTTATGATGACCCTCACCACATCGAAGCAGGGCACAATGAGCAGTGTGTAGGTTATCAGCAGACTGTTGTTGCGGTAGGGCATGACGTTCGGATTGTGCATGGCGAACTTGATGAGAAGGAACCCGAGAATGAAACCCAGGGTGAGACTTCCCGAGTCGCCCATGAAAATCTTGTGTCCCTTCTCCGGCTTCCCCCATATGTTGAAGAAGAGATATGCCGTGAGCACGCCCATGAGTCCGGCTATGAGGATGGCGTAAGTGTAGATGCCCTCATGCATGAAGCACAGCAGGAAGCCTGTGAGCGAGAGCAGGGCGAGTCCGCCGGAGAGCCCGTCGATGCCGTCGATGAGGTTCATGGCGTTGTCGATGAACACGAGCACGAACACCGTGAGCGGCGCACCCACCCAGAACGGGAGCTCGTGTATGCCGAACATGCCGTACATGTTGTTGATGTAAAGACCGGAGAGAGGCAGCAGCGATGCGGCTATTATCTGCACGGCGAACTTGGTTCTCGGTCTCACTCCCACAATGTCGTCCACTATACCTATGATGTATATGAGCGAAAGGCTTATGAGGAACATCACAGACCATGTGCCTATGGTTATCTGCCGTTGTCCGGTGAGCTGGTTGAGAATGGCTATTCCGAAGATGAAGGCTATGAGCGTGCACGGCAGGAAGCATATTCCTCCAAGGCGGGGAATGGCGTTCTTGTGCACTTTGCGCGCGTTGGGAATGTCGTAAAGGTTCTTTTTAATGCAGAAGTTGACAATGTGCGGTATGATGATGAAACCGCACGCGGTGCTTATGACAAAAGCAGACAATATCAGAATGATGCTGTTCTCCATTAATGAATTCAGTTTATATTATAACTCATATATTACGGTATTATTGCATGGAGAGGCATATATTAGCTGTCATGAAGCCTTGACGGCATCTCTGCAAATGGCTATGCGGAGATGCCGCGCGTGTGTGCCTGCATGGCTTTCCTACGGTATCAGCCGCCGGACGTGCCGTTACAGTTTTACCGTTTTTATGGTGCAAGTAACGGAAAAATATCTTACCTTTGCAGAAGATAAGCTGCACTCGGGAAATAGAAAGCAAGCTTTCTTTCCTCTCGTTTGCATTATCTTTGTCACAATTTCAGTAAAAAGCAACATACACTTGATATGAGAATATTGGTCACGGGGGCAGCCGGATTCATCGGCTCTAAGGTATTTAAGGAGCTGGCAAGACGCGGCGATTTCGTAGTCGGGATAGACAACATGAACGATTATTATGATGTGAGACTGAAGTACGGACGTCTCGCTGAGTGCGGTTTTTCACAACCGGAAGCCATACAGAGCGGCAGCGTGGTAAGGAATCCTGTGTACGACAACGCGCTTTTCATCCGGATGTCTATTGATGACAAGGAGATGACCGACCGGATATTCGAGGAATACCGATTCGACAAGGTGATGAATCTGGCTGCGCAGGCAGGTGTGCGCTATTCGATAACCAATCCTTACTCCTATCTTCAGAGTAACATGGCTGGCTTTCTCAACATTCTGGAGGCGTGCCGCAACTATGGTGTGAGGCATCTCATATTCGCTTCGTCAAGTTCTATATACGGTCTTAACACGGACGCACCGTATAAGGAGGACGACAAGGTGGACACACCGGTGAGCCTGTATGCGGCTACAAAGAAAGCCGACGAGCTGATGGCGCACTGCTACAGCAAGCTTTACGGATTCACAACCACGGGTCTGCGCTATTTCACTGTATACGGACCGTGGGGACGCCCGGACATGTCGCCTTCGCTGTTTGCCGGAGCCATATTGAGAGGAGAGCCGATAAAGGTGTTCAACAACGGCGACATGATGCGCGACTTCACATATATAGACGACATCGTGGACGGCACAATATCTGTCATCGACACACCTGAGGACAGCATAAGGCGCGACAACGGGGTGCCTTACCGCATATACAACATAGGCTGCTCGCATCCGGTGAGACTGATGGACTTTATCAGCGAGATAGAGACCGCGCTCGGCAGGGAGGCTGAGAAGATTTATCTGCCCATGCAGCCGGGCGACGTCTACAGCACCAATGCGGACACGTCGAGGCTGGAGAACGAGATTGGCTACAAGCCGCACGTGTCGCTGCACGAGGGAATAAGCCGGTTCGCGGAGTGGTTTGTGTCTGAAAAGAACCCGTTGAGATGAGTGTCCGGATGAATCGGGATGAGTGTCCGGGCGGACAGCCGTGGAGGAACCGGTGTGAGAGGATTGTGAGAAACATGTCAGAACACGGCGGGAGGTCATGACAGACGGTGCGTACTGCATGCGAAAGGCGCGCAATAGGAATGTATTATTGCGCGCCTTTCGTGTTCTTGTCCACCACGTAATGCCTTATCCTGCTGCCGTAGATGAACTTCACCACGCGCAGAGGCATCAGTCTGAAAACAAGACGGCTTATGGGAAACACGTATTTTGGAGTGAGCAGACCGTATACTCTCCTTACGCCGTTCATGTAGATGCGGAACTCGTTCCATGCCTTTGCGCGGCTGCGTCGGCGGAACATCTCGTCGTCACGGCGGAAGTAGAGCGTTATGTCGTCGATGTTGCCTATCTTGTATCCGGCGCATATGGCGTCGAACCACAGGGCTATGTCCTGGCTCGTGCGGTAGCGTTCGTCATACTTCAGTCCGTTTCTGAATATCGCGCTGCGCATCATCACCGTGGGGTGGGCGAGCGGACTCGCCTTGTATATGGTGCGCATCACCTCGTCGTTGTTCCTCGGATAGTGGCGCACGTTGAGCTTCGGATTGCTGCTGTTGAACTCCTGCATGGCTCCGCCCACTATCGCCACGTCCGGGTTTGCCTCAAGAAAGGCGGTCTGCCGTTCGAATCGTCTGGGGTCGGACAGGTCGTCGCTGTCCATGCGGGCTATGAGGTCGGAAGACGCCAGACGCAGGGCTATGTTGAGCGACTTTGTCAGTCCGAGGTTTGTCCCGTTACTGTGTGTTATCAGCCTGTCGCCGATGCGCTCTTTCCATGTGCTTATGGTCCGCTCCAGCGCATCCGTCAGCGGACCGTCCTTTATCAGTATTATCTCCGCAGGCTTTACTGTCTGGTCGGTCCAAATGCTCCTTATCGACTCGTCCAGATACTCGGGACGCTCGTTTCTGTAAACCGACATTATAACTGAGATGGTCATTGTCTGTATCTCTATATAAGAATATTCTTTTTATTATTTGATTAAACCGTCCTTTATCCCTCTTGCAATCTGTTTGGCATATACGATCCTTGGCTTTACGAATAAAGGGAAGTAAACGGCTTTGACTGCGTATTTGAAGAAATGTCTGAATTTCCACCAGAACGGGACATAGTTTCTCCTGAAAAGCCAGATATAGTTCCTGAACTGGTAGTAAATGCGGAACTCGGATGAGATTGAAATGTCCTTGTTACCTATTTTCCTTGATTCCTTGCCCAACATGTGCCTTATTCTTGCATTCTCCGCTATATAGAAGCGGTAACCTTTTGTAGCGGCTCTCCAGCACCATTCGTTATCCACACCGTCTATGAAAAGTTTTTCGTCGAACATTCCTGCATGTTGGAAGTTCCCGGTCTCAATCAACGATATGGATGAGCGTATGTAGCTGCATCTTGTCGCGGTTGTGTACTGGCGTCCGTTCTTTTTTATTGTTACCTTGTCATATTCTTTGGATTTTGAGGGATAAGGCATGCCTGTCTTTATATTGACGGCTCTTGTGCCTACGCCTCCTGTCTTTATGCCTTCAGATTTCAGGAATGTGTATGTGTCAAGAAGTTTGCCTACGGTGTCTGGTTCGGCTATGCTGTCTTGGTCGCTGAACAGTACGAAGTCGCAACGGTCGCCAACAAGACATCGGATGCCGGTGTTTTGCGCTGCGGCAATACCTGTATTATTATATAATGGTATATATTTTATTTTTGCATTCTGTGGAATCCGGTCTTCATTCGATTTACGGGAATTGTCTATCAGATAAACTTTATCTACCTGAGGTAATAAGACGTTCAAGGAGTGGAGCGTCTGCTCAATGTCCGGATTATATAATATTATGATAGCTCCGATATTCATTTCATATTCCTTTCATGATGCCTTTAACCATGTTCTTCCAGCATTCGCATCCTCCTTTGACAAATAACGGGAAGTAAATGAGCCTCATGGAAAACTTTATACCTGTTGCTATTTTCCATTGCAAAGGTACATATTTCCTGCGTAAAAGCCAAAGGTAGTTGCGGTATTGGTAAAAATAGCGGAACGGTTTGGATATTATGACAACCTGTCTGCCTATCCTTATTTCCCTTTGTCCTACTTTGTGCGCGATGCTTACATTTGGAGTTATTCCGCAAACCATACCCTTTGACGCCGCACGCCAGCACCAGTCGTAGTCCACATAGTCTATAAACAGTCGCTCATCGTTCATGCCTACCGTCCTGATGGCATCTGCGGATATGCAGCTCCCGGATGATATGACGTCGCGGCGGAGTATTAAATCCGAGCTTGCATATCTGTCCTTATGTATTGCAGACCTGTATTCCTCACCGCTGTCCTTGCGTTTCACTGTGGGGCCGAGCATCGCGAGGTTGGGTATGTCCTTCTTTATTGATTTAAACTCATTGGCAATCAGTGACGGGTAATCATGCCCGAAGCGGCTGTCCTGATCGAAAAATACAAGATGGCTTACGCACTCTCTCAACATAATTCTCATACCGATGTTCTGCGCTTCGGCTATTCCCTTGTTTGCCTTGTTGCATACGTAATGCATCCTGCCTATTTTTGAATCTTTTGTAAATGGCAGGTCTGAGTTGTCAACAATAACTCCGCGATATGTTTTGGCAACAGATTCTGCATTGCCTATATCTTCTTCTGAAGGATTGTAAAGAATTATTATTACTGCTGTCCCGTCATCCATTATTCAAGTTCTTTATTATTCTTGCAGGATTACCTGCCGCTATACAATATGGAGGAATGTCTTTGCTTACAACCGCATTCGCACCTATAATTGCTCCGTCACCTATTGTCACATTAGGTAAAATGGTGGCTTTGTCGCCAATCCATACTTTCTTTCCAATGCAAACACGCCCTTTTGAGAACAGTATTCTTTCTGGAATGTTTTTTTTCATATTCTCAATTGTTGTGTCACCGTGTGAATTATCGGTTATGGTTACCATCCTTCCGGTTGTTGTACCTTCACCTATAATTATTTCATTGATGGCGGTAATAAAGCAATGTTCGCCAAGATCAACATTGTCTTCTATAGTTATGGTTGGGCTGAATTGCTGATTGTGGTATCTGACTTGTGCTGCTATGGTTGTATTTTTTCTTATTATGACGTTCTTTCCTATATTAATATTGTTACCTCCATATATCTTTATTCTTGGCCATACTGTTATGTTTTTGCCGCAGGATTGTATGCTGTAATGTATGAACCATCCGTATATAGAGCGATATATGTAGCATATCGCTCTCAATAGGAATCGAATTGCACTTACAAAGTATTTTGTCATTTGTTCCATAATCCTTTTGCTTTACCTTGAGATATTCTTTTGAATTGGATAATATTGATTGACGCACATATTAATGTAGCCGATATGAGTGTCACAACCAATCCTGTTGTTCCATAATAACGGCATGTAATGAATTCTATCGGAACGAACAATACTGTCTCACATACTGCCATTATGGTCATGACTCGTATTTTCCCTATTCCGAAAAGCAGGTAAGAGTAACAGTTACTTACTACCATGACATAACTGTAAACAGCCATCAAAGCAGACAGTTGCGTGCTTATACTTATCTTGTCACCAATCCATATCTTATAGAATATCGGTGAGACGAAATACATAATAACTGTGAGCAGGATACATGCGAGCAGCAGTCTGTTTATGTTTTTTACAATTTTGTTTATCCATGTCCAGTCTCCTTTTGTATATGCGTCCGTAGTTGCAGACCATAATGGAGACACTATGATGGTGAAAAACAGGTAGAGTATGTTGAAATACCTGTAAGAAATCTGGTAAGGGGAAACTTCTGCAGGAGTCAGGACTTTTGATATGATGAAGTTGGATGACATGAACAGCAGCAGACCTGAGAGTTGTATGATGAAAAAGGACAGCCCCAGCGTCAGCAGGTCTTTGCATGTAGCCGTGTTGAAGAACCTTATTGAGGGTGCAAGAAACTTGTATTTCTTACAGAATGTTATCGGATAGGATATAATATATACTATCAGCGGAGATAATGTAAATGCAATGACGACATTCAGCAAGGTGCTTTTCCCGAACAATGATATTACAAACAGCAGAAGTAACGACACTGTCTGTCCGGACACAACAAGCAGGTTGTTTATAGCGGGAAGCTGCATTCCGAGATATATATTGCCAATACACTTGAATATGAATGTGGTACCCATTATTGAGAGTGACGCTATGAGGATTGTATTAAGGTGTGGAACGAGCTGAGGGTCTACATTCATTATCTTGTAGCAGTCGGTCATTGATATAATGAATGACAGGATTATCACTATTGGTATGATGGTTATGATAAGCATGCCAAATGTACTACTGACAAGCATACGGGCTGTTTGTTTGTCGTTTTTCGCCATAGCTTCTGCCAGTCTGTTTCTTAGTCCGTTGCCCAGACCGACATCTATCGCATCTATTCCTACGAATATGGAGTTTATGGTGAGCCATAGTCCGTACTCATATCCAGAAAGACATTGAAGTGACAGAGGCACGATGAGGAACTGGATGATGCAGCTCCATCCCTTTATGACCAGCGAACCGGCAATGTTTTTCTTTACCAGTGCGGTGCGTCTGTCGCCTTTGAATATGTTTCTTATGTTCATGTCTGTCTATGGATGTAGGAATTCCGCGTAGAACGCGTTTATGCAGAAGAGAGCGATACCGACTATTGCTACCACCGACTTTGCGAGCCATCCGGGCTTTATGGTGTAATATATATTGGCGAAAATGAATATTTCGGCAATGCCATAAAGTTCACTTATCCTGAACGAAAGCACCGGGAGGAACGACAGTGCGAGGAATGAAAATACAGAGAGTCCGGTAAGTCGGAGCATCAAAGGCAGATATTTGTTGTGCTTTATTACTGTATCATAGAAGTAGAGTATATAAAGATAGGTGAACCATGTCACGACAAACACGGCGTTGAAGATATTTATATCACTGCCTTTTATGCCTCGTTCACTAAGTTCCTGATAGGCTGCGAGCTTGTCGCCTATATATGGTATGGGTATCTCGGTGAGAAGATTGATGTTGGCGAAACACAGAAGATAGCCGAGAGGAACAAGCAATGACCACATGAGTCTTGTTCTCTTGCTCATGTCTTTGTTGCTGAGAAACAGCACAGGAAACAACGCCAGGGTGGAGTAGTGGAACACGCAGCCAAGGAGAAGAAGCAGTGCCGTGAGTCCTTTTCTGTTCTCTGCCAGCGGTATTATAGCCATCATGAATATACCGGAAACAACACATGCCCTTATCTGGGTCATGTCGTGCAGTATGTAGTAGTTGCCCATATATACGAGCAAAGGAAGGAACCACAGTTCGGAAAGCCTCTTCATGGCTGTCATCTTCAGCAAGATTCCAGCTCCTGAATAGAGTATGAACATTATGTGAGCGTCGTCGGTGAAGCTGTTGAACAGCTGTGACAGAAACAGATACGAGTATTCAACAGCCATCTGAACATACGGATCGTCATAGTGGTTGTAGAAAAACTCGTAGTTCTCGGAGTCGTTGTCGAATCCTATCTCCTTGAATCCTGCGCACAGGAACAGTATGACACCTATTGATATATATATGGCTTTATTATACCGTTTCGTCCTTTCCTCAAAAAGAGAAGCGATGAATGTCAGGAAAAAGACCGAAAGCAATATATATATCATGCTCTTTCTTTATATAGAATCTTTATTGATGTGCCTATGAATGTGAGGAATGTTACGACGGCGACAAATATCATCCGTTTTGGACCGGCGGGTCTGAGGGGCACTGATGCCGACTGTAGTGTGGTGAATGCCGGAGTGCGTTCCTGCACCTTAGCCCTTGCCGCGTTGAGCTGGTTGGACATCATGCTGTAGGCATTGAAGTTGAGTTGCATCTCGTTTTCAAGGTCCTCCATCTTCGATTTGTAGCTTTCGAGCATGAGCTCGTTGTTTGCATCGGCGAACGATGCGTACTGCTGTCTTGACTGTGTGTATTTTTTCTTAGCCTCGTTATACAGCTTCTCTGTATATTCAAGGTCGTTGCGGGCTTTCCTTGTGCGGTAGTCTGTGATGAACTCTTGCAGCCGGCTTTTCACAGAATCAGCCATTGTGGCACATATAAGAGGGTCCTGGTCGGTGACGGTTATTGATATCACGTAGTTCTTCTTGTCGACACTGCACTCTATTTTCTTTTCCAATGACTTCATGATGCCGTTCTGTTGCTTTGTCAGTCTGAACGGGTTTATCTTCCCGTTTCCGGCAGCGGAGGTCTTTTCCTTGAACATGTCCTTCACCCTGTTCATTGCTACGGTCCACCATGGAGCAGACTGGTGTTTCAGAAGATAGTCATAATAGTCGGTCCGCAGAGTGCCGTCTGCCGTCACAACCTGTATGGGGAACAGGCTTGTTCTGAAATCTACGGAGTTTACAAGGTCGGGATAGAGTTCTGGCAGAATGGCGTCGCTGCTTGCGCCTGTGGCTGACGAGAGATCGAAATCGAAAGATGAGGCTATCTGATTCAGCGAGCTTGAACTAAGATTTGACATCTCTGGTGCAAGAGTTACCGTGCAGCGGTAGTAGCGGGGAACGCATATTATCAGCAGGCATGACAGTATGAAGGCTACCGGCAGTGATATGGCGTAGGCTTTAGGATGCTTACGTATGGTCTTGACAATCTTGACAAAATCTATTTGTTTAATATCTTCCATCTTGTTGCAATGTCTTTTGAGTGGATGCTTGCTGGTTTTATTTCAACAGATTGACCAATGTGGCAATCATCGTTGCTATAGATGCCGTGGATGTGCCTATGGCGAGCCATTGTGCGAGAGACTTGCCGTCGCTCTTGGGCTTGCTCGGAACCACAATCTCGCAACCGGGGCGCACCTTCGTGCCATGGCCCACCTTTGCCACCGTTCCGTTCATATATATAATGTATGTCTGGCTCTTCTTTGCTCTGTTGCCCCATCCTCCAGCCTGGTCGATGTAGTAGGACACTTTCTTGCCTTTCTCATACGACACGGTGTTGGGGAAGAGC
This sequence comes from Leyella lascolaii, assembly GCF_900079775.1. Classification (GTDB taxonomy): domain Bacteria; phylum Bacteroidota; class Bacteroidia; order Bacteroidales; family Bacteroidaceae; genus Prevotella; species Prevotella lascolaii. Next base: position 339,607 of record NZ_LT556038.1, on the reverse strand, counting down.
ACGTCGCCGCTTATCTTCACCGTTCCGTTGTATTCGGGTATGATGATGCGGTCGCCCTCGCGCAGTACGAGGTCCGCGTCGCCTCCCGGTTCCTTGAGAGCTTTGTCAAGTTCTATTCCCACGGGGTATGTGGTGCCGATGTCGAGCTTCTTCACGTCGATGGTGTCGCCGCTCTGCGCCTTCGCCAGTTTGAGCAGAGTCTCGTCTCTCATCTGCTCCTCCGGTGTGCGTTTGCGCTCTATGCGCGCTCCTTCGGCGTATGCGCGGTCGTTCAGTCCGCCCGCTTTTCTGATGATGTCAGACAGCCGTTCGTTCTTGGATGTGAGCGTATAGGTGCCGGCGAACATCACGTTGCCTTCCACCTCCACGTTCTGCTGTTCGTTATATCCGGGACTCTTGCGGACGTAAACCTCGTCGAACGGCATGAGCGTGAAGCCCGGCTGTCCGTCGATGACGAATCCTTCCTTCAGAGCCAGAGTGAATGTCTGCGATATGACGCTGTCGGGGCGCAGGGCCTTGGGGTTGTTTATGCGGCGCGCCACATCCACCTTCACCGTGGATGCCGCGTCCTTCAGTCCTCCTGCCTGCAGGATGAAGTCCTCTATCGTCTCGTTGTCGGCATACTGGTATATGCCCGGATAGTTCACCTCACCGTGTATGGTGATGGTGCGCTGCATCTGTCTTTCCGACTTTGTAGGTATGAAGAGCACGTCGTTCTCTTTGAGCGGAACGTCCGGCACGGTGCCTTTCATTATGCCGTCCAGGTCGATGCTCAGCACCTCCAGCGTGCGGTCTTCCTTCATGCGGTGCATCACGGCACGCGCAGTGAACGCATCCTCTTTCACTCCTTCGGCGTGTTCGACGAGCGACCTCACGCTTGTTATGTCGCCTCCCACCTGATACATGCCAGGGCGGAACACGGCTCCTTTCACCTCAACCATGTTTGAGAAGCGGTTGAGTATGGAGTCCACGCTCACAGAGTCGCCGTCGGCTACATGGAATGTGTTCATGTCGAATTCAGTGATGTTGTAAACCGAGTAGTCGCGTCCGGTCTTGCGCACCAGCCGCACAGCCTTGCGGTAGGCGTCACCGGCGAATCCTCCGGCATACTTCAGCAGTGTGCCGACGCTCTCGTCCTTCTTCATCTCATAGTACATCGGGCGTTTCACCTTTCCGGTGATGTTCACAAGACAGTCGTATGGCTCCACGGTTATGACGTCGCCGTCGGCAAGCCTGATGTTGCCGGTGAGCTTGCCGTTGAGTATATAGTCGTATATGTCGACCTTGCTCACGAGCTTGTTGTTGCGGTATACCTTGATGTTGCGGAGCGTACCGATGTCGTTCGTCCCTCCTGCCATGTACAGAGCGTGGAACACGGAGGCGAAAGCCGACAGCGTGTAAGTGCCGGGGAGAGCCACCTCACCCATCACGTTTACGGTTATCGTGCGTGTCTGCCCGAGCGTAAGTCTCACCTTGCTGCTGCTGTAGCGTGCTCCGAGCTGCGATTTTATGCGGGCGTTTGCCTGCTGCACGGTGAGCCCGCTCACCTGTATTGGTCCGAACCCCTCGATGGTAACGTCGCCGTCGGGAGACACTGTTGAGTTTATCACTTTCTGTGATGCCCCGTATATGTCTATGATGACGGCGTCGCCCGGTCCGAGAATGTAGTTCTGCGGTGTGGCGATGTTCATGTTCGGTTCGAATGTGAGGTTCTTGTTGTTGAATATGTCGCGTCCGAACACCCTGCGTTTCATCTTCTCGCGTTCGGCGATGAGCTGCTTCAGCATTGTCGCCGTGTCGGTGGGCAGGATGAGTCCCAGCTCGTTCTGGAACTGCAGGAACGTAGGGTCGCTCTTGTCATACTGCTGCACGGGCGCCATGTCGTCGTATATCCTGTAGTTGGAGTAGTTGTCGCGGGTGGTGAGTGATGTACGGCTTCCGTCGTCGTCTTTTTTGTTCTTTCCGTTGTTTGTGCGCATTCTGTTCTCCGCGTCGTCCATTGCCTTGTCGGCAACGTGGCCCAGTCCCTGACTGCTTATCTGTTTCTCGTATTTGCTTCTGACGCGCCTTATCTGCTGGATGTTCACGCCTCGCTGTATCAGTTTTGTGACAATCTGCTGTTGGGATGTACCTTTCTCATGTTCCTCAACCACAAACTCGAGCACCTGGTCGTCGGTCATTGACGACTGTGCCGACGCACATACGGGGATGAGCATGATGAGGAATACTAATGCGATAAGTTTCTTCATATGTTTATATCAGAATTTTTTTCCTGTGACGATGCATATCACGGTCTTCGCCGCAATCTTGAAGTCGAGCCATAGGGAGCGGCGCCGGTAGTAGTCGATGTCCATGTGCAGGCGCCGTATCATTTTCTCCATCGTGTCGGTGTAGCCGTTGTACAGGGTGGCTTCCGACGTCAGACCGGGCCGCATGCGGTATATTATGCTGTAGCTGCTGTCTACCGCCATTATCTGGTCGATGAAATACTTGCGCTCGGGGCGCGGACCGACGAGCGACATGTCGCCCCTGAGCACGTTCCACATCTGCGGCAGCTCGTCGAGATGGTGCCCGCGGAGAAACTGCTCGAGGCGTGTGGAGTTGGTGTTGTCGCACCGTGCCACGAGCTGGGGTCCGTTCTCCTCTATCACGCTGCTCATTGTACGGAATTTGAATATCACGAACGGCTTCGCTCCGTATCCTATCCTTATCTGCCGGAAGAACACCGGACCGTTTTTCTGACATTTCATCAGAATCATGATAAGCAGAAATACCGGTGACAGCACCACCAGACCTACGGCAGAGCACACTATGTCGGTCGCTCTCTTTATGGCGCGTTGGGTGCGTCCCATTCCGTCCTGCGGTGTTTCTTCAATCATTGGTTTCCTGTTTTGTTTTCTGTTCTGATAATATAACTCCGTTTGCGCGATTTTGTTGCAAAGGTAAGTAAATTTTATTAAGAAATGTTATCCTGTGTGCCATAATGACGCGAAAAAGACGGAAAATCATTGCCGTGAACAAAATATTTGTTATCTTTGCACACGTCGGACATTGGCTTAAAGCCATTGCCGTGAACGTGCGCGGCCGTCAAGACCGTGCATGGCATGCCGGGGCTGACCGGATTTGACAGCGGGCAGAAATGGTATGTAAGCACGCGGAGCCTCGTCTGCCGGCTCCATAATATCAGCAGTCGAAAATTTATCTGGCGAAAACAATTACGCTCTCGCTGCCTAATCGAAGTACAGTAGGTTACTGGCTTTATCCCGTCACAAGGTGACAGGACGAGACATCGCCCGGAAGCTCTTGTCCCGAAGCGTTCCGAACAGGCGGTGCGGTAAAATCGGGAATAGCCGTGGTGTGCCCCGCCGCTGCGGTGAAATTTAAGGGGATAAGGTTGTGGTTGGTGGTCCGGGTCTTGCCGCAGCACGAAAACCGAAGTCCGGAATAAGCGTGTAGAAAGCGTATGGTTTCCCTGTTTGGACGAGGGTTCAACTCCCTCCAGCTCCACAGTTTCGCAAGAAGAGTCCGCTGACCGTTGAGGTTCGCGGGCTCTTTTTTATTATATGTGCTTCAGGGGATGCGGAGAGGGGATGGGGTATCGAGTGTTGGAACTTAATACATATATGTCATTAGAACGCCGATAGTGCATTTAACCCCAATCGGTCATCAGTCTCCGGTTTTGATTATGCGTTATTGTCTGGTGTCTTGCTTGCCGTTTCGACGAAGGCATATCGGGCTACGCCGGGGCGGAACGGCAAGCAAGACGCCTATGGAAGCGCGTAAGCAGGCTGGAGAATATGTGAAATAAGGATTTGTTCGAATATATGCGTTTTAATGCTATTTGGCTTTAAGGTTTATTGTCGGCTCTTCATCCCTCTTCCGCACTGCTGACGTCATCTTGTGTTCAGCCGTTTCCCGATGTGATTCGCTGCATTTTCGATAAAGCAGAATGCAATCCGGCTGACAACAGCACGAAACGAGAATGGAAGTATAATGACATATTCGGGCTTAACGTTAAAGGTGTGGCGGATGCCGGGGTGTACTGGTCAGCCGACGCGTTTATGCGGGAATGGGGCAGGGGAATCGTTATGCACGGCATAAAGGTGGTGATAAGAATGTAATATGAAGATATAATTCGGTTTAACATTGGTTTACTTTTGATGGTTCGGATTTAACATTCTGTTTTCCCTCTTTCAGGCTTCCGTCTCCTTGTTTTTGGCGGTTTAAAGTGCGTGTTCCGCTCCGTGAGATAGTGTTCAGCGTGCCTTGTTCCGGTCAAACGGGCTTTTTGGGGCGGCAGGAAAGTGCGTTTGGGGGTGTCGGAGAGTCTTTCCTGCATGACGGAAGAGCCTCTTTGGCTTTGCGGAAAAGCCTTTGTCGTGAACAGGGAAAAGCGTTGTTGGCATATTGTTTTGTATAATCCGTTGTGTGACAGGATGTTGCGCGATGTGCCTGATACTGCCGTTTTTCGACTCGCTTTCCGTCTTTCTTATTTCTACAGCGTAATTTTCGGTTTGTAACAGTGATAATTTAACATTTAGGACTGTGATTTTATGCTTTTTTATATATTCTTGATTGCGAAAGAATAATGTGATTGTATTGACGTTGCAAACCATTTTTCTTATCTTTGCATAAGGCAAGCTGCACTCGGGAAATAAAGAGCAAGCTCTCTTTCCTCTCGTTTGCATTGCCTTTGCATAAGGCAAGCTGCACTCGGGAAATAAAGAGCAAGCTCTCTTTCCTCTCGTTTGCATTGCCTTTGTATAAGGCAAGCTGCACTCGGGAAATAAAGAGCAAGCTCTCTTTCCGCTCGTTTGCATTGTCTTTGTATAAGGCAAGCTGCGGTTCGGCAGTATCAAGTCCGGTAAAACAAAGTTTTCCCGTCTTGCTGTTGCACTCACCTTGCATTGCCTTTGCATAAAGCAAGCTGCGGTTCGGCAGTGCTTTTGGGATATTGTCTTTCACGGCGAGGCACGGGAATGGATTGCTGTACCGCTGCGCCGCATAGGCGTTACAGAACTTGGGGAACCGTTGTCGCTACCACCGGACATACGGGATGCCCTTTGGTGTGACTACGGTGGATGTGATGTGTTTTCATTATGATTATTGTATGGATGAGGATTTTTCTTTTTTGAGCATCAGGCAGGCAGTGGCTGCCGATGTGCCCGGGCTGATTGACATCTTCGCCTGTGCCAGGCGTTTCATGGCAGCGAACGGCAACCCTACACAGTGGGGTGGAGGCTATCCTGATGCCGCGCAGGTGAACGCCGACGTGGCAGCCCGCCACTGCTACGTGGTGGAGCACGGTGTCATGGGCATAGTGGGCACGTTCTGCCTTGTTGAGGGCGACGACCCCACATATGCCGTTATAGAGGACGGCAGATGGCTCGACGATGATGCCTACGCCACAATCCACCGTCTTGCCTCAAACGGAGTCTGCCGCGGTGTGGCTCGTGCGGCGGTGGAATGGAGTGTGCGGCGTTGCCCCAACCTGCGCACAGACACCCATGCCGACAATGCTCCCATGCTCGCTTTTCTGCGCAAGGCGGGATTCGTCAGGTGTGGCACAATATACTGTCGCGACGGTACGCCGCGCATAGCGTTCCAGCGTCACGACCGTGGATGAGAGGTGTGGTGAGTGGCGATGATTCGGGATAAATATTACCTGTGCGTCAAGTGTCGGTGCATATGTCATATACGGATGCAGACTACGTTGTTTCATGATCAGATGAACAACGACATTGCTCACACAACATCCAAGCCTGTGGTTTAACACCAATCGGTGATTAGAACGACGGTTGTGCATTTAAGATTTCTTGTCAGCTCTTTTTCCTTCTTCCGCACTGCCGTCATCATCTTGCCTTCCGCTTTTTCCAGGTGTAGCCAGCTACATCTTCGATAAAGCAGCATGCAATCCGGCTGATAGCAGTACGGAATAAGAATGGAAGTCTGATGAACGCTTCGGTTTATGATAATGAGCCTTCTGTTTCGTTGGCAAACATTGTCCTGAGTGTGCGCTCCGCAAAAATGCAGAAGTCCCCGGAACCATCTGGTGCGGTTCCGGGGACTTTTTCAGGATGTCCGGCATGAGCTGTGCCGGCGTTTCGGTTTTATTCAGACTATGTATTGGCATCATGCGGGCGAACCCGCATGATGTTTTACGTGTAGTGCGGAGCTTATCTCCAGCCCGGATTCTGATGGCCGTTCAGTGCCGGGTTCCTCTGCATCTCGTCCAGCGGGATGGGGAAGAGCAGTGCGAATTCAGGTATTGCACCCTCGCGTATCTGTCCGTCCGGCTTGTTCTGGATGTCTGCTGAGGCAAGGGCTACCCATTTCAGAGTGCCTGACTGTGTGCCGTCTGCCTCAGGATAGAGGCGTGTGCGGCGTATGTCGTCCCATACACGGAACTCGAGCGGAAGCTCGTGCAGACGTTCTGTGAGTATTGCCTGTATGAGTGCGTCGCCTGTGGCTGTCTCGTCGGCAAGACCCGCACGTTTGCGCACTTGGTTGAGATAGTAGTGTGCCTGTCCCTCTGCGTTGCCTTCATGTCCGGTGCGTGCCAGACCCTCTGCTGCTATGAGCAGCACTTCCGAATAGCGCATCATCGGCACGTTGTAGTCGCCGTCGTGTCCGGACATGAGCGCGTTCTCGTCAAACCACATCCAGTTGCCTGCTTCGTTCAGGTCGTGTGTCACTCCTGTGGCGTCTGTGTAGTGCCAGAAGAAGAACTGCTTCTCATGTCCGCGGATGTCGTCAGGAGCGTAGCTGTCGAGTATCATCTTGCAGGGGAGGTATGCGTTGTACATCACGTCTCCGCCCGGATGGAATATCTGGTCACCGTTGGCGTCAGCCCACTGGAATGCGTCAGTACCGATGGAGCGGCATGCGTATGAGTTGCCCACGTTGAAGTTGGTGTAGTCATATTCCTTTGCCATGAGTATCTCACCGGATGTCTTTGATGTCTTTATCACGTTGTATGCCGAGTTGAGGTCGTCGCTGCTGCCCTGAGCCTGCTCGAGCGAGTATACGCCGGAGTTGATTACCTGAAGTGCCGTCTTGGCTGCCTTGTCGTAATATTCGGCTCCACCGTTCACCGGAGCGCCTGCCCACTGCAGATAAACCTGCGCGAGGAGCATCTGTGCGGTGCCTTTTGTTATGTGTCCGCCGTTGTTGTAGAATGTCTTTTCAGGCAGTGAGTTGCTGTTGATAGCCTCAAGGAGGTCGGTCTCGATGTGTCCGTATACATCCGCTGCCGGTGAAGGTTTTACGTACATTCCTTCAGTTGAGGTGTACGGTTTGTCGATGTAAGGCACGTTGTTGAATTCCTTCACCAGATAGAAATAGCCCAGTGCGCGGAAGAACTTTGCCTCAGCCAGATAGTTGTCTATTGTAGCCTGGTCGAGCACATCGGTCATCTTTGTCACGTTGGCTATGACGAAGTTGGCGCGTGATATGCCTTTGTAGAACTCGTGCCACATGGAGAAGGCTGCATCGTCGAATGCCTCGCATGTGAACGTACATCCTTCAGAGGCGGTTGTGAACTGGCGGTCTTTGCGCTTGTCTACGTAAAGTCCCGACATTATACCGGGCCACATAGTGGCTTTCGGTGTCCATCCGCCGCCGAGGTCGGTGTTGTGTAGATAGGGCACTCCGCCGAAGTAAAGGGCGTCGACAGCTGATTCCGCATCCTCAGCAGTTTTCCAGAACTGACCGGAGCCTTTCATGTCTTTCGGGTCCTCCTCAAGAAAATCGTCGCATGATGTCAGAGACATCGCTCCCAAAAGCACTCCGATAATGCATAAATATTTATGAGTTTTCATATCTTTTGTTTTCGTTTATTGTTTCACTTTTTATTTTTGTTTATCAGAACGTAAGGTTCACACCGAGAGTGAATGTACGTGGACGCGGATATGAGAAGAACTGACGGTTTGCTCCCCAGTTGTTGTCGCCGAGGCGTGTGGAGTTGTCAGGATCGTAGCCCAGATAGTCGCTTGCGGTGATGATGAACAGGTTGCTGAGGTTTGCGTATACGCGCAGGGCGGAAAGACCGGCTTTCTTTATGAGCTTCTTGTCGAATGTGTAGCCCAGCTGTATAAGGTTGCAGCGGAGATATGAACCGTCGCACACCCAGTCGTCGTCAGCATTGTTGTTCGCTCCCTGTCCGAAGTTGTTCAGACGGATAGCCTGCTCCACACCGTTGGGGTTGAGATCCGGATGCCAAGCCTCCTGATAGAGACGGTCGAGACCGTTTGTAAGGAAACGTGCCACTGTAGAGTGGTAGTACTCCTGCATGATGTCAGCTCCCCAAGAGAACTGGAAGTCGAGTGTGAGGTCGAAGCCTTTGTAGTTGAATGTGTTGATGAACGATCCGGTCCAGTCAGGCAGACCGTTACCGATAATCTGACGGTCTTTGTACGTAACTTTCTCTCCGATTACCGAAGGAATGTTCATTGTGTTCGCATCCCAGTTCTCCGGGTGACCGTCGTATATGCCTGCGCGCTTGTATCCGTAGAACGATGAAAGCGGCTCTCCCTCACGTATCACCATGTCGTAGCCTACGAATCCGTCTACAAGAATCTGGCGTTTGCCGGATATCGGGTCTACAGACGCAGCCTCGTCAAGTTTCTCCACTTTGTTCTTGTTGAACGACATGTTGAGTGTTGATGTCCACTGGAAGTCGTTTGTCTGTATCGGATAGGCTGTTATAAGGAAATCGAGACCCTGGTTTGACACTGCACCGATGTTGTCCATGATTGATGAATAACCTGTAGACTCGGGCACCGGACGGTCCAGAAGAAGGTCTGATGTATACTTATAATAGTACGAGATGTCGAAGTTGAGGCGGTTGTTGAACAGTCCGAGTTCGAAACCGAAGTCCCACTGAGCCGTCTTCTCCCATTTAAGGTCTGGGTTCGGCATGTTGTCGAGGTAAGACACGGTGTGCAGTCCGTTGCCGAGTATTATCGTGCTCTGGCTTACTGTGGCAAGCGAACGGTATGTACCGATTTCTGAGTTACCTGTCATACCGAACGACGTGTGCAGTTTCAGTTTGCTTATCGTCTTGTTGTCTCTGAGGAACGGTTCGTTTGAGGCAAGCCATCCGAGACCCACAGACGGGAAGAAGGCGTACTTGTTGTTCTCTCCGAACTTGGAAGAACCGTCGTAACGTGCCGTTACTGTGGCGAGATATGTGTCGTCGTAGTTGTATGCCACGCGCAGGAAGTATGAGTTCATCGCCCATTTGTCGTAGTCGTTGCCTACAGACGGACGGTTTGTTCCGGAACCGAGGTTGTAGTATCCGAAGAAGTCGTCGATGTAATGGCTGTCTGATGCGCTGAAGTAAGTGTACTCGCGTGCCTGCCATGACATACCAGCCATTGCGTTCAGATGATGTTTGTTGAAGTTCTTGATGTAGGTGAGGTAAGTCTCTTCCTGCCAGTACAGTGTGTTGGAGTTGCTTGCGTTAGCCGTTCCCTCGCTGTTCTGGTTGATCATTGGACGCGGTTTGAACGGAGTGTATCCTGCAACGCGGTTGTTGTGGTAGTCTACACCGAACTGTGTCTTCAGGTCGAGTCCGTCAATGATGTGGAATGTCAGAGCCGCATTTCCGAATATCTGCGTGTTGTATGACATGTTCTGTATTCTCTCGAGAAGCTCCACCGGGTTGCCCACGCCCTCGGGTGAGAAGCTCTGGTAACCGCTGTTGGGGTTGTTCTTGTCGTTGAGTATGGCAGTGGTGTTCACCATGTTGTTCTGTGTGTATACACCGTCCATCTTGACAGGAAGCCATGGCAGCTGCTCAATCATGGTACGCAGCGCGCCTTGTCCGTACGGGTTGTCTGAGGTTCTGTTACCCCATGTGTGGTTCACGAGGAGGTTAACAGCTGTAGACAGCCATTTTGTAGGTTTGTCGTCATATGACAGCTTTGCGTTCACACGTTTGTAGTAGGAGTTCTTCATTATACCCTGCTGGTCGGTGTAGTTGAGGAATGCGCCTACAGAATAGTCCTTGCCGCCGCGCTGTATACTGATCTGGTGGTTGTGGGAGATGGCTGTGCGTGAAGCCTCGTCCTGCCAGTCGGTATTGTAGATAGGTGTGCCGTCAGAATTGAAGAAACGCGGGTCGGTGAAGATGTGCGACAGGTCGGTGTCGAAGTTCTTACCCTGCCATGCGTTGGCGTTCTCGAGTCCCTGCTTGAATGCTGCCATCCATTCGTATGAGTCCATTACGTCCATCTTTCTTGCCATCGTGCTTATTGACAGCGAACCGTCATAAGAGACGTGCACTCCCTCGCCTGCATTACCGCGTTTTGTCGTTACCATGACAACGCCGTTGGCACCGCGCGCTCCGTAAATGGCTGCTGCTGAAGCGTCTTTCAGCACTTCTATCGACTCGATGTCGTTCGGGTTGAGAAGGTTGAAGTCAGACATAGCCACACCGTCGACGATGTATAGCGGGCTTGCTGATGCGTTGATGGTGGATATACCACGGATGATCACTCTCACCTCACCTCCGGGCTGTCCGGTGTTGGTGAAGATGTTCACACCTGCCGCCTTACCTTTCAGACCTTCAAGAGCGTTGAACGACTGCTGCTTGATGATGTCCTTACCTTTCGTGGTGGACACCGAGCCTGTCAGGTCTGACTTGCGCATGGTTCCGTAACCTACCACCACGAGCTCGTCAAGGACATTGCTCTCTTCTTGCAGCACAACGTCAAGTGTGTTGCCTGAAATGGATGATACCGGTATTTCCTGTGTCGTGTATCCAAGATAGGAGAATACCAATACGCCGTTTGCAGGTGCCGATATCTTGTATTTACCGTTGATATCGGTCATTGTCGCTGTCATTGAGTCTTTCACCTTTACGGTTCCGCTAATTACAACCTCTCCTCTGGAATCAGTAACCGTTCCGGAGATTTCCTTTGCATTTTGGGCTTTGACTTGCCCACCCCCCCCTATAAGAAGGCATAGCATTAAGCCAATGAGGGTAACAATGCTTACTCTACCAGATTTCTGCATAGTCTTAGAAAGTTAGTTAATAATTGAGTTTTAATTAAAATATTGTTTGTTTGTTTGTTGTTTTGGTCTGTTATAAGTCTTGATTTACGTTTTTGCGTATGAAACAGGCTGCGCCCGGCAATTTGAAAACAAGGTTTCATTGCGCTCGCTGGCACTGTTTTTTAAACGAAAATTGTCTTTTCATATATTTAAATAGGTGATGGTTATGTTATTGTAGTAGCGTTTAAGTTTTTTGAAAAACTTCGTTTTAAAGAGTACATGGCGTGCCCGTGCTGTCGTCTTTCAGGACGGCAGCGTCACTTAGCTGCCGTGTGTGTCAAATTTAAACAGTTTTTTCATTGTCTGAGATTGTTTATTTATCTATTCGCAAATTTAGTTAAAAGGATGTATATAAGTGTAATCTTTTTAGATAAAAAACGTTAACGTGACTAAAAGTTGGGTGTAATTTGTGTGAATAAATACGTATTTTATTACATTCATTCGGCTTGCCAGCTTTCTCTCACCGTGTGGATTGATTGCATAAAAAATGGAGATTTTGTCTAAAACAAAACCTCCTTGTTGGGTGGCCGGTGGGATTCGAACCCACGACATTCAGAACCACAATCTGACGCTCTAACCAACTGAACTACGGCCACCATTTTTATCATTTGACCTTTTGCCTTTAAAAGCGAGTGCAAAGATACAGCATTTATTTTATATGAACAAATAAATGCTGTATTTTTTTATCTCTTAATGTTATTTTGCTGGTGTTGCCGGTGCTTTGGGAGCTTCTTTCTGTGCACCGTTAACGGCTGGAGTCTGCTGCTGGCTTGCTCCGAATCCCTGGGTGTTTGTCGGGTTTGTTGTCTGTGTCTCTGTAGCAGTCCGCTCAAGAACGCTCTGTTCGCTCTTTGAAACAGGAGCTGTGTGAGAGCATACAACACTGAATACTACCATTGCTGCGGCAAGAGTCCATGTAGCCTTTTCTACGACATCGGTTGTCTTGCGTACACCCATTATTGCGTTTGACGATGAAAAATTGGATGCCAGACCGCCGCCTTTGGATTCCTGAATAAGCACGATGCCGATCATCAGCAGCGATGCTATGACGATTAAGATTACGAATAATGTGTAAACCATTTTATTTATTATTGTTTTTGTTATTTATTATCAGTTTCTTCAAAAATCGTATTTGGTCTGCAAAGTAAGCATTTTTTTTTGGATAATTCAAATTTAATCGTTGAATTATTTCAAGAGCCTTGGAATATCGTCCCTGTTTGATGTATATTTTAGCCAGTGTCTCCGTGAAGTAGCCCTCGTCCATTTCTTTTTTGTCATCGTCCAGACTGTCGAGGTGGGGGAGATATTCCGGTTCGTCCTTGAGCTGTATTTTGCCGCCTTCGTTGTTTATGAAGTCGTCGATAAGATTTTGTCCGCGCAGCTGCGGCTTGTCCTCTTCCTTGTTCTTATCTTCCTCTCCTTCCGTTTCGAGAAGATACGACACATAGTCTATAGCCGCGTCGGCGGGTGTGGGCTTTCTCTTTTGTTTCTTCTCTTCCTTATCGTCCGGTATTGAGTCGAGGAATGAGTTGATGAGCGAAATAGTGCGGTTCTCGCCCTTGTCCTCTTTCTTTTCTTCTCGCTCTACAGGCTCTTTCTTATGCTGGCTTTTCAGTCTGTAGTGTGCAGCCTCCACAAGGTCGAATATCTTCTTTCTGTCGGTTATGTATATAGCCGCGCGCCTCAGTTCCTCGTCGAAGGAAGAGTCATGCAGCAGATACATGTTCTGCAGCATCAGCAACCGTGCTGTCTGGTAGTATGGATACAGTGCGGTGAGACTCCGTAGCTCGTAAAGAGTTTCCTTGTTCATTTGTTCCGGATGTCCTATAAGACGCGTCAGATCCATATACCTTATTTATATTATATGTTGTTACAATTGTTCCGGTGTGCTGTTTTCTGTTCCCGTGGCTTACCAGTTTGCCACTGTTGCGTTGAATATCTGGTCCACGATGTCCTCTATCATTTGTGTCACGAGTTCCTCCTGTACGGCTGTCAGGCTCTGTGTGGTCTCGTATGAAGCTGTTGAGGTGAACTGTCTTTCGAAGTCCTCGTCGTGGTTCGCGTTGTTGGTGAATCTCACGTTCACCGTTATCGACAGCTCTGTCTGCGCCGAGTGTCCGTCGCTTGATACCGACTTGTTGCGCTGCGAGTATTGCGTTATCTCGCCTTCAATCTTCATGTCGCCGTTGCGTCTCACCTGTATCAGGCGGGTGTTGTTGGCAAACTCGTCTTTAAGCTTGTTGTTGAACATCGGTCCCATAGGTCCCCATACATAGCTTGAGCGGATGGGGAAGTCGGATATCTGTATTGTCTTTGTCTTGGAGTAGTCTATGCTTGCGCCGTTGAATTTGTATGATACAGAGCATGAGACGCACAGCGCGACAATACACAGGATGAACGCAAGTACAGTGTGTCTCTGTCTTGAAGCGTGTCTTGCCCGTCTGCGCAGGCTTTTTCCGGTTATGCCGTTGTCTTTTTTACTTTTCAAGCCCATATTGTTTTATTCTTCGGTAGAGCGTTCTGTCTGATATGCCCAGCTCCTGTGCGGCTTTCTTTCTGTTTCCGCCGTTTCGCTCGAGAGCCTTCTCCACCGTCAGCCTTCCTATGTCGCTAAGGTTGAGGCTTTCGTTGTCGTTTATCTCTTCCGCCTCCACTTCTTCTATCGGCGTCTGTCTCTGTGTCTGCGTGTCGGTCGCGTCGTAGCGCGCGTTTCCCGCAAGTGCCGGCAGATTGCTGCCGTATGTTGTCATGCTGTCTATCTTCCTGTTGTCGTCTATCTGTTTGCGCAGGCTGTTCATCTCCCTTCTCAGGTCGCTGATGTTGCCTCTCAGCTCATACAGTATCTTGTAGAGTATGTCTCTTTCGCTTTCGTATGAGTGCGAGCCTTGTCCGTTTATTTTTGCAAGCTGTGTGCTTTCCGGGTCTTGCGGTATGAACTGCTGCAGTGTCACGGCGTCCACCTCGCGCGTCTTGCAGAGTATTGACATCTGCTCGGTTATGTTCTTCAGCTGCCTCACATTGCCCGGCCATTTGTATTTCAGCATAAGGGCTTTTGCCTCGTCCGTGAGAGTTATCTTCGGTATTCTGTACTTCTCTGCCATCTGCATTGTGAACAGCCTGAACAGCAGGAGTATGTCCTCGCCCCTGTCCCGCAACGGTGGAATCTGCACCGGAATAGTGTTCAGCCTGTAGTACAGGTCTTCGCGGAACCGTCCCTCGCTTATTGCCTTGCGCATGTTCACGTTGGTAGCGGCTACGATTCTCACGTTTGTCTTCATTATCTTCTGACCGCCCACACGTATGTATTCGCCCGTCTCCAGCACTCTCAGCAGTCTTGCCTGTGTCGCCATGGGCAGTTCGCCCACCTCGTCAAGGAATATCGTTCCCTTGTCTGCTGTTCCGAAGTAACCCTCGCTTTCGCCTATGGCACCCGTGAACGAGCCTTTCTCGTGTCCGAAGAGTTCGCTGTCAATTGTCCCTTCAGGTATTGAGCCGCAGTTTATTGCGAAATATTTCTCCCTTTTGCGCGGTGAGTTGTCGTGTATCAGCCGCGGAATGATTTCCTTTCCTACACCGCTTTCTCCGATAATGAGCACCGACAGGTCGGTCGGTGCCACCTGCAGGGCGACATCAAGGGCGTGGTTCAGCGCGTCGCAGTTGCCCACGATGTTATAGCGTTGCTTTATCTTCTGGAGTTCAGACGTGTTCATTGGATGACAAAGTTAGGCAATTTCTTCGAAATAAGTGCAATACTTACTTGTTTTTAATTGATTTTTATATAAAGCAGGCTGCGCCCGGCAATTTGATAGCAAGCTCTCATTGCGCTCGCTGGCACTGTTTTTAAATAAAACAGGCTGCGCCCGGCAATTTGNCAGGCTGCGCCCGGCAATTTGATAGCAAGCTCTCATTGCGCTCGCTGGCACTGTTTTTAAATAAAACAGGCTGCGCCCGGCAATTTGATAGCAAGCTCTCATTGCGCTCGCTGGCACTGTTTTTTAATATATCTTTCAGTCTCGTGCCGTATTACTGTTATGACATTTCCGGTCTGCCTTCATAAGCAACAGACCTATCCCTGTCCACACAAGCTCGCGCAGCCTTACTATCAGTGCGGTGAATATTCCGGCTCCCGCTCCCGCTCCGAGACTTGCCGCCGACATGAGGAACCCGCCTTCGCGTCCGCCTATCTGCAGCGGCATGAAGAACAGCAGGTTGGCAAACAGACTTGTGAACGCCAGTATCAGTATGCACTGCACAAAGCTCACGCCGGGCGACATCAGTGTGATGATGATGTAAATCTCAGCCACCGAGCAGAAGCGGCACGCCAGTTCCAGCATCACAGCGGCTGCGAACCGGCTTTTGCTTTGTGTGTGCAGCGCCGCCGTCTGGCGGTCTATGTTTTCTATTTTCTCACGGTTGCGCGCGGCGAAGGCTTCCATTCTCTTTTTCAGCATCGGCATGTGGCGTGTGAGGTTTATCAGTCTTGATGCCAGACCTGTGCGGTAGCATGATATGAAGAACCACACTCCGAGCGCGCAGAACACTGTCGTGGCAGCCATCACCGATGCCGTGAGCGCGTCGGCAGGCTGTGTCAGGAGGCATATGAACACCGACATGAGCCAGAACAACAGGTGGCTGAAGATGTGCGTCATCACATACAGTATGACCGACGACGACGCTCTCTCCACGCCTATGTGCGGCTTCAGTTCCATCACCCTGTAGGGCTCTCCTCCCATCAGTCCGCCCGGAGTGGCGTAGTTGAGGGCGAATCCGCTCACAGTCACCTTGTACAGCCATCCGAACTTTATGCCGCTCCGTCCTCCGGCGTTTATTATCAGATACCACGCTGCGGTGTTGAGGATGTACAGCAGAGCCCAGAGCATGACGATGAGCGGAAACCTGTAGCTTGCGCTTTTCAGTGCGTCACGCGCCTCGTCCATGTCTATGCCGGCAGCCATGAGTATGAGTGCCGCCAGTCCGAAGCCGAAGAAGATGTTGTTCCACTTCCGGCTCATCCTACTTGTCGCCCTTTTCCGTTTCCTCGTTTTTGGAAACCGCGAAGCGCACCTTGTCGCTGTCGTCGCGCTTTTCGTGGTAAAGCTTCTTCAGAGGATTAGCCGGCGGCTCGTCGTAAGTGGCTCGGTTGCGCAGTATGTCAGCCGCCTCATATATGGCGTGTCTGAACGGGCTGACGTCCGCCTGCCATGTTCCGGCTATGTCGTGCCGTGCCCCGTGCGCCGTCGTTGTGCACACAAGAGGCAGTCCTGCCACGTAGCATGTGCCGCATTCCGTGGCAAGTGTCTTGAAGGGAATGAGTCCCTGGTCGTCATACATCGCCACTACGCCGTCGAACGACTCGTACATCCCGTCGCCGAAAAACGTGTTTGCCTGATAAGGACCGAACGCATACACACCCTCGTCATACAGTTTTCCGGTCACCGGAGCAATCACCTCGCTTTCCTCGTGTCCGTCTGTGCCGGGGTTGAGAGCCAGTACGGCTATGCGCGGGTTGTATATCCTGAAGTCGCGTTTCAGGCTTGTGAAGAAGTCGCGCGTCAGTTTCTCCAGTCCCTCTGCCGTTATTCCGTCAGCCACATTCTTTATGGGCAGCCCCGATGTTGTGGTGGTCAGGCGCATGGAGTCGTTTGTAAGGACGCAGAACGGAGTGTGCTCATGCCCGAAGTGTGCGGCGAGCCGTTCTCTCAGTTGTGCGTAGCACCCGTCCTCCTGTCCCTCCGGACCAGCCACGAGCACGTCGAACAGTCCTTTGCCGAAGTCCTCCAGAGCCCTTTCCGTAGCCTTTTCGGCAGCCCTGCGCGAGTCTTCCGTCCCGGTCCCCATGTCCACCTTCACCTCCTCGTCGAAGCAAGCCAGCATGTTTATCCGTCCCTCGCAAGCCTCCTCCGCACTGTTTATGATGCTGAAGTTAGCCTGTATGTCGAGAGCCTTCCGGTGATATGCGGCTATCTTTGGCGAGCCGTAGATTATCGGAATGCACAGGTCGAACATCTGAGGCTCGGCGAATGCCTTGAAAATAAGTTCATACCCTATGCCGTTAGTGTCACCGTGCGTTATGGCAACGCGTATTTTTCTGTGTTCCATATATGTATAGTTGTGTGTAAAAAGTGAGTCATTCAGTAGGCTTCCGTCCGTTGTCCGCGTCTCCACCGCCGTCGTTTCCGCCTGTCATCTTCCTGTCCGTGCCTTTTCCGTGTGCGGTGTTCAGCAGTCCGCAAGCCGCGAATATGTCCTGCCCCCGGCTTGCCCTGATTGTGGTGAACACTCCGTGCGCGGTGAGATAGTCGCGGAACGACTCCATCTTCCGCTCGTCGCATCCTCTCAGTTCCACGTCAGGTATCTTGTGATATCTTATCAGGTTCACCCTGCAACTCAGTCCGCGCGTGAGCCTTATTATCTCCTTCGCGTGCTCCATTGAGTCGTTCACGCCTCCGAACATGATGTACTCGAACGACAGCCGACGCTGGTGGCTGAAGTCATATCCGCGCAGCAGTTCCACGATGCTCTCTATCGGCATGGCGCGTTCGGCAGGCATGAGCTGCATGCGCTGTTCGTGGAAGGGCGAGTGCATGCTTATAGCCACGTGGCAGTCGCTCTCGTCGAGAAAGCGTCTCAGCTTTGTCTTCACGCCCACACTGCTCACCGTGACGCGCTTGGGGCTCCATGCGTAGCCGTAGGAAGCCGTGAGCGCCTCTGTGGAACGCAGCACATTGTCGAGGTTGTCCATCGGTTCTCCCTGTCCCATGAACACTATGTTGGTGAGCTTCCCGCGCTCCGGCAGGGAGTATATCTGGTTCAGTATGTCGCTCGCGGGCAGGTTTCCCTCAAATCCCTGTTTGCCTGTCTGGCAGAAAAGACAGTTCATCTTGCATCCCACCTGTGACGAGACGCATAGCGTCGCCCTGTCGTTGTCGGGTATGAAAACCGTCTCCACGCTCTTTCCGGAGGTGGTGGGGAAGAGATATTTCACTGTCCCGTCCTTCGATTCCAGCCTTTCCAGATGCGGCATGCAGCCTATGACGTAGTCCTCCTTCAGCTTCTCGCGTCCGACTTTCGATATGTTCGTCATGTCGTCGATGCTGCCGACGTGCTGCGTGTATATCCATTTTGCCATCTGTCCTCCGGCGAATGCCGGCAGTCCTGCGGCTTTTGCCACCTCCTTCAGCTCGTAGAGCGACATGCCCAGCAAGGGTTTTCTGATGTCTGCCATTTTGTTTGTTTTTTGATGGCAAAGTTAAGGAAAATCAGCGTAACAAACGAAAAAAAACATATAAATGCGGTATGCCGTACCCTTGCCGTGCCGTCTGCGGCTCCCTGCGGAGACTGTGACGCGCTGCCGTAGCGTGCGCCCTCATTTCCGCACATTCGTCCATTATGCACCCTTAGGAGCACAACGTCAACTCCGCGAGAACCGTTTGTTAGCATGCCGCAGGCTCATCCGGTGCGAATACGCGCTTTTTGAGGCTTTTTGTTAATCGTTTGTCTTTCAGTGCGTTATGCTTTTCTGTCGTCGCGTTAAGGCTTTCCTGCTGTGCCATACGGGCTTTCCTGTGATGCGGAAAAGCCCGTTTCGCCATGTCATTGAGCCCTTTTTATGATGCAAGACGTGCTTTCCGGCGATGCGGAACGGCGTTTCCGGTAGTCATGGCGGTGTTCTTCTGTTGTCTTTCCGCATCCTTATGCGGTTATTATACGGTTTCCGTGCCGCCGCGCTTTCTATTTTGCGATTTTCTTTTGTCAAAATAAAGTCAAGACAGGAAAGCATGTCCATGCCTCTCCCGTCATCTCATCCTTACGAGTGCCGAGCCTGTCGTGCCCTTTCCTCCGCCGTTTGTCTGCACCACATACACACCTTTGCCGGGCAGGTCCATGCGCTTGCTCATGCGCGTAGCGCCCCGTTCCATTACGGTCTTTGCCGCCAGCCGTCCGTCCGTGGTGTATATGCTCACCTCCAGCCGCCGCTCCAGCGGGGTGTCGGTCTCTATGTTGAGCGTCATGGCTTCGCCCGGACTTATTCTCAGCAGTTCAGCCCTGTGTGTGGATATGCCCTCTATCGCGTCGATGCCGAGTATGTCGAGCAGTCCCCGGTAGGCGTCTATCTGTCCGTATCCGTACCTGTTGTCCTTCTCGCCCTCCATGTCACCGTACCGGCGGCTCGTGCGTCTTATCACGCCCATTACGTCCTCCGGCGTGAGGTCGGGGCGCGCCTGAAGCCACAGGGCTATTGTTCCTGCTACGGCTGGCGACGACATCGACGTGCCCGAGCAGCTCATCCATCCGTAGCGTCTGCCCTTGAATGTCGATTCAGCCACCATCTCCGTGTCGTCTTCAGGATTGTTCTCCATGTAGAAACTGCTCATCGAGGTGAGTATGTTCGTGCCCGGTGCCAGTACGTCGGGCTTTGTCCTGCCGTCGTATGTAGGACCTACCGACGAATAGAACGCCCATTCGCCGTCCGTGCCGCAGTCGTATGTCTGCAGCTCGCCTTTCGTGTTGAGGTATCGGGTGCGGTAGGATGTCGCTCCGGCGCAAATCACATCGGGCGCGCTCGAGGGGGAGTTTATGCCGTGTGTGTTGTCCCCGTCGCGCAGGGCAGGGTTTTTGTCGCTGTCGTACATCTCTCCGTTGCCCCGGTAGAATTCGGTATCCGCCTCCGTGCCGGTCATCTCCACCGATACGGGTACAGCCATTCCTATGTGGTCAGGTCCCGACAGATAAATGTCGTAAGCCGTCTCCGTGTTGTCGTAGCACGACGTGTAGGCGAGCAGGTCGAGCGTGTATTTCTGTCCGCCCGGGCTTGTCTCTATTATCATTGTGGAGTCGGCAGCCGCCTTGATGTCGGCGGTGTTCACGCTCAGGGTGTCGTTCGTGTTTCCGTATATCACCACCCGTATGCCGAAATCATCTGCCGACTTCATCGTGAAATGCAGCACAGACTGTCCCCATATGCGCAGGAACGCTCCGGCGGACGCCCTCCCCGCAGGCTTTCTTATGTAGTTGCGCACGTGTCCGGTGTTGCCTGCCGACGACACGATGATGCGTCCCGGACCCGTAAGACGTCCGAGCATCTCGTAGTAAAGTATGTCGTCGCCGTGGAAGTCCTGCCCCGAGCCCTCGCTGAACGATATCACGCACGGCTGTCCTGTTGACTCCGCGTAGTCCATGATATATTTGAATCCGAGCGCGTCGGTGGCGTAGGTATATTTGTACAGGTCATCCTCGGCAATGAACTCAAGGTCGTCCGTCACGGCGTTGCTCACCAGACAGATGTCGCTCTCGTATGCCATACCCCTGTATTTTGTGTCATATCCGCTTCCGGCGGCTATGCCTGCAGTGAGCGTGCCGTGCAGCAGCTTCAGTCCGTCGCGCGAGTGTGAGTGGGCGAGAATGTCGTCCTGCGTCTCGTATGCCCTGCCTACATACATCCCGTTGCCGCCGTCTCCTGTGGCAAGCTGGTCCCAGAAGCGTTTTATTCTGTATTCTGCCGCGCCGGTGTCGTAGAAGTTGGGGTGTGTCAGGTCGAACCCCACGTCCTGTATGCCCGTCACCACACCGCGTCCGGTGTAAGCCTGCGGCAGGTTGCGTCCCTCATACACGGGCGTGGCGTTGAGCTGTATCGCCATCGAGTCCATGCTCACCGTGTTGCCCCGGTTTGCCTCTATGCGTCTCACCTCTTTTGCTTCGGCAAGCATGTTGAGCCTGTCGAGCGGTATGTCGGCTATGCATATGTCGCCCTCCTGTGCCAGCAGGCGGCATCCGTTGGCGGTAAGCAGACTGTCAGCGTTGCCTGCCGCACGCACGAAGGCGCATACGCTGGCTCCCTCTCCGGTGTGTGCGGCTGACGCGCCCCGTGCCGCCTTGCCTTTCGCGTGTGCTAAGGCAAGACGCCTCACAAGCGGAGACATTTTCGAAAGATTGTCTGCCATGGCTCCCGCCGGTATCGATGTCAGCACAGCCAACGCCATTATGAAGATTGTCTTAAACATGATATGATGATTTTATAAGTACAAAATAACAGAAAATATTCTATATATACAAATATAGTGAAAGGCGAGTGCAGCAGCAAGACGGGAAAACAACGTTTTACCGGGATTGATGTTGCCGAGCCGCCTCCTATATTATTTCAAATATAGTGAAAGGCGAGTGCAGTGCGAAAGATTGAAAACCCTGTTTTTCATCTCACGCATTGCCGAGCCGCCTCCTATATTATTTCAAATATAGTGAAAGGCGAGTGCAGTGCGAAAGATGGAAAACTCTGTTTTTCATCTCACGCATTGCCGAGCCGCCTCCTATATTATTCAAATATAGGTGAAAGGCGAGTGCGGTGTGTAATATTGAAAACTCTGTTTTTCATCTTTCGCATTGCCGGACGGCATCCTATATTATACAACTTGCTGAAAGATAAATTGTATGACGTCCGGACATGCGGAATGAATTAAAATTATTATCTTTGCGCCTATAATCAAAATTCAATACAGACAAATGGACAAGACAATAAACAAATATGTGGCAGTCGCT
Organism: Leyella lascolaii; assembly: GCF_900079775.1. GTDB lineage: Bacteria > Bacteroidota > Bacteroidia > Bacteroidales > Bacteroidaceae > Prevotella > Prevotella lascolaii. The sequence goes on along the minus strand of NZ_LT556038.1, from coordinate 318,016 downwards.
TATAAGCTCTATGCTACAGCCGACGGAAAGACAGAACTTGTGGAGGAAGCTACCGAGGAAAAGCCTTTCCAGTTCATAACTGGCTTCGGAATAACGCTCGACGAGTTTGAGAAACAAGTCTACGGGCTTGAGCAGGGCGAGGCGTTCGACTTCATTCTGACGAAGGAACAGGCTTACGGCGACTTTGAGCAGGAACGTGTGCTGAATCTGGACAAAAGCATGTTCAGCATAAACGGGCACTTCGACCACGACAATATATACAAAGACGCCATCGTACCATTACAGAACGAGGACGGCAACCGGTTCTTCGGACATGTCCTCGAGGTTACCGACGACAAGGTGACAATGGATCTCAACCACCCGCTCGCAGGCATGGAGCTCAACTTCAAGGGCAAGATTGTGGAGAGCAGGGAGGCTACCAACCGTGAGATAGAGGGCATGGTGAACCGTCTGAGCGGCGAAGGGTGCAGCTGCGGATGCGGTGGAGGCTGTGGCGGAGGCTGCGGTCACGACCATGATAAGGACGGCGGGCATGAGTGCTGCGGTCATGGAGACGGCGGCTGTCACGGTGAGCATGACCACGGACATGGCGGTTGCCACGGCGGACACGGTCATGGTCACGACGGCGAGGGCGGTTGCTGCCATCACAGACATTGAGAATTAAAGGCGGAGTTTGTGCCCGCCGGCATATACAATACAAGGAAATGGGAAATACATTCGGCAACATATTCAGGCTCACCTCTTTCGGAGAAAGCCACGGTGAGGCGGTTGGTGGAGTGGTGGACGGCATGCCTGCCGGAGTGGAAATAGACGTGGAGTTCATCCGCAGCGAGCTGCGGCGCAGGCGTCCGGGACAGAGCCTCATAACCACAGCGCGCAAAGAGCCTGACGAGGTGGAACTGTTAAGCGGCGTGTTTGAGGGTCGCTCTACCGGCGCTCCCATCGGTTTCATCGTGCGCAACACCAACCAGCACTCCAACGATTACGACAATCTGCGCGACGTGTTCCGTCCGTCGCATGCTGACTATACTTATTATGAGAAATACGGAGTGCGCGACCACAGGGGCGGAGGACGCTCGTCGGCGCGCATAACCATAGCGCGCTGCGTAGGAGGAGCACTTGCCAAGACCGTGCTCCGGCAGATGGGCATCAGCGTTACGGCATATACCTCGCAGGTGGGCAATATTGCCATCGACCGCGACTATCGCAAGTACGACCTTGCCGGAGCCGAGAACAACGCTGTGAGATGTCCGGACGCCGGGGCGGCTGAGCGTATGATAGAGCTTATAAGACGCATGAAGGGTGCGGGCGACACCGTGGGTGGCATCATCACTTGTGTGATAAAAGGCTGTCCGCCGGGGCTCGGCGAACCGGAGTTCGGCAAGCTGCACGCCATGCTTGGAGGTGCCATGCTCGGCATAAACGCCGTGAAGGGCTTTGAGTATGGCGACGGGTTCGACTGTGTTACGGGTCATGGCAGTGAGCAGAACGACGTGTTCGACATCGGTGAGGACGGTAGGGTGGTGACCCTCACCAACCATAGCGGAGGCATACAGGGAGGCATCAGCAACGGCAACGACATCTTCTTCCGTGTCGCCTTCAAGCCTGTGGCGACCATCTTGCAGCCGCAGCGCACGGTGGACGTCAACGGCAGACGTGTGGAAGTGACTGCCCGCGGACGCCACGACGCCTGTGTCGTGCCGCGTGCGGTGCCTGTGGTTGAGGCAATGGCGGCTATGGTGATACTCGACTGCTGCCTGCTGAACAGGACGGTGAGACTGTAGCGTAAGGCGGCTCACACGTTGAGCGCGCCTATTATCTCGCTTACCGATGTGCAGCCGTGACGGTCGAGCCATTCGTTTATGCCGTCTCTCACCTTCAACGTCACTGTAGGGTCGATGAAGTTGGCTGTTCCTATCTGTATGGCTGTGGCTCCTGCCATAAGGAATTCTATCGCGTCGGCGGCGTTGCATATGCCGCCCAGACCTATCACCGGTATTTTCACGGCTTTTGCCACCTGCCATACCATTCTCACGGCTATGGGTTTCACCGCCGGTCCGCTTAGTCCGCCGGTGGCTATGCTGAGCATTGGCTGACGCTTCTCTATGTCTATCGCCATTCCCATGAGGGTGTTGATGAGCGACACACTGTCTGCTCCTTCAGCCTCACACGCCTTTGCTATCTCGGCGATGTCGGTGACGTTGGGCGACAGTTTCACAATGAGAGTCTTGTTGTAACGCTGTCTCACAGCCCTTACCACGCTTGCCGCGCCTGCGCATGTCGTTCCGAATGCCATGCCGCCCTGCTTCACGTTGGGGCAGGAAATGTTGAGTTCGATAGCCGGAATCCTGTCAAGCCTGTCGATGCGTGCCGCACATTCGGCGTAGGTATCGGGTGAGGAGCCGCTCACGTTTACTATCATGTTGGTGTCGATATCCTTTATCTGCGGATAGATATGGTCGCAGAAGTAGTCCACTCCCTTGTTCTGCAGTCCCACGCAGTTGAGCATTCCCGACGGTGTCTCAGCCATTCTGGGATAGTCGTTTCCCTCGCGCGGCTGCAGAGTCGTGCCTTTTACGATGATGCCGCCTATCTGGTCGAGGCTCACGAAGTCGGCATATTCCAGTCCGTAACCGAACGTGCCGGAGGCTGTCATCACAGGATTCTTCAGCCTGAGCCTGTTTATTCTTACACTTAAATCTGCCATAACAATTTCTTGATGTTGATAACCGGACCTTCCTTACATACACACACATTGCCCTCACTCGTCTTTTCCACGCAGCAAAGACATGCTCCCAGACCGCACGCCATCTTGTTCTCGAGAGACGCCTCACACTCTATTCCGTTCTTGTAGGCATAGCGTGCCATTGCCACCATCATGGGCTTGGGACCGCACATGGCTATTCTGTCGAACGTCTCAGAGGCAAGAGCGGAGTGGTTGGTCACAAATCCTTTCTCACCGAAAGAGCCGTCTTCGGTTGTCACAAGCACACGTCCTGTCTGGCTGAACATGTCGTATTCGAGTAGGTCGGCTGCCGAACGCACACCGAGAAGGAATGTAGGCGTTATGCCTGAATCCTTGAGCCGCTGTCCGAAAAAGAGCAGCGGAGCCACTCCTACGCCTCCTCCCACAAGCAGCACTTTGTCCGTCTGAGATGCGGGCATGGTGAAACTGTTGCCCAAAGGAAGCACGCAGTTGAGCGTGTCGCCTGTTTTCAGTCTTGCGAGAGCGCGCGTCCCGTCTCCTATGGCGGCTACGAGAAGCCACATCTCATTGCGTTCCCTGTCCACATAATTGATGGAAATGGGACGCCTGAGAAATGTTGTGGGTGAACCGTCCACCCTCACTTCGACGAACTGACCGGGCAACATCTGCGGCAACGGTTCCTTGTCGGTGAGCTTGATGAGCGTGTATTTGCTGTTAGGATGCTCTACGGCAGAAACCTGAAGGTCAAGAACATACTTCTTCATATTCTCATTCTATGTGAATAAATTGTTTTGCTTGATGAAATATATCAGTGTGGCACGTGTATGATATCATCGGCAAAGGTAGTCAAAATAATGATTTTGTGCAAAACAAAACTGTGATTTCGTACAAAAACAGTGCCAGTGAGCGCAATGAAAGCTTGCTTTCAAATTGCCGAGCGCAGCCTGTTTTATTTAAAAACAGTGCCAGTGAGCGCAATGAAAGCTTGCTTTCAAATTGCCGAGCGCAGCCTGTTTTATTTAAAAACAGTGCCAGTGAGGGCAATGAAAGCTTGCTTTCAAATTGCCGAGCGCAGCCTGTTTTATTTAAAAACAGTGCCAGTGAGGGCAATGAAAGCTTGCTTTCAAAATGCCGGGCGCAGCCTGTTTTATTAAAAAAAACATTCTTACTTTCCAGCCGGGAAAGCGTTTACGGACCGGCGGAAAATATCGTCCGGACCGATATGAAAAGTCATGCGCGCAAATCAGGACAGTTGTTTTGGTTTATGTAATAATGTGTGTTGACTTATATTATAATGTGTGCGGACTTATGCGATAGGAAGTGCTGATTGATGTAATAATGTCTGTCGGCTTATATAATAATATGTGTTGGTGTATATAATAATGTGTGCGGCATGATATTAAATAATGTACAGGTCAATATGAAAGGGAGAGCGGACGTGTATTCGGAATTTTCTTTCTATATTTGCATAACGAATCTAAGACATTGTTTTATGACAGAGACAAACAGAACGAAATATTTTCTCCCCGCCGAATGGTACGAACAGAGCGGCGTACAGCTCACATGGCCGCACGAAGACACGGATTGGCGTCCCTATCTTTACGAAATAACGGAGGTCTGCCTGAACCTTGTCAGAATAGTGGCACGTCATGAGAAAGTGCTCGTTGCGGCGCGTGACGCCGACAAGGTGAGGCGTCTTATCGAGTCGTCGACGGATGAAGACGTGCGCGGAAACATAAGAGTGTATCAGTGTGAGAACAATGACACATGGGCGCGCGACCATTCTTTCATAACGCTTGTGTCCGAGCGGGATGGCGGAGAAGGCAGTTTCAGACTGCTGGATTTCCGCTTCAACGGATGGGGACGGAAGTTTCCAGCCGACAAGGACAACCGTATCAATGCGTCGCTCTATGATGCCGGAGCATTCAACGGCGTGAGGGTGGACAATGACGACTTCGTGCTTGAGGGCGGATCTGTGGAAAGTGACGGCAGAGGAACTATATTCACGACAAGCATGTGCCTGCTTGCTCCGAACCGGAACCAGCCGATGACACGTGAGGAAATTGAACAGCGGCTGATGAGCGAGCTGTGTGCCGACCGCGTGGTGTGGCTCGACCACGGCAGTCTCACGGGCGATGACACCGACGGACACATCGACACCACGGTGCGTACGGCACCTGACGACACACTTGTATACACCGGATGTGACGACAGCGGGGACGGACAGTATGAGGATTTCAGAAAGCTTGAGGAACAGCTGCGGGGCTTGCGGACAGCCGACGGACAGCCTTACAGACTCCTGAGACTGCCCATGCCCGACGCCGTTTATTACGACGGAGAACGTCTCCCTGCCACTTACGCCAACTTCCTTGTGACAAACGGTGCGGTGATAGTGCCCGAATACGGTCAGCCGGAGAAAGATGCTGAGGCGCGGAGGGTAATCGCCGAGGCTTTCCCGGGGCGTGAGACGATAGGCGTGAACGCGCTTGCCGTGGTGCGCCAGCACGGTTCGCTGCACTGTCTCACCATGCAGTTTCCCAAGGAATGCATGCGTTGAGAGCGGTCAGAAGTGATTATTTGGAAATGTAAACAATAACGAAACAAGTCATATTATGAAAGTAGGAATACTCCAGCAACGTGTCACTGAAGACGTGAAAGCCAATATGCGGCACATAGCCGAAGGCATAGAGCGGCTGGCAGACGATGGCGCGCAGCTCGTCGTTTTGCAGGAACTGCACAATTCCCTTTATTTCTGTCAGACCGAAGATGTTGACAATTTCAATCTGGCGGAGCCTGTCCCGGGTCCATCCACTGAGTTTTACGGTGGACTGGCACGCCGCTTCGGTGTGGTGATAGTGACGTCGCTGTTCGAGAAACGCGCCGCCGGGCTTTATCACAACACGGCAGTTGTGATGGAGCGAGACGGAAGCATAGCCGGAAAGTACCGCAAGATGCACATTCCGGACGACCCGGCTTATTATGAGAAATTCTATTTCACGCCAGGCGACATAGGCTTTCATCCGATAGACACAAGCGTGGGCAGGCTCGGCGTTCTCGTGTGTTGGGACCAGTGGTATCCCGAGGCAGCAAGACTGATGGCTCTCCAGGGGGCTGAGATATTGGTTTATCCCACCGCCATAGGCTATGCCGACAGCGACACACCCGACGAACAGGAGCGGCAGAGAGAGGCTTGGACGACAGTCCAGCGTGGGCATGCCGTTGCCAACGGACTGCCTGTTGTGACAGCCAACAGGGTGGGATTCGAGCCCGACCCGAGCGGTCAGACAAAGGGAATAAGCTTCTGGGGCAGTTCGATGGCTGTGGGTCCGCAGGGTGAGATGCTGTGGCGTGCCGGACGCGATGAGGAAGAGAGCGTGGTGATAGACATCGACATGTCGCGCTGCGAACAGGTGCGCCGCTGGTGGCCTTTCCTCCGCGACCGCCGCATAGAGGAGTACGGCGACATTCTGAAAAGGTTTGCCGACTGACCGCCTCGGCTTTTTATACGGCAGAAACTGAATGTGCCGTACGGAAAAACGAAACCCGCCATGACGCAGGACAATGGAATGCCAGAAGCGTCATGGCGGGTTTTATTGTTGGATAGTGATATTCCGGCGGTCCGTCATTCTTCATGTTTCTTACCGAAATCGGAGTCAATCTTCAGGAACCATGCCACTACGAACGTTATGGCGCAGCTTGCCACCACAATGTTGAAGAACATGCGGTAGCCCACGGCTTCCTGAAGCGCGCCTGCGAACAGTCCGGGAATCATCATCGAGCATGCCATGAAAGCCGTGCATATGGCGTAGTGGCTTGTCTTGTATTCACCCTGGCTGTAATAAATAAGGTAGAGCATGTAGGCTGTGAAACCGAATCCGTAGCCGAACTGTTCAACGAACACGCATGTGTTTATTATTATAAGACTTGACGGCAGGGCGTAGCTCATATACACATATACGATGTCGGGCAGGGTGATGGCGCACACCATGGGCCACAGCCAGCGTTTCAGTCCGTCCCTGCCAACGACTATTCCTCCGAGAATGCCGCCCAGAGTAAGACCTATTATTCCCACCGTGCCTTGCACAAGACCGTATTCCTGCGGCGACAGACCTATGCCGCCGTTGCTCGGAGCGTCGATGAGGAACAGTGCAGAGACCTTTGCCAGCAGTCCCTCGGGCATGCGGTAGAAAATCATGAAAAGCAGTCCGGTGATGACATACGGCTTCTGGAAGAAAGTCCTGATGGTGTGGATGAGGCTTATCCATATGCTTCCTGCGTCTATGCCATGGCGTCTGCTGTCGTCCTTAGGGCGCGGAAGGATGTATCCGTGCCACAGACACAGGGCGATGAACAGTCCGGTCATGCCGTAGAACGTGAGGCTCCAGGAGAACGATATGCTGTTTCTGAATATCACCTGAAGGTTGCCCGCTATCATGACGAGCACTCCCTGACCGAATATCGTAGCCAGTCTGTAGAAGGTGGAGCGTATGCCCACGAACAGCGCCTGATGGTGCTCGTCGAGTCCGAGCATGTAGAATCCGTCGGCGGAGATGTCGTGTGTCGCGCTCGCGAAAGCCATCACCCAGAAGAAGAAGAGTGTTCCCTGCAACCAGAACTCGGTGGGTATGGTGAAAGCCACGCCTCCGAGAGCCGCTCCTATGAGCTGCTGCATGGCGATGATCCACCATCTTTTAGTCTTTATAAGGTCCACGAAAGGGCTCCACAGAGGCTTTATCACCCACGGCAGGTAGAGCCATGATGTGTAGAAGGTGATTTCGGCGTTGCTCAGTCCCAGCTGTTTGTAGAGCACGAGCGATATGGTCATCACCGTGACATAAGGTATTCCTTCCGCGAAATATAGTGTGGGCACCCATGCCCAAGGGCTTTTCTGCTTCATCGTCTGACAATGTTATTCGTAAATTCTTTTTATTTCGGCGTTGTGATAGTAGTGCAGCAGTATCTTGTCATAGCCGTATCCTTTTTCTCCCATCACCGCCGCGCCTATCTGGCACAGTCCCACACCGTGTCCCCATCCGGCTCCGGTGAGCTCGAATGTCTGCGGCACACCGTCCCTGATGTCCTTCCTGTCCACCACGAAAGCGCTGCTGTAAAGATGCGTACTGCTGAGCGCGCGTCTTATCTCAAGCTCCTTTCCGATGGTGAAGGTGTGCTTCGAGCCCACTATCCTCAGCCTGCATATGCGTCCGCTTTTGCCGCGCTCAAGCGGAATGAGGTCTATTATGTCGCCGAAGTCGGTCTTCAGTTTCTCACGTATCAGTGCAGCCAGCTCCTGCTGCGTGTATGTGACGTGCCACCGGTAGAAGTCGGTCGTCTCGCGGTCGTAGTCGTTTAGCACCTGCGATAGAATCCTGTTGTCAGCCGTATTGCAGAATGCCTCCGGCGAGGACGTTATCCACTGCCGCGCGTTCTCCTCGCAGGTGAGGTCGGGCAGGGTCTCAGCCGCGCTTCCGTCAGCGTCGCGCACTGATGTGAGATAGTCCATGCTCTTGTCTTCCCAGCAGTATTCGTACTGTTCGCTCACGCCTCCGCAGCATTTGCTGAAGCGCGCGTCGCATATCTCGTCGCCCGACATGAGTATCTCGCCCCGCGTCTCTCTCACCGCCTGCGCCACGTGTCTGTCAGACGCTTTGGTTATGCCCTGGTAGCGTTGGCAATGGTCGTCGGCGCAGACATCGAATATAGCGTGGTCTCCTCTGTCGTACCAGCGTATGAGCTCATCGTCTTTCTTTATGAACGAGAAGAAGTTGTCGCTGCGTCCCTGCTGCCTGTTCCTGCGCTCTATCTGCGCGAGCAGCCAGCTGCGCGATATCACTGCGTGCGCCTTCAGCAGCTCTATGCCTGAGGTGGCGCACATCTCGCTCGATATGACGCTTTCGAGATAGCTCTCCACCGGCAGCTCGTTTATGGCGTACATGCTGTCTGCCTCCACAACGAGACGCAGTGTTCCGAGGAACGTCTGTGTCTCCTTTCGTTCCCAATGGAAGTTCACGCCTATTGTGACATCGTGCAGTGAGAACGACGTGTCGGGCGACTGCGGGTGGAATGTGAGCTCGCGGTACTGGTTGCCGTTCCACAATATGCCGCCCTCGAAGAACTCCACTGTCTGCTCGCCCTCAATGAGTCTGCCCTTGGCGGAGTAGGGCTTGTTGAGCGAGAAACGTATTTTCGCCCCGCTTACTATTCCTACCGACACCATTGGTTGCCTTCCGTCGAAGTGCCGGTTGCTGCCGTTCTCTTTTATGTCAAGCTTCTCGAGCGCGTCCACTGTGCGCCCTATCATCTCCTCCGTAGCCCCGCATTCGCGTATTATGTCAGCCGCCTGCCCTGGAGTTATGCTCTCGAAGTCCTCTTGGCGCGGTGTGATGAGCAGTCCTGCCATGTCGAGCGCGCCAGGACTTATGAGCATGCGTGTGTCGCCTTCAGCGGCATAGTAGCAGTCGGGGCGGTGTTTGGAGCGTGGAATTATAACCGATATGAAACCTCCGTTTTCGCTCCATGCCAGAATGTTCATCATCGGTTCGGTGCCGTCCTTGTCGTCGGGCATGGCGTCATAGAGTGTCTCAAAAAGTGCCGTGCCCTTTGCCGCGTCGTCTGTTTTAATGACGAATGCCGGACATATGAAGCCAGTCATCAGAGCCAGCATGTTGTTGTCGTCGTAAGTGAGCAGCGGGCGTAGTGCGCGGCTCAGCCTCTGCCAGTCGTTTGTCAGCGGCAGACGCCCTCCCGAGCCAGCCTGAAAGTGCATGTGGTCGGGCGCGGACGCTCCGCAGCGCGGTCCGTTGTAGAACACCGTCACTGTGGGGTAGGCGGTGAGGATGCTGTATATCTCGCCGTAGTTGCCGCGTATGTCCTGCGGCTCGTGACGCTTCTTTGGTATGGTGAAGTGTACCGGCAGTATGGGGAACGGATTGACAAGAATCCGGAAATTGTCGTCCATCGACTTTGCGAACTGCTCCTCCGGCATGTTCTCCCTGCAGAGGAAGCACTGCCGTCCGGCTATCGCCTTCTTGGAGATGTCGGCTCCTGTCGACACGATGCGCGCCGGATTGTGCTGCACCATTATGGTGTTGTCTCCGCACGCCAGCTCCCTTGTCCTCACCTGTTGCAGTCCGTGATAGCGCGCTCTGGCGTCGTCCCACTTCTCAAGCTGGCGGTTGAAGAATCTCATGAGCGAGTTGTCCGTGGCTATGTCGGCGCGTCCCTGTCCGAGCAGTTTCCTTGCCGAAATCTCCATCGTGCGCAGTCTGTCCTTGTAGAGGTTGTTGGCGTTGAGCTTCTCTATGCTCAGTGAGGCGTCGCTGTTGCCTCCCCAGCGGCGGCAGAGATACAGTTCGTCATATATGCGCCCTATCCGGTACTTGCGGCTGAAGATGAGTCCCATGGCATAGTCCTCGCCGTAGCTTGTGTTTGGGAATGTGGTCTGGCGCACCAGCGGAGTGAAGAACGCCCTCGGCGCACCCAGTCCGTTTATGCGCAGGGCGTTGTTCGGACCGTTTGTGTCGGTCCATTCCTTATGGTCAATTATTCCCGGCGGCAGTGTGTTGAGGTCAAAGTCGCACATGCGGTAGCTGCCTATTATCATCGCCGCTTTCTGAGAGTAGAAGGCGTCTACTATGCGTTGCAGCGTGTGAGGTGACGAATACAGGTCGTCGCTGTCGAGCTGCACGGCGAACCGTCCGCACCTGTCGTCAGCCACAGCCGTGTTCCAGCATCCCCCAATACCGAGGTCGCGGCGTTGGGGGATGATGTGTATGAGCCTGCCGTCCTTCCGTGCAAGCTCTTCCAGAATGCGTGTGGTGCCGTCGGTGGAGTGGTTGTCCACCACGATGACGTTATACTCGAACGCCGTGTCCTGCCTCAGGGCGGAGTCTACGGCGTCGGCTATGGTCTTCTCGCGGTTGAACACCGGAATGATGACAGAAGCCTCCACGGCGAACTCCTGTTCGTTGAAGTCGGGACTGTTGTATAAGGATGTGTCCACGAGCGCGCCTATACACTCGAGGTGATGGGTCACGGCGTGCTCCATTTCCTTCTGCGCCTCGCGGTTGCGCGGGTCCACATAGTCGAACTGTCTCACCCCGCTCTTCCTGTTGTCTGTCTCTTTTTCAGTGTAGAGAAACTCGTTTATGTGGAATATTCCAGCCTTGCGGCTGATGAAGAGCCGCAGGTCGTAGAGTCCAGCCCAGGTGTAGTTGGTGTGTGCCGAAGCCGCATACTCGTGTAGCAGTGCCGACTTTATGAGCATGAGCTGTCCGAAGTCGAAGTCGTCTCTCACGCTTCCCTCCTGATAGTCTGTAGCCGGATGTGGCACGGTGTGTCCTTCGGTGATGGTGTACCGGTCGCTGTATACCAGTGCGGCATCCGTGTCCGACGCCACGCGCAGGAATCTCTCAGGCGCGTTCTGTCCCAGTATGAACGGAGTGCCCTTTGTGCTCAGCAGCACATACTCGGCATCCGTGCACCGTTCGATGTCGGCTATGGTCTGTCCGGAAGCCGGATTGTCTGTCACAATCACATTGCAGTCGGCAGGCAGTTCCTCGTTGTGTATGAAGTCTCTGTTTACTATCAGACAGATGTTGCTTATAGTCTTGTTTTGCCGGAGGGTCTCGAGCGTACCGCTCATTTCCTCCAGATCAAGGCATGGCAGGAAACAGTCTATTTTTCCTCTCATTGTATTGCGGTATTATTTTTATTCCAGTCAAATGACTTGCAAATATAATATAAAAAACGAACTTAAATAATAAAACCGTCTATGATTTTATTCCCCGTAAGGTCTGTTGGGCGGACATGTCATGTTTCCGTACTGTGAAGTTGTGCCGACGTCGCGATATTCCGTATGCCGCATCCTTTGTATTAACTGTCTGTTGCGTCGGATGTAGTTTGTCATGATGCCTTTTTTCATATGTATCATGCCTGCATGGCTGTCTTTGGTGTTTTCATTACGTATGAAGGAAATATGCTTTACGCAAAGCCGATTGTGAGCGTCCGTATATCGGTCAACCGTGATATTTGCGCTTTTAGATGTATATTTTGATATCATTGTGTATGAGGACATACACTGACGGCAGTCCATACGGATTATTTGCATACCTTTGTCTTCGGCCGTTATTATGATGCCCGCTTATATTTCTCTGAATTTTAATAGTATAAAGAGGTTTGAGCCGGAACATCATTACGCCGTTTGATATTTACCTGCGATACTTGAAATTTACATTAAAACTTAATTATTTATACTAACTTGTTATGAAAAAAAAGTGTTTGACCTTTGTTGTGCTGTTCATGGCATGCGTCATTAAGACACTGGCTCAGTCAGAACCGATGAGTCTTTCCGGATTTTCTGCTCCGTCGATGGCGTGGCGTCCGGTCCCGCTTTGGTTCTGGAACAATACTGAAGTGAAGGAAGACGTCCTGCAGTCGCAGCTCAATGACATTCTGACAAAAGACAATTATGGCGGTTGTGCCATACTACCGTTCGGTCAGTCATTCCGTCCCGGATATCTTTCCGAGGAATATTTCCTGCTTTACGGCAAGGCTATCGAGACAGCCAAAGCCCATGGTGCCAAGATGTCGCTGTACGATGAGTACGGTTTCCCGAGCGGAAGTATGGGCGCGATAAACGGTTCGGGCGAAACAACATTCAAGAACAACCACCCGGGAATGACTATAAGACGTCTGGACAAGTCGGAATATATCACAACGCCCGGACAGTCGCTGCGCCGCAGAATAAATGCCAGCGGCACAATAATGGCCGTTGTCGCTATGGAGACAGACACTAAAGAAATAATATCACTGAGGGATCATGTCAATGGAAACATACTTACATGGGATGTACCGGAAGAAGGAAAATGGAAGGTTATGTCCTTTGTGTGCGTGGAAGACGGCGATCCTAACGTGAACTATCTGTCTCCGGAGGCAGTCAGCCTGTTTGTGCAGGATACCCATGAAGCCTACTACAAACGTTTCCCGGAGGCATTCGGAACAACCATCACCACCACGTTCTTTGACGAACCTACAATGTATCGTGCCAACGGACGCATGTGGACTGATGACTTCAACGAGAAATTTACAGAGCGTTTTGGTTTTTCGCCTGAAACAATCTATCCGGCTTTGTGGTATGACATAGGGCCAAAGACCGCAGCGGCACGCAATTGTCTTTTTGGTCTGCGTGCGGCTCTCTACGCCGAAGGATTCATGAAGACCATCAGCGACTGGGCTGAGGCACATGGCATAATATCTACCGGACATCAGGATCAAGAGGAAATTGTAAATACCGTGAGTGTTTCCGGTGACCTCATGCTCGACGGAAAGTATATGGGAATGCCTGGTATCGACAAGATCGGCGGCAACCGTCCGGCCGAACATTTCTATAAGGTCGTGTCGTCGTCGGCCAACAACTGGGACAAGACATACGTAATGTCCGAGACATACGGAGACATGGGCAACATAACGATGGAGACAATGTATCGCATTGCTACGGAACAATACACCAAAGGTATCAACCAGCTTATACCTCATGCCGTGTGGTATGATAACGGCAATGTGACTTTCCGTCCGGAACTGTCTTACCGTAATCCGCTCTACAACTACGGTCTTGCTGACTTCAATACATTCCTTGCACGTCTCAACTACATGCTTGCACGTCCGGGACGTCATGCGGCTGATGTGGCGATGGTGTATCCTATAACCACCATGCAGGCCGGACATTATCTTGACGGACCGAAAGGTTACTATCAGGGAGGAGTGGACATACCGGGCATAGACTACAACGTGGTGTCGGAAATACTCACCGACCAACTCGGCGTTGACTTCACATACGTTCATCCAGAAGTGATTGACGACCGCTGTGACGTAACGGGCGGACGCTTCGTGATGAGCAACAAAACCAACAGCGAGTCGTTCTCCGTTATCATAGTGCCGGGCTGCAAGGTCATGACTCTGAGCAACATGAAGAAGATAGAGAAGGCTTGGGAGAACGGAGTGAGAATAATCTTCACCACACAGCTGCCGCAGCAGACTGCCGATATGAACGGCTCGGACGACGATATTGCGTCGATTGTGAACCATATGCTTGTCACAGAGAAAGAAAAGGGTAGTGCCGTGTTTGTGGAAAATCCTACCGACGAAACTCTCCGTGAGGCACTTGCCGGAGCAGAACTCGACGTAAGATTCAGTAACGCGCAGCAACCGTTCAACTATATACATAAAGTTATTTCGGGCGGCAACGTATATTACTTCGGTAACATAGACAATGCGACTGCCGAAAACAAGATAACACTTAAGGGTGAACTGTCAGCCTGCACTTTGCTCGACCCGCGTACGGGCAAGAGCGAAGCGGCAGAGATAAGTCATGAAGGCGGTAACACCGTGATCACTCTGAAACTTGCGCCCGAACAGTCGGTATTCCTTGTGGAGAATAAGATACTCGATACCACCGAACCGCCTGCTGTTGAGGAAAAGGGTTACACCGTGGAGATGAAGGTGAAGATAGACCAGCTCTCTGCAGGTGTGTGTCTTGCAGGCCGCAATACCAACAACTATTATATGTGGCAGATTAATCTTGAGAATCCGTCGGAACCAAAACTTCGTCCTCACCGCTGGTTTGACGGACGTGTGGAACTGCTCGGAGAGGTTGACCTGAAGGACAAGGTGACAATCGGTACAGATGCTGCTTTCGATTTGAAGATAGAGATTGTTGACGAGAAACTCGCCCGTACATACATCAACGGTGTGCTTGTCGATGAGCGTTATGGTCAGTTCGCATATGGCTTGATAGGTTTCCGTCAGACCCACAGCGACGCTGCCGGATGCGAGGAGATAGCACGTTTTGACGACATAAAGGTTAGTTCGCAGGACGGCAAGGTACTTTTTGCCGAAGATTTCTCCGGTGACAACACGTTTTCGGAAGGCAGCGTGGAGGATGGATGGCTCTGTGTGACAGGTGCGATGGCGCGCGACGTGTATGCTTGGCCGCTCGGATTCAGAAAGCTTTGGTACACCGTTGAGGCCGACCTCACACTTCTTCGCGACGACGCATGCCTGGTGTTCTCTTCCATCGACGACAATAACTACTACATGTGGGCTGTAAACATATTCGACGGCAACCTGCCGCGCATACGCCGACATGTGTATAATGGAGGTAATCTGACATGGAGCGACACTGAGTTCGACTCGTTCTCGAAAAGTGATATTGAGGGACAGGAGCGCCGGGTAAAGATAGAAGTGAAGGGCTCGCTCATAAAGACATACATCGACGGTGTTCTTGTGGACACGTTTGTGGATTTCTCCGACAATCTCGTGATGGGTGACATGGGTTTCAGAATAGACGCTAGTGGTCCGCAGAAGGATGAGGCTTATTTCGACAATGTCGTAGTGACGCAGTATGCCGAGGACGGAACTCCAAAGGTTGTGCTTGAAGACGACTTCGAACCTGGTGGTCCGACATGGTTCAGCAAGGGCGAGACAGTGGATGTGGATGGCAACCGCAAACTGTGGATGCACTCCACCGGTCTTTACAAACTCATGCAGGACGAAAGCCCTACAACCGGGATTGGCAACGTGACTGCCGACAACAAGTCAGACAATGACAATGTTTATACTCTTGGTGGTATTCGTGTTGACAAGTCGAATATGACTTCGGGCATATACATAAGCAATGGTAGAAAGGTAATCGTGAAGTAAGAATATAGTTTTAAAGTAGTTTTTTGAGGTTCGGATGCCGTGGTGGTATTCGGACCTTTTTTATTCTTTGTATGGCGCATGATACTGCTGTAAGTTTGTATAAACATAGTGTTTTGACAGGTTATACCGGCATATCTTGTGTCGTACGGCATAGTATCATGGGATAATATGCGTTATGTATAATTATGCATTTTCTGTTGTGATATTCTGAATTTTCATATATCGTACTCTCGTGAGAGTAGCGTATTGGCGCAGAAAAGTATTGCCGGTCGCAAATACTCGATTCTTAGAGCGTTTTGTTATATTGTTAACAGATTACGGTTTGTCTTTCCCTGCGATGTTGTATGTATCTTTTTTGCACTGCGGAACAGTCTGTTTTGCAGTGCAGAAAAGGCTTTTTCGTAGTGTATTATGGGCCGTTTCGTGCAGTGAAAAAAGCTTTTTCATGGCTCGAAACGGGCTTTTCTGAAATACGGATGAGTATAAAGCAGGTTTCCGGTAATTTCCGTACGTTGTGAAAAAGACTCTGATGCAGTGGTCTGTCCGATTTTCCATGTTTTCTTTTTTCTATTTTGCAGAATTATTCAGACAAGATATTTTACTGTCGGAATTGTATAAATATACGTTCCGAAATTCTTTTTCCGTTATTCATAGTGCATTGTCCGATGGTCTTCACATGCGGTGACGGTAGGATGTCGTGCTTTCCGCGTTTGTTTATATACCGTTGCTATGTTTATGTATGTTAAATATTTCTGCGCATAAAAATAAAATACTAACTTTGAGAAATAATTATAACCAAAACAAAAGAGTATTACGTATATGTCATTTATAGCTGAAAACCTGTGGTTGTTCTGGACCGTCGTGGCAGTGGTATGCCTTGTGCTGGAAATAAGTTCCGGCGATTTCTTCATAACATGCTTTGCTGTCGGCGCGCTGTGCGGCATGGGTGTGTCGCTCGCGGATGCCCCGTTCTGGGTGCAGGTGCTGGCGTTCGCCGTCTTTTCAGTGTTGTCGCTGAGGCTTCTCCGCCCCCGGCTCATGAAGCTGCTGAGGCGCGGAGCAGACAGTCGTGTGAGCAATGCCGACGCTCTGATGGGGCGCATAGGCGAGGTGAGCGAGACCATAAAGGCAGGCGGATACGGACGCGTGAAGATAGACGGTGACGACTGGAAGGCTGAGACCGACGGTGAGGAGGACATCGCCACGGGCGAGAAAGTGATGGTGACCGGACGCGAGAGCATCATCATCAGGGTGAGAAGAGCATAATGCCCGGGCTTACGGCATCAGTCCGGCACACACGGGCTGCGGGCGGATAAGAATAAAAAGAATATTAACCAAACCCAAAACACACTATGATTCCAATAACAACATGGTTTCTTATCGCAGTGGTAGTGCTTGCGATATTGTTTGTCAAGATGGCGGTTGTCATAATTCCGCAGAGTGAGACTAAAATAGTAGAGAGGCTCGGACGCTATCATGCCACGCTGCAACCGGGAGTGAACATCATCATCCCGTTCATAGACAAGGCGAAGAACGTGATAGCCGTGGTGCGCGGACGGTATGTATACACCAACACGATAGACCTGCGCGAACAGGTGTACGACTTCGACAAGCAGAACGTCATCACGAAGGACAACATCCAGATGCAGATAAACGCGCTGCTGTATTTCCAGATCATGGATCCGTTCAAGGCGGCATACGAGATAAACAACCTGCCTAACGCCATAGAGAAACTCACGCAGACAACCCTGCGTAACATCATAGGAGAGATGGAACTCGACCAGACGCTCACCTCGAGCGATTTTTTTTTTCAAGCAGAAGACGGCATACGAGATAAACAACCTGCCTAACGCCATAGAGAAACTCACGCAGACAACCCTGCGTAACATCATAGGAGAGATGGAACTCGACCAGACGCTCACCTCGCGCGACACCATCAACACCAAGCTGCGCGCCGTGCTCGACGACGCTACAAACAAGTGGGGAATAAAGGTGAACCGCGTGGAGCTGCAGGACATAACTCCGCCGGCAAGCGTGCTTCAGGCAATGGAGAAGCAGATGCAGGCAGAACGCAACAAGCGCGCGGCGATATTGCAGTCGGAAGGAGAGAAACAGTCTGCCATACTACAGTCGGAAGGCGACAAGACAAGTATGATAAACCGCGCCGAGGCAGCCAAGCAGCAGGAGATACTGCGTGCAGAGGGTGAGGCGCAGGCACGCATACGCAAGGCTGAGGCTGAGGCGATAGCCATAGAGAAGATAACGCAGGCTGTGGGCAAGAGCACAAACCCGGCAAACTATCTGCTCGCGCAGAAGTACATACAGATGCTCGAGGAACTGGCGCAGGGCGACAAGACAAAGACCGTATACCTGCCCTACGAGGCGACAAACCTCATGGGAAGCATCGGAGGAATAAAGGAACTGTTCAAGAGCGCCGACTGAGACACATGACGGCTTATGGCGTGGCACACCGCACGGACGGGAGTCACGCCATATGCAAAGTTAAATTATAATAAGGTAAAAAGATAATGGAAATATGTATAGTAGCGGGTGCAAGACCCAATTTCATAAAACTCGCCCCTATCGTGAGGGCAATAGACAGCGCGCACGGAAGGGGAGTGGACGTCAGTCATCATCTTGTATATACCGGACGCAAGGACGACCCGGCACTGGAGAAGTCGCTTTTCGACGACTTGCAGATGCCGGAGCCTGAGGTGTATCTGGGTGTGGACTGTGACAATCTGAACGAACTGACGGGACAGGTGATGTCCGGCTTTGAGGCTTATCTGAGCCGTCACAAGACCGACGCGGTGATTGTTGTGGACGATCTTGCGTCTACCATGGCGGCTGCAATAGTAGCGAAGAAGCAGGGACTGACACTCGCCCATCTTGTGGCAGGCACACGCTCGTTCGACATCAACATGCCGAAGGAGATAAACAGGCTTGTCATCGACGGACTCTCCGACCTGCTTTTCACCGCCGGACACAGCGGAAGCAGCGCGGCGACACGCGAGGGCGCGGAGCAGTCGAAGATATATATGGTGGGCAACATACTGATGGATACGCTGCGCTATAACCGTCCGCGGCTGTCGCGTCCGGATGTGTTCGACAGTCTCGGACTGAAGGAGCGCGCCTACATAGTGTTCACTCTCAACCGCAAGGCACTCATTTCAGACCGGGGAAATCTGGAGACGATGATATGCGCTATGCTCGCGAAGGCTGGCGGTGTGCCTGTGGTGGCACCGCTGAGAAAGGCTGCCGCCGGTGTCGTGGGCGACATACTGAAGAGTCATCCCGACATGGCGGACCGCATGCACATCACGCCGCCTATGCCGTATACGGCTTTCGGCTATCTCACGGCAAACGCCATGGGAGTGGTGACCGACTCGGGCAACGTGGCTGAAGAGGCGACGTTCAACGGTGTGCCGTGCATAACGCTCAACAATTATACCGAACATATAGAGACGGTCACCGTGGGCTCGAACGTCCTTGTGGGCGAGGACGCGGAGAAACTCGGCACTGAGGTCGGACGGATGACGGCTGGCGAATGGAAGAAAAGCAGTGTGCCCGAGCGTTGGGACGGACGCTCGGCTGAGCGCATAGTGCAGATACTGATGGAAAGGGGAAACGTGATATGAAAAGAAAGACAGTAATGATAACAGGCGCCACAAGCGGAATAGGGGAGGCTTGTGCGCGCCGTTTCGCCGCTTCGGGTTACAACCTGATTCTCACAGGACGCAACACGGAGAAACTGGAGAGCCTTAAAAAAGACATGGGAGACGGGACGGAAGTGCTCACGCTGGCTTTTGACGTGCGCGACGCAGGGGCTGCCGCAGCCGCTGTGGGGTCGCTGCAGGGCGGATGGAGAGAGATAGACGTGCTCGTGAACAATGCCGGACTGGCTCTCGGACTGGAAAAGGAGTATGAGGGCGACACCGAAGACTGGTGGACAATGATAGACACCAACATCAAGGGACTGCTCACAATGACACGCCTTGTGGTGCCGGGAATGGTGGAGCGCAACCGGGGACACGTGATAAACATCGGCAGCGTGGCAGGCGACCAGGCTTATGCCGGAGGCAACGTGTATTGTGCGACGAAGGCTGCGGTGAAGACTCTGACCGACGGTCTTCGCATTGACCTTGTGGATACTTGTGTCCGCGTGACCAACATAAAGCCGGGACTGGTGGAGACAAACTTCAGCGTGACGCGCTTTCACGGTGACAGGGATAGGGCGGAGAATGTGTACAAAGGCATCAAGCCGCTCACCGGTGACGACATAGCAGACGTGGCTGTCTATGCCGCCAACGCTCCGCAGCACGTGCAGATAGCCGAGGTGCTGGTGCTCGCGACGCATCAGGCAAACGGATATACCATAAGCCGGAGAGACGGTGAGGACTGAATGCGTGCGTGTGGTATGGGCGGTTGCAATCACAGACGCTCATGCAGGCGCGCTGTATGTGGCTTCATCAGAAAAGAATAATATATTATAAACCATTAAAAGAAAGGACTGCTGTTATGAAATGGAACACTAACGGACGCATAGCCGAAGCCGCGCTCCTTGCTCTGAGCATCGTGGTGCTGGGCTTGTGCATCAGATGGGGAATCGACGATTTTGCCAACAAGGACAGAAAAGTCACGGTAAAGGGTCTCGCGGAAAAGGAAGTCGACGCCGACAAGGTGACATGGCCCATACTTTCGAAAGAGCTTGGCAACAGTCTGCCTGACCTTTACGACAGGATAGAACGGACGCAAGACAAGATAAAGAGGTTTCTTACGGACAACGGCATAAAGGAAAACGAGATAGACGTGAACGCTCCGGTGGTGATAGACCTGAATGCGGAGAGATATTCCGACAACCGGAGCCAGTACAGATATAACGTGACGTCGATAATCACCGTTACCTCGCGCAATGTGAAACTCGTGAGGAGTATCATCGCGCGGCAGGGCGAGCTGCTCAGGGAAGGTGTGGCTATCGTGGACGGAGGATATGAGAATCCTGTCAAATACGAGTATGTGTCGTTCACGGCAATGAAGCCGGAGATGATGCAGGAGGCGATAGCCAACGCCGAGAAGACTGCGAAACAGTTTGCCGACAACAGCCACAGCCGTCTTGACAAGATACTGACAGCCGACCAGGGACAGTTCTCGATAGTCGACCGCGACTCTAACACGCCATACGTGAAGAAGGTGCGTGTGGTGACGACAGTGACTTATTCACTTAAAGACTGATGGGTCGAAGACACACCGACAACTACACTTTTCTCACCCAGGCACCTGCCCACAGAGTGATTCTGACAATGGCTGTGCCGACGATAATAACAATGCTCGTGACGAGTCTGTACAATATCGCCGACACGTTCTTTGTCGGACAGCTCGACACACAGTCCACGGCGGCGGTGGGAGTGGTGTTTCCGGTGATGTTCTTCATACAGGCTTTCGGGTTCTTTTTCGGACACGGGAGCGGCAACTATATATCCCGCGAGCTCGGAGCCAGACGTCACGGCAATGCCGAGACGATGGCTTCAACGGGATTTGTGTATTCCCTTGTTGCGGGAACAGTGGCGATGGTTGTCGGACTTTATATGATAAAGCCGCTCGCGGTGTGGCTCGGCAGTACGCCAACGATACTTCCTTATACCGAAAGCTACATGTCGATAATACTGCTGGGCGCGCCTTTCATGACGGCTTCGCTCACCATCAACAACCAGATGCGGCTTCAGGGAAACGCGTCGTATGCCATGTATGGCATCATAAGCGGGGCTGTTCTGAACGTTGTTCTCGACCCTGTGTTCATCTTTGTGTTTGACATGGGGGTGGCGGGAGCAGCCGTAGCAACGGTCACGGGGCAGGTAGTGGGATTCTTTGTGCTGCTTGCAATGAGCCGCAGAGGCGAGAACATACGCTTGGACATAAGGCGTTTCTCACCGCGTCTTGCTTATCTCAAGGAGATTGTTTACGGCGGGTCGCCCTCCCTTTCGAGGCAGGGGCTGGGCTGCGTGGCTGTGATGATGCTCAACGTAGCGGCGAGTGAGTACGGTGATGCGGCAATCGCCGCAATGTCGATAGTGAGCCGCATAACGATGTTCATTATGTCGGTGGTTCTCGGACTCGGACAGGGTTTCCAGCCGTTCTGCGGCTTCTGTTATGGTGCCGGGCTTTACGGACGTCTGCGTGAAGGCTTCGGTTTCATCGTGAAAGTGGGCACAGCGTTTCTTCTTGTGTTCTTTTTCGCGGGATTCTTTTTCAGCAGCGGCGCCATCGGTATATTCCGCGACGACCCTGAGGTGATAAGGATAGGCGCGGCGGCACTGTGCTGGCAGCTTGCCACCTATCCTTTCAACGCATTCACCATGGCAGGCAACATGATGCTCCAGACCACCCGCAAGCCGTTGCGTGCAAACATCCTGTCTGCGGCAAGGCAGGGACTGTTCTTCATTCCGCTCATTGTCATACTTCCATATTTCTTCGGTCTGAAGGGGATAATCATATGTCAGTCGTGCAGCGACGTACTGAGCTTCTGTATAGCCATACCGATCGTGATCGGCGCATTTAGGGAAATGGACAGCGATGCATGAATATTCAAACATTAAACAAAATAATAATTTATTGCTAAATAATGATAAAAAAGAATCGTTTTGTTTTGTGTTGTCAGATAAAATTTATAATTTTATAGCGGGAACCAGGAATTTCAATTATAGCATAAGAGTTCTGTAACAATCATGATTCAACCAAAAGGGATGGTGTCTCGCATCCTTTAATAATAATATAATTAAAGACGGACTGAGGCGGTCTGTTAGAGAGGAGGAACTATGAAGTCGGTTAAGAGATCTTATGACGAAGAGTCTTATGAATTAGACAATGTTTATAACGAAACTGACGATCGTTATTATTACGTTGCAGTGGACTCATCCATTTGGTACAATTGAAATAGTGTGTGAAGAGCATGACTGGGTATATATTGCCGGAGACGTAATATATACCCAGTTTTGTTATATTATATAATAATGTATGATGCGATGCTGATTCATCGGACGCAGGTCGGGCTAAGCCCGAACGGTGACAGTGGGGCTTTTCTCTTGTTACGTTATGCGGATAAACCCGAATCGATCATTAGACTTCCATTCTTATTTCGTGCTGCTGTCAGCCAGATTGTATCCTGTTTTATTGAAGATGTAGCGGGCTACACCGGGAAAAAGCAGGATACAAGATGACGGCAGCAGTGCGGAAGAAGAATGAAGAGCTGACAATAAACCTTAAATGCATAATCGGCGTTCTGATGACCGATTCGGGTTAAAGGCTTGATGGACGTTCAGGGGAAAAGGCGTGAGCCCGGTGTCACGGGAGGCTCGAGAAAAATCGGATTGCGCTTTGGCATGGACACGTTCTCCACAGATATCTGTATGCTTGTGCTTTCGTTGAAATTGTATTTTACTGCTGCACCGATGCGGTCTCCCGCAGAACTCATGTCGTAAAGGCAGTATGGCA
Organism: Leyella lascolaii; assembly: GCF_900079775.1. Lineage (GTDB taxonomy): Bacteria > Bacteroidota > Bacteroidia > Bacteroidales > Bacteroidaceae > Prevotella > Prevotella lascolaii. Next base: position 295,122 of record NZ_LT556038.1, on the reverse strand, counting down.
TGCGGCGGTTGTCTGTAAGAGACTTGTGACCATATAGATATACTTCCCAATGTTCGTCAAACTTGTATCCTATTATGGCTGAAAGTCCGGCGTCACGATAGGCGTCATGAGCCCAATATATGTTGTTGAGATAACCTCCTAAGGCAATTGACAGTTTGTTGTTCACCGGTATCGCATACATGGCAGACAGGTTCTGACTGAATCCGGCACCGTGACGTGCGTTCTTGCCGAACTGGGCGAAGACTGACGCTCCGGCACTGACGTTCAGTCCGGGATGCAGTTCCCATGAGTACCATCCTCCGTAATAAAGCGGGTAAAGGTTGAATGGTGCTACACGGCCATGTGAGTCGAGAACCGGCAGATGCAGGCTGTCCTGCGCCAGTGAAGGTTCTTCTGACATTACGGAAGGGGCGGAATATCCGAAAGTATAGGGTTTCTCTGTTCCCTGCTGCATGGTTGTTAAGGAGTCAGCGTCAGAAAATGCTGTAACATCATTGCTGTTGCCGACTTCTGTTTTTATCTCCTGCGCATTCAGAAAAGATGAGACAAAAATCAATATTATGGCTGATATGAATCTTGACATAAACTTCGATATGTATTTGAAGAGATAATGCAAGGTGAGCGCAACGGCAGAATGGGAAAACGGAGTTTTACCTTTCTTGACATTGCCGAGCCGCCGCTTATCTTATTGCAAACATAGTCAATTATCCTGAAAGAATTGAGTATTTCATCCAACTTTAACTAATGATAATTTTTTTGTCTCTTTATTTTAAGTTATCTTTGCATAAGATAAGCTTCGGTTCGGCAATATCAAGCCTGAAGAAACTCCGTTTCTCCGTCTTGCTGTTGTTCTCACCTTGCATTATCTTTGCAAACATGATAGATTGTCTCAGTAGAAAACAGTATTGTAATGAATATATTTAAAGCTTTGTTCGGGGGAAAAGAGGAAACCCGGGAAGAAAGAAGGAAGGAAGAGGAGGCACGCAACTTTGATGTGCTAAAGTATGATGGAGTGAAGGCTTTGAAGATGCGTCAGCCCGCATATGCCGTTCAATGTCTCACGCATGCGCTCGAACTGAAGGACGACTTGGAGTGTAGGGACTATCTGTCTCAGGCTCTTATCCAGAACAACGAGCTGCCGAAGGCTTATGAACAGTTGCAAAAACTGGCGGAGGCACAGCCTGACAACACCAGAATTCTTATGCGTATGGCAGAGGTGGCTTATATGATGGAGGATTATAACGTCATGGCAGACGCATGCGAAAAGGCTCTGATGATAGATAATGAAAACCCTCTGACTTACTTTTTCTATGCGCGGGCATGCCGCGGACAGGGCGATGACAACAATGCCGTGGCTATGCTCACAAAGGCAATCTCGCTAAAGGACGACTATTATGACGCATATCTGCTGAGAGGAGAGATACTTCTTGAGACAGGTGAGGTGGATAACGCCGATGAGGATGCGGCTTATCTTTGTGAGCATGTGGCTGACAACGAGGACATACTTTTGCTGAAGGCTAAGATAGAAACGGCAAAAGGAAACTACGATCAGGCAATAGACATATATAATAAGGTGATAGATCTGAATCCATTCTGTGCGACGGCTTTCAGGGAAAGAGGCAAGGCTAAAATGGCGGCAGGTGACGCGAGCGGAGCCGAAGAAGACATGAAGACGGCTGAGGAGTTCGAATCGGACCTGAATAAGGACGGTGACGAGAAAAAAGAAGACATGGAACAGAAGGTAAATCAGATATATAAGAACAATGATCCGTATGGTATTTTCAGCGGCAACTGAATAATATGACGGTATTTTGAGGTATCAATGAACATTTTATTGCAAAAGTTTTGGAATTGAAAGTTTTTTGTTATATATTTGCAAACAATAAAAACAACAGAATGATATGAATATGTCTTACGCATCTTTTTATAGCTTTTACTTTTACTTTGCAAGGAATTGTGAAGCGGGAAGATGCGTATAAATTTCAAGAGAAAGTATAAACGAGAATACAGCCCCGCTTCACTCAGGTGAAAGCGGGGCTTTTTTATTAATACAGAAAAGAAAGATGAAAAGAGTAGCGATACAAGGAGTGCACGGCTCGTTCCATGACATTGCGGTGCATCAGTATTTCAAGGACGAGCAGATACAGCTGATATGCTGTTCCACCTTTGAAGAAGTGTTCGCGGAAATGGAGCATGATCCGACCGTCATAGGTATGCTTGCGATAGAAAACACGATAGCCGGCAGCCTGCTTCATAACTACGAGCTGTTGCGCGCCTCGGGTGCAACGGTGGTGGGAGAGCATAAACTTCATATACAGCATTCCATCTGTTGCCTGCCGCAGGACGACTGGGACACTATAACAGAGGTGCATTCCCATCCGGTGGCATTGATGCAATGCAACAAGTGGTTGGCAAATCATCCTAAGCTGAAGATGGTTGAAGCCGAGGACACCGCAGGTTCGGCGGAATACATAATGAAGCATCAGTGCCGCGGATGGGCAGCCATCTGCAACTCGTCTGCGGCTGAAATGTATGGCATGAAGGTGCTTGAAGACCATATAGAAGACAACAAGCATAATTTCACCCGATTCCTTTTGGTATCCAATCCTAATAAAGCCGATTTCCTCAGACCTTTGGAAAAAGCCGACAAGGCGAGCCTTGTTTTCCTTGTACCTCATGAAGAAGGCAGTCTGTCAAAGGTTCTCACAATTCTTTCTTTCTATAATATCAACCTCACGAAGATACAGTCTTTACCGGTCATAGGACATGAGTGGGAATATCTTTTCTATGTGGATGTATCGTTTGACAATCTCACCCGCTACCGTCAGAGCATTGACGCGATAACGCCTCTTACCCGTTCGCTGAAGATATTGGGTGAATATACAGAAGTAAAATAGAATCAATATGGCAACAACAGTTACTCCCGCCGACAGGCTGTCGGCAGTACAGGAATATTATTTCAGCCGTAAACTGAAAGAGATAGCGAGGCTCAACGCCGAGGGAAAGGATATCATTTCGCTTGCGATAGGTTCGCCTGACATGCCTCCTTCAGACCAGACGATAGACAGACTGTGCTCTGTCGCGCGCGATGCCGACGCTCACGGCTATCAGCCCACGATGGGAACGCCTGAGCTGCGTGAGGCTATGGCGTTGTTCTATAAACGCTGGTATGGTGTTGAACTAAGGGCTTCAGACGAGATACTGCCTCTTATCGGCTCGAAAGAAGGAATCCTTCACATCACTCTCGCGTTTGTCAATCCTGGCGAGAAAGTGCTTGTGCCCAATCCGGGTTATCCTACATACACATCACTGAGCAAGATTCTCGGTGCGGAGATAGTGAATTACAATCTGCGTGAGGACAATGCCTGGCAGCCCGATTTTGATGAACTGGAGCGCATGGACCTCTCCGGAGTGAAGCTGATGTGGACAAACTATCCCAACATGCCTACCGGAGGAAACGCCAGACGCGAGACATACGTGCGGCTTGTGGAGTTCGCCCGTGCCAACAATATAGTGGTTGTGAACGACAATCCCTATTCTCTCATCCTCAACGAAAGCCCTATGTCCCTGTTGCAGATTCCCGGAGCAAAAGACTGTTGCATCGAGCTCAACTCGATGTCGAAGAGCCATAACATGCCGGGATGGCGTGTGGGGATGTGTGCCTCAAACCCTGAGTTCATCTCATGGATACTGAAGATAAAGAGCAACATCGATTCCGGAACATTCCGAGGCATACAGCTTGCGGCGGCGGAAGCCTATTCCACCAATACTCCGGAGTGGCACCGCGAAGCCAATGTCGCCACTTACCGCCGCCGGCGCGTCATAGCCGAACAGATAATGCATGAGTTGGGATGCACTTTCGACGCCTCACAGGTTGGCATGTTCCTATGGGGGCGCATCCCCGGACAATACAAGGACGCCGAACAGCTCACCGAACGTGTGCTGCACGAAGCGCGTGTATTCATCACTCCCGGATTCATATTCGGTTCCAACGGCTCACGTTATGTGCGTATAAGTCTGTGCGCCAAGGATGCGAAGATGAACGAGGCGTTGCGTAGGATAAAGGATATGAATCTGGAAAATTTATAATAATCCAAGTGCCGCATGCGTCAGAGGATGCCCGTTACGGTTTAAGCGGGAGAATGACGTAGGCAGGCATTAATCATAAACAAGTAACTTAAAACATAATAACTATGGCATTGAATTTAGAACCATTACGCTTGCCGAGCGACAACAACGAACGTCCCTTGGTCATAGCAGGTCCCTGCTCGGCAGAGACAGAAGAACAAGTGATGACCACCGCATGCCAGCTTGCAGACAAAGGCTGCCGCATGTTCCGCGCCGGAGTGTGGAAACCGCGTACCAAACCGGGCGGATTCGAGGGTCAGGGCGAGACGGCATTGCCGTGGCTTCAGAATGTGAAGAAGTCCACCGGAATGCTTGTAGCCACAGAGGTAGCCACTCCCGAGCATGTTGAACTGGCATTGAAATACGGCATAGACATCCTTTGGATAGGCGCGCGCACGTCTGCCAACCCGTTCGCCATGCAGGCTCTCGCCGACAGTCTTAAAGGAGTGGATGTGCCGGTTCTTGTGAAGAATCCTGTCAATCCGGACCTTGAGCTGTGGATAGGAGCGCTCGAGCGCATCAATCAGGCAGGTGTCACACGTCTCGCGGCAATCCACCGGGGATTCTCAAGCTACGACAAGAAGATATACCGCAACCTCCCCATGTGGCAGATACCTATCGAGCTGCGCCGCCGTTTCCCGTCATTGCCCATAATGTGCGACCCGAGCCATATAGGAGGAAGCCGTGAGCTGGTGGCTCCTCTTTGCCAGCAGGCGATGGATCTCGGCTTCGACGGACTCATCGTAGAGAGCCATTGCTCGCCCGACAGTGCGTGGAGCGACGCCAAGCAACAGGTCACTCCCGACGTGCTCGACTACATCCTCAGTCTTCTGGTCATACGCGACGAGAAGGTCACAACCGAGGGAATACACGTGCTCCGCAAACAGATTGACGAACTGGACAACCAACTCATCGAGCTCCTTGCAAAGCGGATGAGAGTCTGCCGTGAGATAGGGCAGTACAAGAAAGAGCATAACATGACCGTCCTCCAGACCTCGCGCTACAACGAGATTCTCGACAAGCGAGGCGCGCAGGGTGCTCTCTGCGGCATGAGCGCGGACTTCATCCGTTCTGTCTTTGAGGAAGTGCATGAGGAATCTGTAAGACAGCAGATGGAGATAATCAACCGTTGACGGTCTTGCAGAATGAAAAAACACCCCTTTAAACATTTTTGTCATAAAATAAATGAAATCATGCCTGCGTATGGTTTTTATGTAGTAATTTTGAAAAACGATGAGAATATTGGTAATGGGAGCAGGAAAGATGGGAAGCTTTTTCCTCGACCTGCTCAGCTTCAGTCATGAGACGGCGGTCTATGAGAAAGACCCTCTGCGCATGCGTTTCACTTATAACTGCCGGCGTTTCACCACTCCGGAGGAGATACGCGACTTTTCTCCCGAGCTGGTAATCAACGCCGTGACAGTGAAATACACCCTTTCCGCTTTCGAGGAGGTGATGCCTTATCTTCCCTCACAGTGCATGCTGAGCGACATTTCCTCAGTGAAGACCGGACTGCAGTCTTTCTATGAGCATTGCGGACATCCTTATGTGTCAACACATCCCATGTTCGGTCCCACGTTCGCAAACCTCAGCCAGCTCAGTCACGAGAACGCCATAATCATCAGCGAGGGCAGTGTCGAGGGGCAGTCTTTCTTCCGGAAGCTCTACGCCTCGCTCGGACTGAACATCTACGAATACACTTTCGACGAGCACGACCGTACGGTTGCCTATTCGCTCAGCATTCCTTTTGTCAGCACTTTCGTCTTTGCTGCCGTCATGAAGCATCAGGACGCGCCCGGCACAACGTTTAAGCGGCACATGTCGATAGCCCGCGGAGTGCTTGGCGAGGACGACTATCTGCTGCAAGAGATACTGTTCAACCCCTACACCCACGACCAGGTGTCGGAGATACGCGACGAGCTCAAGGAGCTTCTCGACATCATCGACCGCCGTGACTGCAAGGGAATGAAAGCCTATCTCACAAAGATACGCGACAATGTAAGACCGGATATCGACAATATAAAATAACATACACAGTGCATGGCAAGCATTCTTATTGTGGAAGACGACATAACATTTGCCACGATGATCGGCTCATGGCTTCGCAGAAAAGGTTTTGATGCGGAGAAGGTAAGCTCGGTGGCGGCGGCAAAGTCGAGGCTCCAGGACTCCGCCGGAACGTTCGACCTTATCCTGTCCGACCTCCGTCTGCCCGACCACGACGGTCTTGTGCTGCTCGAGTGGATGCGCCATAACGGCATGGACACGCCGTTCATCGTCATGACGAGCTATGCCGAGGTGCAGAATGCCGTGCTTGCCATGAAGTCGGGGGCTGCCGACTATATTGCCAAACCGCCTCAGCCCGACATCCTTCTTCAGAAAATCAACGACGCGCTCTCAATGAGTCATCCCGCAGCCAAGCCTGTGGCTGAGGACACGCCTGCCCGTAAGGCGTCGCAGACGGTGCCGCGCCACATAGAAGGAAACGACCGCGCTTCGCGACAGCTTTACGAATACATCTCGCTCGTCGCGCCCACTCCCATGTCCGTACTCATTCTCGGAGCGAGCGGCACGGGCAAGGAATATGCCGCCAGACGCATACACGAGCTCAGCCGCAGAGCCGGCAAGAGGTTTCTTGCCATAGACTGCGGAGCCATACCCAAGGACGTTGCGGCGTCTGAGTTCTTCGGACATGTGAAGGGAGCATATACGGGTGCCGTGACCGACAAGAAGGGAGCGTTCGAGGAGGCTGACGGAGGCACGCTTTTTCTCGATGAGGTCGGCAATCTTGCCTACGACGTTCAGGTGCAGCTGTTGCGCGCCCTTCAGGAGCGGCGCGTGCGTCCTCTCGGCTCGACAAAGGAGATAGAGGTGGACATACGGCTCATATGCGCCACCAACGAGAACCTTGCCGGGCGTGTCGCCGACGGCGGATTCCGTGAGGATCTCTACCATCGCATAAGCGAGTTCACCATCCGCATGCCTGAGCTGAAGGAGCGCGGAAACGACCTTTTCCTCTTTGCCGACCTCTTTGTGAAGCAGGCTGACGAGGAGCTTGGGCGCAATGTGCTCGGCTTCGACGACAAAGCCTCGGAGATGTTGGCGCGCTACGACTGGCCCGGAAACCTGCGCGAGCTCAACAATGTGGTGAAGCGTGCCACGCTGCTCACGCGCGGAGAATATATAGGTGTCGACGAACTGTCGCGCGCGCTCGGTCCGGTGAGTGAGGGAAACATGGCGTTGCACGACGAGAACGACGAGCTTCAGCGCATCAAGGCAGCCCTTCGTGCCACGGGAGGAAACAAGAGCAAGACGGCGCGTCTGCTTGCCATCGACCGCAAGACCCTATATAACAAAATGCAGAAATACGGTCTCCCGTTGTAGACCGTTCCACAATTATCTGTGGAAAAATTCCACACCGTCTCCACACTTTCCCCATTTTTGTTTTTAATCAATATTTTTCGTACTGACCTCATTATCAGTATGATAAGTCTGTATGGCATGTTCTGGCACACACGTTGTACTATTATTTTGCGGATAAACGAGAACAACAGTTATAAATTTAAAAACAATAAGATTATGAGAAAGTTATTTTTTGCAGCCCTTGCGGCAACAATGATGGTTTCGGTAAGCAACGCATTCGCAGGTTACGGTTCTTCGGCACAGGTTCCTGTTTCCCTTCAGGACACGCCTGACAGTGTAGCCACTCCGGTTGTTCCTGCCGACAGCAGCAGCGTAAGCGACAGCACTGCACAGACAGCTCCTGCTGCCATCGTCCTGCGATAAGCCCGACGGAGCATCAGCTATATAGAAAACATTTTTCTGACATGGAGGTTTTGAGAAAGCATTAGCAGAACCCTGTTCCGGTTGCCCGCATTGAGGGTTGCCGGAACTTTTGTTTTCCGCGCATTCCTCCGGTCTTTTCTTTGTCAGCGTTGTCTTTTTTTAATGATGCGGTTTTCCGCATTTTTCATTATATTGTTATTTTTGCAGCTGTAAACAACGAAGCATATACCTGATGGTAAGAATAAGCGTACCGATAAAGGTTGCCTTGGGATATGTGTTCGTAGTGTCCATTCTGGGTGTGTCGGCATGGCTTGTCTATGACAACACACGCACGTATGCCACCACGAACGCAGCCGAGCGCGTACTCATGCAAAGACGCAGCGTAGCCGACAGTCTTGTCTACAGCTTTCTCGAAATGAACAATAACGAGAGTGCCGTATACTTCGGCATGGACGGAAGCTGGCAGGAGTTCGACCGTTCGGTGACGCTCACGCAGCACATAGCCGACTCTCTCAAGACGCTTGCGGGCGACTCCCTGCTCGGCGTAAAGACCGACGAGCTTGTCAGACTGCTCGAGCGCAAGCGCGAGAACACGCGCGTCATGATGGGCATGATGTCGCGCGGAAAGGGCGGCTCACATCTCGACAGCAAGCTGCACGACCTGCATTCGGGCAGAGACTCGCTCATCATCCATCCCGAAGGCACCGGAGTGAGGGAGAGACGCGAGACGGTGTATGAGGTGGTGAAGACAAGGAAGAACTTCTTCGGACGCCTTGCCGACGCCTTCCGGAAGTCGCGCAACGACACGGTGAGCGTGCGTTCGGACAGCGGAACGCTCGTTGCCGACAGCCTGACACGCAGTGTCAACATAGGCGACACCGTGGCTGGAGTGCTCGCAGAGATAAAGAAAGCCGAGACGGAGGACCACATCGAGCGCATGGCATACCTTGACCGCAGCGAGAAGGACATGCAGGCGGTGGGCATGCAGCTCGCGAGGCGCATAGACCAGCTGCTGAAAGACATACGCACCGACGCCTATCTGTCGGTGCAGGCTTCCTTCGACAACGACGTGGCAGGGCGGCGGGCTGTGCTCAACAAGATAATACTGCTCTCTGCCGTGGTGCTGCTCTCCGCCGTGGTGCTGCTCTTCAACATACGCCGCGACGTGCGCCGCGACAGAGAGTACAGCCTTAACCTGGAGAGGGCGAAGAACCGCAGCGAACAGCTCATGCGGCAACGGGAGCGTCTGCTGCTCACCATCACGCACGACATAAAGGCTCCCGCCGCGTCCATCTCCGGATTCATAGGTCTTCTGGAAGAATATGTGGATGGCGGAAAGCCTGCGCTCTATCTGAAGAACATACGTAGCTCTGCCTCTCATCTGCTGCGTCTTGTCGGCGCACTGCTCGACTATCATCAGCTGGAGAAAGGGCGCGTGGAGGTGAAAAACATCAGTTTCCGTCCGTCGCGGCTCGTCTCAGGATGCGTGGAGGAGATGCGTCCGCAGGCTGCGGAGAAGGGACTGAGACTCGTGTGCGCCACGTCGGGCTGCGGCACAGCCGTGTGTCTGGGCGATGCTTTCCGCATACGCCAGATTCTGGACAATCTGCTCAGCAATGCCATTAAGTACACCTTTACGGGTGAGGTGCGTGTCACGGCGGAAGTGGGCGGCGGACGTCTGCTGCTCAAGGTGTCTGACACAGGGCAGGGGATGACCCCGGAGGAGAGCCGGCGTGTGTTCGACGCCTTCACCCGTCTGGACGGGGCGCAGGGCATAGAGGGCGTCGGACTGGGACTGTCCATCACGCGCGAGCTCGTCACTCTGCTCGGAGGAAATGTCTCTTTAAGGTCGGTCAAGGGACAGGGCACCACATTCACGGTCACTCTTCCGGTGGACGTGTCTCACGCATCAGACGGTGAGCCGGAGCGGAATGCCGCCGCAGACAAGCCTGCCATGCCTCCGTGCGGCAGTCTTGACATCATCATCGTGGACGACGACAAGCTTCAGTTGCAGCTTCTCACGGAGATGCTCTCGCGCCTTTCCGGCGGAAAATGGCGTCTCACCGTGTGCCGCCGCATAGATGAGGCGCGCCGTATGCTCGCCTCGTCTGCGTATGACATTCTGATAACCGACATTGAGATGCCCGAGATGAACGGCGCCGACTTCATCCGTTCCATCGACCGCGGCGGCATGGCGGTGGTGGCTATGACCGCCCACGACCGCAGTGTGCGCCCGCTGCTCGAGGAGGCTGGCTTCGACGGATGCCTGTTCAAGCCGTTCGACATGGACACTCTCGCAGGAGTCATAATGTCGGTCTCGGGACGAAAGGCTGACGCGCCAGATGCCGCGCAGAGCGGTGACGCGGGACGTTTCGCTCCCCTCACGGCATTCGCGGCAGGCGACGCCGGGGCTGAACGCGAGATTCTCACCACCTTCGCCTCAGAACTCTCAGCCCAAGAAAAGGCTCTGCGCAAGGCGGCTGAGGAATCCGACCGTGCCGAGGCGGCACGCGTGTCGCACAAGGCACTGCCCGTGCTCACAATGATAAATGCCGCCATCACCGGTGCGCTCGGCGGTCTGTCGTCGTCAGGCTCTGCCTCTCTCTCCGACCAGGAATTCGCCGCACGCTGCACGTATGTTGCCGACGGCATGGCTGAGATACGTCTCGAGGTGGAGGCTCTCCTGCGTTCCGTAGAGTGAGCACGGGGTGTTCCGTGTGCCGTATACAGCTCCTCATCCTGCCTGCATGGCTTTCCGCATAAATATACATTGCTCCGCATATTTATTCATTCCTCCTTTGCCGTCAACCCGCCATAGCCGTCTTATTTTCCAGCGTGAGTGTTCCTGTGCGCAAATACGCGAGTTTTGAGCGTTTTTACAACTCTTTGATATACAGTGGTATACGTCTTTTTGTATTGCAAGCCTCGTGTTTCCACCGTGCGGAAAAGCCTGTTTCGTATGTCCGAAAAGCCTCTTCCGTGCAGCCGTAAGGTGCGTTTCACACCGCCGGAGTGCCTTTTTCGTGTTACAATAAGGCCTCTTCCGCATCCCCGGCATGGCGGAGCTGTGCGCTTGCTGCCATTTTCCTTCGGTTTCATACCAATAATACGTTTTCTCCGCATTCTCTTTTCCGATTTTCTTTTGTAAAGATTTTTTACTTCCACAACTGCATTTTTATGCATTCTCACGGTTGTCCGCGTCTCTCGCGTGACAATATGTCATACCGTTGTCACGTCACCACTGCCCCGTAAGTTGAAAAAAGTTTTCGTATGTTTAAAATACTCCGGCGCAATGTTTAACGATGTTTTCGCGAGTGTTAAAAACTCCGCCGCGACGGCTGACACTGTGTCATGCGGGCACGCTTGTTGCATATAGTAGGTTGAACGTCTGAAGTCAGGACGACGGAGGACGCAGGCAAAGCATAGTGTAACATAAAAATAAAAACAGGAGGATTAGTTATGATGCCTATCAGAAGATTTTCAGAACAGAGTTGGTTTCCCGATTTGTTTAACGATTTCTTTTCCAACGACCGGTTGTTCAGGGCGAGCACAACAGCTCCATCGGTAAACATCGTGGAGGAGGAGAAGGATTACAAGATTGAGGTAGCCGCTCCGGGAATGACTAAGGATGACTTCGATGTGCATCTGAGCGAGGACAACGAGCTTGTGGTCGGCATGGAGAAGAAGACGGAGAAAAACGATAAGGATGCTAAGAACAGGAAATATCTGCATCGCGAGTTTTCTTATTCTCAGTTCAAACAGTCGTTCACATTGCCCGAGAATGTCGACAAGGAGCACATCACGGCTAACGTCAATGACGGTGTTCTGACGGTATGCCTGCCCAAGACTGAGGGCTGTGAGAAGAAGAACGAGGGTCGCAGGATAGAGATTGAGTAATCTTACGGCTGTCGTATAAGGCTTAGGGCGGTGTCCGCATACGTTGCGGGCGCCGCCTTTTTTGTTTTGTGGGAGTGTAATGTCTGTTATGTTGTTTATCAGAATCGGGATAGTATGGCGGAAACGGTGGCGGTGTTATATGATGATGTGTACATACTGTTGTTCCGAAGGATGTGTGTGCGGTACGCCTGCGGTTTTTTTCCGGAAGAATGTTTTTTAATAAAGGATTTGCCGGACAATCTGTATGCGGGTTCCCATTACACTCACCGACACTGTCCTATACATGAAAACAATGTGGCATTATACGTGGACTATCCAAAGTAGAGACGCAAAATTTTGCGTCTCACGGGCAAGTATGCGCAATGAACAGATGTGAACATATGCCTGACATAGCCGCGTTTTTTAATCGGGAGACGCAAGTGTGCGCAATGAACTGATGTGAATATATGCCTGATATAGCCATGTTTTTTAATCGGGAGACGCAAGATTTTGCGTCTCTACAGGGCTGACGCCATCATTATTTTTATAAAAAAAACAGGGCGGGGAAAGGGTAGTGAAGAGTTATTTTTACTACATTTGCATAATGTAGGATTCGGCTCGGCAGTGCCAAAGATGTAAAAACAAGTTTTTCCCTCTTTGTCGTTGCTCTCGCCTCTCACTACATTTGCATAATGTAGGATTCGGCTCGGCAGTGCCAAAGACGTAAAAACTTGTTTTTCCTTCTTTGTCGTTGCTCTCGCCTCTCACTATATTTGCATAATGTAGGATTCGGCTCGGCAGTGCCAAAGATGTAAAAACAAGTTTTTCCCTCTTTGTCGTTGCTCTCGCCTCTCACTATATTTGCATAATATAGGATTCGGCTCGGCATCATCAATTCCGGTAAAACGATGTTTTCCCGTATTGCTGCTGCTCTCGCCTCTCACTATATCTGCAAAATTAAAAACACTGTTGCGGTGACTCGCGGAGCCGTGCGGCAAACGCATTCCGCTGCGGTCGCAAGCATCAAAATAAAACCTGAATGATCACACTATGTCGTTACTGCTGCTCTTTTCTACCTTTTTCACATTTGTCGAGCTTAATTGCGAGAATCTGTTCGACTGCAATCACGACTCCCTGAAGAATGATACCGAGTTTCTGCCCGACGGCTCTTACCGCTGGACACGCACACGCTACTGGCGCAAGCTCAACCACATCGGGCAGGCTGTGCTTGCGTGTGGCGACGGACAGGACGGGTGGCAGCTGCCCGACATGGTGGCTCTGTGCGAGGTGGAGAACGACACTGTGATGCGCGATCTGACCCGACGCTCGCTCCTGCGAAGCGCACGCTACGAGTATGTCATGACCGACTCGCCCGACGAGCGTGGCATAGACGTGGCTCTGATGTACTCTCCCTTCTCGTTCGCGATGATAAACCACCGCACCGTAAGGATTTCTCCGCCAGACGGCATGCGCCCTACGCGCGACCTGCTCTATGTCTGCGGAATGACGGCAGACGGCGATACGCTCCACGTTATTGTGACTCACATGCCGAGCCGGAGGTCGGGTGTGCGTGTGACCGACCGCTACCGGAATCTTGTGGCGCGTTCTGTCGTGGCGTTGGCTGACTCTGTGCGCCTTCTGTCTCCGGACGCGCCCGTCATTGTTGCGGGCGACTTCAACGAGTATGCGGGTAAGGGATGTGTGGCGACAGTGTGCGGGGCAGGGTTCACAGACGTGTCCGACGGTGCTGTGGGACGCAACGGAGCGGAAGGCACCTACCGCTATCATGGAGGCTGGGGCAGTCTTGATCATGTGCTCGTGAGCGGCACGCTCGCACGGCGGTTTGCCGGTTGCAGGGTGGAGGACGCGGCGTTTCTGATAGAGGAGGACGGACGTTACGGTGGTGTGAAGCCGCGCCGCAACTATCTCGGACCGCGGTGGCTCGACGGCTACAGCGACCATCTGCCTCTGGTGGTGAGATTCAGTTCCGGACCGTGAGCGTCACCGCATTCCCGTGACGGCGGTAGTCCGGCGGTCAAAACGGTGTATTGCAGTGAGTTGACGGCTTTTTTATGCACACCGCAAGCACATGTGTGCGCAATTTCACCGGCAGTGTTTTAAAATATTTTAAATACCCTGTTTTAGTTGGTCTTTTTCATTATAATTACTTAATTTTGTAATCAGCCGTGTCACTTTCCGGGCTTTTTGGAGCGGCGGGGATTGACAGGCTGATAAACATCAATGAAAAAATAACAACACCGGAACAAATATGTTTGAAAATCTAAGCGACAGACTTGAACGCAGTTTCAAGATTCTCAAGGGTGAAGGAAAGATAACCGAAATAAACGTAGCCGAAACTCTTAAGGACGTGAGAAGAGCGTTGCTCGATGCCGACGTGAACTACAAAGTGGCAAAAAGCTTCACCGACGAGGTGAAAAAGAAGGCACTCGGAATGAATGTACTGACGGCTGTGAAGCCCAGCCAGCTCATGGTGAAGATTGTGCACGACGAACTTGCCGAGCTCATGGGAGGCGAGGCGGCGGAGCTGCACCTCACAGGCAAACCGGCGATAATACTCATGAGCGGTCTGCAGGGTTCGGGTAAGACCACCTTCAGCGGAAAACTCGCCAACATGCTGAGCAACAAACAGCACCGCAAACCGCTGCTCGTGGCGTGCGACGTTTACCGTCCGGCTGCCGTAGAACAGCTGAAGGTGGTGGGCGAGCAGGTGGGAGTGCCTGTCTATTCGGAACCGGGCAACACCGATGTTGTGGAGATTGCCATGCACGCCATAGCCGAGGCGAAGGCAAAAGGCAACGATGTGGTGATTGTGGATACAGCCGGACGACTCGCAGTGGACGAGGCGATGATGGACGAGATATCCAATCTGAAGGAAAAACTCAATCCGGACGAGACTCTGTTCGTGGTCGACTCAATGACGGGTCAGGACGCCGTGAACACGGCGAAGGAGTTCAACGACCGTCTCGATTTCGACGGAGTGGTTCTCACCAAGCTCGACGGCGACACACGCGGAGGTGCCGCGCTGTCCATACGCTCGGTTGTCACGAAGCCTATAAAGTTCGTAGGTACGGGCGAGAAGATGGATGCCGTGGACGTGTTCCACCCCTCACGAATGGCTGACCGCATACTTGGCATGGGCGACATCGTGAGTCTTGTGGAGCGCGCACAGGAACAGTTCGACGAGGAGGAAGCCCGCAGGCTGCAGAAAAAGATACAGAAGAACAAGTTCGACTTCAATGACTTCCTCGGTCAGATAGAACAGATAAAGAAGATGGGAAACATAAAGGACCTTGCCGCGATGATTCCGGGAGTGGGCAAGGCTCTGAAAGATGTTGACATAGACAATAACGCTTTTAAGGGCATCGAGGCTATCATACGGAGCATGACGCCTAAAGAGCGCACCAATCCGGAGATTCTCAACCAGAGCAGACGTATGCGCATAGCTAAGGGAAGCGGCACGAGCATCCAGGATGTGAACCGTCTCATCAAGCAGTTCGACCAGACCCGCAAGATGATGAAGATGGTGACAGGTGGCTCTATGAGTAAAATGGCTGGCATGATGGGACGTATGAAGGGTATGCCTAAATTTTAAATAATCATTATGCAACTGATAGACGGAAAGGCAACGGCGGCGGCTATAAAAGCCGAAATAGCCGAAGAGGTTAAGAATATAGTTGCCGGAGGCGGCAAGCAACCGCATCTGGCGGCAGTGCTCGTGGGGCATGACGGTGGTTCGGAGACTTATGTCAGGAACAAGGTCATTGCCTGCGAGCAGTGCGGATTCAAGTCGACACTCATACGTTATGAGGACAACGTGACGGAGGAGGAGCTTCTCGGGTGCGTAGACAGACTCAACAGGGATGAGGATGTGGACGGATTCATCGTGCAGCTGCCGCTCCCCGCGCACATCGACGAGCAGAAGATAATAGAGGCGATAGACTATCGCAAGGACGTTGACGGGTTCCATCCGATAAACGTGGGACGCATGGCGATAGGGCTTCCTTGCTTCATCTCAGCCACTCCACTGGGCATCCTGACACTGCTCCGGAGGTATGACATCAGGACTTCGGGCAAGAAGTGCGTCATCCTCGGACGCAGCAACATCGTGGGAAAACCCATGGCGCAGCTGATGATGCAGAAGCAGTATGGCGACTCAACGGTCACGGTGTGCCATTCACGGTCGAAGACTCTGAAGGAGGAATGCCGTGAGGCTGACATTATCATCGCTGCTATAGGACAGCCGGACTTTGTCACCGCCGACATGGTGAAGGAGGGCGCGGTTGTCATCGACGTAGGAACGACACGTGTGCCGGACGCTTCACGCAAAAGCGGATTCAGACTCAACGGAGACGTGAAGTTCGATGAGGTGGCTCCGAAATGTTCATTCATAACGCCTGTTCCGGGTGGAGTGGGTCCCATGACGATATGCTCGCTCATGAAGAACACCCTTGCCGCAGGCAAAAAAGAGTATTACAGACAGTGACGGCAGAAGAGTATTACAGGCTCGGTAACGAGTGCCGGCAGCGCGGCGACTGGAAGCATGCCATCGAGAATTATAATGAGGCAATAGAGCTTGACCCTCAGTCGCCTGCGGTAGAGGCAAAACAGATGGTTGAGAATATCCTTGACTTCTACTGTAAGGATATATATAATCCATGAGGAAAAACCATGTGGCGGACTTCTTGCGCCCTGACTGCACAGGTGAATGGCGTTGGCGGTTTTGCCACATATTAAAAACATAAGGACAATGGGAAAATTTAGAGGTGCTATTGTTGTAAATACCGACCGGTGCAAGGGCTGCTCGCTCTGCGTGGAGGCTTGCCCGAAAGACGTTATTGCTTTGGCACGCAAGAAGGTGAATGTGCATGGTTATCCGTTCGCCGAGGTGGTGAGTCCGGACGACTGCATCGGTTGTGCGTCGTGCGGAATAGTCTGTCCCGACGGATGTATAACGGTTTATAAGAAAAAAATGGAGGATTGAGTTCTATGGCACAACATGAAGTAACACTTATGAAAGGCAATGAGGCCATTGCCCACGCTGCCGTCAGATGCGGCGTAGATGGCTTCTTTGGCTATCCGATAACTCCTCAGAGCGAGATAATCGAGACGTTGTCGGTAATGAAACCATGGGAAACGACCGGCATGGTGGTCATTCAGGCGGAAAGCGAGGTGGCTGCCATCAATATGGTTTACGGCGGGGCAGGAGCCGGAAAGAGGGTTATGACCTCCTCGTCAAGCCCGGGCGTGGCACTCATGCAGGAAGGTATATCATATATGGCGGGCGCGGAGATACCCGGAGTGTTTGTAAACGTGCAGCGCGGAGGTCCCGGACTGGGGACAATACAGCCGTCGCAGAGCGACTATTTCCAGTCAACGAGGGGCGGAGGAAACGGTGACTATTATGTCATTGTGCTCGCTCCGAACTCGGTTCAGGAAATGGCTGACTTTGTGGACCTTGCTTTCGAACTGGCGTTCAAATATCGTAATCCTGCCATGATTCTCTCCGACGGAGTGATCGGACAGATGATGGAGAAGGTGGTTCTGCCTCCGCAGAAGCCCAGACGCACAGAGGAGCAGATTCTGAAGGAATGTCCTTGGGCGACGACAGGACGCAGCGCGGACCGTAAGCCAAACATTCTCACGTCGCTCGAGCTGAAGTCTGAGATAATGGAACAGCGCAACCTGCATCTCCAGGAGAAGTACAGGCAGATAGAGGAGAACGAAGTCAGATACGAGACATTGATGACCGACGATGCGGATTATGTCATAGTGGCGTTCGGAAGTGCCGCGCGCGTGGCGGAGAAAGCCATCGAGCTGGCGCGTGAACAGGGCATCAAAGCCGGTCTGTTCCGCCCCATCACCTTATGGCCATTCCCGAAGAAGCCTCTCTGCTCGGTCGCTAAAGACTGCAAGGGAGTGCTTGTCGCAGAGATAAACGCCGGTCAGATGGTAGAGGATGTGCGTCTCGCATTGAATGGAACGGTGAAGGTTGAGCATTACGGCCGTCTTGGCGGTATTGTTCCCGAGCCGGAGGAAATAGTTAACGCAATAAAGGAGAAGTTGGCATGAATGACATAATATCACCTGAGAATCTGGTTTACAGCAAACCGAAGCTCATGAACGACACCCAGATGCACTACTGTGCGGGTTGCTCGCACGGCGTTGTGCACAAGCTGGTGGCAGAGGTTATTGAGGAGATGGGGATGGAGAACAAGACTGTCGGAGTGTGTCCGGTGGGCTGCGCGGTGTTCGCCTACCGTTATCTTGACATCGACTGGCAGGAAGCTCCGCACGGTCGCGCACCGGCGCTTGCCACAGCTATCAAGCGGCTTTGGCCCGACCGGATGGTCTTCACCTATCAGGGCGACGGCGACCTTGCCTGCATCGGAACAGCCGAGACCATCCACGCGCTCAACCGCGGAGAGAATATCGTCATAATATTCATCAACAACGCCATATACGGAATGACCGGCGGACAGATGGCTCCAACCACTCTCATAGGTCAGAAGACAAGTACCTGTCCTTATGGACGTGACCCTGAGCTGCACGGCTATCCGCTCAACATGACCGAGATTGCCGCCACTCTGCGCGGCACTTGCTACGTCTCGCGCCAGAGCGTGCACACTGTCGGGGCGATAAAACAGGCGAAGAAAGCCATCAGAAAGGCTTTCGAGGCATCCATGGCAGGCAAGGGCTCGTCATTGGTTGAGATTGTCGCGACATGCAACAGCGGCTGGAAGCTCACACCGGTGAAGGCAAACGAGTGGATGGAAGAGAACATGTTCAAACAGTATCCAAAGGGTGATTTAAAAGACACGACAAACGAATGAAAGCAGAAATAATAATATCCGGATTCGGAGGACAGGGTGTCTTGTCAATGGGCAAGATACTTGCTTACTCGGGACTGATGGAAGGCAAGGAGGTCACTTGGATGCCGGCGTACGGTCCGGAACAGCGTGGCGGAACGGCAAACGTCACTGTCATTGTGAGCGAAGAGCGCATTTCATCACCCATTCTCAGCCATTACGACGTGGCGATAGTGCTCAACCAGCCTTCTCTCGACAAGTTTGAGCCGAAGGTGAAGCCCGGTGGCATATTGATATACGATTCTTTCGGAATAATCAATCCGCCAACCCGCAAGGACATCTCTGTGTATCGCATCAACGCGATGGAGAAATCTGCGGAGATGAAAAACGCCAAGGTGTTCAACATGATAATTCTCGGCGGTCTGCTGAAGGTTTGTCCTGTAGTGAGCACGGAGGGTCTTAACTCGGCTCTTTACAAGACTTTGCCCGAACGGCATCACGCCCTCATCCCCCTCAACATGCAGGCTGTGGATGAAGGAATGAAGCTGATTGAGAAACTGTAAGGTGTCTCTTGTCTGACGGACGACGCCTGTCTGACAGGCAGAGACATATATATAATAAGGTGTCAGAACAGCATACGGCATACGGTTGTTGTGCGGTATGTCTGTTCCGGCACCTTTTTTTTGCCATGACAGACGTTTTCCGGCGTCGTAGCCTGCGGATGTTCACATGCGCGGATTGACTCTGTGTGCCTGCGGTTGTCATCGATGTGTTATGCGCGGGTAATAAAATAAATATAATAATGTGGCTTTTATATTGCCGTAATGACAAAAAGTTATAACTTTGTAGAGTCCAATCTGATAATAACATAACCAAAAACCTGCTATACATGTATAAGAAATTACTCATTTGCGGAGCAATGGCCATGCTTCCATTGTTCAGTTATGTCGGTGCGCAGAACACCACCCAGACAATGTACATAGACTTCGGGGAGCCGGACAACGATTCGCGCGGCCACCAGACAACAGGTGCGGACGCCAACGGAAACTACTGGACGAATGTGAAAAGTTCGGGCAACAACTATCTCTATCCGAACACTTCGTTCGACGTAGTGAACTCCAGGAACGAGCCGACCGGTTACAGTGTGTTCATAAACACCCGTTTCATGACCAACGGACTGAGCGGAGGAGGCGGACTCATCTCGCCGTCTGCCGGACTTCTCGGCGACCTTGCCGTGGCTACGGCTACCGAGGACTACATCTTCCTCGAGTCTTTCCAGAACTACAATTTCATAACGTTCCGCGGCCTTGACAAGAATAAAGGCTACCGTTTCCATGCTTTCGGAAGCCGCAACACGGAGGAAGTGCGCTCTGCGGAATTCCTGTTCCGGGGTGAGAACAATTGGAGCGGATTCCATCAGATGTCGGGAAAGGGCATAGGAGACGGCGGTTACAACGGCAACAACAACAAGATACTGGAAAGCGGAATAGTGTTTCCCGACAGAGACGGAAACATAACTTTCACGATAATAAAGAAGAACATCAACGGTATGGTGCACGTCAACGCCATGAAGATAGAGGAGATTGACGGACTGGAAAGGCCCAACACAAACCTTCGTCTGGCGCAGCGCATCTACATAGACCTTGGCGAGACCGACAACAACTCGCGCGGACACCAGACCGTGGGAGCCGACAGGAACGGCAATTACTGGAACAACCTCACCTCGGGAAGGGCTTCGAGCAACCAGATACCAAAGGGAACGAAACTCAATCTCGTCAACTCCGACAACACCGCAACGGGCATCACGGCAGAGACTCTGCAGATGATGGAGACTAACGGGGTGAACGCCGGAGGTGTGAACAACCCTACGGAGGAGAATCTCGGAGACCTTGCCATACAGACGGCGACCGAAGACTATGTGTGGGTGAACGACGACAACGAGCGTCAGATACGCTTTTCCGGACTGGACAAAAGCCGCTGTTACAAGCTGCACATATTCGGAAGCCGCATCGTGAACGAGACCACAGACCGCAACAGCATCTATACTGTAGACGGACAGAGCTCGTGGAGCACATGGCTCACCACTACAGGACGGTGCATAGGTGGCTTCGACACTCAGGGAAAAGCCATACAGGGCAATGTGAGGAATGTCGCCGTGAGCGATTACATCTATCCGGACAAGGACGGAAACATTCTCTTCACGTTCAAGCGCGAGAGAGGAATGGCACACGTCAACATCATTAAGATAGAGGAGTATGAGGGTGGCGAACGCCCCGCCGACCCGCGAGAGTACAGGTCGATGACCATCACCGGCACAGCGTCTGAGGACGGCAAGGATGTGGCAATGCGCGAACTGCGTCGTGACAACAGCCGTACCGGCATCTTCGAGGCGTATCTGCGTATGCAGCCGGGCACATACAGCATCAGCGCGACCGACACAAACGGAGAGCGTGTGACGCTCGGTGCGGCTGACACAGAAGGCGGTCTTGCCGAGGGCGGAGCCCCCATCGAGGTGACAGAGACACAGGTGGTGCGTGTGAGATATGACTCGCGCAAGAATGAGTACAGCGTAACGCCTCTCGTGCTCTATGTGAAGGGCAACATCGTCCCTGACGGTACGACGGTGGAGTATGCCGGCAACGGAGTGTGGCGTTCGGAGGTCGACATGAACGAAGGATATGTATTCCTCTTCTCCGACAAGTATTTCTATTTCGCATTCAACAACAGCGACGAGCTGGCTGTGAAGCGTCTGTCCGGCAGCCGCGACAAGGTGGCGATGGCATCTGAGGGATACAGCGTGGAGAACATACGTCTCAACCGTGGCACATACACCGTGTCGCTCGACATGAACAATTATGTATTCTCTCTCGACGCGCCGATAGACGAGTATAAGATTTCGGTGTTCGGCTCATCCGTAGCCAACGGACAGGGAGCCACCGACTTCCATGGCTACGCCTATCTTTACGGTAACCTGATGCGCACACGTTATCAGCGAAAGCAGAGCGACAATCCTTTCACCGTTTCGGGTGTGTCGATAGGAGGAAACAACACGCAGAACCTGCTCGACCGCTACGACGAACTCATACACGACTTCGGACGCTATGTCATCATAGGTCTGTCCATGGGAAATGAGGGCATTCACGAGGCTTCCGACAAACAGGCACTCATGCAGAAGTTCAGTGACAACATGCAGAAGATAATAAGAAAGGTACGCGAAGACGGGAAGATACCGGTTGTGATGAACAACTATACGCGCGGAGACTACACCCTTGACGACTACAGGTACATCAAACGCATGAATCTCCTGATACACGAGTGGGATGTGCCGTCCGTGAATACGCTCGGAGCGATAGACGACGGCACCGGCAAATGGGCGACGGGATATATGGCGGACAACGCGCATCCTACAACCAACGGTCACAACGAGTTCTTCTATGCCATGCCGCCGTCGCTGTTCGACGCTCTCGAGGACGGAAAGCCGCAGCCGGAACGCGACATGAGCGGCGGGGCAACGCTCTCGGGAGGTGACGTGATAGAGTTCCGTGGCGAGAACATCCTGCATCCGTTCACGGTGAGCGTAAGGTTCAAGGGCGGCGATGCCGGACGTCTGTTCACCGTGGAGAACTCTGCCGGAAGCGTCATAGGTCAGGTGGACATAACCGCTGACGGCACCGTTAGATACACGTCATATCAGGGCAATCAGATTGAAGGCAATGTGTCTGTGGACGACGGAGCATGGCACACAGTGACAGTGTCACACTATTATGCGCAGAAACGTGTCATCCTCTATGTGGACGACAGTCAGGCGGGCGAGCTTGCCGAGCGTCTCACTCCGGGCAAGATGACCGTGGGCGACGCTTCGGGCAGCGCAAGCCGCACTCTGGGCGAACTGTTCTTCTGGCGGTCGGCGTTCAATCCGGACGAGGTTGAGGCTCTTGTCAGCGGACGGATGCTCAAGTCGAGTCTTGAGATATACTCTCCGCTCAAAGAGCTTGAAGCCGGAGAGATAGCCAATCTGGCACAGAGCAACAATGCGGCTGTGTTTGTGAAGAACACTTCCTCGGGCATAGTCGGTGTGGAAGGGAACGGTGACGGACAGCTCAGCGTCGGCACGTCAGACCACACCATAACCCTTTCTGCCTCCTCGCCTGTGGACGTGCGCGTGGTGACGGCGGACGGAAAAGAGGTCTTTTCGGGCAAGGTGGACGGAAGCACCAACGTTAGTGGACTTTCGTCCGGACTGTACGTGGTGAACGGAAGGAAGGTAGTGCTCCGCTGAGCGTGGAGGGACATACCGTCCGGTGAGCGTGCTCAGGACACTCACAAACTTATATGAACTAACCGGCTCAGATGCCTCCGGCAGACAGAATTGTTGCGGGAGGCATCTGTTTTTTTGTGCGGCATGTGCTGAAAGCGTATGTTCAGATTATCATACCGATTATTCATATTTTCCGAAAATATCTCCGGCATCGTGCCAATTATAATATTTTTCGAATTTAAATGTATTTTTTTGACGTTTATTCTTGGAGCGTATCCATTATTTTCGTTTCTTTGTAGTGAATTGATTATTTGCGGATAGTATTTATTTACAAACCAAATTAAATTATTGGAAAGATGAAAAGATTATTTTTAATGGCAGCGGTCATTGCATCGGCAATATCGGTTTCTGCCCAGACGGTGACTGAAAGCAAGACATTCGACAACTTCTATATCGGCATAAACGGCGGTGTGGCGACTGCCACAACTGGACACGGATGGCTCAAGAACCTCCAGCCCAATGCAGGTCTCCGCATCGGACGCAACTTCACACCGGTATTCGGACTGGCTGCCGAGAGCAATGCCTACTTCAAGAACACCAACGGTACTACAACGGGTACGCTCGTAAACTATCTCAACACATCGTTGCTCGGAACGGTGAACCTCACAAACTGGTTCGGCGGATACAAGGGTGAACCGCGTCTGTTTGAGGTTTCCGCACTCTACGGATTCGGATGGGGACATGTCTTCGGACATCCTTCGTCAGCCTACAAGACTGACGTGCTCACATCGAAGGTGGCTCTCGACTTCGCCTTCAACTTCGGTTCTGACAAGCAGTGGCAGTTCTATCTCGAGCCGTCCATCAACTACGGGCTCAACGGTGCGGGCTATGATGGCGTGAAATACGATATCGACCGTTCGTTTGTACAGCTCAACGCTGGTATCGTATACAAGTTCAAGAACTCGAACGGAACGCATAACTTCAAGATTGCAGAGCTGCGCGACCAGTCTGAGATAGACGCTCTCAACGCCAAGGTGAACAGTCTTCGCGGTGAGCTGAGCGGCAAGGACTCTGAGCTGGAAGCAAAGAACCGTCAGATAGCTGACCTCGAGAAGGCTCTGCAGGACTGCAAGAACAGCAAGCAGCCTGTATATGTAAAGCCTGCGACAGCCACCAACCTGCAGCCGACAGTGCTCTTCCGTCAGGGCAAGAGTGTCATCGACCCGGCACAGTATGCGCCGATAGAGCTCATCGCCAACTACATGAAGAACCATCCGGACGCAAAGGTTGAGATCAAGGGATATGCTTCACCGGAAGGCTCGGCTGAGCTTAACCAGAAGCTGTCTGAGGCTCGTGCCGAGGCAGTAAAGAAGGCTCTCGTAAAGAAGTATAAGATTTCGGCTAACCGACTCTCCACAAAGGGTATGGGCGCTACCGACAAACTGTTTGAGCAGGTAGAGTTCAACCGCGTGGCAACATTCAACGACAACACCAAGGGTGAGTAATCGTTAATGTGTGTAACATCATTCCCCGGTGCCTCAGGCATCGGGGTTTTTTGTTTATGTGAGGCTGTGGAGGAGGGCGCTGCGGACAGAGTGGCGTCGCGCCGGATGCTGTCCGGCGGAGTGATTCGTGAGGATAGCCATGCCGTTATGCAGGTTCACGCATGTTGGGGCTGCGCTTTGCGTGAGGATGACGTGAGTATGTAAGACGCTTGAGACGGTCTGTCAGTTGCATAAATATGCAGTTGTGACTTGACTTTATTTTGACAAAACAAAATCGTGAAAGAGAATGCGGTGGGGCGGTTCGCCATGTGTCCGTCGGTGCGGAAAAGCCTTTTCCGCATGCGTATGATGTCTGTGGAGAGTGAGCACAGACTGTCAGGATGTGTGAAAAAGCCTGTTTTGCGTTCCCGGAAAGGCTTTACGGTGGGGTGGGAAAGACCGTTCCGCCATATGGAAGAGCCTTTCCTGCGTGACGGAAGAGGCTCTTTCGCATGGCAATAAAGTGTGTCCTGCGGTGTCTGTCGTGCCAAATGACTGACGCTCAACGGTTTGGCTGAAGTGCCTGAGAATCGCTTATTTGCGCCCGGATGGCGTTTGGCTGGCAAATACACGGGTATCGTGGAGTTGGTGGTGTATAAATATGCATGCGGCGGTGGGGAATGTATAAATATACGGTCAGCCGAGGTCGCGATTCGGACATCAGTAAGATTGCGTGCAATACGGTTTTTATGTGTGCTTTAAAGCGGGTTTATTCATTGCCGCCTCGTTTTGTTTATTTAGGTGTATTGTAAAAGTAGAGACGCAAGATTTTGCGTCTCACAAGTTAGCTTTGCACGATATGACGGCGCGTATGTGTGCTGATGAAAGTGTGTACAAATAAAGTAGAGACGCAAAATCTTGCGTCTCCCGAGTTAGCTTTGCGCTATATGGCAGCGCGTATGTTTGCCGATGAAAGTATGTACAAATAAAGTAGAGACGCAAAATTTTGCGTCTCCCGAGGGAACTTTGCGCTATATGGCGGTGCGTATGTTTGCCGATGAAAGTGTGTGCAAATAAAGTAGAGACGCAAAATATTGCGTCTCACGAGTTAGCTTTGCGCGATATGGCAGTGCGTATGTTTGCCGATGAAAGTGCGTGCAAATAAAGTAGAGACGCAAAATCTTGCGTCTCCCGAGTTAGCTTTGCGCTATATGGCTGTGTGGATGTTTGCCAATGAAAGTGTGTACAAATAAAGTAGAGACGCAAAATCTTGCGTCTCCCGAGGGAATTTTGCGCTATATGGCGGTGCGGATGTGTGCCGGTGAAAATATGCTGTATCTGCTCGTGAGACGCAAGATTTTGCGTCTCTACTGGCTGGCGCGGCAGATGTGATGTCTTGTAGGAATTGCGGGAGCATTCCGCAGACTTTATTGTGTCTGCAAAACCTCCTGCAATCCGTTTATTTTCTTTAGACTCTTCATTATCTCTTTCACCTCACTGCGGTCGTGTACGCGCAGTTCTATGAGTCCGTCGAATATGCCGTCGTCGCTCGATATTGTGACTTTGTGGATGTTGATGTCCATTTTGTCTGATATGACATCAGCCACATCGTGCAGCATACCTTTGCGATCGATGCCCCTTATCTCTATTGTCGCGTCGAAGAACATCTGCTTGTGCATGTCCCATTTCGCGTCGAGTATCTTGTTTCCGAAGCTTGTCTTCAGCTTGTCGGCAACCTTGCAGTCGCGTTTGTGTATCTCTATGCGGTTCTGGTTGTCGATATATCCCAGTATGTCGTCGCCCGGTATGGGGTGGCAGCATCCCGGATATATGAAGTTGTCGATGGTCTCTTCAGAGATGATGACCGGCTTTTTCTTGTTGAATCCTTTCTCTACGATGAGCAGAGCCTTCTTCTTTATGTCCTTGTTTGAGTTGCCGAGGAAAGGCACGAACTTACGCCATGTCTTGGCGTTTTCCTTTTTCTTGTCGTTGAGCGCGTCCAGTTCCTTGTTTCCGAGCGTTATTGTCTTCTTTCCGATGTTGAGGAACAGGTCGTCAGGCTTCTCAATGCCGTGGAGCGCGCATAGCTTGCTGACCACCGCCATATCCATCTCCCTGTCGTTGGTTTTAAGCCATTCTGTGAGTATCTGCTCGCCCTCTTTCTGCTTCTCTCTGTTGATGCGGCGCAGTGTCACCTGTATCTTGCCGCGCGCCTTTGCCGTAGACACGAAGTTGATCCACGACGGCTGGACGTGCTGCGACTTGGATGTGAGGATCTCTACCTGGTCTCCGCTCTGCAGCTTATGGCTCAGGGGGACGAGCTTGTGGTTCACTTTCGCCCCTATGCAGTGTGTGCCGAGGAATGTGTGTATGAGGAAAGCGAAGTCGAGCACGGTGCATCCGGCAGGCATGGTCTTTATCTCCCCTTTGGGCGTGAACACGAATATCTCGCTTGCGAAGAGGTTCAGTTTGATGGTGTCGAGGAAGTCCATGGCGTCCGGCTGCGGGTCGTCGAGTATCTCCTTTATGGTGCTCAGCCAGTTGTTCAGTTCGTTGTCGTCGTCCACATTGATGTCGCCCTCCTTGTATTTCCAGTGTGCGGCGAACCCCTGTTCGGCAACCTCGTCCATCTTGTCGCTCCTTATCTGCACCTCAATCCATTGTCCCTGCTTTGACATCAGCGTGACGTGCAGCGCCTGATAGCCGTTTGCCTTGGGATGGTTCACCCAGTCGCGCAGGCGGTCGGGGTGCGACTTGTATATCTGACTTATCGCGACATATATCCTGAAGCATTCGTTTATCTCCTCGGCGCGTGTCTTCGGGGTGTATATTATGCGTACGGCAAGAATGTCGTATATCTCCTCAAACGTGACGTGTTTGTTCTGCATCTTGTTCCATATGGAGTAAGGGCTCTTCACCCTTGCCTTTATCTGGTAGTTGATGCCCATCTTGTCGAGAGCCTCACGTATAGGAGTGGTGAACTGTTTGAACAGTGTGTCGCGTGAGGCTTGTGTCGATGCGAGCTTCTCTTCAATAGAGGCGTATTCCTCGGGATGCTCGTATTTGAAGCTCAAGTCCTCGAGTTCGGTCTTTATCTTGTTCAGTCCGAGCCTGTTGGCAAGCGGCGCGTAGATGTAGAGAGTCTCTCCGGCAATCTTGTACTGCTTGTTTGCCGGCTGGCTCTCAAGCGTCCTCATGTTGTGAAGGCGGTCGCATATTTTTATCAGGATGACCCTTATGTCGTTGCTCATCGTGAGCAGCAGCTTCTTGAAGTTCTCTGCCTGAGCCGACGCCTGTTCACCGAATATGCCGCCGGAAATCTTTGTCAGTCCGTCGACAATCTGTGCGATCTTGCTTCCGAAAATGTTCTCGATGTCCTCAACCGTGTAGTCAGTGTCCTCTACAACGTCGTGCAGGAGTGCCGAGCAGATGCTTGTAGAGCCGAGCCCCATCTCCTCGCATGCTATCTGCGCCACGGAGATGGGGTGGAGTATGTACGGTTCGCCCGACAGGCGGCGCACGCCCTTGTGTGCCTGTCGGGCGAAGTTGAACGCCTTTGTTATTATGTCAACCTTCTTGCGGTGACGTGTTGACAGATAGGTGTCGAGCAGATGCTGGAACGCATCGTCTATCATCTTAGCCTCGGAGGCTTCTTTCTGTTTGTCTTTAAGATTCAGGTCGTCCATAACTATGTTGTTTTAAGGTGAATGCCTGTGTGTGGTTTATCTCACTCTGATTTTCTTTCCGGCGCGTATGTTTGTTCCTTTTATGTTGTTGAGTCGTTTAAGTTTGCTTACAGTAGTATTGTTGCGCTCGGCTATCTCAGACAAAGTGTCGCCCTTTCTTATGGTTACGCTCTTCGCTCTTGTGGTTCGTCTGCGTCTTGTGCTCTTCCTTCTTGTCGCGGCTACGGGTGCGGTCTTGTTTATCTCTACCTCCGTACGCTTGCTCAGCAGTTGCTCAGCATTGTGTGCGTAGATGCGTTCCTCGTTGTCTATGAAACTGCTTACGAGTGTGGCAGGGAGCCTTATCGCCGATGCCTGACTGTTGCCGTTGACAATGTCGCGGCGGTATTGCGGGTTGAGCTCCTTTATCTGGCTGACGTCCATGTTGAGCACGCTTGCAATCTGTTCGAAGTGCACGTCGCGGTTCACCACCACCGTGTCGGTCTTCACGGGCAGGTCCGCGCGCATCGGACAAATGTTGTGGTCGCAGTAGTAAGTCATGATATAGTTTGCCGCGATGAACGCCGGGACATATCCTCTTGTCTCTTTCGGCAGGTAAGGATAAATCTGCCAGTAGTCGGTCTCGCCTTTCGAGCGGTGCATTGCCTTCGTTATGTTGTCCGGACCGCAGTTGTATGCGGCTATCACGAGGTTCCAGTCGCCGAATATCTTGTACAGGTCCTTCAGGTAGTGTGCCGCTGCGTAGGACGATTTTATGGGGTCGCGCCTTTCGTCAACGAGTGAGTTTATCTGCAGACCGTAACGTTTTCCGGTTGTAATCATGAACTGCCACAAACCTGTTGCGCCCACGCGCGACACGGCGTTGGGATTGAGCGCCGACTCCACCACAGGCAGATATTTCAGTTCGAGCGGCAGTCCGTAAGCCTCGAGTGCCTCCTCGAATATGGGCATATAGAAATTCTGTATTCCCAGCATCATGCTTACCGAATGGCGCAACTTGATGCTGTAGCGGTCTATCATCTGCTGCACGGCGTCGTTGTAAGGCATTTCTATGATTGTGGGCATCTTGCTCAGTCTCTCCTTATATACTTCCTTGTCGTATACGGGATTAATGTCGGGCATGTTGCATGTGGTGTCCGGCTTCAGATAGGTCTTGATGTGATATTCGCTCAGTAGGCTGTCGAATTCGCATGTCATGCCTCCCGGCAGCTCGATGGTTTCTTTTTCTCCTTTTTCGTTAGTTACGGTTATCTCCGTATCGTCATTCACTGATTGCGCGTTGGCAGGATTGCAGTATCCTATAACGATTGCGGCTATCAATAAGTTTATTCTTTTCATCAATGTCTGTCTTAATTTTTCTGAATGGTTATGTGATGATTTCGTAACAGTGGAATGACTGTCTGTCAGAAGTTCAGACTACAGCTCACTCCTATGGAATTTGATTTCAGCGATATCCTGTTATCGTTGTAGTTGTTCATAATGGTCGGTTCGACGCTCAGACTGAGATTCTTTGATATGTCGAATTCTGACAGGGAGGCGTCCACATAGGCGTCGATGACAGAAAGGGCGTATACGCCCACGAGCACGAAAAAGCTCATGTCGCGCCATCGGCGGTAGCGGTCTTTACGGCTTTTGAACAGCTTTTTGTAGCGTTCGATGTTCGTATCGTCTATCTTGTTGCCCAGATGCAGGAACTGGTTGTAGCTCTGCGTGTTCGGGTCATCGTCCATAATGTCAAGATAAGCCTGCGAGTAGTCGCGGTACATCTGGTTGTTCCACTGCATCGCGTATATGCATCCTACGAACCCGCCGTATACAATCGGTATCTTCCAATACTTGCGGTTGTATATCTGTCCTGCCCCCGGCAGAACCAGAGCCAGCCACAGCGCGCGCTTGGGATTGGGACGCCATGTTGCCCAGTCGCGCCTGGCTTTCTTCGCCACCGAGTCGGTTGACGCCACGAGTCTCAGACTGTCCTCGTGCGAGAGTATGCTTTCTGCGCTTATGACGCTGTCGTTCCGGCTTGTCTCCTGCCATGTGGCGGACGTTGCGGCGGTGACAGTGTCCGTCCTGCATGCCGTGGCTTGTACGGCGACAGGCATGCATGCGATGACGCATACCCGCAATATGTCGGATAAATGAAATCTCACTTCTATTGCTCTTTCATTTTATCGAATATGTTCATGATGCGTTCCAGTTCCTCCTCATTGGCGAAAGGAATGGTTATCTTGCCTTTGCCTTTGGGCGAACAACTCATCTGAACCTTTGTGTGAAGGAAGTCGGAGAGTCGGCTTCTAAGCATGTTGAACTCCTCTGGGAGCTTTGCCTTTGCCGCTATTTTCTTCTTTCCGCTCTCTATGTCCTCACCGTTCTTCAGCTGTTGTGCCAGTTCCTCCACCTTTCTTACGGAGTATCCGTGTTTCTGAACCTCGTTGAACAGCTTTATCTGGAGCGACGGACTGTCCACGGCAAGCAGTGCCCTGGCATGCCCCATGTCTATTTCCTTTTTCTGAAGAGCCATCTGCACCTGTGCCGGCAGGCGGAGGAGGCGCAGATAGTTGGTTATTGCCGTGCGGCTCTTTCCCACACGTTCAGACACTTTCTCCTGTGTCATGCCGTCCGCTTCAAGCAGATGCTCGTATGCAAGAGCTATCTCTATGGCGTTGAGGTCTTCTCGCTGGATGTTCTCCACAAGCGCCATCTCCATCACGTTCTCATCCTTTATGGTGCGGATGTATGCCGGTATCGCCTCCAGACCTGCCAGTTGTGACGCGCGCCACCGCCTTTCTCCAGCGATGATCTGGAAACGGTGCTCGTCTGTCTGCCTCAGTGTGATGGGCTGTATGATGCCTATCTCGCGTATGCTGTTGGCAAGTTCCTGCAGTGCCTCGCTGTCAAATTCCCTTCGCGGCTGGTTCGGATTCGGCTCAATCTGGTCTAACGGAATCTCGTTGATGGTAGATGTGCCTTGCGTGCGCACGCCGTTTGTGTCGATGAGCGCATCGAGTCCTTTTCCTCTTTCTATATCGTCGAGTCCTCGTCCGAGAACGTTTTTGCTGAATTTCTTGTGTACTGCCATGGGGCGTTCTTATTATGTGGGTTGTCTGTTGTGCTGTTGCGGAAGGACGTCACGGCAGCATGCATGTCTTGTCATGATACGTCTTATGCATTCACCGTGTGCCTTCTCTATGAAAAAAAACTCTTGTCTGCCTGACTCTTTATCTGTTCTTGTTTATTATTTCCTTTGCAAGCGCAAGATGGTTCTTGCTTCCTGTCGAGTCAGCGTCATACAGAATTACCGGCAGTCCGTGGCTCGGGCTTTCGCTCAACTTGACGTTCCGCTGTATGACTGTTTTGAAAACAAGTTCCTGGAAATGGCGTTTCACCTCGTCATAAATCTGGTTTGCGAGTCTGAGACGGCTGTCATACATTGTCAGCAGAAATCCTTCTATTTCCAGTTTCTGGTTCAGTTTGCTCTTTATTATCTTTATGGTGTTAAGCAGTTTGCTGATGCCTTCGAGCGCGAAGTACTCGCACTGCACGGGGATAATCACCGAGTCGGCTGCCGTGAGCGCGTTTACCGTGATGAGTCCGAGCGACGGGCTGCAGTCGATAAGGATGTAGTCGTATTCGTCGCGGATGGAGTCGAGCAGCCGTTTAATCATTTTCTCTCTGTCGTTGAGGTTGAGCATTTCTATCTCTGCGCCCACAAGGTCGATGTGGCTCGGTATTATGTCGAGACCGTTTATGTCCGTTGTGTAGATGGCGTCGCGCACGTCAGCGTGGTCTATTATACATTCATAGAGCGAGCAGTCCACTTCCTTGAGGTCGACACCGAGTCCGCTCGATGCGTTTGCTTGCGGATCGGCGTCAACAACGAGTACTGACTTCTCCAGCGTAGCAAGCGATGCAGCCAGGTTTATGGTTGTCGTCGTTTTGCCTACACCGCCTTTCTGATTAGCTAATGCAATAATTTTTCCCATCTCTGTCCTATGCTTAGTTAGTCGCACGAATGCCTTGCACGTAGCAGAATGTTGCTTCATGACGTGGTGATGCATCCGGTTAAAACTATTGGCAAAGATACATATTTTATGTGAGAAACCTATATTTTAAACCTTTTTTCGTATTTTTGCATGCAAATTAAATGTAAATTTATGAATGAAAAAAGACCTTTGATACTCATTTCAAACGATGACGGATACCATGCACGGGGCATAAACTGTCTTATGGATATGCTTTCTGATATGGCAGATCTGCTTGTGTGTGCTCCGGAGTCGGCTCGTTCGGGTTTCTCGTGTGCTTTTTCTGCCACCACACCGCTACGTCTGAAGCTGCGCAGACGCAGGGAAGGCGTTGACGTGTGGTCGTGTAACGGCACTCCGGTTGATTGTGTGAAACTTGCCCTCGACAGCTTATGCGACGGCAGAAAGCCCGATATGGTGATCGGAGGAATAAACCATGGAGACAACGCAAGCGTAAATACGCATTACAGCGGTACGATGGGTGTGGCTACGGAAGGGTGCATGAAATACATCCCGTCGGTGGCTTTCTCGCTGTGCGACCATCGGGATGACGCCGATTTCGAGCCGTTGCGCCCGCTTGTGAGAAGCATCACGGCGAGGGTGTTGCGTGACGGTCTGCCTACAGGAGTGTGCCTGAACGTCAACTTCCCGCTCGTAGACAAGTTCCGTGGAGTGAGAGTATGCCGCATGGCAAAAGGCACATGGGGCAACGAATGTGTGCGCATGACACATCCGCACGGCTACGACTATTTCTGGATGACGGGCGAGTACACCAACGATGAGCCCGAAGCCGAGGACACGGACAACTGGGCTCTGACTCACGGATATGTGGCAATAACACCTACAACGATAGATGTCACCGCATATGATATGATAGGGAAGATGAAGGACTGGACTTTCTGAACATACGGACAGCGATGAAATATTATCTTATAGTGGGCGAGGCGAGCGGCGACCTGCACGCATCACGACTTATGAGAGCACTGAGGGAGAAGGACACTCATGCCGAGTTCCGCTTCTTCGGAGGCGATCTGATGTCGGCGGTAGGCGGAACTCGCGTGAAGCATTATAGTGAGCTGGCATACATGGGCTTTGTTCCGGTAATCACGCATCTGCACGTCATCATGCGCAACATGTCGCTCTGCAAGCGCGACATAGTGGAGTGGAGCCCTGATGTCGTGATTCTTGTGGACTATCCGGGCTTCAACCTCAGCATAGCGCGGTATGTGCACGCTTCCACGGACATACCTGTCTTTTATTACATATCGCCAAAGATATGGGCGTGGAAGGAGTGGCGGATAAAAGATATAAAGCGTGATGTGGACGAACTGTTCTCGATTCTGCCGTTCGAGATTCCTTTTTTCGAAGACAAACACGGCTATCCCATACATTATGTGGGCAATCCCACGGCTGGAGAAGTGGGCGCGTTTCTCGACGGATACAAGGAGACGAAGGCGGATTTCTGCCGTCGTGTCAGACTGGACAGCTCAAAGCCGGTTGTGGCTCTGCTGCCCGGAAGCCGCCGGCAGGAGATAAAGGACAATCTGCCGTCTATGCTTCAGGCTCTCGCGCAGTTCCCTGACTGCCAGCCGGTGCTGGCATGCTCGCCCGGCATACCGTCTTCCTATTATGACACTTTCGCGGTGGGCGGGACTCTGTACAGTGTTCGCGACGAGACCTACGCCCTGCTTGCCAATGCCGACGCGGCTGTGGTCACGAGCGGAACGGCAACGCTTGAAACGGCTCTTTTCGGCGTTCCGCAGGTCGTGTGCTACAAGACACCGCTGCCGCAGCTCATTTCATGGCTCCGCAGAAAGCTCATTCATGTGAGATACATATCGCTTGTCAATCTCATAGCCGATGCGGATGTCGTGCCGGAACTTGTAGCCGACACGTTCAGCACCGGTAACATTGCGCGCGAGCTGTCGCTCGTCCTTCCCGGCGGTGAGGGGCGTCAGCGTATGCTTGACGGCTATGCCGAGGTTAGAAGGCGTCTCGGCAGCGACGACGCATCGCAGAACGCGGCGGCGGAGATGTACCGTCTGCTCACGTCAGACAGGCGATGTCGCAGAGGGTGACAAGGATAAACGGACAGGCGGTGCCATGGAGACTTCTCTTCACATGGCACCGCCTGTCGTTTCACTGGCTCCCGTTTATTTCGCGAAAGCGTGTCTGTAGCCTTTTATCCTGTTCCATGCCCCGCGCGTGAAGTCAGGCACCGCCACCGGCGCGCTGCCGTTCTCGATAGACAGCCTGGTGAGATCCGCCATGCAGCACCATTCCGCAAGGTCGTAGACATCCATGTCGAGAGGCAGTCCGTTGTGCAGACAGTAAACCAGACGGTAGTCCATTATGAAGTCCATACCGCCGTGTCCGCCCACCTTTCTTGCCGTTTCCTCAAGCTCCTGGTGTATCGGATGCTTGTATTTCTTCATCAGCATGTCCTTCACCTCCTGCGATACAGCCGAGTGCATGTCAAGCTTCTCGTGGTCGGGAATGCCTGTCGCAGCCGACTTCTCGGGACGCAGGCAGTACTGTTCCACCGGATATTTGTTTGCAAAACCCTCTGTTCCGGTGAGCTGGTACATACGGCTGTACGGACGGGGATTCATCACATCGTGCTGTATGTGTATTGTCTTGCCGTTCTCTGTGCGTATGAACGTCATTGTGTGGTCACCGTTCCGGAAGTCGGAACCGTCCTCGTTCTGCAGCTTTCTCACCAGTTTCGGACCGCTGACAGCCTTAGTGTCCATAGCCACGAGTGTCTTCATGCGGTCTCCGCGGTGTATGTCGAGCAGCTGGCATGCCGGTCCCAGTCCGTGTGTGGCATACACATCGCCTCTGTGTTTGCGGTTGTAGTCAAGGCGCCAGTTGTTCCAATAGTACGGCCAGAAGTCCTCGAGATTGTGTATGTATGACCCTTCCACATGCAGAATCTCGCCGAACACGCCGTGCTGCGCCATGTTGAGAGTGGTCAGTTCGAAGAAATCGTACACGCAGTTCTCCAATTGTATGCAGTGCTTACGGGTGCGTTCGGATGTGTTTATGAGCTTCCATATCTCCTCGAGGGTCATCGCCGCCGGCACCTCTATTGCCGCGTGCTTGCCGTGTTCCATGGCGTAGACACCCATTTGGGCATGATGTTTCCAGTCGGTAGCGATGTAGATGAGGTCTATGTCGTCGCGTTCGCACATCTTCTTCCATGCGTCCTCGCTGCCGTAATATATGTCAGGAGCGGGTCTGCCAGCCTTGGTCACGATGTCGCGGGCGTTCTCCGCCCGCTCCTTCACTATGTCGCAGAGAGCCACGATCTTTGTTCCAGGGATGTGTGTCCATCGTTCCACCGCCCCCGGTCCGCGCATTCCGAGTCCGATGAATCCCACTCTTACCGTGTCAAGCGGCGGTGCGGTGAGCCCCACCACGTCTGTCTGTCCGGCAGGACGTTCGGGTACGGTGACCTGAATGGGTGAATAACTTGCCACGCTTTTCGGCGCGCAGTTCCATAACAGCAGCGTCGCGGCAGCGTAAAAAAGAAAAAAAAGCAGATTCTTTTTCATAATAGAGTAATAAGGTTGAGTTATTATATTCCGGCATATACCGGTCTTTTCAGTTTAAGGTCTGACGCGGATGCGGTGTGCTCCGCATCAGACATATTGCCGTGTCAGAACAAAGTGAGTGTGTACAGATATACCACGGCTGCGGGAATAGCCATGAGCGACGAGTCAAAACGGTCGAGCATGCCTCCGTGTCCGGGCAGTATGTTCCCGCTGTCCTTTATGCCCATGGTGCGTTTGAAGAGCGACTCCACAAGGTCGCCCCATGTTCCGAACAGCACCACGACAAGTCCCATGCCTATCCATTCAGTAACGGACATTACTGCCCCGAGCGTCTGTCTGTCGGCATTATGGTTTTCCACGTATCCTATAACCGCAGCCACTGCCAGCACGAGCAGTCCTCCGCCGACGCTTCCCTCCCATGTCTTGCCTGGGCTTATTCTCGGGAACAGCTTGTGCCTGCCGAAGAGCGAGCCGAAGCAATAGGCTCCGGTGTCGTTCGCCCAGAGAAAGACGAATATGCTGAGTGGTATCAGGTAGCCGTACACCACCTGTCCGCCGTAATCCCTGAATGCCAGTATGTTTATGGTGGACAGCGGCAGAGCCACATACATTTGTGAGAGCATGGTGTATGCCCAGTTGTTTATGGCGTTCTTGCTTTCTGTATACAGCTCGCTTATGAAAAGGTATATGACGCTCAGCAGATAGGGTATGAACACTGCGGAGGGCGTTATGCCGCTGCAGAATCCGGCGACGGCAAAAAAGAGGTAGACTCCCGCTGCGGTGGAGATGAACCTGTTCACCGTCACGCCGTCTATCCTGTTCACCAGCCCGGTGTACTCCCAGACGGTCAGTCCGGTGACAAGTGCGAAAACAGCTATCATTCCTTCGGGACACATAAAGCATGTCACGATAATCGCTACAAACAGCACGCCCGTAATAGAACGTGTGATAAGGTTTTTCATTTTCTCACTCATGGGCTGTCTTTTTTCTATGTTTGTCAGTCTTGTTTTCCTTCTCCGTCGCCGCTGTCTGCGGGCTGTGCCGTTACGGCTTTGCCATCATTCTTCCGCTCCAGCGACTTCTCGTGCTCCGCCTGTGCCTCTTTCACAATGTCGGGCATGTCTTCCAGCTTCGGTGTGTCGTCCTCCATTATCTCTTCCGATCGGCTTATCCACGGGCGTTTACCGAATATTCTCTCCACGTCCTCAGCGAATATCACCTCCCGTTTGAGCAGCAGTTCAGCCAGCTCACGGTGTCCTTCCTTATGCTTTGTGAGCAGTTCCTTGGCACGGGCATACTGGTCGTTTATCATCTTCAGCACCTCGTCGTCTATTATCTTAGCCGTTGTCTCGGAGTAAGGACGCTGGAACTGGTACTCCTGATTGTTGTAATAGCATATGTTGGGGAGCTTGTCGCTCATTCCTGCATACGCCACCATGCCGTAGGCACTCTTTGTGGCGCGCTCCAGATCGTTCATCGCTCCTGTCGATATCTGCCCGTTGCACAGCTCCTCAGCGGCACGTCCGCCGAGCAGGGCGCACATCTCGTCGAGCATCTGCTCCTTTGTCGTTATCTGGCGTTCCTCCGGCAGATACCATGCGGCGCCGAGAGCGCGTCCTCTCGGTACGATGCTCACCTTGACAAGCGGGTTCGCATATTCGCAGAACCACGACACTGTGGCGTGTCCCGCCTCATGTAGCGCGATGGTGCGTTTCTCGTCGTAGGTCATCACCTTGGTCTTCTTCTCCAGTCCGCCTATAATTCTGTCCACGGCGTCGAGGAAGTCCTGCTTGCCCACAGACTTCTTGTTGTGGCGCGCCGCTATGAGAGCCGCCTCGTTGCACACGTTTGCTATGTCGGCTCCGGAGAATCCCGGAGTCTGCCGCGACAGGAAGTCTATGTCCACAGTGTCGTCTGTCTTCACCGGTCTGAGGTGCACCTGGAATATCTCCTTACGCTCGTTGAGGTCGGGCAGGTCCACGTTTATCTGCCTGTCGAAGCGTCCGGCTCTGAGCAATGCCTTGTCGAGCATGTCGGCGCGGTTGGTCGCCGCCAGTATGATTACGCCGCTGTTGGTACCGAAACCGTCCATTTCTATGAGCAGCGCGTTGAGTGTGTTCTCCCTCTCGTCGTTGCCTCCCATGGCGGGGTTCTTGCTTCTTGCCCGTCCCACAGCGTCTATCTCGTCTATGAAGATGATGCACGGAGCCTTCTCCTTCGCCTGTCTGAAGAGGTCGCGCACGCGGCTTGCTCCCACGCCCACGAACATCTCCACGAAGTCAGATCCGCTCATCGAGAAGAACGGCACGCCCGCCTCACCTGCGACAGCCTTTGCCAGCAGGGTCTTTCCTGTTCCCGGGGGACCCACGAGCAGCGCGCCCTTAGGAATCTTTCCTCCCAAATCGGTGTATTTCTGGGGTTCTTTCAGAAACTCGACAATCTCCTGCACCTCCTGCTTGGCAGCCGCTTGTCCGGCTACATCCTTGAACGTTATGCCCAGGTCGTTGCCTTTCTCGTACATGCGCGCCTTGCTCTTGCCCACGCTGAACACGCCTCCGCCCGCGTTGCCTCCGCCCATGCGCCGCATGAGCAGTATCCACAGCGCGATGCCGAGGATGAATGGCGAGAGGTTTATGAGCAGGTTCATGAACGAGTTCCCTTTCTCGTTCTCATAGCTGAAGTCGGCTATCTTCCCTGCCTTCTGCATTTCGGTGAGATATTTCTCAAGCTCGTCCACGGAGCCGAACTCCACGTTCACCGCCGGCTCAGGTCCCACCTGCTTCGCGCTCTTGCCGAATACGTCGCGTATGTTCTTGGCGTTCACATACATGGTAAGCATGTTGCGGTCCTTGTTCACCACCACGCTCTTGGCATAGCCTTTCTCCACATACTCCTTGAACTTTGTGTATGTGGCTTCCTGTTTTGCCGAGCTTCCCACGGCGAGGGCGTCTCCTCCGCCAGTGATGAAGAGTATGCCGAGTGATACAAGTATGACCGTGTATATCCAGTTCATGTTGAACTTGGGCATTTTCGGCTGGTTATTGTCGTTCTGACGTTTCTTCTCGTTGTTGTCCATATTTATGTGAAACTACATTGTTCCGGTCTGTTATATATATAATAATGTGATACTTGCATGCTCCGACGGTATCACTCAACGTCGGGCAGACGTGTCATCGGAGCGTCTTCCCACAGGTTTTCAAGGTTGTAGAACTCACGCGCCTCCGGCATGAACACGTGTACCATGGCGTCGATGTAGTCCATTGCCACCCACTGGCTGTTGCCCAGACCATTCACGTTGACGGGTTTCTCGCCCGTTTCCGTCCTCACTGTCTCCTCCACCGAGTCTGTTATAGCCTCCACCTGCGACGGTGAGCCCCCCTGGCATATCACGAAATAGTTTGTTATTGCTCCGTCGATGCCTCTGAGGTCTACAATGGTTATGTTCTGTCCTTTCTTTTCCTGAATTCCTTTTGTTATTGAGTCTACCAGTCTGTTTGTTGTTTCCATTTATGCGAATTTTGTTGTTCCCGGTCCGGACCGGTGTCTCCGCTTCTGTGCGTCAACGGCTTCCGGATTGCGGATTTTTCGTTTCTGTTGTGAGATGATGTCTTTAGTAAATGATGCACAAAGTTACATCTAATAATCTGAAAAACGAGATAATACTGCCGTTTATTTGTTTTTTTTAGAAAAAAGTTGCTGAAAATGTTTGTGATTAAAAAAAAATGTGTACCTTTGCAGTGCAATTCAGAAATGAAGAAGCAAACATATTGGGATATGGTGTAATGGTAACACTACAGATTCTGGTCCTGTCATTCTTGGTTCGAGTCCGAGTATCCCAACTCAGTTCCGGATGTATCGAGGCGATGCATCCGGTTTTTTTATGCCCTGAAAGTCTGTCGGGGCGCGCCCGTACGGCTGAGACCGGAGCGGTGGAGGCATGGTGGCGGTGCGCTGACGGACGGTTGTATTAACCCCGGACCGGTCATCATACTTCCATTTTTATTTTGAGCTGCTGTCAGCCGGATTGTATTCAGCTTTATCGAAGATGTGGCGGTCTGCACCGGGAAAAAGCTGAACGCAAGATGACGGCAGCAGTGCTGAAGGAGTGGCTGGCAAAAGTAGAGACGCAATATTTTGCGTCTCACAAGAAAGTAAGCCCAATTAAACAACGCAATGAGATGATGGACTAAAAGCGGCATGGCTGGACGTGAGACGCAAAATCTTGCGTCTCTACAGGCTGACGCCATCAAATTGATGCAGATAAAAATCACCAAGATTAACGCATACTGCCAAAGTAGAGACGCAAAATTTTGCGTCTCACAAGGAGGTAAGTCCAATTAAACAGCGCAATGAATCATGATTGAAACAAACACATCGATGCTCGTGAGACGCAAAATTTTGCGTCTCTACAGGCTGGCGCCATCAAACAGATGCACATAAAAATCACCGAGATTGACGCATCCTGCCAAAGTAGAGACGCAAAATTTTGCGTCTCACAAGGAGGTAAGCACAATTAAACAGCGCAACGAGATGATGGACTAAAAGCGGCATGGCTGGACGTGAGACGCAAGATTTTGCGTCTCTACAGGCTGACGCCATCAAACTGATGCGCATAGGGCACTATTCGTGTTAATCTGAATGAAGTTTACCGATGTAATCTTATACATGCATAAAAACGCATAAATATACATTTTCATGGTAAAAAAACACGACAAAACAAATCAGCGAAATAAAAACGGCGTTGCGTGGAAAATGCCTCCGCGGCACGCGGAAAAGCCTTTTCCGCATCCGTTTCAGCCACTCTGACGTGCCGTCGGCAGCTGTCCGTGGTGCGGAAAAGGCTCTTTCGCGCTGCCGCACGGCATTTTCTGTGGGGCGGAAGAGACCGTTTGAGGATGCGGAAGAGGCTTTTCCGTCATGCGGAACGTACCGTTTCGCCTTGCCGTGAGACTGCCGTCATGGCGCGTTTTTGTGCAATGGATTGATTGTCAGTGATATATCATAAGGGCACAATACCTGCGTATTTGCACCGGAAAGTGCGTTCGTGCGCAAATACGCGGCTCTCGTGGAGTTGGCGTGCGTGTTTATGCGTTTTGCAGCCCGTGTTTATGCATATTTATGCAGACACTTGTCTGACTTGCTCGGAGAGCGTTGTGGCACGTTCCGACGGATGGCGCGGCGCGCGGAAAGTGGCGTGGCATGCGGTCGTAGGAGTGACCGCGATAGTGCCTGCGTGGCAGGATGGGGCATAAACGAAAAAACGGGCAGCCGGCTGTTGCCGGTTCCCCGCCTTTCTATATAAAATGTTCAATAATCTCTTCTTAAAGAAGAAGACATCAGATTGATGTTATTTCTGTAAATCAATCTTATGTCCTAAGCTTACTGCCTTGGCAATGATTACTGCCACGATGGCAAATGTGATAAATGTTACCATAGTCTTTTTACCTTTCTTTTAATTTTAATTTGTTATCCTTTTTGTCTTTTCGACGCTGCAAAGGTAATACGAATTATGTACCGGACAATGGCTTTCCCTTTAAAACTCCATGAAAGCGGGGTTTTATTGACGTACGTCAAAGAAACCCGTCTGAACGTTACGAAAATATGACATTATGTCAACTATTTGCCCGATATTGTGACATTTTGTTCTTATG
The DNA here is from genome assembly GCF_900079775.1 of Leyella lascolaii. Taxonomy (GTDB): domain Bacteria; phylum Bacteroidota; class Bacteroidia; order Bacteroidales; family Bacteroidaceae; genus Prevotella; species Prevotella lascolaii. The sequence continues at coordinate 253,847 of NZ_LT556038.1, read as the reverse complement.
TGTGACTTTTTGTCATGCCCCGCATGCTTTCTGCTGCTGTCTTTCTGGCTTGTCACGGGCATCATGCAGGCGGTGTGGAGGTGGCTTCGGGAGCGTTTTGCCGTGAAGCTAAAAAATGTTTATTCGTCGTATATAATTACATTATACGGTGGTTTTTTCGTACATTTGCATTATGTATATCAATAATAAAGAACACTGACATAAACATTGGAACGCAGAAAAACATTCAACGATATAATGAAGGTCCTGTTCTCGCTCTTGCTTGGCGGACTGATACTCTACTGGATGTATCGTGACTTCGACTTCAAGAATGTCGGCAGGGTGCTCGTTCACGAAATGGACTGGACCTGGATGCTGCTGTCCTTTCCCTTCGGCGTGCTTGCCCAGATGTTGCGCGGATGGCGTTGGCAGATGAGCCTCGAGCCTATAGGGGAGCATGCGAGGGCGTCGGTAAGCGTCAACTCCATTTTCCTCTCTTATGCCGTGAGCCTTGTGGTGCCGCGCGTGGGCGAGTTCGCGCGGTGCGGAGTGCTCAAACGCTACGACGGAGTGTCGTTCACGAAGGCTCTGGGCACTGTGGTCACCGAGCGCATCATCGACTCGCTGCTCTTGCTCGTCATAACGCTTGTCACGCTGTTTTTCCAGTTGCGCGTGTTCGACAGCTTTTTCAGACGCACCGGGACCAACATCGAGACGCTCTTCTCACGGTTCTCCACGGCGGGCTACATCGTCACTGCCGTGTGCGCCGTTGCCGCTGTGGTGCTGCTGTGGGTGCTTCTGCGCAGGTTCTCCATATATAATAAGGTGAAGTGTACCATAAGCGGCATAATGCAGGGCGTGTTCTCCCTGCGCGGAGTGAGGAACATGCCGCTCTACGCTCTGTTCACCCTGGGCATATGGGTGAGCTATTTCCTGCACTACTATCTCACGTTCTTCTGCTTCGAGGCGACCTCATCGCTGGGCATGGCGTGCGCCCTCGTGACGTTCATCGTGGGAAGCATAGCCGTCATCGTGCCCACACCCAACGGAGCCGGACCGTGGCATTTCGCCGTGAAGACAATGCTCATACTCTACGGGGTGGGCGAGACCGACGCGCTTTACTTCGTCCTTATAGTACACTCGGTGCAGACGCTGCTCGTCGTGCTGCTGGGTGTGTGGGCGTGGATTGCGCTGTCTTTCACATCAAAGAAGACCAATGCCGTGGCATGCGCCGCATGACACAATAACCAACATAACCGTTTAAACACAACAAAAAAGCTATGACAGAAATCAAAAACCTGAAACCTGAGTGTGTGTGGAGAAACTTCCACGCGCTTACGCAAGTACCGCGTCCGTCAGGACATCGTGATAAAATACAGCAGTTCCTGCTCGACTTCGCCGCCAAAGCAGGCGTTGAGGCATTCAAGGATGAGGCAGGAAACATCGTGATGCGCAAGCCCGCAACTCCCGGAATGGAGAACCGCAAGGGCGTGATAATGCAGGCACACATGGACATGGTGCCACAGAAGAGTAAGGACAGTGCGCATAACTTCGAGACAGATCCCATTGAGACGTGGATAGACGGGGAATGGGTGAAGGCTAAAGGAACAACGCTCGGCGCCGACAACGGTATGGGTGTGGCTGCCATATTGGCTGTGATGGAGGACAAGACACTTGTGCACGGTCCGGTGGAAGGACTCATAACGGCAGACGAGGAGACCGGCATGTTCGGCGCCAACGACCTGCCCGAAGGAGAACTGCACGGTGACATTCTGCTCAATCTCGACTCTGAGAGCTGGGGACACTTCTGCATCGGAAGCGCGGGAGGTGTGGACGTGACTGCCACCTTGGAGTATAAGGAGGTGCCTGCCGACAGCTCCGATGCCGCAGTGCGTGTGGTGCTGAAGGGTCTGAAGGGCGGACACTCCGGACTGGAGATTCATCTCGGACGCGCCAATGCCAACAAACTGATGGTGCGTCTTGTGCGCGACGCGGTGGCAGAGCTTGACGCACGCCTCGCCACATGGCACGGCGGAAACATGCGCAACGCCATCCCGTTTGAGTGCGAGACGGTGCTGACACTGCCGAAGGAGAATGTTGACGAACTGAAGGCTATGGCGGAGGAATACCGCGAGCTGTTCAACAGCGAGTTTGCGGGCATTGAGAACGACATACAACTGTTCGTGGAGGATGTTGACACACCTGCTACTGAGGTGCCGGAGGATATCCAGGACAATCTCATCGACGCCATCTACGGATGCCACAACGGCGTGATGCGTATGATTCCGTCGTTCCCCACAGTGGTGGAGACGTCGTCCAACCTCGCCATAATAGAGATAGGCGGAGGCAAGGCGGGCATAAAGATTCTGGCGCGCGGCTCACGCGAGAGCTACAAGGAGTACATCGTCACCACGCTGCAGAGCACGTTCAACATGGCTGGAATGCGCGTGGAGACATCCGGCGACTACTGCGGATGGGATCCGAACACGCAGAGCGAGATACTCCACCTCATCACGTCTGAGTATAAGGAACTCTTCGGTGAGGAGGCACACGTCGTTGTCGACCATGCCGGACTGGAGTGCTCCATCATCCTGGGCAAGTATCCGCACCTCGATGTCGTGTCGTTCGGACCGACAATCCGTTCGCCGCACACAACGGGTGAGCGTTGTCTCATATCTACGATAGAGCCGTTCTGGACTCTGCTCACAAAGACTCTGGAGAACATTCCTGTGAAATAAACGCTGTCAGCCACAGTCCGTGACGCCCCGAAGCGCGCCATCGCCTGTGGCTGACTTTTTTATCCCAAATTCCTTTCCCGCCCTTCCTCCCAATCGCGCCAGCCAGTAGAGACGCAAGATTTTGCGTCTCCCGTCCATCCGTGCCGCTATCAGTCCTTCATCTCATCGCTCTGCCCAATTGCGCAACCTCCCTCGTGAGACGCAAGATTTTGCGTCTCTACTTTTGCCAATCACATCATTATCACTGCTTTCCTTATTCATTCTTCCAATCGCGCCAGCCAGTAGAGACGCAAGATTTTGCGTCTCCCGTCCAGCCATATCGCTGTCAGTTCCTCATCTCATTGCACTGCCTGATTGCGCACATTCCCTCGTGAGACGCAAGATTTTGCGTCTCTACTTGGGCTGGCGCCATAATATGACTTGGGCTGGGGAATAATGTAATACGGTCAGACGCCATGATGTAATTCGGCTGACTATATATATAATAATGTGTCGATATCGGTGTGGAGGCATAAAAAAACCGGTAATGTGGATTCACATTACCGGCCGCAAACATCCAGCCTCACGGTTGAACATTAACGCATGATGAATTTCTTTCTTATCTTACGATGTATTTCTTACCGTTAACGATGTATATGCCCTTCGGCAGGTCGTTGAGCGACTTGTCTGAAGCTACCTTCTGACCGTTTATGGTGTATACTCCCTCGGCAGCCTTCCCGGCAGGTGTCTCTGTCACGATGCCGTTGATGTCAGTAGTCCCGTTGCCGTTGTCTATCACGAAGGTCTTTGATTCTGTCGACGAATTGGCTTCGGTGATGTACCATGCAGTACCTATAAGGCTGTACCAATTGTCTGTAAGATGATACATTTTGCCTCCGGACATTACGTATGAGCCTTTAGGTGCATAGTCGGGATGATAGTTGAAATATGTATAATTCAGTTTCCCGTCGGTTGATGGTTTTGTTTCTTGTTTCTTGATTCCTCCCGGACAGCTTACGCCTGTGAACTCATAGATGTATCCATGGTCGTAAATCACCTTCTCAGGGTCACTTCCGTATTGTGGGTCAGCTTCGTTTCTTCTGTTGAATGTATATCGAGCGTTCTCATTGAACTTAGCATCAGCCTTAACCTTTACAAGGTAACACATGTTCGCTTCGATTACCGCATTGTATGTGTTGTTGATATCTACTGGCTCGAAAAGTATCTGGTTATGATTATCCGGGTTCTCTCCATACAACTTGCAGAGTTCCACTTCATCGCCGAAAGCCTCCTTAACCTGTTGTCCAGTGAGGTCAACCGGAAGTGTGAGCGCGCTCCACTGGTTGAGATTGAACTTACGGCTGAGTTTGAAATAATACTCCTTTTCATATGTGTATGTGTCAACTGAGGATTCGTCTCCGTACGCGTCAACTCCGAACGATAAATGTTCGTCCTCATTGCCGATGTAATAAAGACTGATGTTGTCCACATATACACGTCCGCCTACTGCGTCTTTTCTTACGCCAAGTTCAAGTGAACCGGTTTCACTTCCTTCGTCAGCGGTTACTGTCACGTATGTTGTGACCCTGTGGAATGTCTCGTCAGGAGAGAACTGGTTGCCCTGAGCGAGGAAGTATGCTGCCGGTACATTACGACGGAAATATTGTTTATCATTTGTTTCACCATCATTTGTGAGGCTATTATATTGCTCATCCACATATCTCTTGAATGTATTATAATCATTCTCTGGTAATGTAGGGATTCTCGTCTCTGCGTCATTTGCATATAGGTATGCGTTAGAAGCTTCAGCAGGATTTGGTGTGACATATGCGCCTCCTTTGTAAGTGCATTTGTCTTTTGTGTCAAAGAAGGCTTGTGCTGTGACTGCATAAAGTCCCGGTCTCAGACCGCTTATTTTCTGATAGAACCTTCCTTCCACGCGACCCATCTCAAGACAGCCGAACGCACCGAACTCAGATGCGTAACGGTCGTTACTCTTCTCTGTTCCCATTTTGGGATCTATAGATGTACAATAATCGTCAGTATCATAGTGCAATCCTTCTGTTAACCAGAATGCCTCTGATTCCTGTGTAACGACGTTACGTATGAAACGTGAGTTAAGAATAAGACCGCTGATATTGTAACGTCCTTGCTCGGATTCTTTAAAGATTACATTTTGGTAGTCATCTGCTTCGACAAGACACCATTCGTCGGCATTATATTCTCTGCCGTTGGCTATTATATATCTTTTGGTTTCGTCATAATTGTAGTAGCGACCGTCTGTATTTATAGTGAATGTATTCGTTCCTGAGGCTGTAAGGGTCAATGCAGTTCTGGAATACTTGGTAGGAACTGCAAGGTCGATATAAATATCATTGTTTAGATTAATAATTCCGATGCAGTTTCCTTTATTGTTTTCTGACTCGTTTTTAACAGGGCCTTCCAGATAATAAATTTCTCCGTTCTGCCTCAATGTCAGCCTGATACCCCTCGGGTTAAGTACCGCCTGCATGCCATATGTGCCACCGGCGTTAAGGAAGCCATTGTGGGTCTTATTATAAAGATAAACATTCTTGTCGACGGCATCCCTGAAGTTTATTGCGTTTTGAGTCCAGTCAATGTCTGAGCTCTGTGCTTTTGCACTTTGTATGTTCCCTCCCCAGACAAGCAGGAACATCACTGTAAGTAAAGTATTAAAGTGTTTCATAATTATAGTTCTTCCTTTCTTCTTTTTCTTGTTGTTTTCTTCTTTCCTTTCACGTTCTCATTCCCATACATTGTATGGTTTTGCATGATTTTCATTAGTGGCTTTTGTCAAGTCAGTTCCATCATCTTCCGGCATTCCTGATTCGATAATTGGACAGCCCGGATCATCTGAACCTTTGCCGGGATTTACTGATGAATAGCTTGCCATCACTTGCTCCATTTCCATCGCAATCACATTGACGGATGGTCTTTCATACAATTTTTTCATTTCCATTTTATTTTCGTTGGTTTTATACTTTATTCTCTTTCTGGTGTCGCTTGGGTGTCGTCATGCGGTTGTCCGGCGTTTCGTATGACCCGGTACGCTTCGTTGTAATAAGATAATTTGTCTGTTTATGGATGAAACTTAATGTAGAGTAACGTAGCTTATATTGTAAGGTAACGCGTGTGAGAGATTCTGCGTCACGGTGCTTCATCCAGCCTTGCGGACCTGAAAAGACATACCGTTTCCGCTTTGAGAACCATGCACCTCTACGACAGAGGTGTATATGTTTTTCGTTTAGTGCAAAATTTATTGTCCGTATTGTTGTATATGTATTGTATTCTTATATTTATTTCCAAGCTGCATTAGTTAATATATGTGTAAATAGGTTAATTATGTTGCTGTAATCTTTGCTATTTCGTACAATAGTTTTAATTTTGATGATGTTTAGAACAATATATATCACGATATGTATACACCTCTGTCGTAGAGGTGTGATGTATTTTTGTATATATTGAACAGAAAAAACACTTATTCAGCAACAACCGTATTTATCCGCCGTATAGTGTTGAATGGCACATTGTGCAGACCTGATAGATTGTCAGAGTCAGTGTTCCTTGTGCATCATTCCGATGGCGTGAGCCAGTAGAGACGCAATATTTTGCATCTCCCGAGTAAAGGTTTGCCTGTTTATATCATGTTTTATTGCGCAGTTTTATTGCGCTTGGCTTCTTGTGAGACGCAATATTTTGCGTCTCTACTTTGGCAGGATGCGTTATTCTTTGGGTTTTTACTATGTCTCTGCTTTGGGGTGCGGGCGGTATGTATGTGGGTATGAATGGCTATGGAATGGGCATGTAATGATGCGTGGATATTATTTCCGCAGCCGTTGCCTGCGCTCTTGTGGCGTGATGTGCGGCTGATGGTGTGATGCGGTGGAGGCAATGCATAAATATGCATGGATGCGGAACGGTTTATGCAATCCCATGTATGGTAACTCGAAATAGGGCGTTTTTTTACGCGCGACAGAGACGCAGGATGCAAATACGCGATTTTTATGAACTTTGTTTAAGGCACTGTGTTACAGTTGTTTATGTTGTTTGATGTGTCGGGACGACCTCATCCGCGTTGCAGAACATGCCGTTTGATGTTGCCGGAAAGGCTTTCCGGCATGTCGGGAAAGGCTTTCCCGAGAGCTGATAATGCCTGTTTGGCGATGCCGGAAACACCGTCCGGTATGTCGGGAGTGTGCTTGACGTCTGCCATACTGGTATAAACGTATGTACGAATGAGTCCGGATGGTGTTACGGGAGCGGTTTTGCGCCGGTTTCGTTTTCTGTTTCGCGATTTTCTGTTGTCAAAATTTTTTACTGTGGAAATGTATATTTATGCATTCCGCGATTGCATTCCTTGTTGGCGGTGCGCATTGTTCATGTGTATCGCTGAGATGGTGGAACGCGATGGAGAGGGGTATGACGTCAGGCAATGGCAGGTGTTTGGGGTGACCGGATAGTTTGTGTGATTGTGGATGAATACTGCCGTCGTTGCGATGTGTTGCGCTGACGGCAGTGGTGTACGGACGGGATATGATGCGATTTTATGGTGATTTATGTTTTGATTATCAATCGTTTGTAGTGTGAGAGTATGGTGTTGGAATGCCTGTAGAGACGCAAGATTTTGCGTCTCCCGTGCAGTTTATGTATTGAAAATCAAATGTTTATAGTGTGAGAGTCCGGTATTGACATGCTTGTAGAGACGCAATATTTTGCGTCTCCCGTATGGTTTTATGAGTTGACAGTCAATTGTTTGTTGTGTGATATTATGGTATGGGGTTGCTTGTGAGACGCAAGATTTTGCGTCTCTACTTTTGTTTGAATGCGGAATAATAATGAGGAGGAAGTGAGGGAATGCCGTTTTGATACCTTATTATAATATATGGATGCGGCTCGGCAAAGCCTTCTCTGAAAAGAAAATATTCTTTTCGCTTGTCTTTGCACTCACCTTTCACTATCTTTTAATAAGATAGGATGCGGTTCGGCAATATCAATTTATTAAAAAACTTCGTTTTTCCTATTGCTATTGCACTCACCTTTCACTATCTTTGCATAAGAAAAGCTGCACTCGGGAAAGTGAAAGTAAACTTTCTTTCCGCTCGTTTGCATTATCTTTGCCGTATGAAAACAGTAAGACCAAAGAAAAATCTCGGGCAGCACTTCCTGACCGATCTGAATATAGCAAAGGCTATAGCCGACACGGTGGACGCCTGTCCTGACATTCCGGTGCTTGAAATAGGACCGGGCATGGGGGTGCTCACGCAGTTTCTCATGCAGAAAGACCGCGTGCTGAAGGCGGTGGAGATTGATGCCGAGTCGGTGGAATGGCTCAACAGCCACTATCCTTCGCTGCGTGAGAACATCATCGGCGACGACTTCCTACGCATGGACCTGTCGCGCCTGTTCGACGGAAAGCCGTTCGTGCTGACGGGTAACTATCCTTACGACATATCGTCGCAGATATTCTTCAAGATGCTCGACAACAAGGAACTGATACCGTGCTGCACGGGCATGATACAGCGCGAGGTGGCTTGGCGCATTGCGTCGCCGCCGGGAAACAAGTCGTACGGCATACTGTCGGTGATGATACAGGCGTGGTATGATGTGGAATATCTGTTCACGGTGAACGAGAACGTGTTCAACCCTCCGCCCAAAGTGAAGAGCGCAGTGATACGGATGACGCGCAACTCGAGGGAAAGTCTGGGTTGCGACGAGGCGTTGTTCAGGCGCATAGTGAAGGCTGTTTTCGGACAGAGGCGCAAGATGCTGCGCGTGAGTCTGCGTCAGATAACGGGCGAGAGAGCCGTGGATCCCGCTTTCTGGCAGCACGCATACATGACGCGGCGACCGGAGCAGCTGTCTGTAGAAGAGTTTGTGGAACTGACGAATATTGTAGGTGAGGAGCTGCGGCGCGCCCTCTGACTCCGCCACCTTCCTATTCCTCTCCGACGGCTTCCTGTGCCATCCTCATCGCTTCGGCACGTGCGGGTTTGCCGGTGGCAGTCATAGGAAGCCGCCCTACGCATATATAATGTTTCGGACGGCTGTATCGCGGCATGTGCTCCTCGCATATGTGGCGCATTACCTGGCTGTCGCCGTCCTCGACGAGCATCGTCACCGCCTCGCCCAGACGCCTGTCCTTCACCTTGGTTATCATGAAAGGACATGTGGCGTGAGGCTTGAGCAACCGCTCCATCTCCTCAATCTGCATCTTTATCCCTCCGCTGCACACCACGTTGTCCTTGCGTCCTATGATGCGGAACCGTCTGCCGTCGGTGTCGAGCTCGGCTATGTCGTTTGTCTTCAGCCTCTCCGCGCACACGGCGGGAGCGTCTATCACGAGGCATCCGTCGGCACCGGTGCTCACGCTTACGTTGTGGAACGGAGTGTACCACCGGCTTGCCTCCGGTCCGTTGAGCCGTCTCAGGGCTATGTGCGACAGTGTCTCTGTCATGCCGTAGGTGCTCCACACGGCGTTGGGGAAGTCTTTCAACGAGTCGCACAGACTGTCGTCCACCGCTCCTCCGCCTATGATGAGATGCCTTATGCCCATGAGCAGACACCGCTCCTCAGGGTCGGCGAGACTGTCGTACACCTGAAGCGGTACCATCGCTGCGAACACCGGCGGCTCCCGCAGACCGCGCAGAGGATGCCCGCCGGGCGTGACGCTCACCAGCCGCATGCCTGTCGCCAAAGCCCGAACCACCACCATCTTACCGGCGATGAAGTCGAGCGGCATGCACAGCAGAGCCGTGTCGCCCCGCTTCAGACCGAGAAAGGCGCACGTGATGCGTGCGCTCGCCTCCATGCGCCGTTTCTCCACGCGCATGGGTTTGGGCTTGCCCGTAGAGCCGCTCGTGTGCACCGTGATGCAGTCGTCGGCATTGTTCCATTCTTCAAGAAACTGTTCGAGAGTCATTTTTGTCTGTATTTATGTCTTGCCGGATGTGTGCCTGTCGTTTCATTATATACGGGCAGACACATTTTTTTATTGTTCCGGCATATTATGCTGCTGATTATGACAAATCTGTATGGACTGAAATGTCAGCCTGTTGTAGCCTTTCGCTAAAGGCATAAAAGTGATGGGCTGTCACGGTACGCGCCAAAGCCGGTCTTTCCTTATCTCGAGCGGCATGGGCAGATTGTCCGTGAAGAGCAGTCCGGTGCCCAGTCCCTGAGGCGTGGTGATGCCCGGTCCGTAGACGCTTGCGGCGAGCTGAGCCACCGCGTTGAGCCCCACGTTGCTTTCAAGCGCGCTTGTTATCCACGAGCCTATGCCTCTCTTGTCAGCCAGCTCTTTCCATTCGCGCGTGCCGTGCATGCCTCCGTGCAGTGACGGTTTGAGGATGATGTATTGCGGACGGATGAAGTCGAGCATCTGCGTCTTCATCTCCTTTGAGTTCACCCCGATGAGTTCCTCGTCCAAGGCTATCGGAAGCGGGGACTCGCGGCACAGCCGTGCCATCTCGGTCCACTGCCGTTGCCTTATCGGCTGTTCTATGGAGTGGATGTCGTATGCCGCGAGCTGTTCGAGCCTTTGCGGAGCCTCGGCGGGCGAGAAACCACCGTTGGCATCCACTCGCAGTTCTATGTATTCCTTTCCGAAGCGGTTTCTGATGTGCCTTATCAGCCGCATCTCGTCGTCGAAGTCAATAGCCCCTATCTTCAGTTTGACGCATGCGAATCCCGCCTGCATCTTTTCCTCCAGGCGGCTCATCATCTCCTGCAGCGAGCCCATCCACACCAGACCGTTTATCGGTATGCCTTCCTCGCCTCGGGTGAACGGTGTGTCGAAGATGACAGAGCCGCCCTGCTCAAAGTTTCTCTCTGCCGTCTCCATGCCGAAGAGCATCGACGGGTAGGGACGCATGAGGCTGTAGTCTATCGACTGCCTCGTCTCATACATCCGGCACAATGCCTTCAGTGTCTGCTCATAAGCCGGAGAGGCGTCGCAGCTGAGGTCGGGCAGGGGCGCGCACTCTCCTGTTCCGGAGCGTCCGGGGGCGTCGTCTGACGTCATTTCCAGAAACCACGACGTGCGTGTGGTGTATGTTCCGCGCGACGTTCCGGCAGGTTGTCTGAAGTGGAGCGTGCGCTGTCTGACGCTTATTTTTCTCATAATGGTGTCTTGTCGTTCCTTTTCTGTTGTGGTGATGACTTTCTCACGGTCTCTCAGAGAGGCTTAGGGCAGTTTCGGGAACTTGCCGAAGTCGGGCTTGCGCTTCTCGAGGAACGCCCTGCCTCCCTCTTGTGCTTCGTCCAGGAAGTAGTAGAGCATGGTGGCGTCGCCTGCAAGTTCCTGTATGCCAGCCTGTCCGTCGAGCTCCGCATTGAGCCCCGCCTTTATCATTCTCAGTGCGAGCGGACTGTGCTCCATCATCCTTTCAGCCCATTCCACACACGTGTCCTCCAGTTCGTCGAATGGCACCACCTTGTTCACCATGCCCATGCGCTCAGCCTCTTCCGCCGAGTACTGCCTGCATAGAAACCATATCTCGCGCGCCTTTTTCTGTCCCACGATGCGCGCAAGATAGGAAGCGCCGAACCCGGCGTCGAACGATCCCACCTTGGGACCGGTCTGTCCGAATATCGCGTTGTCGCTCGCTATGGTGAGGTCGCACATCAGGTGAAGCACGTGTCCGCCTCCGATGGCATATCCGTTCACCATCGCTATGACCGGTTTCGGCAGCGAGCGTATCTGTTTCTGCACGTCCAGCACGTTTAGCCGCGGCACTCCGTCCTCGCCGACATATCCTCCGCGTCCCTTCACGTTCATGTCGCCGCCAGAGCAGAACGCCTTGTCGCCCGCGCCGGTGAGTATCACCACCCCTATGCGCTGCGCCTCCCTGCACCATGCGAACGCCTGCGACATCTCCCATGTAGTGCGTGGCGTGAAGGCGTTGCGCCATCTCGGACGGTTGATTGTTATGCGGGCTATGCCGTTATACTCGTCGAAAAGAATCTCCTTGAAGTCGAAACCTTCTATCGGTTTCCATTCTCTTTTATTCATGTCTTTATGCTTTTTTGTTGTCTTAAAACGCTGTCGGCAAAGGTGTCTTGGAAATGCCGTGCCGCGTAGTGCCGCCTTGCGTATGACAGGACACGCTTTTCCGCCCGTCAGTCCCTTTGCCGCCATATCCGCAAAGTTATCAATTTTTTGTCATAACAGCAAACCGTCACCGGCTGACTTTCCCTTTCCCGCACCACAAAATGTATGTCCATAAAAAAGGCAGGCATGCCTTTCATAAGACAAACCTGCCCGGAATTACATATAAATAATATAATGTATGCTTGCTTTTATCTGTTTCTTACTTTGCAACCTTCACAGTCTTGGTTGTTCCGTCAGAATATTTCATCACCTTGATGTTGATGCCTTTCTGGGCATTGTTCAGACTGCGGCCTGAGAGGTCGTAGTATTCTGTCGACACAATGTCGGCGTCTGAGTCCTCAACCTTGTTTATTCCGGTAGTATATGCCTTTATCTTCAGATTGTCGTAGTTTTCGCTGTAACCTATGCCAAGGGTTCCGCTCTCCTCATCATATGATGCGAACAAATCTGTAAGAGAATATTCTGACAATACGTAAGAGTCTGACGCCTTGTCATATTCGAATGTTACAGGCGTCTGGATAATAGATCCTCCGTCTTTGAAATCGACGAAAGCGGCACACCGGTCTTCCTCAATGATTTGCGGTAAGGTGATTGATAACGAGCCGTTTTCGTTTACTGCCATAAGCCATGCGTCCGGTGCTTCCTCCGGCATAAGACCTTTAACGTAGCTGTACTGACCGAGATTTATAATCTGGACAGTGCCTTTCTTGTTTGTCTGAAGCGGAGTGCTGTATGCTTCATAGTCGTATGTGTATTCGTGTTTGTCTGCTTCAGGGTACAGTTCTGCCGGTGTGAACTGCATCATTCCTGAACAGGTGTAAACCATTTCGTAATCTTCGGTGAATATTTCGATGAATCCTGTTATGTCGCTTGTTATTATTCCGTAGTTCTCGTCTATGGTAAGAGTGAAGTCTTTTGATGTGTCAAGGCTTATCTGTCCTGTCGTTTCATCCAGAACCATGTTGCATAATACCATGTTATATCCTTGTATCACACCGATCAGCTGTCCGTTCTTTATTGTGATAACGTTACCGTTCAGCTCACCTTCAATGTATGTATTAAATTCTGAGGGATACATCATGTTCTGTATATAAACCTTGTTTTCAGAACCGAATATGATGTTGACTGCTTTGTGAACTTCAGGAAATATGCCCACACCATAGCATTGATTGTAGAAGTCGAGGTAATATGTGTGAGACTCACCTTCGGGTGCTTTTGCCGGAGCTTTGGCTTGTGCCTTCGCTGGTTTTGCGATGTGTGAGGTCGGCATTTGGCTCATCAGACTGTTCAGTTTCAGGTTCTTGTTGAATGTCCTGATGTTTTTGGTGAAGTCAAGCGGTCTTTGCGCCATGCTGCCTAAAGAAAAAAGGACAGCTGTGATAAGTAAAAGTTTTCTCATAAACCTCAAATCCTCAACTAAGCCCTTCAACGTCCTTCTTGCGTGTACATGTCCTCTCTTACTGAATTAGCAGATAAATTGAGGTAGAAATCCCCACTGCAACCCTCAATATTCCCTTACCCCACAATGCGACTTGAGGCAATACGCAGTATCATACCCATAAGTTGTAGGCGTTATCCAAAATCAGTCTGAAAAATGTCTGCGTAAGCATTATTACAGGTATAGATGATAGAAAATATTCCTCCAAAAGGAGTGAGTTTCTCAGATTTAATTTGTATTTTTGCCATGTCTATCGTCGGATTTTCTTGTTTATTTTTTGCAACACTAAGATAAGTGAATTCTTCGACATGGCAAAATCCTGAGCAACTTTTTGTTGCTCAGGTACTTAAAAAGTTTAATTTATAATAGTGTTGCGGAATTAAGGATAAATATAAGTTTTTAAAGTGTTGAAAAAATTTTTACAAAAGTAGATAAAATATCTTTCAAATTACAATAAAATACCGATTAATTTATACAAAATGCCTAAATATTGTTCTTTTTGGTGGCTTTTGGACGATGAGAAAGGCTTTTCCGTGTGTCGCTTTTGTGTTTTTTTTGTGCCTGTTCGGTGTTTTTCGTGTATCGGTTTTACGTTTTTCGAGTATTTGTTTTATGTTTCTCGAGTGGAGTTTAGGTCTTTCTTAAATATCGGTTTTGTATTTTTCGTGTACGGCTTTTGTATTTTTCGTGTATGGCTTTCGTATTTTTCGTGTGCCAGTTCTGTGTTTTTCTTGTACTGGTTTTTACGTTTTTTTGATCCGGTCCGGAGCTTTTAGTTTATGGGTTTGCGTTTTTAGTGTGTCGGGAAAGGCATAAGAGTGCTGTCATCCTGTGTTTTGCATACATCCGCCGACACCGTATGTATGAGAGACAGGATAGTTCACACCGGCTCGGGATTGGAAAAGTATGAGTCTGCTTACATACATAAAAAAGGCAGGTTTGCCTTTCATAAGACAAGCCTGCCGTAAAATTGTATATGGACAATTGATGTTATTGCCTGCTTTTACATATTTATTACTTAACGGTCTTCACGCTCTTTGTCGTTCCGTCAGCATATTTCATCACTTTAATGTACAATCCCTTCTGCGCGTCGCTTACCCTTCTGCCAGAGAGGTCGTAATATTCCGTTGACACAACATCGGCGACAGAGTTCCCGACATTGCTTATTCCGGTTGTCGTTGCCTTTATTTTCAGGTTGTTGTAGCTTGTGCTGTAGCCAACGCTATATGTATTCGTTTTCTCGTCGTATGTCGGGAACAGATCGATGAGTGAATATTTTGACATCACATAAGAGTCTGAGGCAGCATCATATTTGAATGTGACGGGATCGAAGATGAAGGTACCTCCCTGGCTGAAGTCGACAAAAACAGCAGCGTAGTCTTCCCCGATGGCTTGCGGTAAGGAGACTGTGAGTGTGCCGTTATTGTCTTCTGCCATCACCCATGCGTCCGGAGCAGCTTCCGGCATCAGCCCTTTGATGTATCTGTATTGTCCGAATTTGATTATCTGCACAGTGCCCTTCTTGCCTTTCTGCTGCGGAGTTTTTGCCGATTCATAGTCGTATGTGTATTCATATTCGTCAGCTTCGGGGAACAGCTCAGCCGGTATGAACTGCATATTTCCGGCTTCAGTCAACGTTATCTGGTAATCATCGGTACATATTCCGAGATAACTTGAGGGCTCGCTTGTTATTACTCCGTAGTCCTTGTCTATTGTAAGAGTGAAGTCGTTTGACGTGTCCGTATTTATCTTATTGGTTGCTTTATCATATGTCATGTTGCATAACACCATATTACGTCCCTGAACTTCTCCTATCTGCTGACCGTTTTTGATGGTAATGACATTATCCTTCAGCACTCCCTCAATGTAGGTGTCGAACATCGACGGGTACATCATATTCTTGATATAAACCTTGTTGTCGGCTGCAAACACAATGTCTATGGCTTTGTGTATTTCAGGTATATCGCCTATTTTAAAGCATGAGTTGAAGCAGTCGAGGTAGTAAGTGTGGGACTCGCCTTCGGGCGCTTTAGCCGGAGCCTTGGCTTGAGCGTTCGCCGGTTTTGCGATGCGTGCTGCCGGCATCCGGCTCATGAGACTGTTCACTTTCATACTCTTGTTGAGGGTGTTGAATGTTGTGTGTGATTCAAATGGTCTTTGTGCCATGCTGCCTAAAGAAAAAAGGGCAGCTGCGATAAGTAAAAGTTTTCTCATAAATATAAATTTTAAACGTGCTGTAAAATATTTTACAAATGTAAGGAAAACATCTTACATATGACAATATTTTATCGTTTATTTTATGCAAAATGCTGGGTTATAATGTGTTTTGGTGACATTTGTAAAACTTAAAAGGTGTTTTAGTATACAAGTATAGTATTTTCTATTGTCCGGAACGGACGTATGCGTGCTGTCATCTGGTGCCGCCAGTCGGATGGTGCGGCACCGGACGGATGTGATGGAAGAGAGTGTGAGGATGTTGTTCGGGTATTGTTTGTTGTGAAAGGAGTGTGTCCGGACGGTGTGTCAGAGTGAAAGAGAATTGAAGTATGCGTCAATCACGTCGTTGTCTGTCGTCGCATCGGTCTTCACTTCGAGCAGCATTGGACGTGAGGAGCGGCGTGTGAGCAGTGTCACTATGCCTATCCGCATTTCCTCCATGTTGTGTACGGCAATGTAGCCTACATCGTTTTGCGTGCATATTCCCTCCGCTGTCGTGGCGTGACATGCCGCCACCAGACGGTCAGCCGCCGCGCTGTCGCTCAGTCCCGGCAGTCCTCGGAAGATGCTTCCGCCTCCGTTGTTGAGCATGATGATGCGCAGATTGCCTTTCAGCGAAGTGTTCCACAGCGCGTTCTGGTCGTAGAAGAAGCTCAGGTCTCCTATGATGCAGAACACCATGTCAGCCGTAGCCATGGAGTGCCCAGCCGCTGTTGACAGGCATCCCTCTATGCCGTTCACACCGCGGTTGCACTCCACGTGGTGCGCCGCGAAGATGTTGGCGAGCCTCACCGCCGAGCTGTTGGCGTAATGCACGTGCCAGTCATATTCCATGTCGGCAAGCTGTTGCTCGAAGTATCTCACCGCAGCCATTGACGAATATTCCGGTTCGTAGTCCTCCGAATGGCGTCGCGCGGTGTCGAGCGCGGCGTTCCACAGCCGGAGAAACCGCGTGCGTGAGACTTCGGTTTCCTCTGCAGCGTCTGGCGGAAGAGATTTTGCGGTGTCGCGGCAGCCTGTACGCAGCATCTCCGGCAGCCTCTTCAGAGCCTCCGCACTGTCGTACTGGGCGATGTGGGAGAGATGCATGAGAGGGTCGGATATTGTCGCTGCGTCCGGCGTGAGCAGACAAGACGGCGCGCCGGAGAGTCTCAGAAAGCGTCGTGCAGCCTTGCTTACGACAGTGTCACCTATATATATAATGTAGTCGGGCATGTAGTCGCGGTCATTGCCTATGGCGCGTATGACCTCGTCGAAGTGCACAGCCTCGGCTCCGAGCGGCTCGCACAGCGTGACGAACGAGCGCGACAGCTCCTTCAGCGTGCGGCTGTCAATCGCGCCGTAAGGCATCTGTCCTATCACCACCATCGGCTTTCGTGCCACGAACCATCCGTCGGGCAGAGTGTCGCACATGCAGTCCCGGCTGTCGCGCTGGCACCGTCTTATGGCGCGCACGTCGGGCAGACGCTCACTGTCGAATGTGAAAAGCGGTTCGGTTATCGGCACATTGATATGCACCGGAGCAGGAGTGCGGCATGTGGAAAGATAGAGAGCCTCGCACACCATGCGTCCGCACATCCACCGCTCCTCATCGTTGTGCGGCTCAGGCAGGCTTATGTCCTTGCGCACCATCATGCCGAAAGCCCCCGGCTGAGGCAGTGTCTGCCCGTCGAGCTGTCCTATCCACTGTGCCGGACGGTCTGCCGAGATGACGATGAGCGGTATGTGGCGGTAGAACGCCTCTGCTACGGCAGGCGCGACATTGAGCAACGCTGAGCCTGACGTGACGCACACAGCCACCGGACTCATGCCGGTCGCCAGACTGATGCCTATGGCACAGAAGGCAGCCGAGCGTTCGTCGGTCACGGGATGACACTCTATGCCGGGACATTCGTTGAGATTGTGCACTATGGGCGCGTTGCGGCTGCCCGGGCACACCACCGCATGGCGCACCCCATAGGCGGCGAGCAGTGCCGTAAGGATGTTGACGTTCTCCTTGTTGCTGTACATTTCAACCGTTGTTTATCACACACCTCATGGTGTCCATCTTACATTCAGTCTCCTCCCACTCATGCTGTTCGTCGCTCTCGCGCAGCAGTCCGCCTCCGGCATACAGACGGCATGTCCTCTCGCCGATGCTCATGCAGCGCAGCGAGACAAACAGCCGTGTGGCACCGTCGGGATTTATCGGACCGCTGAAACCGCTGTAATATCCGCGTCCAGCCGACTCATGCGTCATGATGAACCGCCGCGCCTCGTCCTTGGGTATGCCGCACACGGCAGGCGTGGGGTGCAGACTGTCGATGATGTCGCCCAGAAGATGCATGTCGGTGAGCGTGAACGTGAAGTCCGTGCGCAGATGTACCAGCCGTCCGGCGCGTGCTGTATAGGGTCCTTTACTGCTTATGTTGTAGGCGAAGTGCGCTATGCGCTCGCGCATATATGCCGCCACGTATTCCTGTTCGAGCGTGTTCTTGTCGTCCCACACGATGCTGTCTGTGTCAGAATCGTGCCCTGGTGTGTCGAACGACAGCTGACTGTCGTCCAGCCGCATGGTGCCCGCCAGAGCCATGGTGGAGTATATCGGCGCGTCGCCGCTGAGCAGAATCTCAGGTGTAGCCATAAGCCACGTGCCCCCTTGCGGTGTGGATACGAGTGCCACAAACATGCGCGGGTAGAGCCGGCACGCCCTCATGAACATCTCTTCAGGCTGCATGGAGGGCGCGTGTTCCACCTGAGTGCTTCGCGCGAGCACCAGTTTGTCGAACTCCCCGCGTGTGAGTGCCTCGTGGAAGGCGGCGAAGTCAGCCGCATACACGTTCCGTCCCTGCGTGTCGTCAGTATGTTGCGGAACGCAGGGAGCGTTTGTATGCAGGCATTCCGGAGCAGGCATTGTCTCTGTGGAGTCAGGTTTTATGAGCAGTACGGGGCACGACTGCGATATGCAGAACGGTGCGAAGACAAACCCGCTGCGCCCGTTCAGCTCGCTGTATGATTGCAGTTCCTCGGGCAAGCCCGTGCTCTGCGTTATCCTTACTATCTCTCTGCCGTGCGGCAGACGGTACATTGCATAACTTTTCATTTCGTTCTCTGGTTGAGTATGAAGTTTGTTACCTCAACCGACGAGATGAGTTCGCCGGCGTTGTTTTTCAGTTCTATGTGCCACAGGTGCAGTGTCCGCCCCTTGTGTATGCACCGTCCGTATGCGGTGACTGTGTCGCCTTCGAGCACCGCCTTCATGTGGTTGCCTGTCACGTTGATGCCGAGGCATATCTTGCCCGGACTCAGAGCCATCGAGCCTATGCCCGCGAGGTTTTCCGCCAGTGCGAGCGTCGCTCCTCCGCTGAGGAATCCGAATACCTGTCTGTTGTGTCTTCCAACCTTCATTCGTGCCATGCACGTGTCGGGTTCAGGTGTAGATATGAAGTCCATTCCGAGCGTCTTGGACAGTCCGTCCTGCTCGAGTCTTACTCTTTTGAGTTTTTCTATGTCCATTATTTGATGTGTTATATAATATTGTCATAGCCCTTCCCGATAGAAATCGAGGGCTTCGAATATCTCGTCCTTTGTCGCCGTGCGGTTTATGCGTATGTCGCCCACGTCGGCGAGAAGGGTGAAGTTGATGGTGCCTGCGGTGTTTTTCTTGTCGTGAGTCATCAGTCTGTAGAGCTCGGGGTAGTCGTCGCACGTCACCATCGGCAGCGAGTAGTTCTCGCGAATGAATGCCGCCGTCTGCCGCAGTTTGTCTGTAGGGAATCCCTCTTTTATATTACTGATGAACAGTTCGCATGCCAGTCCCCATGCTACGGCATATCCGTGCAGCACGGGCTGCCCCTTACACATAGCCAGCGACTCCAGTGCGTGCCCCACGGTGTGTCCGAGATTGAGAGCCTTGCGTATGTTTTTCTCCAGCGGGTCAGCCTCCACCACTTTCTCCTTCACCCTCACCGATTGGGCGAGCATGAGTTGCAGGCGTTGCAGGTCGGGGTTGCAGAGAGGGAATGTAAGCAGTTCGCTCCACATGCGGTCGTCGCTGAGAAGCCCGTGTTTGAGCATCTCGGCATAGCCTGAACAGATGTTGTCGTGGTCGAGCGTGTTGAGGAAAAGTGTGTCGAGAATGACGAACCGGCTGTCGCAGAACACTCCTATCTCGTTCTTCAGTCCCCCGAAGTTCACTCCGGTCTTGCCTCCCACCGACGCGTCGACCATGGCGAGCAGTGTCGTTGGGATGTTGATGAAGTCGATGCCGCGCTTGAATGTCGATGCGGCGAATCCTCCGAGGTCTGTCACCATGCCTCCTCCGAGGTTGATGAGGCACGAGTGTCGCGTGGCTCCTCCCTCTTGCAGGCTGCGCCACACGTCTGATACAGACGCGATGTCCTTATGAGTGTCGCCCGCCTTTATGGTGATGAGAGTGGCGTCTTTGAGCGAGAGGAAGTCGCGCAACCGTGGCCAGCACGCCTCGCGTGTGTGCTCGTCGGTAAGCACGAACAGCCTGTCGTGTCTGCATTCTGATATTGCTTCGGCAATCTCATTCTCTATATCCTTTGATAAGATGATTCTTTGTTTCATAATATCATAGCTTTATGTTTGTATATATGAATGCCGCCGGCAGTGGCACGGCGATGTGACGCAGTGGCAGACCGGTGTCTGCCGGTTTTTAAAGTGTGCTTTTTCGGTTTGCACGAGTGTCGCTTTTATTTTGCAAAGATAATGCAAACGAGTGGAAAAGAGAGCTTGCTTTCAATTTCCCGAGTGCAGGTTATCTTATACAAAGATAATGCAAACGAGTGGAAAGAGAGCTTGCTCTTAATTTCCCGAGTGCAGGTTATCTTATGCAAAGATAATGAAAGGAGAGTGCAACAGCAAGCGAAAAGAAAATTTTCTTTCATATTATAACCTGTCGGACAGGATTATATTTTGAACAAAACAGGCAGCATCCGGCAGCCGGAAAGCAGTTTTCATTGCGCCCGTTGGCACTGTTTTTATATATGAAAATAACGCCATATTATGCTCAGCAAATTAAAGTAGAGACGCAAAATTTTGCGTCTCACAAGCATGGATATGCTATTTATTGAGGTGTTGAAATGCCTTTCGTTGCTGCGTTTTTTGTTCGTGAGACGCAAGATTTTGCGTCTCTACAGGGGAGGATTCGCTATTTGTTTGGGCAATGAAATGCCTTTCGTTGTCGCGCTTTTTGCTCGTGAGACGCAAAATTTTGCGTCTCTACAGGTTGACGCCATTGTTGTTATTTATGGGAAACTGCATGATGGTATGCGCAGTAAACTAAAGTAGAGACGCAAAATTTTGCGTCTCACAAGCGTGTATATGCTATTTGTTGGGGTGTTGAAATGCCTTTCGTTGCCGTGTTTTTTGTTCGTGAGACGCAAGATTTTGCGTCTCTACAGGCTGACGCCATTGTTGTTACTGATAGGAAACTGCATGATGGTATGCTCAGCAAACTAAAGTAGAGACGCAAAATCTTGCGTCTCACAAGCATGGATATGCTATTTATTGAGGTGTTGAAATGCCTTTCGTTGCTGTGTTTTTTGCTCGTGAGACGCAAGATTTTGCGTCTCTACAGGGGAGGATGCGCTATTTATTGGAGTGATGGAATGCCTTTCGTTGCCGTGTTTTTTGTTCGTGAGACGCAAAATTTTGCGTCTCTACTGGGCGGATGCCATCATTATTTCATGTAAAACACAGTGAAATGTGCGGCGGGATTTTGCATTGCATAAATATGCAAAGGCATTTCCGGAAACGCATAAACATTCATCGTCAACCTCGCGAGAATGCCGCCGGAATCTGTGAAAGCATATCCGGAAGCAAATACGCGAGTTTTGAGAGGTTTTGTTAACGTGTTCATGTTCAATGGATTAGGATGTTCTGTCGGGCGATATGTCTCCTGCCGCGTTGCCGAAGAGCCTTTCCTGTGGTGCGGAAGAGCCTCTTTCGCGTTCCGGCAATGCCTTTACGGATGCGTGGAACGGGCTTTTCTGATATGCGGAACGGGCTTTCCGATGCCTATTCAGGGCTTCTGATACGGCACGAATGAATTTATATACATTGTTTATTCATGAAATACGCCATGCCCGTTTCTGTTTCATGAAAAAATGATGTCAATATTTTTTACCGCGAAAACCGCATATTCATGCAAATCGGCATGTATGAGTCACGGTGTAGCGACGGAAGGACAGCCATGTCACAGACTGTAAGAAAAAATAAAAAATCAGCACTTTTCTGTAACAGAATTAAACCTTAAAAATGATGTTCCGTCTAAAATGGCGTGAACACATAATGAAAACAATCATACACATAGGATGAAAAAGACAGTAATGATGATGCTGTTCTCGCTGGCGTGTACGGTGATGTACGCCCAGGAACGCAGCATAACGGGTGTGCTTACAGACCGCGACACCAAGGAGACTCTGGCACAGGTGACGATACAGATGCTCACAGCCGACAGCACGTATGTCACCGGCGCCACTTCCGGTGAAAACGGAAAATTCAGGCTCAAGGCACCTTCGGACGGAAAGTACATACTTAAATTCTCAAGCGTGGGATACATCCCGGCTTTCAAGAACGTGGAGGTGAAGGACGGCTCGGACACCGACATGGGCGAGGTGGTGCTCGGAGCGGAAGCCACGATGCTGAAGGGAGCCACCGTGACGGGACATGCCGCAAGGGTGGTGGTGAGAGAAGACACGCTGGTGTACAACGCGGCGGCTTACCGGACGCCTGAAGGCTCGGTGATAGAAGAGCTGATAAAGCGTCTGCCGGGCGCAAAGATAGACGACGACGGCAAGGTGACCATCAACGGACAGGAGGTGAAGAAGATAAAGGTGGACGGCAAGGAGTTCATGACGGGAGACACTGAGACGGCTCTGAAAAACCTTCCCACGTCCATCGTAGAGAAGGTGAAGGCATACAACGACAAGAGCGACCTGTCGAGAGTGACGGGCATTGACGACGGCAACGAGGAGACCGTGCTCGACTTCGCACTGAAGCGCGGCATGAACCGCGGACTCTTCAGCAACGCCGACGTGAGCTACGGAACGGAAGACCGGTATGCCGAGAGGCTCATGGGGGCATACTTCACGGACAAGTTGAGGCTCATGTTCATGGGCAACGCCAACAATGTGAACAACCAGGGCTTTCCGGGTGGAGGCGGACGGGGCAACTTCGGACGCGGGCGCAACGGACTGAACACGTCGAAGATGCTTGGTATGAACTTCAACTACGACGACGGAGAGAAGTTCAAGCTGGACGGAAGCGTGCGCTGGAACCACAACAACAGCGACGCGCGATCGAAAAGTTCGGCGGAGAACTTCGTGAGTACGCTGAGCTCGTTCTCAAACAGTCTGAACCAGAGTTACACGCGCGGTGACAGATGGAACGCACAGATGAGGCTGGAATGGAAGCCCGACACCATGACAAACATCATGTTCAGACCGTCGGTGAGCTACTCGGCAAACGACAGCCGCTCAACAAACCGCTCGGCATCATACAACTCCGACCCCTACAACTACGTGGACAACCCGCTCGACGAGGACGCTATCGCGACGCTGGACAAGGAAGGCGTGATGGTGAACAGCAACAACAGCTCGTCCATAGGATACAACGAGTCGAAGCAGTTCGGCGGTTCGCTGCAGTACAACCGGCGTCTGGGAAGCAAGGGGCGCAACTTCACCGTGCGTGGGGAAGGGCGTTACAGCGAAGGCAACAGCAACAGTCTGTCGCTCACCAACGTGCATCTTTATCAGGTGCTCAACCAAGCCGGAGCCGACTCGACATATCAGACAAACCGCTACCGCGTCACTCCAACACGCAACTGGAACTATGCGCTGCAGGCAACTTACAGCGAGCCGCTGTGGAAGGGAGCCTTCCTGCAACTGAGCTATAAGTTCAACTACAGTTTCAGCAAGAGCGACCAGAACACCTACGACTTCAGCAATCTGGGCGAGGACTTCTTCTCCGGACTGTCGCCAGAGTACAGAGGGTGGGACAAATACCTCGCGCGGCTCAACAATCCGTATGAGTCTTATCTTGACACAAGGCTAAGCCGCTATTCTGAATACAAGAACCGGACGCACGACATCGAGCTTACCTTCAGAATGATAGGCGAGAAATACAACTTCAACGTGGGTGTGCTCCTGCAGCCGCAGCACTCTAACTTCGTGCAAGACTATCTGGGCGTGCTCAAGGACACGGCGCGCACGGTGACCAACATAACGCCGACACTCGACTTCCGCTACCGTTTCAGCAAGGTGAGCAACCTGCGCGTGAGATACCGCGGATACACAACACAGCCGGGAATGAGCGACCTGCTCGACATCACAGACGACAGCGACCCGCTCAACATCACGATGGGTAACCCGGGACTGAAGCCATCGTTCACCAACAATCTGAGCATAAACTACAACAACTTCGTAGAGTATCACCAGCAGGCTATATCGGGTTTCGTCAATCTTAACACCACACGCAACAGCATAGCGAGCAAAGTGACGTACGACGATACCACGGGAGGAAGAATAACGAGACCCGTAAACGTGAACGGCAACTGGAATATGTTCGGAGGAATGATGTACAGCATAGCCATCGACAGCACCGGATACTGGAACGTGAGCACGTCGACCGACGTGAGTTACAGCAACAACGTGGGATTCCTCACACTCGACCGGAACGAGGAGGCGCGCAAGAACATCACGCGAAATCTCTCTTTGCAGGAACGCCTTGCGTTGAGCTACCGCAACGACTGGCTTGAGATAGAGGCTGACGGGTCGTTCAATTACAATCATGCGCGCAACAAACTGCAATCGCAGAGCAACATGGACACATGGAGGTTCGCATACGGCGCGTCGCTGACTCTTGATTGTCCGTGGGGCACAAGCCTCTCTACAGACCTCCATCAGAACAGCAGGCGCGGATTCAGCGACAAGTCGTTCAACACCGACGAGCTCGTGTGGAACGCGCAGATATCACAAAGCTTCCTCAAAGGCAAGCCGCTGTCGGTGATGATTCAGTTCTACGACATACTGCGCAACCAGAGCAACTTCAGCCGCACCATCAACGCCATGCAGCGCAGCGACGTGGAGTATAACTCGATAAACAGCTATGCCATGCTGCACGTTGTCTACCGTTTCAATATGTTCGGGGGCAAGAACACGCGCAGGGAAATGAGAGGCGGACCCGACAGACCGGGCAGACATGACGGACCGGGCAGACCCGGCGGACGTGGAGGGAACAGAGGCGGACGTCCTCAGCGCGGCGGATTCCCTATGATGCCAATAATGTGACGTAATCAGTGAAACATATATCTGCAAGCCCGGACGTATCGTGTGAACGATGTGTCCGGGTATTTTTTACACTGTCTTTAAACCTTATCATGCGGCGCGCGTCAAATATTAAACCGACTATTATTATGAATCTGCGACTCATTATTATATATATTATATTGGTGGTTTCGTGCGTGAGCGCGTCGGCACAGAAACCGTCAGTAACAGGAACCGTTGTCGACGCCTCAAACGACAGTGTGCTCTTCAGAGCCACCGTGCAGCTGCTAAAGAGCGACACCACGTTTGTGGGAGGCGTGCTGACCGACAGCCGTGGACGGTTTGACATCAGGACGGACGCTCCGGGAAAGTATATACTGAAGGTGTCGAACATGGGCTATACCGAGCGGATGCACGATGTGACGGTGTCGGCGGGCAGGAATACGGATGCCGGAAAGATAATGCTCGAGCAGAGCGTGACGCTTCTCGGCGAGGCGGTGGTGACGGCAAACGTGCCGAAAATGGTGGTTAAGGAGGACACCTTTGTATATAACGCGTCGGCATACAGAGTGGCTGAGGGGTCGGTGATAGAGGAGCTGGTGAAGAAACTCCCCGGTGCGAAGATAGAAGAGGACGGCTCTATAACGATAAACGGCAAGCAGGTGACAAGGCTTCTGCTCGACGGGCGCGAGTTCATGGGCGGAGATGTGCAGACCGGACTTAAGAACCTGCCTGCCGACATAGTGGACAAGATAAAGTCGTATGACGAGAAGAGCGACCTTGCCAAGCTTACAGGCATTGACGACGGCAACGAGGTGACTGTGCTCGACTTCGGTGTGAAGAAGGAGATGAAGAAGGGATTCAACGTCAATACGAACGTGGGCTACGGCTCGCACGACAGATACAGGGGGCGGTTCATGGGCGCGCGGTTCTATGGCGACCTCCGTTATACGCTCATAGGCAACATGAACAACATGAGCAACGGGGGAAAGACGCACACTAAGATGACCGGTCTGAACATAAGCTATGAGAAACGCGACAAGCTGAAAATAGACGGGGGAGTGAGGTGGAACCACTCCAACAGCGACAATTGGTCGAAGAGTTCCAGGGAGAGTTTCGTAAACAAGACCGGCGCTTTCTCAAACAGCGTGAACCAGAACTACTCGCGCAGCGACGGATGGAACGCCAACATGCGTCTGGAGTGGAAGCCCGACACGATGACAAACATAAATTTCAGACCGTCGTTCAACTATTCCGTTAACGACGGAAGGGGCTTCTCCTCGTCGGCATCTTATAAGGAAGACCCTTTCATCTACACTGACGACCCGCTCGGCGATGACGGTATCGGGGTGATGGAGGACAACGGACTGATGGTGAACCGCAGGCGCAACAAGTCGCTTAGCAACGGCAGCAACTGGTCGGCGGGCGCGTCTCTGCAGTTCTTCCGCAAGCTTAACGGCAAGGGACGCAACATCGCGCTCAACGGAAGCGTCAACTATGGCAAGGGCGACAGCAAGAGTATGTCGGCGTCCAACGTCCATCTCTATCAGGTGCAGGACATTTACGGCAACGACTCTACCTATCAGACCAACCGCTACAACGTGGCTCCGTCGGACAACCTGAACTACAGTCTGAGAGCCACATACACCGAACCGCTGCTTAAAAACGTCTTTCTGCAGATGAGCTATGAATACCGTTACAGTCACAGCGTGAGCGACAGGAGGACTTACAACTTCGAGCGCATTGCGGAAGAGGCGTGGAACGACGTCATGAACGGATACCGCGACTGGGACAGTATGCTCGGACTTTTTGACCAGCCGCTGGAATATTATCTTGACGATGAGCTGAGCAGGTATGCCGAACACAATAATTATAACCACAACATCAATGTGCAGCTGAGGGTGGTTGACGAGAAGTACAACCTCAACGCGGGCATCGTGGTGAGACCGCAACGCTCGCATCTGGTGCAGGACTATTGGGGACAGCTCGTGGACACGGTGCGTACGGTGACGAATATATCTCCTACACTTAACTTCAGATACCGTTTCTCCAAGTACAGCGACCTGCGGCTCACCTACCGGGGCTCTACCTCGCAGCCGAGCATTACAAGCATGCTCGACATAACGGACGACAGCAATCCGCTGTACATAAGCAAGGGTAACCCGGGGCTGAAGCCGTCGTTCACAAGCAATATCAATATGGAATACAAGACCCATTCAGTGAAACGGCACCGCACAATAAACGCGGGCGCGTGGTTCAGCACGACGAGCAACAGCATAAGCAACATGGTGACGTATGACGAGAAAACCGGAGCACGCACCACGCAGCCGTGCAACATCAACGGCAACTGGAACGGATCGCTGAGGTTCGGGTATAATACGTCGATAGACACGGCTGATGTATGGACTGTGGGGGCGGACACACGGCTGAACTACAGACACCTCGTGAGCTACATAAACCTGAACAACAGTGCGGTGTCAGAGAAGAATGTGACGCATTCGACATCGGTGCATGAGAATATACGCGGCAACTACAGGAGTGACTGGCTGGATGTGGGAGTGCACGCGTCTGTGACTTACGACAGGACGAGGAACATGCTTCAGGAGAACAACAATATGGACACGTGGAGATATTCTTACGGAATGGACGTCGGCATAAACGCTCCGTGGGGCATGTCGCTATGGACGGACATCAATCAGAACAGCCGACGCGGATATAACGAAAAGTCGATGAATACTGACGAACTGATATGGAATCTGCAGATAAGTCAGAGTTTTCTTAAGAAAAAAGAGCTCAGGCTGATGCTTGAGTTCAGGGATATACTGCGTGAGCAGAGCAATTTCTCACGTTCGATAAACGCCAACAGCAGAAACGACACGGAGTATAACTCCATCAACAGTTATGTCATGCTGAGGGTGCAATACAGGATGAACATGTTCGGAGGAAGGAAGTCCGGACGCCGGACACGCGGCTGACGTCTGGCCGGACGTCAGAGTGAGGCGAGCGCTTTCTCTATTGTTTCGGGATAGTGGCGCATCTCCAGGGCGTGCACTTTGGCGGCTATGTCTTCCGGTGTGTCGCTTTCGCTCAGCGGAGTGGAGTATTGCGCGATTATTTCTCCGCCGTCGCATACGTCGCTCACCCAGTGTATTGTTATTCCGCTTTCCTTCTCGCCGGCTGCCTTTACGGCTTCGTGCACATGATGACCGTACATTCCCTTGCCTCCGTATTTGGGAAGCAGTGCCGGATGGATGTTCACCATGCGGTGGTCGTATGCCTTTACAAGAAAATCTGGAATCATGAGAAGAAAGCCTGCAAGTACGATGAAGCATATGTCGTGGCGGTGCAGTGTGTCCATAAGAACGGCTTCGTTGCCGAATTCGCTCTTCGGTATCACCACCGTGGGAATATTGTGTCGGGCGGCACGGGTGAGGGCATAGGAGTCGGCGCGGTTTGATACGACAAGTGCGACGCGCACGTCTCTCGATCCTGCAAAATGTTTTATAATGTTCTCACAGTTGGTCCCGTTGCCGGAAACGAATATTGCAATATTCTTCATATGCGTATTCTGTTAGTCTGTTTCATCGTCAAAATCATCGTCGAAACCGAACATCGCCGGATCGGTGAAGGCGTCGAGAGCCCTGCGTTCCTTCTTTGTTGGACGCCCTGTGCCGCGTGCCCTGTCCACGAATCCGCTTATGCGGCTCATCTCCAGCAGCTCATATTGTTTCGGATCGGTGACGTTCTCATATATCTCAGGGATGAGTTTTGCGCCTACGCGCTGCTCTATGGTTTTCAGAATGCGGAACGAATAGGTGACAGGCGGTTTCTTCACGCTCACCACCTCTCCGACTTTCACCATGCGGCTCGGCTTTACGCAGACGTTGTTCATGGTCACACGCCCGTTCTTGCATGCGTCGGCGGCGATGGAACGTGTCTTGAATATGCGTGCAGCCCACAGCCATTTGTCTATTCTTGCTTCCTCTGTCATTGTTTCTTCCCTAATTTGTTGTAGGCGTTCATCGTGTTGTCAATGCCTGCCAGAACGAAACTTTTTATTATGTCGACGGCGCAGTCGATGGACGGCTGAAGCACTTTCATGTCGTCATCGCTGTATTTTCCCAACACCCAGTCGACCTGCGCGCCGCGTGGAAAGTCGTTTCCTATGCCCATGCGGAGCCGCGCGTATTGCTGGCCTATCAGCTGCTGAATGTTGCCAAGACCGTTATGGCCGCCGTTACTGCCTGATGCTTTCAGCCGGAAGGCGCCGAGTGGAAGTGAAAGGTCGTCTACGATGACAAGCAGGCGCGACTGGTCTATATTTTCTTTATTGAGCCAATAGCGCACGGCATTGCCGCTAAGATTCATGTATGTTGTGGGTTTCAGCAGAAAAAGTTTGCGTCCTTTGAGGCTTGTCTCGGCAACGAAGCCGTATCGCTTGTCCTCAAAAACAATATTGGACGCCTTTGCAAAAGCGTCCAATATCATAAATCCTGTATTGTGGCGGGTGCCGGCGTATTCGTCACCGGGGTTTCCCAATCCTACAATTAAATATTTGTCCATTACTGTAATGTTGCGGACAGGAGTGTCATAAAGCCTTTCTCATGATGCGTAAACACTGCTGTCCGCCATCAGATTGTCTATTGGAAACTTATTACTCTGCTGTGCTGGCAGCTGCGGCAGACATGGCTGCACGTGTCATCTTCACAGAGCAAACGATAACATCCTTGCTTGTAGCGAGCTCGAGACCCTCGAAGCTGAGGTCGCCAACCTTGATGCTCTTGCCTATCTTCAGTGATGTCACGTCTATGTCAAGGTGTTCCGGTATGACAGTATAAGGTGCTGTAACGTCTATTTTGCGAATAGAGAGGTTCATGCGACCACCGTCGCGCACACCTTGTGCAAGACCCACGAGCTTCACAGGGATACCTATTGTCACCGGCTTGTTCTCGTTCACTTCGAGGAAGTCAACGTGCAGCAGTGCGTCTGTAACCGGATGGAACTGCAGTTCCTTCATCACGGCAGTGTGAGACTCACCGTCGATGATGAGGTTTATCATGTATATGTGAGGTGTGTAAACAATTTTACGCAGTTCGCTCATTGGAACAGCGAAAGCCATTGCAGCCGGTTTGCCGTCCTTTGTAGCCTCTCCATAGAGGTTGCAGGGAACAAGACCTTCTTTTCTTAATTCTTTAGAAGCTTTCTTTCCAAGGGCTGTGCGCTTCTGACCTGTTACATTAATTTCTTTCATAATAAATGTGTTACTCTAAATTAAGTTTGATGATTGTCATGCCTTAATTCGCCATCACACGAGAAAAGGGTTTCTGTATCGATGTACTCATAAAAGCGCTGCAAAGTTACTCTTTTTCTTTTGATTGCCCAAAGCATATCAAAAAAAATCATTAAACGTCTGTATTTTTTTGGCGGTTACTGTATTTTTATCTATTTTTGCAGTGAATTTTATTTGAAGAATGGATAATGATTAATCGTGAGCTAATAAGAATAAAGATAGTCCAGTTAACCTATTCTTACTATCAGAATGGCAATAAAAATATGGATAATGCTGAGAAGGAACTCCTGTTCAGCCTTTCTAAAGCATATGATTTATACAATTATCTGCTTGAACTCATCGTTGCCATAACGCGGGAAGAAAGACATCGGGTCGAGATATTGACCCAACGCGCGCAGCGTGAAGATAAGGAATTGCCTTCAACAAAGTTTGCTTACAACAAGTTTGCAGTGCAACTTGAGGAAAACAAAATGCTCTGCGAGTTCGCCGAAACCCAGAAACAGTCGTGGGAGGAGGACCTTGAGTTTGTGAGAAAACTGTGCAATCAGATAGAGCAGAGCGAGACATACATCAATTATATGCAGTCTGAAGACGACTCGTATGAGGCAGACCGTGAACTGTGGCGCAAGCTTTACAAGCAGCTTATACAGGAAAACGACGACCTTGACTCCATACTTGAGGAGAAGAGTCTGTACTGGAACGACGACAAGGAAATAGTCGATACGTTTGTATTGAAAACCATCAAGCGGTTTGATCCGAAAAAGAAGCAGAAGCAAGAACTTCTTCCAGAATATAAGGATGAGGAAGACCGGAACTTCGCATGCAAGCTTTTCAGAACCACAATATTGAATGCCGAGCAGTATCAGCGTTACATGAGTGAGACGTCACGCAACTGGGACTTCTCCCGTCTGGCTTATATGGACATCGTGATAATGCAGATTGCGATTGCCGAAATGATGACATTCCCTAACATTCCGGTAAGTGTCACCATCAACGAATACGTGGAGCTGGCGAAGCTTTATTCCACTCCGAAGAGCGGAGGATACATTAACGGAATGCTCGATTCCATCGCACGTTTCCTTATCAGTACGGGCAAGTTGTTCAAGTCGATGGACGAGCCGCGCTCGAAAAAGGCTCAGACCGCTGCAGATGTGCAGGAGAGCGGTGATGGAAGCGCGTCTGTGGCAGAAGATGTGAATGCGGAATGATAATTGAAAGAAAATAAACAAAATCACTAAGACTATAAAAGATGAATACAATGGTATTGGCTGCTCAGGCAGCAGGAGCTCAGGGCGGAGGCTTGGGCATGTTGGTAATGATGGTGGCAATCTTCGTTATCATGTGGCTTTTCATGATACGTCCACAGCAGAAGAAACAGAAAGAGATACGCAAGTTCCAGAATTCTCTTGCCGAGGGAGCAAAGGTTGTTACCGGCGGAGGAATATTCGGGACAGTAAAACGTGTGGATCTGACCGCCAACACCGTTGATGTCGAGATATCACGCGGTGTTGTCGTGACAGTAGACAAGGGTTACGTTTTCGCCGATCCCAGTTCACAGATGCCTAATGCGTGACGTTGCGCATTCGCTATAACATATGATAGCTTGAACGATTAAGGGATGGAGCGGTTGTCGCACGACTATAAAAACATCAGGAACTTCTTGTTCGGATTCTTGAACAAGGAGTTTCTGATTTTTTTGTTTTTTCTTGCTCTCAGTGCCATTTTCTGGCTTATGATGGCTCTCAACGAGACCTATGAGCGTGAGATAACGGTGCCGATGTCGCTCACCAATGTCCCGAAGAATGTGGTGCTTACCACGGAGATGGACTCCACAGTCAAGGTTACGGTGCGTGATAAAGGCTTCACGCTTGTAACATACATGTACAGCAGGCGCATACGTCCGGTAAGGATAAATTTCGGAGCATACGCCAACAAGCAGACAGGATACGGACTTGTGCCTCCGGCTGATATTCAGAAGCTTGTATATCAGCAGCTTATGGGCTCGTCGAAGATATTGTCTGTCAATCCCGACAAACTTGATTTTTACTTCAATTTCGGCGCTTCCAAGACGGTTCCTGTGCGTATGGACGGTTCTGTTACGCCCGGAAAGTCATACTATCTGGCGTCAATGCGTTTCTGGCCTGATAAGGTCACAGTGTATGCGAGCAAGAAAATGCTCGACAGCATACGCTATGTGAAAACAGAGCCGATACGCATTGTCAACTTTGAAGACACCGTCATAAGAGAAGTTCCGATAGCCAGAATGCAGGGAGTGAAGTGTGTCCCGTCCACAGTACGCATCGGACTGTATCCCGACATTCTCACCGAGGAGAGGGTATCTGTACCTATCAGAGCCATCAATCTGCCTGAAGGGAAAGTGCTGCGCACATTCCCGTCGCATGTCAGCGTGAAGTTCATTGTAGGCGCAAGCATGTTCCGCACGGTGAAAGCCGATCAGTTTGTAGTTGTGGTGGATTATAATGAAGTGACGAAACAGACTTCAGACAAGTGCGAGCTACATCTGGTAAAGAGTCCTTACATGGTGCGTAACGCACAGCTTGAGATAAATCAGGTGGACTATCTGGTTGAACAGCAGTAGAGACATTTGTCCGCGACAGGACCGTTGTACGGGCCGTCAGGCTGCATAAAGGCGGTCTGCGCGGAACGGCATTGCGCTTCTGACGTTGTGATGACACCGAAAACAGAATACTGAAAAATGAGAATAGCGATAACAGGAGGCATAGGTGCCGGCAAGTCTTTTGTGTGCCGGTCGCTCAACAACCGTGGCATTGATGTCTACGACTGTGACGCCGCCGCCAAAAGACTGATGCGCACATCGCCCGAACTGCGCGACGCGCTCCGCCGGCTTGTAGGCGACGCGGTGTATGAAGACGGTGTGCTGCAGAAACAGGTGCTTGCCGCGTTTCTCCTTGCGAGCGATGCCAACAACAGTGCCGTTGCCGATATAGTGCATCCAGCCGTCGCCGCCGACTATCTGTCCTCATCCACCGAGTGGCTTGAGAGTGCCATTCTCTTCGACAGCGGATTCTACAAGCGGGTGCCTTTCGACTTTGTCGTGTGTGTCACTGCTCCCGTCGAGCTGCGCATAAAGCGCATAATGACACGCGACGGCATAACGCGCGGGCAGGCACTCGAATGGATAGGACGCCAGCTGCCGCAGCATGAGGTCGTCTCACGCAGCGATTTCGAGATAGTCAACGACGGCTTTCATGACATAGATTTACAGATTAACACCATAATAAACAAAATAAACAAAAGATTATAAAAATGGAAACAATTCTTTCAATCGCAGGCAAACCGGGTCTTTACCGTCTGGTTTCGCGTGGAAAAATGAATCTTATTGTTGAATCTCTTGATGAGGCTCGCCACCGTATGCCGGCGTTCGCGTCAGACCGTGTGACGAGTCTCGCCGACATAGCGATGTATACCGACAGCGATGACGTGCCCCTGTGGCAGGTGCTTGAGAGCCTTGGCGAAAAGGAAGAGAAGAAAGAGTGCGGGCTCAACTATAAAAAATGCTCCAAGGAAGAGCTGCATGCCTTCTTCGCGGAGGTGCTTCCCAACTACGACCGCGACCGTGTGCACGACGGTGACATCAAGAAACTTATACAGTGGTACAACCTCCTTGTGAAGAACGGTATAACTGACTTCAAGGAAGCACTGGCTCCTACCGAGGGTGACAATATAGACGACCGCAAGGAGGAATAATCCTTTCAGCGGTGCGTTTCCGGCTGAGACATCTTAAGATGCCAGCCATACGATATACCGGGATGCATGCGTTCTGAACGCATGCATCCCATGTTTTTCACACCATGAAGCGTTATTTTGTCCGCCGCGTGCCTTTTTTATGCCTTTTTCACGCTAAAAGTCGCAATCAATACGTATCTTTGTCAGATACTTGTTTTATTGCATTGATATTTACATAAATATAATATTCATGATATGAAATATGTTCTTGCAATCGACTCTTTCAAAGGATGCCTGTCCTCATGCGAAGCCGGAGCGGCGGCGGAGGAGGCTCTCCGTGATGCCGTGCCGGACGTTGAGGTGTCGAGACTGACGGTGTCGGACGGCGGGGAAGGAATGCTCGATGCCGTAATGAGCGCGGCAGGAGGAAGCCGGCATGCGGTTTTGGTGCACGACGCGATGATGCGTCCCGTCACAGCCGGATATGTGACAGATGCCGGAGGCACTGCCTACATCGAGTCAGCCGCCTCATGCGGACTCACCCTGATAGAGCCTGAGCTGCGCAGTCCGGTGAGAGCCACGTCCTATGGAGTGGGCGAGCTTGTCGCCGATGCCGTGAGGCGCGGATGCCGCAACATTGTGGTGGGACTGGGCGGCAGTGCCGTCAGTGATGCCGGAACGGGTATGCTGCGCGCCCTAACAGACGCCTTTGCCGACGGAGGAACATTCGACAACGCGCTCCGCAGTGTTCTCGGACAGTGCCGGTTCACCATTGCCTGCGATGTGCGCAATCCGCTTTACGGTCCTGAAGGCGCAGCCTGTGTCTACGGACCGCAGAAAGGAGCTACGCCTGACGATGTGGACTTGCTCGACGGACGCGCCCGCCGGTTTGCCGGTTTTTCAGCCCGCCACTTCGGGTTCGACCGCTCGTGCGAGCCGGGTGCGGGTGCGGCAGGCGGACTCGGATATGCCTTCATGCAGTATCTCGGTGCTACGGTGCGCGGCGGAGCCGACCTTATGCTCGACATGGCAGGCTTCGACGGCATGCTCCATGACGCCACGTGCGTCATAACCGGTGAGGGGCGCGCCGACCGCCAGACACTCATGGGCAAGCTGCCCGGCAGTGTCCTGTCGCGTGCACGTGCGGCAGGCGTGCCCGTATGGCTCATAGCCGGAAGTGTGGCAGACGTCTCCTGTCTGCTCGAAGCCGGTTTTGCGCGGGTGGAGGCTGTGACGCCCGCTGACATGGACACGGCATATGCCATGCGCCCCGACACAGCTCGCGAGAACATAAAAGAAACAATCAAACGACTGACGATATGAAAAAGAAACTGTTATGGTCGGCTGTGATAGTGGCGTCAACGCTCTTCGCGGTCATGATAGGTTCGGGCTTCTACATGCTCGACTATGCCCTGTCCAACGCAGACAGGTCAAAAAAGAAAAGCTATGCATATGTAATGAAGAACTATCCCGAGACACTCCCATGGCTCGACAGCCTCAGACACAACGGCATACTGCGCGACACGTTCATCGTGATGCCCGACGGCGAGAGGGCACATGCCATCTTCGCGCGCTCCGACAGTGCTCGCGGACGCACCGCCGTTGTGGTTCACGGCTATAAGGACCGTTCCACCGGGATGCTCCACATAGCTTATATATATAATAAGGTGATGGGTTATAACATTCTGTTGCCCGACCTTCACGGTCACGGACTGAGCGACGGAGACGACATACAGATGGGATGGAAAGACCGGCTCGACGTGATGCACTGGATGGGTGTGGCTGAAAGGATGTTCCGGCAGGACGGATGCGAGTCGCGCATGGTGGTGCACGGAGTGTCAATGGGTGCCGCCACCACGATGAACATCGCCGGTGAGCGGACGCCCGGTTATGTGAAGTGCTTCGTGGAAGACTGCGGATACACCAGTGCGTGGGACGAGTTCGCACACGAGATGAAGAAGCGTTTCGACCTTCACGAGTTTCCTTTGCTGTATGTGTCGAGCATGCTTTGCAAGCTGAAGTACGGATGGAGCTTCGGTGAGGCGTCGCCGGTGAGACAGTTGAAGAACAGCCATAAGCCCATGCTATTCATACACGGAGGCAAGGACGACTTTGTGCCTACGGAGATGGTTTACCCGTGCTATGAGGCAAAACCGCAGCCCAAGTCGTTGTGGATAGCTCCGGGCAGCGCGCATGCCGTGTCCTACCGCGACCACAAGAAGGAGTACACCGGACGTGTGAAAGCTTTCGTGGAGAAGTGGAACAGATGACGCTGGTGTGACAGGATGGCACATCTGTACGACAATGTGTCATAAATCACCTCTTGGTACGTTAGTTGTATATATATGGGTGAAGCCTTTAAACAAAGGCATAACAAGAAAACAAACAACTAAAAAAATAATAAGGAGGTATTGATTATGATGCCAGTTTACAGAAATTCATGGTTACCAGAAGTGTTCAACGACTTGTTTGTCAACTCACCAAAGACCAACGCCACGGCTCCAGCCATCAACGTCAAGGAGACACAAGACAGCTACATAGTAGAGCTTGCCGCTCCGGGAATGCGCAAGGAAGACTTCATGGTTCACATAAACGATGAGGGTGACCTCACCATAAAGATGGAGAACAAGCGTGAGGAGCGCGAAGAGGACAAGAAGGCTCACTATCTGCGCCGCGAGTTCGCCTACTCTAAGTTCGAGCAGACTCTTATCCTTCCGGACGATGTAGACAAGGAGAAGATTAAGGCGGGAGTAGCCGACGGAGTGCTCACAGTGGAACTTCCCAAGATAAAGAAGGAGGAGCACAAAATCAGCAGACAGATTACAGTGGAGTAATCATATAAGAGTTATATTATAAAGGTTGGCAAAAAACATAATGTTATAGCGTTAAATGCTGTCCCCGGACGTCCGCGTCCGGGGATTTTTTTTGTTTTATGCCGGACAGGGAACGGCAGTATGGTGTATTGCGTGTGTTTTTCCAGTGTCATGTATTTGGGGCGTCAGCCAGTAGAGACGCAAGATTTTGCGTCTCCCGAGTAGAAAAACGCGGCAACGACAGGCATTTCATTGCCTCAATAAATGGCGCATCCTCCCCAGTAGAGACGCAAGATTTTGCGTCTCCCGAGCAAAAAACGCGGCAATGGCAGGTATTTCATCATCCCAATAAATGGCGCATTGTTGCTTGTGAGACGCAAGATTTTTCGTCTCTACTTAGGAAGTATGCGGTGTCGTCGGGTATTGTGCCGTGACGGAGTATCGTTGATGTGATGCTGTATGCAATAGTGTTATTCAGGTCATTATATTCCATACGAACCGCAATTATATCCACTCTGAATCATCATTATATCCACTCTGAGTTATAAATCCATTCTTTCTGATGTATAAATATACACTTTACGCAGTAAAAATTTTTGACAGAATAAAATTGCGAAACAGGGAAACGGACGTGTGTCGCAGCCTTAAAATATGAATGGAAAAAGCGGTGGTATCCGTTCTTTGCGGGTGTTTTGCAGGGTAGGGATGTGGATATTAATGAGGAAAACGGCTTTTATTGTTGTGCGGAACGGGCTTTGTTATGGTGCGGAACATGCTGTGTTATGTCACGAAACGTACCGTTTCGCGGTGCGGAAAAGCCCGTTCCGCGCCACAATGAAATCCTTTCCGATGAATAAAGACAGTCAATCGGCTGACTGTCAGATACTTGTATGAAACCGTCAAAACTGCCGTATTTGCCATCCATATCACTTCCGGCTGGAAATAAGCTGTTCTCAGCGGGTTGACAGGACATGATGTGTATGTTTATGCGACAGCCATTGCATAAACATGCGTTTTTGGCGGCTGTCGGTTCATTGACACTTAACGGTCATCCGGCTTCATCCGTGTCCCGTGCCGGTATCTGGCAGACGTGCTCCAGATTTTGCCTGAGATGTGGCGCGCCGCATACGACAAGGGCTCGAAACATGATGACGGCAGCGGTGAGAAATAGGTAGGGAAAGCCTGTGAATATGGTGAAAGGCAGTTATGGCGGACTGATGTCCGGTCCGTAATCCAGTCAGCGGTGTGTTCCGCGGAGTGTCATAATGCCGTGCTGATAACGGCTTCAGCTGGTCGCACGCTCTTACGCCTGTAATGAAAAACGCCTTGCCCGATGCTAAGACAGCATCTGGCAAGGCGTAGGCCTTCAGTCAGCCGACATGTGTCAGAAGCCGTAAATCTCCTTCAGTTTGTTGCCCAGCTGTTCGCCTCTGAGGTCGAGTCCCACAATCTTTCCCTGCGGGTCTACGAGCAGGCTCGACGGTATGGAGCGTATGTTGTAAGTCTTTGCCGCGATGGAGTTCCATCCCTGCAGGTCGGAGAGGTTGGTCCACGTCATGCCGAGGTCTGCCATTCCCTTCTTCCATGCGTCCTCCTTATTGTCGAACGAAAGTCCCACAATCTCGAAACCTTTGGGATGATACTTCTCATAGTTGGCTTTCACGTTGGGCATCTCCGCACGGCACGGTCCGCACCAGCTTGCCCAGAAGTCTATCAGGACATAGTTTCCCTTGCCGCAATATTCGCTCAGCTTGTGCGTCTTTCCGTCAGTTCCCTTCATCTCGAGGTCCTTGAACTGCGTTCCGATGATAGCCATCTTCTTCTCGAGCTCAGCCATGTATGCCTTCGCGTGTGCCGCCATTGGGTGTTTGGTGTAGGCATATTCCGGATTGAGCAGTTCTTTGAGCTCAGGCAGTTCACAGTCGTACACTATGTTGTTGATGAACGCCGCCGGGATGATGTTGTCGGTGTTCTCGCGCACTATCTGCTTTGTGAGTGCTGTTGACCGTTCCATTATAGGATTCAGGTATTTGTTTGTCAGCTCATCGGCGAGAGCCTTCAGCTCGGCTTCCGACTTGCCGCTCTTCTGCGCCTCGTTGAATTGCTCCACGTATTTTCTTGCCTCGCTGTTGATGGCATCGAGCTGGCGGTCGTATGCGTTGAGCTTGTTGTTGAGCTCAGAGCCTTTGAGCGTCATTGTGGCAAGGTCCGCGCTCAGCGGCTTTCCGTCGTTTATGAAGACGATGTAGCTTGACTTTCCTTTTCCTGCGATGCCGAGGAAGGCGTCCTTCTTGTCGGTTCCCTTTATCTCGAACGCTCCGTTTTTCGTCTCCGTACTGTCTTTCACGCCCTTCATGAGGTCTATTATGTATACCTTGGCGATGTCTGCCGGGCATGTGCCTTTTATGTCGTAGGCTGTGTCTCCGCCGCCTGTCTGTGCCATGAGCGGCATGCTGCATAGCGCGAGTGCGGCTGTGATGATGGTATTCTTCATAATGATTATAATTTAAAATAATAAAAATTAACCGGTCGCAAATATATATATTTTATTCCGTAATGCGGTAATTAATCAATTAAAAATATGTAACTTTGCCGTTGAATTTGTATTCAGAGTGCTTGACAAACCTCTTAAAAAACAAGAATATGGACATAAACAGGAAGACAGTGAGTGTGCTGTTCATGCTTTTCAGCACGCTCTTCTGCGTTTGTCTTATTACGGCAAACGTGCTTGAGACAAAGCAGATATCCTTCGGACCGGTAAACATCACAGGCGGCTTGCTCGTGTTTCCCGTGTCTTACATCATAAACGACTGCGTGTGTGAGGTGTGGGGATATGCCAAGGCGCGGCTGCTCATATGGCTGGGCTTTGCCATGAACTTCATGTTCGTGATGTTCGGCGCGCTTGCCGACGCCATTCCCGGCGCGCCCTACTGGGACAACGACGCCGGATTCCACGCCGTGTTCGGTCTTGCTCCGCGCATCGCGGCGGCTTCGTTCGTGGCGTTTCTTGTCGGTTCGTTCATCAACGCATACGTCATGAGCCGCATGAAGGTGGCTCACGGAGGGCGTCATTTCTCGCTGCGCGCGGTGCTCAGCACGGTGTTCGGTGAGACTGCCGACTCGCTGATATTCTTTCCGCTCGCCCTCTCCGGAGTGGTGCCGTTGGCTGAGATGCCGTCGCTCATCATCTCGCAGGTGGTGCTCAAGACGCTTTACGAGATAATGGTGCTGCCCGTCACGGTGAGGGTGGTGGGCATGACGAAGGCTCACGAGCACACCGATGTTTATGACGAAGGAATCAACTACAGTGTATGGAGGATATTCAACATATGAGCAACAACAGTGAAAACAGAAAGGACGAGGGACTGAAGTCTCTCGGAGCGAAGACAAGATATGCCGACGACTATGCGCCGGAAGTGCTGGAGACGTTTGCCAACAAGCACCCGGACAACGACTATTGGGTGAGGTTCAACTGCCCGGAGTTCACGTCGCTGTGCCCAATAACGGGTCAGCCCGACTTCGCCGAGATACGCATCGCCTACATACCCGGCGTGAGAATGGTGGAGAGCAAGAGTCTGAAGCTCTATCTCTTCAGCTTCCGCAATCACGGAGACTTCCATGAGGACTGCGTGAACATCATCATGAAAGACCTCATCAGACTCATGGATCCAAAATACATAGAGGTGACCGGACTGTTCACTCCGCGCGGAGGCATAAGCATCTATCCCTATGCCAACTACGGACGCAAGGGCACCAGATATGAGAGGCTTGCCGAACAGCGGCTTTTCATGCACGATATGGACGGATGGCATGCCGCCCATGTCTGAGGCAAGGCAATGATACATAACAGCTGACGTATGGTAAAGATATTCCGGAGATATGTTCTCATTGGCATGGCTGCGGTGATGCTGCTGTGCCAGGGCAGTGCGCTCGCTTCCGACGGCAGCCACCGCAAGAAGGTGGCTGTGGTGCTGTCGGGAGGCGGTGCCAAGGGCATGGCGCACATAGGTGCGCTGCGCGTGATAGAGAAAGCGGGCATACCGATAGACATCATCACCGGAACATCGATGGGAGCGATAGTGGGCGGACTCTACGCCATAGGCTACGACGCCCACAGGCTCGACTCTATGGTGAGCGTGCAGGACTGGTCGTTTCTGCTCACCGACAAGCTGGAGGCTCACAGTCCGCTGCTCGACAACCGCGAGAGGCAGAACACCTATTTCCTGTCGAAGACGTTCATGCTCGACAGAAACAGGATATCAACGAAGTCGGGCGGAATGATTGAGGGCAGGAATCTTGAGAAGCTGTTCGACAGACTCACCGCCGGCTATCACGATTCCATTGACTTCAACCGGCTGCCCATTCCTTTCGCGTGTGTGGCGACAGACATCGTGGACAATTCCGAATATGTGATGCGCGGCGGCGTGCTGTCTGAGGCGATGCGCTCGAGCATGGCTATACCGGGAGTGTTCTCGCCGGTGAGGAAAGACAGCATGGTGCTTGTGGACGGCGGACTGCGCAACAATTTCCCTGTCGACATAGCCAGACAGATGGGCGCGGACGTGGTGATAGGAGTAACGGTGCAGGAAGACCTGAAGGAGGCATACGACCTGAAGAGTACGTCGGACGTGCTGCTTCAGATTGTTAACATAAACTGTAAGAACAAGTATGACGAGAATCTGGCTATGACAGACGTGCCCGTATGTGTCAACACAAAAGGATACTCGTCAGCCAGCTTCACCGCCGCCGCCATCGACACGCTGATGAGACGGGGCGAGGAGGCGGCAATGAGACAGTGGGACAGGCTCATGGAGGTGAAGAAGGAAATAGGGATAGACAGCACATTCGTGCCCGGGAGACCAAGTCTCCATCCCGCAGCGATGCTTCCCGACACGTTGTCAGGCACACAGACTGTGAGACGGGAGGGGAGGCTCATGGCAGGACTGGGGGTGCGCTTCGACACCGAAGAGATTGTGGCACTGCAGATAAACGGTTCGCTTACGCCCTCCGGCTCACCTCTGACGACCGAACTCACGCTGCGGCTTGGCAAGCGCATAATGGGCCGTGCCGACTTTATCTACGACCCGATAAAGGCGGGACGCATGCGGCTGTCGTACATCTTCCGCCACGACGACCTCAACCTTTATTATAAAGGTGACCGCGATTTCAACATAACATACAACAGACACTCGGCAATACTGTCGCCTTTCAATTTCAACATACGCAACTTCAGTCTCGACATCGGCA
Source organism: Leyella lascolaii (assembly GCF_900079775.1). Lineage (GTDB taxonomy): Bacteria > Bacteroidota > Bacteroidia > Bacteroidales > Bacteroidaceae > Prevotella > Prevotella lascolaii. The sequence continues at coordinate 212,036 of NZ_LT556038.1, read as the reverse complement.
TGCGATGGGATTATTACGACTACACCACCATGCTGTCGAACGTCGAGAACGAGCAGGTGGAAACCGTGGTGGACGGAGGTCATTTCATATCTTATTATGCTGGAGTGAGATATAATTCCGAGAACAAATGGCATTTCCCCACACGCGGCTCACGCTTCAACGCCACCTACAGCTACAACACCGACAACTTCGTGGGTTATGGCGGCTCGCGCGGATACAGCATACTGAGCGCGTCATGGCGCACGGCTCTGCCTCTTACGAGACGCTTCACACTGCAGCCTATGCTGTACGGACGCATGCTCTTCGGAGGCACCATACCGCTTTGCAGTGCCAACATCATAGGCGGAGACAGATTCGGCAGTTATGTGGAACAGCAGATGCCGTTTGCCGGAATGGGGCATGCCGAGCATATAGACAACCAGTTCGTGGCGATGCAGCTGTCCGCATACCAGCGCATAGCCACCAATAACTATGTGCTGTTAAAGCTTGCCGCGGCGTGCATATCGCACAAACCGGCAGACCTGTTGCGCGAGCCTCTCACGGCGGGATGCCAGCTTGCCTATTATTACAACAGCATGTTCGGACCGCTCGGAGGCTCTCTGGGATGGTCCAACCGCACGCGAGGCGTTTATTTCTACATCAATCTGGGATTCGGATTCTGATGTGCCGCCGCCTTTTCTGGTGTCGGGAGCGCTCCTCCCGAGGGAATATGACATAATCGGAAAGTAGTCAAAATAAGTAAAAAAAGCGCATATGCTCGCTTATTTGGAATTTTTTGTCTATTTTTGCATGTTTGAAATAGAGAACGAAGTTAAAAATCAGAAACATACAAGATATGAAAAAGAAAATCCAGTTCAGTCTCTTATACCGGGACATGTGGCAGTCTTCCGGGAAGTTCCAGCCGCGTAAAGACCAGTTGGAGCGCATAGCTCCGGTAATCATCGATATGGGATGCTTTGCCCGTGTCGAGACAAACGGCGGTGCCTTCGAGCAGGTCAATCTTCTCGCAGGCGAGAATCCGAATGATGCAGTGAGGGCTTTCTGCAAGCCGTTCAATGAGGTCGGCATCAAGACTCACATGCTCGACCGCGGTCTGAACGCGCTTCGCATGTACACAGTACCTGACGATGTGCGCCAGCTTATGTATAAGGTGAAGCACGCGCAGGGTGTGGATATCACCCGCATATTCTGCGGACTGAACGACGTGAGAAACATTATCCCGAGCATCAAATGGGCAGCAGAGGCAGGCATGACGCCGCAGGCTACTCTCTGTATCACCAATTCTCCGGTTCACACTGTTGAATACTATTGCGACATAGCCGACAAGGTGATTGCCGCCGGAGCAAAGGAAGTGTGCCTGAAGGACATGGCTGGAATAGGACAGCCGGCGATGTTGGGACAGCTTACGAAGGCTATCAAGGACAAGCATCCTGATATCATCATCGAGTATCACGGCCATTCCGGACCGGGACTTTCAATGGCTTCCATCCTTGAAGTGTGCAAGAACGGTGCCGACATCATCGATACCGCTATGGAGCCGCTGTCATGGGGTAAGGTTCATCCGGACATCATCTCAGTCCAGAGCATGCTGAAGAACGAGGGATTCGACGTTCCTGAAATCAACATGAACGCTTACATGAAGGCCCGCTCGCTCACTCAGGAGTTCATAGACGAATGGCTCGGCTATTTCATCAACCCGCAGAACAAGGTCATGTCTTCACTTCTGCTCGGATGCGGACTGCCCGGCGGAATGATGGGAAGCATGATGGCGGATCTTGGAGGAATACGTTCCACCATCAACAACATACGTAAGAAGAAGGGCGAGGAGGAACTCTCTATGGACGATATGCTCGTCAAACTGTTCGATGAGGTGGCTTATGTATGGCCGCGCGTGGGATATCCGCCACTCGTGACACCGTTCTCACAGTATGTGAAGAACATCGCTCTCATGAACCTTCTTACTCTCGAGCAGGGCAAGGGACGCTTTGTCATGATGGACGACGCAATGTGGGGCATGATTCTCGGTAAGAGCGGAAAGATTCCCGGAACCATTGATCCGGAGCTGGTTGAGCTTGCCAAGGCGCAGGGACGTGAGTTTACGGACGCCGACCCGCACACGCTCATTCCTAACAACCTTGACGAATTCAAGAAGGAAATGGACGAGAACGGATGGGACTACGGCAAGGACGACGAGGAACTGTTCGAACTTGCGATGCATCCGGAGCAGTACCGCAACTACAAGAGCGGTCAGGCTAAGAAGAATTTCCTTGCAGACCTGCAGAAGGCAAAGGACGCCAAGCTCGGCAGCCAGCTCACTCCGGAACAGCTCTCGGCATTCAAGCATGCGAAGGCTGACGCCGTTGTGGCTCCTGTGAGAGGACAGGTGTTCTGGGAGTTCAACGGAGAAGGCGAGTGCGCACCGTCCGTAGAGCCTTACATAGGAAAGGAATATAAGGAGGGAGACGTGTTCTGCTACATCCAGGCTCCGTGGGGCGAATTCGTCGAAGTGCCTGCCGCTATGGGCGGAAAACTTGTGGAGATAGGCGCGAAACAGGGCTCGAAGATAAACAAGGGCGACGTGGTTGCCTATATCGAGCGTGCTCACGAGTAAAACATATTTCATGGATTGGAAAACCATAATAGACAAGTATTATCCCCGTGAAGGCAGACTCAGGGAAATACTTTTAACACATAGTCAATCTGTAACGCATCGTGCGTTACAGATTGTTTCTTTACATCCGGAGCTGAAGCTCGACCGCGACTTCATTGCCGAGGCGGCAATGCTGCACGACATAGGCATAATACGCTGTGACGCGCCTGACATCTGCTGCTTCGGAGACGAGCCTTACATCCGCCACGGCATACTCGGGGCAGCGATGCTCCGTGCGGAAGGCTTTCCGAGACACGCGAGGGTGTGTGAGCGTCACACCGGAGCGGGGTTGTCGTCAGAGGAGATATGCGCGCGCAACATGCCTCTTCCGCACACCGATTTCCTTCCCGAAACACTTGAGGAACAGGTGATATGCTATGCCGACAAGTTCTATTCCAAGTCGCATCTTGAGCGCGAGAAGACGATAGCACAGGCAGAGAAAAGCATCTCCGCATTCGGAGAGGCAGGACTTGCACGTTTCCGCCGTTGGGTGGAAATGTTCGAATAACGTTAAAATAACGAAATAACACGCATGTTCTTTATATATTACGTAACTTTGCAGGTTGAATGAGGACAAAGTCAATCATAGCCCTTCTGCTTTTTGCCATCATGTTTGTGATGGCAGATACGAATATACCAATCTTTCAGAACAGGAAGGAAAAGGCTCCGGTGGTAAGCGATTCGGTGGTGCAAAGCGATTCTATCATGCGTGATTCGTTGGGCAATGTCGTTGTGGATACCACCAGAATGGACTCGCTCGAACTTGCCATCTATCATCACAACAAGGCAATCGATGACTCGATAAGGCTCGACTCGCTCAACCGGCAGAAGTCTGAGGGCATCAACTCGCCCGTGCAGTACAGTGCCGATGATTCGCTTGTGTATGACGCGACGTCAAAAACGGCTTATCTGTACGGACAATCCAATGTCAAATACGAGAACATGGACCTCGCCAGCGAGAAGATTTACATGAATATCGACAGCAGTCTTGTGCATGCTACAGGTGTGCGCGATACGACTGATACGACCGGACTGAAGCTCACGGGAACACCGGTATTCACCATGGGAGCGGATTCTTACGAGAGCGACACTATGGCTTTCAACTTCAAGACGAAGAAAGGTCTTATAAGCAACGTGTACACTGAACAGCAGGACGGATTCCTTCGCAGCGAGCTGTCGAAGCGCAGTGCCAACGGTGATGTGTATCTTCAGCACGGCCGTTACACGACTTGCGATGCCCCGCATCCTGATTTCTACATCGCGTTGTCGCGTGCCAAGGTGCGTCCCGGGAAGGATGTGACGTTCGGACCAGCCTATCTTGTGGTGGCAGACGTACCGCTTCCGCTTGCCATACCTTACGGTTTCTTTCCTTTCACCAAGAGTTATTCGAGCGGATTCATCATGCCTACGTACGGAGATGAGAGCGACCGGGGATTCTATCTGCGCGATGGCGGCTATTATTTTGCCATGGGCGACAAGTGGGACCTTAAACTTCTGGGAGAGATTTACACCAAAGGCTCATGGGGAGTCTCTGCCGCGAGCAACTACAACAACCGCTACAAGTACAGCGGAAGCTTCTTTTTCAGCTATCAGGACACCCGTACGGGAGAAAAAGGAATGCCGGACTACGGACGGCAGGAGAGTTTCAAGATACAGTGGAACCACCGTCAGGACGCCAAGTCGAACCCTTTCAGCTCGCTCTCCGCGAGTGTCAACTTCGCCACATCGAGCTATGAGCGCAACAATCTCAGCAGTCTTTACAATCCGCAGACGCTCACCCAGTCTACCAGAACGTCGTCGGTGAGCTGGAGCACAACGTTCTCAAGCATCGGACTTTCTTTAAGTTCCACAGCCAACCTGTCGCAGAACATGGTCGACTCGACAATTGCCGTGACGCTGCCCGACCTGAACATATCGCTCAGCCGGTTCTATCCGTTCAAGCGCAAGAACGCCGTGGGCAAGGAACGATGGTATGAGAAGATATCGATGAGCTACACCGGACAGCTCTCCAACTCCATTAATACGAAGGAAGACATGATAATGAAGTCGAACCTTATAAAGGACTGGCGCAACGGCTTCAACCATTCAATACCCATCAGCGGCAATTTCACGCTGTTCAATTATCTCAATGTCACCCCGTCGTTCAGCTTCACCGACCGCATGTACACCAACAAGATAATGCGCTCATGGGACATGGAGCGACAGACAGAGGTGGCAGATACCACATACGGATTCTATAATGTGTATAACTGGAATCTCAGTGTCGGACTGTCAACGAAGCTTTACGGTTTCTGGGTTCCTAACCGCAAGATATTCGGAGACAAGATTCAGGCTATACGCCACGTCATCACTCCGTCGGTAAGTTTCAGTTATGCGCCGGACTTCGGAGCCTCGCGCTACGGTTATTGGGAAACCTATCAGAAGACCGATGCGGACGGAAATGTGTCGCTTGTGGAGTATTCACCGTTCAGCAACGGGCTCTACGGTGTGCCGGGAAAGGGTAAGACGGGAAGCGTCACGTTTGATGTCTCCAACAACATAGAGATGAAAATAAAGTCGGACAAGGACTCCACCGGCATGAAGAAGATAAGCATCATCGACGAGCTCGGCGCAAACCTGCGCTACAATATGGCGGCGAAGGTGCAGCCGTGGAGCGACCTTACCATGCGCATAAGGCTCAAATGGTGGAAAAACTACACCTTCAACATGACCGCCGTATTCGCCACATACGCCTATGAGCTCGACGCCAACGGCAGACCGTATGTTGGAAACCATACGGAGTGGAGCAAGGGGCGGTTCGGCCGTTTCCGCGGAACGTCACAGAACATATCGTTCACCCTCACACCGGAAAAGCTTAAGAAGTGGTTCGGCGGAGGCGATGACGAAGGTGACGAACAGGACGAGGAGAAAGAAGGAATAGACACCGACATTGAGAGCAACGTCGATGACGACATGATAGAAGGGCAGCGCGGGGCTAAAAAGAAATCGGGCGGCGGCAAGGCACTTACCGATGAGGACGGCTACATGAAGTTCTCCATGCCATGGTCGCTCACCTTCGGCTATGGTATAACAATGAGCGAGAACACAGCCGGAAAGTTCAACACCAAGAGCATGCGCTACCCTTACAAGTTCACGCAGACGCTCAACTGCAGCGGCAACATACGCATCAGCGACGGATGGAACATCAGTTTCTCCAGCGGTTACGACTTCGAGCGCAAGGACATATCAATGACAACAGCGTCGCTCCAGCGCGACCTCCACTGCTTCAACATGAGCTGTTCGGTGGTTCTTGCGCCTTACACGAGCTACAACTTCACGTTCCGCTGCAACGCCGCGACGCTCACCGACGCGCTCAAATACGACAAGCGCAGCGGTTACAGCAACGCAGTGCAGTGGTATTAACCCCAATCGGTCATTAGAACGCATATATTTGAATAATTTATTATTCCACATTCTCTCTGGTCTGCTTATGCGTTTCTGTCGGCGTCTTACTTACCGTTCCGTCCCGGCATAGCCCGCTTCGCCTCGTCGAAACGGCAAGCAATCCACTCGACATTAACGCATAATCAGACCGGAGTATAAAGACCGATTCGGAATTAAGGCACTACCTATAAATCATATGATGCAAAAAGCCCCACCTGAAGAGGTGAGGCTTTATTGTTATGGGGTTGGGGCTTATGGCTGCTGTTGTCTGTCTGCGACGGCGGTATGGTTCTGTTTGACCACTGCCTCGAGGTCGGGAGCCTCGCCTACAATCCAAACTATGTCATCGGGACGGAATCTATAGGATGCGTTCACAGCCGAAAGATTCTCCTTTCCTTCCTCTATTCCTACCACCATGCAGTTGTATTTGTCTCTTATGCCACTCTCTCCGAGCGTTCTGCCGCTGAATCTTCCGTTCTTGTCTATCACAATCTGCCTGAGGTGCATCTCCCTTTTTTCCACGTCAGGGTCAGCCTCCGCCACGTTGCCGCTCACCGCTTTGCTGAACGCTGTGAGCTGTTCGTCGCTTCCAATCACCTGCAGCCGGTCGCCGGGAAACACCTTGTCGTCTCCTCCAGGGATGTTTATGCGTCTGTGTCCGCGCAGGATGCTGCTCACGTGCACACCGTAAAGGTTGCTCAGTCCGAGCTCGCGCAGCGATTTGCCAGCCCATGCCGTGTCGGCTGGCACGTCGATGTCGCTTATGTGCACGTCCCTGTCGAGCAGTCTTCCCTCATACAGCGGCTTTCTCATTCCGAGCACCTGTGCCTCTATCTCGCGCGACCTGAGATTCTGCACGAACATCTTCTCCATCCTTATGCTACGCTTCTTCAGCCTTCTCGACACCACCATGAGCATCACCATTGCCGTTGCCAGGCTTATCATCAGGGCGTTGGTGAAGCGCGACAGATAGTTGCATATATAGAAAAGGAATGCTATCGCTATGACGGCTCTCACGATGATGGTGAATATGAGAGGAAACCTGTTCATGCGGTTCTCATGCCACAGAGCCACGAACTCCTTGCTGTGGTTCTTCTTCATTATCATAGCCCTGAGGAAAGGCGATATGACGAACACCGTCAGCAAGCCGCAGATGCCGTTCGCCCACCAGTGCATGCCGGGCATGACCTTTCTTATGAACGGCAGGAAAAACGTGAACATGAGCACTATGCACGCCGTGGACAGGATGGAATAGACAAGTGTGTTGAATGCCATCTGCGTGATGAGCCTCTTCCATTTGCTCTCCTGTGCTGGCGCGTTGTTCATGGATATGTTGTTGAGAGTGTTTATCAGGTTTTCAGGCAGATGGCGTTCCACGTAGCCATAGCACGGCACCGACAGCTTTATCATGTAAGGAGTGAGGAACGTGGTTATGACCGACACCGCCACAACCACAGGATACAGGAAGTGCCCTGTCACTCCGAGCGAGAGTCCAAGAGAGGCTATGATGAACGAGAACTCGCCTATCTGAGCCATGGAGAATCCGCAACGCATAGCCGACTTGAGCGACTGTCCGCCGAGCATGAACCCGAGTGTGCCGAAGACAGCCTGCCCAACGAGTATAGTTATGACGAGCACCACTATCGGGAGGGCATACTCCACGAGTATCGCGGGGTCGACAAGCATGCCCACCGACACGAAGAATATCGCGCCGAAGAGATCCTTCACCGGTGAGACAAGCCGTTCTATCTTGTCCGCCTCGATGGTCTCCGATATGATGGAACCCATCACGAACGCTCCGAAAGCGCTGCTGAAGCCCACCTTTGTGGACAGCACAGCCATCAGACAGCACAGCCCGAGCGACACGATGAGGAGCGTCTCGTCGTTGACGAGCCTGCGCACCGACCTCAGGAACAGCGGCACCAAGGCTATGCCCACCACAAACCAGAGGATGAGGAAGAACACTATCTTGGCTATGCTGCCCACCATCTGTTCTCCGTCGGCGCCGCTCCCGACGGCTATAGCCGACAGCATCACCATCATGACAATAGCCAGTATGTCCTCGAGAATGAGCACGCTCATCACCGAACCGGTGAATTTCTGCTGCCTTAGACCCATGTCGTTGAATGCCTTATATATTATTGTGGTGGAGCTCATTGCCAGCATTCCGCCGAGGAAGATGCAGTCCATGCGTTTCCATCCGAACGAGTGCCCCACGATGATGCCCAGCGTCATCATGCAGAAGATAATGGTGCACGTGGAGATGACGGGCGACGCGCCCATCTTCATTATCTTCTTGAACGAGAAGTCGAGCCCGAGTGAGAAGAGCAGGAACATCACTCCGATGTCCGCCCACGTGCCTACGCTCGAACTGTCGATGACCGACATGGTGTACGGCATGTGCGGACTGACGATGAATCCCGCCACCACATAGCCGAGCACGAGCGGCTGTCTGAGTTTCTTGAACAGTATTGTGACCGCGCCTGCCACTATAAGTATCAGCGCGAGGTCGGATATGAAATTAGGTGTCTCTGCCATTGTTGTTCCCTGATAAGTGTCTGTATATGCACCGGCGCATGGACAGTCGTAGCGGATGTCCATGCGCCGTGCCTTGTGTCTCTCATGCAGTGGCTCAGTCGTTATACTGTGCCGTGAGTTCGCATATCCTCACTATCACCTGCATGGCTTTCTCCATCACCTGTATGCTCACAAACTCATACGGACCGTGGAAGTTCACACCGCCTGCGAAGATGTTGGGGCAGGGCAGTCCCTTGAACGACAGCTGCGCGCCGTCGGTGCCTCCGCGTATCGGCTCCACCTTTGGCGGCACGCCGCAGTCCTGCATGGCTTTCAGCACGATGTCTATGACATGCATGTTGGGGTCTATCTTCTCCTTCATGTTGTAGTACTGGTCCTTCAGCTCTGCCGTCACCGTTCCGTTGCCGTACTTGTCGTTCATGCGCCTCACGCAGTCCTCGATGAAGTCCTTGCGGTCCTCAAAACGCTCGCGGTCGTGGTCGCGTATGATGTAATGTAGCGTAGCGTTCTCTATGTTTGCCTGTATGCCCAGAAGGTGGTAGAAGCCCTCATAAGCCTCTGTGGTCTCGGGAGTCTCGTCCTCCGGCAGCATCGACGCGAACTCCGCCGCCAGCCTGTTGGCGTTCACCATCTTGTCCTTCGCATAGCCCGGGTGCACGCTTATGCCCTTTATGTGTATCTTAGCCGACGCGGCGTTGAAGTTCTCGTACTCCAGGTTTCCGAGGTCTCCGCCGTCCATGGTGTATGCCCATTCGCATCCGAATTTCTCCACATCGAAGTGGTGGGCGCCCATTCCGATTTCCTCATCAGGGTTGAATCCCACACGGATGTCGCCGTGCTCTATCTCGTCATGGTCGCGCAGCCAGCACATGGCTTGCACTATCTCGGCTATTCCCGCCTTGTCGTCAGCCCCCAGCAGGGTGTAGCCGTCGGTCACGATGATGTCCTCGCCCTTATGCTGAAGCAGTTCCGGGAATTTCGCCGGTGAGGAAATGATGCCTTCAGACAGCACAATGTCTCCTCCGTCGTAGTTTCTTATGATACGCGGATTGACGTTCTTGCCGCTGCAGTCGGGGCTTGTGTCATAGTGTGAGATGAATCCTATTGTCGGTATATTCTTCTTGGAGTTCGATTTCAGAGTAGCGTAGATGTAGCCCTTCTCGTCCATCTCCACATCGCTGAAGCCTTCGTCCTCGAGTTCTTTTTTGAGATATTCGGCAAAAACAAGCTGTTTTGACGTACTTGGCACGCTGTCCGATTCTTCGCTCGACTGCGTGTCGAATCTGGTGTAGTTTAAAAATCGTTCGGTAATGTCCATTTTGTGTTATTGTCTAAAATATGTTTTTTCTTTATATAATGTAAGTTGTAGTCATGCGGTATGGGATAAGGTGGAACTCCGTTTATCCTCCATTCTGTCGCACATTCCTGTCTTTATCTTTCTTTTTGATTGTCCGGTGTGCGTGTTCAGCCTCTGTACGGGCATGCCGTACAAAGTGTGTTTGTATTTGCAAACTTACAAATTATCGTTGTAAAAAACGAAAAAAATGACGAAAAATAACGGTTGCCGGCTTCTCTTTGTCAGTATGTCGGGATGCGGCGGAAGTGCGTTTCCTGCATGTGGCAGGGCATGTCGCTTGTGAAGATGCGGATGCATAAATCGTGCCTTATTCTCCGGTGTAAACAATTATTAACGAAAACTCCGGTGCGGTTTAACACTTTCCGCATCCTTCCGGCATGTCGCAGCAGGTGTGAGTGCCCTGTTTTCTACCCCCATTCATGCCCTCCTGAACTGCCGGAACATGGTCTATGTATGGTTTTTAATGCTCGGAAAATTGCCGTTTCAGCCTTTTCAGCGTTGCCGGAAAGACTTTTTGGAGATGTGATAATGCCTCTTCTGTCATGCGGAAGAGCCCGTCCGGCACGACAGAACGGGCTCTTCCGCGAGACTGTTTCAGCCCCGGTGTGGCACGTTTTTGTGTTTTCCGCTGATTGTCAGTGTGTTGCGCGGCAGGTTGGAAAAATGCTTTTTTCGCGCCGCAATGCACCCGTGAGAAAACTTCAGGGTGTATCAGACGCTTTGGCAGGGGTGTCTTTTAACATTTGGTGGTGCCCGGTTTGCCCACTGTCCGTTTACACCGTCATTGTCAGGCGGTCACTCCGAAGTGCTCGAGAGCCTTGGCTATGCCGTCGTTGTCGATGTGGTCGGTGACGTAGTCAGCCACATCCTTCACGTTGTCGAGGGCGTTGCCCATGGCTATGCCCGTGCCGGCGCGTTTTATTATGGGTATGTCGTTGCCCCCGTCTCCGAAAGCCATCGTCTCCTCTATGCCTATGCCGGCAGCCTCCGCCACAGCCTCCAGTCCGCGGCTCTTGTCGGCAAGGCGTGACGTTATGTCGCAGAAGGCGGGATACCATCGTGTTGAGGCGCAGTCAGGGAGCTGATGCATGAGCGCGCTCTCCTGTTCGCGGGTGATGAACGGTGTTATCTGCAACACCGGACGTTGCAGTATTTCGTCGAGCGGCATAGCCATGTCGTCATATCTTATGTTAAGAATGTCGTACAGCACATGGTCTGTGTCGGGTGTCTTGTTGAGCATTGCCGTGCCCTCGTTGCACATCACCACGCACCCGGTGCGCTCGTTCCTTACAAACTCCAGCAGTCTGTCCGTGTCAGGGCGGGCTATAGGTGTGAGCCTTACAGTCCTGTCGCCGATGGTGCAGCATGCTCCGTTGGTGGTGATATATCCGTCTATAAGGTGGCTTATCGCTCCGAGGTTGTTGATGAACGGCATAGGCCGTCCGGTGGAGATGAATATCTTTATGCCTTTCTCTCTGGCGCGTGTGAGAGCCTTCACCGTTGACTGCGGTATGGCGTGTGTGGTGAAGCTCACGAGTGTTCCGTCTATATCGAAAAACAGTGCTTTTATCATGACTCTGTGAAATGTTGTTTACCTTTAAGCTGATGCAAAATTACTCATTTTCCGTATCATGCCCTACAGCGGCGCGTTATTTTTTGTTAGAGTGCCGATGGCAGGTTTTCAGCTATTTTGCGTAACTTTGTGCCTGTCTTAAAAAACACAGCACATCATGAACGAGGAAGCACAGCTGGCGTGGAACATAATAGAGACCACCGGTACGAGTCTTTTTCTCACCGGTAGGGCAGGGACGGGCAAGACCACCTTCCTGCGCAATCTGAAGGAGCATACATCGAAGTGCGCCGTCGTCGTGGCACCCACAGGCATAGCCGCCCTCAATGCTGGCGGAGTGACGATGCACTCGTTCTTCCAGCTGCCTTTTGCCCCTTACGTGCCCGGAGCCAAGTTCGGCACGCAGGGCTCTCAGGTGCGCATGAGCAAGGAGAAGAAACGTGTGATATGCGCCATCGACCTTCTTGTGATAGACGAGATAAGCATGGTGAGGGCGGATGTGCTCGACTCCGTGGACTACGTGCTGCGCCTCTGCCGTCGCGACAAGCGTCCCTTCGGAGGTGTGCAGCTGCTGATGATAGGCGACCTCGGGCAACTTGCACCCGTGGTGAAGGACGAGGAGTGGACCATCCTGCAGCAGTATTATTCCACGCCTTATTTCTTCAGCAGCAACGCTCTGGCACGTACGGAATATGCGGTGGTGGAACTGAACAAGGTGTACAGGCAGGCTGACCCGCAGTTTGTGGCTCTGCTCAACCGCGTGCGCGACAATACAGCCGACCAGAGCGTGCTCGACACTCTGAACAGCCGTTATATACCCGGATTCAATGCAGACAGCGTGGAGGGATGCATACGCCTGACAACACACAACGCCCAGGCGCAACGGGTGAACAACGCGAGGCTCGAAGCACTGCCGGGAAAGGCTTACACCTATGACGCCGAAATAGAGGGTGTGTTCCCCGACTATATGTATCCCACTGACGAACGGCTTACGCTGAAGGAGAAGGCGCAGGTGATGTTTGTCAAAAACGACTCTTCGCCAGAGAAACGCTACTATAACGGCATGATAGGCACCGTCTGCTCGATAGGCAGCAGGGGCTTCACCGTCAGACCTAAGGACGGCGGCGCGGAGATAGAGGTGGAGCCGGAAACATGGGAGAATACTCGCTACGAGCTTGACAACGACACGAAGGAGATAAGCGAGGTGGTGAACGGGGCGTTCCGTCAGTTCCCCGTGAAGACGGCTTGGGCGATAACCATACACAAGAGTCAGGGACTTACGTTCGACCATGCCGTGATAGACGCCTCCATGTCGTTCGCTCACGGGCAGACCTACGTGGCTCTCAGCCGTTGCCGGACGCTCGAAGGACTGGTGCTCAGCGCACCGCTCACTCGTGCCGCCATAATACGCGACGGGGCTGTGGACGGGTTTGTAAGTGACGCGCGCCGCAACATTCCCGACGCGCGCACGCTTGGCGGAATGCAGCGCAAGTATTATGTGGCTATGCTCGACGGACTGTTCGACTTCACTTCCGTCATCTCGCCGTTCTACTCCATGACACGCATCATGACCGAACACATGTCGCACCGCTATTCGCGCACGTCTACGGAGTTCAAGGCTCGCAGCGCGCGGCTCGTGTCGGAGGTGGCTGCCGTGTCAGACAAGTTCCATAAGCAGTATGTCAGGATGGTCATGACAACAGACGGCTTTGCCGAAGACTCCGCGCTTGCGGAGAGAATAAGAAAGGGCGCGTCATACTTTCTCAAACGGCTGACAGAAGTTGACGGCTTCGTCAGAAAACTCGATATTGTCACTGAAAACAAAGAACTCTCGCAGCGGATAGAAGAATATATGTCCGAGCTGAAGACATCGCTGGACAGCAAACGGCACCTGCTTGGCTTTGTCGTGGAAAACGGATTTGACGCCAACAGGTATATGCGGGAGAAGACGAGGATAGGTGCGGAGGGCGCGGAGCCTGACAGCCGCAAGTCTTCACGTACGGCTGAACGCCGGACAGGAAGCCGCTCCTCTGCCGGAAAGGCACCTGCCGTAAAAAGAAAGAAAGCCGCGGCTGACGTCCGGACGGCTTCTTCCGCCGCGTCAGGACACCGTTCCGCCAGCGACAGAGTGCTTGAGGCTCTCGTCGCATGGCGCAGAGAAAAAGCGTTGGAGACAAAGATGCCGGCTTACTGTATAATGCACACAAAATCGCTTGAAGCCATAGCCGACACCATGCCGAAATCGCCCGATGAGCTTGTGGGACTGTCGTCCATAGGACCGAAGAGAGCTGAGAAATACGGAGAAGAGATAATCAGTATCGTCGATTCGTTTCGCGCGACTCACACCGGCGGCAATGCCGAGGATGGGGAATAAGGGCAGACCGCGCAAGGAGAGAAGTGAAGGCTTATCCGGAAATAAGGAATCTTATACATAAATATGCAGGCAAGGACAGGACTTTTAACTTTCATGAACGTTTCAAATAGAAAAGAGTATTTTGCCGATAAAAACAAATAGGTATGGCTAAGATGAAATTTACACCAGCAGACGGGTTAATAGATGCTGTATGGGGAAAAGTCGGCACTCCGGAGCGTGACGCGATGGAAGCGCAGCTCAAAGAGGACATACAAGCCTACTTTGTCGGAGAGGCTATCAAAAAGGCACGGCTCAGACAGAATCTCACTCAAGAGGAATTAGGCGAAAGAGTCGGTGTGAAACGCTCCCAGATATGCAAGTTGGAGAACGGTAAAAGCTCTATAACCCTTTCAACGATGAGCCGTGTGTTTAAGGCATTAGGCATAACAACGGCTACGCTTGACTTGGGAATAGCAGGCAAGGTGGCTTTGTGGTAAAGGCATAATGCCGGGAGTATAAAAGGAGGACGTTTCCGCGTCCTCCTTTTATATTTGTATCGAGTTTTATGATGAGTGATATAGGAAAGATATTGTATCGCCATGGCATAGCTGAAACAAGCTTCGTCCTGCACATCTGGCTTAACTAAAACGTTCGATAAAGCAGAATACAATCTGGCTGACAGCAGTATGAAATAAGAATGGAAGTCTGATGATTCGGTTTAAGAAAAGTTAGAGCAACATGTGCCGATAACATGCACGATATAAGAAAATACAAAAAAGGACAGAAAATGTTTTGATATATGAAATAATATACATATATTTGGAACGGTTAATAATCTAAAACCATCAGCCTATGAAATAAAAAAGACTTTACAGTTCATTTCTTTGGAAGTCTGACAGGTGACGGAATTCCTTTAATCAATTAACTTTTCAGACAACCGTTTTTGTCTTGTACGGACTTAAACGAAATGTAAAACCAAAAACAGTAATCATGAAGAGAGTTTTATTTTTGACAGCATGTATGTTATGCAATGTTTCATTTTTGTTGACTCTCAGGTGAATATAATTGAAACATTACAGTGTAATGATTCTCAAAGTAAAATATGATTGACATGTGTCAGTAGGCATCCTGTCTCTTGACGCCTTATACTTACAACCATAATATATATAACAATGTGTAAAAAAACATTTATATTAACTTTGTTTCTGCTGCTGTTTGTTTCTTCCCGGCAGGTTTGCGGGCAGGAAAGTTTCTATGATGCCAAGGTCAGTGAATACGGACAGTTGGATGAGGCTTTGGGTGACAAATGGAATGGTATAGATTCTCTTATAGTGCATGGTCCGATGGACAGCCTTGACTTTAAGACCATAGTCCGTTGTGCAAAGGAAGGACGGGTGAGGGTTGTAAACCTGCAATATGCGCAAGTTAAAGGACACAGAATTCCTGACGAGGCTTTTTTTGATTGGGATATGTACGAAAATAAGAAGAAGTATATGCCGATACGCCGGGTCATCCTTCCGGATGACATTATGGAAATAGGATTATTTTCCTTTTTCGGGTTGGCATTACAACAAATCAATATGCCTGCTTCCTTAAAGAAATTATCGGACAGCAGTTTTGAAGACACGTGGATAGAATCAATCGTAATACCAGAGGGTGTTGCTGAAATACCCGTCAATTGCTTTAACTGGTGCAGACGTTTGAAGAAAGTGGTTCTGCCGTCCACGCTCAAAACCATTGCTGATCTTGCATTTTATGCTGCAGGAGTTGATGAGATGACCCTACCCGATGGTTTGGACAGCATAGGTACGGCTTCTCTTTATGCCACCAGTTTCAGCGAGATCATAGTGCCCAACAGTGTCAGTAAAATAGGTAGCGCGGCTTTTCATGGTAACGTGAACATGAAGCGAATAGTGTTTCCCGCAGGGATGACATCTATACCCAGCCGTGTCTGTTCCGGTTGCCCAAATCTGGAAGAAGCTCAGATTCCAAAGACCGTTAAAGAAATAGGATTGTATGCTTTTAGTGGCTGTCACAAATTGAAGAACATCTCGCTTCCTCCAAATTTGGAAAGGGTGGGCGCGGAGGCTTTCGAGGGTTGTCAATTAGACTCGCTTGTGTTCCCTGCCACGGTTAAATATCTTGGAGAATCGGCATTTGTCTCAGGAAGTATTCAGAAAATATATTCCTTGTCACCCGAACCTCCCGTTTGTGGTCATGTAGAGTCAGATCCGGAGCGTCACACGTTTTATGGCTCTATACGCCAAGACATACCCGTATATGTTCCTTACGGTTCGGCAAAGAAATACAGAAACGCCTTCGGATGGAGTTATTTTACCAATTACATTGAGACAGACCGTTTCCCGACAGGGATTGTATCTGCCCGGACAGACAATGCCGGCAGGTACAAGGTATATGGAAGAGACAGCCGGCTTGTTATAGAAGATTCAGGAGTACACTCGGTTTCTGTTCTTTACTCCATACATAGGATAGACGGGCGGTTGATTGGACGCGGTTCGCTCATAAAGACATACACTTCAGAGGTGTTGCCTCATGATGTTTATATTGTACGTGTGGGTGATGTCGTACGCAAAATCAAATTGTGATTTATAATTATGACGACACAACCGGGTCGTGAATTTTGCAAATCCGGATATGTCATTATACTTTATTATTGCCGTCTGCCAAAACTTTCAGACTGTAAAAAAATAAGGTTGAATCCTGGGCGAGGAATCCAACCTTATTTTTTTACTTCAAGAAAGTTTTGGCAGACGGCAATAAGATGAAATGGAAATATTGCCTGAATGACGACCTCCAAGTTCTTTTTATTAAACGATTGAGGTTCGATCAGTCCGACTTTTTTACGTCACATCACTTGAACACCTGCTTAGTGGTCTTGCCGTCCTTGCGCACTATGAATATTCCGTGTGCAGGAGTTGACACGCGCTCGCCTGTAAGTCTGAAGTATTCAGTGCGGTGATTAGACTCGCCGTTGTCGGTCTCGGGCTTGGCTATGCCGTCGGATGTATCGCCGTTCTTTATACTGATGTTGTCTATTATAACGTCTGTAGGCGAGCCGTTGTGGGCTATCGCGCTCCATTTAAACTTTATTTTCTTGCAGCCATCGGTGTTGGCTTTCAGTTTTATCTCGCGCCATTCGGGCTGGCTTCCGCTCAATCCGTCAGTGGTGAAGAGCTGTTCCCAGTCGCTGTCGTCGCGGCTCGCATACACGCGCAGTTCGTTGTCGGTACCTCCGTCCGGCACGTAATAGAGCCAGAAGCTGATGTCAATACCGGTCATGCCGTCCACGTCGATGTGCGGAGTAGACATGCTCTCCGTCTGTCCTTCGGGCGAAAAGCCGTAGAAGTCGCATTGTGCCATTCCGCGGTCTGTGTCCTGAGACACAATGGTGAGATCTTTGTCGGTGGGGAAGTAGTACATCAACGTTGTTTCCGGGAAGCTCCATGCCACGTATGTATAGTATTCGTCGTCTTGTGTTGTCTCTGTCTGCCAGCCTTTGTGGCTCATCGCTCCGTAAGCAAACGACTCTGTGAATGGCAGTGAGGCAGCCTTGCCTACGCTCACAGTGGCTGTGCTGGCAGCCTTGGTAGATTCGCCTGCCGCATTGACTGCGCTTATTTCGTAAGAGACAGACATTTCTTCTTCAACATCGGGCGTGTCTACATATTCCGTAGAAGTTATACCCTTTGCCACCACCTCTCTGGTGCCGTCTGAGTAGACACGCACGAGTGTGTATGTGGTGTGCTCCGGGTCGTAGTCGCCGCCGCGTCCTCCTGCTGCCGGTGCTTCCCATGTGATGCGCACACCTTCACCCTCCTGTGAGCAGGTCGCGTTTTGCGGGCTGCCGGGATAGTCAAGCCCTAAGTACACATTAGCCTCAGAGAAGCCGCCTTTGCCCTCGTTTCCCACGTATGCCATGGCGCGGAAGGTGTAAAGCTTGTCGCTCTCAAGATTGTCAAGCGTCCAGCTGTAGGTCTGTCCGGGCTTCACACCGTCTATCGTGTGTATGTCCGAATAGCTGAAGCTGCCGCTGTATTGCTGCACGTGTATGCTCAGAATGCTGCCGTCAAGAGACTCGCCCGTCTCGGCGGTGTCCGGAGCTACGGCTGTCATCTCCACCGCGTTAGGATTGCCCGGCACGGCTCTGGCTGTGAACGATTTCAGATAGCCAGGTGTGATGCCGGTGTATATCTGCAGATAAGCCTGCTGGCTTTGCAGGTCGTCCACATGTACGGTTATGCCGTACTCATACTGTCTGTCCGGCTCCACCGTGTTGTCAACAAACTCTATCACTTTTCCCGGTTCAGGATTCGTTATCCTGCCGAGTTCCTCATCGGACCATTCGGTGCCGGGGCGGTGGCGATGGATGGCTATATAAGATATGTAAGGAAGTTCCTGCTGCGTGTAGGTATCCCAGTCATACTCAGTCATCGTAGGTGCCTCGGCTGTGATGGTGACTGTATTCGACGTTGGGTCGTAGCTTCCATCCTGGTGGTTCACTCTCTCAGGATTGATTGTTATGCCCTGCCCGAAGGAGGGAATACTCATCGAAATGGCGACAAAAACTGTCGCAAGAGATGTAAAATTGTTCATATAATAAGTTTTGGTTATTTTAATGCAGTTGCAAATATAAACAGATATTCTGGCAAAATGAAGTTTTAAGACTATTATTTGTGACGTTTTGTATAATAAATAGAGATTATTGGAAATTGTTGCTAATCAATCCGTCTTTAAGAACATGGTTGTGGTGTGAGTCTTAGTCTTCGGCTCACTTTGTTATGTGCCGTTCTTCATTCCTGAGTAAAGAACATTCATCTCCATCTGAAGTGCCGGTTGACTTGCATTCCTCGTGACTTTTTCCATTGCTTGGGCATGTATTGTCACAGTGTGCAATGTCTGACGTTGTAGCTTGAGCCATTAGTTGATAAATCAGTAAAAGCGTCACATTTCTCCGTGAAATAGTTAAGGTCTTTTGCATCATATATATCTATTTTTGCAACAGAAGAGGACAAGTATGAATAAGTATTATAAAATAAGCGGAAGATACTTTATCAGGACTTCCGTCGTGAGCAGAGTAGCTTTGCCTGCTTACAATACAATATCGGTACAGGCGATGAATCAGTTGCAAGACAGGAAGAACGACGGCAAGTTTACCAATGATGTGCTGTTGCATAGCGTGTGCGACATCCACATGTATGTCCGTCGTAATCCTGCGCGGCTGACAGGACCGGATTGATTATTCATACGTCATTATTTATTATTTATTTATAAAGGTATGGACAGACGTGATTTTATCAAAAGCGGACTTCTTGCAGCAACTATAGGAGCCGTGAGCGGTACGAAAGCCATAGCGCAGGAGGCTGAAAAGCAAGCGGTGCGAGAACAGCTTGCCAAAGATATTTTGAATTATAACCCGCAGATGCAGTACCGTCCGATGGGGCGCACGGGAGTTAATGTATCTGCGTTGGGTTTTGGGATGCTGCGCCTGCCTATGAAGGACGGACACGTGGACTTTGACCAGACCACTCCGATGGTGCGCCGTGCCATCGAGGGAGGCGTGAACTATATAGACACGGGCCGTGTCTATCTCGGTGGAGAGAGTGAGCAGGCAGTTGGCAAAGCCCTCGCCGGAGGCTGGCGCGACCGGGTATATGTCACGTCCAAGATGCCGTGGTGGGAGATGCAGTCGGCAGACGACTTCGAGAAGTTCTTCGACCAGTCGCGCCGTACTATCGGCACGGATGTCATCGACTTCTACCACATCCACATGATAATGCACCGCGCGTGGAATGACTATGTGCTGCCTTACAGGCTTATAGAGAAGATGGAGCGGTTGAAGTCGCAGGGCAAGATACGCTTCATGGGCTTCTCTTTCCACGACAGTCTGCAACTGTTCAAGAAAGTGGTGGAATATACTCCCGCGTGGGACTTCTGCCTTATTCAGCATAATTATTTGGATTATGAATACGAGGCGGGTGTGCTCGGTCCCAAGTATGCCGCTGCCAACGGCATGGGACTGGCGGTGATGAAGCCCGTCCGAACGGGATTCCTCGCCATTCTTCCGCAAGTGATGCGCGACGCGCTTGCTTCCACAGGAATCCATAAGCCAGACACCGAATGGGCGTTGGACTATCTGTGGGACATTCCCGAAGTGAGCGTGGCGGTGAGCGGAATGGGTAATATGGAGGACGTGGAGGAGAATCTGATGTACGCCTCCAAAGCCCGTCCCAACATGCTCACACCCGCCGAGCGCGAGGCGTTGGGAGCAGCCGTTTATGCCTATCGTCACGCACCGGGACACATCGACTGCACGGGTTGCTACCAGTGCATTCCATGTCGGCACAATGTCGCCATCGGTTACATCTTTGCCTATGTGTACAACAACTACATCCTGCACCGCAATAAGGAGAGGGCGATGGCGGACTACACCGTCTCGATGTCGCCCGTCCAGCGCGGTGCCCCAGCATCCTCGTGTGTCGCATGTGGTGAATGCTTGGCTAAATGTCCTCAGCATCTGGATATTCCCGATTTGCTGGAGAGAGTGAAGGAGACTATGGGGAAATGACAAGACAATTCTAAGAACAAATATTAAAATAGTATGACAATCAACGAATTCAAAGATTATGTAAAGACGGGTAATGCTCTTGACACCGAAGACATACATATGTTTATGGATGAAATGAGTGATGCTGCACGTCGCATCACCTTCCGGCTGAATGCGGCTTACCACACTCAAGCGGAAGTACGCAAGTTACTTTCAGAACTGTTCGGTTGTGATGTGCCTTCATCGTTGCGTGTCTTTCCGCCATTCTATACGGATTTCGGAAAGAATATCACCATCGGGGAGAATGTATTCATAAACGCCTGCTGTCATTTTCAGGATCATGGAGGCGTTGTTATCGGTGACGGATGCCAGATTGGACATAACGTCGTGTTCGCTACGCTGAATCATGGTTTGTCACCCGAAGAGCGCAAGCACACTTACCCTGCACCTATAGTGTTGGGCAAGAATGTGTGGGTAGGCTCCAACTCAACTATCCTGCAAGGCGTGACCGTCGGTGACAATGCTGTCGTCGCAGCCGGAGCGGTAGTCAATAAAAACGTTCCGGACAATGTGGTAGTGGGTGGCGTGCCTGCAAAAATCATAAAGAAAATAACAGGTTAGGAATGATTATGCAAGGCATTAAGTTGGATAGGTGTTCTAAATTAATTGCAATCAGATAAAATTTATAATATCAGTTAATATAGAATATCTTCTAAGGAAAGGGACATAAAATATAAATGTAAGAATTTAAAGACAATAGTATATTGATGGAGAAATTTAATTTTGCACGGAATATATTATCCGCATTGCTCTTGCTCGGACTTATGTCATGCGGCGGGGCAGGGAGGAATGGGCATTCGTCCAAACATTCGGGTATGTGTGAAAAAGAACGGATGGCTGCCGACGGCATAGTGCGCCTCTCGAAAATCGAAGTCTATCCGCAGTTCCTCGATGAATATATAGAATATGTGACCGAAGTGGGCGAAATATCCCTTCGCACAGAACCGGGCGTGCTGACCATGTATGCCGTCGGTGAGAAAGAGAATCCATGTAAGATAACCATCCTTGAAACATACGCCAGCAATGAGGCTTACGACAAACATATCGCTTCCGAGCATTTCCGGAAATACAAGCAAAGGACGCTGTACATGGTCAAATCATTAGAACTGACTGATCAGACACCGCTCAATCCTGCAAACAGAATCAATAACTTTATGGAGTAACATTTGAAAAGATGAAAAGAATATTGTTTTTATTATTAATGGTAACAATGACTAACGTACAAAGAATTATGGCACAGGAAAAAATTGCAGAAACAGTAGGGGACGGTAAGGCTGCTTTCCAGCGGGAAATGATATTCCCCATCGGTGAGCCGAACACCGATTACGCCAAGTATTTCATCGGCAACAGTTATCTGGCTCCCATATCCAAGGAGCAGATACCGTTCAACAATGTCACTTTCGAGCCGGGCTGCCGCAACAACTGGCACATTCACCACGCAACGAAAGGAGGCGGGCAGATGCTGGTCTGCGTGGCGGGCAAGGGCTGGTATCAGGAGGAAGGCAAGCCTGCGGTGCAGATGCTTCCGGGCGATGTCATCCATATCCCGGCGAATGTGAAGCACTGGCACGGAGCTGCGGCGGACAGCTGGTTCGCGCATCTCGCCTTTGAGGTGCCAGGAGAAAACACGTCCAACGAATGGCTGGAGCCAGTGACTGAAGAGGAATATAACCGGTTGGGGAAATGATATTCAAAACGCACGAGCGTCATGTCCGTACCCTCTGGCAGTATTCCGACGGCGTGACGCCCTCCTGTTTCTTGAACATCCGACTGAAATGCTGGGGGTATTCGAAGCCGAGGCGGTCGGACACTTGGGAGATGGTTTCTCCTGCCGCCAGCCCGTTCTTGGCAAGCTGGATGACGAACTGGCGAATGTGGCTGCTTGCCGTATCGCCGGTCGTCTTCTTGATGACATCACCGAAATAGTTGGGCGACATACACAGCTTGTCGGCGCAATACTGTACGGTGGGCAGACCGAGGGTCATTTGGAGTTTATCCTCGAAATAGTCGCGGAGCAGGCGGTCGAAGCGGACGAGGATATCGGAGTTCTCTATCTTTCGGGTGACGAACTGGCGGTTGTAGAAACGCTGGCAGAAATTGAGCGTCAGTTCGATGTAACCCACGAGGATGGCGTTCTGAAGCTCATCCGGTTTTCCCGCGAGTTCCTCACGCATCTGGCGCATCAGGGAGGCGAGGATGTCGTGCTCCTCGTCGGTCATGTGCAGGGCTTCGTTGATACGGTAATCGAAGAAGGAATATTCCTTGATGCGCCTTTCCAGCGGGAAACCGTGCAACAGGTCGGGGTGAAAAAGTAACGCCCAGCCTGTCAGCATCACTTCCTCGCCGTTGTCCTCCTTGCCGCCTATCTGACCGGGAGCCACGCATATGACCGTACCCTTCTTGTAATCATACTTGCCGCAGCCGTATGCCAGGTCTATCTCCGCCTCATCGTGGAAGAAGATGCCGTACACGCCATAATCGTTCAGACTGTGACGCACGGGCGAAACTTCGACATAGTTGATGACGCTGACCAACGGGTGCTGTTCTTTGCATCCAACGTAGCTGGCATAGTCATTGACATTTCGTACTTTCAGTATCTTGCTCATAAGGGGGGAGAATTCTATTTATTATACTATTTCAAAACCTTTTCCATCTTGTAATTTGTTAGGAAAAGTTGGTTGGCTTTCTGTTTTTGCTCCTTCATTGTCCTATATCCATGTTGCTCAAAGAAAGAGCGGGCAGTTATACTCACTTCAGAATGTATCTTGTCCACGCCATATTTCTGAGCCACCTTTTCCACCTCCGAAAGCAGCTGTGTCGCTACTCCACACCCTTGCCAGTTTTTATGTACAAACATAGAGTGCAGATGACCATTGCAGTCCATAGAGGAGAAGCCGATGATATTGCCTTGTCTGTCAAGTGCACCGATGAAATCGTTCTTTGCAAGTAGTTCTTTCCAATGTTCTATGCTGTCTCCGCATGAAGCCCAATCTTCTGTTTCCTCTTTTGTGTAATCCCTGGAATTGACAGTAAGGACTGTTGAACGGAACAATTCCAGTAATTTCGGGATGTCTTGGTCTGTAATCGGACGTATGTCGTATATAAATGTCATTTATAGTTTCTTTCTGTTTGGCAAATACAAAGATAAAATATTTAACTGACAATGGGTTACGCCGACTGTAATTTCAGTAAAAATGGTACGCTTCCCCCACTTATAGTTACAACGTTCCTCCTTGTTCCGGTGTAACTTTGCATCAGATAAAAATGAGAATACAATGAAACAGAAAACAGAATTACCCGAAGAATTGTGCGCGGACGAGGCGGTGTGCTTCATCGCAGACCGCCATCACGTAACACCGCAACAACTCTTGCGCCATTTCCTTTGCGGAGAGGCATTCATACCCTTGGAGGATAACGAAGTGGAGATACTGAAAGGGTTGTCCGAGCAGGTCAAAGGAGACAGAATTACGAACTAAATACGAGATAACAATATGAAAAAAGTAATAGGTATAATCGCCATCGCACTGACAGCAAGCCTGTCCGCGACGGCACAAACAACAAAAAATATGGATAGAATTGAAGTATGCAAGCAGAATTATCACACTCTGTTCGGCGGTGAAGCTCTGACCGGACAGGGGACAGATCCGGAAATGATGGACATTCTTCAGAAGTTCATCTTCGGTGAGGTATTCCTAACGGGCGAATTGACGCTGAAACAACGCGAAATGATCACCTGCATCACCCTCGCCACGATGCAGACACTCCCGCAACTGAAAGCTCATGCAGGTGCGGCACTCAATGTTGGCGTCACTCCGGAGGAACTGCGCGAGGTGATGTATCTCACCGCCCCGTTCATCGGCTTCCCCAAGATGCTGAACGCTGTTACTACGGTGAACGAGGTGTTTAAGGAACGGGGCATCTCCCTGCCGTTGGAAAAGCAAGGCACGGTGACGGAGGAAACACGCCATGAGGCAGGCAAAGCTATTCAGGACAAGCAATATCCCGGTGGTATTGCCTCGGTGATGAAGGGATTGCCCAGTGATATGGGCAAGGATGTGGAGCAGTTCCTCACAGACTATTTATTCGGTGAGATATACAGCCGTGGCGCACTCGACTTGCAGACGCGCGAGCTGTTGGGCTACTGCGTACTGACCACATTGGAAGCCGAGAGCCAGCTCCATTCGCACTATCACGGCAATATCAACGCCGGCAACTCGCCCGAAACGCTGACCGCCGCCGTCATCCAGTGCCTGCCATACATCGGCTTCCCCGCCGCTATCAAGGCGCTGCGCGTCATCAAAGAGGAATATGCCAAGTGACATTTAAAAAATAATCGGTTTATGAATAAGATTATATTGACTCTGGCAGCGGTAATGACCATGAGCTTTGCCGCATGCGCCCAAAACAAAGGAGAAAAGATTGTTGAAACTGATAGTAAGACATTAGTCGTATACTTTTCCGCCACCGGTACAACAGAAAAAGCAGCACGATCGATTGCGGAGGTTACTGGCGGTACATTGTATGAGATTGTTCCACAACAAGCCTACACCGCCGATGACCTTGACTGGAACGACAGTCAATCGCGCAGTTCTGTAGAGATGAACAATCCGCAGGCTCGTCCGGCATTGAAAGACACAAAGTTGGATGTCTCTCCCTACAATGTTATTTTCATAGGCTATCCAATCTGGTGGAACCAGGCTCCGCGAATCATAAATACATTCATCGAGAGTCATGACCTGAAAGGTAAGATGCTCGTTCCGTTTGCCACATCAGGTGGAAGCGGAATAACTGGTAGTGTAAAAGAATTAAGGGATACATATCCAGAGTTGAAATGGCATGACGGCAAGTTGTTGAACGGAGAAAATCGTGATAACATACAGAATTGGGTCAGTGACTTGATGAAAAAACGGTAAATAATATAACGTGGATTTGGAAATCTGATGCCTGAATGGCGTATTTTGAGGAATGAATATAAAAATAAGAGGTAAATCAAGCGATTTACCTCTTTCTCCGCAGTGATCCCGTTGGGATTCAAACCCAAGACCTTCAGAACCGGAATCTGACGCTCTATTCAGCTAAGCTACGGGACCTCCTTTTTGATTGGTGCAAAATTATATAAAAAAAATGATACGCACAAATATTACCTTGTTTTTGTTCTGACAAGAATGGCGATAGTGTGGGGTTGATGGCATCTCTTAGGCTGTACTTGCGTTGATTGCTAATTTGCCGTAAGGACACCGCTTGTATGCTTTCACTTTATTTTCACTTCTTCATCAGTCTTCCGTGCTGCTGCCACCATCTTGTTTTTCACCGATGTAGCCCGCTGAATATTCTATAAAAGGCAGAAGCCGGTATGCCTGACAATAGCATGAAATTTTATTTAATCAGAGTATTATAATGAGGTATATGTTCTCAGTTATTGGTACGTAATTCGTTCTGACTGTTATTATTCCGAATAAAGGAAATAAATATTTGTTAAGACCGATGGATTTTAAATCTTTTTTGTGTTCTGTTTCTCCTTTTTGAGTATATTTGCCCCTTGCATTTTATGACTGTCTTTTGTTCGGTCTGCATGTTTTAGATAAAAAGTCGGCGTCCGGAAACCAAAGAACAATGGTTCGCTTTCGCGCACCTTTTCTCGCCCTGGCAAGCCTGAAGCAAGCTTCGTCCTGCACATCTGGCTTATCGAAAATGTTCGCTTTCGCGCACCTTTTCTCGCCATGACATAGTACAAGCAAGCTTGCCTCTGTTCATTTGGCTTAACGAAAACGTTCTTCTTGCGTCCGCTGACAAAGTTTTTGGTAAAAGATTAAAGGATAAATTTATGAAAAAGAAAAAGTACGAATGCCCAAGTGTTGTTGTTACGAATGTATCATTTTCAATCATGTCTGGCTCTGGAGGATACGATCCCTATGACCCGTATTATGCATCTACGAATTTTTCAGAGGGAGAGCCGGTTGCAAATACAAGTTTGTGGTAATGTACAAAACCATACTCCAAAAAAGGAGGAGATAAGAATGGAATCAAAAGAGAATGAATATAATCCATATGAAGAAAGACGGAAAGGAGGATGAGCAGGCTGTCGAGAAGAAGTATCGTTGGGATGAAGAGACCGCCTCTTGGCAAGTGATGAAAACGGCTTTGTCGCCAACTATTGGTATGATGCCGATGGTGAGCGTACCGTGAAGTCAAGCGGTGAGGGTGAATAAAAATAGAATAAAGGTGAGAGAAGAGAATGATTGAACATGACATATCAATTATCTTCTCTTACCGTTTAAGTTAATCTATATGAAATATATATTATTTATCGCATTTGTAATATGTGTGCTGTCTGTAAGTTGTAATAACACTAAATATCGCACTTTCTCTGAGTTAGACAAATGCATTCAAGACACATTATTAAAACAGAACAGTGATATTTATGGGTGCTATCCCGACTTAATCGATTTTACTGGAAGTTACAAAATCATTCACAAAACTTTCGGACCATGGACTTATAGACTGACAGTCTTAAATGTTGTGACAGGAAAATCATATGGCTTTGCATATAATACCCCTACTCCTTTTATAATTACCACAAATGAAATAATACACCCAAAGAGATACAATATACTTACTCTTGGCATTGAACCTACAGATACGTTTGTCGTTATTAAAACTAATTGATTTTAATCTGTATAACCAATATAGTCGGCTTAGAGGGCATTGGATTTCCATTCTTATTTCGTGCTGCAGTCAGTCAGATTTTATTCAGCTTTATCGAAGATGTAGCGGGCGACATTGGAAATAACTGAATACAAGCTGACGGCAGTAGTGTGGAAGAAGGATGAAGAGATGGCAATAAACCTTATATGTATAATCAGCGTTCTAATGATTCAAGATAAAATATTATAACAGCCACTATTCAGTGACCCAAACCCACAGGAAAATCCTATGTGCCGGTATTTTCAGGCTATTGAATAATCTGTTTATGAATATCGGCAATTGACACATACTCGCGACGACCGCAGGAAGACGCCTGTTACGTTAACATTTTTATGTTAACAGCTCCCAGGAATGCCACATTGGTCAACCGTCTGATTTCCAGTGCGTTGCCAAACGGGCTTTCCGGACGTCCGAAACAGACCGTTTCAGCCTATGATACAGGCTCTTTCGCAGCTCCAAAAAGGCTGTTTCACGTCACGGTATGGTACATACGGTGAACCGAATGAATGAGAACGTTTTTAAGTTGCATATTTGTAAGTATGGCAGAATGCAGATATTCATAATATGTTTTTATGTCATTGTTATGACAATTTGCTTTCCGGCAGTATTGTTTGTATACTTATACTGTACAGAAAAAGTTGTTTCATATATAATAATATCTAAATTTATATACATCCGTAATCGGACACTCTTTTTGTCCGGTTGCCGGATGTTTGTTTCATGTAAGGCAATTGTCGGTTGTCCGCAGACCAACATGTATGGCGGCAGAACAAAATCGGGATAAAGTATGATGGCAGATCCGGCTTTAATGCAACATGTCTAATATCCGGCAGAATCCGGATTGTTAGCTCTTGTCAACGCCTTGACACACTCTGCTTTCAGACGTTCCGAAGGTGTGCTGATCATAATATATTTCAAGAGCGTGGCGTTTTCCTTCATGCAGATATCGGTTATGAGACGGCACGCTCTTTCCGGAGGGCATCCCATTTGCTGCAGTTCCTCGAGACCTTCGATGATTAATGTCGGATGCATCAGAATGTATTTGCAAAGCGAATGGATGTAGATTCTTTTGAAATGCTCCGTGTCCATATCATTAAGATAATGTATGGCTTGCGCATATACCCATAGTGAGTCACGGCATGCCTGTAGGTCGTATCGGTCGGATGTGCTTGTATTAATCCTGTCCCAACAGTATATCGGTGTCTCGTCTACGGTGAAGTGTTTTAAGTTTTTACCCAGCATTATGTTGAATGGAAAGTCGTTTTGTTTTCTGGTGGAGTAGAAGTAGAGTCCATTCTCTTGTGCGAACTGTCTTTTAACCATTTTACTCCACGGTCCCACAAATCCGTATCTCATCCTGTTGTCGTATTTTTGTGGATCGGACTTCCATTTCATGCACAGTTCTGCCACTTTGTCCGCCGTGCTTTTGTGACTCCCTTTTCCGGTGGGAGGGAAAAACACGGCGTCGTATGTTTCATTACATGCGTAACGGTCAAGAACCGTGCCTAATGATGGTAAAAAATAATCATCCGCATCAGCAAACATCAGCCATCGCCCACGCGCCGCTCTCATCGCGTCGTTCCGTGCCGCACCGCCTCCTCCGTTCGTGTCGCGGCATAAGAGACGCGCTTGCCGTGTCCTGTTCCCGCAACATTGCCGGACAGCCTTCAGCTCATCTTGCCGGCTTGCGTCGTCCACCACTATAATCTCCGTGTCGTCGCGTGACGGGATGGTGTCAAGCAGGCGTTGGAGCAGTCCGGATGTGTTATAATGCGGGATTATTATGGAAAAAGCAGGCGCTTCGGACGTTGGTTCATCAAGTATCAGGGGTGTCATGTCTCGTTAAATTGTATGTTATGTCGATAAATCCATTCAGTGTCTATTCTGTCTGTATGTTTGTACAGCCTGATGCAGAGTGTCGTTAATGATGTCGGCTTCACTCCTTTTCGGGTATTTTCTTAGCATGTGTTCTTTAGCCAGTCTTCCCATCTGGCGTGCCGCATCCGGGTTTTCGAGCACGAATGCCATATGTCGTGCCATCCCCTCAATGTCACCCTCCTCAACTAGAAATCCTGTCTTGTGATGGATTACAATGGTCGGAATGTCACTGTGTCTGGTTGAGATGACCGGCACTCCTGCTGCCTGTGCCTCCATGATGGCGACGGGTGAACCTTCCGAGTCACCGTCGTGTGCCGTAATGGAATGCTGCACATAGGCGCGGGCGTGCGTGAGCAGCTCGCGGAATTTCTCTTGAGTGATTCGTCCGGGGAATGCCACCTGACGGTCTATTCCCAAAAAACGGCACAGTTGCATGGTGTAATACAACAGTTCGCCTGAACCTGCCATGATCAGCTGTGCCTCCGGATGTTGCTTGCATATACGGGCAAAAGCCAATAATAACGCTTGCGGACATTTCTTGTATACAAATCTGCCGCAGAACACAAGGAGCGGTCTGTCTGACTGTCCCTGTATCTCATAAAAAGATTCTTCCGGCAAACATGGCGAGTATACCAGCTTCTCAGGCGGACAGCCCGCCTTAACCAGACGGCAGGAAAGGAAGTGGCTTACCGAGATGACGGACGTAGCGTATGCGAAGAGCTGCCGGTAGATTTCCTGATGCTGTTCCACCACTTTCCTTTTAGTGATGTCATATCCATGAAAGCACGGCACTAAGGGCACACCGGCTTTCTTGCATACTGACAGCATGGCTGCCGCAGCAGGACCGAATTCGGCAAACACCACGTCAAAACGTTCTTTCTGTATCCATCTTGCGAGCAACCTGTCGTAAGGAGAGAGACCGTTTCTTGTGCGCCGTCTCAAACTGTAAGCCATCCTCCACAATGGCAAGGCTAATCTCGTCCATGCGCTGTCGCGGTGTCTGCTCAGCCAGTCTTTCATGTCGTTGACCAGTATTACATCACCCGAGATTATTTTCACGTGTGAGTATACGAATGTCGGTGTGCTGGCTACTATGTCTACAACAAGTACGCGGAGTGTCTTGTCGGGTTGCGTGTCCGTTCTGGTATTTGCCAAGCCTGAAACCATATTGTGATGTGTAAAATATATTAATGTGCAAAGATAATGCAAGGCGAGTGCAGCAGCAAGGCGGTGAAACGCAGTTTTACCAGGCTTGATATTGCCGAGCCGAAGCTTATCTTATGCAAAGATAGTTATTTAATATATTGAATAAGCGCATATTACATTAATATTAACAAAATAATGATTATTGGATTTATGTGGCTGTAGCAAGGTCTTCAACAATTCATGACAGACAGTTGTCGTCTTTGTATGTTTGTGTGGAAAAGAGGTAACCGCCAGCGGTAATCGTGTAATTGATTGTATTGGTGATGTGTCATTTTGTAATCAAATTTCTATAGTTTTCTTTCCATATTTCGGTTTTTATTATTTATCTTTGCATCTGTTAATGTAAAAACGGATATATATGAGCAAACTGATAAAGCCTGAAGGATATAAGGCACTGCTTGATATGAAACGCACGGAGCAGGGGATAAAACTTATAAAGGATTTTTTTCAAGAGAATCTTTCTACTGAGTTGCGCCTCAGCCGTGTCACAGCACCGCTCTTCGTCTTGAAAGGTCTCGGAATAAACGACGATTTGAACGGAGTGGAACGTCCTGTCACGTTCCACATAAAGGATCTTGGTGAGGCGGAGGCAGAGGTGGTACACTCGCTGGCAAAGTGGAAACGGCTCACTCTGGCGGAATATGGCATAGAGCCGGGATACGGAATCTATACCGACATGAATGCCATACGCGCGGATGAGGAACTGGACAACCTGCACTCGCTTTATGTGGACCAGTGGGACTGGGAAGCTGTGATAACATCCTGCCAGCGCAATGTCGGGTATCTGAAGAATGTGGTGGAGCGCATTTATTCAGCCATCCTACGCACAGAGTATCTCACGTGTGAGACCTATCCGGAGCTGAAACCGTTTCTGCCGGAGAAGATACACTTCATACATAGTGAGGATTTGCTCGGAATGTATCCGTCTCTTTCTCCTAAGGAACGCGAGGATGAGATATGCAGGAAATATGGTGCGGTGTTCCTTATGGGTATAGGCGGAAAACTGTCGGACGGGAAGAAGCACGATGGACGTGCGCCGGATTATGACGACTGGTCTACACCTACAGACGACAGACATGCCGGTCTGAACGGTGACATACTGATATGGTATCCGCTGTTGGGCCGTTCTTTTGAATTGTCGTCAATGGGAATAAGAGTAGACAGAGAGGCGTTGCTGCGCCAGCTTGCTCTTGAAGGCAAGGAGGACAGAGCGCAATTGTATTTCCACCGTCAGCTGCTTGGCGGGAAACTGCCGCTCAGCATTGGCGGAGGTATAGGGCAGAGCCGTCTGTGCATGCTGCTGCTTCACAAGGCTCACATAGGTGAGATACAGGCAAGCATATGGCCTGAGGATATGCGTGAAGAGTGCCGTGAGGCAGGTATGCCGCTCATTTGAGCCGAATCATCAGACTTGATACGCATTTTGTGCTGCTGTCATACGGATTTGTTTCTGTTTTTATCGTGGATTTGGATGACAACATCGGTAAAACATGAAAGACAATATGACGGCAGCAGAGAGCCGGAGGAATGGGCGGATGGCAATAAAAAGTGGATTTACGATTGGCTTTCCAATGCCCGATTTTTATATGGAGACAAGGAAAACACCTGCTGTTTATGTATGGTGTTTGTACGATATAATATGAGAAAGACAGCAGAAACGTGTGCGTCGTTGCGTCGTTTCTGCTGTCTTTTATCATGTCGGCTGTTTGTCAGGCAAGCTCAAGATTGAGTGTGGCGCACATTTTGTCGACGATGGGGTTTTTCTTTCTCATTTCATCGAACATCTCTTTAGGAGTGAGCATCGGGCCGACTTCCTCAGCCTTTGCCAGCTTCAGCTCTATCTGTATGTTTCCGTTGTGCAGGGCCTCTGCCAGCGTAGCGCGTATCCGCCCTTTTATCTCATTCACCTGATCGAGCAGGTTCTGATTGTCTACAGTAAGCTCAATGTTGGGATGTCTGGTGATGCGTGGTGTCATGTTGCGCATGCGTGACGCAAGACCTATCATCTTTGGCGGCATCCGCTTGCACATGGATAGCCATTGCAGTTCGAGAAAGTCCTGGTCGAAAGTCTCGTTCTCGTCTTTGTTTTTTACCTCCGGTTCCTTTACGGCTTTTATTTCGGTTTCCGCTTTTTTTATTCCGGCAAAAGTTATTCCGATGTTGTCAAGCTTCAGTTTTTTTGTCATCGGATTCGGTTTGACAGACTCTTCCGCTGTCGGCTCACTGGCAATGGCAGCCGCTTCAGCAGTCCGTTCTGTCTTATAACTGAGCTTTTTCCCCGCCACAGCCACCTGCTGAGCCGCTTTTGGACGGGACATGACAATGTTCTTAAACAGGGATTTCAGTCGCTTGGGGCTACGCCCCGCGCCCGGTGTGTCGTCGTCGGGCTGCGTTATTTGTGCCACCTGTATGAGTGTCAGTTCTACAAGCA
This sequence comes from Leyella lascolaii, assembly GCF_900079775.1. Classification (GTDB taxonomy): domain Bacteria; phylum Bacteroidota; class Bacteroidia; order Bacteroidales; family Bacteroidaceae; genus Prevotella; species Prevotella lascolaii. Next base: position 179,300 of record NZ_LT556038.1, on the reverse strand, counting down.
GCCGTTTATTGCTGCTCTGACGGTAGTTGATGTCACACTCGTTCATTATCTTCAGTGCCTTGTATAGGAATTTCATCGGACATTTTGCCGCCTGTTCCACGTATTTCTGTCGCTGCTTCTCGCTTACTTCGAGCAGAGTGACAGTCTGCTTGTCCTTAGCCATAAGCACGTTGCGCATGTGTGCGGCAAGACCTGTTATGAGGTTGCCTCCGTCAAATCCTTTGGCAATTATGGAGTTGAGCAGCATCATTATGTCTGTCACCTTGTTCTCGAAAGCAAGGTCGGTGATGCGGAAATAGTTGTCGGAGTCAAGCTCATTGAGGTCTTCTATTATCTTCTGATATGTAATGTTGCCCTGACTGTAGCTCGCTGCCTGGTCGAATATCGACAGTGCGTCGCGCATGCCTCCGTCCGCTTTCTCGGCTATGAGTGCAAGAGCTTCCTCCTCATAAGTTATGCCTTCCTTCTCAGCCACCATTTTCAGATGGTCGATGGTGTTCTGTACGGTCATCCGTTCAAAGTCGTATATCTGGCATCTGGAGATGATTGTCGGCAGAATCTTGTGCTTCTCTGTTGTGGCAAGAATGAATATCACATGTGCTGGAGGTTCCTCAAGAGTCTTCAGAAATGCGTTGAACGCTGCGGTGGACAGCATGTGCACCTCGTCTATGATGAACACCTTGTAGCGTCCCACCTGCGGCGGTATCCGTGTCTGGTCCATAAGCGACTTGATGTTTTCCACAGAGTTGTTGCTCGCGGCGTCAAGTTCGAAGATGTTGTATGATCTCTGTTCGTTGAAGGCACGGCAACTCTCGCACTCGTTGCAAGCCTCTCCTTCGGCAGTGGGGTGCATGCAGTTTATTGCCTTGGCGAATATTCTGGCACATGTGGTCTTGCCGACACCTCTCGGACCGCAGAACAGGTAGGCGTGTGCAAGCTTACCGCTCTTTACCGCGTTTTTCAAAGTTGTGGTGAGAGCGGATTGCCCTACAACCGAGTCAAACGTTGCCGGTCTGTATTTTCTTGCCGAAACAATGTATTCTTCCATACGGTTAGTGAAAATATTTTATTTGTTTTTATATGTCGTATTATGTTTTTTTATTGTATTCATTCAGTGCAAATGCGATGCGGGCTGTCGCAGTGCTGACTTGCTTTTTATTGTCGAACCGCCGCTTATCTTATGCAAAGATAATGCAAATGAGTGGAAAGAGAGCTTGCTCTTAATTTCCCGAGTGCAGCTTATCTTATGCAAAGATAATGCAAGATGAGTGCAACGTCAAGACAGGAAAACGCAGTTTTACTGGGCTTGACACTGCCGAACCGATGCTTATCTTATGCAAAGATAGTGAAAGGCTGGCGCATTGCAAATTAAAAAGTGTTGTTTTTTCTATATTCGCAGATATTGTACTGTATACGGTATTATGCCAAATCAGAAGAGGAAAAATAAATAACTGATTCTTTATAATCTGATGCTATAGATATGGATTACATCTGAGAACCGTTATAATATCGGTTAATTTGGAAAGGCAGCTTATACATATTATATATATAACCGTTTTATGTAAAGTTATGTTTTTTTTTACATCATAACTGGTCAAAAATGATTTTTTTTAATTAAGTTTGCATCCAAATAATCATTAATGAAACGTTTAGTACCAATAATCAATCTCATCGGACACTATAAATATGTCATTACGATAGTAGTGGGAGTGTTGGTCGTGGGCTTTCTTGACGAGAACAGTTTCGTCAGGAGGGTACAGCTCGAATTGCAGATAAGCGATATGAATGCGGAGATTGAGAAATACCGCTCCATATACGAGTCTGACTCAAAACAGCTCAGAGAGCTGAGGACAAATCCTGAAGCCTTTGAGAAAATTGCCCGCGAGCGTTATTTCATGAAAGCCGACGATGAGGACATATATGTGCTGAGCGATGACAGTAAACCGGAAACAGATAACGATGAAACAGTTGAGTAGGACTCAGAATATAATATTCCTTGTCGGAGGACTGCTGATGGTGGTGGGAGCAGGATGCTTCGCCTTTATGTGGCAGCAGGAAGTAATGTGCTGGATTTATCTTGCAGGTGCTGTGATGTTCGCCACGATGCAGATGATGCAGACATATGAAGGCAATAATATCACTGTGAGGAGGCTCAAGAAAATAATGACAACGGCAGACATCTTCTTTGTACTGTCCGGTATTCTTATGGTTGATAATGCATACAGGTTCATGCAACAGGTATTCACAAACTATGTGGCGTATTTCCAGTATGTGTTCAACAAGTGGGTGTTGCTTCTCCTTGTGGCGGCTGTCCTTGAGATATATACAATGCACCGCATTTCTGCAGAGTTATCCAAAGAATGACAGTATGCTGAAAAAAATCTATAAAAGATAACCTATATCATTTAAATAGAGTAAAAAAAAACTTGAACTTCAATAATACATATTATCTTTGATTCCGCAGATGTAAAACCGCTGATTCTATGAACAAATTGATATCTTACTTTTTATTTATTGTGCTTTTTTCTTCTTGTGCGAACACATACGATATTCAAGGCACATCAAATGTTTCTACACTGGATGGAAGGATGCTTTATCTGAAAGTCCTTAAAGACAACGAATTCAAGAGTCTTGACTCATGCGATGTGGTGCACGGGCAGTTCAGATTCTCTGGAACGTTCGATTCTGTGTGTATGGCAAACATCTTTATGGATGAGGAAAGCATTTTGCCGCTTGTTCTTGAAGACGGAGATATAACAATAAAGCTGAACACCACACAGCAGACTGTCAGCGGAACACCACTCAATGACGAACTTTTCAAGTTTTTCAGCAAATACAGCCAGCTCAATAACCAGAAAGCCGAACTGCTCCATACGCACGACAGGGCGATAATGGACGGCAAGGACATGGATGAGGTAAATGCGAAGCTGATGGTAGAGGCGCAGAAACTTTCTGTGCAGGAAGACAAGCTTATCACCACATTTGTGACAGAGAACTTCAACAATGTGCTTGGACCGGGTGTGTTCTTCATGGTCACTGCCGGACAGCGTTATCCGGAACTGACTCCATGGATAGAGGACATCATGAGCAAGGCAACCGATAAGTTCAAGAATGATGCGTATGTAAAGGACTATTATCGCAAGGCTCAGGAAAACCAGGCGATAATGAACGGTATGAAGGACGCGCCTGAGGCAGAGGCTGCCATGTCTGAAACGCCTGCGCCGGACGCGGCTCCTACACCCAACGAACTGGCTAAACCGGCAGACAAAAAATGAAAACACTGATATATGGCGGCATAATCGTTAACGAAGACAGGAGCCATTATGGCTCGCTGGTGATGGAGAACGATGTTATTGCCGAGGTAATAGAAGGTAAGGAAATTCCCTGTGGCAACTATGATAGGAAGATAGATGCCACAGGGCTTTTTGTCTTGCCCGGGGTGATAGATAGCCATGTGCATTTCCGCGAACCGGGTCTTACTGCAAAGGCTGACATTGGTACGGAAAGCGAGGCTGCGGCATACGGAGGGATCACGACGTTTTTTGATATGCCCAACACTGTGCCTCAGACGACATCTGTTGATGCTCTCGACGCTAAGTTCAGAATTGCGAGGGAGAAAAGCCATGTGAACTACAGTTTCTTCTTCGGGGCTACCAACAGCAATACAGATGCATTGCAGACGCTCGACCGCCATGTCGTGCCGGGTGTGAAACTGTTTATGGGGGCAAGTACAGGCAATATGCTCGTTGACAGCGACGACTCTTTGCGCAAGATATTCAGTAACGCCACAATGCCGGTAATGGTGCATTGTGAGGATACCGGCATGGTAAATGCCAATATGACTGAGGCAAAGTCGCGCTACGGCGATGATCCTGATGTGGCTCTGCATCCGCTTATCCGCAGCGAGGAGGCATGTTACGCCTCGTCATCACGTGCCGTCCGGATGGCGCGTACTTACGGCACACGACTGCACGTGGCTCATGTCAGTACGGCGAAAGAGCTTGAACTGTTCGGTCATGACGGCAACATCACTGCCGAGGCAGTCATTGCCCATCTGTTCTTCAGCGATGAGGACTATGCCCGTCTTGGCACAAGGATAAAGTGCAATCCGGCTGTAAAGACCGCCTACGACCGCAGTGAGCTGCGCAAAGCCCTCTCTTCAGGAGCCATATCCACCGTAGGTACTGATCATGCTCCGCATCTTCTCAAAGACAAGGAGGGCGGATGTGCGCGTGCCGCATCAGGTATGCCGATGATTCAGTTCTCGCTTGTCACGATGCTCGAACTTGTCGATAATGGTGTGCTGGACATGGAACGGCTTGTCAGGCTGATGTGTCATAATCCGGCGGATATATTCGAGGTGAGAGGCAGAGGTTATCTGCGCAAGGGTTATAAAGCCGATATCGTGCTCGTAGCCCGCGACCGCCGGTGGACAGTGACCGGTGATACGGTCAGAAGCAAGTGCGGATGGAGTCCGATGGAAGGGCATACATACGACTGGCGTGTGGTGAAGACAATCTGTAACGGACAGGTTGTCTACGATGACGGAACGTTCTATGACAACATTCGCGGTGAACAGGTGATGTTCAGATGACAGCATTGTTTGAATATAATATAAACGATGTCAGACCCTACATAAACTGGGTTTATTTCTATCATGCGTGGGGACTGTCCGGTAAACCGGCAAGTGAGAAGGCTGCATTGCGCTCAGAGGCGGAGGCGATACTTGCTGGTTTGGGTGATTTTTATCACACGCATGCCGTTTTCGGTCTGTTCCCTGCCAACAGTGATGGCGATGACATCATAATAAACGGAGTACGCCTTCCTTTCCTGAGGCAGCAAAACCGTAAGGCGGATGGTGAACCTAACCTGTGCATGGCAGACTTTATCCGTCCTCTGTCGTCCGGAGTATCAGACAGAATAGGTGTTTTCGCTACATCTGTCGATGCGGGAATGGAGAAATATCATGGCGATGACGACTATCTGAAAATGATGTCGCAGACGTTGGCTGACCGTCTTGCTGAGGCAACGGCAGAGAAACTGCACGAAGACGTGAGGCGTCGTTACTGGGGATATGCAGAGCATGAGAATCTGTCCGTCAGTGAGATACTGAATGCCGGATATTGCGGAATACGCCCTGCGGTGGGCTATCCTTCAATGCCGGACATGAGTCTGAATTTCATTCTGTCAGAACTTGTCGATATGCCTAAGATAGGAATACGTCTGACCGAAAGCGGAGCTATGCAGCCTCATGCGTCTGTATCGGGTCTGATGCTGGCACATCCCAAGGCTGTCTACTTTGATGTCGGACGCATTGGTGAGGACCAGTTGCGCGACTATGCGTCACGCCGCGGCATACCGGTAAGGATGATGCGCCGTTTTCTTTCAGCCTGTTTGTGATATGTAAGAAGTGTTGATTATATAAAAGTGATTTTATAGTGATAGCCAGGATATATATATTTATTGTATTGGCAATAGTGTTGCCAGATGTCTACTTGTATGTCCGCTATCTGCGACACCGTACCGATCTCGGAGTCTTCCAGCATATGTTGTGGTGGGTTCCGGGCATAATCATGACGGCATATACAGTCGGTCTCTCGCTCATAAGAGATTTCGCACCTGGTAATATGATGTGGCTCAATGTCTATCTGTTCATGTGCGGTCTTGTCATAGTGCCCAAACTGCTGTTTGTCACATGCTCATCCGTCGGGCTTCTTTTGCGGCGGCTGTTCTCGCTTAGGCGCAACTGGGGCAACTTCGTTGGCATAGTGCTCGTGCTTTTCTCTTTATACATGCTCATCTACGGTTCCACTGTAGGTGTCCGCAAGTTCACTGTCAGACATGTCAGTCTCTATTTCGACGATCTTCCTCCGGCTTTCGACGGATACAGGATAGTGCAGTTCACCGACCTCCACGCCGGTTCTGTAGAGGCGGAGGTCCTCGAACGCACTGCGGAGACCATCAACTCGCTTGATGCCGATGCTGTGGTCTTTACCGGTGACTTGCAGAATATGCTGCCGGACGAACTCCGCCATTATGGCAGAGAATTGTCTTCGCTGAAGGCAAAAGACGGAGTATTCTCTGTGCTCGGCAATCATGACTACAGCTTATATGTGAAAGCCGATACTTCTGTCTGCAATGCCAACGAGCGCAGGCTCATCGCTCTTGAGCGCGGTTATGGCTGGACGCTTCTTATGAACGAGCACAGGGTTATACGCCGCGGTTCCGATTCCATCGTCATTGCAGGTGAGGAAAACGGAGGCAAAGCCCCTTTCCCTAAAAAATCCGACCTTAAAAAGACGCTTGCAGGAGTATCGTCTGACGCCTTCATCGTGCTTCTACAGCACGACCCTTCCGCATGGCGACGTTACATATTGCCATGTTCGGATGTACGCCTCACACTCAGCGGTCACACACATGGCGGACAGATAAGCATGTTCGGCTATCGTCCCACGCAGCTTTCAGGCACAGAAGACAGCGGACTATACCGTGAAGGCAACCATTTCCTGTACGTATCTACAGGCGTAGGCGGTCTGGTGCCGTTCCGGTTCGGGGTCACTCCCGAAATAGTTGTTTTAACTTTGCATAAAATAAAGTAAACAATAAAGTCATACATGAAGTATTTATATCGAGTCTATCAGCTGTGCGTCGCACTTCCCCTTATCGCAGTTCTTACAGTGCTTACTGCCGTTACGGTGATTATAGGATGTCATGTCGGTAACGGACATTTCTGGGGCTATTATCCCGGAAAGTGGTGGTCGTGGTTCATTGTCCGCATCTTGCTTCTTCCGGTTAAGGTGGAAGGGCGTGAGAATCTCGACAAGAACAGTTCTTATGTGTTCGTTTCCAATCATCAGGGAGCGTTTGACATCTTTCTCATTTACGGATTCCTCGGACGCAATTTCAAGTGGATGATGAAACGCCAGTTGCGCAGCGTTCCGTTTGTAGGAAAGGCGTGCGAGGCTGCCCACCACATATTTGTGGACAAACGCGGTCCGAGCAAGATACGCGAGACCTACGACAAGGCGCGCGACACTCTTAAGGACGGCATGTCGCTCGTTGTATTTCCGGAAGGAGCGCGCACGTTCACCGGTCATATGGGCGTGTTCCGCCGTGGTGCGTTCATGCTTGCCGATGAGCTGCAGCTGCCTGTCGTGCCTCTCACCATCAACGGTTCGTTCAACGTCATGCCCCGCACCCGAGACATGAAATGGGTCTGCCGCCATTCCTTGCGTCTGACCATTCATAAACCAATCATGCCGATGGGGCAGGGACCGGAAAACATACGCCACGCGGAAGAGACAAGCTATGATGCCGTGATGTCAGGGCTTGTGCCGGAGTATCAGGGCACGGTGGAGAATCCTGATCAGTGACCCGACTGGCGGTAAAAGCCTTGGTGACGCACAGTTTATTTCATAATATAAACTTATTTTATGACGCTACAGCCACATACTATGGTTTTTTTTGTGTAAGTTTGCAGTGTCAACAAGAAGGATATTAGGATGAGTCACAGTGACAGTGTAATAATTATACCTACATACAACGAGAAAGAGAACATCGAGAAAATAATCAGGGCGATATCCGCTCTTGAGAAATTCTTCCATATACTTGTTATAGATGACGGCAGTCCGGACGGCACTGGGACAATCGTCAGGCGGCTTATGGATGGAGAGTTTTCCGACCGCCTTTTCATCATTGAGCGTTCCGGAAAGCTCGGACTGGGCACTGCTTATATCACAGGATTCAAATGGGCACTGCGTCACGACTACGAATACATCTTTGAGATGGATGCCGATTTCAGCCATGACCCTGCCGATTTGCCGCGCCTTTATGCCGCGTGCCACGATGAGGGCTACGATCTTGCCATCGGCTCGCGCTACGTTAGCGGTGTCAATGTCGTTAACTGGCCTATAAGCCGTGTGCTCATGAGCTATTTCGCGTCACGCTATGTGCGTTTCGTCACAGGTTTCAAGGTGCACGACACCACAGCAGGCTTCAAGTGCTACCGCCGTCGTGTGCTCCAGACAATACCGCTCGATGAGGTGCGCTTCAAGGGATACGGATTTCAGATAGAGATGAAATATACGGCGTATAAGATAGGTTTCAGGATAAAAGAGGTGCCGGTCGTTTTTGTGAATCGCCGTGAGGGGACGAGCAAGATGAGCGGAGGAATCTTCGGCGAGGCTTTCTTCGGCGTGATGCGTCTGCGCTGGGACGGCTGGTTTAGAAAATATCCGAAGATAGCAGAATAATGAAGATAAACGATATAAAGTCAGTATACGGCGCATTGCCGCAGTGCGGTGCCGTGCTTCAGGCTTTGTCGGGCGACTCTGTACGTACGCTTTTCCTACAGGGACTTTCGGCTTCGGCTGCTCCCGTTTTGTTTTCAGCCATTGCAGAGAAACTCCGCAAGACAGTAGTGTTCATCCTTCAGGATGCTGACGAGGCAGGCTATTTCTATCATGACCTTACGCAGATAGTGGGGCAGGACGACGTGCTTTTCTTTCCGTCCTCCTATAGGCGTGCGGTGAAATACGGTCAGCGCGACGCTGCAAACGAGATATTGCGCACTGAGGTGCTCAGCCGTCTGTCGCGCCGGAAGGAAGGGAAGAGGACTTCGTTATACATCGTCAGCTGTCCGGAAGCCGTGAGCGAGCTTGTGGTCTCCAAGACACGGCTCGACGAGCGCACGCTTACTCTTACAGCCGGACAGACCGTCGACCTTGTCGAGATACAGCGAATGCTGCGTGAGTTCGGCTTTTCTGAAGTCGATTATGTCTATGAGCCGGGACAGTTCGCCGTGCGCGGCAGCATAATGGATGTCTATTCCTTCAGTTCTGAATGGCCCTTCCGTATAGATTTCTTCGGCAATGAGATAGAAACAATACGCACGTTTGAAGTGCAGGACCAGCTGTCGCGCGACAGACGCGACACCGTAGAGATTGTGCCCGAACTGACACGCACGGCAGACGAAAAAATGCCTTTCACCTCGTTTCTTCCCCCCGACACGCTTCTTGTCGTTAAGGATATGCTTTATCTGCGCGAGACTGTCGGGCGTATATATCAGGAGGGCTTCTCGTCTCAGGCAATAACCGAGCGGCTTGAGGGAGCCACCGAGGCTGAGCAGGCTGAGATAATGCGCGACATGCGTCGCGACAACCAGCTTGTCAGCGGTACGCGTTTCTCAGAGGAGATGTCATCCTTCCGCCGCATAGAGATAGGCCATAACGCCACGGGCACGCCTGATGCCACCATCTCGTTCAACATCACTCCGCAACCGCTTTTCCACAAAAACTTCGATCTTCTCACACGTTCGCTCGAAGACTACCGCCTTATGGGCTACAAGCTCTATATCCTTGCCGACAGCGAGAAACAGACAAAGCGTCTGCGCGACATCTTCGACAGCGACGAGATAAAGGCGCGTGACTATGACATAAAGTTCGAACCGGTGGACAGGACACTGCACGAGGGCTTCGCCGACAACGACCTGCGCGCATGCTTCTTCACCGACCATCAGATATTCGACCGCTTCCACAAGTACAGCCTGCGCAGCGACACGGCGCGCTCCGGCAAGATGGCTCTCACTATGAAAGAGCTTCAGGAAATGGAGCCGGGCGACTTCATCGTGCATGTGGACTTCGGCATAGGCAAGTTCGGTGGACTTGTCAGAGTGCCTGCCGGAGACACATACAAGGAGGCAATACGCATCATCTATCAGCGCGGCGACATTGTGGATGTGTCTATACACTCGCTTTACAAAATATCAAAATACCGTCGCAACGGAGCCGGAGACCCTCCACGCCTGAGCACACTCGGCACCGGAGCGTGGGAACGTCTGAAAGAACGTACCAAGAAACGCATAAAAGACATAGCGCGCGATCTGATAAAGCTCTATGCCAAACGCCGTCATGAGAAAGGCTTTGCGTTCAGTCCTGACACGTTCATGCAGCATGAGCTTGAGGCAAGTTTCCTGTATGAGGACACTCCCGACCAGATAAAGGCGACGCAGGAGGTAAAGGCAGACATGGAGAGTCCGCGTCCCATGGACCGTCTGGTGTGCGGAGATGTAGGTTTCGGCAAGACAGAGGTGGCAGTGCGCGCCGCTTTCAAGGCGGCATGCGACAGCAAGCAGGTGGCAGTGCTCGTGCCTACCACGGTTCTGGCTTTCCAGCATTATCAGACCTTCCGCGACCGCCTGCAAGGGCTTCCTGTGCGCGTTGACTATCTCTCGCGTGCGCGTTCGGCAAAACAGACACGTCAGGTGACAGAAGACCTGAAGGCTGGAAAGATAGACATACTTGTGGGAACACACAAGCTTATAGGCAAATCGGTGGAGTGGCACGACCTCGGACTGCTTATCATAGATGAGGAACAGAAGTTCGGAGTGTCTACCAAGGAGAAGCTGCGCAAGCTCAAGACCAATGTGGACACGCTCACGATGTCTGCCACACCCATTCCGCGCACCCTGCAGTTCTCGCTCATGGGAGCGCGCGACATGAGCATCATGCGCACACCGCCTCCCAACCGTTATCCCATACAGACAGAGCTTGCCACTTACGGGCATGAGATAATAGCCGACGCCATAAACTTCGAGATGAGCCGCAACGGACAGGTTTATTTCGTCAACGACCGCATATCAAACCTGCCGGAGATTGCAAACCTCATACACAAATATGTGCCTGACGCACGTGTGGCGATAGGACACGGACAGATGAACCCCGACGAGCTGGAGAAGATTCTCATGGGATTCATGAACTACGACTACGACGTGCTGCTCTCCACCACAATCGTGGAGAACGGCATCGACATATCCAATGCCAACACGATAATAATAAACGACGCCCACCGCTTCGGTTTGTCAGACCTTCACCAGATGCGGGGCAGGGTGGGACGCTCCAACCGCAAGGCGTTCTGCTACCTGCTCGCGCCTCCCAAGTCGGTGCTCACACCGGAGGCGCGCCGCCGACTTGAGGCTCTCGAGACATTCTCCGACCTCGGCAGCGGATTCAATCTTGCCATGCAGGACCTTGACATACGCGGTGCTGGCAATCTGCTTGGAGCCGAGCAGAGCGGATTTATGGAAGACCTCGGCTATGAGACCTATCAGAAGATTCTCAATCAGGCGGTCACCGAACTGAAGAACGACGAGTTCGCCGACATGTATGCCGAGGAGATTGCCGGAGGCAGACAGCTCACCGGTGACGACTTTGTGGAGGACTGCGCCGTGGAGAGCGACCTTGAGATGTATTTCCCCGACACCTACGTACCGGGCAGCAGCGAGCGCATGCTTCTCTACCGCGAGCTGGACAACATCGCCGACGACCGCGAGCTGGACGACTACCGGAAGAGACTCATCGACCGTTTCGGTCCTGTGCCGCATGAGGGAGAGGAACTCCTGCATGTGGTGCCGCTGAGGCGTCTCGGCAAACGCCTCGGATGTGAGAAGCTCATACTGAAGCAGGACAGCATGCGTATGCAGTTTGTCTCCAACACGTCAAGCGCCTACTACAAGAGCCGGGCTTTCGACAAGGTGCTGCGTTACATTGCAGGCAATCCGCGACGCTGCAATCTGAAAGAAATCTCAGGCAAGCACATAATGATTGTCACTGGCGTAAGGACTGTGGGTGATGCCGTGGCGGTATTGCGCGAGATAGACTCCCAATAATGACATTTCCTGTAATCATTCTTCACTGAGCCTGTGCTGAAAAGGCTTCTTGTGACTGCATTGTAAAATGTTGTAAATTTAAATTTATATGATGAAAACTGATATAATCAAATGCCTCCTACCCATTGTCTTTGTCATCGTTCTGGCATGAGGATGTAAAGACAAACGTCAGCGGGCGATAGAGCTTAACGACAAGGGAGTGGAACTGATGATGACTTTAGTTCCGGACACACTGGAGATGGCTCTTGAATTGTTAGACAAGGCTATAGCTACCGATTCCACTTTGATTACTCCTTACTTTAACAAGGCAAATTGTCTGATTAATCTGAATAGGAAGATGGAAGCTATCAGAACTTATGAGAGATATCTGCATATAACAGACAATGTCGAGGAAATTGCCAGTGTTCTGTTTAATGTGGGTAAGACTTATGACGGTATTGGTGACAGTATTAAGGCTGACGGTTACTACCGCAGGATTTTGAATATGGAATCCTTATTGATGAAGAGTGCCAAAGGGAATCCGCATATGAAAATGTTTCTTATCATTATAAAACATTATATGCATATGGACAAGGAAGCAGAGGAGGAATTTAATATATTATATGAGAAACATAAAGCTGATGTTGATTCAATGACGTGGAATCGTTATCGTGAAGTATTGAAAGTGGATAGGATGTGTCATTACGTAGTACGTAGAATCCAGTGACAGCTTTTTATTGATGTAGTCCGCTACATCTTTGATAAAGCTTAATACAATCCGGCTGACAGCAGCAGCACGGAAGAAGGATGAAGAGCTGACAATAAACCTTAAATGTACAATCAGCATTCTAATGACCGATTTGGGTTTAATACTTCTTATACGGACGTGTCCCTGCGTTGACCGGCTTTTTCTGTTTTATGTCATAGTCGGTTATAGCCGGACGCCTTCCCTCGTTCACGATGGTCTGTGAGTATTTCCTGCCGAACCGGTTGGTGAAGACCACCTTTATGGTCTTGTATCTTCCGTTGGGCTTTGCCCTGAAGAGGTGTCCCGTCTTGCACATCTGTGCGGGCAGAGGTTTTGTGCGCATGAACATCTCATCGTCGTCGCTGGTCTGTTCCATGCGCCCCATGTACTTGCCGTCCTGATACCATGCCACGCGGCAATGAGGGTCCCAGTCCCATATGTTGGCAACGACATATTTGCTCTGCGTGCGGAACTCGCCTGGCTTGTAAAGCCGCATCTGGTAATCAGTCGGGCGGTTTGTCGCCTTGTAGCTCCATTTTATGGCTGTCCCGCTGATGTCGGCTATCAGATAGCCGTTGGGTGCTCCGCAGCGGTTCATGTTGCTTGTCCACCATGCTCCGCACGCGGCTCCGATGTTGTGCTGGTAGAGTAGTTCGGTCACCTCCACGTTCTCGTAGAAATGAGTGTGCCCGCAGAACACGTGCACGTTGCGTCCGGCAAGCACCTCCTTCAGCTCTTCGGCATTTGTTATGTTGTCCTGCTTCTCGTTGGTGTTCCATGCCGGAGCGTGCATGTTTATCAGGATGAGCGCGCTGTCGGGCACGTAGCTGAGGTCTTTCTTCAGCCATTCCATGTCGGCAGGCATGATAGTCTCCTCATATTTGTGGCTTCCTCTGTAGCTGATATTGTTTATTGTCACCACATGAGCCTTGCCTATGTTGAACGAATAGTTGAGTGGTCCGAACTGCCGGCAGAAGTTCTGTTCGGCATAGCGCGTCGCCCCGGGCTGCATGTTTGCCGCTCCGGCATACGCCTTGTTGAAGTCGTGGTTGCCGATGCATTGGAAAACGGTCATCCGGTCGTTGAGCATGGTCGTGGCGAACTTGCTGAGAAAGGTCATGTTGTCGAATACGAGGTCGCCCAGCGTCACCGCCACAACCTCTCCTGTTCGCCTTAGCGAGTCAGCGCTGTGCATGATGTCCCTCATCGTCTCGGTCGTCCAGCGTTTCATGTCGTCGTGAGTCCGTACTTGCGGATCGGATATGGCGATGTAGTGGAAGCGCGTCGCGGGTTTTTCGCGCCGGTGCAACACGAACACGTTCTGCTCATCACTCATAGCCGCCCGCACGTCTTTATAAAAACCGTGTGCCAGTCCGTTTGCAGCCGGAAGCGCGTATCCGGACGGTGTGCTTATGCTGATGAATCTGCATGCGAGTGTGTCTGTCGGCAGGGTCCATGCCCCTTTTCTGTCTGTTGTGGTGAAGTTGATGCCGTTGTTCACCACTACGCCCTTTATGCCACGTCCTGCCTCGTCTTTCACGTATCCGGTGATGGACACTGAGGTGGTGTCTCCGGCTTTCATGCTCATGAGTCCCACAGTCAGGAAAAGGTATAACAGCAGTTTCTCTTTCATATCCTTATGTTTTTATGTGTGTTCTTTTCTGTTTCGGGAAAACATGATGGCGGTCTCCTGCACGTTTTACCGGCACATGCTTGGTGACATGGTGTGGATGTGCCACTTTCCCTTTCTTTCCCGCGCGTCGCTTATCTTTTACAAAGATAGTGCAAACGAGCGGAATGAAAGCTTGCTTTCAAATTCCCGAGTGCAGCCTATCTTATACAAAGATAGTGCCAGTGAGTGGAAAGAGAACTTGTTCTCAGTTTCCCGAACGCAGCTTATCTTATACAAAGATAATGCCAGTGAGTGGAAAGAGAACTTGTTCTCAGTTTCCCGAGCGCAGCTTATCTTATACAAAGGTACAGATTATTTTTTTCAAAACATTTTCTTTAATGTTAAGATATTGTCTTTCTCGCATAATGCTCTGTCCGCGACAGTTCGACGGTTGCACTTATGCGTACTTTCAAGTATTTTTATGCACTTATGAAAGTAAAAAATATTGACAGCTGAGATTATCAGAAGAGAGACAGAGAAACAGTGATATGTGTATGTAAAACGTATTCATATTCATTTTCGGCTCATGAAAAACACTGTCGCGGCACGGAAGAGCCTTTCCTGCATTGCAGGAAAGGCGTTGTTGTGGTGTGGCAAAGCCTGTTTTGTGGTGCGGAAAAGGCTTTACCGGACTGCGAAACGGGCTTTATGAGAGGACGGCAAAGTGTAGGAAAACAATCTGTAGGGTGTAAACGGCTGAGTAACAGGGTGTTGGCATATGTGCTCAAAACTCCGGAATTTGCTACAAATCGGATTGTTGTGAGCCACTGCGGCATTCTCGTGAAGTTGACGTTGGTATAATATTCACCTTTGGTAATACATATTGTATATTTGTATTATGAATAAAACGTCTGCTATCGGGCATTCCACAGATGCGATGAAAACAGTAATGATAAAGCGTTGAGGCTTTCTTATAGGATGATGATGCTGACGCACGGGCACCGCTCACCGCATGCCGTCGTGACGCCTTATGATGAAATGTCCCAGTCTGTGGCTCACTCCTTTGCGCCCGAGAGAGCGGAGCACATACATCCCCTCAGGCAGACGGCTCACGTCGGCAGTATTGCCTTTGTATTGCCGCGTGGCTACGATGTCGCCCTGCAGCGTCTCAATGGTGACAAAAGATGCGTCGAGTACGTTGCTCTTCTTTGGCAGGCTGAGCCGCTTTCCGTCGCATTCGAGTAGTCCGTCGGGCAGTCTTGCTGGCGTCGCGTCGCAGTCAGTGTGTTTCTCCTGAAGCGGTTTGCTCTCGTTGCCGTAGCGGTCTGTTGCCGTCACGGCATAGTAGCGCGACGGGTCGCGAGGTATTATTATACCGGTCTTGCGCAGTCTCACCATGACAAGGTTGCGCGCGTCATCAGTGTTCACCGGATATTCGCGCGAGCAGTACACATTATACATTATCTTGGTGGTGTCCCTGTCTGTCGGCAGCCACGACAGTCTTTCCACGTCTCCCGCGTGACTGTCGCGGCTCAGCGACGACGGCGGTTCCGGCTGGGCGGTGCTCTCCCATGTCATCGGCGGTATGAGGGCAGGGTAGCGGCAGAACGACTCGCGTGCGAAAGAGTATATGCCTTTCACGTTGTCGGTGAAGAACTTGCTGCGGAAGTAGGCGTGCCCCATGCCGTAGTGGCGCAGTGTGAGCATCTCGCGCGTGATGTCGGAGAGCGGCCAGTCTTTCTCACGCGGTGACATGAAGTATATGCCAAGTCCCGGAGCCACGATGCGTCCGTAGCTCTGCTCGCTCCAGTCGAGGGCGAAAGGATAGAACTGGTTGCCCCGGAAATACATCATCGGGAACAGTGCGTCCATAAGTCCGTCGCGCAGCCAGCCCTGTGCGTCCTGGCAGACACGTTCGTAGGCGTTCCATCCGAAACTGCTGAACCTGCTCAGGTCCTTATATTTTCCTATGGGCGAGCAGCTCATCTTTACCCATGGCTTCATCGATTTCACCCTGTGGCTTATGGCTCTCACTATGTTTGTGATGTTGGCGCGTCCCTGCTTACGCGACACCTTCATGGGCCACGTCTCGTGATAGCGGATGTAGTCGAGGTGTATGCCGTCAATGTCGTAGTTGGCTGTTATCTCGGCGCAAAGGTCTGCCAGATATTCGGCTGTCTGTTGTTTCTCAGGGTTCATGTATCCTTCCGCTCCTATCTTACGTACGAGTCCGGGATGGCGTTTGCGCAACCTGGCACATCCGGCGGAGTTCCATTTGCCTACCGGTATTGCCACCACCCATGCGTGAAGCTCCATGCCCCGGCTGTGACACTCGTCAATGGCGAACTGCAGTGCGTCGTATCCGGGACTCTTGCCCGGCTTGCCCGACAGACATCCGTCCCACGGCTCGTATGCCGAGGGATAGATTGTCGTGGCTCTGATGCGCGTCTGCAGCAGAACGGTGTTTATGTTGGCGCGCTGCAGACGGTCGAGTATGGCGCGCAGCTCGTCCTTCTGCCGTTCTATGGAACGTGCTGAGCCTGCATGGCTGTGCGGCCAGTCTATGCCGCCTATTGTTGTGAGCCATACGGCTCTTACCTCATATTTGGGTTGTGCGGCGGCGGTGAGTGCCGCAGTGATTATTGTCAGCAGAATGGTGAAAAGTCTGTTCATCTGATGCGTTCTTTAAAATGGTATGCCGGTGTCGCGGCTGCCGTGCGCTATTGTGTATGTTTCTGCAAATGATATTCATTTGTTCTTTACAATGATAATTCAAGGCGGGTGTGGCTGCAAGACGTTGAAACTGAGTTTTACCGTGCTTGATATTGCGGAGCCGCCGTTTATCTTTACATAAGATAAGCCGCACTCGGCAATGTGAGAGCAGACTCTCATTGCGCTCGTTTGCATTATCTTTATATAAGATAAGCTGCACTCGGCAATGTGAGAGCAATCTCTCATTGCGCTCGTTTGCATTATCTTTGACAAAGATAATTATATTTTTCGGTTTCTCAAATATATTGTGTATTTTTGCATCGTAATGGCTTCCTTATGCATACCGGCACATCATTAGCCGGAGTAGTAAGGCAGGTATTGCACCTTGTGGGTATGCCCCATATTTATTGATAATGTTATTTTTATTATTATGAGAAAGAAATTGATTGCGATGATTGCGGCCCTCTGTATGGCCGTTACGGCAAACGCTCAGTTTGAGCAGGGTAAAGTGTATCTCGGCGGTTCGCTCACCGGTCTCAACCTCAAATACTCGGGTCTAGACGAGCTGAGCCTCGGACTGCAGGCGCAGGCTGGATATATGTTTGACGACAACCTCATGCTGCTCGGACATATGGCGTATGACCATAGAGGCGGAAAGGCGTCAGACGACCGACTGAGCGTAGGTGTGGGCGGCCGTTACTATATAGAACAGAACGGAATATACCTCGGTGTGAACTGCAAGTACATACACGGCAGTCATGGCTACAACGATGTCCTGCCTGGCGTTGAGGTGGGATACTCGTTCTTCCTGAGCCGCACCGTTACGGTGGAGCCGGCGATATACTACGACCAGTCGTTCAAGAAACACAGCGATTTTTCCACAGTAGGACTGAAGATAGGCTTGGGCGTATATCTTTTCACAGACTGATATATGGACAGCTCATATCCGTCCCTGCTTTTGGACAAGGCTGTGGGAGAACTGGCAAAGCTGCCGGGCATAGGACGAAAGACTGCCCTGCGGCTTGCTCTTTATGTGCTCAGGCAGAGCACGGAGGATGTGGACAGACTGGCGTCGTCGCTCTCGGAACTGAGGCATGACATAAAATACTGCCGCCTGTGCCACAACATCAGCGACGAGGACATCTGCCCGATATGCTCGGACAAGCGCCGCGATGCGTCAACGGTGTGCGTGGTGGAGAACATACGCGACGTCATGGCTGTGGAGAACACGCAGCAGTATGACGGTCTGTATCATGTGCTCGGAGGCATCATATCACCGATGGACGGCATCGGACCGGGCGATCTGGAGATTGACTCGCTTGTGGAGCGCGTGAGGGCAGGCGGAGTGAAGGAGGTGATTCTTGCCCTCAGCTCGACGATGGAGGGCGACACCACAAACTTCTATATATCACGCAAGCTCGCCGGTGAGAATGTGAAGGTGAGCGTCATAGCACGCGGCATATCCGTGGGGGACGAACTTGAGTATACGGATGAGGTGACACTCGGAAGGGCAATACTCAACCGCACGACAGTAGTTAACGAAAAATGAGACATACGCAACGACTTCTAATGGGCACATTTCTCACGGCAATAGGCGTGGGACTTGTCATTGTGACGCTTTTCGAGACTGATATACTGCCCTGCGGCATAATGATATCTGAGGACAAAAGCATAGAGTTTGTGACGGCTTTCACGATGGAGTTTCTCACCATATGCATAATACCGGTGGCGATGAGGCTGTTCCGTTTCAGGCGTATCGGCAGAAAGCTTACTTCAGCAGAGTCACTGAAGGTGTGGGGAATGACGCGGCTTCTCATGCTGTGTGTGCCGATGGTGCTTAACACCGTACTTTATTATATGTTTATGAATGTTGCTTTCGGATATATGGGCATAATCCTTTTTCTATGCCTGTTTTTTATCGTGCCGACCAGGGAACGCTGTATGTCGGAGATAAACGCGGAAGCGTAAAACTGTAGATGCATTGAAACTGTCTGTAATAATAGTCAGCTACAACGTAAAGTTCTATCTCGAACAGTGTCTGCACTCGCTCAGGAAAGCTACCGAAGGCATGGAGTGCGAGATTTATGTGGTGGACAACCATTCGCGTGACGGTTCGGTGGATTATCTCTCATGCCGTTTCCCGAAGGTCAGGATAATAAGCAGCAACCGCAATCTCGGGTTCGCGCGCGCGAACAATCTTGCCATCAGGCGGTGCTGCGGAGAATATGTGCTGCTGCTCAATCCGGACACCATTGTCGGCGAACACACCATAGCGGACGTGATAGACTTCATGGATGAACATCCGAGGTCGGGAGCTGTGGGGGTGAGGATGGCTCAGTGTAACGGTGCCGACGCTATGGAGTCGAGGCGGGGCATACCGACGCCAATGACGGGTTTCTACAAGATGTCGGGTCTGTGCGCGCGTTTTCCCAAGAGCAGACGCTTCGCACATTATTATATGAGTTATCTGTCGTGGGACAGACCTGAAAGGATAGAGGTGGTGAGCGGCGCTTTCTGCATGCTCAGACGCTCGGCTATAGACAAGGTGGGTGCGCTCGACGAGGATTTCTTCATGTATGGTGAGGACATCGACCTGTCGTTCAGGCTCATAAAAGGCGGATTTGAGAACTGGTATGTGCCCTCGCGCATATTGCATTATAAGGGTGAGAGCACGCAGAAGTCGTCTTTCCGATATGTGCATGTGTTTTATGGCGCAATGCTTATATTCCTGAACAAGCATTACGGCAATATGAGACTGCTGCTTAGCATCCCCGTGAAGTTTGCTATATACGCAAAGGCTCTGGTAGAGCTCGGACGCATGCAGATGAACAGACTGAGAAAGAGTCTCGGCTTTTTTGTTGTAAACAACAGGAAGGATCCGTCTTTCGTGTTCCTGGGCTCGCGCAGGGCGATGGCTCAATGCCGCAACATTGCCAGGAGGAAAGGTCTTGAGGCGGTGTTCTATGAGCGCAATTCCACGGATAATCCAGAGGGGCATCTGGGGCTTGACCTTCCGAAGAACAATATAGTGTATGTTGTGTATGACGTCGATGCCTATTCTTATGATGACATCCTCAACATTTTTGCAAAGGGAGTGGAGGACAATGTTTATATAGGAACATACAACAGCCATACCCGGATTATAATTACTCCTGAAGAGATATTCAAATGAGCACCGCGAATGACTGTAAGCCGTCCGTGAGACTGAGGGCTATGGAGCCGGAGGATCTTGACACTCTGTATCAGATGGAGAATGATGTGGAGATATGGAATGTAGGCACTACGAATGTGCCATACTCAAGGTATGTGCTGCATGACTATGTGGCGAATGTGGCGGGAGACATATATACTGACAAGCAGGTGAGGCTGATGATAGAGGATGAGAACGGCGTTACGGTGGGTATGGTGGATCTTGTTAATTTCAGTCCACAGCACAGACGGGCAGAGCTGAGCATTGTAGTGAAAAAGGAAAAGCGCCGGTGCGGATTTGCCACGGCTGCTGTGAACCAGATAAGGAAATATGCTCTTGACATACTGCATCTGCATCAGATATATGTGATTGTGGACAAAAGCAATGTCGCGTCGGTGGAGTTGTTCAGGAAAATGGGATTCAGGGAGCAATGTGAACTTGCCGACTGGCTGTTTGACGGTAAAAACTATAAGAATTCAATAGTGATGCAAAGTTTTTTATAAAAAGTCTTCTTATTATTTGGCAATAAAAAATATTATGTGTAACTTTGCACTCGCAAAAATAAATAAGAGCCTTGGTGCGTTAGTTCAGTTGGTTAGAATACATGCCTGTCACGCATGGGGTCACGGGTTCGAGTCCCGTACGCACCGCAACAAATACTGAAAACTAATGTTTTTACAAATTAAACACCCGGTTTTACACCAAAGAATGTAAAGCCGGGTGCTTTTGTTAATGGTTTTTGCTATTTATTCGTTTGCTATTAATCTGTATCTTCAAGGCTGAAGATGTTGGAAACATCGGTATTGAACAGCTTTGCCATTTTCAATGCCAAAATGGTGGAAGGTACATACTTGCTGTTTTCTATGGCAACAATTGATTGGCGGGACACACCTATATGCTCTGCCAATTGCGATTGGGTCATGTCGAACTCAGCCCGCAATACTCTGATTCTATTTTTCATGGCTTGCCTCCTTCCTGCTTTTCCACAGCTCGTAGTCGAACTTTGCACGGAACAGCACAAACACCAAAAACATGTTGGCAACTAAAGCATAGAGAAAAGGCACGTCGAAAAGAAAGAGGAAGATGCCGATGGTGAATGCCATTTGAATCTTGGCTGCCCACACCCACGACTTCAGCCGGAGCGTCATGCAATACTCATCTTCGTCTTTCTCGCGGGCAAATGCAATGAGAAACAACGCTATTGCCGTGAGAACAAAGACCAACTCGTGTGTCATACCGGTTTTCTCGAATACAAAACGGTATTTTGATAAAATACCTCCACCAAATCCCGGCATGGCTATACTCACCAAATCGTCGGGCAGCCAGGCGTCGTTGGTCACTATAACAGCTAAACAAGCAAGGCACAAAGCCAACAATATGTAGCCGTATATCTTGGCATGTACAGGTAATAAATTAATTTTGTTCATAACAGTAAGTTTTAAATCAGATTGATGAATATGCGATGTCTATGTTGCAAAAGTAAAATATTCTTTTCTAAAAGACAAGTAAACTTTACTTTATGGGTATTGTTTTAGATTTGTTTAACGGTTGTGGAAGCGGTGAAAATCTGGTGTGCTTTATATAGAGTATGACAATTGATGTATGTGTTTTAAATCTAATCTGCCGTTACACTTAATCCTTAATTCGTACTGCTGTCTGGCATATTATTTTCCGTTTTGAGTGAAAATGTAGTGTGACACATTGAGAATAATCTGTAAACAGTATGGTTTATGCAGTGGATAATAGGGCTGAAGAGTCGGCAATCAGGTTGAAAATGCAGTTTTGTCGGTATGATTATAGGTTGGTGTTCAATAGTTATAATCAAAACATTACGTTATGAAGCGATGCATGGAAAATATGACAGAAAAGACCGTTCCTGCCTGTCAGGTTGTAGGAACGGTCTTTGACAATCAATCTAAATATGAAAAAAACAGATGTTGAGATGTAAATTGATGTTCTGAATCAGTTGCCATCAGATTGTGTCCTGCCCAAGACGTGCATTTCAAAATCCGTAAGTTGAGTGTAGCGAGCTACACAACCGATGATACTTTGTAACGCAGCGTAAAAGACAATGCAAGTGAGTGCAAATAGAGCCTGCTCTTTTTTGCCGAGCGCCGCTTGTCTTATCCAAAGACAATGCAAGTGAGTGCAAATAGAGCCTGCTCTTTTTTTGCCGAGCGCCGCTTGTCTTATCCAAAGACAATGCAAGTGAGTGCAAATAGAGCCTGCTCTTTTTTTGCCGGGCGCAGTTTGCCTTGTATAAAGAGTGCACGGAATGATGGCATGGATATATATGACATACGGGTATTTTTATAATACCTGTCAGGTTTGAACTGCCGCTTATAACCGTTAGCCGATGATATTCATGGCTTTTGCCAGAACCATGACTCGTCGTATGTATCTTTGCCTATTTCCGCATCAGAACCTTCCGGCTTCAGTGTGAAGTAAGTGCTGCTGTTGCCGCTTTCCACATTTGAGCCGTTGTGCAGGTAAGTACTCAGATAATACAGGTTCTTCGCCATGTATTCGTCGATATAGTATTCTTTTGTCTGTATACTCTGATGATTCCAGTTGGCATCTTTGTTAAGCACGAGAGGCTTGCCTTCTATCAGGCGTCTTCTTACCTCTCCAGGGTGGAGCAGAAGTCCGTTTTCGTCGCAGACATACGCCGCAAACGACGGATCCATCCATATCCATTTTTCGAGAGTCCGGCTCCACACCATGACTATCACATGGCAGTCGTTGTCGTGTATGTAGTCCTTAGGCTGACAGGTTATGAAACGTGCCTGCCATCCCATAGCCAGGTACATCTCTGACAGGACGATGGCAAGTCCGCGGCAGTTAAGTCCTCTGTTCTGTGCCTTGCAGGCGTTGTAGAGGTCTATTGCGTTGCGTTTCGTGTTCCGTGGAAATCCTCCGGAGCCGTCGTGCCTTATCTGGTCGTGAAGCCAATACATGATATTCTTCATTTGGGAAATCTCGTCCCCTTTTCCTGCAATCACATCAAGATTGAAGAAAGTCCTTATTTTCCTCATATCCTCATCGTCAGGAGACGCGTAGGTGAACTTCTCTTTATTTGTTGTGTATGCTGTCGCGTAAGGTCCGCTGTGCTTCAGCACGTACAGATAATCCTTTGTTTTCCGCAGTTCTTCTGCCAGTTTCTTGAATCCTTCTTCGTTCCTTATGTTGTCAAGATCTTTGTCCTGACACAGCCATTTGTAGTTGCCGTAGCCTTTGCGTATGGCTTTCTCGAGTGCCGCTACGGCTTTTTCTTTCTCTCCTGTTATGGAGTAGACACAAGCCATGTCATACAATGCGTATTCCACTCCGAACACCTCCGAATACTGCGGCATGTCAGTCAGCCTGTCAAGTGTCGCGCATACCTCATTGAATTTTGCGTTCTGTACTATCGGCTCTTCGTATTCAATGAAGTCTCTGTTGGCAGACCTGATGATATATCCTTTGACAGTGCATTTGTCTGTAAGCGGACATCCGGTCACCTTTCCGAATCCCATGGACACGCAATCGCCCAGAAATATGATCTCTTCAAGGTCGGGACAGTTCTCTGCAATGTCAGGACCGCCCGTGCTTATTATAAAGTCTTCAAATCTGAGAGTCTTCAGCGACGGCATGTCATAGCACATCCACCCGTCAGCATGGCCGAGCACTCCATGTATGGTTATCTCCGTGACATTCTCTATTTGCTTGAAAGCATGGAAGGCAATGTATCCTATGTCGTTTATGTTGATTTTCTTCAGTTTGCTGCAACCGCTGAAACATTCAACGCCAATTTCCTTTGTGAATTTCGGGAAGGTCACATCAGACAGGTTGCGGCACTCTCTGAACGCACCGTTTTCCAGAATGATGTTCTCCGGAAGTTTTATTTTCTTCAGAGCCGATTGCATGAAAGCCATGTCCCCGATGCGTTTTGTGTTTTGCGGCAGTTCTATCCTCTCTATGCGGCAATTGCTGAACAGATATGCGGGGATGGAGTTTTTATCGGTTATCTTAAGGTTTTTCCCATTCCCTATGTATGTCGTCTCGCCGGGTACTAATGTCGCCGCAGTCATGTCCAGATGTCTCAGCTGACCTTTGGTGTATTCCTCTTCCTTATTGCATCCCGCCATGTCGCGCAACAGGGCAAGGTCGTCTGCGTTCAGTCTTCCCGAAATCTTCAGGTCGGTTATTTCATATTTCTCACTGCCGGATATCAGTGAGTTCAGCGTTCCCGGTGTTTTCACTGTCACGCTTTTTCTCTCTGCCGCCATGCCGTAAACATGCAGCAGCAGTGTTACAGCCAGTAGTATGTACCTGATTTTCATGTTTCCAGTCATTGCTTATATGTTTTGATAATAACTCATGTTTTATGATGTTATATTGCTCCCGACAATTTAAGAGCAAGCTTCCACTCCGCTCGTTTGCACTATCCCTAATCTTAATCTGTCATTCGGGCATGTCCGTGCATATGATGCGGTTGACCGTCCGGAGCATAATTCGGGTTTAAGGCTTCTGCCAGAACCATTGCTCGTCGTATGTTGCGGTGCCTCCTATATTCGCGTCGAATCCTTCCGGCTTCAGAGTGTAGTATGTGCTTTTACCCTCCGATTCGACGTTTGGATAGCTGTCAAGGTATGCACTCAGAATATACAGATTCTTTGCCATGTATTCATAAAGATAGTTCTTCTCGGTGAACATCAATACATGGTTCCAGTTGGCATTGTCGCTAAGGACGAGCTTCCTGCCTTCTATCATACTCTTTCTTATTTCTCCCGGATGCAGTATCAGTCCGTTCTCGTCGCATACATAGGCGTCGTATGTCGGATCCATCATAATCCATTTTCCCAGTGTCCTGCTCCACACCACCACAACTATATGGCATTCGCTGTCGCCCGGGTCCATCGACTGGCATGTGACGAAGCGCGCCTGCCATCCCATGGCAAGATAAAGCTCTGTCAGAACGATGGACAGACCGCGTGAGTTCAGTCCGCAGTTTCTTGCCTTGCATGCCTTGTAAAGGTCTATGGCGTTGCGTTCTGCGCCCGGAGGGAATCCTCCCGAGCCGTCGTGTCTTATCCTGTCGTGCAGCCACGACATGATGTTTCTCATCTGTGACAACTCATCGCCGTCGCCTGCTACGTGTTCAAGATTGAAGAAGTCCTTTATCTTTTTCAGTTCGGGGTCGTCGGCAGAAGCGTAAGTGAAGCGTCTGTCGTTGTCCGGGTCGTGTGCTCCGTAATGGTTCGAAGCCTTCAGGATGCCCAGAAAGTCTTTTTCGCTTTTCAGACCGCTATATGACTTCCCGCTCTGTTCCTGCTCCTGTTGCGGATCCTTATACTTATAGCTTGCAGCCATCTCGGCATACTGTGCGGCTTTTCTTTCCTCTCCGATGTCCGTCAGTATCACCACCATGTCGTACAGTGTGTTCTTCACTCCGAAGATGCTGGAGTATTCGTCTCTTGCTATGAGCTCCTCACATTTCCTGCAAGCCTCCTCCATCTGCCTGCTGAATGTCACCGGCTCGTCATATTCTATGAAATTCTTGTCACCTGACTTTATGACATATCCTGTTACGGTGCACTTTTTCATCAGCGGACATTCCTTCACGCTTCCGAATCCCATAGGCATGCATGTTCCGGAGAACACAATCTCACTCAGCTGCGGACAGTTCTGCGCTATTATCGAGCTGCCTGTGTTGATTATAAAACCTTCGAAGTGTATGGATTTAAGACTCGGAAGGTCGCGGCACATCCATCCGTCAACATGTCCGATGACGCCCTTTATGGTTATGTCGGTGAGGTTCTCCATGTTTCTGAAGGCTCGTGAGCCAAGCAGTCCTATGTTGTTGATGGTTATTGATTTCAGACCGGTGCATCCGCTGAAACATTCAGACCACAGTTCCTTTGTGAAATAAGGGAATGTCACTTCCGACAGTTTCCTGCATCCCTTGAACGCGTCGTTGTTCACAACGATATTTTCCGGCAGAGTTATTTTTCTCAGGGCAGAATAGCCGAACGACCTTACGCCTATAGCCTTTATGCTGTGCGGCAATACTACTTCCTCTATTATACAGTTGCTGAACATGTAAGCCGGCAGTGTGTATATGTCGTTTATGATGCTGCTTTTGTTGTTTTCTATGAACGGAGTGATGTCCTTGACAAATGTCACCCCACTCATATCTATTCTTTTCAGCCGTCCTTCGGTGCGTTGTTCCTTTGCGTCGCATCCCGCCATGTCGCGCAGCATCATTATGTCGGCAGAGTTGAGCGCGCCTTCAATCTTCAGCTCACTTATCTTATATTTCTCATTGCTTTTTATTGTCGTATGCAGCGTGCCAGGTGTTCTCACTGTCACATCGCGTCCGCTTGCCGTAATACATACGTACAGTAATGTCAGCATTATGAGTGCCTGTAGGGTCTTGTTGTGATTGTTCATAGGAGTGCGTCTATCGTTGAATAATGTATTGTTTATTTATAAGTATATGTTCTGAATTGGTTGCCATCATGTTGTGTGCTGTACCGGTGGTGCATTTCAAAGTCAGAAGAGTGAGTGTAGCGGGCTACACTACCGATGAGACTTTGGAATGAAAGCCTGAAGAGCGCACAGGATGACGGCAAAGATATATATGACATATGAGTAATCTTATAATATCGGTTGATTTTGAACAGCTAATTAACATTCTTATCTGATAATAAGACGCGCGAGCCCTCCGGTTATAAACTGTCTTTAACCTTAGTTAACCAAAGAACAGTCCCATCGTGAGTGTTGTATCTGCAGAATTTCACCGGAATTCTTCCGGTATGCCCAAAACTGGCAGGAATATCAATGTGGAGGTGTGTTCCGCGAACAGTCTCCAATCTTTATGCATAATTCTTATATCGATTTCGCATCATATTTAACCCCAATCCTGTCTGGATTTAAATATGAATATCCGCAAATGTCCCATACGCCCGACGACCGTTGGAGGACGCCTGCATCGTTAACATTTTATGTTAATCGCGTCCACGGACATTGTTTGAGACAACTGTCTGATTGCCAGTGGGTTGCAAAACGTGCTTTTCGGGCGTCTGAAACATGCTGTTTCAGCTCCTGAAAGAGCCTGTTTCGTAGCCCCAAACAGCCTCTTTCAGGTCACGGCATTGCACATACCGTGAATCGGACACAACAGAGCGTTTTATAGTTGCATATTTGCAAGTATGGACAGAATGCGGATATTCAAATATTGGAAAAATTGAGCGATAGTGGTTTTCTTTTGACTTTTATTACAGCGAAGCCGTTTATAAGAATTGTTCTAAATCATATCTCTATCGCACTTGTATATCACTCGTAAGATTCCCTTTTTTTAAGGATGAAACATATTGTCTCATTGTCGCAGGAAAAGCCAACATACGTAGAATATGATGGCGCAAGCGACCGTTTTATCACACAGGGTGGTTTCGGTTTAAATGATTCCGAGGCGGATCTGATTGAAGATATGGCGGTAGACTTATATGATGACAACAGATGGGTATACTTTCTTTCCCCAAGGGATTTTCTTGACGAACGCATGGCTTTCACGGCACTGAATTATGACATTATTTCATTAGGCATGAATCTGTCACCGGGAATAGAGAAAATAATGAAGTATTATATCAATGTGAAATGTGTCCCGAAGCTTTTTCTCAACTATACCAAACACAGATTAAGGGACAGCAGGACGACATTTGTTCTCCGGACAATCCGTATCGCTCGCTCGTTCCGGAACCAATTGTTCCAAAAGAACCGGGAATAGAGTATTATTCTTTTCTTGACAGTCTCGGATTCGGCAGCCCCGACTTTCTTTATGCCTCGATAGCGTTCAGAGAAGACCCTTCCCCGATACACACATTCATGAAATCGGTGCTTGATATAAAGGAATTCGGCTTGAAGCCCATATCCGATACGACACCTGAGGAGTGGATGGAGCATGCACGTAAAAGTCTCGGACGCGTAAAAGATTCAAAGACAACACCTTCCTCGACCTTCTGCTCGCAACAGCATATGTGCGACAGATATGCGACAGCATACAGGCACTGACCTCCGAACAGAAGGAGGATATAAAACGTTTCTATTCAAACAAAAACCCAGATGTTGCCGACATGATATTGGAATACAACGATAATCTGTCCGAATGGGCGCAAAGCGACAATGCTATACAGAAGTATGAGATAGTTGACGTTGACTCGGTCATGGCTGAAGGTCTGGAGAGATATATCATGAGCCGTCACAAAGGGCGCAAGGTTGTGGTTGATTTCTGGAACACATGGTGTGGTTCGTGCTTAAACTCACATAAGATAATAAGGAAGCATAAGAAGCGTCTTAGTGAGCAAGGTTACGACTTTGTGTATATTGCGGACAACAGCAATATGGCGCAATGGGAGGATATGGTAAAGTATATCGGCGGTGAGCATTATCTCATCAATGGCAAGAGCCTAAAGGGAATATGGGATATCTACGGTTATCCGACACTGTTCATATATGATGAAAACGGTAACAGGATAATGTCAGGCAACGCTAATGTATATAGGGTTCTGGGCATAAACAAAGAGTGAATGTGTGGATGTCAAAGTTGAAAAACTTAAATATGGATATTTTTCAAGAATAGGGATGAGTCTGAAGGTTTTATACGAAAACACATAACCTTGTTAATTCGGAACATGTGCTTGGAAAAAAATATAGCACAGCCGGTGTGCCATGCTGTGCTATATTCCATTTCCGTAATCTATGTTCTGATGCAGGGGTCAGACTATTCCCTGCGCCATCATAGCCTTGGCTACCTTCAGGAATCCTGCGACGTTGGCGCCCTTCACGTAGTTGATGTATCCGTCCGGCTCGGTGCCGTACTTCACGCAGTTGGCGTGAATGTCGTTCATTATCTCGTGCAGTTTGCTGTCAACCTCCTCGCTGCTCCAGCGCAGACGCTCAGAGTTCTGTGTCATCTCAAGTCCCGACACTGCCACACCGCCGGCGTTCGCAGCCTTTCCGGGTGAATACAGAATCTTGGCATCCTGGAACACTTTGATAGCCTCAGGTGTGGACGGCATGTTCGCGCCTTCGCTTACGGCGAACACTCCGTTTGCCACGAGTGCCTTTGCAGCCTCTTCGTTTATCTCGTTCTGTGTGGCAGAGGGCAGTGCTATGTCAGCCTTTTCAAACCATGGCTTGGCTCCGGCAACATATTTCACTCCGTATTTCTCCGCATACTCGCTTATGCGTCCGCGTTCTATGTTCTTGAGTTCCTTCACATAAGCCAGCTTCTCCTCGTCTATGCCGTCCGGGTCGTATATGTATCCGTCCGAGTCAGACAGTGTCACAGGCTTAGCTCCGAGCTGTATGAGTTTCTCCACTGTATATTGAGCCACGTTTCCTGCACCGCTCACAAGCACCGTCTTTCCCTTCAGGTCGATGTTGCGTGTCTTGAGCATGTTCTCGAGGAAGTAAACATTGCCATATCCTGTCGCCTCCGGACGTATGAGCGAACCGCCGAACTCCAGACCCTTTCCTGTGAGAATGCCGCAGAACTGGTGTGTCAGTTTCTTGTATTGTCCGAACATGTAGCCCACTTCACGGCCGCCCACACCGATGTCGCCAGCCGGAACGTCCTCGTCGGGACCTATGTGGCGGTAGAGCTCGTTCATGAAAGCCTGACAGAACCGCATCACCTCAGCGTTGCTCTTGCCGCGCGGCGAGAAGTCAGATCCGCCCTTGGCACCGCCCATAGGCAGGGTTGTGAGCGAGTTCTTGAATGTCTGTTCGAATGCGAGGAACTTCAGGATGCTCAGGTTTACTGATGCGTGGAAGCGCAGACCACCCTTGTACGGACCAATCACGTTGTTGTGCTGTACACGGTATCCCATGTTTGTCTGCACGTTGCCTTTGTCGTCAACCCACGTCACGCGGAACTCTACAAGGCGATCTGGAATGCACAGACGTTCGATGAGGTTTGCTTTCTCAAACTCCGGATGCTTGTTGTACTCTTCTTCGATGGTGCCTAACACCTGACTTACTGCCTGTATGTATTCAGGCTCATTCGGAAATCTTCTTTTCAGATTTTCTACAACTTCTGTGGCTTTCATTTCTTTAATGTTAGTTATTTGATTTGTTATGTTACCTGAAAAAACATTGCCCTGTCGTCCAAGGCGGATATGTGGGGAGCCTTCCGGAGAAGGCTCCTTTTATCTCCCTTTCAAATTTTTCGGTTGCAAAGATACATGTTTTATTTTGAAAAACAAACAAAAAGACACTTTTTTATAGAATAAGCTGCAAAAAGATAAGATATTGACACTTTAACTGACTTGTGTCTATCCTATCACCCACTTGCTGCCGGGGATAAGCGATATGACTTTCGCTGTGATGTAGCAGCATACGAACGTACATATGGCGATGCAGGGGATGGCAGCCACGGTGGGCAGTGCGAGAACAGACTTGAACACACCTGCCCACATGCCGAGCCAGAATATGTGCATGAGATACATGCCGTAGCTCAGTTTGGACAGGTCGGTTATGATCTTTGGAGCTTTCTTCGCCTTTATGCATGTGAACATGAGGAACGCTCCGGCAGTGAGCATCACGCAGTTGATGGTGCAGAAAGCCCAGCCTATCTCAATCTCAGGGGTGGAGTGGGTGACGCCCGGAACAGCCTGCACATAGAACGACCATATGGTGATGGCGGCTCCGGCTGCCATGAGTGCCATGCCGCGGACGAGGCGTGTCTTTCTGTCCCATGTGAGGTGCACCCTTATGTAGTGTGCCATGACAAGATAGCCAAGATAGCCCGAGAAGTACCAGAGCATGTGATACTGGTTCCAGAAACACTGTCCCCACACCTCGCCGCACCAGCGGTTGAGGAACGGAATGCATGTGGAGATGAGGAAGAGCACGATGAAGAAACGCTCCTCCTTCGCTGTCGCCTTGCTCAGCCACGGTGATATGAAGGGTATGAACAGATAGAGGCTGAAGAGCGGATACATGAACCACAGGTGACCGGCGAGGGTGGGGAAGTTGAGCAGTATGCGCGACAGGTCTTTCAGTGACGTCTCTCCGTCAATCTGTCCCCAGAGCAGCGGCAGCGTGCAGTAGAGTATCATGAACACGAAGAACGGTGGCAGTATGCGCAGGCTCCGCTTGCGGTAGAACTGCCACGTGGTCTGCCCTTCCTTCATCGGGGCGAGCAGAAACGCCGACACTATCATGAACAGTGGCACAGACATGCGTGAGAATCCGTCGTATACGCTCACCCACAGACGGTCAGCCTCGTTTGCCAGGAACGACTGCGGACCTGCCATGTCGGTAGAGCCGGCTGCACCGTAAAAGTTCTCACTTGCGTGCACTATCATGACAAGGAAGCATGCGAACACGCGTACGTAATCCAGAAAGACTATTCGTTTCATCGTTGTTTTTGATATTGTGTTTTTGTTTTTATTTCTTTTCTATGTTCTTTTCTGTCCGTTTACCGCCGAACCAGCGTTTTTTCAGATACTCGCGCACAGGCATGTCATACAGCTTCAGAGCTGCGTAAGCAGTGAAGAGCGAGGCTATGAAGAGTCCGGCGCAAACGCATATTATCATGCTCAGCGGTGCGTCAGGATGATTGTTCTTGAAGTTGTACAGCATGTATATGTATATGATGTGTGTCAGGTAGAGCGGATATGAAATATCTCCGAGAAAGTTGCACAGCCTGTATGCTTTCCTGCCGCGTATCTTACTGCCCGCGCCGATGCAGAGTATGAGCGGGAACGCGATGATTATGACCGCCGACTCATATATGCCGTTCATCCACATGTGTTCCTCGCCTCCCAGACGCGGACACGCGGTCACACCGACTACCAGGAGCGCGCACCAGAAGAATGCGTTGCCGATGGTGATGAAGCGTCCTATGCGTGCCACGAGTATGCCGAGAAGGAAAGGTGTGGCAAGACGCACAAGTCCAATGTATATCTGCGGCAGTTCAAACGACCATCCTCCGATGACGGTGTAGGCTGCCCATGTGCGTGTGCCCAAGAATCCGAACAGGTCGACGTTCATGGTCAGCGTGACGGTGAAGAAGGCAGCCACGACGCACAGTATTGCTATTGCCAACTTGGACAGGTGGCGCAGTATGAAGGCGTAAATTATGTTGGCTATATACTCGAACTGTAGCGACCAAACGGGGTCTGTGAACGGATTTGTGACTACTGTGCCGCGCATGTCGAGCCATGCCGGTATGGGCAGGAGCGTGAGACACCATACGATGGCGAGCAGGAAGAAGTACCACGGCACTGTCTCTATTACCGGGAAACTGTCGCACGCGTTGATATAGAAAAAGCATGCGCCGAACAGAGTTCCGAAGACCACCATCGGATGAAGGCGTATGATGCGTCGTTTGAAAAAGTCGGTCATCGTCATCTTGTCCCATCGGTTGTCGTAGGCATAGGAAATGACAAATCCTGACAGGGCGAAAAAGAAGTCCACCGCAAGGTAGCCGTGGTTTATTATCTGTTCCAACGTGCCGGGAGAATAGCACTCGAACATGTGGAACAATACGACAATGACTGCCGCCACTCCGCGCAGACCGTCAAGAATCTCATAACGTGGTTTTGAGGCAATGTAGCTGTTTGACATTTTTCTTCGTTGTTTGGGTTTGTTTAAAGTGTTAATAATCTTATTATGTTTTATATTATTCGGGTTGCTGTAAAATGCATGTCGCTGCATGCAGTTGTGCCGGAGCAGATGCAAAGTTAATGCTTTTATGTCGGATATAAAAATGAATGTTGTTATAATTGTAGCGTAAAACAGGGATGAAGTGTGCAATGTGTCGTTCTCGCTCTATGTAATAAATAAATTTATCATGGCCCCGAACCGGAAGGCTTTCATATTAACCCCGAGTCATTATGCCGCCAAAACAGTTTTTTCACTTGATTCCGGGTTGTCCGATATTTCGGGCTGTACAGCAGAGCACAAATATGACACAATTAATATTGTTTAAGATATTCTTTCCATGTTGAAGGATATTGTTCTTTTGCCATATCGATTATATAATCTGGTATTGGGACAGAATCATAATCAATACCTTTTGTTTTTAGAAACTTTATTAATTTCCGTTTCCTATAATATTTGATAGTCCATAAATCTATCATCGCATCTCTTAATGCCTTCGGCAATTTAACGGGTACGGTAGGTCTTCCATGTCTATCAACACTATTATATATTGGAGAAGAAAAATCCGCGCCACTGTTTAATAGTATTAATGCGACATCATACTTTTCTGTAAGGATTGATTCTCCTAATGGTGTTGCTCCAAAATTATTCCTATAATTAATATCCGCACCTTCCTTTATGAGATACTCTACAATTGAGGAGTTGCCACACCCGGCTGCCTCCATTAAAGGGTTGTATTGTGCATAAGGAGCATTATCAGTAGTGTCATTTACATTCGCTCCTTTTGCAACCAAATCCTTTACAAACTTGGAATCATACTCTCTATAAGAACAAGCCTCTATTATCGGAGAACTTCCATCATATGTATTGTGGTAGTTGAAATTTGCCCCATTATCAATTAGCAATTTAAACAAATCGTAATCTTGATTGATAATTGCCATCATCAACATGGTATTTCCATAAACGGAATCAGGTATATTGGCTAACTGAGGACTGGCTGACAATATTTTTTTACACTTGCCATGTCTTCATAATGGGCAGCCTTAGCCAATGGCCAAACTGGAGTTCCTTGAAACAAACGATAATCGTAATAGTAAAGTTTTGTCTTATATACGGGATGGTCTATATTTGAACAAGATGTAGAAAACAATATTACAACAATTATAAAGCTAAATAATTTCATAACTAATCAGATTTATTTGTAAGTTTGGCAAATATACAGGCGGAACACTCCCGGGCAACTTCCTAAAAATGCATTGCCTCTGCAATATACCAATTACCGTACATCTTTTTCACTATTCTTTTATGGTTTGCTGGACTGTCTACAACCTTCAGGTATTCTATACAGTCGTTTTTGTTAATCCGGATGCGCATATTCCCCAAACTGTCTATTGACAATAAAAAAACTCTTGCTTTTTTAAAGAATTTAATTATATCAGCAATTTCCTGTTTGGAAAAAAAGTCACCAGCCCCCGTTTTTTTTATCTGTTCATTCTCAATAACATCAACTTGTCCGGTGAAATAAGAATAATCGACAAAATAATGAGGAACATCTCCACGTGCTTTTCCTATTATATATGTATCAGTGCCATCAATCCCGTTTGTACCTCTATATGCCACAAAAATATCAACAAGCTTTGGATTCCATATCTTGTCTATATTTTTAAGAATTCCTTCATCACTTATTCTTATACAAGAAGTGAATAACAAAAGTGTTAACACGAAACATTGAGCAACAGTTTTTTTCATAATGTCTATTTTTAAAATTTATACTTCGGTAATAAGATACCCGGAATCAGTTTACGTAAGATTGTGTGTTACTCAGGGGATGCTTTTCATAATCCATAAAGGAAATGCAGCGGGCTACACTAACTATGAAGAATTTGGAAAACCATCCTCTATCTGCATGTCCGTATCATTCTACGGAATGTAATTTACCGGAAGAGTCTGATTGGAAATATTTTATAATTCTTACTCTTGCCCCCATCCCGAGATGTTCTATTTTATATCTGGTGTTGGGATACACTCTTATATAGTGTACGTTACTTCTATACACTCTTGTACAATCATCAGATGATGTCTCAACAACTCTAAACGAGTTTGATAATCTTTTTTCTAAATGAATGGTATCTATAGTATCATACGGTTTATATTGACGCAAAAAAACAAGATATGAATAAGCTTTATCCAAGTTATTTAAAGGTTCAATAGAAATGTGCAACATATTATGAATGTATAAAGCCTGTTCCTTGTAACGGAGTTCAAAGTCATGATTGTCGCACGAACATATCATGAACAATAGTATTAGAATATTTATTTTGTATTTCATAACTTATTTATTTTGATTAATATAATTTTCCCACCATTTTTTATTATATTTATTCTTGAATCTTCGGTCTGACATCTTTTCATCAAATTCTCTACTGATGTTGTATAAGCAAGTTTTGCAAGAAAAGCACTGCTCTCAATAGACATCAGTGGTTTATTCACTATGTTTCTGTATACAGACTCGAAATGCAGCTGTAGTTTCAACTGTTGTAATCTTAATTCTGAAACAAGAACCGCAAAACAAAGAGCAGGCACAACCATTATTTTGCGCGGATGTTACTGTGGTAATTATATAACCCTACCTCTCCCATATAAACATAGTATTGGAACAAATACAGTCCGTCATAACTCTTGTTGAAGATGATTGAATCGAAAAAAGATGGCTCATCCACATTACCCAAATACAGACCGCCCTCACATACTGTATCTGCCGACATACCCATTCCCTTGACTTTATGAGTACATAAGTATATCATATCTTTTGTAGCAAGTTCTTTATTATTATATCCTATCACATTCCAGAAAGTAAAAGGATATATTGAGAATTTCTCACTGACGGAGCCACGGCAACAGAATAGAGCCCTTGCATCATATCGTAAAATATTCTTTTTGTCAGTGTCTCCTATATACCCCCTCATCTCCAATGTTACTATTGCCACAGCCAACAAGCTGTCCTTATTATAAAATATGGTATCGGTATATGCTTTAAGTCTTGAAGATACTGGAACATCTAAAGCTACAGACCTTTTTTTATCTTCATCATATATTATTGCATAAGGTGAAAAGAAAGGAGCCGGATCCCACCATGACGTGTCCGCGATTACAGAGGATATAGGGTTTCTCTCCATTTGTAATATTGCCAGCCTGAACGCCTCAACATTCTCAATAAACATTGAGGCAATGTCTTTTTTATCCATAAGATATACTATCGAAACCCTGCCATTCCTATCACTGACATTTTTTTTGCATATAACAAAAATATCGATACAGATTATAACCAGCATATAGATTATGGCGAACTTGAAATACATTGCAATCTTTTTCATAATTAATCAGATTTATTTGTAAGTTTGGCAAATATACAGGCGGAACACTCTCGGGCAACTTCCTAAAAATGCAGTGCCTCTGCAATATACCAATTACCGTATATCTTTCTCACTATTCTTTTACGGTTTGCCGGACTGTCTACAACCTTCAGGTATTCTATAGAGTCGTTTATGCTAATTCGGATGCGCATATTCCACCAAACTTGAGTAACTTTATTCTCTTTAATGAATATTCTCATTTTTCTAAAGCCCTTGAAAAAACCGTCCCGTCTTTCAGCGTGTATTGTACAAGTCCATACTTCTTGCTCCATGAATAGCTTATAATGACATTAGAATCTTTTCGATTGACGGCTTCTGATTTACTGATATCAAAAAACATAATGTCGTTCATTGTAATACCACTTATTCGTAAACTCGTTGTATTCAACGGTATGTTATACAACCACTCGTCCACGTCTAATACAGAAGAGAAACAAATAGGTCTGCTATTGCTTCTTTTGTATATTTGCAAGATACCTCCTCTTTCATGATTGATAGAATATCGCACACCTGCTGAAGCTATATAGACTCTACTGCTTGTATTGAAGTACCCCCAGTTGATAGGATCCAACAAATTGTCAACATAAACTTCCAATATAGTTACAGTGTCAACAACGCCATCCTGAGATTTTAAATACATTATTTCCCCTTCATGTCTGTTTGTCACCCATTCAACTTCATAATCACTCATATGTGTCATTTCATCATATTTGCATGTATAAAGAAGCGTAAATATTGATACTACCACTATCATCCTTTTTATTAATAAACGTCTCATGGCTCAGGTAATTTGTGTTTTAAAAATTCATATATAGTATGAGTCGGTATGAATCCCGTTGGTATTCCAATTGTTTTCCCAGGAAGAGGGAGTCCGAACTTTTCTTGGATATCGTTTAATGTCGTAGTTGCGGTTTCCTGACTCAGTAGATTTTATAGAATGGATGTCATCCGGATTATCTTTAAAGGCTTGTTTATATTTCTTTTGTTCTATTGTGACATCCTCCAGACTCCATACCTTCTTATTGCCTGTGCTGCCTGGGTCAACCGGTGACACCATCTTCTTTATCAGGACATCTCCTCCTCTATACATGTTGTGAGCGAATGATATTTCCTGCGCAGAACAAAGATGTATACTACTAATAAAAATCAGGCTTAATTCCAATCTTTTCATAGTATAAAATTATTATGTTATGAATAATGCCCGAATATACGAAATAATTCTATACGTCAAACGGTTAATATATGTTTTTTTTCGATGAATCCGACATAGGGAACCGATAAACCTCAAAACCGTACAACAAAGAGGATTCTTTCTCTGTGCCAATGTCGGAATGAGGAAGACGGTCTTCCGTTTTTTAGACTTTATGTAATGTCAGTTGAAGAAACCGGTTTCTATATAGATTGACCGATTCGGGTTTAAAACTGAATCGGTTATCAGGCTTCATCCTTATTTCGTACTGCTGTCAGTCAGATTGTTTTCTGCTTTTATCAAGTATGTAGCGGACTACACCGGGAAAAGTGAGTCAATCTGACGGCAGCAGTGCGGAAGAAGGATGAAGAGGTATGCAGTCAGGTAAAAAACGTTATGACGGGCTGATTACCTGTTGGGGTTTAACAAAAGAAAGGTTTGGGTTTTATGTTCTGATGTTATGTGAAACAACAAGAACCGCCATTACGGATTTATGATGAACTTACATGTTGGAAAGTTTGCACATCCATAGAATGTGCCATACTTGCCTTTTCTCAAAGTGAGATGTCCTCAGCATTGAGGACAAACTCATTTGTTTATTCTCTACTTAAAATCCAGTCTCTAAGAATGACTGCATGATTGCATGTTTTAGAACGCGCCCCATAAAGCAAGGTGACGTCCGCCTCCTGCAGCAGTTCGTTGCAATGTCTGGCAAAGCACGCCGCCGCAGGATTGGCAGACAATTCCGCATCGTATTGCTTTTTGAAACTCTCAAAGTTCTCCTCTTTATGAGCAAACCATATTCTGAGAGCAGGAGTGGGAGCGACGTCCTTTGCCCACTCTTCTAAGCATGCAGCGTCTTTTGATATGCCCCGAGGCCATATGCGGTCTATCAGTATGCGAAAGCCGTCTGATTCTTCCACCTGTTCATATACACGTTTTATCTTCAGTTTATGCATTACTGTAATTATTTAACCATAATTTGTCATTGGACTTACATTCTTATTTCGTGCTGCTGTCAGCCATATTGTATTCATCTTTACCTAAAATGCATCGGTATATACCGGGGAAAAGCAGAAGACAAGATGACGACAGCAGTGCAGAAGAAGGATGAAGAGCTGACAATCAATCTTAAATGTATAATCGACGTTCTAATGACCGGATTGTATTTAATATGACACTGTTGTCTCTCTCTCCACCTAAGAGCCTGTCAGTTGTGCGCGTTCACGCGATTTGAGAAAAACCAAGGAGGAGGCATTTATCCTCCTCTTTGGTCGGTCTTAATCTATAATCTGATGACAGAACCATATAACTGTCATACTCGATTGATACGCATCACCACCCCGTTGCCGTTGCAAACTCCGTAAGGAGCATAATAGAAGAATCCGGAAGTGTGTATCCGCAATAGGAACTCAAAGTTGTCTGATGTTATGCTTTACGCTTCCTTGCATGGCTGTAAATATGCTTTACCATACGCGAATGGTCAAATTCGCTCAATGGCACTCACGGGACATCCTTCTTGAGCCTCTGCGGCGGAGTCAAGCAACAAGTCAGGCACTTCTGAGTCTATGGCTACAGCCACATCTCCGTCTATGGAAAACACCTCTGGGCATGTGGATGCGCACATACCACATCCTATGCAAGCGTCATTAACAATATATTTCATAATTAAAGTGTTGTGTGTTTATTGTTTTGAAAAATTAAAATGTTCTTTTGCGAAGGTCATGTCTTGCACCAGTTCCATCGTGCCGAGATATCGGCTCTGTTTGTCGCGCACTGCCATGTAAGTGATTAGCATGGTGCGACCTTCCTTCTCCATCCATACCGGTACGCTGTCGCGACGTCCTGACCTGAAGTCCTCTATTATGGCGCGTACCATAGGCTCTATCTTGGGAGGATGACATGAGAATACCTCGCGGTCAATCGCCATTTGAGGACGTTTGAAGACCTTTTTATGTCCGTTGTCATTAAAAAAACGGTTAATGTTGTCAGCATCAACAAAGGTTATCTCCATAGGCATTGTGTCAAGCATGGCGGAAAGCTGTGCTATGGTGAGATGTCCGCCAGCCAGCGATATTTCATCTCCATCGCTTGTTTTAACAACATCTTTATACGTTTCAGATGCTGTGATGTCGTCTGAAAGACAATCTTCCGCATCCTTCCATGTGTTCGGTTCTATGTCAAGACATGTCTCATATTGT
This sequence comes from Leyella lascolaii, assembly GCF_900079775.1. GTDB lineage: Bacteria > Bacteroidota > Bacteroidia > Bacteroidales > Bacteroidaceae > Prevotella > Prevotella lascolaii. The sequence continues at coordinate 139,940 of NZ_LT556038.1, read as the reverse complement.
TTGCTGTCACGATAGATGCCATACCACTCTTCTGTGGTGAAGTTTGCGGCACAGAGAGGATAAAGTATGTTGTTCTCCTTGAAAATCATCTCCCCGACACGTCGCAGCACGGCTTCTGCCCGCTCTGTCCAAGTGGCATCCTGCTCTGTTGCACGCGACAGCCTGGACAGTTCGTCGCGTATCTCGTCGTCCACTGTCCACATCACTTGCGAAGGACCGCTGATGTCGTATTTCACACGCAGCAACGGGTAGAGCAGGTCTCCCTTCTTCGCATAGTGAATCCTGATGTCTCGGACTCTCCTTATCTTATCATTGGGCGCGCCTTCCTCATCAAGCAATGTCTTCAAACGCTCGTTCTCACGGTAGAAGGTATGAAGGGGATGCCCCTCGATGGCGGCAAGCTTCAATGCCATGTCTGCATTATCCTTAGCCATGGCGACGTTGCGCTCCTCTTCATGCACACTCTCGTTATGGAAAAGTGCTGAATGGACGTCGCACATCTTCTTGACCTCGTTCAGCGGCATACCGTCTTTCAGCAACCCTTGTTCCGCCTGCATTATTTCTTCTGACGAGACATCGCTGAAGTTACGCACAAAGTCAGCCCGCACAGCCTCCAGAGACTCTCCGTCCGACAGACGGCGCAAGTATGCTTTTATCTGTTCCGTACGGTTGTCGCAGGAACCATGGGCAGCATGCGTTGACTGCGATGTCTGCGGCAATGACTCCTGTGGCTCATCTATGCCCGTCACCTCGAAGCCGCGCTCTCTGAACGCTGCTATGACGGTCTCCATCGGAATCTTCTTTATTTTGGCTCCCTGGCGGACTGTCATCAGTTTCCCGACAGAATTGAGCATCACCTTCCTTGTTATCTCCGTAAAGCCAACACTTGCCATCACCTCAGTGAACTCCGGGTACTCACCTGCCAGCTCATACACTGTCTTGTTAAAATCAATACACTTTGCCATAACCGTCTATCCTCCAATCATCGTCAACATCATTTTGAACCGTGTCTTCGCATTGACAGCATGTGGATGGTTGGCAGGCATGATGAGCACATCACCTGCCTTGGGATAATGTGCCACGCCATCAATGAAAATCTCCGGTTCGCCATCAATGACCGTCACCATCGCATCAAATGGTGCGCTGTGCTCCGACAGCTGCTGCCCCTCGTCAAAAGAAAACAGAGTGACACTGCCTGCCTGCGTGTGTATCAGTTCCTTACTCACGATGCCGCCATCAGAATAGTCTATCATCTCTTTCGGTGTAAACACCTTGTTTTTATACTGCGATTTGTTCAGACCTTGTCCGTTCGCTTTCTCTATTGTTGTCATATACTTACTTGTTTTATGATGTATGTGCCGCAAAAATACTCCTTACAAGTCCTTATGACGGTAACATATGTTACATTTTGGGTAATTTAACATGTATTTAATCATAATTACAGAATATAATGCTTATATTTACATAGTCTTATTAGTTTAATACCTGTAATATGGATATAGTACAAAGATTATGGACAAATAACAAAGACCTGTCTGCCGGAATTTACGTTGGGACAGACGCTGAGGCTAATCTTTTTTTCACATACTTCCTTCCTGTTGTATGTCGTGGATACATGATAAATAGGATGCATGCGATTGCCTGTATATTGTTTATGTGCGAAAGCGTTTACATACAGGTACATTCTGCGTTGAGCATACGAAAAACATATAAAATCAAACTGTATATGAGAGTTATTATAAATGCATTGGTGGCAGTCTGTGCTGCAATATTTCCGCTTGCAGCCTGCGCGCAGACAGAAAGGAGCGCGCGGTTCGAGGAGTTCGGGAAGCATTTCATAGTGTATAAGGATAAGACTTTCGACGTCGGGATATTCAACACTGACATCCACGGAACGGCTGACGCGCTTTCCATCAGCAGCGATTCTCCGTTCGTTCCCTCCCTGCTGCCGTGCGACTGCAGGGAGATGGATGACATCTTCTGGTACAAGGGCAGCACAGTCAGGCTCGGCGACAGCATCACGGTGGCATTCATGAACAGGCTGTGCGACGACTCCCACAACAACGCACTCTCTCGCTACGACCATGTTGTGGCAACATACAACGCCGTCGGAAACCTTATAGACAGCCGGATTGTAGGACGCTCCGGACGCGCCTGGAGCACGGAACTGAAAGGTGTGGTGGATGATGCGGACGGTATCATAATGACTGTGACGCGTCGTGACCTGCCTGTGCCTTCGATGATAGAGGAGGAGACAGACCTCACGTTCACCGTCACGACAACGCGCTACACCATTGGCAGGGACGGACTCATAGCGCGCACCTTGCTCGGCGCGCCGCGCAGTGAGACCGTTATGGCAAGCACCATGACTGCGACAAAGGAGAATTTTGCCACACTGCTGGCACTGTTCACGCCAATAAAGGGCGACAGGATAACACTCAGTTCGTTCTTGCATGAAGGGGAGGAGGGCAAAGAGATAGACCATGCATATGTACGCGCGTTCATAAACCCTGCGCCCGACTGCGACTGCGCGCCCATGCGCACACTGTGGACAGCAGGACGCAAAATAGAGACAGCTGACAGATACATCCTCCTTATGCTGAAAGACTGCAGTGAGCCGCGCTATGGATATCCTTACGCGGAATGCGTAGTGGGGGTGTTCACAAAGGACGGACGCAACATTGACGTATATCCGGTGGCGCGTATCGGGGACTGTTGGGAGGCTGAGATAACAGGACACCCCACACCTTTCGCGCTGGACATATGGCAGAAATACACTTCTTCAGACGGAGAAAGCAGCGAAGCTGGAATACAGAAAAACTCATGCAGCATAGATTCTGACGGATTCATCACAATACGGTCTGCCGGCGGCTCAGCCGCTGTAAGTGATACGGCGCGTCCCTAAGTTAAACGGTAGAAACGGCATCACGGACACTGAACAGCGCGGATACAGAAAACGACAGTCCTGAACTACAGCCTTTATCGCGGACAGCTTTCATAGCGTACTTTAGGTATGTTGGAAATGTTAAAAAACTCCTCCACAACTGCTCCATAATCAGCCTGTAGGCTTCCAACAGGAACAATGGCTGCAAATACGTTGAAAACAGCGTTTTCATTATCTGTCTGATATTCAGCCGTTTTCCCTTGTCTGCTGTTTCCTTACCGTCTCTCGGCACTGCCGTAAAGGCTTTTTCGCATCGCCATATGTGCTTTCCCATACTCCGGAAAAGACTTTACTGACATGCTGATTAGCCTTTCTTGTAATACGGAACGGTCTCTTCCGCGTTGTTTACACCGAAAAAGTCGCTTTCTGTTGACGTTTAACCGGAGCATTTTGTGCGTGAGATGCGTATTCCGTTTACAGAAGGAGGGAAAACTGAGTGTTAAAATCGGAAGGTTGAAAAGTTAAATAATATCAATGCGAGCGGACTTGGCATTCTGCTTTATGACAAACCGGTAATAGGAAAATTCTATTTTTCTTTTTATCCCGAATCGGTCATCATACTTCATCAGCATTATGTTCTGCTGCCGTAATCTTGTTTTCCGCTTTTGTCCTATGCGGGCTGCAAAATCTTAAATAAAGTCATAAACCGACAGTACGGACATCAGTACGGAATACTGATGAAGCCAAATGCCGCTTGAGGTATTAGAATCGGTAGATTCTGAACAGCCGCTTATTATCCCGGTATTTGATTTCATGTATACAGTTACATTGGTTCTTATATTGTTCGCTTTCGCGCACCTTTTCTCGCCATGGCATAGCTCAAGCAAGCTTGCCTCTGCTCATTCGGCTTAACGAAAACGTTCGCTTTCGCGCACCTTTTCTCGCCATGGCATAGCTCAAGCAAGCTTGGCTCTGCTCATTCGGCTTAACGAAAACGTTCGCTTTCGCGCACCTTTTCTCGCCATGGCATAGCTCAAGCAAGCTTGGCTCTGCTCATTTGGCTTAACGAAAACGTTCGCTTTCGCGCACCTTTTCTCGCCATGGCATAGCTCAAGCAAGCTTGCCTCTGCTCATTTGGCTTATCGAAAACGTTCAAATCCTTAAAATACGTTCAAACCCGACATCGTGAACGAACTGCTCGTCGTGGCTGACTATAAGCAATGTGCCTTTATAGCTCTTCAATGTATCCGCCAATATATCCATGCTTGATATATCAATATTATTGGTTGGCTCGTCTGCGATAATCATATCTGGCACATTGTCCAAAATGAGTAAACGGCATAAAGCAAGTTTCATCCTCTCGCCTCCGCTAAGGCTTGCGCACTTTTTGTCCCATGTAGGAGCAGGAAACTGAAAACGGTTCAAAAGCATTTTCAGTTCGTGTTCTGGCTTATTGCTGTTGCAGGTCTCCAACAATCCATACACTGTCTTTTCACCGTCAATACACGAATATTCCTGGTCAAGGTATAGAATATTAAGTGGATAGCTCCGCCATATTTCCCCATCGGCAGGTCGCAATATTCCGGTTACAAGTTTGAGCAATGTGCTTTTGCCGCTTCCGTTATCGCCTTGCAGCCAGATGCGCTCACCGCTGTAAATGGATAGATTTAAAGGAGCATCCTGCCACAGGCATTCTCTACCGTCATATCTGTATGTCACGTCTGTGGCTTCCACCAGTCGTTTTCTGTTCGGCAAGTTTGAGTTACCGATATTTATTTTCATCGTTGTAGATTCAGATATGGATTTCCTTATTTCATTTAATTCATGATGCATGTCTTGCAGTTTTTCCTGCTGCGCTTTGTTCAGACGCGATGTTGACGCTTCCGACCTGTTGCGCATATTTCCCATGGCAATGCGTGCCACGCATTGCTTTGCACTCTGTTTCTCACCCCTTGAAGCGTGCTTTTGCTGCCGTTCCATTGTTTTATGTGCAAGTCTTTCTGCTTTAGCCAACTCTTTTTGCTGATTTTGCAAACGGGCAACTTTCACCGCAACAGCCGCATCGACGGTTTCTTTATATTCCCTATAACTCATTGGATAGAATCGCATGCCTGTGGGGGACATTTCGTAGGTAGCCGACAGCATATTCAGCAGTGTCCTGTCATGACTGACAACGATTATAGTACTGTTTGTCCGATGAATATATTCATATAGCAATGTCCGTCCCTTTGTATCCAAATGGTTGGTGGGCTCGTCCATCAGGACTATGGAGGGATGATGAATATCCAGCCCAGCCAAAAACACCTTTGTCTTTTCGCCGCCGCTAAGGGAACTCATCATCATGTCGGGAGTCACATAGTCAATCTCCCAATGGACAAATGCGTCAGAGATGCGTTCCTGTATATCCCATTCATCATTGAGCAGTGTAAAATCTTCCTCAGTTCCGCAGCCATCTAAAATAGCCGAAAGTGCGTGTATTTTAGAGGCTACGCCTAACGCTTCTCCAACAGTGGTGTCATTGAATTGACCAAAGTGTTGCGGTATCATATAAGGAGTATCGTCGCACGACACGCTTCCGCTTGCAGGAGCAATAAGACCGGATATTATTTTCAAAAGAGTTGATTTGCCTATGCCGTTATTTCCAATGATGGCACATTTCTCTCCCGAAGATATGGAAAAACTTATATTTTGGAACAGAATGTCTTTATCGGGATGTGCATAAGACAAGCCTTGAACTTGTAAGCTCATAATTATTTCAAGTATTTGTGATGTGAAAAAATAGTGAAAACGGAATAACACACCGAACATAAAACATGCTCGGTTCAAAATGTAAAAGCGTATGTATTCCTTTTTTACATGGTTGCAGACAATTTATGCAAAGATAATGCTTATATCTGACAATGCAAAGAAATTATCCGGCAAAGCTGCAAGGAAATATCGTAACAGATATGTGAATTGATATCAGTAAACCTGAACCGCGTCAGATTTCATCTATATTCCGTGCTTCTGTCAGACATGTTGTCTCCCGTTTTTCAGAAGATGTGGCGGGCTATAGCGGTAAAAACACGACAGCAGCTCGGAACACGTCAGGCATGTGAAAAAGAGACATCGGCGTTATATGTGATACCGGGTTTAATAATCAAAATGCAATTCAGAACCCGTTGTGCGGCAGCAGCCGCGTTGGCATACGGATTGTTCTGAATTGCATTTGTATGGATGGAGTCAGACTCTTATTTCTTAAGCCCGAGCCATTTCAGCGGTTTGCTGATTATAGCCTTAAGCATGCTCTCAGGCTTTTGGGGTGCCGAAGCCTCGCTCTGACGCTTGTTTTCGCCATGCTTGCGTGCGTTCTGTGCGTGTCGTGCCTGAGGTTTCTGCGGACGGCGTTTCTGACGTCTGCGCTGTTCTTTATTGCCTGTAGTGGCGTTGCTGTCGTTGGTGGCGGATGGTGCGACAGCTTTTTCCGCTGTAGCGGCAGTCTGTGCGGTGTTCTGCCTGTCGGTGTCTGTGCGTTTCGGCTTCCTGTTTCTGTTGCGCTGTTGTGCCTTTTCCTCAGTGTTTCCTGTGATGGCATCCGGTCTTGCGTTTTCTTTGTTTTCTTTACGGCTGTCGTGTCTGTCGCGGTTACCGTGTCCCTTGCGTTTTTCTTTCCTCTCCTGACCGTCAGCCTCATCCCGTTTTTTACGTTCGTTGCCACTGCGGTTGTCGCGTCTGCCGTCCTGTCTGCCGCGTCCTTTTGCTCCGCGTTTGCCTGGCATACGGTATTCAGGTCCTTTACCGAGTTCCTCCGGAAGTGCCACTTTCTCTATCTCTTTCTCCAGCAGTTTCTCTATCTGCTTGAAGTACACGATATCAGCCTCACTGATAAATGTGATGGCAACACCGTCGCGGTCAGCCCTTGCCGTACGTCCTATGCGGTGCACGTAGTCCTCCGCGTCGCGCGGGACGTCGAAGTTGATTACCATTGATATGTCGTCGATATCTATGCCGCGTGCCACAATGTCGGTGGCAACGAGCACATCGGTCTGTCCGCTCTTGAACTTGTACATTATCTCGTCGCGCTGTGCCTGTTCAAGGTCGGAGTGCATCTCTCCGCAGTTTATGTTCATTTTCTGCAGCGCGCGGTTGATGAGCTTCACCTTCTGCTTCTTTCCTGAGAATATGATGACACGCTTCAGTCCGCCCTGCTTGAAAATGTCCTTGATGATGCCCATCTTCTGGTCCTCATAACACACGTATGCGCTCTGTCTTATCTTCTCCGCCGGCTTGCTCACCGCAATCTTTATCTCTACCGGATTTTTGAGCAGTGTCTTTGCCAGCTCCTCTATCTTTTCGGGCATCGTGGCTGAGAACATGATGGTCTGGCATGTGGGCGGCAGATGCTTGGCTATCTTCTTTATGTCCTCAGAGAAGCCCATGTCGAGCATACGGTCTGCCTCGTCGAGCACGAAGAACGACACCTTACTGAAGTCCGCGTTGCCCATGGTGAGGTGGCTCAGGAGCCTTCCGGGGGTGGCGATGATGACGTCGGCGCCCATGCTGAGGCTTCTCAGCTCCTGTTCGTAGCGGTTGCCGTCGTTTCCGCCGTATATGGCGAGACTGCTCACACCGTTGAGATAGTAGCCGAATCCCTGCATTGCCTGGTCTATCTGCTGTGCCAGCTCGCGCGTGGGACTCATTATGACGCAGTTTATTGTGTCTTTGGGATAGCCTCCGTCGTCGAGCTTGCTGAGTATGGGCAGCAGGTAGGCGGCTGTCTTGCCTGTTCCTGTCTGTGCCACTCCCAGCACATCGTTTCCCTTGAGTATCTCCGGTATGCACTGTTCCTGTACCGGAGTGCACGTCTCGAAATGCATGTCATACAGTGCGTCGAGCACGTTGTCGTTTAAGTCTAATTCATCGAAATACATGTCTGTTGTTTTAGTTTGGAGCTTTGCGGTAGCAGAAGTAAGCCACTACGGCAAAGATGATGTTAGGAATCCACGCCGCCAGTATCGGCGGAGTGTCGGCGTTGATGGCGAACGTTGACGATACGGTCTGGAGCATGATGTAGGTGAAGCTGAGTGCCAGTCCGAATCCGAGATAAAGTCCCATTCCGCCTTTTCGTTTGCGTGATGACAGCGACACGCCTATTGTGGTGAGGATGAACGACGCGAAAGACGACGCTATGCGTTTGTGGTACTCCACCTGATATTGCACCACGTTGCCGCTTCCGCGGTCGATCTGTTTGGAGATGTAGTCTTTCAGCTCCGAGCTGGTGAACGTCTCCTGCTGTCCTTTAGAGTACACAAGGTCTGTAGGCTCCATCTGTATAAGGGTGTCTTTCTTCGCTCCTTGCGTGATGTGCTCGCGCAGTCCGCGCAGTTCTCTTATCTTCCAGTTGGTAGCCGTCCAGTGGTACTTGGAGTCGGAGATTGTGTCATACTGTATCTCCATGGCTGTCATGTGGCTCACGAGCTTCTTGTTCTCGAACTTGTCGAGAGAGAATCCGTAGCCTTTCTTCATGTTGTTGTCGTAGTGCTGGATGTAGGCTATGACACCGTTGCCCACCTGCAGCATCACGTTCTCGGCAGATGTGTTCTTCCTCTTGTTCTTGTATATCGTCTCGAAGTTCTGGCGTACGACGGTGCCGTGGGGTATGACCTCGGCATTGAGATAAAAGGACAGTGAGGAAATGAGCACGCACGAAATCATGTACGGACGCATGAGACGCTTGAACGATACGCCCGATGCGAGGATGGATATGATTTCGGAGTTGCCTGCCATCTTGGTTGTGAAGAAGATTACGGCAATGAATACGAACAGCGGACTGAACAGGTTTGCGAAGTAAGGCACGAAGTTGGCGTAGTAGTCGAACACTATTGCCTTGAGCGGGGCGTGATACTGCGTGAACTTCGCAAGGTTCTCGTTGATGTCGAAAATGATGGATATCGATATGATGAGAACAATTGAATAGATGTATGTGCCGATGAATTTCTTTATGATATACCAGTCGAGGCGTTTGATGTAGCGTGACGGACTGATAAATGAAAGAAATCCGAGCCGCTGTCTGAGCCGCCGCATGGCGTCGGCGAGCCAGGCAAGATGTCTTGCCGTGTGTCTTGCCCTTACCAGAAGCCTGCGGTGTTTTCTTTTCATTCCTGTTGCCATACTGTCGTGTCAGATTCTTTTGCCGAGGTTGTCGATGACGCCGCGTTTCCATGCGACGAAGTCGCCCTGCATGATGTGGTGGCGCGCATCGGTCACGAGACGGAGGAAAAATGCCAGATTGTGGATGCTTGCTATCTGCATTGCAAGCAGTTCCTGCGCCTTGAAAAGGTGGTGCAGGTATGCCTTGGAGTGGATGCGGTCGATGTCGCATCCGTCAGGGTCGATGGGGGAGAAGTCGTTCTCCCACTTCTTGTTGCGCATGTTCATCGTACCGTTGTAGGTGAAGAGCATAGCGTTGCGCCCGTTGCGTGTAGGCATGACACAGTCGAACATGTCGACGCCACGTTCTATCGCCTCGAGTATGTTCTGCGGTGTGCCTACGCCCATTAGATAGCGTGGCTTGTCCTTGGGCAGTATCTCGTTCACCACTTCAATCATCTCGTACATCACTTCCGTGGGCTCGCCAACAGCCAGTCCGCCTATGGCGTTGCCGTCGGCACCCTTGTCGGCGACATATTTTGCGGCATCGCGGCGAAGGTCCTTGTATTTGCAGCCCTGTACGATGGGGAAGAGACTCTGGCTGTGACCGTAGAGCGGCTCTGTCTCGTTGAAACGTCTGATGCAGCGGTCGAGCCATCGTTGTGTAAGCCCGAGGCTTTTCCTGGCATACTGCCAGTCGCTCTCACCAGGGGGACATTCGTCGAACGCCATCATGATGTCGGCTCCTATTATGCGCTCTGTGTCCATCACGTTCTCTGGTGTGAATATGTGTCTGGAACCGTCGATGTGGGAGCGGAACTCGCATCCTTCCTCGCGCAGTTTTCTGATGCCCGTGAGTGAGAATACCTGAAAACCGCCCGAGTCGGTGAGGATGGGTCTGTCCCACGTGTTGAACCTGTGAAGCCCTCCTGCGGCACGCAGCGTCTCAAGTCCGGGACGCAGATATAGATGATAGGTGTTGCCAAGGATTATCTGTGCCTTCACCTGTTCGCGAAGTTCTGAGAAATGCACGCCTTTAACGGTGCCGCATGTTCCAACCGGCATGAAGATGGGTGTCTTTATCTGTCCGTGGTCGGTCGTTATGATGCCGCAGCGCGCGTCAGAGGCGTTGTCAGTGTGTTGCAGTTCGAATGTCATTCCTTTTCTTTTTCCTCTTTATCATGTGTCGGTCAGTCTTGCCTGTGGCTTTCCTCCTCAATGGTGAACTTCACCGGGTGGCTTACAATCTCGTCGGTGAGAGCAAAGTCCCACACGTCCTGGACATTCTCCACATAATGGAACTCCACTCCTTTGAGATAGATGGCTGGAATCTCGTCTATGTCTTTCTTGTTGTCCTTACACATTATTATATCTGTGATGCCTGCGCGCTTGGCAGCAAGAATCTTTTCCTTTATGCCGCCTACCGGAAGCACTTTGCCGCGGAGCGTTATCTCGCCTGTCATCGCTGTGTTCTTGCGCACCTTGCGCTGTGTGAGCGCAGAGGCTATTGATGTGGCTATGGTTATTCCGGCAGACGGTCCGTCCTTCGGCGTGGCTCCCTCAGGCACGTGGATGTGGATGTTCCACTGTTCGAAGATGCGGTAGTCGACGCCCAGACTGTCGATGTGTGCCTTGACATACTCGAGAGCTATGACGGCTGACTCTTTCATCACGTCTCCGAGATTTCCGGTGAGTGTGAGCTTGCCTGCCTTGCCTTTGCTGAGAGATGTCTCTATGAAGAGAATCTCTCCGCCTACGCTTGTCCATGCCAGACCGGTGACAACACCGGCGTATGCGTTGCCCTGATATATGTCGCGATAGAAAGGAGGTTTGCCAAGAAGGTCCTCGGTCTGGCTCGGTGTGATCTTCTCGTAAGGCAGTTCTCCGTCGCGCGCCTTTATGAGCGCGAGTTTGCGCAGAGCCTTGTTTATCTGCTTCTCGAGCTGGCGCACTCCGCTCTCTCGTGTATACTGCTCGATTATTTTCTCGATTGCGGCTTTGTTGAACTGCGGCTTGTGCCCGTCTTCGTTCAGACCGGTGTTTTCTATCTCGTTTGGAATGAGGTGGCGTTTGGCTATCTCAATCTTTTCTTCTGTGATGTATCCGCTCACTTCAATAAGTTCCATGCGGTCGAGCAGCGGACGTGGAATGGTGTTCAGGTCGTTGGCTGTGGCGATGAAGAGCACCTTGGACAAGTCGAAGTCCACGTCGAGATAGTTGTCGTGGAACGCGTTGTTCTGTTCCGGGTCGAGCACTTCGAGCAAAGCTGATGACGGATCGCCGTTTACTGTGTTCTGCGTGACCTTGTCTATTTCGTCGAGAATGAACACCGGATTGGACGAGCCAGCCTTCTGTATGCTTTTGATGATGCGTCCGGGCATCGCTCCGACGTATGTGCGTCTGTGACCGCGTATCTCAGACTCGTCGTGAAGTCCGCCGAGCGACATCCGCACATATTTGCGCTTCATGGCTGCCGCGATGCTCTTTCCGAGACTTGTCTTGCCGACTCCCGGAGGTCCGTAGAGGCATATGATTGGCGATTTCAGGTCGCCGCGCAGTTTCAGTACAGCCATATATTCAAGTATGCGCTCCTTGACCTTCTCCATGCCGTAGTGGTCGTGATCGAGCACTTTCTGTGCTCTTTTTAGGTCAAGGTTGTCTTTTGTATATTCGTTCCACGGCAGGTTTATCATTGTCTGCAGATAATTGAGCTGCACGCTGAACTCCGGACTCTGCGGATTGAACATCTCGAGTTTGTCCAGTTCCTTATAGAACACCTTCGCCACTTCCTCCGGCCATTTCTTGTTCTTGGCGGCTTTCTCCAGCTCGTGATACTCAGGTGAGCCTTCACCGTTGCCTAGTTCTTCCTTTATGTTTTTTATCTGCTGTTGCAGGAAGTACTCACGCTGCTGCTCGTCTATGTCCTCACGGGTCTTGGTACGGATGTTCTGTTTCAGTTCGAGAAGCTGCAACTCCTTGTGGAGAGTCTTCAGTGTAAGCAGCACACGCTCCTTGATGGAATCTGTGGCAAGCATCGCGAACTTGTCAGGAATGGTGAACGGCAGATTCGCGCAGATGAAGTCTACGGTTATGATATCGTTCTGTATGTTGTTGAGCGCGAACTGCGACTCATCTGGTATTTCCTCGTTCTGCTTTATGTAATCAACTGTCGTACTGCGCAGATCGTCGAGCGCCGTCTTGAACTCGCTGTCACCTTCTTCCGGCATTTCCTCGTTTGCGGCGACGGTTTTTCCCTTCAGGAACGGGCGTGTGTCTGTGAGCTCGGTGAGTCTGCACCGTCCCAGTCCCTGTACGATAATTGTCACGTTGTGGTCGTTGCCTGGCATTTCAAGCACTCTGACCAGTTTGGCATATACACCATATTCGTAAAGGTCGCCCTGCTGCGGATGGTCGTTGTTTGCGTCCTTCTGACAGAATATGGCGAATGTGGTGTCTTGTGCTTCTTTCAGATGGTTTATAAGGTTGATACTAACCTTGCGTCCGACAAGAATCGGTGATATTACGCCCGGAAAAAGCACTATATTGCGTGTCGCAAGAATCGGAATCTCTTCGTTCACTTCTACTTTAAACAAATTGGTTATATCTCCTTCGTAGTCTGCTATCATTTGAATGGATGTGCTAGGCTTCTTATTCATAATTCGTGTTGTTTTATCGTGAATATACAGCAAACGATGTGCCGAAATTCCCGATTGTTCCGAGTGCGTTCCTTAGTTTTGAATGTTTTGATGAATAAAATTATAATGTGCGCCTTGTTGAAAAAGTATTTTATTTGCGCATATGTTTTAAATTTTCTGCAAAGTTAAGCAAAAGATTTCAGATGGACGGGCATTTATAATTAATTAATATGAGGAGGCGACGATGGCGTATGACAGTATTGTGAGGGTGGCTGACGTTCAGGAGGGATGTGTGTGTAGTCTGAAGTTGTGATAAATCTGCGTTACGGATAAAATAAAAATAGTCTTACGGCGTTGTCCTTATATAATAAGGAGTATATGTTTTTTTTGATTTTGCGTAGAATGGGAATGAGCGGACAAGGGTTTACATTCAGACGTTTTAGTGTGCGTCAGGATAAGTGCGCAATGAAAGTAGGCACTGACGGTGTGTTGCTTGGCGCGTGGGCTGCAGGCGGTAGGAATATTCTTGATGTGGGAACCGGTACTGGGCTTATTGCGCTGATGATGGCTCAGCGTTTTGAGAAAGCCACGGTGTGCGGCATTGATACGGATGAGGATGCATGCCGGCAGGCTCAGGAGAACATATCGGAAAGTCCGTTTGCGCGGCGTATAGAGATAGAGCATGTACGTTTGCAGGATTTTTCTGCCAGGATTTCTTTTGACAGTATAGTATCAAATCCTCCGTTCTTCACAGACAGCCTGAAGTGTCCTGATGCCAGGCGTTCGGTGGCACGTCATGCAGACACGCTTCCTTATTCGGACTTGTTCAGAAGTGTGGCGCGTCTGCTTACGGAAGACGGTGTGTTCAGTGTTGTCATACCCACAGAAGCTGAAAAGAATTTCTGTGCGGAAGCAAGCATTTACGGTATGCTTGAAATAAAGAGGTGCGTGGTAAAGACAGTGCCGCGCAAATCACCGAAACGCGTGCTTCTCTCGTTTGCAAGACGAAGGGTAGGAGAGTGTGTGCCTGAGAACGTGTGCCTGTTTGATGATGACGGAAATAAGTCTGAATGGTACAGGAGTCTTACTGAGGATTTTTATATCAAATAAAAGGTGTATGCCATGATTTCCGGAGCAAAGAATCAAATGATTCTGTTTGTCTTTGTCGTGAGGGTTGCATGAGATTCGTGCTTGTAATAAAATAAAAAGAATGTAGCTCCGGATGTATTATGCAATCTGCTCAGAATATTGTCGCATGATGCCTGAGCGCGGACAAGACGGGATGAAGAAAAGCTCTTCATCCCGTCTTGCTGCTTTCTTTGTAAAAACATATTGTCATTCTTCTTTTCTCTGTGATTTACCCATGAACCGGTAGGTAGCCTCTCTGTGTTTGGCTATATCCTCACGCATGCTGTTTATTTCGTTGAATATTTCAGACAGAACGTTCTGCAGCGCGTTCGGTTTTCGCATGTTCTTATTGGCATAAGGGTTTATTATTATTTTTATGCCTTTCTCCTTTATCTCTACATTGATGTCCTCTCCTGCCATCACGGGGTCTCCGTCATAATGTATGACGCCCGGTTTCGTTCTGTGAATATGGATTTTTTTGCTGTGGAACGTTTTTATTCTTGTGTTTTTGTCGAGTGTCTTGTTGAACATGTCTATGCTTATCTGAGGAGCTTCCAGCATGTCGAATGGCTCCATTATGATAACGTCCATAAGTCCGTCGCTCATGGATGCCTGCGGTGCTATGTATGCATTGTTCCCGTATTGGGATGCGTTGGCGCATGATATGAGGAAAGCCTTGTATGTCTTTGTGCCGTTCTCATCCTCTATGATGTAAGTCTCAGGCTTGTATTTCAGTCCTTCCCGCAGTATGTTTTCGGCATACGTGATGGGGCCTCTCTTGCCGCTTTCCGCGAATTTCATGCTTACGAACGCGTCAAACCCCATGCCGCATGTACAGAAAAACGGATATTCGTTTATTATACCATAATCGAGCTCGTGGATTTCACAGGCATTGATTATTTCTATCGCCTTTCTTGTGTTCATGGGCAAAAGCAGATGCCGCGCAAGCCCGTTGCCGGATCCGCACGGAATTATTCCAAGGGCAGTTCCCGAATGTACGATAGAGCGCGCCACCTCGTTCACCGTTCCGTCACCTCCTACAGCCACAACAATGTCAACACCGTCGTTTTTCGCTTTTGCGGATATTTCGGAAGCGTGTCCCGCATATTCAGTCGTTACAATTTCGTATTCGAATTTGTCCTTATCGAGATGTTCATCAATAAGTGGTGGTATTGAAGTCTTGTCAGACGTTCCTGATGTAAGATTAATTACGAAAACAATCTTCTTTTTCATTATTATTGTCTGAATTAATGACGTATCTCAATCTATTTGTAAATTATTTTGTACTATTTGATAATACATTGATTTTCTTGTCGAAAAACAGCATGGACAAATATAATAAAAAAATAGTAATGAGTAAGCTGCTTGTTGTACAAAAATAACGTACAGACACATTTCTTATTAAAATAATCAGATTATAATATCTTTTTTGTATCTTTGCACCCTGAATAAAAAAATAGAGGATTTATACCTATTTAAATTAAAATGGGACAATTACAAGAAAGATACAAAAGTTATCGCGAGCCTCAAAAGATAATGGAGGCTGGAATGTATCCTTATTTCCGTCAGATTACGAGTAAGCAGGGCACAGAGGTTGAGATGGGCGGCCATAAAGTGCTTATGTTCGGATCGAATGCTTATACCGGACTTACCGGAGACCAGCGTGTGATAGATGCTGCAAAGGCGGCGTTGGACAAATACGGTTCTGGTTGCGCGGGAAGCCGTTTCCTTAACGGAACCTTAGATTTGCATGTGCAGCTTGAGAAAGAACTTGCCGAATTTGTAGGCAAGGACGATGCTTTGTGCTTCTCAACCGGTTTTTCTGTCAATGCGGGTGTCATCGCCATGGTAGTAGGACGTGGTGACTATATTATATGCGACGACCGGGATCATGCAAGCATTGTAGACGGACGTCGTCTGTCATTTGCCAGACAACTTCATTACAAGCATAATGATATGGATGATTTGGAAAACATTCTCAAATCACTCCCATATGATGCCGTTAAACTTATTGTTGTAGACGGAGTGTTCTCTATGGAGGGCGACCTCGCCAATCTTCCCGCAATTGTAGAACTCAAGCATAAATACAATTGTTCTGTAATGGTTGATGAGGCTCACGGTATAGGTGTGTTCGGGCGTGACGGTCGTGGTGTGTGTGACTATTTCGGTCTTACTGATGAGGTGGATCTCATTATGGGCACTTTCTCGAAATCTCTTGCAAGCATCGGTGGCTTCATCGCAGGTGACTTCGACACTATCAACTATTTGCGTCATACATGCCGTACCTATATATTCAGTGCGTCTGATACGCCTGCGGCAACGGCTGCGGCTATGGAAGCGTTGCACATCATACAGAAGGAACCTGAGCGCATTGAGAAGTTATGGGCGGTAACAAAATACGCTTTGCGCCGTTTCAGGGAAGAGGGCTTCGAAATAGGCGATACGGAAAGTCCTATTATACCTTTATATGTAAGAGACGCTACCAAGACTTTTGTTGTTACAAAACTTGCTTATGACAACGGTGTGTTCATCAATTCCGTTATTCCTCCGGCATGTGCTCCGCAGGACACGCTTGTGCGTTTCGCATTGATGGCGACACATACAGAAGAGCAGGTTGAGCGCGGTGTGCAGATTCTGAAAAAGATATTTGTAGAACAGGGCATTATAAAATAGTGAATATAAAATTTGCAAGATTCAATAAAAACGAGTAATTTTGCATTCGCAAATTTGAAAGCTTGCATTTTCGGGGCGTAGCGCAGTCCGGTAGCGCATCTGGTTTGGGACCAGGCGGTCGCAGGTTCGAATCCTGTCGCCCCGACGTTAAGGAAAGAAGAGAAGCATGACATTATAGTATGCTTCTCTTCTTTTTTGTATACCGGTATGAGTGTTGGTCAAGGGAGCGGATTAGACCGGTTTTTACGGCTACCGCAGCCATACGCCATTGTCAGCGGTCAATCACCACTTTCTTTCCATTTAGAATGTAAATTCCTTTTGGTAGTTTCTCTGCGTCCGTACCCATAAACATTCCTTTCAAATTATAGTAATTGTTTTTTGAATTTTCATGCGCTGTTGCCGATGTTATATCTGTGGTGGTGGAAGAAAATGAAAAAGAAATGCTCCCGTCCGTGTTTTTTGTAATATCGGTAATGTTTTTGTGCATCAGGTATGTACCGTCTGTATTTGGAGTGTTAAGCGATGCCGCAGGCGATGTCCCGTCTGTAAGGGCATTGTTAAACGAACCGCTGTTAGTCCGGTATGGATACAAGTCTCCTGCCAATCCGTCAGGATTGATATGATAGCCTCCTATAGTTGAATAGTAGTTTTCCAAATTCCCGTCAGCTGGTATGGGCACCATTCTTTGTATGGTTCTTGTTGACGCGTTCACTTCATTGACTGCCCATATGTTTTCATCATAAGTTACATGATATACGAGCAATCCGTTCACGGCAGCCCCCGTTCCATCGGTGTTCAGACCCTTGTCCCAATTTGTATTGCCGTTTCGGTTTTCCAACAAATAGTACTCGTTGGGATTATTCGGGTTTACAATTTTGTAGCATTTGCCTCCAGATGCAATTGGCTGCAGATGTGAAATGTTGGTCGACTCATTGAGTTCAATAGGTGTATCCCAACCACAAAACGCCTTTTCGTAGCCCGTAAATGACGGAGGTATGTTTCCGTCGGCATTTCTTGTTCCCGATGCCATTATGCTCCATTGGTTCATGCCGTAGTTACCCACACTTCCCGATGAGTTGCTCTTGACGTCGTAAAAGTCGGGCAGTCCCAGACAATGTGAAAATTCGTGACACATAGTGGATATGCCATCAAGTGTGTTACCGGTTCTTCCTGTCAGTTCCGAACTGCAAGCATAAGTCTTTATGCGCACACCATCCCGCTTCCGAGGAGTTTGCAATACACTTTCGTGCGGCCAGATTGTGCTCGATGGGGCACCGTCTGACTCTGAGTATCCGGCATACAGCACATAAATCTGTTCCACATATCCGTCATTATCCCAATCGTATTGTCTGAAATCCACACCGTCGGCATCTGCCGCATCTATGGCTTCTGTTATTAGCAACTGGACATTCTGGTCTTTCCCCATGCCGCCGTTGTTGCCATAAAATTCCATGTCTTCCTCGGCTGTGAATGGTCCCACTACGTCGAACTGCAAATCAAAGGTTCCGTTGCTTTG
Source organism: Leyella lascolaii (assembly GCF_900079775.1). Lineage (GTDB taxonomy): Bacteria > Bacteroidota > Bacteroidia > Bacteroidales > Bacteroidaceae > Prevotella > Prevotella lascolaii. The sequence goes on along the minus strand of NZ_LT556038.1, from coordinate 121,975 downwards.
GTCTTTAAAATAGTCGTTTACGCTTCCCAAAGCTTGATTGTAGTTGTATCCCGGCTGGTTACACATATTCTCAACGGCTTGTTTTATGTTGGGGGTAACAAATGGCATATTCTTAAATGCCATTAATATCACCAGTCCCCGCTTGGTCCCCTGCAAGTTTGCCATTGGTTTTCCTACTGCCATAGGATATTTTTGCCATGACTCTGTGTGTACTTGAGACAATCGCTTTGCCATCATCTCCGGCTTTTGTAGCATGCTTTGTTCTGATGTAGTGCGCGTATCAGGGGCATGTGCCGGCACTTTTGTGCACACAAGGTTGTCGGCTGTCGGTTCTGCATAGTAGTACACACCGTGTTCTTCAAGCACCGGATATCCGTCGGAAGTAACATAATAATGTAGTCGTTCATCGCCTGCTAAAGTCAAAAGTAGAGTGGTTCCATCCGGTTGCACCACTTTTTTTACCACATTTTGTGCCGGTTCGGCATGTATGCAGTTGCATAGGGCGCAGACAACTAAAAGGGTTGTTAATTTTTTCATATTCATAGTTTGGGGTGTTCTTCTGCCATTAATATCTACTGATTAAAACAGCCCGGATCCCTTTCGATTGAAGGAACCCGGGTTTTGAATGTAAAAATAGGGCTCTTCCCTAAAGCCGATTACTGAATGTTATATACCAATGCGTTGCATAAATACTAACGGACCCATACCCAGCATGTCGTACATGTCAATCTGTACTTCTACACCGGTTTTATTATTTCGCCATGTGGGAATAGCTGCTTCGGGATAAGCTTCAAAGCCCGCATCAAGCAGGGCTTGTACCAACGCTGGCGATTTAATTACGTTATCATTGCGTGCCAGCATAGCCAATCCTTCGTATTTCCCCTTGTCTTCAAAGAGGAAAATTTTGGTGAAATCCCTGCCATTGGTGATTACGACAGGCAAACCAATCTGTTCATCTGCCTCCATATAATCCTCAAAATAGTCTTTGCTTTCATACAATTTTGCAACTTCGGCAATGGTGTATTTGCCAAACTCCGTGATTGGCCAAATCATTTCAATTTTGTCGTATGGTAGATATTCGGTGTAATCAGCGGGATAGAACTGTATTCTGGGTTCGTAAGTTTTTTCTTTTCCCTCTGGTGCCTTTACCGATAGAGATACGGCACTCTTCATTTCTTTGTTCCAATAAATTTGTGCATTGTCATTATCGAGCAACGGAACATACTTGTATCCCAATGACTCAACAAAAATTGCTGCGTCATCGGCATTAATTTCGGTTCCTTTGGGTGCGACCACAGCTGCCTCTTCCAAGTATGATTTCGTGTCTAAGTCGAGCCAGTACTTCATGTACGGAAATTTATCATTTAAGGTATTGAAATACATTATACCCTTTTCCGGTGATGACAATGTAGTGTTGTAGGTGTGCCCAAGCCTGCTCTCAAACAGCTTAATCACTTCTGGCTGTGCACCCACGGCAAGCAGTGGAGCCATAAACCCGTCTTTATTGCTCAGTGAGGAGCGTCTTGTGAACGACCATGTACCCTCATCTATCGGTGCTGCAATAATAGTACCTGTTTTGTGGTTATATTCATAGTTGTTTCTTACCTCCACCCAATACTTGTTTGTAGGATCCTGCAGCACAGTGCCCGCTTTGCTTTGCTGGTCAGATGCTACATCTTTAAAACCGGCTGCATGATAGGTTTCGAGCACCATGTTGACCAAATCGGGATCTTTCAACGTGGAGACAGCAATTTGATAATGTCCTTCCAAGTCAAAGTAGTAATCGGTTTTTGCCACCACCGGATTGTCGTTTTGTGTGACACTGAGTATGCGTGAACTCTCATCGTATGTGGCTGAACCGTTTTTACCAACTGCAATTGCTTGAAGCTCTTGCACCGTTTTGCCAAAGTTGACCAGTGGGTTAATTTGGTCTAGCTTGTAATTTTTAACTTCGGGTGAGTCATCATCGTTGGAGCATGATGTGCTGAGAAGCAATGTGCAAACAGCCATTGCCATAATCCATAATTGATTGATTTTCATATGATAGATGTTTGTTAAAAAAAATATGTTACTTTACATGTGATTTTCATACATTTTATTTGATATGAATTTGTGTGTTTTGTTCATCAAAAGAAGTTGCCCTTGACATAAAGCAAACTATCTTTGTGTATTCGTTGCAAATATAAATAAAAAAACATATATCTACAATAAATATGTTGTTTTTTGCTTATTTATATTTATACACTGTTCGAAATGAGAAATATGTAGGATGTTATTAGATTAATATGACTTGGGCATTTGTTATTGGTTGAAAATGTTGGAGTATGATATAAAATAATTTAAGATTGCTAAAACACCATTTATATAAAGAGTGCTATGGAAAATAAGTGAATATGGGAAAGATGTAACTAAAGTTTGGAGAGCTTCTTACTTTTGAACAACAAACGCCTGAATTTCCAATAAATTCAGGCGTTTCGTGTACAAATTCGTGTACAAATTTCGTGATATCCTTGTTTTTTCAGGGTTTATTGCGGAGAGAGAGGGTTATGAACCTACTCCCCAATATCCTTGAAATTCAATTTCTTATCAATATGTCAAAGCCTTAGGGGGTACAACTTAGGTTACAAGAATAACGCTTTTCTGTCACCTTTTGGCTGTTCGTTGTCTGCCTAAAACTACGGTTCAAAGATACGGCTTTCTTTTGATATATGCAAATCATTGAAAATAAATATTCTGCGGTTAGTGCAAGGTGCAAGCTATATATAGATATATACTTGCACCTTGCACTAAAAACTACCCTGTAATAAACAAGATACTACTAAAATAAGTACATTTGTAAAATGATTCAAGAGGAACTCAAATTTTACAAGCCATGTAAGTTGCTGCAACCTTATATAAGATATTATTGGGTATTCAAAAGCAATCGACCGCTGGATGCCTTTACTTATCCTATCGGTTGCCCTCAAATCATTTTCCATAAACAAGCACCGTTATATATCCCTGAACTGAATGTTACACAAGACAAATTGACTGTCAGCGGACAAGTTAATTTCTCGTCACACCTATATGCAGACGGAAATATAGAAATGATAGTGGTTGTATTCCACCCTCACGCTATGAGTATGTTTCTGAACATACCGACTTCACTCTTTTACAATCAAGAAGTGTCCGGTTACAGTCTTGAAAACAAGAGTTTGAATGAACTGGCTGCACGAATATTCAACTGTGAGAATAATTCTATTTGCATAAGCTATATAGAAAAATGGCTGGTGTCACAAATTGCCGATAATTTGACTGATACCACATACAGAATTGAAAGGATAGACACCGCCATACAGCGAATATATATCACTCCGCAAATCTCTGTAAACGAATTATCTTCTATTGCCTGCCTAAGTAAAAAACAGTTTGAGCGGTTGTTTCATTCATTTGTAGGCATCAATCCCAAAGAATATACCCGTATCGTCCGCTTCCAAAAGGCTTTGGCGCAGATGCAGCATCAAGCGGGCAAAGAAATCAATCAGGCACAAATAGCATACGTCAGCGGTTATGCCGACCAGTCGCACTTTATCCGGGAGTTCAAGAAGTTCTGCGGATATACGCCCATGTCTTTGCTGAAAGTGTCAAATCCATATTCCGATTTGTTCACCAATCCCGTATAAATGTCCCGTTTGTTCTATCCGGGGTCAAACGCTTCTCCTACTTTTGCCGTCTGATTCATTAAATGAAAATAGCATTAAGTATGAAAGAAGTAAATCCCCAAGAAACCAGCCGGGCATACGCCTTTGAAATGTGGATGAACGCACCCATGCCAATGGTGACGTTCTTTAAGACACTCAACGTGTCACGCCTTGTGAAAATCAGTCGGAAATCGGGCATGAAGTTTAATATGTTGATGTGCTGGTGCATCGGCAAAGCCGCAAGGGACGTGAAAGAATTTTATACGCTGCCCGTTGGCGGTAAATTGATGCAGTACGATACCATTGCAGTAAACACCATTGTAGCTAACAGAAAAGGCGAGGTAAGTTCGTGTGATATTCCTTTCTGTGATGATGTATCTTTGTTTAACCAACACTATCTGCAACTTACCAAACAAGTGGCTGAAAGTTGCGTCAATCACGACTTGACGGAAAGCATGGTTATCGGAACTTCCGCATTGGCACAATATGAAATAGACGGTGCTGTCGGGATGTATAGCGGCATTTTTAATAATCCGTTTCTTATTTGGGGCAAATACAAACGCCGCCTGCTGAAAACGACACTTACCGTTTCTTTCCAGTTCCACCACACGCAAATGGACGGGGCGCACGCTTCCCGCTTTTTGGACGGGATTCAGAGAGCAATTGACAATTTGCAGTATAAGTAAGTTTGCTATAAATGATATACACAGGTTACGATTTTGCAGCTTATTTCAAAAATGACTATTTATGGTAACTGATTTCGTAACAGATTGAGTAACTTTGCTCTCAATAATAGAAATAGCAATGGAAACAGACATAGAAACCAAATATTGCCAAAGTTGTGGTATGCCATTAGATATTGAGGATATTACAGAATATGGAACAAATTCTGATGGTACACTCAATCAGGAATTTTGTTCTTGTTGCTTGAACTCCGGCAAATATCTTTTTAATTTCTCAATGGAATACCTCATTTACCTTTGGGGACTTTTCCCCGATTCTTATAATCAAATTGCTGGTACGAATTACAAAAGCGAGGAATTGAGAAATGTGTTATCCGACAGGTTACCCAATCTAAAGCGGTGGAAGCAAAAGATAAACACTGCCCATATACACTATGACCTTATAATGAATGTTCAAGAATATATTAACAGGCATTTATTTGAGGACTTAAATTGTGACAATTTATCTCATGTAGCTTGTATGTCTATGTATCACTTCCGGAGAGTATTCAAAGATGTTGTTGGAGAGAATGTCGGTGATTATATTCAGCGGTTAAGGTTAGAATATATTGCTTTCAAACTTATTTCAACGAATACAAGGGTATCGGAACTACTTGAACAGATAAATTTTCAAAACAAACATACTTTATCAAGGGCATTTAAGAAGCATTTTCAGATGTCTATTCCTGCTTTCAGAAAAGCATATTCAAATGTTGCTTATGAAAACAAGATTATAAAACAACTGGAGTATTCAATAAAGAGGATTAAAGAAATTAAAGTTGCATATTTGAAATTTGAGCGAACACATAGAAATAAGCAAGCATATTCTACTTTATGGAAGCAAATAATGGAATTTGCCAAGAAATACAATCTGACAGATAAAGGCTTCAAATACGTTAGTATCAGTTTGGATAGCCTTGATATTACGGAAATAGATAAATGCCGATTTTTGATTGGTATAACTGTTCCCTATTCAATGGAAATTCCTAAAGGTTTCAGTGTTCTAAACATACAAACAGGTCTATATTCGGTATTCAATATAAAAGGAAGATACCATGAATTAAATAGAATTTATCGGGATATTTACCTTGATTGGTTACCTAATAGCAAGTATCGTTTAAGAGAACAAATGACTTTTGAAATATATACCAATACTCCCGATAAAGCAAGCATGGAAGAATTGGTAACGGAAATCTATTTACCTATTGAAGTAAAACAAAAGATAAAATGAAAGACGAAATAATTAAATTTTTAAAAGAGAACATCATTGGTAAAACATTGTTTACTGGTGCAGTCTATAAATTAGAGAACGGAAATTTAGAAGGCGTATATAACGACAAAATGACATTCTCAAATTTAGTGACAACGGGAAACGGTTTCAAGTTCGACATGACAACTGTTACCCAAGAATTGGTTTACAATTTGGATGATAAAGGAGCAAGAACCACTATAGCCAAAGATTATACAGGAACGAGTGTGTTTTGTTATGAATTGGCAATGCGAAAAAGCACAAAGCAAATCACAGGTTATATGCGCTGTGTTTCAACAACAGTTCAAGATTCCACAATGGAAGCCGTAGTTTGCGGAATATTTGATGTGACTTTTGACGGGAAAGAGCTGAAATGGCAAGAAAATCAGTTGTTATATAGAGATAATCCCATAGGAGAAGATAAATATAAACCTGTCGCTTTCAATTCTAAAGTTCGTTTTTATCTTGATAACGGGAAAGTCGTATTTGAATATTTGCCAACGCTTTGGGATATATCCCCTGACACATTGGAAAAAAGGTTGTCTAAAGATGATTATCCTCCTTATATATCAAAAGAACAGTAACTGAATGAAAAAGAAGTAAAATCGAATAATAGCGTAATGAAATAAGCTACTTATACGATGAAAAAGGTAGTAGATAAGATATTAGAGCAAGTAGAGGCTGATATTTCTGAAATCGACCTCTACGGCTATGATATTATCGAAACCTCTCTTTCAATGGTGCATAAGCTGCAAACGGTTCTTGATGAATTGAGGGTAAAAATACAAACCTATATATTTCCAACCAAAGAGGATGAAATCTTATTTTTCAAGACACAGAAACCGGAATTACTTGGTCGGTTGCTATTCTTCTATAAAATATATAAGATTGAAACACAATGTCCTAATGGTAGTGATGAAGTGATTAGAAATTATATCAATCGGGAACTGGATAATCTGACCTATTTTTTCAATCGTAATTTAGACTTTTAGATTCGTTTAACATAAAACTCTAAAGCAGCCAAAGGAGAATAAGAGAGGTTGGAACGTAAACAGTTGGGAATGAGCAGATTTGCACAAAGTTGCCAAATCAGCATAAAGCAAGCGAGTGAGGAATATTGAAGTAGTTCAGTTACTAAATCGTGAGCCACAGTTACCTATGCAAAGCAGGTAACAATGCGGAAAGGCAACTTTGTGCATCAACGGATTTTATTGCGCTGATTCTCAATGTTTTGCGTATCAAGGAACGCTTACAAAATGATTATATTTGCACACTCAAAATGTAAGCGTTATGAAAATCGAAAAATTCAAGGTGTTGCTCTACCTAAAAAAGAGCGGATTGGACAAGAACGGAAAAGCTCCCATCATGGGACGCATCACGGTGAACAGGACTATGGCGCAGTTCTCCTGCAAGTTGTCTTGCACTCCATCGCTTTGGAATCCTCGTGCCAGCCGATTGGAAGGCAAGAGCAAGGAAGCCGTGGAGACCAACAAGGACATCGAGCAGTTGTTGCTTTCCATCCAAAAGGCTTTCGATGTGCTTGTGGAAAAGAGAACGGACTTCGAGGCTAAGGATGTCAAGGAGGCTTTGCAGGGCAGCGTCAAGACACAGACCACCCTTCTCTCCTTCGTGGACGAGCATATCAGTGAACTCAGCACCCATGAGGGCATCGATATGTCGAAGAGCAGTGTCTGGACTTACAGAAAGATTCGCAAGAATCTCGCTGAGTTCATCGGGGAGAAGTATAGGTTGACTGATTTGGCTTTCGGACAGCTGACCGAGCCTTTCATCAGTGACTTTCACCATTACCTGCTTGACGAGAAAGGCTTTTCATCAGGAACCATCACCATCTATGTGTCGCTCTTCAAGAAGATGTGCCGCATCGCCTTTGAGCGAGGCTTGTGCAAGAACCTGCTGTTCGCCCATTATCGGGTTGGCACTCCAAGGGTTACGACACCCAAGGCTCTCAGCATGTCTGATTTCATAAAAATCCGTGATGTGGAACTGCCCGAAGACAAGCCGAGACTATCCGTTAGCCGTGACCTGTTTCTTTTCGCCTGCTATGCAGGAACAGCCTTCATAGACACCGTTTCCATCACGAAAGCCAATGTCAAGGTGTTGGAGGATGGCGACAAATGGCTCATCTATAACCGCAAGAAGACCGGAACACTTGCCAGGGTGAAACTCCTGCCCGAGGCGTTGGAGCTGATGGCGAAATACGAGGACGGGGCAAGAGATACCCTTTTCCCATTGCTGAACACGAATCGTGTTCGTATCGATCTCATCACCATCTGCAAGTTGGCGGAAACGAGCAAGACCTATTCCTACCATTCGGGACGACACTCGTTCGCCAGCCTCATTACGCTGGAGGCTGGTGTGCCGATGGAGACCATCTGCAAGATGCTCGGTCACAAGGATGTGAAGATGACTCAGCGGTATGCGAGAGTAACCCAAAAGAAGCTGTTTGAGGACATGGACAAGTTCATCGCTGCAACCGAGAAGGACTTTATTCTCGCATTATGAACAAGGCTTTCAACTTTTCTTTTTACAGTTTCAACTACATTATTATATTATAAGGACAACAACTATGAGCAGAAGTACATTTTCAATTTTGCCTTACATCAACAGACAGAAGGTGAAGGCAGACGGAACAGCCAACATACTTTGCCGCATCACCGTTGACGGCAAAAGCGCAGCCATTTCCACAGGCATATCCTGTACACCACAGGAGTGGAACGCCAAGAAGGGAGAGGTACGGAACGCAAGGGACAACGGACGATTGGCAGGTTTCCTTGCTGAGGTCAAGGATAAATACAACTCACTTCTTACCGCCAACGGCATCATCACCGTGGAAATGCTGAAGGCTGTGTTGAAGGACAAGGACACGACAGGAAGGTTCTTGCTGAACTTTGGTGATACCATCGTGGAATGGTATCGAACCGCAAAAGCCAGACAAACCTTTCTGCACAAGCGGACATGGCAGAAGAACCTGAGAGCCTTTGTCCATTCGTTGGATAAGGACGACATCGCCTTTGAGGACATAGACGAGAATTTCGGGGAGGAATACAAGCTGTTCCTGAAACGAGACCAGGGACGTATCGACAGCTACGTGAACCATTGCCTTCTCTGGCTGAACATGTTGATGTACAAGGCAGTGGACAGGAGCATTATCCGCTTCAATCCCATAGCCAAGATAGGGTATGAGAAGAAGGCAGCCCCGAAGATGACCCATATCAGCAAGGCAGACTTCATCAGGATGCTCTCTACCCCGATGGCTGACGAGCGAACGGAGCTTGCACGCAGATGTTTCATTTTTGCCTCGCTCACCTCCTTATCCTATATAGATGTAAAGAAACTGTACCCTCACCATATCAGTGAGAACTCCGATGGTAGGAAGTTCATCCGCAAGGAAAGAGAGAAGACAGGCGTGGAGTTCTTCGTGCCACTCCATCCGATAGCCGAGAAGATTCTTTCGCTCTACAATACCACGGACGACAGCAAGCCTGTTTTTCCACTGGGTGAGAAGAAAGACATCTATCTTGATGTGCATACCCTTGGAATGGTGCTTGGCATAAGTAATAAGTTGGGATTCCACGCCAGCCGCCATACATTCGGAGTCTTGATGCTCAACGAGGACATTCCCATCGGCAGCATAGCCAAGATGATGGGACACGCAGACATTACGAGCACACAGGTCTATGCGCAGGTGACGGAGCAGAAGATTTCAAATGACATGGATAAGCTTATTGCCAAGCGAGAAAGGAACAGATTGTCGAACGAAAAAACTATTGGAAAATGAACAGAGGTGTTATAACTATCAGCGAGAGCGGAACGGTATCCATGCCGACCGATACTGTATGGATGACCATGCAGGAGATTGCCGACATGTATAATGTATTCGGCTGCTATGTGCGCAAGGCTGTCAAGGCTGTATTCAAGGATGGCATTCTGAAAGAGCAGGGTGTACGCCGTCATGTCAGGAAGAACGACCGCATCAGCTATGATGTGTATAGCCTTGAACTCGTCATTGCGGTAGCCTTCCGTATTGACAGCATTGAGAGCAGAGCCTTTCGGGAGTTCATCATGCAGTCCGTCATCGGCAGACAGACAAGCCGCACTAAACTGGTCTGTATCTTTACAGAGAATGCAATGGCATAGACCTGCCATAAAGCAACGTTCCTTGGAGGCTTTGCGCCTCCAGCCACTTGGGCGAACCACCGCAGTGTGTTTTAGCATGGTATTAGATTTATACAGGTAACACAAATGATACCCGGCAAACACGAACAACTCGGTATAGCCAATAAAACGAGGCGACAACCTATAACAGCCACGCTCGGTAAGTTATACGTTGTCGCCTTGTTCATTTCACCCCACTCATCAAGGACATGTATTTCTCCTACAAGCCCTTCATTCTGTACGCCTCACGATAGTTAGCCATCAGAATCTTCTGAATGTCGGACTCGCGGTAGAGTATCTTTCCGCCAAGCTGGATATACGGGATGACACCGTTGTTTCGGTAGTCCTGCAGGGTTCTTCGGCTCAGTTGCAGTCTGGCACAAAGCTCCTTGTCCGTCATGAAGCGCTCACCGCCAAGCATGGGGCGGTAGTTCATCACGGCACGTTCAAAATTGTCAACCATTCGGTTGAGGTGGTTCACGATGTGGTTCATCCACTCGCTGTTTCTTGTCATTACTTCATTGCTCATAGTTGTCTCGTTTTATTGTTGATACTTACGTTACTCGGTTTACTTGCTGCTTTGGATTAAGTGGCTGTTGTATATTGACAGCCTAACCTGTGCGCTTGCGAAAGCGCATGTCCTTTTTCTTGTCCTCCACTACTGCTACGATAGCCATCACGTCCTCCGGCTTGTAGTAGGTCTTGTGGCTGATTTGCGTATAAGCCAAAGTTCCGTTGTCCCGAAGCGTCTGCACTGTCCGTGGGCAGATGTTGAGCGTCTGACACACGTCCTGCGTGTCGAGCCACTTGTTCATGGTCTTGTCCTCACTGCGCTCACGGATTCTGTCCATGCGCTTCACGAAGTTCTCCAACTGGGCATCAAGATAGTTGAATGCCTCTTCCTCGAATACGATGAATCCCATACTTTTCTTTTTTCTAAGTTAATACTATGTTGTATGTCGCAAAGCTCCACGCATATGCTGTGCTCCACGTTTGTGAGTGCAAAGATAAGGCACGGCAATCTAAAAACAAGCGTTTTCAATTTCTGTGGCAGTATGTTGCCGGGGTTTGCCGACTTCAACGCCAAAAACAACAAGAAAAACTTGCACGGCTGCAACGAATACATGAACAATGACGAGTTGAGAAATACGTTGAAGTTCTCACAACTATCTCGGTATGCAAATAAGCAAGCCACAACTAAATTGCCACGTTACACCCAATCAGTTGCATGGCTGCACTCAGTACACTTACTTTGCACCCGACAATCGGTCAATGGTGCAAACCGTGACCACTATACTAACAAATAAAACAGCATAAGCTATGGCAAGAACAAAAGATGTAGTCTTGGCTCCTGAGCAAAAGGAGCTGATGGAAAAAGAGTATTTGGATTTTGTTAAACCATCTACGTATGACAACAAAGCCAATCCAAGTAGTTGTAATTCTCTCTATGATGATGTAGAGAACCCAGAGTTGAGAGCAATTGTAGAGAAAGTTGCTGCAACAACTCCCTATAGTGAGGAAACATCAACGAACGAGGCTCAATCGCCACCGAATCCGCAGAAGCGCATCAGCGGCAAGCAGCGCAAGGCGACATTGGAGGAGTATCAGCAGACCTTCCTCCAAGTTCCAAGGATTGACGACCGCAAGCCAGTCTTCGTCAGTTCCGATGTACGAGACCGTCTTGATCGTGTCGTCCGCATCCTCGGAGGGAGACGCATGAGCGTATCGGGCATCATCGAGAACATCGTGCGCCATCACCTAAGCCTTTATGAAGAGGACTTCGAGGCTTGGCGCAAATTGTGAGAATTAAGGTCTGCGACCTTGGACGTGGATAGCTGAAAGGCTGTAGTTCCAACTAACGTGTTCTGAGAGGGAGCGAGGTTATGTTTTGGGAACCCCAAAACGCCTCGCTCCACCATGAGGGCGGAGGAATTTTGCTCCCGACGGTCGCAGAAAGTGAGTGTACCAACTGTAAACAGTATATCGAATGACAAGCATACATGAACAATACAAGAAAAAGGGCGGAAGACCGCCCACAGGCAGGGTTCGCAAGCTGTCGAAGTCTGTCACGGTGAAGTTCTCGAAGCCAAGCTACGAGGCACTGAGGCTGAGGGCGAGAAAAGCCAACCGCAAGTTGGCGGAGTACATCCGTGAGTCCGCCTTGAACGGCGAGGTGGTCAGCGGACACAATGCAGAGACGGTAGCCATCGCCAAGAACCTCATTGGCATGGCGAACAACCTCAACCAACTTACCAAGCTGTCGCATCAGAGAGGTTTCCATGAAACCCATGTGTATGTGGTGGACTTGTTGAGAAGATTGAAAGAAATCCTTGGCGAGTATCGCCAAGCAAGTTATAAACCGAAGCCAAGCGGTATGGGCAGAAAGGAGGATACCACATGATAGGCAAGCTAAAGAAGGGCAGCTCATTTGGTGGTTGCATCCGCTATGTTACAGGCAAGGACGAGGCGAAAATCCTTGCATCCGATGGAGTGTTACTCGGCACGAATGCCGAGATAGTACAAAGTTTTGAGCTGCAAAGACAGCTAAATCCAAGGATTAAGAAGCCTGTGGGACACATTGCATTGAGCTTCAAACCAGAGGACAAGCCACGTTTGACGGATGATTTCATGGCTAAGATAGCCCTTGAATACATGCAGATGATGGGTATCAACGATACCCAATTCATCATCGTAAGGCATCACAATACGGACAATCCACATTGTCATGTCGTGTACAACCGCATCAATAACGAGGGCAAACTCATATCAGACAGGAATGATTACAGGCGTAATGAGCAAGTGACCAAGGCTCTAAAATCCAAGTATGGATTGACTTACGGAACTGACAAGAGCAATACTAATACTCGCAAGTTACGCAATGCTGAGCGTGCCAAATACGAGATTCACAATGCTGTCAAGGATGCCTTGAAAGTCGCTGATAATTGGCAAAAGTTCAAGAATGAACTTGCAAAACGAGGTGTTTGCTTGGAGCTTGTCTATAAGGACAAGGAGAGAACCAAGGTACAAGGCATCTGTTTCAGCAAGGATGGATATAGCTTCAAGGGTACGCAGATTAGCAGAGGCTATAGCTTTGGCAAGCTGAATGCGAGATTTGAGGGAACGGAGAACCTTTTATCAGCAAGAGCCAGCTCTGCTCAGCAATATGAGCAAGGTAGTTTCAAGGACGAGCTGTTGCCATTCATGTCGGAGAGCAACCAGAACCCATGGAATGGTATTTCTTCCATAGGACTTTTTGCTCCAGCCAACGCTCAGACCTTTGAGCCATTCCCAGAGGATGAATCATCCAAGAAGAAAAAGAAGAAACGCAGAAGAGGCTTTAGCCTTTGATGCAAGTTACAAACCATTCAAACAACAAAAGAAATATGAAAGAAGAACTATTGGAAGCCATCTACGGCACAGTTGAGAGATTGGAGCAGAAAGTCGATGAACTTTCTGCTTCACCAAAGAACGCAGGAGCGGAAACAGTTCTCAGCTCTGCAAGTATTGATACAAGCAAACTTGAAAAAGCCATCCTTTCTGTATCTGCAAAAGAAGAGGAAACTATTGGAAAATTGGCAAAATTAAGAGAGGCGATATGTGTCTTTGTTGACCTTACCAAGAAAGAAGCAAGCAAAGATGAACAGCGAAGCAAACTCTTGTTTGATACCATTAATCAGGTGAAACAAGAGCAGAATGTCACATCAAAATTTGTACAGGACAAACTTAACGCAATGGACAACACACCTCAAAAGAAAGTCGTAACCCATCGCTTCGAGCCTACTTCAAAGTATGTTCTTCTTTTCATTGGTGGCTTGGCTCTATCTCTTGTTCTCTCCATTTGGGGCAATCTCGGGTCAGTAGAAATTTAGTGGGGATAAATTTGTAAGAAAATCGAAAAGTCCTTTACTTTGCAGTATGGAAAAAGATTATTTGAATATGTTGGCCGGTATCGTACTGCCCACACAGATATTGGATTACTTTTCGATAGTTGGCATTGAGCAAACCACCGGAGAGATACACATCAGCCTGGACGAGAAGATGAATCCGGAAGTTAGGCTATTAGATTGATTTAAAAATATCTTTTGACGCGTTTTGTCATCTGTGGACAATTTAATCAATCTACCCTTTTTATTATATACCCCGATTTTTTTCCCGTGTAGAAATAAACTTCTCTCTAACTTATAACCATTACTTAAAATGTTTACAACAGTCTGTGATTTCAATTCCAAACTGTTTAGAATTGAAATCACAGAAAGTATTAATATCGCGCAAAATCTCATTACTAATTTTTGTTTAGTTCCTTTCCAAAAGATAGTTCTGTAGAACACACCCTGCTTCGGCTTTGCGTTGCCCTCATCCAATCTACGGAACACTTCTTCTATACGCTTGTCGGATTCTTGCAAGTGTTGTTGCATTTCCAATTGATGGTATTCCATAGTCGAGAGACGCTGAAACACTTCGGCATTGTTCTGTAGAAAGTGACGCATTGAAGTGAAAGCTCGCATTATTCGAATATTCACCTCAATCGCAGTGTCAGAACGTAAAACACTACTAAGCATAGTGACTCCGTTTTCAGTAAATACGTAAGGCATGTATTTCAAATGTTGCCCGCGTCCTTCGTTTAAGGTCGCAATTTGCGACCTTAAACATTCGTCCTTGGTCAATTGAAACATGAAATCTTCAGGAAATCGTTTAATATTACGTTTTACTTGCTCATTAAGACGCTTTGTTTCAACGCCATAAAGTGTGGCAAGGTCACGGTCAAGCATAACTTGTTGTCCTCTAAAGATTTTTATTAGAGGCTCTATATTGTCAACACCAACCAACTGGTCACGATTTGTGACCAGTTCGCCGTTTCCTGTCTTTTCCGTTATGTCTGCCATATTTCTATCTTTATTTTTAAGGTCACAATTTGTGACCTTAAACGTGTTGTTACTTATTATTGTATGCAAAGGTAGTGCTTTTAGCCTTTAAGTCACTATTGCACAACCCCTTTCTTTGAAAAGAACGTAAAATCAATAGTTTTATTGCTGTGATTGTAGTTTTATTAATCGCTTCACTCGTTGTACAAATGAAAAAAGGAGTAAGAACATTATAGCCTTACTCCTTAATACGTATTTTATAAAATGTGAATACACATTTACAACGATTTGCAAAACAGATCTTTCATCTTATCCAAATCAGGCAAAGCCTTCTGTAATTCTTCAGGCATATCCTGTTTGGTTTTATATGTTGCTACTCCCATTGGGCTGTCGTAGTTCCTTACAACAATGTCAACAAAAGCCTTATTCATTTCTTTGCATAAAACAATACCAATAGAAGGATTTTCGTGTGGCTTTTTAACAGTAAGGTCTAATGCCTGTAGATATGTACATAGTTGTCCCAAATATGAAGGCTTGAACTTACCGTATTTTAGTTCTACGGCTACCATTGCTGCAAGTTCTCGACTAAAGAACAAAAGATCTATGAACATTTCTTCTCCTTCAAGTACGACACGATACTGGTTACCCATAAAGATAAAATCCTTTCCGAATTGAAGAATGAAATCGCGCATGTTTCTTACAATTTCTTGCTCAACTACACGTTCGTCAATGTCCTCAATCTCCAATCCCAAATTTTCAGTATTGATGAAATCAAGCAAATATTCATCCTTAAACATTGATATTGTTTTCATTGATTGCTTAATGTCTGGTATCGCTTTCGGAAAATTGTTAGGCATATTGCCTTGATGGTGATATAGGTCATCTGATAAGTATTTCCGTAATACGTACTTGTTCCAATGATACAGGTTCACTTGATGTATATAGTAGATGCGCTCATCTAAAGTGGTAGTTTTATGCAAAATTTCCATATGATGAGTGAAACTAATGCCCACAAAATCCTCTATACGTAAGTCTGCTGACTCTATAGGTCTGTTAATACAAAGGAGTGTCTTTTCTCCTATTTCAACACCTTCTTCTATCTTATTTTCAAGCTGTTGTAATTGGTTCGCCAATGGCGAACCAATTGAAAGGCATTGCCATTCCTCATAGAGGATACGCATTTTCTTCAAGTTGCCTGAAGAAAAGCCTCTTAATCCTGGTAATTCACGCTGCAATCTCTCACTAATACTATCAAGAGCTTTTGCGCCCCAATGTGCTTGCTGTAAATTGATAGACACATAACGCCCTATACTTATATACAGGCGAAGAAATAGAAATCCGTGGATAAACAATAATCCACGGATTTCTATTCTTTGTCAATTCAATGAATTTCTTATATTCCATTGAAACCAGTAAGGGTCTCGTCTTTTTTTATTTCATACAAATACGTGTACCCTGTTGGAATATTATAATTTATAAATACACATTTTTTCTTATGTCTTATAGCCTTTGCGTAACTCGGAGATTTATCGTCAAATAATGTAGTCTTAAAACTATAGTACATTTTTTTTATTGGTGCGCCAAACACAAAGAGATATGTATGATTGTTAAAATCAAGTTTATTTGTATCAATAATGGCTTCTACTTTTATTGCATTGTTAATTAATTTCATATTTGACAAAAACTCTTCTTTTGTATTTACAAATTTATAAGCATCTGGATAAAATGGAGTTTTAGGTATCGGAAGCTTGTAACAAGCACTATACTTAATATAATGCTTGTTACAAGTAATAAAAGATAGTCCAAAGACTATTACTACAAAACATAATTTCATATAAAGCATCCTATCTTTTGCCATTTCTCTCTCTTCTTAATGGATTATTTGAAATGTTATTGCGTTCCTCAACGAAAACCTCACCGAAAGGTACATACTCAATATGCTGCACCACCTCGCCGTTAAGGTTGGTGATGTAACTACTGCTACCCAAATGGTTTGGGTGGTAGTAGAACTGCATCTTCTCGTATGCGTCGCCCTCTTGGAAGTTATTCTTTGCAGCTCTCGACAAAACTCGTGCCTGCGCAGCTTCCAAGCTGCCGTCATTGCAGCAGAAGCCTCGCCATCGACATAATCGTTGTTGTCCTCGCCATTGTACGGCACTGCAAAGGTTGCATAATTATCCTTGATAACCTGCAACTGTAGAACATATTTTTGCTTATATCATGTAATATAATATCACCATTATCCCATAGAACATAAAACCAATACCGCAATAGTAGCCCTTAAGAACATAAGGATGAGGAATTGTTATTTTGAAATAAGTCCTATTAACAGGACTCTTTTTCTGTTCCATATATGTATCAATGAATATTTCTATACCAAATAATATTGCACAAAATGCATGACAGATGTAATAAAAAAAACTTATCACACCTAAGAACAGTCCTATCAATGAAGCTATTCCATATATATATGTGGAAAAACTTTTTTTACTCCTATTTCTGTATAAATATATAAGTATCCATACACTACTCAAGAGCGTTATGCAATTAATAAATATTATGCACCATAGAGGTATCGTATCCATTATTTATTATCTTTTGTATTATTATTTTTAGAGTCCTTTTCTTCTATTACCTTATCGGTGATTTTTTCAGCTCCAGAGATTTTAAGTTGGCGACTTTGATCTATCATGCGCTGTCAATTTGGAGTGTTTGAAAAATATAAAAACGTATGCCTCTGCCGCGCAGGGAGAGACCAGTGAGAGAGAACGGACTGTTACTACGGAGAAGAATTGTGATATAGGCTTGCTCCGTAAAGTCCTATTGTCACGTGGCAGGCCAATAGGCTTTACCACCAAACTAATGCTGCAAATATACAAAAATAATCTTAATAAACGGATATAATCTTTAAGAAATTTGCTGATTTGGTGTTTTTTTCTTATGATTTTGGTCGATTTTGCAGAAATCTTTTACATCTGTTGTATGTACTGGAGTTAGTTTGGCAAAAATACACAAATGGTCACGGCTTCACTTTCTTATATAAGAATGTAAATCATGTTTTGAAACTGTACACACTCGGAGTACAAACGAAAACAATATATGCTTGTGTCGGAAAGGTATATATGAGCTGTTGGTAGAGTCATCATCAACAACAATGGCCCTGATTTGATAAACTCTGCAGGAATACTTGCTATTCATTTTATGATGGGGTTATGTTCACAAGTTTGAGATTTCATGTAAAAAAGTCCTAATTTCTATATTTCTCTTCTTGCAAATTATGGGATATTAAGAAAAATATCGTATCTTTGTCCCCGAATTGAGGCGTTCTTTGCATATTGCAAAATACAGAAACGAGCAGAAGTCCGCTCGTTTCCATATTGTTACCTATATAATATAGGCAAACGCCCAACTTCTTGATTTTCAATCAAAGTCCAAATTAGAGCGAGTTATCAATATTACCGTTCACACTCCACTGTGTATGATGAATATTATTTTGTTCGTGGAAAAGCCGATTTGCGGTTATGTACCGATAGCGCACAATTCGATAAAGACCCTAATTTCTCAACCGGATATGACTATAAAGTGGCAAAGATTATCGCCAATGAAATGCTGCGCATTTATTTGAATAAGCGATTGGTAAAACTGGTAACGAATAATCAGATAGAAGATAACCTACAAAGATGCTTCAAATACCCGTTCCGCTTCACAGGCAAAAAGTCATATCTTATCGAACTGGGATATTCTCTTGTATCTTCGGGCGACATAAACAATGGCAATGTGGAAATAAAAGAAATGATGAATTTCCTTAGCACGATATTCCACATTGATTTAGGAGATTATTACGCTTCATACATAGCCATGAAGGAGAGAAAAGACCGAACGGCATATCTTCATCATCTGATAGAAAGCCTTGTTAAGCGGATGAATGAGGATGATATGAAATAATCTCCAGTATTCCAGTATGTGAAAGTACGTATTTTTTATAAGTGATTGAGAATGAGATAAGTTTTTATCTCATAAAAAGAAGAGGTTACGAATTAGAAATAAACAGAATGTAGTCTCTCCGCAGTCGGCTCAACCCTCATCACTTTGGTGGCTTGGTTGGGATATATGGCTCTCTGCATGGTCGGTGAAGTCATATTGGGAATTGTGAAGTTCATCTTCGGCATCATCATTTCCATTCTTTCTATGGTGGTACTGATTGGAACATTCATTTGGTTATTGACACTTTAAGCATACAAGAATATGGGAACAAAAAGACATTCAAAGACTGCATCACAGCAATGCAGATATTATGAGGTGGACAACATCTTTGAGTATATGGTGGACACATACATCAATGGTAACATCACATCATTCAAGGACATCTACAGAGAGTTGAACAAGGACGCAAGACGTGATTTTGTGGACTTCATCTTCAACGAGGTGAACCCGAAATATACGATTGAGCTAATCAAGCAAACCATTTAATGGGCAAGCGATATGAACAGAAGCATTGAAGCGATACCTACATGGGCACTCTGCTACATCATCAATGGCGATGCAAGCGGACTGACTGACGAGGAAATCCGTATGGTGGACGAAGCCATGCGCAAGAACAATATAGAGATAGTAAGTCCAAGATACAACGAGGACATGTGCACAGAACCTTACTTCAGCCATTATCCGTTCTTCGGACTGCCTACAGAAGTTGAGGACTGCGACATCATCTATCACGAGTAACGAACCCTTTAACAACATCAGATATGAACACTACAGAATATTTCAAGAGAACCATACAAGCCTATTTGGAGGAGCGTGCTATGGAGGACGAACTCTTTGCAGCCAAGTATGACAACCACGACAAGAACATAGACGATTGCGTCACCTATATCCTTAATTGGGTACAGAAGAGCGGTTGCAACGGCTTTTGCGATGACGAGATATATGGGCAAGCCATCCACTACTATGAGGAGAAGGACATCGAGGTCGGCAAACCTCTGAACTGCCAAGTGTCTGTTAACCACCACATCGAACTCACAGAGGAGGAGAAGGTACAGGCAAGACAGGAAGCCATCCGCCAATATCAGCAAGAGCAGATGAACAAGATGCGTAACAGAGATACCGCCAAACGCACCTCACAGAGAACGGAAACAGAAGTACACCAACCATCATTATTCGACACGTTATGAAACCAAGAACGAAATATCAGAAGCAAGTCGTAACCTCAAACAAGGGGTTACGACCTATCAAGGGAGCGCAAATGCAATGGGCATTCCGTGAGTGTCTTGACCACTATGCCTTTCAGTTGAAGCACGGACAGACCACCAGACGGTGACCTACGGTAGCCCCACGCTCCGCTTCACCCACCGCACGGCGCGAGTGACCATCGTTCTGACGGACTACACCGAGGGGCTGGTATCCGTGCGACTGACGGGCCTCTCCACCGAAGGKGACAACCCGGATATAATCGTCCCGTARYYCAAGGGCAGCAACACCTACACCGCCATRGTAGCCCCGCAAAYTGTGGCAGCTGGCACYYCCTTCATRYRCTGCACCTTCACTAACGGCAAGACCTTCGTTTATAAGATGAAGAARGCTACCGACTGGCAGGCGGGCGGTGAATATACCTACACCYTCTCCCTCGCTGCGGCAAAAGACCTGGGCTATACCATAGAGAGCAACGGCAGCTACACGGTCTATAACGCCGACGGTCTGATGAATATAGCCGAATTAGTGAACGGAGGTAAGAGCGACATTAACATTACCCTCGACAAAAACATTGACCTCACAGGCAAAGACTGGACGCCGATAGGCACAGACTACGACAACTCATACAAAGGCACCTTCGACGGTGGCGGCCATACCATCACGGGGCTGACCTTTACGACAAATGACGAATATGCGGGTCTGTTCGGCTGGCTCAATAGAGCTGGTACGGTGAAGAACGTGGTGATGGAGGGCGTACAGATAACAAGCAATCAAATATATGGCGGCAGTATTGGCGGCGTGGTAGGATATAGCTGGGGCACCATTGAAAACTGCTCGGTGTCGGGCAGCGTCAGCGGCACGGTGTATGTCGGCGGTGTGGTGGGTGCTCAAATAGACGGTTCCATCACCGGATGCAGTTCCTCTGCCACAGTGAAGGGAATGGTCGATGTCGGCGGCGTGGCAGGTCAGACGAATTCGAGTGCCACCCTGACCGCTTGCTATGCAACGGGCAACGTGATCATAGAAATGGCTCCCGCAAAGAATATCGCTGGCGGCGGTCTGGTGGGAATGAACGCAGGAAGCAGCCTCCTTGCCTGCTATGCCACGGGCAACGTAACCAGTACGGGTAGTAGCACTGGCTATGTACATATCGGCGGCTTTTTGGGAAATAACTACACCACCGTGACCGCCGGCTATTGGAAGAACAATCATGAACAAGGCATCGGCTACAATAGGGAAAGCACCGGAGCCACGAAGGTGGACGGCACTGACGTTACCTGGCAGAACGCCGTTGATGCCATGAACCGCGCCTTGCAGAACGCAGGCTCAAAGTGGCGTTACGAACTTAAAGGAGCATTGCCTACCTTGAGGAAGCAGTAAGCCGTTGCGGGCGGAAAATTTCCACCCGCAACGAACATAAACCGAAGTATAACCCCAATAAAAAAGGAGGATGTGATGGAACACACGGAGAATCCACCATATAGGTTTTGGCATCAAGGCATTGTTAATAATAATATAGACTCCAGTGTAAATATGGAAGCTGTAAGCCGGACATTGTCAAGATTGGTGCTCATTAAAGGCAACAAATCAAGTAATTAAATAAAAAACATGGGACTTTTTCACAGAGYCAAGAAAAATAATGACGATGAGCCGGACAGTGTTCAAACCAATTCATTCTCTGATATTATGAATGGTTTGCAYTACGCCGTAAACTGTGCACAAGATACATTYCAGAATCATCAGATACAAAATCTGACCAGACTTTTTGAAGGAACAAATGCAAATAACGCAAATACGTTCCAATCGAAAAAAATCATGGTTGGAGACAAGACTATTGATATTCCACTTATAGCTTTGATATCCCATCATTATCTTGCGATGGATAATGTGCAGATAAAGTTCAAGGCGAAGGTCGGAAGCGTGGAATCACAGATTCCAGAAAACAACTTATTGTTATCCAGCCCACAAAGAGCCAATCTCCAGATGCAGATGAGCAACATAAAACCGGATGCGGATGATGTCATGGAGGTTTGCGTCAATTTTAAGGTTCAGGAGACTCCGGAGAGCATTTCCCGAATTATTGACGATTTTGTAAAAAATATCTAACAATTTTAAAATTCAAATGTTATGGCAGAAGAAATAAAGAACCAAGGGCAACAAGAAAATGCGGAAAACTTGAATGAAAATGTAAGCGGACAGGCGAAAGAAATTATRTCCGCTGCATTGGAAGAGACTAAAAATAACGGTACATCCCCTGTACTTGGAGATCCGAATGTGACTGACAATTTTAAGGGGCTTCCCATGCGGGAACTGATTGCAGCACCGCTTATTGCAGCAGCCGAAGCWCAACAGGAATTGGCAGCGACAGCATGGAATTTCTACCAGAAAATTGCTTTTGATGAAGACGGTAAAACAGCTCGTGTATTGGAATTCGATATTAAAAGACCGATACAGCAGGATGGAAAAATGACAACAATGTCACAAAGTGTCAAGGCTCCGTTTATAGGATTGGTGCCTATTCCTTCCCTGCTCATAGATCGCGTGGATGTCGATTTCCAGATGGAGGTTACCGATACATCAAACGTAAAAAGCACTACCAACGCAGAAGTAGAGNCATGCAGTATCTCCTTTCATCATTGGCGGAGATATGAATTCAACGCCAAGCGAATTATCAGAATATTTAAGAATAATGACCACAGGTACCAGGAGTAGGCCGGGAAATAGTGCTAATTTTGCTTGTTGTGGTATGCCAACACATTTTTCAGGTCGAGAATTAGATTATTTCCTTATCGATAGCAGATTACAGCTAAGAACATGTGTACGAAGATATCATATGAAGGGTGGGGATCACTATCCTGTGATATTGGAAATTTAGTTAACCAATTATATTTTTCATCAACAAACAGTGTCGCTGCGATATAAAATATTTTTCGGCTATGCCATACTTATGGCGGTCATCGGTAGCATGGCCGCCATTTTGATATATGAACGGCAGCGGATGCGCGAAATTGAGGCAGAGACGGCAAACATAAACCTTGTACGTCGTGGTATCAACACGGCTCATCGCCGTATTACGGGGCTCGCCACATTGGGTGAGGGTGTGGTAAATTGGAACAAAGCGGACTATCTGTACTATCGTAACCACCGATTTCAAGCCGACAGTTTGTTGAACTCGCTTAAACGACACTGCCGTGAATATGTACGCCCGGAACAGATAGACACTCTTCGTGCTCTGCTTGCCGAAAAGGAGACACACCTGCTGCACATAATGGAAATGTTTGAACGGCGAACTGAAGCGGACAGCGTGCTGGTAAACCAGTTGCCGGAAGTGGCGAGGCGTGCAACACATATCCGTACCATAGAACAAAAGAAAAAAGGGATTGCAGGATTCTTCGGGAAAAAAGAAGAAATACAAGTAATGCCATCCCAAAAAGAACTTCATGATTTCAGCGACAGCCTGATAGCAATACATCAAAGACAGGCGAACGAAATGGACATTTATGCCGACAGCCTGCGTATGCGCAATAGGGAATTGAACAGGACATTGAACAAGCTGATAAACGACCTTGACGAACAGGCACAGACTGCCTTCTCACAAAGAGAGTTAAAAATGGCAGAAGCAGAGAAAATGTCGTTCTTTTTAATGGCAGGAGTAATCGGCATGGCCATCATCCTGCTCATCATTTCGCACCTTATCATCATGCGTGACCTTAACCGCAGGGAAAGGGACAAGGCTGAACTGGAAGATACGGCAACACAAAACCGTACACTCTCCGACATGCGCAAGAAAATAATCATCACACTTTCCCATGACATACGAGGACCTCTCAATGCCATCAGTGGCAGTGCTGAACTGGCCATGGATACTCGTGACCGGAAACGCCGCAATGCCTATCTCGGAAACATCCTTGAATCATCCCGTCATATCACCCGGCTTGCCAACAGCCTGCTTGACCTCTCCCGTCTGGACGATGCTAAAGAAACCCTGAACGAAATTCCTTTCCATCTTGAATCCTTTCTGGAAAGTATCGCTGAAGAATACACACGCAAGGCGAACGACAAAGGATTGATGTTTGACAAGGCTTTTATGGGGTGCGGCATCACCGTCCTTGGCGATGCAGACCGCATAAGGCAGGTAGTGGTCAACATTCTGGAGAATGCTGTAAAATTCACCCGTACAGGTTATATCAAATTTCTGGCAAGTTATGAAGAAGATACTCTTTCAGTAAAGGTCAAAGATACGGGGATAGGAATGGGCGAGAACACAACACAACGCATTTTTCAGCCCTTTGAACGGGCTGCTCCTGATTTGGATTCAGAAGGCTTCGGACTGGGACTTTCCATTACGAAAGGGCTGGTGAACCTGTTCGGAGGAAGACTCTCTGTTTCGAGCCAGATCGGTAAAGGCAGCGAATTCAAGGTGGAAATTCCGCTTAGGCAGACCAATGAGCCTGCAAGAGACAAGCCAGAAACTTATACGGGAAACCTCAGACTTCCTCGGCGGGTTCTTGTAGTCGATGACGATCCGATACAATTGCGCAACACAGTTGAAATGATGGAACGGAACGGTATCTCATGCCGAGCCTGTACCAATGCACAGGAAGTGGTCAAGGCATTGAGAACCGGAGAATACGACCTATTGCTGACCGATATACAGATGCGTGGTACGGGAGGTTTTGACCTGTTGCATCTGCTACGCCTTTCCAACATAGGAAATTCACGGACAATTCCCATAGCTGCAATGACCGCCCGTAACGACGGCGATGCAGACCGCTATATTCAAGCCGGATTTGCCGGCTGTATCCACAAACCGTTCTATACAAGGGACCTGCTCGAATTTCTCTCGTCACTCATTGGACAGGACAGAACAATGGATAATCATTCTCCAGATTTCGAGGCTCTGTATGTCACTACAGGAGACGAACGCTGGACTTTGGAGACTCTTATAGAGGAATCCAATAGGAACAGTTCTGACTTGCTGGATTCTTTGAGTCAGGAAAAGCTCGACCGGAAGCGGATATGGGAAACTCTGCACAGGATGTACCCGATGTGGGAGCAATTGGGAATAGCCCATGAGCTGGAATCGTACAGCTATGAAGAGTATGTGGAAGATACGGATGAGTCAGCATTCCGCAATGATGTGGAAAGAATTGTCAGAAGAATAGACCGGCTGATATCTGAGACAAAAAGCCGATTATCGTAAATGGACGGACATAATTAAATGAAAACATGAATGAAATACAGAATACTGATAGTTGAAGACAACATCATGCTTGCCGGGCAACAGAAAAAAAGGTTGGAAAAATCCGGTTATGAAGCAGAGATAACAATAGATGAACCTGGGGCACGAAAACTGCTCAAGAAAGAAAGTTTCGACCTTGTGCTGTCCGACGTACGCCTGCCGGAAGGGGACGGTATATCTTTGCTCGAATGGATGCGGAAGGAACGGATGGATATCCCTTTCATTATCATGACCGGATATGCTTCAGTACCGGATGCTGTACAAGCCATAAAACTGGGAGCCAAAGACTATCTGGCAAAACCGGTACAGATGGACGAATTGCAAAGACAACTGAAAGATATTTTCCGTCCCAAATCTGTGATATGCGACAAAAACAAGGATTTGCTCCCCAGAAACAGCCTTCAGATGCAGGAGGTCGAACATCTGGTCAGTACAGTCGCCCCATTTGACATTTCTGTGCTTATACTTGGTCCTAACGGTGCCGGAAAAGAATCGGTTGCACAGCGTATCCACTATATAGGAGAGCGGAAGGATATGCCGTTTGTCGCCGTGAATTGTGGAGTCATACCCAAGGAGCTTGCACCCTCCCTCTTTTTCGGGCACATAAAGGGAACATTTACCGGTGCCGACGCCAACAAGGACGGATATTTTGAAGTGGCAAAAGGCGGAACACTCTTTCTGGATGAAATAGGAATCTTGTCCCTGGACGTCCAAGCCATGCTGCTGCGGGTTTTGCAAGAAGGCACATACATCCCAATAGGTGGTAACAAAGAAAAGCGGGCTAATGTAAGAATTGTAGCCGCCACCAATGAAGATCTCCAACTTGCAATACAAGAAAAACGGTTCAGGGAAGACCTATACCACCGGCTATGCGAATTTGAGATTGTCCTGCCTTCCTTGCATGAATGCCCCGATGACATTCTGTCTTTGGCTCATCATTTCAGAAAAAAGTTTTCCGGAGAACTGAAAAGACCGACAGAAGGCTTCAGTTCTGAAGCGGAACAATTGCTTCTCTCTTACCGCTGGCCTGGGAACGTACGGGAACTGCATAACAGGATAAGAAGGGCGGTACTTATGGCTAAACAGCCGCTCATTGAAACCGCCGACCTGAATATCAAACAGGAAGCGGCGACCGAGGAAATCAATCTTTTTCCTGAAAACGATGCGGAAGAGAAACACTCGATAATACAGGCATTGAAAACCAGCCATGGGAGTCGCAAACAAGCAGCAGGCATACTGCATATTGATCCGTCCACACTATATCGGAAAATGAAAAAATATGGATTGAATGACAAATAACCGTCATTCCATATTTCTGTTTGGAATAAAATGCCTACATTTGCATATGATTGGAAATCCTTGTAATATAGGAATGACAGTCACAACATAAGGAGAAAATATCGGCATTGCTTTAAGCCTTGCCGAACATTACAACATAAGTCGCAAGACGTCTCAGGTAGAAATCTGGTAAATTGATATTGTAGAGGCTTTTGCGTGTAGCTTATGCTATGTCCTATAGCGTGAGCTCATGCATGATTCTACAATGGGCTTACCAGAGCCTCTACCTGATAGTGCGTGAGTTTCACGCTTTTCATTTAGAGGAAAAAAGGTATGGCCAAGTTACAGGTTCTGATAGCAATGACATTAGACGGTTCCATTCCGGCGGAAGACGACCCCTTATTACAATGGATGAGAGACGACAAGGACGGATTCTCATACGGGCGCGACAAATGTACCCGCCGGCTCTATCCGGGTTATCCGCTTGTGGATTTCATGTGCGAGAAAGACATGTCAGACCCATCCATCCTTTATCAAGCCGAGATACATGACGAAGAAAGCATAGAACTTTTGCGTGGTCTCTCAGTTTATCATCTCATAGATGAAATGATCATTTTCCTGTTTCCTTCCACTCGTCCGAACCATAAATCCGTCTCAAAACATCTGCCACGTGGAGAGTGGAAAACCGTAAAATCCAAAACATTCAAAAACGGAATTTGTCGCCTGGTTTATTGCAAGACATTGCAATAAGGCATTGCAACATATTGCATTTGCAATACTTCCATCAGTCTCATTTTTATGGGGCTGATTTTTTATTTTCCTATTACTCAATGACTTGTCATGCTTTTATGTGGCGATATGTTCCGTTGGTCTATGTTTTGGCCTATATCATAATGAAACCTGTTGCGCAACACGGTGTAAAAAATGGAATTATTACACTAAAAACAGAATTCATTATGATACAGATAAACAGGGAGACATTCCAGATGATGCTCCATCAGATAATGGAACGGTTTGACAGGATAGATGACAGGCTGAACCGCATGAACAGGCAGACGGCCGCTCTTGAGGGTGACAAGCTGCTTGACAACCAGGATATGTGCGAGCTCCTTGGTGTTACCAAGCGTACACTTGCACGCTACCGCCAGAAGAAACTCGTCACCTACTACATGATTGACGGACGTACCTATTACAAGGCTTCGGAAGTCCAGGACTTCCTGAGCTGGAAAGGAAAGGTACTTCCGGCAAAAATTAAAAAGGAACTCGGTATTCAATTCTAACAAAACGGCAGTATGGAAATTATATGTATAGACAAACGGACATTTGACGAACTGGTTGTCCGATTCAGCATGATAGAGAAAAAAGTCACTGGTATATGCAATCCGGCCAAAGATGCAGGACTGAAAAAATGGATGGACAATCAGGAGGTATGCGGGATTCTCCGCATATCAAAGAGAACGCTTCAGGTATATCGTGAGAAAGGGCTGTTGCCTTTCACCCGGGTCAAGAACAAGTTCTTCTACAAGCCGGAAGATGTGCAAAACATGTTGGAATCAAGTTATCACCCACAAAAAAGAAAGCCATGAGTTACGATCTTATAGACAGAAAGGACCAGCGGATTGATACTATTTTCAAAGGGCTGGAAAACATGGAGCGTATGATAGACGCAATAAGGACGGCTCCGAGACCCGCATTCCACAGTGATTATTTCCTCACGGACGAGGAACTTTCAAAGCTGTTGAAAGTAAGCCGGCGTACCTTGCAGGAATACCGGACCCTCGGTGTGATACCTTACTACCTTGTGCAGGGAAAAGCCCTTTACAAAGAGTCAGACATACAGAAAGTTCTTGACGACGCATATAAAAGATGCAGGGAAGAACAGCGATGGGTATGAAACAATGCAAAAGAAACGGCCTCGTTACAAGGTCGTTTCTTTATTTTCTGATAGCTGGCTTTGGGATTTTCGTCTCTGTTTCCTTACTATAATATCCTCCTCATATAAGCCGGATGTTTGGCTTAGACCAGCTGCCTTCAGACGTTTCATGTCTTCATCTACTTTCTTGTCGGTGACTTTAGCATAAAGCTGCGTAGTTTCAATTCGCATATGGCCCATCATTTTACCGACCGTTTCAATTGGAATGCCCATTGAAAGAGTTATATGAGTTCCGAAATTGTGTCGCGCCTTATGGAATGTGAGTTCAAAACCGTATACCTCACCTAACTTACGGGTAAGCATAATGAAATACTCACGCTTGTATAAATTGAAAACCTTGTCATCATGACGCTGTTCCCGATACTTTTCAATTATCTTCAACGGAATATCCAACAGCCGTACAGAAGACAATGTCCCTGTTTTCTGACGTTGGATATGAATCCACCACGAACCATCCTCAGATTGTATAATATCATTAACAGTCAGTCTTTTCAAATCTGCATAGGCAAGTCCGGTAAAGGTGGAGAAAATGAACATGTCTCGGACAAACTGAAGCTGTGGCTTCTCGACCGGGGTTGTAAGCAGTGTCTTCAGATCTTCCAATTTCAGATGACGACTTTTCCGTTTGGGTAATTCCGGATGAAGACGACAGTAAGGATCGCGGCGTATTGTTCCCTGACTGACAGCCCTCATAGTCATCTTCTTCAGTCTATAAAGGTGTTCATGTACTGTCTTCGGACTTAAGTTCCTGTTCGTCCTGAGAAACAGTTCAAAGTCATCATAAAAAACACGATCAAGATTCCGTAAAAGAACATCCTCTATACCACGTTTTTCCTGCACAAAAGCAGAAAGGTGCTTATATGAGCGCAAGTAGGAATCATAACTTTCCTTTATCCGATCCACCCCGATACGCTTCTTGAACTCCTCGTTATGCTCTCTGAAAAGAGCCAGCAGAGTTAGCGGTTTCTGACCGACTCCCATCACAGCATTCTTTACCTGCTCTGCCGTAATAAATCCCAGACTGTTCTTAATCCGCCTATAATGCTCCTTGATTTCTTTTGTCAGATCATCAATGGCCCGGTTGACGGTAATAGCATTCTCACTGCGGCCGTCAGCCCGTCCCTTTTCCGGATTCCAAACGGCAGGATTGACAGACACTTTCGTTCCTATCTGTTCCCATTTGGCATCTATGCTTATCTTGCACAGCAGCTGACATGTTCCGTCTTTACGGATTTTGGTACGGTTTATATAAAACAATATCGCAAATGTACTGCGACGTTTGATTTCCATATTATCAGTATTTCTTTTCATAATCCTATTTTTTGCCATTATCAAATAACTACAGAAAACCTCTCAGCAATTTTTTTATCCAATGCTTTTGTATCTGTATCTATCTTATTGTCTGTAACCTTTGCATAAAGCTGTGTAGTACCAATTCTGCTGTGTCCCAACATCTTGCTGACCGTTTCAAGTGGTACACCATGGGAAAGGGTGATTTCGGTCGCATAGGTATGACGGGCCACGTGGAAGACCAGCTTGCGTTCTATGCCACAGAGTACGGCTATCTGTTTCAAATAATGGTTCAACGAACTGTTGGAATACATAGGAAGAAGCTTTCCCTCAGGAGCCACATCCCGGTACTTTTCAATGATATGAAGCGGCAATTCCATAAGCGGTATTTCAAAATCTACACCGGTTTTCTTGCGTGAACTCCTAATCCACCAAATGCCATCTTCAGCAAGGGAAAGATTCTCATTTGTCAGCATACACATATCGCTATAAGGAATACCAGTATAGCAGGAAAACAAAAACAAATCCCGTACATGATAAAGGGTGCGACTATGCAAAGGGGTGGTCATGATTCTGTTCAATTCCTCTGTTGTAAGATATTTTTGTTCCGATTGCGGATGCGTCGGTTCATAACCCACAAAAGGAAACGCTGTAATGATACCGTCCGCAATCGCTTCTCCGACAATTGTTTTCAGCCTTACAGTAAGATTTACAATCGTTCCTGGAGCCAAATGACATTCCGTACGCAAATGCAAATCGAATTTTTCAATGAAAGAACGGTCTAATGCTGCAAAAGGAATGTCTGACAACTTGTATTGTGACTGTAAGAAACGAACCAGATGATCATAGGAATTTCGATAACCGTTCAAGCTGCTTTCCGTCCGGTTAATCCCAACACGTTTCTCGAAATTTCTCATGAAAAGCCTGAAATAGCTTAACAAGGTTTCCTGTTCCGAAGCCATTCCCAAAAGCTGGTGTTTTACTTCTTCTGCAGTAACAACTTCACGGTTTGCGGATTGTTCCGCATAGATACTGAAAGCAGCTGCACGTATTTCATCCAGCCTGTTATTTATGTCTCGGGCCGCAGCGCTTTTCCCACAGGCACGTCCAGATAACCACAAAGACTGTGGCACACGAAGCTTAACACTGAATGCTGTTTCAGAGTACTTGCCGACAATAAGCCGTGCCATTACGGGACAATTTCCCTTGGCATCCGCCTCGCTCTTTTTAAGGTAGAACGAAACCTTTACATCTGTTTGATTCATAATCTGTTCCATTGTTTGCAAAATTAACGGAGACAGAGTTAATCATCGGCATGTAAAATATCGTCAAACATAGACAAAGCTATCACCATTGACTTCCGGAACCTATATTTTTCATATCTCAAAAAAATAAGTACCTTCGCTAAGCCAAAATGATAAAACTGCGTTCTTTATGGTCGGAGCAAAAAGGATTTTCAAACAACTCCATACAACTGGAATGGGCAACGGATAGGTAGCAATTTTTCCGCTTAACTATTCAAAAAACAGCTTCAAAGCACACGTTTACAAATGCGGAATAATGCTGCGTATCTCCCTGAAAACCCAATAGTTTACATTATTTTTCCTGAATCCATCCATAATCGGGCGAGTTTCGCTATCTTTGTATAAGATAAGCGGCACTCGGGAAATTGAAAACAAGCTTTCTTTCCACTCGTTTGCATTATCTTTGCATAAGATAAGCGGCACTCGGGAAATTGAAAACAAGCTTTCTTTCCGCTCGTTTGCATTATCTTTGTATAAGATAAGCGGCACTCGGGAAATTGAGAGCAAGCTCTCTTTCCGCTCGTTTGCATTATCTTTGCCACATAATAAACCCATGCCATAACTATGAAAACAGAATTTGAGAAGATGAGGAGCGGTGAGATGTACCGCTTTGACAAAGGTGAGATACATGAGAGTCTGATTCATGCCAAAAAGCTGTGCGCACGTCTGCAGACAATGACAATCAACGATGACAGCTACCGCAGTGTCATAGAGGAACTCATACCCGGCATACCCGAATCGTCGACAGTATGCCCGCCGTTCCACTGCGACCACGGCAACGGCATCATCATAGGCAGCAATGTGTTCATAAACTACAACTGCGTGATGCTCGACGGAGCATATATACACATAGGAGACAACGTGAAGATAGGTCCGGCATGTCAGATATACACTCCCCATCACCCCATTGACCACATAGAGAGGCGCGAGTGTCAGGAATCTGCATTCCCCGTAACAATCGGTGAGGACACATGGCTGGGCGGAGGATGCATCATCTGTCCGGGCGTCACCATCGGACGCCGGTGCATCATCGGAGCCGGGTCGGTGGTTGTGCACGACATTCCTGACGACTCGCTTGCCGCCGGAAATCCTGCCGTAGTGAAGCGCAGACTGGTATGAACATGGCTCAGACACGTCCGACAAACGACTGACCTGCCTGAGCCACATACCTGTCAGAGAGGCGAGCAAGCATTCTCAAGCCAATGGCGTTCGTCCGGAAGAAGATGCGGAGAAAGCCTTTCGTATACACGACGGTGATAATCGTCGAGCCACGCCCGCTCATCGTCAGTAAGCATAGAGACAATTATCGGCGTCTTGTCTATCGGACATAGCGTGAGCGGCTCGAACTCCAGAAAACGTCCGAACTCCGTCTCCATATAGTCTTTCACAATCAGCATGTTCTCCGTCCTCACTCCGAAGCGGCCCTGAAGATACAGTCCCGGCTCGTCGGTAACGGTCATTCCCGGCACGAG
This sequence comes from Leyella lascolaii, assembly GCF_900079775.1. Taxonomy (GTDB): domain Bacteria; phylum Bacteroidota; class Bacteroidia; order Bacteroidales; family Bacteroidaceae; genus Prevotella; species Prevotella lascolaii. Next base: position 89,577 of record NZ_LT556038.1, on the reverse strand, counting down.
CGGTGCCGGACGCCATTCCATGCGTATCTGGTGCGGTCCCTCGTGCACGTTGAGATATGAGCCCACACCGTGACCGGTGCCGTGCAGATAGTTCATTCCCTCGCGCCACATCGCCATGCGCGCCGCCGCGTCGAGCTGCGTGCCCGACGCTCCGTAGGGAAACTTCATGTTCTGCAGTTGCAGGTGTCCTTTAAGCACGAGCGTATACACACGCCGCTGTTCGTTTGTCACCGGACCGAGCGCCACCGTGCGCGTTATGTCCGTAGTGCCGTCGGCATATTGCGCCCCGCTGTCTATCAGTATCATACCTTCAGGTCTCAGCGCGGCGTCACTCTCTCCGTCAGCCTCATAATGCACTATGGCACCGTGTTCCTGATAACCGGCAATGGTGTCGAACGAGAGGTCTCTGTACATCGGGTCGGCAGCCCTCAGCCCGCGCAGACGCTCGCTCACGCTCATCTCCGTCTGCCCGCCACGCTCCACGGCAGGCTTCAGCCACATAAGGAACCTCACCAGTGCCACACCGTCGCGCACCATAGAGCGTCGGAACCCCTCTATCTCGGAGGCGTTCTTCACAGCCTTCATCGCCGGCACCGGTGACGTGTGTCTTATCACGTTGTGAACCGCCGCAGCCTTATACAGTGTGTAGTTTGTCTCATCAGGGTCTATAAGTATGTTGTATTCGGGATATTTCTTCAGTCCTCGCGCCACGTTGGCATAGTCGTCCGTACGCACCCCGTCGGCTTTCAGAGCCGCCTCAATCCGGGGCGAGAGCTTTCTGCGGTCCACAAACAGCGTCGCCCTGTCGTGCGCTATGAGCAGATAGCTCACGAACACCGGATTGCAGTGTACGTCGCTCCCGCGCAGGTTTAGCGTCCATGCTATGTCGTCAAGTGCCGACATAAGCATTCCGTCGGCATGCACCTCGCGCAACGCGGCTCGTATGCGACGCAGTTTCTCCGCACGACTTTCGCCCGCATACTCCATACAATGCTCGCACACGGCACCCTCCGGCAGTGCCGGACGGTCGTCCCATATCTCCTCCAGCACATCGAGATTTGTCCGCACGGTGATGCCGCCCGCCTTGCGCAGGTCAGCGATGAGTGCCTCTACCGTTGCCGCACTGCTGCTCATGCCGTCTATTCCCACCTCTGTAGATGTCGCACCGCTCAGTCTGGAGGCAATCCACTCTGCCGGATCGGGCGTGCCCTCCACTCTCTCTTTCATCAGCACAAACTCCGTGCCGCGCAACTGTTCTGCGGCTGCTATGAAGTAGCGCGAGTCTGTCCACAGCGCGGCGGCGTCCGTCGTGACCACCGCAAGACCTGCCGACCCGTCAAACCCCGACACCCATTTGCGTCCTTCCCAGCGCGAAGGCACATACTCGCTGCCGTGCGGGTCGGTGCCGGGAAACACGAACGCGGCGAGATGTTCGCGCCTCATCACCTCACGCAGTCGTCTGAGTCTTTCTTCTATCACGTTTTTCATAAATTCTCCTTATTGATTAACCGTAATTACAAACTTACAAAATTTATTCTTATCAACACCACTTGCATAATATATTTTAACCCTGACCGGCATCCTCCGACCGCAACGGCATACACCGATGACCCTATTGCTACAACGTAATTGTTGCTACCATTACCGAAATTCCGGTCTCTTTGAGTTCTTTTTTATACGAAAATAATCCTTTTATACGAATAATTCGTTATCTTTGCATAAGATAAGCTGCGTCTCGGCAATGTCAAGTACGGTAAAGCATTGCTTTCACATCTTGCCGTTGCAATAACCTTACATTATCATTGTATAGCATACAATACTATACATATTCCAATATATACCATACGCGGGCATTCCGCTAACGAACCGTCCGCGACCCGAAACCGGATTATTGACTGAAGCTACTACGTATCACATTTAATTTATAACATCTATTATGAACATCAGAAAATCCAGACAACTGCTATTGTCCGCCACTGCCGCATTGCCTGTCGTGGCATCCGCACAGGCTGAGGACCGGCGGCCTAACATCATGGTCATCATGGTGGACGACATGGGGTATTCCGATCTCGGATGCTTCGGCGGAGAGATACACACGCCCAATCTCGACGGCCTTGCAAACAACGGAATGCGATTCACACAGTTTTTCAATGCCGGACGGAGCTGTCCGTCAAGAGCCGCACTCATGACAGGACTCTACGCACAGCAGGCGGGCATCATGGCGATGGGACAGAGTCTCAACACCGAATGCGTCACCATACCCGAGGTTCTCAAGACCGCCGGCTATCACACTGCCATGACCGGCAAGTGGCATCTGTCGCTCACGCAGGGCATAGGCAACAATGCCGACCAGATGGCATGGCTCTCCCATCAGAACACATTCAACAACCGGCCGTTCGCTCCAATTGAGACCTATCCGTGCAACCGCGGATTCGACGAGCACTGGGGAACGATATGGGGCGTCGTGAACCACTTCGACCCGTTCTCGCTCGTACACAACGAAGAACCTATATACACCGACGCAATACCGTCTGACTTCTATTCCACCGACTTCATCACAGACAAGACCATAGACCTCATCGACGACCTCTCCGCCAAGGAGGAGCCGTTCTTCATGTACGTGGCATACAACGCACCTCACTGGCCGCTGCACGCCAAGCCGGAAGACATAAAGAAATATGATGGGATGTACGACGAAGGATGGGACGTGATGCGCGAGAAACGCTACGCACGCATGGTGGAACTGGGACTGATAAGTCCTGAGCAGACACCCGTCTCGCGCAATGAGTCGGGACGCCTTTGGGAGAACGAGACCGACAAGGAGTTTCAGGCGGCAAACATGGAGGTGCACGCGGCTATGATAGACTGTGTGGACCAGGGCGTGGGACGCATCATACAGAAGCTCAAGGAAACAGGCGAATACGACAACACCATAATAATATTCTCCTCCGACAACGGCGCATCATCAGAGAATTACGGCATAGGCGAGTTCGACAGACACGACCGCACGCGCGACGGACAGATGGTGACGCACGACTCGAGGACGCCGGGCGACCAGCTGTCCTACAACTATCTCGGCACTGGATGGGCGGGAGCCATCAACACGCCTTTCCGTTACTGGAAGGCGGAGTCGTTCCACGGAGGCATCGCCGCGCCCACAATTGTGCACTGGCCCGCAGGCATGAAGAGCGGAAAAGGCTCCATCGTGAACGAGCCTTGCCACTTCATCGACATCATGCCTACATGCATCGCGCTGGCTGGCGCCGAATATCCGTCCACTTACAACGGACACTCCATTAAGCCGCTCGCCGCCGAGGGACGCAGTCTGCTGCCTCTGATAAGCGGTGAGGGTGAATGGAACGGTGAGCGCACTCTGTTCTGGGAGCATGAGAACGGACGCGCCGTGCGTGTGGGCAACTGGAAGATGACGTCACTGCGCAACGGCGGATGGCAGTTGTTCGACCTCTCCACAGACTATTCCGAAACCAACAACGTGGCAGCCGAGCATCCCGACAAGGTGAGGGAAATGAAGACTCTGTGGAACAACTGGGCAAAAAGCGTCGGACTGAAGGTTAAGGAGGAGATGGCTGACACGGAGAAAGAACTGCTGTTCTATTATCCGTTCGACGGCGACCTCACGGACAAGTCGCCCAACAACTATCCGCTGTCCTCCAACGGGCACAGCTTTGCCGAGGGCAGGTTCGGACAGGCTCTGTCGCTCAACGGCAACGCTCAGTATCTGGATTTCAACACCACCGGCACCGTGAACACCAAGGACACGCAGTACACCATATGCGCGTGGGTATATGATGAGGAGACTGCCGTGCCCACCTCCGGCACTGCGGAGAACGGCAATTTTTTCCGCGACGAGATTCTGCTCGCGCAGAAAGACCACAACGGAACAGGACGCATACTGCTCTACACACGCCTGGAGACACCTCAGACTGGCGGTGACACCAGAATGTTTTTCAACAATTTCCTCGGCAACAGACACAATCCCGCGTCCGACGGATCGTTCAGACGGGGTGTCTGGCAGCACGTGGCTGTAGTGTGCAATCCCGTCGACCGCAACGTGACTTACTACATAGACGGTGAGCGCGACCTCACTGTAGCCACCAACGCTTTCGAGGCTTGCCAGGGCGGTTTCCGCATTGGAGGACATAAGAACAACAAAGACTACTGGCACGGAAAGATTGACGAGCTATACTTCTTCAAGGGTCTGCTCTCTGCAGAGGAAATACACAGCATACGCGACAACACTTTCTTCTCGACGGGCATAGACAAGACCGGCGCGGCAGACTTCCGTGTAGTGTTCGACAACACCACGCGCACGCTCCGCGCCCACGACGGAAGCACCTTGAAATCCGTCGCCCTCCATTCCTCCACAGGGCAGGAGATAATGAGCGTCAGAAACAAGTCGCACGTGTCGCTCGGCAGTCTTCCCAAGGGCGTATACATAGCGAGCGTGGCTGGAAACACAGGTGAGAACATGTCGCTCAAAATCACTCTGTGACGCGACAAGACTACACCTGATTCTGAAAAAACACTCCTTGAAGGGCTGGATTCTGCTTCCAGCCCTTCATTTTTGCCTTTAGCGGCATTCACTTTTTCTTATTACAAACATGCGCAATCCTTATTTGCACAATACAGGACACAGCCTTTTGTTACCATGAAAAGAGGAACATGGACTTAAATTTGCAGAAAACAGCACAATTGTTCCACGATTTTCCTCATTCACTTGTCATATTATCGTCATACCTGCAAAATATTGCGGAGTCACCAACATTGCGTTTCTCTATAGCGACTATCGTTTTTTCCGTCAGCAAAACATTCCGTACCCCCGTTCATGGCGATACCTTTGCACCGGTAAAAATAACAGAACGATTATGAATATCTACATTATCACATGGATCATCATCGTAGGAGTGCTGGCTCTTACATTTGTTTTCAGGGCTATAGAGAACTTCCGCAAGGAATGCGGCAACAAGGAGGGCGACCCTCACTTCTTTGAGATAAGCAAGGATACAGAACTTTTTTATTGTCCCGGTGACGAATATCTGGCAGATGAGCAAGACTGTATGTAACACTTCGGCACTTCCCGGAAGCCTGCCATCGACGAAGGAAGTATGCATGTTTCTTTCCGACTATGCGGCATGGCTGATGGGTTGCGGAGCCACATGCGCACGCATAGAGAAGAACATCCGGCGCATGTCGGAGACGTTCGGGATGGAGTCTGACATGGCTGTGATGCCGGCACACATCCATCTCTCGGTGTGGGACAAGGAGCACACCGAGTCTTACAGCAACATAAAAAGGATACACAGGTGTGGCATAAGCTTCAACATCAACACGCGGCTCTCAAAGCTCAGCTGGGACGTTGCCGACGGAAGGGCTGACTTCGACAAGGCTTGTACGGAGCTTGAGGAGATAAGCCGCACTCCGCCAGAGAACCAATGGCTCGTCCTTCTGCTCGCGTCGCTCGCCAACGCTGCCTTCTGCCGTCTCTTCGGAGGCGACGCGGCGGCAATGCTCACGGTGTTCGTAGCAACGCTCGCGGGCTACCGTCTAAAGCAGATAATGCTCGGAGCGAAAGCCGACGTGCGCCTCACTTTCTTCTGCTCGGCGTTCTTCTCATCCGTCATATGCACAGGAAGCCATCTCTTCGGATGGGGTGCCACACCGGAGATTGCCATAGGCACGAGCGTGCTCTACCTCATTCCGGGCATTCCTTACATCAATTCGGTGAGCGACATGCTCGACGGCCATTACATATGCATGTTCGGCAGACTTACCGACGCCGCCGTGCTCACGGCATGCCTGTCGGCTGGTCTGTGCGCAGGACTGCTGCTGATGAACCTCAGTCTGTTCTGACCGTCCACGCGCAGCCTGACCATCCCGACACCGGAAGACGGTGTACAAGACCGAAAACATCACTGAAATCTTAACAAGAAACAACATTATGCTATTCCAGATACTACAGGACGGATTCTTCGCAGCCATTGCGGCAATAGGCTTCTCGAGCATAAGCAATCCGCCGCGACGCACATATCTCTACTGTGCCATAACAGCCGCCGTGGGGCATTCTGTGAGGTTCCTGCTCATGAACAACGGCGTGTTCCACACTCACATCATCCCCGCGAGCGCAATAGCGGCATTCGCCATCGGCATCGTGGCGGTGTTCCTGACGCGCTTCACGAAGAGTCCGGCGGAGTCATGCTTCTTCCCCGCCCTGCTGCCCATGATTCCGGGAATGTATGCCTACCACACCATAGAGGCTCTGCTCATGTGTCTCTACCACAGCGAGGAGCCGGTGTTCAACCATTATCTCTATCTTCTGGCGTACAACGGATTCACATGCACGTTCATCATCATAGGTATGGTGGTGGGTGCCACAATACCGGTTTTCTTATTAAAAAAGATGTCTTTTCAGGCGACAAGATAAATATTATTGTATCTTTGTATAAGATAAGCGGCACTCGGGAAACAAAGAGCAAGCTCTCTTTCCGCTCGTTTGCATTATCTTTGTATAAGATAAGCTTCGGTTCAGCAATGTCAAGAACGGTAAAACTCAGTTTTCCCGTCTTCCCGTTGCACTCACCTTGCATTATCTTTGTAAAAGACAAGTCTTAACAAACACGACACAGACTCACCGAAAAAAGAAACCGACATGGAACTAAGACAGCTGAAATACTTCGTAAAGGCAGCCGAAACACTCAACTTCTCCGAAGCCGCAAAGGCTCTGTTCATAACGCAAAGCACGCTGTCGCAGCAGATAAGGCAGCTCGAACAGGAGATGAACGCGCAACTGTTCACACGCAACAGCCACAACGTGAGTCTTACGGAAGCCGGAGAGGAACTGCTGCCCTACGCCCGCAACACACTCCACTCCGCCGACGCATGCATCGACCGGATTCACGACCTGCAGCATCTGCTCACGGGAACACTGGACATCGGCGTGACGTTCACATTCAGCCCGATTCTCACCGAAACGCTGATAACGTTCATGAAACAATATCCGCAGGTGAAGCTGAACATATGCTACGGTCCGATGACCGACCTCATGGAGAGGCTCGGACACCGTGAGCTCGACTTCGTACTCGCCTTCAAGCCCACCAAGCACTACGACGAGATTGAGTCGCACGTGCTCTTCGGCAACCATCTCGCGGCTGTAGTGCAGGACAACCATCCGCTCGCCGGACACGACATAGCGACCATCGAGGACCTCACCCACTACGACATCGCCCTGCCCTCGAAAGGACTGCAGGCGCGCAACGCTTTCGACAGGATCTCGTCTGCCTTTCAGGGCAGGCTCAACGTGCGCATAGAACTGAACGAGGTGAACATCCTGCTCAAACTCATACGCCAGAGCCAGATGGTGACAATACTTTCTGAAGCCACCATCCACAACGAGCAGGGCGTGAAAGCCGTGTCCATCGACATGCCGGGAAACGGAATGGAAGGATGTGTGCACGTGCTGAAGAATGTCTACAGAAAGCGTTCGGCGCAGGAGTTTCTCAGAATGCTGAGCGAGTCGAACGCCATACGTGAGCGGCTGCGCGACTGGTTGTGACATACTGCCACACGTTATTTTAACCCCAACATGCCATCAGTACGCTGATTGTACATTTAATGTTTATTGCCGGCTATTCATCTTTCTTCCGCACTGCCGCCCTCACCCGCACCGTCCCACACATGTAAACACCTCGCCACTTCACGCAGGTAACCCAAGTAGAGACGCAAAATCTTGCGTCTCACGAGCAACCATGCGCAATAAAACCGAGGCATGCGCCCACCTGCAATCACCGCACCTTTCCCTCGGGAGACGCAAAATTTTGCGTCTCTACAAGGCGGACGCCGTCATCATTTTAAATAAAACACCACGCCACTTTACGCAGTCAACCAAAGTAGAGACGCAAAATCTTGCGTCTCACAAGCAACCATGCGCAATAAACCAAGGCATACATCCACCTGCCATCACAACGTCTTTTTACTCAGGAGGCACAATGATACCCAATAAACTGATGTAAAAAACCATCTGCCATCACCGCAATCTTCCCCCATTACACACCCTGACGCAACACTGGCACCTTTCCGCAAATCGCATAAATATACGTAAACGTCGGTAAAAAGTTTTGACAAAATAAAATCGCGAAACAGATACTGACATATTATAATATATGTATAAAAAGCGTATTTTTACACGGATATACGTCCGCAGCGACGTGAAAATAACACGGAAGAGCCTTTCTCACACCTCCGGAAAGCACCGTCCATGCATCCGAAAGCACCGTTCCGCACTGCGGGAAAGCCTCTTCCGCGACGCCATAAAGCCCGTTCCGCACACCGGAGCTGGCTTTATTTTCATCTCATACAGCACAAACGGCTTATTATCAGACACTTTGCCGTCATGCTCAAAACTCGCGTATTTGCAGCCGGAAAGTCGCCTGCGCGGTGCGAAGCCATTCTCGTCGAACAGCGGTGAATATTCATGCATGTCGCGGAGGCGTTTTCCGTATAATTATGCAAAGTGATGACCGGCACTCCGAAGTCACCATAACGGCGTTTCCGCACAGCTCCCCTGCCTCGACGCGACCCCTCCCCTCATCCCTACGGAGGGCATGCCGCACACCCGTCTCACAGCCTGCCGCCCCGTCCCTGAGCCTACGCGGCACGGCAGCCCCGCGCTCCCCGCCGTTTTTAAGAATAAACAACAATTAAAAAACAAAATAAATACAGCTGATAGACCAATTTTTATTATCTTTGCACGTAGATACACCGGGGCTGCCGCACGGCTCTCAACACGTGCCGGGAAGGCGGAAACGGAGCACCCCAAAAAACAACATTACAAACATAAATAATAATTTTCATCATGGCATTTTTAACTAATGAGAAACTTACAATCGTCGGCGCAGCCGGTATGATTGGTTCAAACATGGTTCAGACAGCACTGACAATGGGTCTGACAAGTGACATCTGTCTTTACGACGTCTTCTCTCCGGAAGGTGTTGCAGAGGAAATGCGCCAGAGCGGTTTCGGCGATGTAAAGATCACAGCAACCACAGATGCCAAGGAAGCATTCACCAATGCGAAATACATCATATCCTCAGGCGGAGCTCCACGTAAGGCTGGCATGACACGCGAAGACCTGCTCAAAGGCAACTGCGAGATTGCAGAAGGTCTGGGAAAGAACATCAAGGAGTACTGCCCGGACGTAAAGCACGTTGTCATCATCTTCAATCCTGCTGACCTCACAGGTCTTGTCACACTGCTCTACTCAGGTCTGAAACCGTCTCAGGTAACCACTCTGGCTGCCCTCGACTCAACCCGTCTGCAGAGCGCGCTGGCTAAGAAGTTCAACGTTATGCAGAGCGAAGTGAAGGGATGCGCCACATACGGCGGACACGGAGAGCAGATGGCAGTGTTCGGCTCACACGTTACTATAGACGACAGAAAGCTCACCGACATCATCGGAACAGACGAGTTCCCCGAGGCTGAATGGGAGCAGATGAAGAAAGACGTGACACAGGGCGGCGCCAAAATCATCGAGCTGCGCGGCAGGTCTTCGTTCCAGAGCCCGGCATACCTCTCTGTAGAGATGATACGCGCGGTGATGGGCGGCGAGAAGTTCCGCTTCCCGGTAGGCACATATGTCAACACCGGCAAGTACAACCACATAATGATGGCTATGAACACAACGCTCGACACCACCGGCGCTCACTACGAAGTGCCGCAGGGAACAGCCGAGGAGAACGCCAAGCTCGACGCAAGCTACGAGCACCTTTGCAAGATGCGCGACGAGCTTGTTACGCTTAACATCGTTCCGCCGATAGCTGAATGGAGCAAGGTGAACCCGAACCTGTAATACCGGGACATACAGACAACAGTATAAAGGTGTGGACGCGGAAGCGTTGTCCGCACCTTTTTTTCTCCAATAAAGGACGCCGCGCCCTCATGCGACGGCACACATCAGTAATAGGGGTTGCCTTTTCCGTAATATAATTATGTTCGCTTACGGTGTTTTTTCTTATTTTTGCACCCGTGAGAACACACACAGACGGAACGCCGCCGCCAGACGACGGAGGCTCCGCAACAACATATCATAACATAAAACACAAGCAACACGACATGGAAACAATAAAGGACAGATCTTTCGGAGGAGAACGCCCGTTGTTCGAAATACACAACGTGCGTCTCGAGAACGTTACAATCACCGACGGCGAGTCGGGAATAAAACACTGCAGCGACATAGAGGCTGACAACTGCCGGTTCTACGGCAAGTACCCGTGGTGGCACGTGAAGGGAAGCCTCATCACACGCTGCTACTTCGCTCCGGAGTCAAGATCGGCAATCTGGTATTCGGATAACATGACCATGAAGGACAGCGTGATAGACGGTCCGAAGTTCTTCCGCGAGATGAAGAACCTCACTCTCGAGAACGTGAAGATAAACGATGCCGACGAGACTTTCTGGAACATCGACGGTCTGAACATACGCAACGTCACCCTGCACGAGGGCACCTACCCCTTCATGGGCAGCCGCAACATAGTTGTGGACGGACTGGAGAGCGACGCTAAGTATGTGTTCCAGTATGTGAGGAACGCCGAGATACGCAACGCACGCATAACTACCAAGGACTCGTTCTGGGAGACGGAGAACGTCACGGTGTACGACTCTGTGCTCGACGGAGAGTATCTGGGGTGGCACTCCAAGAACCTGCGCCTCGTCAACTGCCACATAGCGGGCGAGCAACCGCTGTGCTACGCGGAGAATCTGGTGCTTGAGAACTGCACCTTCGACGCCGCATGCGACCGCGCGTTCGAGTATTCAACAGTGCGCGCAGACATCAGAGGACACATAGAAAACATAAAGAACCCTACTTCGGGACTCATAGTCGCCGACAGCATAGGCTCAGTCACCATCGACGAAAACATACGCAAGCCTGCCGACTGCGTCGTACGCACAAGACAATGACGCACAAGGCGGTATGGCGCATGACATACCATTCATCCTAAAATAAAACTTATGACATACGATTTCGATACTCTTATAGACCGCCGCGGAACCGACTGCGTGAAGTGGGACACGGCAAAGGAGGACGACGTTCTGCCCATGTGGGTGGCAGACATGGACTTCAAGGCGGCGCCGTGCATAGCCGAGGCTCTCAGAAAACGAATGGAGCACGGTGTGTTCGGATACACCATCGTACCCGAAAGCTACTACGACGCCATCACAGGATGGTTCGGCAGACGCCACAATTGGAACATCGACCGCAGCTGGATAATCTACACCACCGGCGTGGTGCCTGCCATATCGGCTACCATAAAGGCACTTACAGAACCGGGAGACAAGGTCATCATACAGACACCGGTGTACAACTGCTTCTTCTCTTCGATACGCAACAACGGCTGCGTCATAGCAGAGAATCCGCTGATATATGAGGACAACACTTATCACATAGACTTTGAGGGATTCGAAAGGCTGGCTGCCGACGAGCGCACAAAGGTGTTCCTGCTCTGCAACCCGCACAATCCGGCGGGACGGGTGTGGCTGCCAGAGGACATGAGACGCCTCAACGACATATGCATGAGGCACGGTGTGAAGGTGATAAGCGACGAGATTCACTGCGAGCTTATAATGAAAGGCAACAGCTACACGCCCTTCGCGTCAATATCCGACGAGTGCCTGCACAACTCCATAACGCTCAACTCGCCCACGAAGGCATTCAACATCGCAGGACTGCAGATTGCCAACATCATATCGTGCGACGCCGACGTGCGACGCACGATAGACCGTGCCATAAACATAAACGAGATATGCGACGTCAATCCTTTCGGTGTCGTGGCTCTTCAGGCGGCTTACAACGAGGGCGGAGAATGGCTCGACAGCCTCAACGAATATCTTTACGGCAACTACACGGAGCTGCTCCGGTTCTTCAGAGAACGCATGCCGGCAATAGGAATAACACGGCTCGAAGGCACCTACCTGGTATGGGCGGACATCCGCAGCACCGGAATGAGCTCCGACGAGCTTAACCGCAGGCTCATCAGCGAGGGACACGTCATGATGAACAGCGGCACGATGTACGGCAAGACCGCAGGAGAGGGATTCCTCAGAATAAACATAGCGTGCCCGCGCAGCCGCATGATTGAAGGACTGGAGCGCATGGCGCGCGTCATAGAAAAGCTCTGACACACTCACCGCAAACATTTTGCCGGATATGGACAGTAGACAGGACTACAGATTCGAAGTGTGTGCCAACGGTGTGGAAAGCTGTCTGGCGGCACAGGAAGGAGGCGCCGACCGTGTGGAACTCTGCGCCGGCATACCCGAGGGAGGCACCACTCCGTCGTACGGAGAGATAAAGACCGCACGCCGGTTGCTCACGTCCACACGCCTGCACATCATCATACGGCCGCGCGGAGGCGACTTTCTCTACACTCCGCTCGAGCTCGAGCGCATGACAGAAGACATAGGCGTGTGCAGGGAACTCGGTGCCGACGGTGTGGTGTTCGGATGTCTGACGAAAGACGGAGAGGTGGATATTGAGGCAAACAGACAGCTCATACGGTGCGCTGCAGGTATGTCGGTGACGTTTCACAGAGCCTTCGACATGTGCCGCAATCCGCAGAAGGCTCTCGAGGACATCATCTCTCTTGGCTTCAACCGCATACTTACCTCCGGACAGCAACCCGACGCCCTGAGCGGTGCACAGCTGCTGAAGGAACTCGACAGACAGGCTGACGGACGCATAATACTGCTCGCCGGATGCGGCGTAAACGAGAACAACATTGCGCATCTGCGCTCTCTCACATCACTCAGAGAGTATCATTTCTCCGCAAGAACAAAGGTGAGAAGCGGCATGGACTACATCAACAGCCGCGTGTTCATGGGCAGCAAAGACGCTGACGAGACATCGACGGAAGTCACCTCAGCCGAACGTGTGAGACAGACAATAAATGCCTGCATCGGATAAAATATCATGCGATAATTGTAAAAACGCCACGGCAGTTAGCTGTTTGTGGCGTTTTTTTCGTACATTTGCCAAAAATAATGCAAGGCGAGTGCAACAGCAAGGCGGGAAGACAAAGTCTTACCGGACTTGATACTGCCGAGCCGAAGCTTATCTTATATAAACATCAAATTAAAAAACCTAATTTATGAAGTACTTATTCACAACTCTCATCACATTGTTAATGTCTGCGGTGAACGTCCTCGCAGACGGAGCCAAGAGCAAGGTGCCGCTTGCCGACCCTTACGTTCTGCTCGACGGAGACACTTATTATGCCTACGGCACGCACAACGCCAACGGTATCGAGGTATGGACTTCCGACGACCTGTATGTCTGGAAATACCGGGGACTCGCCCTGCACAGGAACCAGACGACCGAAGAAAGATGGTTCTGGGCACCGGAGGTTTATCATAAGAACGGCAAATACTATATGTATTATTCTGCCAACGAGCATCTCTACGTAGCCACGTCAGACTCTCCGCTCGGACCGTTCAGGCAGCAAGGCACATACCAGATGAACAATCTTCTGGGCTCGGAGAAGTGCATCGACTCGCACGTTTTCTTCGATGACGACGGCAAGGCTTACCTTTTCTTCGTACGGTTCACCGACGGCAACTGCATATGGATGTGCGAGCTGGAGGACGACTACATGACTCCGATAGACGGAACACTGAAGAAATGCATCAACGTAACACTGCCTTGGGAGAAACTGCTCGGCAGGGTATGCGAGGGACCTAACATGGTTAAGTTCGAGAACAAATACTATCTCACCTACTCGGCTAACGACTACAACAGTCAGGACTATGCCGTGGGATGCGCCACAACGTCATCTCTCAGCAATCCGACATGGGGCAAATACAGCAAGCCTATACTGTGCCGGGTAGAGGATCTTGTGGGAACAGGACACCACACCATATTCACCGACAAGGAAGGAAAGATGCGCATAGCGTTCCACGCGCACAATTCCACAACGTCCGTACACGACCGTCTGATGTACATAGGCACGATGGAGTTCACCGGAAGACCGGGACGCAGGGTGCTCAGAATGACCGACGACCCTATAATAAGACCCATAACCAATGAGGATGTTACCGACGGCATAGGCGGCATAAGCACCGGTGAGAGTGTGAAAGAGTATTTCTCACTCAGCGGAATGAGGCTTTCCGAGCCGCAGAAGGGCGTGAACATCGTACGCGAAAACGGAAAGACGCGCAAGGTGATTGTGGAGTAAGGCTCTCCACATCATCTCTTACCGGTGACGGAAATGCCATGACAGAGACATGGGAATGCAGCATCCGAGGCATAAGAATTCAACATATGACGCACAAGAATATGACACCGGATGCATGAAAAATGGAACTTCCGCAACAATAAAGAACGTAAATGAGAATGGAGAACGTCGGACAACGTTCTCCATTCTCATTTTTATCATAATCTCGTATGTCAATTCCCGTAGCGCGGCAATACCGCTTTCTGTGTGCGGGAAGCACCTTTCCAGCATGCAACAAGCGCAAGGCGGTATGACTGTTCTGCCTATTTCAGCACCTCAATGGCACGGCGCATACGGCGCAGAGTCTCTTCCTTGCCGAGGAACGCGGATATGTCGAACATGCCGGGACCCTTTCCCTCGCCCACGAGAGTGAGCCTGAAAGCGTTCATCACATCACCGAGCTTGTAGCCCTTCGACTCCACCCATGCCATGACAACATGCTCCTGACCTTCCACGGAGAAGTCTTCGATGCCTTCCAACACCTCAGCCAGCTCGCCCATAACCTTTGCTGAGTCGGCTTTCCAACGCTTTTTCACGGTCTTGGCGTCATATTCCGTCGGTGCGATGAAGAAGAATGAGCAGAGCTGCCACAGCTCTTTCACGAAGCTCACGCGGTCTTTCATCATCTCCACTACCTTCAACACGCGCTCAAACGGTTCGTCAACGCCGTTGTTGGCAACGATGGGTGCGAAGAGCCTTGCTATCTCCTCGCTGCTCTTGCGCAGTATATATTCGTGGTTGAACCATATTCCTTTCTGATAGTCGAAGCGTGCTCCGGCTTTCGAACACTTTGTTATGTCGAAGAGACTGACAAGCTCGTCGAGCGTGAAAAGCTCCTGCTCAGTGCCTGGATTCCACCCGAGCAGAGCGAGGAAGTTTACCACCGCCTCCGGGAAATAGCCGCTCTCGCGGTATCCGGAGGACACGTCGCCCGTCTTGGGGTCGTGCCATTCCAGCGGAAAGACGGGGAATCCGAGCCTGTCTCCGTCGCGTTTGGAGAGCTTGCCCTTGCCTTCCGGCTTGAGGAGAAGCGGCAGGTGAGCGAACTTCGGCATGGTGTCCTCCCAGCCGAAAGCCCTGTAGAGCAGCACATGAAGCGGCGCGCTCGGCAGCCACTCCTCACCTCTTATGACGTGGCTTATCTTCATCAGATGGTCGTCCACGATGTTGGCAAGATGATATGTAGGCAGTTCGTCGGCACTCTTGTAAAGCACCTTGTCGTCGATGATGTCGCTTTTTATGACCACCTCACCGCGTATCATGTCGTCCACATGCACCTCCTGTCCCGGCTCCACCTTGAAACGCACCACATACTGCTGCCCGTCGGCTATGCGACGGCTGCATTCCTCCGGTGTCATTGTGAGCGAGTTGGTCATCTGCATGCGCGTATGGGCGTCATACTGGAAGTTTGCCGTCTCGCTGCGTTTCTTCTCCAGCTCCTCGGGAGTGTCGAAAGCCACATACGCCATGCCCTTTTCGAGCAGCATGTCGACATACTTCCGGTAGATGTCCCTGCGCTCGCTCTGGCGGTAAGGACCGTATTCGCCACCGAAGGACACACCCTCGTCGAACTTTATTCCGAGCCAGCGGAACGACTCTATGATATATTCCTCGGCTCCGGGAACGAACCGGTTTGAGTCGGTATCTTCTATTCTGAAAACAAGTTCGCCGCCATGCTGACGCGCGAAGAGATAATTAAACAGTGCGGTCCGCACTCCGCCGATGTGCAGCGGTCCCGTTGGGCTGGGCGCAAAACGCACTCTGACTTTATTCTCTGACATTGAATGCAAAATAAATTATTTATCTATAATTTTCCTGCAAAAGTAATATAAATTTTCCAAATGTTGTCAGTTTTTTATTACTTTCGCAAAGGAAACAAATTAATACACCCATTATGAACATACAGAACAAAAACAGAGGGAAAAACCTCCGTAACATAATAATACGCATTTCGCTCATTGCCGTGACCGTACTTGTAATAGTGTGGTCGCTGCCGAGGACCGAAAGCAAGCACTACCGCTACGACATCGGCAAGCCGTGGATGTACAGTTCGTTCATAGCAAAGTTCGACTTCCCAATCTACAAGACCGATGAGATAATAAAACAACAGGAAGACTCGGTGCTCGCAAACTATCAGCCGTACTACAACTACGACAAGAACGTGGAGCAGACTGAGCTCAAGAAGCTGTGGAACGATTTCCGCAACGGCATACCGGGGCTTCCGGCGAACTATCTGAAAATAATAGCCGACAGGCTGCACCGCATATACCAGTCGGGAATAATGGACACTCCGGAATACAACGAGATATACAAGGACTCGTCGAACATGGTAAGGATAGTGGACGGAACCAACGCGCAGAGCACCCGCATCACCTATGTCTTCTCCACGATGACGGCATATGAGTTCCTTTTCATGGACGAACGGCTTGCCCAACAGAGGCAGATACTCCAGAAATGCGACCTCAACAACTACATAGAACCGAACCTTATATACGACAAGGAGCGCAACGAGACTGAGCGCAGCGACTTGCTCAGCAGCATACCGTCGGCAAGCGGCATGGTGATGAGCGGGCAGAAGATAATAGACAGGGGCGACATTGTGGACGAACACATATACCGCGTGCTCAGCTCTTTCGAACGGGAGATGCAGCGGAGGGGCGCATCGGCAAACCAGATAACGTCAATCCTGATAGGTCAGACCATATTCGTGACCATCATGATAATGCTCTTCACGGCATATCTCGGACTGTTCCGCCGCGATTATTTCGACAAACCGCGAAGCATTGCCATGCTCTACGCGCTGATAACGATATTCCCCGTCATCGTGTCGTTCTTCATGCGGCACAACTTCCTGAGCGTCTACATCATTCCGTTCGCCATCGTCCCCATATTCGTGAGGGTGTTCATGGACTCGCGCACGGCGTTCGTCACACACGTGACGATGATTCTCATCTGCACCACGGCAGTGAAATACCAGTATGAGTTCATCATCATCCAGATAGTGTCAGGACTCATAGCCATCTACTCACTGCGCGAACTGCTCCACCGTTCGCAGGTTTTCAAGGCGGCGCTCTTCGTCACCGCGGGCAGCTCAGCCGTATACTTCGCCCTCCAGATGATACAGGACACCGACTTCCCGATGCTTGACGGCGACATGTACTACCACTTCTGCGTGAACGGCGTGCTCGTGCTTCTGTCCTATCCGCTTATGTTCATCATCGAGAAAACGTTCGGATTCACATCCAGTGTCATGCTTTTCGAGCTGTCGAACACCAACCGCGGACTGCCTCACGACCTCAGCGCGACAGCCCCCGGCACCTTCCAGCACTCCATAACCGTGGGCAATCTGGCTGCCGAAATAGCCAGCAAGATAGGCGCCAACAGCCTTCTCGTGCGCACGGGAGCACTCTATCATGACATAGGAAAGATGTCCGACCCCGTGTTCTTCACCGAGAACCAGGCTGGGGTGAACCCTCACGAGAACATATCAGACAAGGAAAGCGCGCGCATAGTGATAAGTCACGTCACCGAGGGAGTGAAGATGGCGGAGAAGGCGGGACTGCCCGGAATAATAAAAGACTTCATCCTGACCCACCACGGATGCGGAATGGCAAAATACTTCTACATAAACTATAAGAACAAACACCCCGACGAGGATGTGGACCCGACACCGTTCACCTATCCGGGTCCCAACCCGTTCACGCGCGAACAGGCTATACTCATGATGGCTGACGGCGTGGAGGCAGCCTCGCGCTCGCTCCCCACATACACCGAAGAGAGCATATCCGCGCTCGTAAACAAGATAATAGACAGCCAGATGGCTGACGGATTCTTCAAGGACTGCCCCATAACGTTCCACGACATAGAGCAGGCGAAGCAGGTGCTCATAGAAAGACTCAAAGCCATCTACCACACACGGATATCCTATCCGGAGCTGAAGAAGTATGAAAAGACGCCCGACCGTCCGAAACGGAAGAACAGGTGGGGATACAACTGAGGCTGACCACACATACGTCATATAAGACAACGGCATGTTGCACATATACAATCATTTGTGCAGCATGCCGTTTCTTTTTAGTTAACATTCATTAAACACAAAACATCTTTTACTGTATTAAAGAGCAATTTAATTAACTTTGCGACCTATCATTTAAACAATATTAAGATGAATAAATCAAAATTAGCCCTCGCGGCTCTCTTTGCCGCATGTTGCGTAAGCTCATTCGCGGGCGGCATACTCACAAACACAAACCAGAACATAATCTTCCTGAGAAATCCGGCGCGCGACGCCGCCATCGGCATCGACGGTGTATACAGCAATCCGGCGGGCGTGGCTTTCCTCGAAAACGGTTTCCATCTGTCCATAAACCTGCAGAACGTGCACCAGACACGAACCATAACAACAGCCTACGGCGACCTGTTCAAGAACAACGTGAACAACCCGGCGACAGCCGCCAACGGCTACGCCCACAAGTTCAAGGGTGTCGCCGACGCGCCGGTAGTGCCGTCGTTCCAGGCGGCATACGTCAAGGACGACTGGACATTCCAGTTCGGTTTCGCCATAACAGGAGGCGGAGGAAAGTGTGAGTTCGACAATGGTCTCGGCTCGTTCGAGGGTGTCGTGGCAGGCATTCCGGCAGCCCTGCTCGCCGCAGGCATCAACAGCAGCCTCGAACCGATGGGCACACAGCTCACCGGAGGCTACTCCATGGACCCTTTTATGCGCGGAAGGCAGTACTACTACGGCTTCACTCTCGGAAGCTCATACAAGATAAGCGACAACCTCTCGGTGTATGGCGGACTGCGGATGCTGTACGGCACCGCCAACTACTACGGCTACGTGAAGAACATCTCACTGCAACAGAGCACGGGCGGACAGCTCTCCATGACCGCCGCTCCGGCTTTCTTCGGGTCGCTCGCGGCTTCGCTCAATCAGGCGGCGGGCATGTATGAGGCTGCCGGACTCGACGACAAGGCTGCCGAGGCAAGGGCTCAGGCTGCACAGATGACAGGCTACGCCATGATGACACAGGACATAGAGCTGAACTGCGACCAAAGCGGCTGGGGCGTGGCACCCATCATCGGAGTGGACTTCAAGGCTGGAAGGCTGAACCTCGCAGCCAAGTATGAGTTCAAGACCCGCATGCGTCTGAAGAACAAATCGGCAAACAGCCTCAGCGCAGAGAACATAAGCATGCTCGACAAATATGCCGACGGCAGGAAGGTGGCGGAGGACTCGCCTGCACTTCTCACCGTGGGAGCGCAGTATGAGGTGCTTCCATCGCTGCGCGTCATGGCTGGTTATCACCGCTACTTCGACACCGACACGGAGCAATACACCCGGGACATGCTTGGCGACACCAACGAATATCTCTTCGGAGCGGAGTATGACATCAACAGATACATACAGGTGAGCGCGGGAGCACAGCGCACATGCTACGACTTCAACGACAAGGCAATGAACGACATAAGCTATAACGTCAGCTCATGGTCGTACGGACTGGGCGTCGGGGTGAACGTGACGGACAAGGTGAAGATAAACGCCGCATGGTTCCAGACGCTCTACGGAGACTATGACAAGGTGCAGGCAAGCGCATCGATGAAAATAAGCGACTCGTTCACACGCTCCAACCGCGTCATCGGTCTGGGCGTTGACATAAAGCTGTGAACCGACGGGCGGCATGCTCTTTCTGCCAGGACGGCAGGAGTGAAAACCTGTCCGGAATTGCGAGAAAACAGCATGCGCGGGTGTGAAAAAGAGCAACGCCAACTTCACGAGAATGCGCGTGATACTCAGAAACACCGAAACGGCGGCATAAAAGCGTTTTTATTAAAGAGCAGTATAACACACTGTATATCAGCATAATGCACAAAACAAAGAACTGAAACACACTGTTCCGGAACATGAAAAAGGCTCTTTCGTGATGCGAAAGAGCCTTTTTCGTATTACCGAACGGGCTTTGCCGTATGACGGAAGAGCCTTTCCAGCATGGCAGGAATATACTTTTCATTACCACGTATATTATTTTTTACGCATCAGCAGCTGCCGTTCACCTGACGGAGAGTGTCTGAAGTGAGCCACAAAGTCGCTTTTAACGTTCGTTCACTTCTATTTTATGAATCCGTGCTGTCAAAATTTTTTACTCCCGACAAACCGTGAAACGGCATGAAAGGACACCGCGTCAGTGGCGCGTACCTGTGACCGAAGGCTCACAGCGGGTCCACATCATAGTAGGTCTCGAGCGTGGCATAGCGTCTGTTCTGCATCAGAACAGACTGCCGTGAGCGCAGACACTCGCGCACGCGGGGCAGACTTATGCCGTTCTCAAGCTTTATGAGAATCTTCCGTATGCTCATTGTCTTCACCCGGGCTACCGACGGACGGTCGGGACCGAGCACCCTGTCGCCGAGCGCGGCACGCAGAAGACGCGCCATGTCGGCGGCAGCGTCGTCAGCCACACGTGCGTCGCGGTGGCGCAGATAAACACACACTATATGGCTGAACGGAGGATAGCGGAACATGCGGCGTTCCTCGAAGAGCTCCTTGTAGAACGTCTTAAAGTCGTTTCTCACCACCTCTCCTATCACGGGCAGCTCCGGATTGCGTGTCTGGAGAATCACCTTTCCACGGCTGCCCTTGCGTCCCGCCCGTCCGGCTACCTGCGACATCATCATGAAGGCGTGCTCGTAGGCGCGGAAATCGGGGTTGTTCAGCATGGTGTCGGCGTCGAGGATGCCCACCACGGCGACGTTGCCGAAGTCGAGACCCTTGCTCACCATCTGCGTGCCTATGAGCAGATTGGTGTGTCCGGAAGAGAATTCGCCGATGATGCGCTCGTACGCATTGCGCGTGCGTGTGGTGTCGAGGTCCATCCGCGAGATACGTGCCTCGGGGAAGATGTCGCGCACCCGGTCCTCGATATTCTCCGTTCCGTATCCCCGAGCGCGCAGGTCGGTACTGCCGCAGCACGGACAACGGTCGGGCACATAGAACACACTGCCGCAGTAATGGCACGTAAGGCGTCCGAGCGACTTATGGAGAGTGAGGCTCACATCGCACTTGTCGCAATGCGGGACCCACCCGCACACGTGGCACTCGGTCATCGGAGCGAAGCCGCGGCGGTTGTGGAAGAGTATAGCCTGGCGTCCGTCAGCCAACGCTCCGCGCACCGCCGCGAGCAGAGCGGGCGAGAACGGACCGTTCATCATCTTGCGGCGACGCAGGTCTTTGACGTCCACCACCTGTATCTCCGGCAACTGTATGTTCTTGTAGCGTGTCATTATGCTCACCAGTCCGTACTTGCCTGTGAGCGCGTTGCTGTAGCTCTCCGCCGAAGGTGTGGCTGAGCCGAGCAGCACTTTGGCTCCGCACATCGATGCGAGCATTATCGCCGCCGAGCGCGCATGGTAGCGCGGAGCAGGGTCCTGCTGCTTGAACGACGTCTCGTGCTCCTCATCCACAATGACGAGTCTGAGATTGCTGAAAGGCAGGAAGAGCGCCGAGCGCGCTCCGAGTATCACCCCGTAGGGATTGTCGGACAGCTGCCGCTTCCATATCTCCACCCGTTCGGCATCGCTGTATTTGGAATGGTATATGCCAAGGCGGTCGCCGAAGACGTTGCGCAGACGCTTCATTATCTGCACCGTGAGCGCAATCTCCGGCAGCAGATAGAGCACCTGACCGCCCTCGCGCAGCGTCTTGTCAATGAGATGGATGTATATTTCGGTCTTGCCGCTCGACGTCACGCCGTGCAACAGCGTCACGTTCTTTGTCCTGAACGTGTCCTGTATCTCGTCAAAAGCCTTCCGCTGGGCGTCTCCGAGCTTCTTCATGTTCTCGGGATGAGGCTCTCCGCCGTTGCCCACACGCCCCACCTCACGTTCGTATATGGTGAGAAAGCCGCGCGTAACAAGAGAGTTCAGGATAGTGGTGGTGGCGTGCGCCTCGTTCAGCAGTTCCTCACACGTAAGCTCTGTCACGGAATCGCGCGAGCCTCCGGAGCACGCCTCGTCCCATCGGCTCATGGCAAGAAAGCACTCGAAGAGTTCCCTCTGCTTTCTGGCACGTGTCTGCACGAGCATGTTGAGAGCCACATGCAGCGACTGCCCGGAGCGCATCTTCTCGGGCAGAGTGACGCAACGCTCCGTCTTTGGACGGTATCCGTCCTCGTCCTTCAGTCCGCCAGGCAGCGCAGCTTTGAACACATCGCCAAGCGGCGACATGTAGTAGTCGGCTATCCATTGCCAGAGCCGCAGCTGCAAACCGGTGACAATGGGGTGCTGGTCGGGCAGAGAGAGTATGTCCTTCACGTCGAACGACGGTTCCTCTCCGTGCGTCCTGAGTACGACGCCGATGTATTTCTTGCTGGGTCCGAAAGGCACAACGACCCTCATCCCGGGCTTCACGGCGGCTGTCATGCCGTCGGGCACGGAATAGGTGAAGACGCCTTCGAGAGGAAGTGGGAGTATGATGTCTGCGTAAACCATAAGTATTGCAAAATTACTTATTTATGGCTAATCCGGCAAACTATATAAGGCATGTTTTCTCATGTGTTGTTTTTTATTTCCGGACGGCACGCCGATGACGGAGGTATGCTTATTACGGTGTTATAAGCAACCGTATCAAATTAACCGACATTATAATTTTTTCAGGATACGACAATATCCTTGTCTTATCAGAAGAGTGCACAGTCCGATGGCGTTTAATTCATGATACATGCCTGTATAAAAAAGAAGACCCACATGAGCGGGTCTTCCAATTATGCGAGAAAAAGTTTTTTCAGAAATAATATGCCAGAGAAATCTGCCATGCATTGGAACGTCCTTTCGACGAAAGGATGCTTTCTGTGGCGGCGGTTGCAGCGTCAATCACCGTCACATCGCCTGTCTTTCCACACGCGATGTTGTAGTTGGCAGACAGTTGCAGATGGTTTATGAGCATGACTCCGGCACCGACGTTCACGCTGAAGTTCGAAGAGCTGAGCCTCCATGAGGCAACGTCGTTGTAGAGAGACTGATGCTTGTCGCCCACGTTGAACCCGAACTGCGGTCCGGCGAAGAGAAACAGGCTGGCGGTATTGCCGAGTCCGAATCCGTAGCGCAGGTTTATCGGGATGTTGATAGCCTGGGTTTTCAGTTTGTCGCTTTCTTTTCCGCCATACTTCAGCTCTGCCTCACGCTGGTCGTAGACTGCCGACGCGTCGATGCCGAGACCGACGACAGGCAGTGTGAACAGCACTGTCGGACCGATGAAGAATCCGGTGCGGTTGCCTGCATCAAGTACTTCCTTGCTGAAGTTCATGCTTGTGACGTTCAGACCGCCTTTAAGTCCGAACTTGATCTGTGCGGATGACTCGGTCGCAAACAAGGTTGTCATCATGATGCATGCCAGTATAAAAATCTTTTTCATAAGCCTTTGAGTTTATGGTGTTAATAATATGGTTGTCTCACTCACGGCATGTCTGCCGTCAGACACATGTCAGCGACGCTGCCGGCGCACCGTGACACGAGCCGATGACGACGAAGCCGACGAGCCTGAAGACGTTCTGCTCTTCTTCTTCACAGTCTTCGACGTTCCGCCCGACCTGCGGTTTTTCTTCTTCACAACCTTCAGTTCCTTCTTGTCGAGCTTTGCTATGCTGTCGAGAGAATCCTTGCGCACGGGGTCGCCCCATATGTTCTTCTCAAACTCCTTCAGCTCTCCCTCTATGCGTTTCTGCTCCTTCGACATAGCCGAGTCTGTAGGACAGTACTGCGCAAGAGTCTTTCCGAGCATGTTGGATGTCTTGTATATCTTGCCCTTATACATGTTGCGGGTGAAATAATCGTCCACGCTCATGGTGGCTGCGTTGTTGAGATTGCTCGTCATGATGGTCTGACGGGTGAGGAACGGAGCCAGTTCGTCGTACTTCATCCAGAAGAGCGGATAGGAGGTTGCGGCGTCTCCGAAGTCGTCCTCACGGCGTAGTATCGGACAGAGAGCCGTCACCTTTGTGTGGAACGTCGCTGTCGCCTGGTCGTAATATGCGCTTTCCTTGACATAGTATGCGGTCACCTCACGCGACGGGATGTCACTGTCGTCGATGCGTGTGCCCCTGTCGGTGCGCTCGTAGAATATGTGGTAGTTGTCGAGAATCGACATGAGATTCACCTTCGCCGACTCGTCGAACACCTCATTGCCGTCGAGTCTGTACTCGTATGGCGTGACGCTGCGACGCATCACGAGCTTGAATATATAGGTGAAGAGGTTCATCTGCGACCCGAGCGGCTCAACCGGATAATACAGCGCGGCGTTGGCTTCATCGTTGAGGTCTATCTCACGGTAGATGTCGCGTCTCCATACGACATCCTCGTTCATAGGAGCCTGCGTGGGAAACGATATCTGCGCTCTCGTGGAGAGGGCGTTGGCACTTGCCGCGGCTGCCTGCCGCTGTTCCCTGCGGCGTGCCTCAGGCTGTGCCGAAACGCTCTGCGCGAGGCATGCCGCAATCAATATGAACATTAGTTTTCTCATAATATATATACTCGTTGTATGTTCTTTTTCTGTTATTCCTGTTCAGTTCTATTTCACGATGACCTCCATCGAGCCCGGCAGACGGCGCGTGATGCCGTCCGGTCCCACCGCAGTGACGCGCGAGATATAGAACCGTTTGTTTCTCGAAAGCTTCCTGAAGGTCTCCTTCTGACGGCTGCTGAACGACGCACCGTCCGACGCCATCGGCACGGCATTGCCCATGTTGTCGAAGAACACGGTCTCGAAGCTCTGCACACGGAACTGTATGTCGAGTATGCCGTCGTCTATGGCAGCCTTCACTTCGTTCACTCCCATGAGCGAAGCCTTAGGCAGTCCGCCCTCCTTGAAGCGGTCGGTACCAATCTGAAGATAAGCTGTCGGGTCGGGAAGTTTCCTCACCTTGAACACATACTTGCCCATCTGGCGCGTGCGTCCGTTCTGATTGGCTGACACGGTGATGGTGACATCCTGTCCCACTGTCGTAGGACGGGCAATGTAGCGTCCCATTCCGATGGAGCGGAATGAGCCTCCCGACATCGACGCCGACACACTGCTGAGCGGCACTCCAGGGATGCTTATGCTTATGGGATTCTCATATCCGGCGTAGAGTACATTCATAAGGTCGGCGGAGACGGTCGCGCTCGGACCGACAACCGTATACTTCTGCGTGAAGTCACGGCGTATGATGTCGCCGTTGGCGTTCTTCATCGTGATGTAACCTCCGAACGAATGCTCTCCCACTCCGCCTGCCGTGAACCGGTAAGTGTTGCCGTCTATCCTTCTGCCTCCCACATATACCTCCGGATGTTGGGTGGTGTCGACAGCCGCCATGACTATCTGGGCGGAGAAAAGGTCCCCACTTATGACGGTGCGGGACTCAGGTATGACGAACGCATTGAGCTGGTTGACACGTATGTCCTTCATATCCACATTGGAGACAAGCGTATGCAGCACCTCGCCCTCGGCGTAGCGCACGTCGCTCTGAAGCTTGGAGAGCAGCGTGACAGCAGCTGCCACGGGCATGTCCTCAAACATATACTCCTGCCAGTTCTTACCCATTGTGACAGCGTTCTTAGGCAGTCTGGTGGTAAGGTTGCTCTCAATGATGCTCCGCTGTTGCGGATCGGTCACCATGGACACTATGCGCGTGCGGAAGCTGTTTATGGCATCGTAGAGCCGTCTGCCCTTTCCCGTGCCGGGAGCGAGCATTACCTGGTTGGCAGCCTCAAGGTCTTCCTTGTTCACGATGTTCATCACATCGCCGTCTTTCCCGTCTGCCATGCGCACAATCTCGGTCTTCAGCTGCTGCGCGAAGTTATATAGCGAGTCGCTCATCTGCTTCACCGCCGTCGCCTTCTCAAACCATTCCTTCACCTTCTGAGGGTTCGCCCTCATCTGTTCGGAGAAGTTCCGGTATATGGCATCGTTCTCCTTGGACGAGTTGGAGGTTGTCCTGTTGAGGCTTTCCTCAACGATTGAGAAGCCGTTGAGCACCTCGGTGGATATGTTGAGAGCAAGCATTGCCATGAGGACGACGTACATCAGGTTGATCATCTTCTGGCGCGGCGATATCGGTCGTTTCTTTATTGCCATTTATGTTTTACTTTAATATCACGTCCCGCAGTCCTTTCCGGACTCGGGCGGTTCGGTCTGCGGTTACTGTTTTGGGGCGTTGTCGGGCGCGGCGGCGCGCATATTGACCGTCATCGCCTCTATCATGCGTGCGTAGATGCCGTTGAGCTGCTCGATGAGCTGTGCCATCTTGCGGCTCTGCTCGTTTATCTGATCGATGGTTCCAATCTGCTGGCTGGCTCCTTTAAGCTGCATCTCGTACACCCGGCATATGCCAGTGAGCGTGCGGTTGAGCATCTCCATCTCCTCGCTGTCGCGTGTGAGACGCTCGCTCTGCTCCGATACCTTCTGCAGAGTCTCCGTGAGCCGGTTCAGCTCTTCGATGTAATTGCCCTGCGCCTCAGCCAGTTCCTCACCGTTCTGCTGCTGTCCTGCCACCCAGTTTCCAGCCACGACGGCGGTGCCTGCAATGCCTCCTGCCTCCGCAGCTCCGCCTTTTCCGGCATCAGCCACAGCCGCCGCGGGTGCGGTTCCGGACGTACCTATAATGATTGTACCTCCCTGCACGGCAGGCTGTACAGGCGCGGCGGCAGCGGCTGCCTCATCATTCTCCGCGCTCTCAGCGTCGTCCCCTTCATACTCATCCTCCACGTGCGTTGGCAGATCCATGCCTATCGCCGTCTTGTCGAACGGTCGGTCGAACGCCGAGATGAAGAACACGATGACCTCAGTTCCCATACCTACGAACAGCATGATGTTCGCTCCGGGCAGGTGGGTCAGCTTGAACAATGTTCCGAGAATAACGATTGATGCTCCCCAACTGTAAGCATAGTTGAGGAAAGTCTGCCCCGGAACGCTGTCGA
The DNA here is from genome assembly GCF_900079775.1 of Leyella lascolaii. GTDB lineage: Bacteria > Bacteroidota > Bacteroidia > Bacteroidales > Bacteroidaceae > Prevotella > Prevotella lascolaii. Next base: position 62,350 of record NZ_LT556038.1, on the reverse strand, counting down.
TCCACTTCTGCAGACGATAGACAATGTTGTATTTGCTGTATTCAGTCATTGCTGTTTATTTCTTTTTCTGTTTTCCACTTGATGTACTTGCAAGGCTTCTGACACACCGGAATCCGATGTACGACCTCGGCTGGTTCTGATATTCCCACGTACGCCATGCCGAACGGATGTACGACTCAGGGTCTTTCCACGAGCCGCCGCGCACGCTTTTCTTCTTCATCTTGTAAGGGTCTTCCTTCGCCGCGTTGTATTCAAGCTGCGGGTTGAGGTCGTTCATCGCCTCCGCTCCCGCCTCGGTGTAGACCGTACTCGTCCATTCTGCGACGTTGCCCGCCATGTCGTAGAGTCCGTTACTGTTCGAGGCATATATTCCAGTCTTGCTTGTGATGAGATTGCCGTCCTTTGTATAGTTGCCCCGGTCGGGCTTGAAGTTGGCGAAGAAACACCCTTCACCGCTCATCACGCCCTCATCTTCCCACGGGAACTCGGTGCCGTCCTTGCCTCTGGCGGCATATTCCCACTCGGCTTCTGTGGGAAGCCGGTATCTCTGCACGAATCGCGCCTCCGGTCCGAGACCCTTGAGCAGATACTCGGTACGCCACGCGCAGAACGCATTAGCCTGCTCCCAGGTGACTCCCACCACCGGGTAGTCGTTGTAGGCAGGGTTGGAGAAGTAGTTGCGCATGTAAATCTCGTTGTCCGAGTTGCGGAAATCGTTCACCCAGCATGTGGTGTCAGGATATATGTTCACGATGTAAGTGTTGAGGAAGTCCCACGGTCCGCTCAGCGGGCGGTTGATTGTTTCCCTGACGATGCGTCCCTCGTCGTCGATGTATGCCGTGTCTTTCGATATCATGACCACCTCGTCCGGATTCACCGTATTGTCTGTGTTGAGGTTTCGTTCCTCCGGGTTGAGCCTGTTGCGACGCAGTGCCGCCGCCGTATAATCGTACACCTCATACTTATAGTTCATCTGTCTGTAGTCCAGCATCTTCTCTCCTGTGACAGGATTGGTGGTGTATACGCTCTCTATGGCGCGCAGTTCGTCCTCATTGGGCTTGCGCGGTATGGGCTTCTTCCAGTTGAGGTGAGGAGTCACGGGGTCGCCGTTCTCATCCTCGGTTATCATGTATGTCTCGTCGCCTCCGTACGAGGGGTCAGCCAGACGGGTGCGTACGATGCTGTCGCGCACCCATAACACGAACTGCTTGTACTTTGCGTTCGACACCTCGGTCTCATCCATCCAGAAGCCGTCTACCGAGATGTCTCTCACCGGAGTCTGCATACCCCACAGGCTGTCTCCCTTCTCCAGTCCCATGCGCAGGTAGCCCCGGTCTATCTTGACCATGCCGTAAGGTGTAGGTTCTGTGAAAGCCTTGCCGCTCACGCCCACCACCTCGCCACCCCGTCCGGACGATGCCATGCGTCCGCCGAAGCATCCGGCGAGCACGAGGCAGAACACCGGAGCGAGCAATGCCGTCAAACTGTTGTTCTTCTTATTCATATTTCCTATAATATTCTCACACTTTTATGTTTGTTCTTTCCTTTCTTTATCAGATTGAGATCCATCTGATAGCCTATGAACAGCTCGTGACTGCCGTTGCCGGGGCTTATCGCCGATGTGTAGAACTCGTAGCTGTAGCCGAGCATCACTCCGTGGAACATGCCTCCGAACATGAATGTCACCGAGTTGGTGGGGCTGTAGCCAACGCCTCCGTACATCATTTTCTTGTCGTTGGTGTATATCAGCCTGCCTGTGATGTCGGCTCTCCAGGCAACTCCGTCGGTGCGTACGAGCGCAGACGGTTTTATTGTTAGAAACGGATTTCGCAGTTTTATATTGTATCCGCCCGTCAAATAATATGTCGGATCAATCTGCAGCTCGTTGGTCTCTCCGAGCTCCACGAGGGGCGCGTTGAGATGCTGCGCCGACACTCCCACATACCACGGACCGCGCATGTAGTACAGTCCCACGCCCAGGTCGAAGCCGCTTCCCTCCACCTTTGTGCTTGGCAGAGCCGGGTCGCCAGCCTCTCCCGCGTCGAGCTTCGTACCGTCAAAGCTCTCGCTGAGCAGTCCTACGCTCAGTCCTCCACTTATCGTTCCGCCGAAGAGCTTATGCTTGTAGGCATATTGCAAGGTAAGACGCTGATGGCTGAACAGACCTATCTTGTCGTTCATGAACTGCAGACCGGCTCCGTGCAGACCCTTCAGGAAATAGAAAGGAAGGTCTGCCGCCGCATACATTGTCTGCGGATTGTTCTCGAAACCGACAAAGTCCATGGCATAGGCTGCCGTGATGTTCAGCTTCGACTGCTTGCCCACAGCCGCCGCATTGAACGAAGGCTCCATGTCGAAATAATGACTGAACGACACGTCATACTGCGCGCGCGCTCCCAAGGAGGCAAGCGCAAGGAGGATGAATGTTATTATTTTGCGTTTAAACACGTACTAATAACGTCGCTTTCTCTCTTTTATTGCCAACCAGTCTAACTTTTATTGCATTTCACGCATAACTTTTCACTTCCGCACCCGAGCATGCGTGTAGCGACGGCAATACCTGAGCCAGTAAACAGACACGTACATATATGAAGTAGTGCTGCAATATATGCCAGAAACATCTTCCCCCTTCTGACCATACGCAATGAACCATGCGTACGACAGGAACATGAATAAAGGGTAAAATTCACAAAGAAAGCGACTCATAGATAATACAACACATAGTCGCGATAAAGCGTGAAAAGTACTATAGGACATACCCTCGCAACATACAGACTGATTTCTGGCAATCAAAAGAAAGGCTTTTATCAGCCGTCACGGATTAACATTCATTAACTACGATTTAACGCAGTGAGCACCCGGAGGAGCTTTTCTCCCGGGAATATCCGGTTTTTGCAGCAATACACGCATAGTATTGACAGTCAAGGAACTATGCAATTTTATACGATAAAAAGGACGATGTTATGACTCGGAAGAGCCGTTCCTGTAACGCGGAAGAGCCCGTTTCGTGCCGCAGGAAAGCCTGTTTCATGGCATGACAAGCACTGTCCAGCATCACGAAACAGGCTTTTCCGCATACCGGGACGGGCAGCGGCATTGTCTATTTATGTCATTAATTCAACCGCAAGGCGCATTCCTCGCCCCTCAGAATCTCTGAAACGGAGATGCGGGAGGAGAAAAACAGGAGAGCGTTTTAACATATGGGAAAGGCTTTTTGGGACGTTGTCTGTTAAAAAGACATAAAAAACGGGCAGGCAAAGGGATGTTCGGGAAAAACCGCCTGCCGCACATCCGTCCCGCATACTGACGCTCACACAGCCTTGACGACAAACTGTCCGGCAAATGCCGCGAACAGTCCGAGTGCAAAACTGAGTATGGAATAGAGCGAGAAATGAACGAACCTGCCGTCGGAAAGCAGGGTGCAGTTCTCCTGCATGAAGGTGGAGAAGGTGGTGAAACCGCCACAGAAACCCGTGGTGAGGAACATGCGCAGGTCGGTGTTCATGACGTGTCCGCGCTCAAACAGTGCGTTGAGCAGACCTATGACAAAACATCCGAGCACATTGACAACCATTGTGCCCCACGGGAAACCGGAGGTGACACCGGTCTGCACTGTGTGAGAGAGCACGTATCTCGCCACTCCTCCCGCAAAGCTTCCGGCTCCTATAAACAACAATACCCTTAACATATGACTGTAATCTGAACTTTTAACGATAATAAAAACATTGTAACCATACGGCATACGCGCCTGACTTGCGGATGCAAAGGTAAGACTTTATATCGCACAACGGCTCACAACACCGTCTTTTTTTCATACGCTCTGCCATCGCGTACAGCGATGTGATGCGACAACTGACGCACCCGTCACCGGCTCACAACATCATATTAAAGCGTCACCGCGCCGCATACGGGTAAAAAATTCTGCTCATTGAAGCCTGTGTAATTATTTTATTTGTATCTTTGTCAAAGATAAGATGCGCACGGCAATACAAGAGCAAGATCTCATTGCACTCGCTTTCATTATCTTTGTATAAGATAAGATGCGCACGGCAATACAAGAGCAAGATCTCATTGCACTCGCTTTCATTATCTTTGTATAAGATAAGATGCGCACGGCAATACAAGAGCAAGATCTCATTGCACTCGCTTTCATTATCTTTGTATAAGATAAGCGGCACTCGGGAAATTGAAAGCAAGCTTTCTTTCCGCTCGTTTGCATTATCTTTGTCATTACTACTTATGTGCATGAATCACACACACATCAAGTCAATACTTACTGATATGAGAAACAAGATATTACTAACCTGCATACTGATGTCCGTCCTCGCAGCCTGCAAACCGCTGTTATGCCACGGCATGAGCCTCACCGTATCAAGCGTAAGACACATGAGCAACACCGACGGACTGAGCAGCCAGCGTGTCTACTCGATAGTGGAAGACAGGCATCACGCCATATGGATAAGCACGAAATCGGGCATAGACCGATATAACGGACAGCATATGAGGAACTACAGACTGTCGGACGAGCACAACTACGGTGACCTTGCGGCAAGGATAATACAGCTCCTTTACTTGCCCGACGGAGCATTGCTGGCATATGACAACACGGGAAAGGTGTATCAGTATTCTGACGTGTATGACAGGTTTGAGCTGAAGACACAACTGTCAAGGTATATGTCCGGCAACATAACCCTTAACAAATATCATATAACGGAGGACGGGAAGGAGTTGTTCGGACTCACCTCCGGACTATACGTGAAGGAAAACAACAGGGTGAGGAAATGCATCGCAGGACTGGACGTCAACGACATCGTGTCTTTAGGCGGCACTCTCTATCTGGGAACAACCGCAGGACTGAAAATCACTGACACCTCCGGCAGACACGTCAAAGGACTTCTCGACGGGAAGAGCATACAGACTCTGTATCATGACAGAGAGAGGAACAATCTTTTTATAGGTACGTTCAACAGCGGGCTGTGGATTCTGAGCCTTGGCACAGGAGCCCTGACGCATGTGCCGACAGCCACGGACATATTCGACAACCCGATACGCTCGATAATAAAATACGACTCCGACACACTGATAGTGGGCATAGACGGAAGCGGGATATTCACCTACAGCTACAGCGACATGAGCATAAAGAGGCTCATAGACTCCGACGACAGCGGCGGCGACGCATGCCTGACGAGCAGCGGCATATACACAACGTTCAAGGACAGTCAGAGGAATCTGTGGATAGGAAGCTATACGGGAGGTGTCTCACAAGTGATATTCTCAAAGTATCCGATAACCTTCATCACGCACAGACACAAGGAAAGGCAGTCGCTTGTGAACGACAACGTGAAGTCGATTGCCGAAGGACAGGACGGCAGCATGTGGTTTGCCACCGAAAGAGGGATAAGTGTTTACAGTCCGGCAAACCGCACATGGCGGCACCTTCTGCCCGGAAAGGTGTGCGTGTCGCTGTGCCGCGGCAACGGAGGAGAGATGGCTGTAGGCACTTACGCCAGCGGAATATTCGTCACAGACAGCAAAGGCAACGTGACGAGACATCTCACAAGGCAGACCGACAACATCACTTCCAACTACATATTCTCCATAAAGAAAGACACCGACGGCGACTACTGGGTGGGCAGCATAGACGGTGACCTGATGCACCTGGACAGCGGATGGCGGCTAAGAAGGACGTACGCCGTAAAACAGATATTCTCTTTCGAGACATTAGGAAAGGGACGCATAGCCGCAGCTACGTCCGACGGATTCTACATCATAGACAAAAGGACGGGACGCATCGGACATTTCGCGTCGGCAAAGGAGCAGATGAGCAAGAACGTGAGCGCGTACATCATATCCATGCTGTTCAACAACGACCATACCGTATGGCTCGGCACCGAGGGCGGAGGAATACTGCTTTACGACTTCTTAAAGCGCAAAATAAAGAAGCACATCACCTCTAACGACGGTCTGCCGTCAAACGACATATTCGGTCTGAAGCGCGATTCGGAAGGCAGGATATGGATAAGCACGGGCAACGGAATAGCTGTTATGAACGGCGGGGAGATATGGAACCTGAACTACATAAGCAGGATAAGCCAGGAATACAACAAATCCTCATGCGTCATGACAGCCTCGGGCAGGATACTGTTCGGCAGCACCAACGGTGCGGTGGAGCTGAATCCGTCTGAAATAACGAGGGTTGACTACGACGCGCCGCTGCGCATCACGAAGTTCGACGTGGACGTGCCTTACAGCAACGACCCCGGGTTCATGAGTTCGGTCTTCAATATGCTCGCGTCAGAAAAAATAAGGCTCACACACAGCCAGAACAGTTTCGACATCAATTTCGAATCGATAAACCTGCGCTACCAGAACGACATAGTCTACCGCTTCATACTTGAGGGCTACGACAAGGGATGGAGCGACGCCGGCAGGGCGCAGTCGGCACGATACAAGAACGTGACGCCGGGCAGCTACACGTTCCGCGTATGCAGCATGAGCAAGAGCACGGGAAAGGTGATAGACGAGAAAACCGTGGGGCTGACCATACTCCCTCCATGGTGGATGTCGTGGTGGGCGTGGCTGTGCTACATTATTATATTAGTACTGATAGGATACTTTGCCACACGCTACAAGCTGTATCAGATGCAGAAGCGGCACTATGACGACAAGATAAACTTCTTCGTCAACACATCGCACGACATACGCACGCCAATCACTCTGGTCATGGCACCGCTGGAGGACCTGCTCAACGAGACCGACCTTCCGGACAAGGCGAGGTATCTGCTCGGGCTGGCAAACACCAACATAAGGAAGCTCTACTCCCTGACATCGCAGCTGCTTGAATTTGAGAAGATAGGAAGAAACCTTAACAGAACGAGGCTTGTGCCGGTCAACCTCTGCGAGATGCTCACGGAAGAAGCCGCATGTTTCCAGGCGGTATGCGACAGGAAGGGACTGAGCATGTCGCTGTCGCTGCCCGAGGACGAGGTCTGCGTGAAAGCCACACAGCGCATGCTCGAGATCATATTCGACAACCTCATATCCAACGCATGCAAATACACCGGCAACGGAGGCAGCATAAGGATAAGCATGACCGCCGACAACAAGAAGGCAACCGTGAGGATAGAGGACACCGGCATAGGAATACCGCAGAACGAGCACAAGCACATCTTCTCCGACATACACCGCGCCAGAAACGCGTACGAGTCGCAGGAGCACGGTCTCGGGTTCGGACTGCTGCAGGTGCAGCGCGTCGTCAGCTTCCTTAACGGCAAGATAAGGTTCTCTTCCAAAGAAGGTGTCGGGACCACATTCACCGTCACGCTCGACAGGACATTCGCCCGGGCGGTGCCTGGCTCGCGCCAGTCGTCCTTCGACAACATACTGGACGAGGTGCTGCCCTCCGACATTCCGGCATACGACGGATACGGCGACAACGGTGAGACAATACTTGTCGTGGAAGACAACGACGACCTGCGGCACTATCTGTGCAAGACTCTCTCGGCTGACTACAGGGTGGTGGAGAAGCCCAACGCAGCCGAAGCGCTCGCATACATGGAGACCGCCTACCCCGACCTCATCATATCTGACGTCATGATGCCCGGCATGCAAGGCGACGACTTCTGCAACATCGTGAAGGAAAAGCCCGAGACTTCCGGCATTCCGATAATACTCCTGACGGCAAAGACAACCCACGAGGCAGTGGTGGAAGGTCTGCGGAAGGGTGCTGACGACTATCTCACAAAACCTTTCAGCACCGAGATACTGAAGCTGAAGATTAAAGGCATGATAGAAAACAGGCGGCGCATGCGCGACTGTCTGCTCCGTCATGCGGTCAGAAAGACCGACGCCACCGGCTCTATGGATAAAGACCGCAGTCAGGGAGCGGCTTCCACTGAGGACGGGGAGGCGAATGTGATGTCTCTGTCTGAGAATGACAGGATGTTCGTTGAGAAAGCCACAGACATCGTGCTGGACAACATAAGCAACACTGATTTCAGCATCGACGCGCTGTGCAGGGAGATGGCGATGAGCCGCACGCTGTTCTACAGTCGGCTGAAATCGCTCACCGGAAGAGCTCCGCAGGAGTTCATACGCATCATACGCCTTGAACGTGCTGCGGAACTGCTTAAAAACGGCGGTTCGGTAGTGGATGTGTCAGAGGCTACGGGATTCATAAACGTGAAATATTTCAGCACCGTCTTCAAGAAGTATTTTGGCATACAGCCAAGCCGATATGCGGAAGAAACAGATTAAGACTTACTTCTGAACACGCTGAGATGAAGGTTTGAATGCAGAAAAAACGGCATTCAAACCTTTTCTATTATACTGACAGCGAGCGTATTATGAAAAATAACAAGAATCAAACCCATAAATAACAGCCATCAAACCCTCATATAAGGAAAGGCTTACTACTTTTGACAGCGGATTGAGACAGAAGACCCGAAAACTTAATGTCATAAATTTATCATAACCTTAACAACAAACAAGCAATGAACAGAAAAGTAAGTCTTACTCTCACATTTATATGTGCGGTATTTACGGCATGCGCTTCCGGACAGGAAGACTCCGACAGTAAGGGCGCAGCCACAGGAACGGAAGAGGACGTGGTGTTCTTCGACGACTTCAAGACGTTCGACAGTTCTGTATGGACAAAGGAAACCCACGAAGCCGGATGGACCAACGAGGAACTGCAGGCATACAGCCCTGAGCAGGTGAAGGTGGGAAAGGACGGCGGCAGGTCCGTGCTCATGCTGACGGCAGAATGGAAGAACGGCAAGATAGTATCGGGAAGAATAAACTCCAAGGGGAAGAAAAGCTTCAGATACGGCACGCTCAGCGCGAGCATCCGACTGCCCAAGACGGCAGACGGACTGTGGCCCGCATTCTGGATGATGGGCGACAACGGGAAGGAATGGCCGGCTTGCGGAGAGATTGACATAATGGAGATGGGCGACAAGGAAGGGATTGCCACCGGCACAGCCTCATCACGTGTGAACACGGCAATACACTTCGGCAAGAGCCCGGCATCGCACGAACAGCAATACCATGCCGCCAGTGTCGGCTCCAGCCTCCAGGACGGCGGTTATCACACTTACACGCTTACGTGGGACGAGACGCGCGCCGCCATATCCATTGACGGCAAACCTTTCCACTCGTTCGACATCAAAGACAATCCTTACTTCCACGATAACTTCTTCATACTGTTCAACCTTGCCGTGGGAGGAACGTTCACCGGAATAACCGACAGCGGCAGCATTACGGTTCTGAAGAAGGGGACAAAGGCAACCATGTATGTAGACTGGATAAAACTGACTGAACATAATTAAAGTTTAAACGCATGAATGTAAGTTTCTTTTCAAGGATTATGTTGTGCGGAACACTTGCCGGCGGCATGCCTGTAATGGCACAGGCGTCAGCCGCGACAGGCTCTGCTCCGATGCAGATTGGTTCACAACAAATCAAAGTGACGGGTATCGTAAAAGACAATACCGGTCCTATCATAGGTGCCTCCATATCTGAGAAAGGCACGACAAACAGTACTTTAACCGACATCAACGGCAATTTCACACTGAACGTAGGAAGCGGAGCCACACTCGTTGTGAGCTACATCGGAATGAAGACAGTGGAGGTGACAGCCTCGGCAAAACCGATGACAATAGTGCTTGAGGAAGACTCGAAGCTGCTCAATGAGGTGGTTGTCACGGCGTTGGGAATAAAGAGAGACCGCAAGGCTCTGGGATACGGACTCGACGAAGTGAACGGCAAAGCATTCGAGAAGGCTAAAGAGACAAACGTCATCAACTCGATGGCAGGCCGTGTGGCGGGTCTCGTGGTGAGCCAGACAGCAGGCGGACCGTCAGGCTCGACAAGAGTGCTGCTCAGAGGCAACACAGAGATGACCGGAAACAACCAGCCGCTATATGTCGTTGACGGTGTGCCGCTGGACAACACCAACTTCGGCAGCGCCGGAACATCAGGCGGCTACGACCTTGGAGACGGCATATCAAGCATCAACCCCGACGACATCGAGACAATGTCGGTGCTGAAAGGTCCGGCGGCATCTGCCCTCTACGGAAGCCGCGCAAGCCACGGCGTGATTCTCATCACGACAAAGAAGGCAGGCAAAGGCGAACGGTTCTCCGTAGAATACAACGGAACGCTGACCATAGACAGGCAGCTCTCCAGATGGAACGACGTGCAGCAGACATACGGTATGGGCAGCAACGGCACATACAGCATTGACGCCGTGTCCAACACAAACAAGAGCTGGGGTCCAAAGGCAGACGGCAGCAACATGCTGGAATATTTCGACGGGGTGAAGCGTCCTTACCTAATCATTCCCGACAACATCTCCGGCTTCTTCCGCACAGGTGTGACTGCCAACAACACACTCACCGTATCGTCAAGCAACAAGACCACCGGAATGCGCTTCACATTCACCGACATGAGAAACAAAGACATCGTTCCAAACACAAACATGAGCCGCGACATATTCAATCTGAGGTCGAACTCCACGTTGGGAAAGGTGGATCTTGACTTCTCTGTCAACTATACGCACGAAGGAGTAAAGAACCGTCCGGCTCTGGGAGACAGCAAGTCGAACATCGGAAAGAACCTCATGACACTTGCTACGACATACAATCAGGCGTGGCTGCGCACCTATCAGGACAAGAACGGAGAATATTCCAACTGGAACGGAATGGATCCCTACAACGTGAACCCGTACTGGGACGTATACAAGAACTCCAATAACTCGGACAAAGACCTGTTCCGTCTGCATGCGTCAGCTACGTGGAACATCAATCCCCATCTGAAGATTAAGGGCACGGCAGGTGCAGAATTCAACTGGTTCTCGTTCGAGGACTTCAAGGCTCCGACCACTCCCGGATACGAATCGGGTTATCTTCAGGACAGCAAGTTCGAGAACAAGATGTACAACTTCGAGCTTCTCGCGACATACAACAACCGCTGGGACGACTTCGACTTCACCGGAACATTCGGCGGAAACATATATAAGGTGGACAACAAAACCACACTCAACACAGCTAAAGACATGCAGATACCCGACGTCATAGCCATAATGAGCTTCAACGAGACAAGCATCGAGCAAAATAGCTACCGCAAACAGATAAACTCCTTGTTCGGTTCTGTGAATCTCGGATGGAGGAGTCTCGTGTTCCTTGACGCCACCCTGCGCGGCGACCAGTCGTCCACACTGCCGCTGAACAACAACGTATACGTGTATCCTTCGGTCTCAGGCAGCTTCGTGTTTTCCGAACTCATCAACAGGAAAAACATCCTGCCGTACGGCAAGATACGCATGTCGTGGGCACAAGTGGGAAGTGACACCGACCCTTATCAGTTAGGTCTGGTATACACAAAATCAAAGTTCACATATCCGGGCTATACCATCGGATACATCAACAACGAGACAATACCTAACAAGAACCTGAAACCCACAAGGACAAACTCGTTTGAGATAGGCTTTGAGACGAAGTTTCTCAACAACCGCATCGGGCTTGACTTCACCTACTATAATCAGATAAGCAAGGACCAGATTATGGGAATTGCGAGCAGCTGGGCTACCGGTTACACCTACCGTCTCATAAATGCCGGAGAGATACAGAACCAAGGTATTGAGATAACTCTTAACACCCGCCCGGTCCAGACAGGCGATTTCGCATGGGACCTGAACTTCAACTTCTCCAAGAACAGCAACAAAGTGAAGAAGCTTGTAGACAATATGGACATGTTCGAACTCGAGAAAGCCTCATGGCTCGACGTACAGATAGCAGCCAAGGTGGGCGAGAACTTCGGCTCGATTGTAGGTCCCGACTTCGTGAGAAACAAAAACGGAGACATCATTATAGACCCTCAGACAGGTCTGCCAAAGTATGACAAGAGCAACCATGTGCTCGGTAACGCCTCATGGGACTGGACAGGCGGCATCAGCACTTCACTGCACTACAAGAACCTTTCACTCTCCGCACTGTTCGACATCAAGGTCGGTGCCGACCTGTACTCTATGTCCGCACGTGCCGCGCACGAGTCAGGAAAGAGTCCGGCAACGCTTAAAGGTCGCGACGAATGGTATCACTCAGAAGAGCTGCGTCAGGAAGCCGGCATACCGAAGGGCTCGTCCGAATGGAATCCGACGGGAGGATTCGTAGCTCCCGGAGTGATAGACAACGGCGACGGAACCTACCGCAAGAACGACATCATCATCAATCCGGAGGACTACTGGATGAGTGTGTGCCGCAACGCACCGTCAATGTTCATCTACGACAACTCTTACGTGAAGTGCCGCGAGATAGTACTTGCATACCAGTTGCCGAAGAAATGGCTGGGCAAAGTGATTCAGGACATGTCGGTATCGTTTGTTGCGAGAAACCCGTTCATTGTCTGGAAAAACATTCCTAACATCGATCCGGACTCCAACTACAACAACACCACCGGAATGGGGCTCGAATACGGCTCTCTGCCTTCAAGAAAGAGCTACGGCATAAACGTTAATATCAAATTTTAACCAACATGGGAACAATGAGAAAGATAAAGACTTTTATTATATTGTCTGCGGCATTGCTGGCTGGAATAAGCTCATCGTGCAGCGACAGCTACATGGAAGACCTTAACACAGACAAGTCGAAAGCCAACAGCATAGACCCCAACGCGCAACTCACGACAGCCGAACTGCAGACATACGGCGACCTCGGTATGGTGGAGATATACCGCAACTACCTGTATGCTTTCACCCAACAGCTCATGGGATGCTGGAACACCACCAACTACGGAGGACGCCACACGGTGGACAACAACGAGATGGGCAGGATATGGACGTCGTTCTATCCGAAAGCCATAAAGAACCTCACAGACGCCATCCATCGCAGCGCGGAGGATGAGAACAGAAAGAATATCAACGCCATACTGCGCATCTACCGCGTCTATATGATGTCAGTCATCACGGACATCTACGGAGACGCGCCATACAGCGAGGCAGGGTTAGGCTATCTGAAAGAGATATACAACCCGAAATACGACACGCAGGAAGACATATACAACGATTTCTTCACCGAGCTGAAAGATGCCGCATCCGCGCTGGACGCCGCCAACGACAGAATAACGGGCGACGTGATATACAACGGAGACGTGGCTAAATGGATAAAGCTCGCCAATTCTCTCAGACTGCGCTACGCCATGCGCATATCCGACGTAGCACCCGAGAAGGCGCGGAAGGAATTTGAGGACGCGCTCGCCTCTGAAGGCGGAGTGCTCACATCGGGCTCTGACGACGCACTGATAAAATACATGGACATATCGTTCAGCTTCGGACAAGACTCCTACACCGACTACAGAGGCAACGCCTTGTCGCAGCTCCTGTTCGGCAACGACCCCGCCAACAACCCGAGTTATCTGTGTTCGACGTTCTTCAACCAGCTTTACAACACGAAAGACCCGCGCACATTCATGATAGCCAGATTCTATTATGACGGGCTCATGAGCCAGACAAGCCCCGACAACCGGATAGACCTTACAGACGAAATCACCGGTAAGGGCATAGCCATGAACCCCTGTCAGCCTGGAGCTTTCTCCTACGACCCGTGGCCGCAAGGATATGACAGCGACATGATGAAAGAGATAGCAAAGACCAACCCGTCTGTAGAGACCACGATGGCACGCGAGACTGAGCCGAAGCTTGCAAACAACTTCCTCCGCGGCGACAACCCCGGCGTGGTGATGACATGCGCTGAAGTGAACCTGCTTCTTGCTGAGGCTTCACTGAAGAAATGGAATACCGGAGGGACGGTGGAAGGGTTCTACAGCAAAGGAGTGCGCGCGGCAATGGACTTCCTTGCCGACAACTACGGCTACGACAGAATATCCGACAACGACTTCAACGCATACATAGCCGACAACGGCATAGGCCACACCGAGCAACAGGCTAAAGCTGCGATAAACACCCAGGCATGGATACTGCACTTCACCAACCCCGCAGAATGCTGGGCAAACGTGCGCCGCTCCGGCTATCCGCGCCTCAAATCGCCCGCCGAGTACGGTTTCGGACAATATCTCACAGGCGGAAAGGACATACCCGTAAGGCTTTGCTACCCTACTCTCGAATCATCCTACAACAAACCCGGATATGACGAGGCTCTCAAACGCATGGGCGGCAAGGACAGCTGGAACACCCATGTATGGTGGGACGTTGAATAATTCATAATAATAAAACAAGAAACAACTATGAAATCAATACTGAGACTATTAACGGCAATGCTGCCTTTGTGCATGATATGCCTTTCCTGTAGCGACGACGATCCGTTCTCTACGGTAGGACCGGATGACGAGCCGCACATCCTTTCACCCATGTTCCCCGACAGACAGAACGGGGAGCTGCCCGTCATCGCCGCCATCAGCCGCGACGCCAACTTCAAGATGACGCTCACCGTGACACCAGCCGACTACACCGACGTGGTATGGTATATAGACGGCGACAAGGCTGCCGAAGGCGACAGCATAGACATCGGGCTGCCAGCTGGGCTTTACACGATGAAAGTGGTTGCGACAACGGTGAAAGGGAAATCCACCTCACGCGAGGGGCTCATAAGGGTGAACCCGCTCGACGGAGACCCTTGGTCAGCCGAGAAGGGCTACGAACGCTTTGTAGCTCCGGGCACAGTGGCTGTGCTCTACGGCGACAATCTCGAACAGGTGAGAAGCGTAAGAATCGGCAACAGCACTCCCTCCCCTGCCGCCTATTCGACAGAAGGCGGCACTCCACACCTCACATACACCGTACCGACAGACGTTGAGGACGGCACGCACAGGGTTTTCCTTACAGACACGGACGGAGAAGAGTTCGGCGCAAACACTGTCACGGTGAGCAAAACAGCCCTCGTCACATCTGGAGCCGGACGCGCGCGGGCAGACGCGGAGTGGACTCTGACCGGAATAAATCTCGACAAGATAGCGTCGCTGAAAGTAGGCGATACGGAGATAAGGCAATTCACTCATCAGACATCAGACACGATAAGGATGATGTTCCCCGCAATTGCCGAGGGCGAATACACTCTTACAGGAACCACGAAAGACGGAGGCAAGGTGAGGTTCTGTCAAGGCAAGTCGGTTGTTGAGCAGATGCCGCTATCCGTAACGACCGAGCTGGTGTTATGGTCAGGGCATCACTACGTGTCGTGGGGGCTCGCTGACGGTGACCCAAACAAGACGTTCAATCTCATAGACAAGGACGTGTTCGCCACGGTGAAGGCTGGTACGGTCATGGCTATACACTATTCCACAAATCCGGAAGACACCTACCATCAGCTGCAACCCACCACCGCATGGTGGACAGCACTGCCCGGAGCCGACAAGGCTGACGTGGACGGAGCCGGAGTATACGAATTCACACTCACCCGGGATGTGCTCGGCATGATAATGGAGCAAGACGGATTCATCGTCACCGGACACGGTATATACATCGATTCAGTGGTTTTAAAATAAACGGAAAGTATTATGATTTCATTAAGAAATATGACTCTGACGGCAACCATCGGCATAGCCTGCGCCTCGCAGGCTGTGTCTCCGGCAATACGTCCGGACAAAGAAATAGAGAGGAAGATTGAGAATACTCTGGGCAGAATGACTCTCGAGGAGAAGATAGGTCAGATGACAGAGCTCTCCATCGACGTTCTCGGCGAATGGAAAGACGGCGAGTTCAGGCTCGACAGGGACAAGCTCCACAACGCCATCGCCAAATTCAAGGTGGGCTCGGTGCTCAACGCGCCCGGACCGGTAGCCCAGACGCCTGAGAAGTGGCAGGAGATAATAGGCTTGATACAGGAAGTGTCGATGAAGGAAATCGGCATTCCGTGCATCTACGGACTCGACCAGAACCACGGAACGACCTACACGCTCGGCGGAACGCTGTTTCCGCAGAACATCAACATCGGGGCTTCGTTCAATCCGCAGCTGGCATACGACGCCGCCAGAGTGACCGCCTACGAGACCAGGGCTGCCAACTGTCCGTGGACATATTCGCCCACCGTCGACATGGCGAGAGACCCCCGGTGGCCGCGAGTATGGGAGAACTACGGTGAGGACTGCCTCGTCAACGCCATAATGGGAAGCGCGGCGGTACGCGGTTTTCAGGGCGACGACCCCAACCACATACCTTCCGACAGGATTGCCACATCAGTGAAGCACTACATGGGATACAGTCAGGCGAGGACCGGAAAGGACCGCACGCCGGCTTACATCCCCGTATCCGAACTGAGAGAAAAATGTTTCGCTCCGTTCAAAGCCTGTGTCGAGGCTGGCGCGCTTACAATAATGGTGAACAGCGGAAGCGTGAACGGTGTGCCGATGCATGCCGACAAGGAGCTTCTGACAGGCTGGCTCAAGGAAGGACTCGGCTGGGACGGCATGCTCGTCACCGACTGGGCTGACATCAACAACCTCTATACACGCGAGCATGTCGCCGCAGACAAGAAAGAGGCTATAGAGATTGCCATAAACGCCGGAATAGACATGGCGATGGAACCTTACGACCTCGACTTCTGCACTCTGCTCAAAGAGCTTGTCGAGGAACACCGTGTGCCGATGAGCCGCATAGACGATGCCGTGCGCCGCGTGCTCCGTCTGAAGTACAGGCTGGGGCTGTTCGACACTCCCGTGACGCACATGAAGGATTTCCCGGAGTTCGCGTCGGAGGCTCACAAGGCACTGGCTGTGAAAGCCGCAGGCGAGTCTGAGGTGCTGCTGAAGAACAGAAACGGCATCCTGCCGCTGAAGAAAGGCACAAGACTGCTTGTCACCGGACCAAACGCCAACTCCATGCGATGCCTCAACGGAGGATGGAGCTACTCATGGCAGGGACACATTGCCGACCGCTACGCAGCCGACAACAACACCATCTATGAGGCTCTGCGCGACGAGTTCGGCAAGGACAACGTGACGCTCGAGCAAGGAGTGACCTATGTTCCGGAAGGCAACTACTACGAGGAGAATCCTCCCGAGATAGAGAAAGCCGTGGAGGCGGCTGCCGGAGCCGACGTAATAATAGCGTGCATAGGCGAGAACTCTTATTGCGAGACTCCCGGAAACCTTTCCGACCTCAGGCTCTCCGCCAACCAGCGCGACCTCGTGAAGGCTCTCGCCCGGACAGGAAAGCCCGTCGTGCTCATCCTCAACGAGGGGCGACCGCGCATCATCAGCGACATCGAACCGCTCGCGGAGGCTGTCGTCAACATTCTGCTGCCCGGCAACTACGGTGCGGACGCGCTTGCCGGAATACTCTCGGGGAAAACCAACCCGAGCGCTAAAATGCCCTATACATACCCGAAGGATCCGGCGGCTCTCACCACATACGACTATCGCGTGAGCGAGGAGATGGACAAGATGGACGGTGCCTACGACTACGACGCGGTTATATCAGTGCAGTGGCCCTTCGGTTACGGACTGAGCTACACCACGTTCGGCTACGACAACTTCAGGACTTCAGCCGACACATTCACAGCCGGTGACGACATAACCCTGTCTGTCGATGTGACCAACACAGGGACAATGACAGGCAAGGAGACGGTGATGCTCTTCAGCCGCGACATGGTTGCGTCGCTCACTCCGGAGAACCGGCGTCTCAGAGCGTTCAGAAAGATAGAGCTGAAGCCGGGCGAGAAGCGCACCGTGTCGTTCAACCTGAAAGGCAGCGACCTCGCCTTTGTAGGTGCGGACGGCAAATGGATACTCGAGAAAGGCAAATTCAGGATGCAGGCTGGAGACAAGATTCTCTATCTGGAATGCACCGAGACCCACAAATGGGACACTCATAACAAATGATGAAAAACCTGACCGACAGGGAGGCTATGGTTTTTTCATGAGTTGGAAGCGCACGGTATGGCTCCCGTCTTCACCGTATATGCAGCGCGATGCTGTGCGGTGGGACGGGTAGCATACCGGCGGCTTGAACGCGGCAACAGCCCGGAGAGTATGTGAAATAAAGATTTATCCAAATATATACGTCCTAATGACCGATTCGGGTTTAATACAAACCACATTCCATAATGATAGGGAATGTTATAGGATATACCTGAAAAAGCGCGAGAAAGGATTACGGCAGAGGTGCGGAAAAGGTATGTGAGGCAGACTGACATATCTGAATTTATTGTCAGAACACAAACAATCCTTTTGTGTTTAAAACCATATGCACATCCCTCCACATAGTGGAGAAACAGCGAATTTCCGTACACCGTAAACCCGCTGAGAACAGCGCAGAGACAAACGGCAGGCAATCTGCCGCCATATACGCAGTTTTCAGCGTATCATCATAACCTCCATATTGTCAGCATATTACAAGAATAGCATAAAAAGAAACCCTTTTTCACCGCACGGAAAAGGCTTTCCCATAGCACGGAAAAGGCTATATGGGCACACTGAAAAGCACATTTGGTAAGACAAAACAGGCTTTCCGGTAACATAGAATCGCCTCTGCTGACCACCGGACAACATGAACATACACCGGAAAAGAACAAAAACAACGAAATTGGGACAAACATTACGCCACACAATCATGCGTACGGCATGACACAGAAAGGAAAAACACATCCATGAACACATCCGCGCGCCCGCCGCATTTCTGTTTTGCGGAATAAATATGTCAATATTTTTTACTTCACACTTAGCCTCAACATCCGATGCCGACCGCCCCGGAATGACACCAGAGAGCAACATCACCGACATTCTCAGAATCCCCGTCTCTTCCCCATCACATGCCTTCCTGCCGCCATATTGCATTCAAGTCCTTTCACGACACTGCCCCACACACTGTAAAGAGGGAAGGGAAAACAGCTGAGGGATAATGGCAATCAGAATTTGTCTGAGATGTGAGATATAAGCTTCGGAAACCTGGCTTTGATTTTGTCAAATGATTTTCCTCCCAATATAGCGGGCTCAACCAAACTCTTGTCAAGAAGGAACGGAAAAGAGAAAGCAGAACCATCATACTCAAATTCAAGCATGAATACCTTGCAGGTTCTCAACTTGTTGTCCTTACACCTGCCGACTTTCTTTCCTATATAACGAAATATATCTTCAGTACTGATGGAATATTCACAAAGAAAGGGAGGTATGCTGTCATCAGCTGGTTTTGTATTCACATCTCCCGTTTTATCATTAAGAGATGGATATATCCTTTTTTCTCCAAGATTGAAGAAAGCCAGGAATGCGGGACTGATAAAGTTATGCTTCATTCTTTTGTCAAGAAGGAATGTAAAGCCTGTGCCTTTGACATGAATGAAAATCTCATAGCGTTCTGTATCCATGAATTTGTAATTTACTCAGTCTTTCTCTATCATATAAAATCATTTATCTTTTATACAACGGTAATCAATCAACTCATCGCAATGTCCTCGTATATACTGAGCCATCTTTGTCTTCGGATAGTCTGTCACCGCAGTCTTATATCTGTTCCATTTATATAAAGCCGTCGCGGCTCTTTCTTCATCTGTAAACAGTTTGAATGCATTATCTATTATTTTGCTGGATGTTTTAGCTATACTGTCACGCAATTGTCTTTGATACGTACTATAGTAAGGATAGCTCACCCACTCTCCTTTATAGTATGATGTAAGCCTCCAACAACGTCCTATGGAATTTTGCAGTCCACGGGCATATTCAAGCATCAGTTCCGCTTTTTTATCAGGATTCCGCACTGCCTTTATCCTACTTTCCAACGCATACATTTTTTTTGCAAAGTCTAATTTGTAAGACTTGCCTTTTCGGTTCATTCGGATGTCGGAACTAAATGCATCATATTCCATAGTACGATATACATTCCTTGTTCTAATGAATTTGTCAGAGACCAATGCGAGATAATGCATAGCTTCTTTATATCTCATTCCTGCAATTAGTTGTGTACCGATAATCTCATTGAGATAATTCATATCGTTATAACTGTACTTGCTCAAAAAACGATCCAAACCACATAACGGATTCTTCATCCTATATGCCAACCGTTTGACATACTTCACCCCTATGGAGTCCAGATTAATAAAGAAATCCGTCCTATAATCGTATTCGTTCTCGTTTGTAAAGTTTAATATTTTCCAATCCGCACGACCTCCTTTCACTTTCCAAATACAATTGTCAGCATAGTTAAGAAACTGCAATGCCCTGACTTTATATCCGGATGAGATGCACTTTGGAACCACTTGAGATATGATGATTTTCCTCATCATATCATTCCAATAATATTGACTGAATCCGTCCCTTTGATTTGAGGCTTCCACAACTACCTTTGAATTCAAATTGGAAACAATCTTACGGTGTAGCCATGACAGTTCACCGTAAAGATAGCGTTCCAAGCTGTCATTATATTCAGAGGCACATTTGACTGTCAGGTAAATACGGAACACACGGATGGCATCTTTCAAGTCTTGACTGGCATTATATCTTGAAGCACGCTTTATAAGTTTAAGTGCCATATGGCTTTCTCCCTCCTTGTCATAAGTATAGGAGGCAATATAACACCATGCCGCTTTATACGCAGGTTTAACATTTGGAATGGTTTCCACCGCAAGCCTGTTTAATGCAGTATAATCGCAATTTTCATTATCAACTTCAGCCATGTGAATTATATACTGCGTCAATGGTAAAATCCTATTATCATCAATGTCATTTTTGCATAATAACGACAGTAAATCCATATAGTTATAAGACTTGCCCTCCATCTGAATGCAGAACAGATAAGAATGGACATCCCCGACATCGATAAACATTCTTTTAGCTTTCTCCGTTTCTCCCATATGGAAATATGCACCGGCTACATATCCTCTTGCCATGTCAGAAATTATGTTATTCCGGAATTCCCGTTTTCGGTCTATCCAAATATTCAGGCATTCGCTGTACTGCCGCATTGATATAAGACATCTCATTATTTGAAGTGTATAGCGGTCTAAAAGCCTTTTAGAATGTTGTCTTCTG
This sequence comes from Leyella lascolaii, assembly GCF_900079775.1. Lineage (GTDB taxonomy): Bacteria > Bacteroidota > Bacteroidia > Bacteroidales > Bacteroidaceae > Prevotella > Prevotella lascolaii. Next base: position 41,377 of record NZ_LT556038.1, on the reverse strand, counting down.
GCTTGCGCGCATATTTCAGCCAATGCTATGCTTTCGTTGTCTCCCTCAACAGGATAATACCATTCTGAATTTTGCCGGCTACGTATCATCTCACACCTCTTTGCAAGCAGCAGATAAGACGTGACCTCTGTATCATTATGCCTTATAAGCCATTTCGCAAAAGCGTTGTTGCCTTGCAAACGGCTGCTGTTGGTAGCGCAAGTATGCAGCTGGTACAACTGCTCATAGCTCCAGTCATAAATGACGTCCTTTATGTCAGAAAGAGGAATGTATGTCGAAGTTATTTCGCTCCAATATAGGCAATTTCTCTTAATGTCATTTCTTGATTGCGGCTGCAAATCATTTTGTGGATTGTTTAATCCTTTCATGTTATTGCCGCAAATACGGAATGTATAGTATTGTTCCGGCGAGTATAACCTGTCGAACGGACCGCAAGCTAATGAATTTTGATATGACAGTATCAATAATAAAATGAAAAATGAGTGCCTCATCAATCAGTGTTTATAAATCTGGTGAATATTTTCTTTTGAATATTGGGTGATGTTTAATGAATCGAGATGATACAGGATAATGTTGCGGGGTTGCCGCCTGATTTTAGAGAAAGCAAGTTCTTTAACTTTAATTATGTCTTCAAAAGGAGACGTTTCCAAGCGTATAATATCACCTTTTTTAAGGTTGTGTCCTTCTAAATAATGTTCTTTTAAAACAACAAATTTGCACTTTTCAGTTTGTCTGTAGCGTAGTCTGTCCGTATAGTCGGTATTGTGGAGAATGGACATAAAGTCATTTCTCCGCATCCATATACCCCAGGAATAAATAGGGAAAGCCACATCCAATGGCAATTCATATTCCACTTTAGAGTTTAAGTAAGGCTTCACGTCATTATAGTTCAAAATTGAATTTGCATCGGGATTATACAGCGAGCCTGTGTTGTATAACATAAGTACCCCATAATCGGCAGGCGGACACTCCTTTTTCAGCTGATGCAGCCGGACAGTCACACTGAGGTTCATGCTGTCTTTATGCAGCATGTCGCGTAAATCTGCGCATAGCTTAAAAAAGTGATTCTTGGTGCTGTTTGTCCAATCACAATCCAACTGAATCTCATGCATATTGTTTATTCTGTTACGCCTAGACATTGCAATAATCCTTTTGTACATCAATTGGGCGAATGTAGTATCGGCTTTTATGGCTTTTGTGGTTATGTAGACAGTAGGCACCACCTCTATTCCGGCTGGCACAGTGTCAAGAAACAACGTTGTGGCAATAGGAATTGCCTTGAACAGTCCGTCATTATCTTGCCCATAGTCAACATCAAAGAATCTGATATACATCTTTTTTATATCATGCTCCTTTATAAAGTCCTTTTCATAACTGCTTAATTTGAATTGCGTCTTCCAATGGTATATGGCATTGCATGGCTTCGTCACAACGTTTCCGCCAGAAGCATTCCTGCAGATTGAAAACAACACCATACCTGCCACCAGGACAGGTAAGGCGCATAAAACCAGTGCTACATATTTTTTCATTTACATGTTTCCTTATACATTTTGCATTGCTTATTCTAATAAAACACCTTTAAACTGATGTTTCCAGTTGTTTCCATTCATTTTGAACATGAGTATTCGTGCCCTCCAATTATCATAATAACAATACCAACTTTTAATGAATAATTCGTTGTACGATAATGCATCTAATGAGTTATTTTTCAGTATTGTATATATACATACAATCCAATTCCTACTGATACTGATTTGGGATCTAATGAACGCCTTTCTATTTCTGCATTAACGTTTAATACGCTAGTTCGGGATAAGGATTTTTTGTGAGTTCTCAAAAACAGGTAGGCTTCTGCCTATGTCTGCCAGTAGGGGCGCGATTCATCGCATCTCAGAGGGGCTATACCTGAAAAATGTATGCAAATGCCGATGTTTCCAATAATGGCAAAGTTTTACTAAGCCATAAAATGCACTCTTATTGGAGTGTTAAGTTTCTACTTTATAACTCATTAGCGTTTTGTTTATACGATTGAATGCTTCTCTGCCTAACATGGCAGGCACATCCAAACTCTTGTCAAGAATGAAAGGGAAAGAGAAAGTGCATCCTTCGTGCTCAAATCCGAGGCGGAACACCTTGCATACCCTCAGTTTGTTGTCCTTGCATCTTCCCACTTTCTTCCCAACATAATGGAACACATCATTAGTACTGATGGAATCCACATAGTCAGGAAGAAAGGGCTGCAAGTTGTCATAGACAGGATTTGTATTCACTTCTCCTATATTATTCTCAGGAAGTGAATACATCTGCCTCTCTTCAAGATTGAAGAAAGCCAAGAACGCAGGACTGATAAGGTTGTGCTTCATTCTCTTGTCAAGAAGAAAAGTAAAGCCTATGCCTTTGACTTGGATGAAGATTTCATTCTTTTCTGTATTCATACCCATACAAGCTTTTGAACTTTACTTTTGCTTTTTCTTCAATTACATCATCTGGTTCAAACTGTGCATATTCATCTTCTGACCTCAATTTCCTAATAATCTTTTCAAAATGATAGTCATCAAGAAGTTGTTGATTCTCCTTTTTATCATCTTCATTCAAATTGCCAGTTAGATGCCTAATTTTATAACTTTGCTTCTCTATTGTCTTTTTATTGGATTGTCTTTCTGCATATAGGAGTATTGCCGCTCCTATAGCAAGTATAGCTATAGCTTCAATCATTGCATTTTACATTGTAAGTTTCAAAATCAATAATCCACTTATTTTCCATAAGGAATTCTATACCCAACACACCATGTATCTGAATACCTGTTTCTTTCTGTACCTGTGCTATAGCATCAGTCGCATCAAGCACAGAAAAAGTGGAAGTATAATCAACACCCTCGAAATTGAATGTAGCTTCAATGACAGGAGTTTCTTTATAATGTCCCTCTATGCCCATTGTTCTACAGGTACAGTCGAGTAGCTCGAACTCATCTTTAAAGTGTTCATACACAAAATCAAAAAGGGTGTTATGGGTAGAACCTGTATCTATTAGAAAACACATATTCTTTAGTTTGCCTGATGTTACTATCAGTGGCAAGCCTGTCTTTTGCAGACCTAAATTCAGTGGAAATTCCATAAGCTGAGTATTAAAAGATAAACATGCACAAATCACCTTTTATGACTTTTTTGTCCTTAATCTGAATTACATAAAATACAGGATCTCCTTTATCCTGCCTAATGGCAATTATGCCTTTGCTTTCGGAGAGGTGTATTATCCGAACTTCTATTTTCGACTTGCTTTTTCTTATAGTATTGAATTTTCCCCGAATATATTCAATATATTCCTTTTTGTCCAATGAGTCATATACCCATTGGGAATCATATTTGAAATCGGGAGATAAATGTTTTATAATCAAATCAGCGTTAAGTGTCTCCCATGCTTTGGCAAAATCTTTTGTTATGCTTTCGCCATTTATCGGCATTTGTGCCTTCAAGACCTTAAATATCTTAAACATAGTAATATTCTCTAATTATTTATACATCATGTGCAAATTATAAAATGAAAATATCCATTCATATTTGTCGTTTGAATTTTTCTGGAAGATTTCTGTCATAGGCAAAAAAAGCTCCGGTTTTGTTTAAAATATCTTCCACATAATTATCAGTCACAACATCATTTTTTACCAATTCCATAAGTTTTCCTATTGTCAAGCCTAAAGCTGAAGTCATCGTTTCTTTTCGTGAACTGAAAATTCCAGTGGGAATTCTTACCTGAAGATTCGGATTTTTCGTATAAGTATTGTCTTCGATTCTGTCAAGTATTCCAATTCTACACATATATACAATGCAACAAAAATCCTCTTTGTGCTCATACACGTCATCACCGTTGGTTATTTGCGGCTGGATTTCAGACAGCAATTTGAGTACTTTACCCATGCAGACTGCAGCTTTGTTTAAGTCCAATGCTCTCATATATTATTCGATTAAATGTTTTTAGAATAGTATTTTGCTGTTTGAGAAAGTTTTTTCATTTGTTTCTTACAAGAAAGTCTGTACTTAGAATACCATGAATTTGCATCCCTGTTTCTTCTTGTACTTGCGTTATAGCATCAGAGCCATTAAATACAGAGAAAGTAGAAGTATAATCTGTCCCCTCAAAGTTGAACGTAGCTTCTATAACAGGAGTTTCCTGTAATGCCCTCTCAATTCCCATTATCCTACGAGTACTATCAAGTAAACTCATCTTTGAAGTGTTCATATACAAAGTCAAAAAGGGTGCTGTGGATAGAACCTATATCTATAAGAAAACACAAGCTTTTTTGTTTGCCTGATGTTAAAATCAGTGTCAAACCTGTTTTTTGCAGGCCAAATGCGAGTGGGAATTCCATTAGTTGATCCTTTTTAGCTTTATATATTCTTTTGTGTTGTAGTTTATTATGGTATATATGATTCCACTTTCTCCCAAGTTTAAATCTACATAGTGTACACCAATACTCTCGTAAGTTCCATTATACTCTCTTGATAGAATAATAGCATTTGATTCTTCTAATAAATTATAAACAACTTTATTATTTCCATTGATACATATAAGTTTACTGTTCTCATTATCTAAAATATAACTTACATATTTTTCAAATTCAAAATCCATGGTGTTGACAAACATGGACTGATTTTCTTTGAAAGATATAATATTCTCTCCATAATTATAGCTGTTATCCCAATGCTTGGTTTGAGTTTTCTCTGGATGTTCAATATTCCTTATAGGACCAGATTTAGGTTCATAAACATCAGTTTCTTCTCTTTTTTCTTCACCCCAATATTGGCAAACATACCAATCTCCAATAATATTGGACTGGTTTTCATACTCATTATTCTTACAGCCTACTAGTACTAAACAAAAAATGAAAATGCTAAAAATGCTTCTTCTATTCATATTTATAAAATTTTAGTTATTCAATATTCCAACAATTACTTTCATCACCTTCAAAAGCATCAAGTAATTGGTCCTCCCAATCCTCTTTGTCATTCCATGAAGTATTAGGAATGCTGTCATTTTGATAATTCCTCCATGAAAGATATTTTCTATAAGATTCTGTCATAGGTTTAATATCTGACCTCACATTTTCAATATATTGTCCTTCTGATATGGTAATGCTGTCTAAACATCTATTCATTCGGCAATCTAAATGTTTAAGCTTTAAATTTGCTCCTACATATAAATCATTGTGTAAATCATTACGAGCACAATCTAAATAGGTAAGTTCTTTGTTTTCATATAACTGAAGTTCATATAGTTTATTCTCAGAACAATCTACAAATTGGAGTTCTTTCAAACTGCGCAACTCCAGTTCTTCCAATAAACATCTGCGAACTCTTAGCAAAGTAAGTTTTTTGTTCTCCCATAAATCTATTTCTCTTAATGGATTAAATCTACAAGAAAGAATTTCTAAATCTATATTTTGAGAACAATCCAATTCAACTATATTACAATTTCCACAATATAAGGTGATAAGAAGGGGATTGTCTTTTATGTTAAGGGTGTATATGGGATTGTTATAACAACTTAAATGCTTTAGTTTTCTATTTTTTGAAATATCAATATTTTCAATCCCATTCCTTGAACAATCAAGTACTTCCAAATTGGATAGATACTCTATTCCTGCAATAGACTTGATACCTTTTTGAGGGCAAAGAACTTTAGTGATAGTCAATGCTTCTGTCAGTGATATTTCCCCATCACCATCTTTGTCAAAGGTATCTATAAGATATTTCTTAAAGACTTTATCCGGAAAGTTGATAATTCTCAAATCTACCATCTTTTGTTCTTTTTGCAGCCATACCACAAAAAGAAAGGTGTAGGCTTAACCTGTTGTTATTCTGAGGTATCGCCAAACACCTATAACCATACAACAAGGAAGCCCACACCCTACGGTGCAAGCATTCACTTTCATGCCGTGATGGTTATATTCCTCTAATTGGCGATTTTCAGAATACATCAAGCAAGAAGCAAACACTTCTTTTTCTAATATGTCCTGTTAAACTTCTATTTCATTGTCACTCTATTTGATTACTTGTGCAAATATAATGAATTTATGATAAAAACAATAATCAAAAGTGTAATTTATAGAAAATAATACATACAGGCAAGTGAGGTATGGGCTTTATCTTGTAATTAATTGATAATAAACATAATAAAAAAACTCTAGTCAAAGAGACCATTTTGGTGGTTACTGGTGGTTAGCGCATTTTTCTCGCTTCTGTCATTTGCAAATCATTGATATTCAGCAATATTACAAAACCATGTATCGTGATACAAATCCCTGACGGGACAAAAACGGGACAAAACCACAGGAAAATAAAATCAAGAACGCTCTTTGCCGGACATCCCTTGCCGTGAATACCCTTTCACGACACAAAGGTACGCTTTTGTCCCGTGAATACCAAGCATAAACCCATAAATTTACTACAAATATGCTGTCAGACAATACTTTCTGCGGAATTGGGCATTTTGAGATAGATACATCAAATATCGGGACTCTGCATCTTCGATTTGGTGTAAAATTCCTGTTAAAATCTGTTTAACGGCATTTGTACACTATGATTACTTTGCCGTTGGACAATGCGTATCGAAAGTGTACAAGCTCTTTGCCGCTTTTGTGGCATCTGAATGTATGCCTAATCAGGATGTTACCTAAGTAATGTGACACGGAACAGTAGCCGGACAATGCGACAAGCGTCATATTGTACAATGTATGAAATTCGCTGATTTTCAAATCATTAAAGAGCTATAATGCAGGCAATTATATCGTCCTTTTTTAGCTGAATTACAAATCAAACCATATACATTTGCGACCGAAATTGATTAACAAGGCAATAAAATACAACGATTATGACGGAAAACAAAAACTCAAAAATGAACCTCGAACAGGAGCGCAGGATTGCGGAACTCCAAGAACGGGTGAACAGACTGGAGAACCTTTGCTATGCGGCCAAGGAAATATTGAATTTAGAGGAAGCGGCAACCTTTCTCGGTATTGCCAAAAGCACCCTTTACAAGATGACCCACTTGAACCAACTGCCGTACTTCAAGCCGTCCGGAAAACTCATCTTTTTTGAGAAGAAGAAACTCATTGAGTGGGTACGCGGCGCAAAGTCCATGTCCGTTGAAGAAATCAAGGAGGAAGCAGCCGCCAAGATTATGGAAATGAACGAAAGGCAGTAAAGCATTATTATTCACACTAAAATCAAAATAAAATGGAACAGACTAAGAACATGGAACAGACCGGAGCAGCTTCGGCCATCCACATCGAGAAAAAGAACGAGAACAGAAAACGTGAGGCAAGCGGAAAGGATGTACAAGCTATCCGCTCGTTTTTAGAAAGTCTGAGTGTTTACGAGGCGGACGCATTGCGTGTGGGCATTGCCATTGCAGACGGTAAAACCACCGCGGAAAACATTTCATCGGATGACCGCCTTGCGCTCAACCGTTATCTCAACAGCGGAAAGGACAACGAACGGATGACTGCGGACAATGCGCAGGCACATCGGTTGAACCGTGCGTTTCAACTATTGGAGCGTGTAGCGGAGTTTTGCGACAAGCGGCAATTAGTAACGGTGAATAGGTCGTTGCTATCCATCGCCGTGGATGCGGCGGACATCAGCCGAGCCGTTTCCTCACTTGACAAGCGTCCAGCACCGGGGCAACCGTTCCCCAATAGCACAGGCATCAGTGGCGCAGGAAAGTAACCGTATGCGGTTGGAAAATTCAAATGACCGATGAAAATCCACTATGGATATGGCTGCATCCCGTTCCTTTTTTTCCCTTATTTCGGATTGGAACACATTTAGTAACGGGTGTTGCTTATCAGCGAAACAGTTTTACGCTTGCGCATTACACAAAAGGATGAAGCCGTGCAGGGAACAACGAAAAACTAACAGTCAATTCCGTACATACTTTTGTACGGCTTCATTCCATTCTTACAACAGAAGCATCACATTTATATCACACTTATAGAAACAAAATTTTATGGACAAGGAAAAATACAGTTTCTTGAACCCGAAAGGGATTGAAACTTTTGCGTTCATCTTTTCGGGCAATGCACTACAATGGTTGCACGGAACAACAACCGATGACAACGGCAGGAAAATCGGCAACTTCACATTGTTTGGCGACCTCTTGGCAAGGATGGCTCTTGCGGACGGTACGGCCAAAGGTTTCCACAGACCGCTCACGCTGTCAGTCGGTCAGGCGCAGTATTCCGAAGAACAGCTTTCAACACAATGGAGCATGGGCAGGAAGCGCATCCGCCGCCTGTTGGACGAACTGGCAAGACTGGAACTCATAGACACCTCCCGTTCAAGGGTTGCGTCCGTGATGACTTTTCCATGCCTCCTGCAATGGATGACAAAGGATGGCAGCGTAGTTTCTAATCCGTTCATCCACAAACAAAGGGAAAGAATAGAACCGCTCTGAATGGTGGCAAACGGGCAGACTGGCTGATTTCCCGCTTTCCCGTTGTTCTCCAATCCGGCAAATCATCCGGCACACATAAGGCTTTCCGATGGCTAACGTAAGGGATGAATGGCGTGGAGCGTCAGCGTTGAGTTGCGAGATATGCCGAGGTATTACCGCCTTCGGACGGTATTACCACGACACTCTCGCAACGGTCTGGCAGCCCGTTGTCCTTGCCGCTCGCAGGCTCGCACCATCCCTTTTGTAGATACCGTATTATTCCATTTTAAGAACTTTTGTTTATGGCATATGAAGAAGATACTTCCAAGCAGCAATCCGAACAGGAAAAGCCTGTTGTAAGGCGTGACAAGGTGGTGGTCACCAAAGTCACGGAACAGGAGCTTACACAAATCAAAAGCACCGCCAACCAATGCGGCATGACCCGCAGCGACTTCATCCGTGCAAGGGCACTCGGCTATAAGCCAAGATTGAGGCTTTCCGATGCGGAATTGGATGGTTTGCGCCAGCTTGCGGCTTGCAGGACGGACATGGTGAACTTCGCCAACGCCCTGCATGGTTTGAGCGACAATGAGAAGGTAAAACTTTTCCGGCACCAGCCGACCATGCTTGACTGGTACGAGAAAGTGGCATATGTCACGAACCGTGTCACCGACTTCTTGCAGTCCGCACAGACGGCCAACAGCTATCCGGCAGGAACAACAAACGAAAATGCAAAGGAGGACTAAGCATGATAGCCAAGGCAAAGGCCGTAGCCCACGGCATTAGGGCAATGCTGTATGTGTCTGGTGAATCGAGGAACAAGAAGCATCCCGAAAGGATAATCCGTATCTGCGACAACTTCATGCCGCAGGGAATGGACGCGACAGGCATTTTTACGGAAATGAAGTTTGCCACGATGAACCATCCGAACATCAAGAACAATATCATTCGCATGGAGATAAGCCCGGCGATGGAGCATACCGAAAACTTCACTTTGGATGATTGGCGGGAACTGTGGCATGACTTCGCCGCCGCTTTCGACATGCAGGAAATCCGAGACAAGGACGGCAAGGTGGTTTCCGAGCAGACAAACATATCGGGCAGCAAGTCATCCGTATGGCTGCATGAGGAATCCGACAGCAGAATACCCCATCTTCATGCCATCGTCAGCCGGATGGACGAAAACGGGAACATCAACAACGACCACGCCATACACCTCCGCGCACAACGGGCGGCGGAAATGATAGCCCGGCAAAGGGGATGGACTACGGCACAACACATACACGAAACCAACATCCCGAAAATCAGTGCCGACTGCATGGAAGTCTTGCGCGAACTTGACAACTGGTCATGGGACGGCTACCAAGAAAGGCTTGCCGCCAAAGGTTACGAGTTATATTTGCGGAAAGATAAGAAAGATGTCATTCGTGGCTATGTGCTTCTTAAAGGCAACACGAAATTCAAGGCATCGGAACTTGGAAAGGGACGCAACCTGACCGCATCACGCATCAGGCAGACATGGGAAAAGCTACATTCCGGCAATGAGCAACAAGTCCGTCCGGCAACCAAACAGTCAGTTGTACCGACACCGAAACCATCCGTTCTTAATGGTACGGAACATAGGTCACAGCCATTTGTACAACATCGTAATCCTATATTCGAGGATTATACCACTTATAAACCCAATCACCAGCCCACAGAGTTTGAATATGACGGCGAGACCTATAAGCGTTATCTTCCAGACAAGGTGCTTGACTTCTTCAACTATGAGTTCGACTATCTGGAACTGGCCAACTGGCAAGCCCTGCAAAACCTTGCGATGGCTTACTTCACTTTGATAGCATCACCCTACGAGGTGACATCGGGCGGCGGTGGCGGAGGTTCGCAGTCTGACTTGAAATGGGGGCGTGACCCGAAAGAGGATGAGATAGAGTTTGCCCGTAGATGTGCGCAGGCCGCTTCAAAGAGAATCGGCAGACATTCCAAAGGCGGAATAAAACGTAAATAAAAAACTAAAAAACAGAAATGCAATGAAACAACCCGATACGGCAGCACTCCGTGAGAGGCTTGCCAATTATACACCCGAAGATGAGTTGGAACAGGATAAGCAGGAACTTGACGGACTGACTCAGGAAGTCAACTGCCAGCTAATCGAGTTTCGCAATCTGCTGAAAGAAATCAATGCGCTCAAGGAAGAACTGCACGGCATACACGGTAGTTTGAAGCATACCGTCCAACGTGAACGAACTGCCTTCAATGCCTTGGTTGCGGCAAAAGACAGTGCGGACAATATCATGGACGGCATCAACCGTGCCATTGTCAAAGCAGAACAGCACACCGTCATCCGTGCCAAAATCGGTACCGATGAACTGGCGAAAGTGCATCAATGTACAGCCGACCATATCAAGACCGAAGAAGAACTGTTGGAGAAGCACTGTAAGAAAATGGCCAAACGCCTCCAAAGCAATGAAGGCATTTGGCTTTCTACACCGTGGCTCATATTCGTGGTGATAGTTTTGTCTGTAAGTTATCTTGCCGTAATTTTATGGGCTATATACAAAAGATGAGTTACACACTTTTACTACTTTCCCAATGATTTGAACATTTTGGTAATGCACCGCTTCTTTTGTTCCATATTGGGATGGACGTAAAGGTTGAGCGTAGTTGAAATGTTTGAATGACCCAACAATACGCTGACAGTTTTATAGTCACATCCGGCTTCAATACAACGGGTGGCGAAGCTGTGCCGCAGACCGTGATATTTCAGTTTGGGGATGTCGAGCTTCGCCATCAAACCATTGTAATAGTTACGATACGTGCGTGGTTCTGTTGGACGCTCATCATTAGTAAGCACATAAAAATCTTCATTGACCACCTTTTTCAACGGTTTAATCATAGACAACAACTCCTTGCTCATAGGAATTTCGCGGCAGGAGTTTTTTGTTTTGGGTGTGTTGATGACCAACTCCGTATGCTTTTTCTCACCCTCAATGATATAGATGCGTTCAATCGTGCGACTGACCGTTATTGTTCCATCTGCCACATTGATGTCGCTCCACTTCAAAGCGCATATTTCTCCAATGCGCAGCCCTGTACTAAGGCTGATATAAATTCCCAACCCAGTAAAGGTAAAGTGGCTCTGAATGTAGTTCAGAATCTTTCTGTGATTGGCGACAGACAGCACTTCCAGTTCCTTGCTGGTGGAGGTCGTGGGGTATTTTATATCCCATTCGTAGTAAGTCATCCATTCATTTTTAACTCCGAACTTCATCACCATTTTAAGGACTATCAGAATGTCCTTTACTGTTTTGACACTTAGGCCGTTTCCTAACTTTTGCAAGACGAATGCCTGCACTGCCTGTTCGTGGAGTGAATCACCGTCCCCGAAATATGGGAGGACGTGGTTCTCCAAGATTAACACATAAGCCGCCATCGTGGACTGCTTTACATAAGGCCGCTTGTACTCTTTCCAAGCTGCCGCAATTTCTCTAACTGTTTTATGAATCATGATTTCTAAATAATTGGTTCTTATAATTAGAGAAATATAGTGTGGTTAGTTCCGGCTTTGCGATTCCCGGAGTTTACAGAAGAGTGGAAACGCATTAAAGTTTCAGACTTGCTTGATTTCTATTCCACTAATTCTCTTAGCTGGGAACAGTTAGAGTACGAGTCAAATGAGCCATATAACCTACATTACGGCTTAATTCACGTTGGGCTTCCTACCATAATAGACTTGACAAAGGATAAATTGCCAAGTATTAAAGATGGTAATGTGCCTAAAAAATATGAATTGTGCAAGGAGGGTGATATTGCTTTTGCAGACGCATCAGAAGATACAAATGAAGTCGCTAAAGTTGTTGAGTTTTACAACTTAGACGGCAAAAAAGTTGTGTGTGGACTTCACACAATTCATGGGCGCAATAACAATGGACAGACAGCAAAAGGATTTCTTGGTTATTGCTTTTCCTCTACAGTATTCCACAATCAAATACGACGCATAGCGCAAGGGACCAAAATATACTCTATTAATACGAGGAATTTTTCAGAAGTCTTTGTAGGACTACCAAGTATGAATGAACAGCAAAAGATTGCAACTTTGCTAAGGTTAATGGATGAACGCATTGCTACCCAGAACAAAATCATTGAGAAACTGGAAACCCTAATTAAGGGGATAAGACATAAAGTTTTTAAGCAACTCCGAAAGGATTTTGGCTTTAATTCAACTATCGGTGATATACTTTCTTTTGAACAACCGCAACGATACATTGTATCAAGTGCAGAATATAGCAACGATGACACTTTCATTCCTGTATTAACAGCTAATAAGGCTTTTATACTTGGCTATACAACAGAAACAGACGGCATCTATGATAAAGGCGATTGCATTATAATTGATGATTTTACCTTGGACTGTAAATATGTATCATTTCCATTCAAAGTAAAGTCATCTGCGATTAAACTACTCACCGCAAACAATAAATTTATCCTTAGATACACATATGAGTATTTGAAATCGCTCGAACTCTCTACGGAAGAACATAAACGACATTATATTACCGAAATTCAGCCATATAGTTGCGTATTGCCAGATGAGAATACTCTTAAAACTATTGCTTTAGTGTTTGAAAATTTAGCTTACAAATTGTCGAATGAGCAATCTTTGGCACTCATACTTAATAAACAAAGGCAATATCTTTTATCTAAAATGTTTATATAAGCATTTGCGATAACAAATAAGATTTCTGTACTTGGTAGTAAAATAAGATTTGCTTCTCAACTGACACTTTATCTTCAGTAGAAGAAAGTTTTTGGGCAATAGCAGATTGCTTCTCTATGGTCGGACAAAAGATTTTTGCTTTACCATAATCTTTAAAATAGATGTGTGGTATAGCCATTCCTGTTTTATATGGTTCAAAACTAAATCCTTGCAAGGCGAAGTATATGTATTTTAAATAATAGCCATCTTTTGCTATTAGGCGGTTGAGAGTTCCGATGTAGCTGTATTCTCCAGTCACATACTTAACCGTACCAACCCCAGAACCATCTTTGATTATCAAAATGGATTCACCGTTTACATCTGCTGCTTCTGTATAGCCTGTTATACCAGTTGCTCCATAGACAGGGGAAGCGCCATATTCTGCAACTTGGCTTTCTTGCAATATGGATGAATTACATTCAAGGCAATCTTTTATAAATGTATTAGGCTTTTGCAAAGAAATGACAGTTTCGATAATCCCCTTAATATAACTATGAAAATCCTTAATTCAGGCGATTATTTATAAAGCAAAGATAGATGGGATAAGTAAAGGTACATGGCGAAGAATAGACCTATGTAAAGTTTTGCAAGAGCGGAATGAGAAGAATGTTAATGGAAGAACAATCTGTTCTGTTTCTGTCAGCCAAGGGGTAGTGAATCAGATTGAGTATCTTGGACGTTCTTTTGCTGCAAAACAAACGAGCCATTATAATGTTGTCAAATACGGTGATATTGTTTACACGAAAAGTCCGACTGGTGATTTCCCGTATGGCATAATAAAGCGCAGCAACATTAGAGATGATGTAGCTGTTTCGCCTTTGTATGGAGTTTATATTCCTGTTAATGATAGTATAGGTGTGATTTTGCATTTTTATTTTATGCGACCAAGCAATGCCTTCAACTATTTGCATCCACTTATACAAAAGGGTGCAAAGAATACTATAAACATAACTAACGGAAGATTTTTGGAAAATTCCATCCCTCTCCCGATTTCAGAAAATGACACCAACACTATAGCTGGAACCTTGAAATCTATTCAAGAAAAAATTGAGATAGAAAAAAGTTTATTGCAATCATACACCAAAGAGAAAGAGTATCTGTTACGTCAGATGTTCATATAAACAACTGGCGTAGCAGATAACACTTTTGATTACAAAGCAATCTCATTATCTGTTTTTCAACAATTAGTTTGTCTGAATAGTTTTTGAGGAATGAGTATATTATGCGTTGCTTTTCTATCACCGGGAAAGAAAATTTTTTCTTCATAAAGTCACTTTTCTGCAAATTGAAACGTGTACTACCTTGTGCCAATGGGTAAACGGCTTTTCTAAATGATTGTGATGAAACATAGTAAGCCAAAAATGGAGGATATATTTTAGCTTCATCGGTTATATGAATACCAAAGCAAAAACTATTCAGATACAAAGGATAAGTTTCTCCCAAATATACGGCACCCATTCCAACTTCTTCCGGCGTTTCAGAAGATAACGTAAGAAGAATATCTCCATAACGGACAACTGATTGTTGTTCTGTTTCATTGATTTTCACCAAACCTACATCGGTTGAATCAATGATTTGATTCTGATAGACATTCATGTAAGTTATGAACGGATAGCCGTCACCAAAATCTTCTGCACTTTTCCCTGATAACCCTGAATATGATTGTCCAAAGTCGCCAAAAGATAATGTGACTTGCTGCGTTTCTCGTTCAATCAAAGTATCGCACATCGCCTGAATTAAGGATTCGTATTTCTCAATGATTTTGTTCTGTACTTCTATACGTTTGTCGAGCAAGAATAATAGATTTGACAATTTGTCCTGCTCATCCATTGATGGAATACGAACTTTGATTTTTTCAATAGTTGCTTTTGATAAACTGGGAACACCTGATGCTTCATTATATTTTAACCAGTTTATTGTTTGGAATAAGCAATATACAAATTTAGGAAGTACATCGGTAAAATTATAAGTATAAAATAAGGTATCAACAGTCCAAAACTTCCCGTTGTAATATAATGGCTTATTGATAGTCCCTTTGCGACCAACAAATACAGACTCTCCATCATAAAGAAAATCATCTACTGAGGTCATATATCCACCTGTTCCAAATACAGGAATGTCTCCATTATGTAGGTGCTTATAATCACGACCATTTCCAATAGACAAAATCTCGCCAATAGCATATTCATCCCACTCCCCACTAAACTCCGGGAATCGCAAAGCCGGAACATTAAGGACTTTCTTATCCTTATTATCTGCCATAATCATTACTCTTTAATTTTGTTGATACATTCCATTCGAACCAGTCTCAATTTGCGACCAGTTACTCATTCCCTTTCTGCTTTTCGTCATCGTATGCTTGAATTTCATCTTGTATTACCTGCTTCAAGTCTTCTTGCGGAATAATCAGCCGATAGTCAGCAACGCCAATAGGTTTATCCATTCCATCAAGTGACAATTCCACATCCACATGATTCTTTTCTGCACAAAGAATGATGCCGATGGAGGGGTTCTCCCCCTCGCCGCGTTCTGTCCTGTCAAGAATGGAAAGATAATAATTCATTTTCCCCGCATATTCAGGTTTGTATCTTCCTGCTTTTAGTTCAATGGCTATCAGACTTCTAAGTCCTCTATGGAAAAAGAGTAAATCTACAATGCCACTCCTACCTTTGTATTCAATTGGATATTGATTACCAATATAGGTGAAACCTTTTCCGAGTTCGAGTAGAAATAGTTTTATTTTTTCTACAAGTCGATGTTCCAAGTCCAATTCTAACACTGGCTCTGTTACACCCAAAAAGCCAAGATTGTATGTGCTTTTGATGACTTCGTTGGCATATGCGGCAACCGGTACAGGCAGGGTTGTGGCAAAATTATTGTCTTTTTCAACAGGCAGGCACGATTGTTCATACATATGAAGATTTATGGCATTAACTAAAATATCACGATTCCAGCCCTTTGTTACGGTTTCAACGGCATAATAAAGTATAGCGTCATCGTTGTCCTTTGTCCATTTATTAGCCATGAGTTCAGCAGTGTGTCCCCACGGCAAAACTGCAACAGCGTGTTGCAGTTTTAACGATGAGTTACAAAACCTGCAATAAAACTTCTTCATCAGCCATAAACTGCGAGGTGACAATCCCATTTTGGGATAACGCTGTTTTAAGTCGATTGACAACCGCTGTACCACACCAGCTCCATGCTTTGAATCTAACTTCTTTTCTTGTAACAGTCTGCCGATTTCCCAATGCGCATTGCTAATGTTATCGGAAATACTGCGTGCTATGGAAATTCTTGTCCTTTCTAAAACTGCAACAGCGCGTTGCAGTAATTCGTTATAGTCAACCGTGATTTCAAGCTCTTTATCGTTTACCATAATTAAATATTAATCTTATGAATCTTGCCGTAATATCCTTATTTCAAATAGCTTCACTGTATCTTTAATCCTTTATTGCGTCTAATATCAGAATCAATTCCGATTCTGCAATATCGCATTTATCAAAGAGATACCGCAAACAATTTAACTTACCCTTATTGTCCAATGATGTCCACACATACTTATCTGGTGCAATCATCGTGCAATAATGTAAATCGGCTTTTTTAGATGACCAAAAATAACTTCCTGCATCGAAAAGGGCATCCACAATGTCAGGATAACGTTCAGAAACTATGGATATGATTTTTAACATCATGTTTTTCCAAATAGTTTCTGCATGTTCCTGACCAAACAATCTGAATCCTTTTAATTGTCTGTTTGTTGGTGAAAATGTTTCATCTTCTAATGATACTTCATCTACAGGCTTCGGTAAAGGTGTAAATGATGTATGAGGTAAAGGATATAGTTTTAAGAAGGTGTCAACTATTTCTTTTCCCCTTTGCTCCATTTCAACAGGTGTCCACTTTGAACAAGCCATAACACTACGTGTAAGACGATATTTTGAATCCTTATATCCGGGGAAAGACTCCCCGTCTATCACTTTACCATCTCGTTTTACATCGAAAGAGTTATTGCTTAATTCGCTATTGATACCAGTTAAGGTGAGATTGGCAAATGTATGCAAATATTTTTCCTTTATCTCCTCATAGTTGCTGCCAAGCATGGCTTTCCAATCGGCGTTAAGGGTTTGCGGCATGATATGTTCCAGTGTGGCCGTTTTATTTTTCATATCGCTTGCTACATCGTTATATTCCCCAGGAATAGCATTCTCAAGGCGTTCAAAAAGAAATATCTGAAATGGCTTCATCATGTGATAAGCATCACGTGTTTTAATTGCTTCTATGAATTGCGTATCTCTCGGTAGGAGATAATTACCATCACGGCGCAATATATGATATGCAAGTATATCAGAATAACTTGCAGACAAAGGAATGTCTGCTGCCCTGTATTCGTCAATACTTCTCAGCACGTCCTTATGCAATGCACAGAACACTTGTGTCAATGCGTTACCCGGCATATTGCACACGATACGGCGAGCCATATAATTTTCAACCAAGTCAATAGCCTTATAAACTTCATCCTCTTGAAGACCATTTTCATCGGCATACTTCAAGAATTGCATAAAGAATACATTTACCACATCGG
Source organism: Leyella lascolaii (assembly GCF_900079775.1). GTDB lineage: Bacteria > Bacteroidota > Bacteroidia > Bacteroidales > Bacteroidaceae > Prevotella > Prevotella lascolaii. The sequence continues at coordinate 23,608 of NZ_LT556038.1, read as the reverse complement.
TGTCTATGTTGCAGATATGGCTCATTTTCTTTGAAAGACGTGGTGTGGAAAGTTGGCTCTTTGTTACTTGCCGATAATATTTGGCATAATCAAGCATTTGTGCAAGCTCTTCTTTCCTGTCTTTCACCTCCATGTATTTTTTCCACTCTTGATACATATATGGAAGTCTGACATGGCGTTGCCGCTGCTGTCTTATGGTAAGATAATCACGCAAGAACATTGTAGGCTCGTTGTCTGTGGCCTGTTCAATCTTTTGCCAATAATCCTTAAAACATTGTTGCTGTTCTTCAGGCGAAAGCGACATCAAAAGATAATTGCGTATTTTGTCAGCTTCGGTAAGTGCAAGTCCGGTCGAGTTAAGACTCTCAAATATCAGTTGCGCATCGTCGTTATTGTCAAGCTCTATCGTGATAATCTGCAAACGTTCTATGGTGTTCAATAAATCATCAAACGAAAATTCTTGCGGAGTTTTAGTCAATAAGCCATAGAAATACATGAAGTTGCGTGTAACCTTGGATTCGGCAATGAATTTATCCTCTGCATTATCAAAAATCAGGTCATAGGCTATTCGGTCACTTTCAATAGGAACGAGTTTGATTTTCCTATCTGCACTACTAAATTTAGCAAGCAGGAACATTTCGTATGCTTCATTCAGTCTGGCTTCATTGCTGACTAATAATTTCCCATCTTTTACTGCCTTTATACCTGCCAGCAACAAAAGAGATATGGTCGTTATACGCTGCTGCCCATCTATCACTAACCTATTTCGTCCATAAGCATCAGCCGAAGCTGTAACAATTGAACCGAAGAAATGAGTTTGCTTATGTTGCTTGCTTAATTTCACCAAGTCGTTAAACAACTGTTCACAGTTATCTATCAGCCAATCATAATTTCGCTGATATACAGGGATTATGAATTGCTTCATATTCCCTTCAATAAAGTTACTCAATAGTATTGCACTACCAATCATATTTTCTTACTCTATAATTCCCAACTCTTTCAAATATACATCAATCTCCTTATCCAACTCGGCACGTTTGGCTTCCAGTTCCTTGATTTCAGACATTACCGCTTTGATGTCAATCGGTTCTTCTTCCTCAAAGGTGTCCACATAGCGAGGGATATTCAGGTTATAATCATTGTCGGCTACCTCTTGCAGCGTGGCAAGGTGACTGTACTTTTCTATTTCCTCGCGGTCACGGTAGGTTTCGACTATCTTTTGAATATGTTGCGGACGGAGCTTGTTTTGTGTCTTGACCTTTTCAAACTCCTTGCTTGCATCAATAAACAGAATGTTGTCATCCTCTTTACGGCATTTCTTCATCACAAGGATGCAAGTTGGTATGCTCGTACCATAGAAGATATTGGCAGGCAAACCAATGATAGCATCTATGTAGTTCTTCTTCTCAATGAGGAAACGGCGGATTACCCCCTCTGCATTTCCACGGAACAATACACCATGAGGTGCAACGCAAGCCATTGTGCCACCCTCATTCAAATGGTAAATCATATGGAGGATGAAAGCGTAATCGGCGGTTTTCTTCGGTGCAAGCCGTCCGGCTTTGCTGAAACGGTCATCGTTGTTGAACTTGTCGGCAGCACTCCATTCTGCGGAGAAAGGAGGATTTGCCACCACTGCGTCAAACTGCGTATCGCCAAAGGCATCCCATTCTAATGTATCGCCATTCTCTATCTTGAAGTTGCTGAACTTGATGCCGTGCAGCAACATATTCATTCGGGCAAGGTTGTAAGTGGTCGGATTCTTCTCTTGTCCGTAAATATCTACCGCATGGCCGACCTTTGCCGCACGAAGAAGCAACGAGCCGCTACCGCAAGTCGGGTCATACACATTGCGAAGCCGCGCATGACCGATAGACACAATTTCAGCCAATATCTGACTAACCTCTTGCGGTGTATAGAACTCTCCGGCTTTCTTTCCGGCTCCAGCGGCAAACTGGCCAATCATATACTCGTAGGCATCGCCAAGGATGTCTATTTCTTCCGATGCCTCCACGCCAAACTTTATATCGTCCAATGCCAACAGTACATTGCTGACGAGCGTATTCTTGTCATCTGCCGTCTTGCCCAGTTTAGGCGAAGCAAGGTCAATATCAGAGAACAGACCACCAAAATCTTCCTCGCTGTCATGCCCCAATGTGCTATCCTCAATGCGCTTTAACGAGCGTTCAAGAATGGGCAATATGTTCTCTTTCTTCTTTATCCGGTCTATCACCGATGAGAAAAGGTAAGTCGGTTCGATGAAGTAGCCGACACCCTCCAAGCATTGCTTTTTCAGTTCCTCTTGCAGTTCGGCGGCATCCTCGTCCTCCATAGTCCACAATTCTTTGAAGGACACTTCATCATCCACCAAGGCATTGTTTGCGTATGCTTCTATCTTCTCCGAAAGGTATTTGTAGAAGATGAAGCCCAAAGTGAAATACATGAAATCGCTGGCCGACATATTTCCGCGCAACTTATTGGCCACTTCCCAAAGTTGGTCACGGAGTTTCTGTTGTAATTCTTCGCTCATATTCTAATCTAATTTTTCTATGTTATAACCCAATTCCGCAGACAAAGACACAATGTCGTTAAAATCAATACGACATCCTTCTCCCACTTGTGTACTAACCAAGAAATCCACTCCATCGGAGCTTGTTAAAGGAGACTTAAAATGCCATCTTGTATTTTTTGATTTATCGAAAGAATCTTGTTGCTGTTTCTTGACTCTATCAACAGACATAATCAAATTAGGTATTCTTTCATCAAAGAATGTCTCAATTTCTTTATATGTCAAACTCCTTTCTTTGATGTATTGTCTTATAACTTCAACCATACAACCATTTTTATAAAATTCGCCTTTCCCGTTTATCGTAAATTTTTCCCGTTTCCCCTTACGTTTAGCAATGTCTTGAATAGGCTTGTTGTGGCACTCTTCAGGTTTGTTTTCGTTATACTCTGTTATAACTGCGTCATCTATTGCTTGTGCTATATCTCTAAAAATATCTAATGCTACTTTCGGAGAAACGTTGAAAAACTCTCTATTTTGTCGAATACGAAGATGTGTAAATCTGTCTATATACTTATGTACAAGTTTTTCTACTTCATTATATTTTACGGTTCTAAATGTTGCATATATTTCAAAAGGCAAAGGTACTGCTGTATTATCAAGTTCCTTTGAGCGAACATCTACAGGACGTGAACTTTTGCCAATTTTTACCCAATCCTCACGAAAACTTGGATTGGTCAAAATATATACATATCCCGGTTCTTTATGCTGTTCCTTTTCCATAAAAAACTATTTCCTTAAACGTTCAACAACTATGGTTTCTGTGATTTGAATTGCTGGACAATTATAGGGATTATCTGTCAAACACTGATGAGGGTATTTCCCTCTATAAATATCTAATGCAATTACCATATTCCAATATGACGTTGGATAACAATTATACCCAGGGTCAAGACAGAATATATGAAACAGACCTTCATCGTCGCTTTCATATCCAATAGCCAAAACAGCATGTCCTCCTCCTTTCTTAAAGTCAATACCTAAAATAATGGGCATATCTTTATCTAAGACGGATTTTATCTGATTCTTAAAGCCATCTTTGGCTTCTTCCTTATCGCAGTTATAATATTCAGCACATACCGTATCACCAAAAGAACGATTTATCATTTTCTTGAGTTTGTCAAAATAGAGACCATTCCTGACCAGTCCATGCTTATCAAAAAACTCATGAAAAAGTTTCACTACTTCGGGAGACTTTTTAATTTTGTCATATAAGTCTTCCAACTCATTTCTTCTCACACACCGCAAAATAAGAAGATTCATCATAAGCGTGTATATGGAACATGCACCATCAATTTCTCCTTGACGAAGATGGACGGGATAGAATTTCCTATTTTTAATGCAACATCCTTTTTCTGTTAGGTACAGACTGTTTAATAATTTAATCATATTCAATCCCAACTAAAAGTTCTTATTATGCTACGCAATCTATCCATTATCCTTGTCAAAGCCTTTCGGGTCTTAATCAGTCCGAGGTGCTTCTCTTTGAGCGCCTTTTGTATGATTTCCGGCTGCTCTTTTTGCAGGTAGTCATACTCTTTCAAGTAATGGTCGAGCACATCCGAAGAAAGCCCCTCGTCCTGTGCCAAAGAGTTCACGGCTTTTTCACGTTCTGTGGAGATATAGCGGTTCAAGCGTTCCTCCAGTTCGCTTGTACCGTCCGCCTTTTGCCGTCGCGCCATGAAGTTCTCCTTATCCTCGTCCACATTCTTTTGAATGAAGCCGTCAATGAGTTTCGCCTTGTTACGCATTTCGGCATCCTTTATCATCGTGTCAATGATGTTCTTACGCCGCTCTGCATAGTCCGTGCTGTATGGATTAAGATTAGCAATCAATTCGAGGATATAAGCCACATTAATAATGTCGCTGTGCAGGAGTTCAAGGCAGAAATCCACATCCTCCAACCGTTCATCGCTTGGCGTTTCATCGCCGCCGCTTGGAGAGGCTGAAGGCATATCCGACGGAACAAACGTATCGTGAATGTCAAGGTACTTGCTTCGGAAGTCCATAAACTGTTGTTCGGTCATGCCGAGGTCGTCCGCATCATCGCTGTAATCCTCGTATATTTGGATTTCCGCGTGTTTGCGGATGATGTCGCGGAAAGCCAGCACAAAGTCTTTCTTGTCCTTTTCGCTCTGCAACAGGTCTATGCTGCTTGGCTCCGGGTATTTCTGCAAGAAGTCCGTTGCCAACTGCTGGTATTCCTTTTTCACATCCTCAAAAGGTGGACGTACTATTTCTTCGGGATTATTTGAGTTACTGAAAAGCCTGATGGCCGTATCAACATTGCTTTTCAAATCACGGAAGCATATAATCTTTCCGAAACGCTTTTTCTCATTCAGTACACGGTTGGTTCGGCTGAACGCTTGCAGCAATCCGTGGTACTCCAAGTTCTTATCCACATAGAGCGTATTGAGTTTCTTGCTGTCAAAGCCCGTAAGGAACATTCCCACGACAAGGCAGAGGTCAAGCGGTTTCAAGTCAGCCCGCTTCTTTTTCATACGCAGGTTGATGTCATCGTAGTAAGCGCGGAAATTTTCGGTAGTGAATGCTGTGCCGAACATTTCATTGTAGTCATCCATGATGGCTTGCAGTTCGTCCGCCTCGCCTGTGCTTTCGCTGACATACTGCCCCGTATTCATTCCCGTCTGTTCATCGTCCTGGCTGCTGTTGGCAGCGTATGTAAATACTGCACCGATACGGATTTTCGGCTTCAACGACTTGAATATATTGTAATAGCGGATAAGCATCGGTACGGATTGCACGGCAAACAGCGCATCAAACTCACCGTCAAAGGTTGACTTATTGAAATTATTAAGGATGAATTTGGCTATCTCCTCCATGCGGTTGGCATTGCCCTTTTCCACTTCTTCGCTTCCATGATAATACTCCACAAGGAAGCCCAGCACGTTTTCATCGGCTATGGCATCCTTGATAAGGTATTGGTGCAGGCAGTTGCCGAATATCTCTTTGGTGGTATGCCCGTTAATGGCATTCTCCGTGAAGATGGGCGTACCCGTGAAGCCGAACACTTGGGCGTTGTCAAAGAACTTCATGATGCGCTTGTGACTTTCCCCAAAGTGGCTTCTGTGGCACTCGTCGAATATCATCACGATACGGGAGTGGCGTATGGCCTCAATCTTGTTGCTGTACCACGTCTTGCTAACTGCGGCGTTGAGCTTCTGAATGGTAGTGATGATTATCTTGGAATTGCTGTGCAACCGTTTCACCAACTCATCCGTGTTGTCCGTGCCGTCCACCGCACCCGGCTCAAAGGCTTCATATTCCGATTGGGTTTGGGTGTCAAGGTCGTGACGGTCAACCACAAACATTACCTTATCCACATCGTCCAGTTCGGAAACAAGCTGTGCCGCCTTGAATGAAGTCAAGGTCTTTCCGGCTCCTGTTGTATGCCATATATAGCCGTTGTCGTTGGAGTTCTTCACCTTATCCAATATCTTCTCCACGGCATAGAACTGGTACGGACGAAGCACCATCAGGCACTTGTCGCCCTCATGCAGCACGATGTATTTTCCTATGATTTTGCCGAGCGTACATTTCTCCAAAAATGCGGCTGCAAACTTATCCAATTCATTGAACGGCACATTGGCTGCGTCCGTCCAGTTGAACGTGAACTTATAGCCTCCGTTTGGATTGTTGGCGAAGTAGCGTGTGTTGACACCGTTGGAAATCACGAACAGTTGAATGTAATCAAACAACCCGTGATAAGAAGTCTTATGATAGCGTTGGATTTGGTCGTATGCCACCCTTAACTCTACGCCCCGACGTTTCAATTCAATCTGTACCAAAGGCAGACCGTTTATAAGAATGGTCACATCGTAGCGGCACTTCTTACGCCCTTCCACCGTGATTTGGTTGGAAACCTGAAATTCGTTCTGACACCACTGTTGACGGTTAAGGAACTCCACCCAGATGCGTTTGCCGTCCGCCGTGTCAAGCGGATAAAGGTCGCGGAGCTTCTTCGCCTTTTCAAAGCGTGTGCCTCCTTCAAGGTAGATGAGTATCTTGTCAAATTCCTCATCCGTAAATTCGGTACGGCCATGCTCCGCCAACCGCTTACGGTTGTGTATCTCCAACTGCCTCTTGAAATTGGCTTGAAGATTGTCCTCCTCGGCAATTTGGACATATTCATAGTCCATTTGCTGGAGCGTGGCGATAAGTCCGGCTTCTAATGCCGCTTCACTTTGTATAGACATATTCCTGTTCTACCTTTTATGCGTTACTTATTATCATTCAGACTTCTGATAATCTCAATTCCCAATGCGTTTTCTATCTTGCAAATGGTTTCCAACGACATATTCTTTTTGCCTTTCAGCACTTTGGATATGTATTGCTGGGTGCAGTTCATCTTTTCGGCAAGCATCTGTTGCGTCAAGCCGAGTTCCGTCATCCGTTTTGACATGGCGGCGGCAATCAACTGTGAATATTCCGCCCAATCCTTTTTATCCTGTTTCACACCAGTTTCCTGCTTTACGGCTTCCAAAGCCATACAAGGCATTTTATCTGTCGTTGTATTCATTGAAAGATTACCTTATCTTGTCTGGATGCAAAGGTAATACAATTATTCGAGAAAACACAACCAACGAGTTGTGTTTTTACAAAAATGATTTCTTCTCCATAAATATGAATCATTATAGGGAGTCGTTGATTTAGCGACCCCCTAAACAACTTCTACTTCAAATATAGGGGGATGTCATTTCAACAACCCCCTGTTTGGGCTATCATTCAAGTTAGAACACACCGTTTGTCAGGTTCATTGCTTCAACTTTCTTTTCCATTTTCACCTTTGCGTAAACCTGCGTTGACGCGATGCTGCCATGCCCCAAAATCTTGCTGACTGAGTAGAGTTCCGCACCTGCCGTTATCGCCAGCGTTGCCGCCGAATGGCGGCTGCTGTGATAGGTGAAATCCTTTTCTATCCCTGCCTTGTCCTTGATGCGGCGCACGTACTTCGCCACGTTGTCGGGCTTCTTCACCAACGGAAAGATGATGCCGTCCTCTCCGTTTTCGGGGCGTGGAGGAAGCAACGATAGAGCCAACGCATTGAGCGGTACGGCAACTGGCCGCTTGGTCTTGTACTGGATGACCGACACCGTTTGTACGCCGTTTACGTCCTTGATGTCGCTCCACCGCAGCCGTTGCATGTCGCCGAGCCTAAGCCCCGTCATGCACGAGAAGCCGAAAGCCCTTTGCACGACTTCTTCCATATAGGTTTGCGGCTCTACGGCAAGAAAGCGTTTCAGTTCGTCAGCCGTCAGGTATTCGCGGTGCTTGTCCGGCGCATGGAAACGCTCCTCCCTTGTAAGTTCCTGAACGGGATTGGAAGCCATCAGTCCGTCACGCACGGCCTTGTTGAAGATGGCCTTTACCGTTTCCTCAAACAGTACGAGGGTGTAAGCCGCCAGTCTGCCGCCGTTTGCCTTTATCTGTTTACGGTTGCGGTAATTGCGCATATACCCGAACAGGCCGCTTACCAAATCCCTATCCACGTCTTTCAGCAGGACATCCGTTTTCTTGGCTCGTTTCAAATAAGTCTCAATCCGTCTGCGCACAACGTCCTTGTGCTGTATCATCTTTGGGCAGTTCCCGTCCAGCATGGCGCAACGCACATAGTCGCCACACCACTGGAGCCAGGTCATGGTCTTGGCCGCTTCGTTTTCTTCCGTCTTTTGCTTCTTCTCGAATGACGGAGGGGTAAGGATGCGCTGCGCCTGTATCTCCTGCGCCTTTCGGTAGGTCTGCTCGTTGAGTTTCCTTGCATTGGGCGCATCATCGGGTACAAGGTACAGGTGCAGGTTTTCTCTTTTGCGGAAGCCCGTTTCGTAGTATTCCAGATACAGGCTGCGGTTTCCGGCAGTCAACATTCTCACTTTGATTTCCACTTTCATAAAATTCTTCCTTTCGATTTTTGTTATACAAACATATTGTTCACGAGGTTCATAGTCTCGATTTTCTTCTTATCCACTATCTTGGCATAGACTTCGGTCATGCGGATGCTTCGGTGTCCGAGTATCTTGCTCACCGTGTAGAGGTCTGCGCCGAGGGTCAGCAACAGGGTCGCCGCCGTATGCCTGCTACAATGGTAGGTGATGTGCTTCTGTATTCCGGCCTCCTGCATCCATTCGCCCAACACTACTTCCACCGTGGTAGAGGTGATGCGCAACTGATGGAAAACCCGGTCGTCATCCTTTGACTTTCGGGGCATCCATTTCAAGGCTTCATTGGAGAGCGGTATCGTCACCGTGTTCTTGGTTTTCACCTGCTGATGCTCGATGTAGAGCGTCTTCCCGTCCGCCGCCGTGTGTATCTCGCTCCATTTCAAGGTCATCATGTCGCTGTACCGTAACCCGGTGAAACAGGAAAACAGAAATGCCTTTTTCACAATGTCGTAGCGGCACGGCGTGGCCATCAGTTGACGAAGTTCCTCAATGGTCAGGAACTCACGCATGGCGCTCAGCTTCTGCGGCTTCTCCTTTGTTTCCAACAGTTTGAAAGGATTGCGGTCTAACATTCCCTCGCTTACGGCCTTGTTCAGCGCAGCGGCAAGGCGGTTCATAAAGATGCGGCAGGTCGTACTGCTCAACGTCTTTTTGCCTTGGTTGAACGTGCAGGTTTTCAGAAAGGCGATGAAGCCCTTGCAGAAATCCTTGTCAACCTCTTTTAGGGCGAGGGTCGGCTTGCCTATATATAATAGGTATTCTTCCACCCTTGCCTGTGCGTTCCGCTTCGACCTCATGCTGGCCGGACTTAGCCCATTTTCCTCGGCGGTGTACTTCGCCACCCATGCGCTGAGCGTCATCCGTGCCTTTTTCACGTCCTCCCAGTTCACAAGACCCTTTTCCTGAATGTCGAGGATGCGTTGCGCCTTGATTTGCTCGGCCAGCTTGCGCGTGTTCCTGTTCTGCAACTTGGCGGCGGCATCCGTTTCAGGCACGAGGTAGAGTTTCAGACCCTCTTTCTTCCTTGCGCCACGATAGTACATGTCGAGATACAGGCTTACATTGCCATCGTTGAGCCTCTTTTCTCGTATGCGGACAGGCTCCTTGATTTTGATTTCTTTCTTCTTTCGTCCCATTTTCTTTTCTGTGTTATCCGATTCTTGGATTTGTTACTATATTGTATATCAGTCACTTGCAAGCGCAACAAAGATAATTCACGGCGGGACAAAAACGGGACAAAAAGCGTGCTTTTATATCCCAAATTAGGCAAATATAACTATCCAATCAAAAAACGGCCTCTATTCATAATTAACTATAAATCAGTGCTATTTGGCGGATTACGTTAGATATGTTTTCCTATGGTTTTACCCATCTGGAGTAATTGATACATATTTCTTGTTCACATTGCTACTATATTTTAAAGATTACACGAGATATTGATTTCTGTACCGAGACATAATCCAATAATGGATGATGGAAATTTGCCATATAAAATATGTATAGGAGAATCATGATTTTTGATTGTCGGACTGTAATAATATCGCTGGGAAACGGCATGGATATGTAACCTGAAATATGACGGTAAAAATACATCAATCCGAGGGAGTGTTCGCAAAGCATCAAATGGTGTTCCCATACCAAACAGCCGAATGTTAATTTATGATTAAATAAATGTTAATTAAATTACACATTGAACGGTTTATTATAAATTTTTCACACATTTTTCTTTTACAAACCATAAAATTAAGATTTTTTGTATGGAAAGATTGTTACTTATGTTTGGCTTTGCCATCATATCTCTTTGCCTCTCCGCACAAGAGAAGATGGTGAAAATAGGCACGAGCCTTGATTATGGCTCAACGTTCACATTCAGTGTCGAACCGACGGAGGGTGACTCCATAATAGTGGATTTCGGCGACGGCAAAAAGGTAAAGAAAGGCACCAAGACGTGGTGGGGAACAAACTCGGACGTCGAGGGCAAGCTTCTCGGTGACACGGTACGCATATACGGGGCTATAAACACGCTCGACGTGCCTGAGCAGCAGATAACCTCGATAGCGTTCTATGTGGAGCAGACTCTGACAAGACTCAACGCCCAGAAGAACCTGCTTACCTATGAGGGCACCGACCTCACAGGTCTTGACAATCTGAAATCGCTTGACCTGAGCGACAACAACATTGTCATGCTCAACCTGATGGCTATGGAAAAACTGGAGAGCTTCACGATAAACCGCAATCCGGAACTGTCTACGGTTGTCTTCGCGGACAACAACTCTCTGGTGTCTGTCCACATGGACGACTGCGACATAGTGCACTTCTACGAAAAGAGCATGCCCGAGCTGAACTATCTGAGCATACAGAACGGTTCGCTGATGGACCTTACCATCGGTGATTTCTATCCAAAACTCAACAGTCTTGAAATCAGCGGCAACATAGAGATATCCGAGATTGACGTAACAGGATGTCCGGAACTGGACGCGCTGAGAATATCGAACACAAAAATATCCGAGCTGAATCTTGTGAACAACAAGAAGCTCCGCTCTCTCAGCGTGGACCATACACCGATGACGAAACTCGCCATAGACAACAACACGAACATACAAGAGCTGAATGTAAGCAACACTGCAATAAAGAAGCTTGACGTAAGCAAGCTCGGGCTGCTGCGCAACATAACCATAGACAGCACGGAGATAGCACGTCTCGACCTCACAGGCAAGCTGTATCTGGCTAACGTCAGCGCGAAAAACACAGCCATCGAGTTTCTTGACATGCACGACCAGATAGGTTACAACGGTCTGAAAAGACTTGACCTGCGCTACAACAATCGGATGACACCGCAGACCTTGAACTTCACGTTTGCCGCCATGCCTCCGCACATGAGCGAATCGCGCTGGACAAACGTATACATTGACGGCATTCCGGGAGTGGAGACTTCAGACACAGAGCTTATAACAGGCGAGGAATACCAATACAGAACAGACGTACAGGGTGACGGCAGCGCACCGATGGAGCCGGTGGCACTCACCGTGGAACAAGCCGCAGAAGGCTCGGTAGAGCTTACTCAGATGGGCGAGGACCTGAAGACTTGGACAGCCGTTGGCGAGAAGGTGAAACCCGGCTACCCCATCTCGGTGAAACAGGTGCCCGCGGAAGGCTTCAAGCTCGCAGGCATGGAGGTAAACGGACAACTGGTGGAAGACACCATATTCGTAGTGTCAGCCGCCGCAACGGTGAAACCAGTATTCGTAAAAGCTACCGAGCCGACCATCACACTGACGGTGCCGAGCGGTGCGGTGCAGCAGTATTTCCTTGCCGCCGACGAGGACGGAACGGAGATAACCGTTGACTGGGGAGACGGAGAACCCCAACCTTACGTCATAGGCAAAACTGTAAAAGCAGTGGTAAACGACAACGGCACGACAGGCACAAAGGTCATTGTAAAGGGTAACGTGACCTACGCCGACTTCTCAAGCTATTCGGGATTCGGTGTTGACAACATGATAACAGCCATAGACATCAGCGACAACGGAAAACTGCGCACATTAAAGACATACATGAATGCAATCAGTACTCTTGACGTGAGCAACCAGCCCGACCTTGAGTTCCTTGACTGCGCATACTCGGAACTCGAGAGTCTGGACGTGACCAACAATCCGAAGCTGACCGACCTCATAGCATACGGGAACTACATTGAGGACCTCAATCTGTCGAACCAGAAAGATCTGGTGAACATAGACCTGAAGAACAATGCTCTCTCAGAGATGAACCTCGGGGCATGCGACAAGGTGGAGAAGCTCATACTGCAAGGCAACTACTTTAACACAGTGGATGTGACAGGTATGCCAAGACTGAAGACGCTCAACGTGAGCGGCAACAGTCTCACGTCACTTGACCTTAGCAACAACAGCGAACTGGAAGAGCTGTCTGCCTATGGCAACAAGCTGACAGAGCTGGAACTGAGTAACAACACGAAACTGAGGACACTGCTTGTACAAAGCAACAACCTCACCGGACTTGACCTAAGCAACCAGACGGAGCTCTCACTGGTATATGTAGGAAACAACGGTTGGGACGCATGTACGCTGAACCACTTCTATTATTCGCTCAACGAATGGAAAGAGGTGCAAAGCTCAGGATATGGCACAACCAACACACTGTGGGTTAACGAGTCAGGAAGTGCCAACGATAACGACGCATCCCATGCCGAAAGCGACATTGCAAGAGCAAAGGGATGGAAGCTGGACGTTGAAGGCGACGGCACAGGCTGCGACCTTGCCTACGTCACAATAATACCGACAAGCAACGGTGAAGTGAAGCTCTACAATGAGGACAACAGCGAGGTGAAGAGCGGCGACAAGGTGATGAAGAACAGTGTGATAAGGCTGGAGGCAATACCGGCTGAAGGATACAAGGCAGCTGCGGCAAAAGCCAACGGCAAGCTTATCGTAGACAACAAGTTCACTGTCACCAAGGCTACCGACGTACTTGTACAGTTCACCATCTCAACCTCAATAGACGGAGTCGCTGACGCTACAGTAACTGTCGAGAGTGGCTACCATGAGCTTGTATTCACTACAGACTCGCCCACGACGGCAGAGATTTACACACCTGGCGGCAAGCAGATATTCAAGGGTGAAGTATCAGGAAGATATTCTGTCAGCGTGCGCGAAGGCGTTTACGTAGTTAAGATCGGCTCTGCCACAAAGAAGATTCTTGTAAGATAATTTGACAATATCCGTAACATCGGATGTCTGAAAAGGAGTGCGTCCCAAAAGTGAATGGAAAGCTTGGGACGCACTCCATTTATTATGCATATCTGCCGTCATGATATACATGAATTAAATCTGAAGCATTATGATTTAACCTTAATCTGCCGTCAGACAGCCAAAACTTCTTTGTTATCCGGTTATAGGAGCTTCGTTCCTCCACCTCGCTACTGCCGTAAGTCAGCCTGTCGCTTTTCCAGATTATACGTGTTGGTATTATACAAAAGATGAATAAAAAAACCGTCAGACATCAGCATGTAATACGGATGAAGCATGAGAATCTGCCCATATTAAATAAGGTGTATATTACAGCTTATATTATATCATGCTCTAAACCGGCTTTAATGTTCTTTTCAATTTGAAATTACCGCAGCAATATTTACCTTCGAATGCATAAAGAACAAGACACCTTTATTCCGAACAGTCATGCTTTATCAGTATTGCACAAGGCTTTATGACATATTGCCCTTAGGTTTTGTACGCCATTCCGTCGGCTATATCGTTAAAAATCCGGAATCATTATGACGACAATAGTGCGGAAGATGGATGGGGAGCGGACAATCAGACGAAAACGCGGATTGGCGGTCCGGACGACCGCCAATGGTGAGACAGACAGGCATGAAGACTCAATAAGAATAGTCAACCTGCGTCCATTCATTGTCAACGGTAATGGATATGCACCGTCCAGCACCCGGTGACTCTCCGAAGAATATGCCTGAATAACGTGTAATCTGGTTACGCTCTACTTTCACGTCCTCAAACTTACGCTCATCGACAATCCCACCTGAGGAATTGAGCGCAGTCACCGTGATGTTGAGCGGGCGGTTGTCGCTATGCGGGAAAGTGTATATGTCGTAATGTGATGAAGCCGTATGGGCTGCGTCGGACACATCGCGTATTTCCGTCTGACGGGAGTTCACACTTCCACAACCGTTCACGGCGTCGAAGGTGCTGCTTCCGCCCGTATAATAGAACCTCATACTTCTGACTCCTGCCGGCACCTTGTCCTCCGCAACAAACCTCACCATGGCAACGGCACGCTTGAGAGTAAGATCGTAGGATGAATCACTGTCAACAGTTATGTCACCGCAATAGTAAAACGTGTCAGTGACCTTGTTGTCCTTGAACTTTATCTCATTCGGTGATGTAAGCGTTGCAGCTCCCTCACCGTTATGGGCTATCACGACTACAGTATATTCTCCTTCGTCGAGTGACAGGGATACTTGTCCGAAAACTTTATCACCCTTATCCTGCCTCACAATTGCCACACGGCGGTCTCCCTTGAACACGGCAACCTCAATACGAGTGCAAGCCTTACGGATGTCAGTAACCCTGCGGGCTGCATAAACGGCGTCGTCAAAGGGCATCATCTCCAAGTTGCAAACATTGAATTTCACGTTAATGTCGCCTTCCGACAGCTGTTCTTCACCCTTCGTGTCATCTACATCACCAGTCACGGGCTGCTCGCACGACGCAAGCGCGAACACTATTGCAAGGCACAAAGCCGCAGGGATATGAAATAATATTTTCTTCATAACGATTCAGATTTTCAGTTATCGCAAATATAAGCATTATATGTCTTAACGCAAAACATACGGCATTCAATTTTAGGTTTTACTCCGAATCATCATACTTTATGCGTGATTTGTATGACTGGAGCTTTAAATTACTCATATTATACCACATGTTGGCTATGTCAAGGATTACAACAATGAGACATGTTTTTTTAATCATTGAAGAGCGTTTAAGCACCTGACATAAGGCATCATGACACGCTAAAACCTTCTGATGACTGATTGTGGTTTAAATAAACTGTGAAAGCTGTTAATTATTTTATACGATTTAATTGTATCTTTGCATAAGATAAGCTGCACTCGGGAAACAAAGAGCAAGCTCTCTTTCCGCTCATTTGCATTATCTTTGCATAAGATAAGATGCACTCGGTGGTCTATAGACAGCATTCCGCTATTGTCTCCGTACCGCTAAATAGGAGTAAGCTTACACATTTAAACGTAATAACAAAATATATCAGTGCACGTGGTCTGGAATGGTTATGGTTTTCGTGAGATGGTGACGTGGTTGAGCCGCATCACCCATTGTCGGGGCTTTGGAGTACAGTCTCCGTCCGCCTATCGTTTCATACGGTATGTGGTAAACGAGCACTATCCATATTACGCATATGCAGACCTTAGAGAGGAGTTTCCCAATATCGGTTCTACAGACGAGAAGTTATGCAGACTGTATTTTAGAATCGCCAATTATCAGCAGCCGATGACATTCATCAATATCGGTAGAAGTGACGCTGCACTTGTGGCATACGTAAATGCAGGATGCCGCAAGACAAGGGTGATTGACTATCGTGACACTTATGCGGTTGAAAGAAACAAGCCATATGACAGCATTCCGTCGCCATTGCTTTTCCGCATTAATCTGAAAGACGTGCACAGAGAGTTCTCTCCTTGTTTTATAGACAACATCCCTGATGACTCCATATTGATTCTCGAGGGCATAAAAGGCAGCCATGCCGCGCGGGAGATATGGAAAAGTATGATGAATGACAGCCGTACAGGGGTTACATTCGACCTGTATTACTGCGGTATATTGTTCTTCGACAAAAGGATAAAACAGAATTATATTGTGAACTTTTAATATAAGACAATGAAGATATACACACGTACCGGAGACGACGGCACCACATCGCTGCCAGACGGCAAGCGTACATACAAGACTGACTGGCGTATTGAGTTATATGGCACTATGGATGAGCTCAACTCATATCTCGGTCTGCTTACATCCGTGATGGAGGA
Organism: Leyella lascolaii; assembly: GCF_900079775.1. Taxonomy (GTDB): domain Bacteria; phylum Bacteroidota; class Bacteroidia; order Bacteroidales; family Bacteroidaceae; genus Prevotella; species Prevotella lascolaii. Next base: position 7,509 of record NZ_LT556038.1, on the reverse strand, counting down.
CGGTCGTGACAAAGACTTCATCTCCGAGATACAATGTCTGCTGTTTCGGATAGGGAACGAGTTTGCCGGTTTCTCACAATCAACTGTTTCCGCTTCTGATGTAGCAGGTCTTGAGAATGAGATAGACCGACTGCAAAGTTCGCTGCCTCCATTACATTCATTCGTCATTCCAGGGGGGACTCCTGCGGCTGCCACATGCCATGTCTGCCGTGCATTGTGCAGGCGTGCGGAACGCAGGATGCTGTCGATGACGGAGCGAAATACAAATGATTACACATCACTTGCTTTCATGAACAGACTATCAGACTATCTGTTTGTTTTAGCAAGAAATTTAAATTTTATTAGTAATACAGCAGAAAAAACTCTTACTATTTCTTGCATATAGCATAAATTTTATTATTTTTGCGCGTACATAAAAAAACCTAATATAAAAAGAAAGATTATGTATTGGACACTTGAATTGGCTTCTAAACTTGAAGATGCACCTTGGCCCGCAACCAAAGATGAGCTCATAGACTATGCCATGCGCTCCGGCGCACCGCTCGAAGTGCTTGAAAACTTGCAGGAGATAGAGGATGAAGGTGACGTGTATGAGAGCATTGAGGATATATGGCCTGATTATCCGACAAAAGAAGATTTCCTCTTCAACGAGGACGAGTATTAAGCCGCAAACCGGCGTAAAGTATTGAACAGAAGATTGAAAATCATCGGAAGTGGGGACAACAAGAATCCCCACTTTCTCGTTTTACCGCCTTTTATGACATAAAAATCTGCGGGTAGATTGTTGATATATTGTCACTTGGTTGGCATTCTTCAAAAATAAGGCTCATTAAATATTCACAAACCTGCAAAAAGAACATTTTTGAATGTTTGTGCTTAGTCGTTCCACAAAGGTTCTTCACGCCAGTTTGCAGGAAAGCCCATCGCTTTTAATATTGTCTGTGGAGTGTTTGACAATAAAGCTTTTATTCTGCTTTTGAATTGGCTATTGGGATTAATACTTTGTTCCAAATATGCCAAACAGCAAACTTGACCATATAGTTTGATTGGTCGTATGCATTTTGTACCAATCCATTGAAGAGGCAAGCTTTTTGGGAGCTGAGGCATAATAGGAAAACGGCGGTTCCAAAGTCGTGCGTGGTGAGCACAATAGTTTCGTAAAACAGATGCGCATTTCATCCAACTTTCCAAATATAGATACTGTGGTAAACCAAAGCTTTTTGCTACCTGCTTCTTTACGCCGGTATCGTTGAAATTACAATATAACTTGGATAAAGTGCCGAAAGAGATAACTTCCATAGTTTTCCATACAGGAGGCAACGACGGATCATTATATTTCTTGAAATGTTCTTTCAGGAAATCTTCATTTGAACGGTTTACTTCCTTTTGTATATTCTCAAGACAGTTTGCAAATATGCCCTCGTCTTTGAAAAGCCTTACATCCATAAGCCAAAACGCTCCGTATTTTAAAGAGAACCATTGAATGATTCGTGTGCGTAAGGCAATCTCAATGTCTTGAATGGATGCGAAAACTAATGTCCTTAGCTTTTTGTCAAACTGATACAATTCAATAACATCATCAAAGTTGCTGTCAGGGAGGAACCGATGCTTGTCAGAGTTCGGAACTTCCATAGAATGCCAATAACTCGCAAGTCTGAAGTAGCTGATAGATTGAAGTTGGCTTAAGGCTGTTTCTTCATTCTGAATTATCAGACCTCTTTGCTCTAAAAGTTTGAGTTGCTGCGATAGTGCTATTGGTTGTTTGGCATATTTCATATACATCTATAAAAAACGAAGTCTCGCCGTGGTACGCATCGTTGAGAGGCGTGGCGAGAACTGTTGCTGCAAAGATACAATCAAATCGTTTAATTACAAAATTATCAGCGGAAAACCTTACAGTTCTACATCTTCTTTATACTTTTGCAAGTATAAAAATAGGTTATTTAAAAGACTTATTTGAATGACAATTAACGTGATAAAAGGATTGCGTCTATTATATTTCATCTTTATCAGCCAAACGTCTGCTTTGTTATTGCAATTTAGAGGTAGGTTAGCTGTTCAAAATCAATCAATGTTATAAGATTCACGGATGTTATCCTTATCTTTGCTGTCAAATTAGAGCATCTGTTTATGATTTAAAACATAATGCATATATGGACTCATACGATTACGACATAATAATTGTAGGCAGCGGACTTTACGGAGCTGTCACAGCATGGCGAGCCAGAGAGAAAGGTCTGAGATGTCTGGTACTCGAACGCCGCAGTGACGTAGGCGGCAATGTGCGCGACAAGATGACAGAAGGCATTAATGTCCATCTGTACGGTGCACACATTTTCCACACAGACAATGAGCAGGTGTGGTCTTTCGTGCGACGGTTCTCCGACTTCAACAGTTACGTGCATACAGTCATTGCGCGCAATGCCGACAGATATTATCACATGCCTGTCAGCCTTATGACCTTCCATGAGATATTCGGTACAATGCGTCCTGACGACATACCATGCATATTGGCAGCAGAACGTGAGAAAGAATATTATCCCAATCCTGAAAATCTTGAACAGAAAGCTGTCAGCCTTATAGGCAGAACGGTATACGACCTGCTTATTAAAGGCTATACCGAAAAGCAGTGGGGACGTGCTGCGACTTAACTACCTGCGGAGATAATAGAACGCCTTCCCGTACGCACAACGTTCGACAGCCGTTATTTCGGTGACAGACACCAAGGCATCCCCGCCAACGGATATCATGCCATGGTAAGACGAATGCTCGACGGTGTGGAGACACTGACAGGAACAGACTTCTGCAAGCAACGCGACTTCTGGCTCGGGCGTGCGCCAAAGATTGTTTACACCGGTATGATAGACGAACTGATGGACTATCGTTTCGGCGCGCTGGACTATCGCGGTCTGGAGTTCCATACCGAACGTGTGGATGTGTCCGACTATCAGGGCATTGCCGTAATAAACGAGACATCGCCTGATGTGCCCTACACGCGGACAATAGAGCATAAGCATTTCTGTCCTACGCAACCTAAGCTTCCTTACACAATAATCACACGCGAATATCCAACCCAATGGAGTCCGGGGCAGGAGGCATATTATCCGGTGAACAATGCACGCAACCATCGTCTTTACAACAGATACCGCGAAGCCGCCGCAAGCCTTTTCCCCAATATAATCTTTGGCGGACGCCTCGGAGAATACAGATACTATGATATGGACGACGCCATCATGGCTGCGCTCGCTCTTGAACTCTGATTCTTACCACAGCTTGGGTTAAACCGAATGCCATAAGACAGCCCAAGCTGTCTTTTCACCTTACAGTTTACTCCTATACATTAAATAAAAGCAAAGACGGTTTTACGTCAAATCTCAAACACGATTCGTGTATATTGATTCCGGAGTCAATATTATAACATATTTTTACCTTTTATACAACGCAAAGAAAACAAACGTTAATTTCTTTGCTATCTTGTTTAGAATTTAGTGTTTCGAGCGTCTTTATATCATAAAAAGGTGTCAAACTCTGATGATATCATAATAACATGAGGAGAAGTACTTCTGTATGTTATTAAAAGGAAACCTATAAAAACCTAACATTATGAGAAAGTGTATTTTGTTTATATTTATGCTCTCGTGCGCCTGCAATGTTTTCGGACAGAAAGAACGAAGTATCAAGATTTATGCCACGATACAGGATTACATTCTGCGCACGACAATAGAGGATGTTAAGGTAACACTTCTGTCTCCGGACAGTGTGGCACTTGACAGCTGCCTGAACGACAACGGATATATAACGTTGAGAAAACTTTACAGGTTCAACGTCAAGGAAGGAAATTACATCATAAAGACTGAGAAGGAAGGGTACGAGACAACATACACTCCGATAGAGGTAAGCGACATCAGACGGCGAGAGACAAACAGAGTGCTTTCAACCATATATATGAAACGTCCGAAGGTGCATGCCATAGACGAGGTAGTGGTTACTGCCACCAAGGTGAAGTTCTACAACAAGGGCGACACTGTTGTCTACAACGCGGACGCATTCCAACTGGCAGAAGGCTCGATGCTCGACGCGCTGGTGAAACAGCTGCCCGGAGTGGAACTGAAGTCTGACGGACGCATATATGTCAACGGACGGTTCGTGGAGAGTCTGCTGCTCAACGGCAAGGACTTCTTCAAAGGAGACAACACCATCATGCTGGAGAATCTGCCCACCTATGCCGTCAACACGGTGAAGGTGTACGACAAGGCAGGAAGGCTGAGCGAGTTTCTCGACCGCGACATGAACGACAAGCAGCTTGTCATGGACGTCAACCTGAAAAAGCAGTACAACATCGGATGGATGGGTAACATAGACGCGGGAGGCGCCAACCACGACCTTTACATGGCACGCCTGTTTGCCATGCGTTCCACCGACCACTCACGCATCTCCCTTTACGGCAACATCAACAACATCAACGACTTCACCACTCCCAACACCAATGACTGGACACCGGACAAGATGCCTTACGGACGGCTCACAACAAAGAATGCCGGCATGAATGTCAACGTGGACGACCGTGAAGGACGTTACGAATATAACGGAAGCGCAAACTTCACACATTATGACAATAATGAGGTTCAGAACACATTCCGGACCAACTTCCTCTCCGACGGTGACACCTACGACCGTCAGGTACAGAAAGCCCGCTTCTGCAACATGTTCTTCAACACGAGCCACAGTCTGGAACTGAAGCCGAAGGGCGATACATCGCGTGTGGAGTATGACCTCAACCTTGGAGCGCGCTACAGCCGCATGCGTCATGACATATCACAGACTTCCGCAACATCTGACGAGACATGGGACGGATTTGAGGATTTCTCAAAGATATTGTCGGCTCCTGTGCTTGACGACGATCTTCGTGCCCGTCTCATAAACCGTCAGATAAAAAACCGTTACTATGACAACAAGCAGTGGTCTGCCAATATAGGTACGGGCATGATGCTGCGTATGCCTCATAACAGTGACTTCCTGTATGTTAACATCAATGGTTCGTTGTTCGGGTCCGACATGCGTGACTTCACCCATCAGCGCATAGACTATTTATCAGGAACCGGCTCTACTGATTTTATTAACCGCTACAACGATGTCACACCCTCGCGAGGTTTCAGGATAAATCTCAACAGCTATTACGGCATGGTATTCTCCGACCGTCTGACATTATACTTCAAATACAACATGAGTGCCGGACGCAGCAGGTCTTCCAACAAACTATACCATCTCGAGACTCTCGACGGTTGGGGACCGGACACGGAGAATCCCATAGGCGCGCTGCCGTCAGTCACGGAATACCTGCCGACGCTTGACGGAAAGAACAGCTACAGCTCGGTGGAAAGCGACAACAGCCACTCCGTAGCAGTGAATGCCTTTATCGACCTGTGGCGTAATGACAAACTGACCATGCGCTTGCTACCGGAATTGAAGCTGAATATACTGAACGAGAAACTTGATTATCACCGCGCACGTATAGACACGGCTTTCAGCCGCAGCACGGTGATGATGGAACCGTCGGTCGAGCTGCATCTCACGACAAAGGACTATCTGAGGGGCGGTGCCCTTAAATACAATATGAAGAGCAGCACCCCCAACATGCTGTATTCTCTCGACTTCGTTGACGACTCCGACCCTATGACGACCATAAACTATGGCAACAGGAATCTGAAGAACAGACGCTCACACACCATCAGCCTTGACTATAACGACAGAAAGCACACCATAAAGATTTCTCCTGTTGTGACTTTCAACATAAGCGAGAACGATGTGGCGATGGGTTATGTGTATGACCGTAGTACGGGACGCCGCACTTACTCCTACTATAATGTGAACGGCAACTGGAATCTTGACACAAGATTAACCATGAACGGTCCGTTGGACAAGAAGAAACGCCTGTACTTCAACTCTTCCACCTCGTGGAGATACATCCACAGTGTCGACATGATAGGCGATGATCTTGCCGCCGCCCCGGTTAAGAGCACTGTTAAAAGTTCTATCCTCTCGGAGACCCTCAGTCTCGACTGGTCGCTTGGAAAGCACACTGTAGGCTTCAAGGGCTCCGTGTCATGGGTCGGCACTGACGGTGACCGTCGCGATTTCACCGCCATCAACGCTTACGACTACAATTACGGACTGTACGGCTATCTCCACCTCCCGTTCGGATTCAAGCTCGACACCGACCTTACGATGTACAGCCGCCGCGGCTATGAGGAGTCTGCCATGAATGACGACAACTTCGTGTGGAACGCACGGCTGACCCGCTCTTTCTTCAAAGGAAAACTCACACTCCGTGCCGACGCGTTCGACATTCTACACCAGCTGAAGAAGGTGGAGCGCAGCATCAACACGCAGGGACGTGTGGAGCGTTTCTACAACACTCCTCCGCGGTATGTGCTCCTGCACGCCATATACAGATTCAACGTCTTTCCTAAGAAAAAGATGTAAATGAATAAAATATTTACGGTGGCAGGCTAAAGGTATCTGCCATCGTATTTTTTAAGACTAAAAAGACATAAATGGATATTCACAAAACGAAAAAGGGAAAACTGAGGCATAAACGCCGCGTGCCTGCATTTCGGCAGATTGAGGCAAACGACTGTGGACCGACGTGCATACAGATGGTGACTGCCTATTACGGAATGAAATATCCGTTGAAGACTATCAAGCGTCACTGCGACATGAAACGTCTCGGCATCTCCCTGCGCGACGTCACCCACTGTTGCTCGGCACTGGGTTTTTGAGAACATTAGAACAGCCATTATACATTTAATGTTTGTTGTCATCTCCTCATCCTACTTCCACACTGCTACCGTTATCCTGTATTCATCTTTTTCAAGATGTAGCTCGCCACATCTTCGATAAAGCTGAATACAATCTGGCTACAGCAGCATGAAATAATAATGGAAGTATAATGCGATTCGGAATTAAGGGCGTAAACCGGCTAAGACACTGCCGACACAAAAGTCGGACCTCGCGTCACCGCAAAACACCCGTTTCCGACATGACAAAAAAGAGGGACGTTCCACGGCTCACTGCCGGAAACGTCCCTCATGTGAAAAAAGGCGGCTGCCTACTCTCCCGCATTGCATTGCAGTACCATCGGCGATGACGGGCTTAACTTCTCTGTTCGGGATGGGAAGAGGTGGAACACCGTCGCTATCACCACCATAAATGTCTTTTCCGAATGTCCGGACTCCACCGGACAACGTATGGTATGACATCCTCATACAAGCAAAACCCGAACAACTCAAGGAATAAGCCCCACACACGGAAAGTTTCGGGCAATTAGTAGCGCTCGGCTTTGACGTCGCCGTCTTTACACCTGCGCCCTATCGACGTCATCGTCTCTGACGACCCTCAAAGGAGTTCTAATCTTGCGGAGGGCTTCGCGCTTAGATGCTTTCAGCGCTTATCCCGGCCAGACACGGATACCCGGCGGTGCCCCTGGCGGAACAACCGGCAAACCGGAGG
>NZ_LT556037.1:3392-17060 GCF_900079775.1 Leyella lascolaii | reverse complement strand
ACAGTATGACAACACKGGAAAGGAAGTGGCTTTCCAGAACTTCGACTATTATGATGATGTGCAGGCTGAAAAGGGATATGTTCCGTTCAAGGACGATTCCGAGAAATGGAACACCCATGATGATGGACTTGARGCAGGSTTCATCAATCCGTTAAAGGCTGTCAGCAAGCGTTTCAGCGACAAGCCTACGGCACTCGGCGGCACGACAAGCTCCTCTGTCAGTGGTTCTTTCTATGCAGGTGTGGGTGTAAATGATGAAAGTGGTTGGAAAAGCAATACTGCAGGTGGTTCATATAGTTATTCAAGCGATACAAGCAAGGGACTTTCAGCGCTCGTTGACTTGAACGGTGACGGACTTCCAGACAAGGTGTACAAGTCTGGTGGTTCTGTATATTACCGACCACAGATTAAGACAGACAACGGAGAGGTTGTATATAGTGAACCTATCAAAGTAAAAGGTATTAGCAGTTTCTCGACATCCAAAAGTTCAACAAACTCTTTCGGTGCGAATGCCGTTGTCGGTTGGAATACTTTAACTGCTGTTGTTGGAACGAATAAGTCCACGACCAAAACAAAGACAACACAATATTTCAGCGACATCAACGGTGACGGTCTTGTTGACCTCGTTTCAAACGGAAAGGTATATTTCAACCACTTGGAGTTTGACCAGGCAGGCAATGCCGTGCCTACATTCACTCTGAGCAGTGCCGATACCCCAAGCCCTATCATCTATGGTGGCAAGGTTGACACATCCGTCATGGAAGTTAGTGAGGACGAGCAGGCGGAAGCCATCAAGAACTCGCCAATGGAGGACATCGTGCGTGTATGGCAGGCTCCTAAAGACGGAACAGTAAGTGTTAGTGGTCAAGTAAGCCTCGTTGCACCGATTGGTGACTATGATGCAGATGAGTATCAGAAGGCTGACGGCGTAAGAGTGGCCATCCAAAAGGGAGGCAATGAGCTTTGGAACAAGACAATAGCCAAGGGTGACAACAGTCCATATAGTGCAGCCGTATCATCTGTTGCCGTCAAGCGTGGTAACAGAATCTATTTCCGTGTTCAGTCTGGCTCCGAGGAGACAAGTAATGGTTCCTTTGATAAGGTCAACTGGTCGCCAACCATTACATACGTTGGCGAGGCAATGACTTTGCCTAATGGTCTTTCTTCAACGGAGTACAAGCCAGAGGATGGTGCCATTTATGACGTGAACACCTCTGCCAATGTAGAGAATGGCGCAAGCGTGGAAGTRCACAGTGCCTTCCACAAGCCTGTAACAACCGACGATGTTGTTCTCAGCATCATCGGCAGCAACGACAAGAAGGACAGTGAKGGKAARGACAATCCGAACTATACCAAGAAGACTGTCTTTGCTCGTACATTGAAGGCTGGTGAGGCTTTCAATGGTGATTCTCTCAACATCAGTCTGGAGAATACAGAAAAGCTGACCAATTTCAGCTTTGAGATTTCATCCACCTCAAATGTTGACTGGAAGAATATAGGTTGGCAAGCGTCCGTAACTTACAAGGATTCCGCCAATGTTGAGCAGACTATGGCTGTTCCTGCACATTACAAGACATTCGCCAATGCCTTGACGGAGGGCAAGCCATATCTAACCACAGCAACAGACACCGCTTTGGTTGTATCTCCAGTACTCACACTTTCGGACAACGCCCTCAATGGTGAGGTGACATTGACTGCAAAGACTGTTGATGTCCTTGTCGGCAAAAAGACATTCAAGATACAGAACGGTATCTTGCAGAGCGATACCTTACYCCTRTCAAACTTAGACGGAAAGGAGATTTGGTTTGAATACAGRTYTTCTTCAACCATTTCTGACGGAGCTTTGACCTCTGCGTCTGTCTCCATTCTGAAAGATGCAGCGGGACTTGTAACAGAAAATATTCCTGCTGGATTCTATGCGGAAAGRGATAACAATGGCTTCGGTATGCTCTACCGWGGTTGGGGTGGCTTTGTCTATAATGCGGCAGAGGGCAGATATGCCAAGCCTATTGACGAGTCWTTGCTGAAATTGCCYGAYAACGAGGATGATAAGGTTGATCCGCTCACGATGGCATTCACTCCATTGGGTACAGACCAGACTTCTATGGACAAGTGGGTCGGTCAACGACAGGACATTTATCTCACGGCAACGGAGGCAAGTACAGCCCGACTGACCGAGCAGGATGTTCTTCTCTCAAATCCGTTGGAAAACAATACCGAGGTAGCAGGACTTGCTGGAGAACATTTGCAAGGTACAGGTGCTGCGGCAGTAACTCAAGTGGTTTCAAGCAAGAGCACTGTAGTGCAAGGCGGTGCGCTTGGCATCACTCACAACGATGCAAATGGTAGTGCTAAGACGGAAGTCTCCATGATGGACATGAATGGTGACGGTTTCCCTGACATCATTGCTGGCGGTACTATCCAATATACCAATTCATTGGGTGGACTGAGTGGCGAAATCTACAAGGGTATTGGCTCTAACAACTCCGACAACGCTTCACAGGCATGGGGATATGGTGGTAATCCTATACCATCTGTATCTGACATTGCCAATTTGATTCCAAGTAGCAAGGCTTCGCTGAAAAATCTTAAAAACTCATGGTTGGCACAATTATCTATATCAGGTAGTGTGCCAAAGAATACAGATGAATCTGTCGAGGCTTTCATAGACATCAATGGTGATGGTCTTCCTGATAAAATTCTTTCCGACAAGAAGGTCAGATTAAATCTTGGCTATGCCTTTACTGAACCTATTGATTGGGGACTTGACCGTATTCAAGGGGGAAAGAGCCTTTCTTATAATTTTGGAGCAGGAGGTTGCATAAATATTGCTTCTGGTAGTTTCTCCGCAGGTATAGATATTGTAACATCTGAGAGTGAAGAGGAATACAACCTTATCGACATTAATTCTGACGGTCTTCCTGATAAAGTATGGAAGAGCGATAACGGTATCATTGTTGCACTCAACACAGGTAATGGCTTTGATAAGCCTATCAGTTGGAAGGGCGTTAATGCTTTGAGTGAAGCGGCTTCCACATCGGAATCTGCAAATGCTGCCTTCACTGTAACAATTCCGCTATTGGTGGTTAAGATTTCAACCAACCCTGGCGCTTCCACATCCCACAGCATCAACCGTCCAACATACTCCTTGCAGGATGTGGATGGTGACGGCTATCTTGACATCGTTGAGTCTGAGAAGGAAAGCGAGTTGAAGGTTACACGCTCTGCCATTGGCAGGACAAACATGTTGAAGTCAGTCACCAATTCCTTGGGCGGAACTTTCACACTCGACTATGCGCATACCACTCCTACCTACGGACTCCCTGGTGGCAAGTGGGTAATGTCTGCCTTGACGATTGATGACGGAATCCATGACGACGGTCCTGTCATGACAACCGCCTTTGAGTACAAGGACGGCAAGCGTGACCGTCATGAGCGTGAGTTCCTCGGTTTCGGTGAGGTCATCACCAAGAACCTCGACACGGAGAAAGGCAATTCTGTTTACAGACAGGCTGTTGAGAACTACGATGTAGCCAACTACTACACGCAGGGCAATGTTACCGCCACATCCGTAGAGGATGCCAACGGCAACAAGTACACCGAGACAAAGAACCGTTACGACAGCTACTATCTGACTGCCGACGGTGACAAGTACACGTTCGCAAAGCGTGACGTGAACCTTTGGAGTGATCGTGCATCTGCATTCGTTCCTCTCCGCTATACGGCAAACTTGCAGTATGAGGGAMCGGCAAACGGTGTGGTTACATCCGAGGCATGGAATGAGTACTACCTCAATGGCTATCATGGTGAGTTGAAGTCCTACAAGTACAGCGACAAGGGAAGCCTTGGCGAGGACGGAAACGGAAAGTTTGACTATGCAACCGCCATTAAATACACGGACAATGCAGCGAAGCATATCTTCGGACTTCCAATAGATGTTACGGTGACTGGCGGTGACGGCTCACTCTATCACCATGTGACGGCGAAGTACAACACCAACTACGCCAACCATATCACTCAGATTACACAGCAGTTGAATGATGGCGAGGCTGTTACGGATTACAAGTACGACTCTTACGGCAACATCATCCAGAAGACTCTCCCTGCCAACGGCAAGGGACAGCGRATGTGGTACAAGTARCGCTATGAGCCTGAGATGAACATGTATGTTGAGCGCATTGACGATGCGTGGGGCTACCGCAGCGAGCAAGGCAATTTTGACTATCGCTATGGTATKGCCAAGGAGCATCGTGACCTCAACAACTTCTACTATGAGACTGATGTTGACGACCTCGGTCGCATCACTGGCGTGCGTGGTCCAAATGAGTTGGCTACGGGCGTGCCTTATGCCATCGCCCTTGAATATCAGCCTTTGGCTACATTCAATGAGAGTGGCATTACCGCACCTGCATACGCAGTGACCAAGCACTACGACATCCAGCACCCTAACGATGACTTGGAGACCGTTACATTCGTTGACGGTTTCGGAAGAGCCGTGCAGGTGAAGAAGGACGGTGTTGTGACAAGTGCATCCAAGGGAAGCTCTGCCAAGGACGAGAATGTGATGATAGTCAGCGGAAGAACCGTGTATGATGCTTTCGGACGTGTGGCAAAGGCTTTCTATCCTACAACGGAAGGAACCGGATCGAAGTCCACGTTCAACAAGTCATTTGACAATGTATCTCCAACGGTTACTGTTTATGACGTGCTCGACCGTGCTACCTCAGTGACATTGCCGGACAACTCTACGACAACTACGGCATATACTGTTGACAACGGCAGTCATGCACTTGTTACAACCGTAACAGACGCACTCCATAATGTGCAGGCTACCCATACCAATGGCAGTGGCAAGACCTTGAAGACCATCCAGAAGAGCGGTCCTGACGGTGAGATTACCACCTCGTTTGAGTATGACGGCATACAGCGCCTTGTTCGTGTCACCGACACGGAGGGCAACATGACGACCTCTACTTACGACATGGGTGACCGCCGTACTGAGGTGAACCATCCTGCAAGCGGCATCACCAGCTTCACTTATGATGCGCTCGGCAATGTGCTGACCAAGCAGACTGCCAACCTTGCGAAGGAAGGCAAGTTCATCACCTACGATTACGACTATCAGCGTCTGACGGGTATCAACTACCCAGACCATCCGGAGAACAACGTGAAGTATTACTATGGTGGTCGCAACGCCTCTCAGAACCGTATCGGTAGATTGATGCTCCGTGAGGACGGAACAGGTGCCATTGAATACTTCTACGGCAAGATGGGTGAAGTCACCAAGACCCGCCGCACGATGATTGTGCCTAACCAGGCGATAGCAACCTACGTGACGCAATGGACTTAGTTCATGGCTACAAGTCATACGGTTACGATTATGTGAGCAAGATCGGCTATGACAAGTTCGAGCAGCGCACATACTTGAAGTATTGCAACGGTGCTGAGACCTTCTACACTTACGACCCACAGCGTCGCAGATTGCAGAACCTCACCGTGAACAGTGGTGGCAACACCATTATGGATAACGCTTACACTTACGATGCGGTGAGCAATGTGCTCAGCGTGGTAAACGGTGCGTCAGTTCCACAGAGTGGAAAGGCTGGCGGACAGATGGCTCATGCCTATACATACGATGCCCTCTATCGTATTGTCAGCGCAACTGGCACTTATACTGGTGCTGACAACAAGACCGCAAGCTACACTCTTGCGATGGGTTATGACAATATGCACCGTATCACTTCGAAGCGTCAGATTCTCACGCAGAACAACGTGCAGTTTGATGGTTCATTGAACGCTGGCTATGACCTTACTTATACGTATGGCACAGATGCAGGCAAGAAGTTCCAACTTGCAAATGTCAAGGATGTAAACTATCGCACAGAGGAAGCTCCATCTGAGAGCGAGAATGTGAACAACAACCACGCCTACGAGTATGATGCCAACGGCAATCTTGTTTATGTCAACACAAGCCGTACCAAGAAGGATGGCGTGGCTGACGAGAAGATCGCAGAGCGTAAACTCAAATGGGATGAGGAGAACCGTCTCCTTGCTTCTGACGACAATGGCTTCGTGACCAACTATTGGTATGACGCAGACGGAGAACGCACGGTGAAGACATCAGGTGAGAGTGACCAAGTTTATGTGAACTCTGAGTTTGCAGGAGGTCGCACGAACACCGCCAAGTTCTCACTCTACGTTTCTCCTTACCTCGTTGCCAACCAAGGCGGACGTTACACCAAGCATATCTATATCGGTAGTCAGCGTGTAGTCAGCAAGATTGGAGACTTCGATTCTTACGGCTCAGATCCACGCCGCATCCAGTATGCAGGTAGTGAGACTGATGGCTTGTCTGTTGATTATAAAGCTAAATATACCGGGCAGTTGCAGGTTATCAAGGATAATTATGCAACCTTTGCAGTGCCGTACAATGGCGAGGACAACAACGATTATGTCGATGGCAAGGGCTTCTGCTGCAATGACGGCAGCTTGGAGGCTGCTCAGACACGAGCTTTAGCGAGAGCTGCAAAGAATAACTTCCAAGAAGGCGATACATACGAGAAGATGCAGTTCTACTACCACCCAGACCATTTGGGTAGCAGTAGTTACATCACCAACCTTGACGGCGAGGTGGTGCAGCACATAGAGTATGTGCCTTTCGGCGAGGTATTCATAGAGGAACGCAACAATGTATGGAACACGCCTTATCTCTTCAATGCAAAAGAATTTGATGAAGAGACAGGTATGTACTATTATGGTGCGAGATACTATGAACCGAGGCTGAGTCTGTGGATGAGTACGGATCCTTTGGAAGAAGAATATCCAAACATTACAACATATGGATTTTGTCATAACAATCCCCTTATTTTAATCGATCCAGATGGGATGGGAGATTATTTTAATAAAAAGGGAATCTGGTTAGGTTCGGATGGAAAGAACGATAATAAGGTTTTTGCAGCTCAGAATGTTAGTAAGTCCAAAAGTGGGTTAGTTAATGATGCAAAAAATGCAAAATTATTAAACATATCTTACGATAAGTTTGTCCGACAAGCATCTGCCGTTTATGGGGAGAGTAGTGCATATCTCGTTCGAAATAAAAAAGACGAACCAAGTGATGAAATGATGAAAGAGATGTATGCAATTGCAAGTGTACATCAAAGAAACTCCAAAGCTTATGGTGTAAACTCTGAGCCAGCTAAAGACTTTCGTAAAAAAGGTGAAAGTCAAAGAAATGAATTACCTCTCATGCGAACAGCAATAGCGGCAGAAATTAATGCATTGTTGGGTGGCACAGATTACAGCTATGGGGCAACAATGTGGGATGGCGCAGAACAAGCCCAATTTTCTTCAAATGACATGCGTAGAAGCACAGGTAGATTCGAAATTCATATGAACACTATGGGATGGAAAATCTCCGATGGGCATTATGCAAAATGGAAGAAAAATGTTGGAAAATCGTTTAAAGCACCTCAAATTCGCATTGCTCCAACGCATTTTAATGACGGCAAACGTAATATGAATGCTGGAAAAACAAGATTACAATCAACAGCAGTATACGGAAGAACTATCTTTTGGAAAGGAACTAAATAAAAATTAGTAATGAGATTTTGTGCGATATTAATACTTTCTGTGATTTCAATTCTAAACAGTTTGGAATTGAAATCACAGACTGTTGTAAACATTTTAAGTAATGGTTATAAGTTAGAGAGAAGTTTATTTCTACACGGGAAAAAAATCGGGGTATATAATAAAAAGGGTAGATTGATTAAATTGTCCACAGATGACAAAACGCGTCAAAAGATATTTTTAAATCAATCTAATAGCCTAACAGATTATGGNGCGATATTAATACTTTCTGTGATTTCAATTCTAAACAGTTTGGAATTGAAATCACAGACTGTTGTAAACATTTTAAGTAATGGTTATAAGTTAGAGAGAAGTTTATTTCTACACGGGAAAAAAATCGGGGTATATAATAAAAAGGGTAGATTGATTAAATTGTCCACAGATGACAAAACGCGTCAAAAGATATTTTTAAATCAATCTAATAGCCTAACAGATTATGGAATAAAGCTAAAATATCCCGAGGTCATATATAAGGATGCATGTGTTATTGCTGATATTTTATCAAGTTATGACCCAAGCGAAATCTTGTCATTTACAAAGCCAATAGGGGAACAAAAAAAGATTTCTATACAAAATATCAATAAGTATTACACATATCTTGATGCCAGTGTTGACTATGTGTTAAGTATTGAAATTATAGTCAAGGATTGTCTTATTACTCAATATAGTTATACATATAAGCCAAACATGTCTGACGTCATTATTTCATATACATGTGTCTTTACTTATGATAAGGATAATAGGGTCGTAAAATTAAAAAAAGAATATAGGAAACACTATGAAACAATAGAATTCATATATGAAACCAAATAAGACATGTTTCTTGCCAAGTCATATTGTGACATAGGTAATTCACAAAGTTCATCCAGCATGTTAACTACCGCACAGAGGAAACTCCTTCGGAGAGTGAGAATGTGAACAATAGTCATGCCTACGAGTATGATGCCAACGGAAACCTCATTTATGTCAATATAAGCCGTACAAAGAAGGATGGCATGGCTGACGAGAAGACCACGGAACGCAAACTCAAATGGGATGAGGAGAACCGTCTCCTTGCTTCTGATGATAACGGCTTTGTGACCAACTATTGGTATGATGCAGACGGTGAGCGTACGGTGAAGACATCAGATGTTAGAACATATTCTGTAATCAAGAAAATGGGAAATAATATGATTAATTTTGACGATATACACGAGCAAGAGCAATAAAATTGTTGTTGGTCGTGATGCCCGCATCTCTGGCGAGTTATTTCATCGAGAGAAATAGAGCTGTTTTGGGCAATAACAGAAAGTCCATCAGTCTCACCACCTGCATACTGGATGCGGCGTGGATCTAAGCCGTAAGAGTCGAAGTCACCAATCTTGGAAACGACACGCTGACTACCTATATAGATATGCTTTGTATAGCGACATTCATCTTGTAGTCGCACCTATTTTCTGGACAAGATGCAGGAGAAGTTGAATGAGAAAATGCGGAGGGATGATGAATTGGAGAGAATGAGGAGATGAAAATGCAAAGCACCATTGGCTATGAAATGTGTAACCAATGGTGCTTTGTAAATCATTATAGAATTTTCGTTTCAAAGAAATTCTTTATCTTGTATATACCTATATCATGCTTATAGCGTCCGAACAGAAGTTGTGGGTTGACATTGTGTTTGTCTGCTTCTGTCTGAATATATGGTGCTATTTTATAAGGTACAACATCACGAGTCCTTGCCATGAACTTTTTCCAGTCCGCATTTGGTAGGGTCGCATTTAAAGCGAACTCGTCAGCCTCAGACTCCTCGATGTTCTTCTTGTCCTCCATGAGATTAATCATTGCCTTACCATTTTGGGTAAGGTGCTTGAATACATGACCGACCTCATGTAAAGTGGTGAAAGCAAAATTGTCAATGGAAGCTATTCTCTCAGTGATGACAATCGTTGGTGTATCTCCTATCCAAAAGGACATTCCATCAACAGGAACTTGCCCAACCTTATTGACTACAAGAAAACGAATGCCATACTTGTTAAGAACCTCTTGGGTTTTGTTCACCGTATTCTTGTTTTCTTTAAACACATTGTTCAGCTCTCTTGCCAGCATCTCAGTATCTGCCCCCTTGTCAAATGTGCATAAAGTTGAATCATCATTTTTAGAGAGATGATAGCAATAATATTTCCAAGACAGAATGTCCACGGGATTGGTTTTCACCTTTTCTGACTTGCGGTAATAAGAAAGTTCCATCTCTTCTGCCTTCAAGCCAAAGAAATCATCCAAGTTATCCACGGAAAAGACCTCGAAGATGCGTTTTACATCCTCGATGATATTTCCTCTAACGATACCGACTTTTCTGAAAAAGGGAATTGATACTTGGTCTTTGAGTACATTCCAAATCTCAAGCATTTTAGTCTGCAACACAACCCTCTCGCTCTGTTTGGCGCAATCCAATTCGTATTGCGTCTGAATGTTCATGAGATATGTCGCAGAAATGCCGAGAGCGTTTTCCAACAACAATGCCATTTCAGGTGTCAGAGAACGTTTACCTTTTATGACATCATTCAGAATGGATTTCTGTATGCCAGTGAGTTCGGACAATTCGCTCTGCTTCATATTACGAGCAGACAATTCGTCCTTAATCACCTCGCCCACATGAGTTGCCTCAAATGGGACTGCCTGATTGAAACTAAACTTAGTCATAATGATGTGATATTTCAATTAATTCTATTTCGGTAATGATAATACTGCCATCGGCAGGAGAGCTTTGGAAAATCAATCGCCAGACATCATTGCATCTTACAGATTCTTGATCTTTTCTGTCTCCGTGCAATCTTTCGTAGCGCAAGCCATGATCACGCATAATGTCTTCAATTCTTGTGGCAGCTCTCATTTTGTTGACAGCCTTAACATAACCCTTGATTGCGGCTATAGGAAGTCTTTTATACTTCTTGTCAGATGTCTTTCCATTTTCGAACAGTTCCAACAAAGCCTCGTCTTCACTTGTTATGTTCATATATTATTCAGCCATGTTATTTTTATCTGTGTGCAAAATTACGATAAATATTTTGATTATCAAAATTGATAACTAATTATTAGCTATATTATAATCATTTTTAACTATTATCCTTGACACTCGCGGAAAAAAGCAATAGGAAAACCTATTTTGTTCAACTGTGAAAAGCGCATTTATGCCTTCTGTATCAAGTGCTTCAAGTTCTCATCGTTGGCGATACGCCCCAGTTCATCCTTGACTATCTGCTTGACATCTTCCTTGATTTGGTTGTAGTTGTCCTGTATGGCCTGCTTCATGCAGTCGATGCCATCCGCATCCAAGAAATCGTTGATGATGGGGAGTTTCTGATAACGACTTTCCTCCCGTTTCACCTTTTCTGTATCAACTACTATCTCGGCATGGAATATCTTCTGCTCGATACGCTCGTTGAAGTTATCGGAAACAGAGCCGACAAACATTCCTTGGGTGAGTCCGCTAATCTTGCTCGGCGGAATGAGACTGTCCATTTGGGTATTGATGGATGTAGAAACATCCTGACGGTTGATGGAAATAGACTGGCGCTTTTGGAGTACTTTTCCAAAACGCTCGGATAAAGTCTTAGCGGTCTCGCCAACGACCTGACTGCTGAAGATGTTACCTACCGTATTGATAACCACCTTAGCCTCCTTGTCTCCATAATCACGGACCAATTGCGAGAAGTCCTGGAAGCCCAAGCAGACGGCAACCTTGTTGCTTCGTGCCGTAGCAATCAGGTTATCCAAACCCTTGAAATAGATGGTCGGCAGCTCGTCAATGATAACGGATGATTTGAGCAGTCCCTTCTTGTTGATGAGTTTCACGATGCGGCTGTTGTACAAGCCGAGTGCCGCACCATAAATATTCTGACGGTCGGGATTGTTGCCGACACATAGAATCTTCGGTTCTTCGGGATTGTTATGTCGAGTGTAAACTCGCTTGCGGACATAACCCCATCATAAAAAATGAATAGCAAGTATTCCTGCTGAGTTTATCAAATCAGGGCCATTGTTGTTGATGACGACTCTACCATCAGCTCATATATACCTTTCCGACACAAGCATATAGTGTTTTCATTTGTACCCCGAGTGTGTACAGTTTCAAACCATGATTTACATTCTAACATAAGAAACTGAAGCCGTGACCATTTGTGTATTTTTGCCAAACTAACTCAAGTACATACAACAGATGTAAAAGATTTCTGCAAAATTGACCGAAATCATAAGAAAAAAACACCAAACCAGCAAATTTCTTAAAGATTATATCCGTTTATTAAGATTATTTTTGTATATTTGCAGCATTATTTTGGTGGTAAAGCCTGTTGGCCTGCCACGTGACAATAGGACTTTACGGAGCAGCCTATATCACAATTCTTCTCCGTAGTAACAGTCCGTTCTCTCTCACTGGTCTCTCCCTGCGCGGCAGAGGNCGCAAACGCCCGGAGGAGTCAGCGGAAGCGAACTGTGGTTCAAGACTGCGCCATTGAACTCAGACCTGCAAGGTTATTACCGTTGGCAGGATTTCTCTGGGGATTCCATACGGCTGATGCTATTGGACAGCCGTGGCGTCAAGTCTGAACTTACTCTTCCGAACAGTTCAGTCCATTACTTCAACTTCAATCCGAGTCTCTGGCTCGCAGACGGATTCCGCAGCCTGAGTGCCAGCCTCAAGCACGGCGACCTCTCGCAGGCTACCGTCATCGGTGTCTTTTCACCGGAACTGGCGACCATCGGCAAGGATATGGTTGTCTATGCTCTTGACGGCCGCAAGGGCGACGGAGCCATTCTGAGCAAGGACAAAGCTGTAAGGGGTAGAGGTGTTGAACCACTGGACTATGGTTCAGCATCGGGTGAAGACCTGCTTTATCAATCAAGTGATTCTTTGTCCGAGAACGGTTTTAAGGAAAGCGCCCTGCGCGTTGTGTCCTACTTCAAGGTAAGCAATCCTTCAACAACATTGTGGGGAGACAACTCCAACACCACATTATTCATCGGAACCCCTTCCACCTCTGGCAGTTTCGGTACGGATTTCCCGACCTCGCTCTTCGGTAATGCTTCCATCCGTGGATATGCCCCTGAGCTTATTGTGTTCAGCAGGATGCTTACACCCGATGAGCGCAGAAAAGTGGAGAGCTATCTGGCGGTAAAGTACGGCATCACCCTCAAAGGCTCGTATCTTGACAGCGACGGAAACCTGACTTGGGACATGGCGGAGAACCAAGCCTACCACCATAGGGTCACAGCTGTTGGAACCGACACGGCAGGAAGTCTCTCCCAACCGCTTTTTCCAATGGCAAGGTATATTTCAACCATTTGGAGTTTGATCAGTCTGGCAATGCCGTGCCTACGTTTACATTGAGCAGTGCCGACACGCCAAGCCCAATCATCTATGGTGGCAAGGTTGACACTTCTGTCATGGAGGTCAGTAAGGATGAGCAGGCGGAAGCCATCAAGAACTCACCGATGGAGGATATTGTGCGTGTATGGCAGGCTCCTAAGGACGGAACAGTAAGCGTGGCAGGTCAAGTAAGCCTTGTCGCTCCTACTGGAGACTATGACGCTGACGAATACCAAAAAGCAGACGGCGTAAGAGTTGCTATCCAAAAGGGTGGCAATGAGCTTTGGAACAAGACTATTGCAAAGGGCGACGGCAGTTCTTATGCCGCTGCAGTCTCTTCTGTTGCCGTCAAGCGAGGTGACAGAATCTATTTCCGTGTGCAGTCGGGTTCCGAGGAAACAAGCAACGGCTCATTCGACAAGGTCAACTGGTCGCCTACCATTACATACGCTGGCGAATCTAATGTTTTGCCTAACGGGCTTTCTTCAACAGAGTACAAGCCTGAGGATGGTGCCATCTATGATGTGAACACCTCTGCCAATGTGGAGAATGGTTCAAGTGTTGAAGTTCACAGTGCCTTCCACAAGCCTGTAACAACCGACGATGTTGTTCTCAGCATCATCGGCAGCAATGAAAAGAAAGACAGTGACGGAAACGACAACCCGAACTATATCGAGAAGACGGTCTTTGCTCGTACA
>NZ_LT556037.1:1922-3291 GCF_900079775.1 Leyella lascolaii | reverse complement strand
AATGGCAAGGTATATTTCAACCATTTGGAGTTTGATCAGTCTGGCAATGCCGTGCCTACGTTTACATTGAGCAGTGCCGACACGCCAAGCCCAATCATCTATGGTGGCAAGGTTGACACTTCTGTCATGGAGGTCAGTAAGGATGAGCAGGCGGAAGCCATCAAGAACTCACCGATGGAGGATATTGTGCGTGTATGGCAGGCTCCTAAGGACGGAACTGTCAGCGTAACTGGTCAAGTAAGCCTCATTGCACCAACAGATGACTATGATGCTGACGAGTATCAGAAGGCAGACGGCGTAAGAATTGCCATCCAAAAGGGAGGCAATGAACTTTGGAACAAGACGATAGCCAAGGGTGACAACAGTCCATACAGCGCAGCCGTATCATCTGTTGCCGTCAAGCGTGGTGACAGAATCTATTTCCGTGTGCAGTCTGGCTCTGAGGAAACAAGCAACGGCTCATTTGACAAGGTGAACTGGTCACCTGCCATTACTTACGCTGGCGAGTCAAATATCTTGCCTAACGGGCTTTCTTCAACAGAGTACAAACCTGAGGATGGTGCCATCTACGATGTGAACACCTCCGCTAATGTGGAGAATGGTTCAAGCGTGGAAGTTCACAGTGCCTTCCACAAGCCTGTAACAACCGACGATGTTGTTCTCAGCATCATCGGCAGCAACGACAAGAAAGACAGTGACGGAAACGACAACCCGAACTATATCGAGAAGACGGTCTTTGCTCGTACATTAAAGGCTAATGAGACTTTCAATGGCGATTCACTCAACATCAGTCTGGAGAATACTGAAAAGCTGACCAACTTCAGCTTTGAGATTTCATCTACCTCAAATGTTGATTGGAAGAATATCGGTTGGCAAGCGTCTGTGACTTATAAGGACTCTACCAATATCGAACAGACTGTAGCCGTTCCTGCACACTACAAGATATTTGCAAATGCCTTGTCAGAGGGCAAGCCATACTTGACCACTGCGACAGATACAATTATGGTTGTGTCTCCAGTGCTTACCCTTTCGGACAATTCTATCAACGGTCAGATTACTTTGACCGCCAAGACAGAGGATGCGCTTGTTGGCAAGAAGTCTTTCACTATCGAGAATGGCATCTTGAAAGCCGATACTCTGCGATTTGCAACTACTGCAGGAAAGAACATCTGGTTTGAATACAGCTATCCGGCAGCAATCTCTAATGAAACTGTTACTTCAGCCTCTGTTTCCATTCTGAAAGATGCGGCAGGTCTCGTAACAGAGAATGTGCTTGCTGGATTCTATGCAGAGAATGACAATCTTGGCTTCGGTATGCTTTACCGTGGCTGGGGAGGTTTTGTTTATAACTCGGCAGAGGGCAGATATG
>NZ_LT556037.1:0-1821 GCF_900079775.1 Leyella lascolaii | reverse complement strand
ACCGTATCCAAGGCGGTAAGTCTCTCGCCTTTAATTTTGGTGCAGGTGGTAATAGCCCAGAGGCTGGCTGGGGTGAATTTAAAGATAAAAAATATAAGGATATAAACAAGGCTTCTGGCAGCTTCTCCGCAGGCTTTGGTCTCGTAACCTCAGAGAGCGAAGAGGAATACAACCTTATCGACATCAACTCTGACGGTCTCCCAGATAAGGTCTGGAAGAATGGTGATGGTATCACTGTTGCCCTTAATACAGGCAATGGCTTTGACGAGCCTATCAGTTGGAAGGGTGCAAGTGCGCTCAGCGAATCGGCATCAACCTCAGAGTCTGCAAATGCAGCGTTCACTTTGACCATCAACATTCCTGTCATAAGCATCAAGATTTCAACCAACCCTGGTGCTTCTACCTCGCACAGCATCAACCGTCCGACCTATTCATTGCAGGATGTGGATGGTGATGGTTATCTTGACATCGTTGAGTCTGAGAAGGAAAGCGAGTTGAAGGTTACACGCTCTGCCATTGGCAGAACCAACATGTTAAAGTCAGTCACCAATTCCTTGGGCGGAACTTTCACACTCGACTATGCGCATACCACTCCTACCTACGGACTTCCTGGTGGCAAGTGGGTAATGTCTGCCCTTACCGTTGATGATGGTATCCATGACGACGGTCCTGTAATGACTACCGCCTTTGAGTACAAGGACGGCAAGCGTGACCGCCATGAACGTGAGTTCCTCGGTTTCGGTGAGGTCATCACCAAGAACCTTGACACGGAGAAAGGCAATTCTGTTTACAGACAGGCTGTTGAGAACTACGATGTAGCCAACTACTACACGCAGGGCAATGTTACCGCCACATCCGTAGAGGATGCCAACGGCAACAAGTACACCCTGAAAACGAGAACGACAAGGTTGATCCTCTCACGATGGCATTCACTCCATTGGGTACAGACCAGACTTCTATGGATAAGTGGGTCGGTCAGCGACAGGACATCTACCTTACAGCGACAGAGGCAAGCACAGCCCGATTGACAGAACAGGATGTACTCCTTACCAATCCATTGGATAATAATACAGAGGTGGCAGGACTTGCAGGTGAATACTTGCAGGGTACTGGTGCGGCAGCTGTAAGCCAAGTGATGTCCAGCAAGAGCACGGTAGTGCAAGGCGGTGCGCTTGGCATCACGCACAACGATGCGAGCGGTAGTGCCAAGACAGAGGTCACCATGATGGATATGAATGGTGATGGCTTCCCGGACATCATCGCTGGTGGTACGATTCAATACACCAACTCTCTTGGTGGACTGAGTGGCGAAATCTACAAGGGCATCGGCTCTAACAACTCAGACAATGCTTCACAGGCATGGGGATATGGCGGCACCCCTGTGGCTTCAGCGTCAAGCATCACAAATCTAATCTCCAAGGGCAAGGCAACCATACTGAACCAGCAGACTGCCTGGCTGGCTCAATTCTCCATCTCTGGCAGTGCGCCAAAGAATACGGATGAAGCGGTTGAGTCTTTCATTGACATCAATGGCGATGGGCTTCCCGACAAGATTCTTTCGGACAGGAAAGTAAGACTGAACCTCGGCTATGCCTTCACAGAGCCTGTTGACTGGGGGCTTGACCGTATCCAAGGCGGTAAGTCTCTCGCCTTTAATTTTGGTGCAGGTGGTAATAGCCCAGAGGCTGGCTGGGGTGAATTTAAAGATAAAAAATATAAGGATATAAACAAGGCTTCTGGCAGCTTCTCCGCAGGCTTTGGTCTCGTAACCTCAGAGAGCGAAGAGGAATACAACCTTATCGACATCAACTCTGACGGTCT
>NZ_LT556036.1:576789-577582 GCF_900079775.1 Leyella lascolaii | reverse complement strand
CCGTGGCGGTGAAGACGATGGGGGTGCCTTCCGCCCCTTCCGGTAGGAAGCCCGCTTCGTCCTGCGTGCAGGCGGCGAGTGAGAGGGCGAGCGCTGCAAGTGCAAAAAATCTTATCCTCATAATATCTGTTATTTTATTACTCTGGTTCTTTCCGTTGCGGGCGTAACTTTCCCCCGACGGTTTACTGCTTCCTCAAGGTAGGCAATGCTCCTTTAAGTTCGTAACGCCACTCTGAGCCTGCGTTCTGCAAGGCGGTGTTCATGGCATCAACGGCTTTCTGCCAGGTAACGACAGAGCCGTCCACCTTCGTGGCTCCGGTGCTTTCCCTATTGTAGCCGATGCCTTGTTCATGATTGTTCTTCCAATAGCAGGCAGTCATGGTGGTGTAGTTATTTCCCAAAAAGCCGCCGATATGTACTTTGCCAGTGCTACTACCCGTACTGGTTACGTTGCCCGTGGCATAGCAGGCAAGGAGGCTGCTTCCTGCGTTCATTCCCACCAGACTGCCGCCAGCGATATTCTTTTTGGGGTTTATTTCTATGATCACGTTGCCCGTGGCATAGCAAGCGGTCAGGGTGGCACTCGAATTCGTCTGCCCTGCCACGCCGCCGACATCGACCGTTCCCTTCACTGTGGCAGAGGAACTGCATCCGGTGATGGAACCGTCTATTTGAGCACCTACCACACCGCCGACATACACCGTGCCGCTGACGCTGCCCGACACCGAGCAGTTTTCAATGGTGCCCCAGCTAGATCCTACCACGCCGCCAATACTGCCGCCATATATTTGAT
>NZ_LT556036.1:574790-576349 GCF_900079775.1 Leyella lascolaii | reverse complement strand
TGCACTTCTCTCCTTATATAATATATCCTTGGAGGAAGTCAGAGGCGAAGTTGGCGGTCGTGAGTATCATGGTTTTGTCTATTCTGCCACGGACGGACAGGGCAACAAGGTGGAAAATCCTTTCAAGGCTTCCAAGATTGACAAAACTGTCGGTGTGGAGGCAATAGAAAAACTGTTCGCTTATTCTACCAAGAAGTTCAAGGAAGACAAGAAACTCTCCGAGATGACCCGTCATAGCGTAGAAGCAGTCTTGAAGCAGACATACCATAAGGATAAGTTCATAGAACTTCTGAAAGCAAAGGGCATTGATGTTGTTTTCCGCCATACAGCTGACGGCCGTATCTACGGAGCAACATTCATTGACCACCGCACCCAAAGCGTTTTCAATGGTTCAAGGCTTGGAACGAATCTTTCTGCCAATGCCCTGCAGGAGCTCTTCACCTTGCCTTACGAGAATGAGCAACCGATACCGCTTACCATTCCAACGGAAGATGGCGTTGTCTTGGAGAAGGAACTTCAAAGCTCTGGCTTGTTCGACGAGTACGGCAGCGGTCTTGGACTTATGGCAGGGAATGGTTCTTCCAACGAGGCACAGGAAGCAGCATTCGATAGAGAGTTACGCAGAAAGAAAAAGAAGCGAAAAGGGAGAAACCTTTAATAGTATTATCAAGGTATAACTTCAAAACAGAAAAACAATGGCACAAGAAGACGATTTGAGAGCATTGGGAAAAATAATGGATTTTCTCCGTGCCGTGAGTATAATACTCGCAATTATGAATGTATATTGGTATTGCTATGAGGCAATGCGCATGTGGGGAGTGACAATCGGGGTTGTTGACAGAATCCTTATCAACTTCAACCGTACAGGTGGAAAATATTTTATATCGCAGTGACACTGTTTGTTTATGAAAAATATAATTGGTTAACTAAATCTCCAATATCACAGGATAGTGATCCCCACCCTTCATATGATATCCTCGTACACATGTTTTTAGCTGTAATCTGCTATCGATAAGGAAATAATCTAATTCTCGACCTGAAATATGTGTTGGCATACCACAACAGGCAAAATWAGCACTATTTCCCGGCCTACTRCTGGTACCTGTGGTCATTATTCTTAAATWWTCTGATAATTCGCTTGGCGTTGAATTCATATCTCCGCCAATGATGAAAGGAGATACTGCATGYCGTACTAAATCTCTTATATCTCCTACAGCACCAGACCCAGATTCGCAATGAAGGGTATAAATGTTACATCCATTATAATTTAAACAAATTGCYGATCGGCCTGTTCCTGATATCAGATAATGTATTGATGCTACAAAATTCAAATCCGCAATGATACAAGTATTACATCTCTGATTATAAGCACCTGCATGTTCTACCACAACATAGTGGTATCTACCACTATGTTGTGCAGGCAGTATGAATTGACCACATTCTTGTATCATAACAACATTACATTGTTCTATTGTTAATAGATGATTCAATATATTTAATTTAATAGCATCATTAAGAGGATTTCCTTGGGAATTCCATGTACAAATTTTCATATGGCT
>NZ_LT556036.1:572800-574689 GCF_900079775.1 Leyella lascolaii | reverse complement strand
ATTTAATTACTTGATTTGTTGCCTTTAATGAGCACCAATCTTGACAATGTCCGGCTTACAGCTTCCATATTTACACTGGAGTCTATATTATTATTAACAATGCCTTGATGCCAAAACCTATATGGTGGATTCTCCGTGTGTTCCAGCACGTCCTCCTTTTTTTATTGGGGTTATACTTCGTTTTATGTTCGTTGCGGACGGAACTTTTCCGCCCGCAACGGCTTACTGCTTCCTCAAGGTAGGCAATGCTCCTTTAAGTTCGTAACGCCACTCTGAGCCTGCGTTCTGCAAGGCGCGGTTCATGGCATCAACGGCTTTCTGCCAGGTAACGTAAGTGCCGTCTACCTTCGTAGATTCGGGGGCGGTCTTATAGCCTCGTTCCTGATTGTTCTTCCTGTAGCAGGCGGTCACGGTGGTGTAGTTATCTCCCAACAAGCCGAAGATATGTACATTGCCGGTGCTACTACCTGTACTGGTTACGTTGCCCGTGGCATAGCAGGCACGAACGCCTTTTCCTCCGTTCATTCCCACCAGACCGCCGCCAGAGATATTCTTTTTGGGGGCTATTTCTATGATCACGTTGCCCGTGGCATAGCAAGCGGTCAGGGTGGCACCCCCATTCGTCTGACCTGCCACGCCGCCGACATAGACCGTTCCCTTCACTGTGGCAGAGGAGCTGCATCCGGTGATGGAACCGTTCCATTGAGCACCCACTACACCGCCGACGTACACCGTGCCGCTGACGCTGCCCGACACCGAGCAGTTTTCAATGGTGCCATCGCTATATCCTGCCACACCGCCGGCAAAGCCCGAACTGCGATTGCTTGTTATCTGTACGTCCTCCATCATCACGTTCTTCACCGTACCAGCATAACCGATAGAGCCGAACAGACCCACAAATTGGTCATTTGTCGTAACGGTCAGCCCCTTGATGGTATGACCGCCACCGTCGAAGGTGCCGGTGTATTTGTTGCTGAAACTTGTGCCTATCGGCGTCCAGTTTTTGCCTGTGAGGTCAATGTCTGTGTCGAGGGTAATGTTAATGTCGCTCTTACCTCCGTTCACTAATTCGGCTATATTCATCAGGCCATCGGCGGAGGTCACGGTGTAGCTGCCGTTGCTCTCTATGGTATAGCCCAGGTCTTTTGCCGCAGCGAGGGAGAGCTTGTTATCTGTACGCCCTCCATCACCACGTTCTTCACCGTACCAGCTCTATTGAGCCAGCCGAACAGACCCGCATATTCGTCATTTGTCGTAAAGGTCAGCCCCGTGATGGTATGGCCGCTACCGTCGAAGGTGCCGGTGTATGAGTTGTCGTAGTCTGTGCCTATCGGTGTCCAGTTTTTGCCTGTGAGGTCAATGTTTTTGTCGAGGGTAATGTTTATGTCGGTCTTACCTCCGTTCACTAATTCGGCTACATTCATCAGGCCGTCGGCGTTATAGACCGTGTAGGTATTGGTGTTGCTGTCGTAGATGTAGCCCAAATCCTCAGCTGCGCCGCTCTCGCCGCCGCCGTCAGCCCAGCTGTCGATAGTGCAACCCTCTAACGTTAGGCCGGTGGCGTTCACCTTGACGGTATATTTATAGCGGGTGCCCGCCTCTAATACGACGTCGTTTTGCGGACGGAAGTAGAAGGTGCCGCTGCCGAGTTCCACCCGGATGAACGGCCTGCCTGCCGCAACGGTCTGCGGGGCGGTTAGTGCCTCGTAGGTGTTGCCGCTTGCGTTGTAGGTCTTGATGGCAGTCGGGTTGCCGTTATCGGCGGACAGGCTCACGAGGATCACTGTGGCACCGGCGACGCTTGTGAATCCCGTGCCGGGCTTCAGTTCGATTGTCACGCGTGCCGTGCGGTGGGTAAATTCAAGAGTCGGGTTGTTAAATTCCACCTT
>NZ_LT556036.1:566862-572528 GCF_900079775.1 Leyella lascolaii | reverse complement strand
ACCTTTCCTTCTGCCTCAAATTTCCCGTTTTTCAGGATGAAAGGCACGTTGCCGTACTGGGAATCGTTGCCGATGTCGGTGATGCCGATACGGTCGCCGCCAGTCCAGGTGGTTCCGCTGGCGCGGGTGGCGGGGGCGATGTTGGCGGTAAACTGGGCGGCCACGGGGTCACCATTCAGGTTTTCGTTGTCGTTGTTGCAGGCTACAAGTGCGAGGGCGAGCGCTGCAAGTGCAAAAAATCTTGTCTTCATTATATCTGTCATTTTATTAGTTAAATTCCATTTCAATAATTGCTGCACCTCAGCAAAATCAATGCAAGCTTTGCTTCTGTGTTCGGTTTGCTAATTATTTACAAATCGGCATTTACATCATCACCTTTCACTTCTTCCCAGCCGTTGATTTCGGCTTCGTCCACTACCATGCCTTCGGGTGTCTCAACCAGCGTTCCGCCGAGGGTCAGCGATTTGCCCTTTCTTGTGTTGAACTCCTTGAGAGCTTCTGTGAGGTCGCTTTTCAGCGTGGTGGGGGTCGGGTTGCCGTCAGCATAGCGGATTTCACCCATCAGCAGTTGTTCCGTGCCGGTCACACCCAGCAGCCGCACCGTGGCTTTCCACTTGCCGGCATCGTCACCTTCGGTTATCTTGGTGAAGGGCAGCACGATGTTTGAAGCGGCTCCGTAGGTATCGGTAGCGAAATCGAGTGTTCCGGCTGCACCCGTCAGATGGGCAACAATCTCCGTGATGCGTCCGGCGGCATCA
This sequence comes from Leyella lascolaii, assembly GCF_900079775.1. Taxonomy (GTDB): domain Bacteria; phylum Bacteroidota; class Bacteroidia; order Bacteroidales; family Bacteroidaceae; genus Prevotella; species Prevotella lascolaii. The sequence goes on along the minus strand of NZ_LT556036.1, from coordinate 571,770 downwards.
CCCGTCGGTTTGATGATAAGTGTCAGTTCGCGTACCTGCTGCTTCATTGCGGCGGTCAACGGATAGTCCTTGTCTTTCTCGATGCTCACCTGTTTCGTATAGGTGAAGAACCATCCCGGGGCATTGTTTACAAAGGCATCCGTGCCTGCCCGGTTTCCCGTGGCTGCGGCAATGGTGGCGGTGGTACCATTTACCGTGATTCCTTCAGCTGGGTTCCACACCGCAAGGGTGTAGCTGCCTGGAGCAAACAGATGGTCGGGGGCATGGGTGGCGGAAGTTTCCGTACCCGTATAGTCGCCCATGGTGACCGTCCACGTGGCAGGTATGTTGATACCCTCACCGCAGGCCGACCAATCGGCTGTCACCGCAATTTTCCCATAGTCGGGATGCGGCGTGTCATAAAGCGTGTCCTTCACGCAGGAAGAGAGCAGCACGGCGGCTGCCATTCCCATCATATATATATATTGTCTTGCTTTCATACTCTATTCCTCCGTATCAGAATAACTTCCATACCAATGTCACACCGGCGTTGATGGGGCCACACCAATCTTTTGTCTCGTTGCCACAGCGCACGCGCACACCATCGATGACTTCATATTTTTCGAAATCGGCATTCAGGTAGCCCAAGCCGAGGTTGAAATCAAGAGTCAGTGCCTTGTTCAGCCGTAGCTGATAGCCGGTGGTGATGCCGCCACCCATCAGGTCGCCTTGCTTGCCTGTTTCGGAGATCTTGTAGTTGAACTGTCCGGCCTTGAACATCGCCCCCAGATACCAGGCTTTCTTCTCACCCATGTAATAACGTATTTCCGGAGCCACTTCCCAGAGTGCATAGCGGCGGTCCTTGTCGCTCCACGTCCAAGAAGTCCATGAGCCGTTTACGGCAATGCCACACGACGGGCAGATACGCCATTCAAGTCCTAAATCGGGTGTCAGGGTAGCCCAGCGCAATAGGTTGGCACGCAGGGAGAGATGATAATCAGTTGTGATTTTAGTTTCCGACGGCGTGCCGGCAAGTGTATTTTGTAGAGCAGCTTTTTCGGCTTCTGCCTTTTCAGCGGCAAGTCGGGCTTCTTCCGCCTTGCGCTGCTCTTCGGCACGCCGTTCCTGTTCGGCACGCGTCTCGGTTTCTAAGCGTTCTGCTTCTGCCCTGCGTCGCGCTTCCGCATCCATCGCGGCTGTTTCCTTTGCGGGTACCGTTAGGCGCACGATTACAAAATCACCCCCTGTCGCATGATTGTGGGTAATGAAGTTTTCTTCCTTGATTTTCGCGCGTGTAATCAGTTCTGATTTTACTCGATTGGCACGAATCTTCGCCGTTGCAAGGTTCTCGGCTTCACCGCCCAGCGAATTGCAGTAGCCGTCAACCAGTAGCGGCAACTTGCCGTTAAAAATTGTTGCTTTACTGTTTTCGATACATTCCAACAGGCGGGCAAGTTCAGTGTCATTGCCATTCCAAGGAACGTAGAACATGTCCTTCTGCGGAACGAAGCGGAAGGTGTAGGTTGTGTCTGTTTTCTGCTGCGCAATGACAGGAAAAGTTACCGTCATCAGCCACAGAAACAAGGTAAGAAAAGTGATTTTTCTGATCATATAAACTTGCATTTATTATCTTTGTCCTCTCCAAAGATAATAAATGTCATTCTATGCCCAAAAGATTAGAAAAACTTTTGCTGTAAAATTTTATAAATAATGTCGTTTGAGCATCTTTTTGTCGAATTAGCACTTTTTGAATTGTCGAATTAGCACTTTTTTGTCGTTTGAGCACTTTTTGGAAATGGGTTTCTGTGACCTTTTCCGATGTTTTTTTACTACACAAATTATTCCCGATTTGATTTTTTCCATTTGGCAGGCGTACATCCTTCTTTCTCGGAAAATAATTTGATAAAGTTACTTTGGGAAAGAAAACCGGAAGACTCAGCCAGCTTCTGTATATTGATTTCTGGATGCTCCTTCAGTATGTTTTTCGCATACTCCAACCGAAGACTGGTTATCCATTCGCGGAATGTCATTTTATACGTAGTCTTGATATAAGCGGAAAGATAGGTACGGTTCGTATAAAGTATTTCGGACAGTTCTTTTATGGTAAGTCCCTGCTGGACATAGCCGTCTGTCTTTATCCAGTTGTCAACCCTCTCTATAANTTCTCGGAAAATAATTTGATAAAGTTACTTTGGGAAAGAAAACCGGAAGACTCAGCCAGCTTCTGTATATTGATTTCTGGATGCTCCTTCAGTATGTTTTTCGCATACTCCAACCGAAGACTGGTTATCCATTCGCGGAATGTCATTTTATACGTAGTCTTGATATAAGCGGAAAGATAGGTACGGTTCGTATAAAGTATTTCGGACAGTTCTTTTATGGTAAGTCCCTGCTGGACATAGCCGTCTGTCTTTATCCAGTTGTCAACCCTCTCTATAAATTCTGTATAGGACCTAGGAACTTCTTTCTCAGAAACTATTTCATGTTCAGTTTCCGAATTTGTCAGAAGTTCTTCTTCAGATTGTATATCCTGCTCAAACGCATTTTCTACCTGTTCATAGAACAGCAGGTAGTTCTGATAGCTGTAGAAAAGATAGCTGTAGAACGGTATTGACGACAAAATCCAGATAAAAACATATTCGTCTGGCAGAAATGTCAGCAATCCGCATCCGACACCGAAGATAAGTGCCCAATAAGTGAATATGGAAAGCCATTCGATATATGCGCCTATATCATCCGCCTGAGTTTCATTGAAAATCTGAATGGCTCTACGATATGCAATTATGACTCTGCGAGCTAAAACGACTCCAAAAACGACTAACCAGGCAGCTAAAGCAAACAAAGAGAATTTTTGCATGATTCCGCTTGGCAACAGGAACAACACAACTCCGGAAAGAGTTGAAAATATAATCCATAAAATGATATGTGTCCACACACGCCGTTTGGTAATGTAAAAACGATCAAGCAACATTATCAATGCCGAACTGAACAGAGAATAGCACAGAAAGTATGTGGACATGTTCATCAATATGGCAGAATCCGCATTTTTGAATCGGATACCAAAGAAGAAATGTACCGAATAGTTTGCAGAAAGCAGCAACATAGCTATACCCATAATCTGTCGGGAGCGGAGATAATTCTTGAAAATTTTCTTTTCAGGAGTCTTTGCAAACAAAAAATAAAAGCCGAAGAATAACATCAACGGCAGTGCGGTACAAAGTGAAAAACTGTATATAGATGGTTCCATTGTTATGCTTATTTGATTTTGATACAAATTTTGATACAATTTCCGAATTATAAGCCAGTTGGGATAAAAAACAGAAAAGAATATCTCAGAGTGTTCGCTGCTTGATTAAAAAAATCAAGACCGAATCACCTAAGATCTTGCATCAAATTGCTCTAAGTCACACGTTTCTTATTGAAATCAAATAATGAGAATGAAGTATTTATTTTTTTCATTACAATTCTTTATAAGGATTATGTTCAGGAACCCTAATGAGTTCTTTTATATCAATTTCCAGACATTGAGATATCTGTATTAATGCTTCTAAAGGAGGTTGACAAGCATTAGTACACCATTTGGAAATGGTTGCTTGGTCTCTGCCAAGTTTCTCTGCAAGCCATTTGTTCGTTTTCCCCTTTTCTGCAAGCATAACTTTTATACGATTAAGATTTTTCTCAGCCATTGCGTATATTATTATTGTTTTCGGTTGCAAAGATACTCATTTTCCTCCAAATATCGTTTGTTTATCCGAAAATCATTATAAAAATCGGCAAATAATTTGCCTAATTAGAAATTTTGCTAATTTTTGCATGATTTACAGTGACTCGTCCCATCTTCATCTTGCATACCACTATATTCTATTAAAATGAAAACAGATGTGCCTACTTATAATTTTCTTCTTTTGGAGTTGATTTATGAATATCAAAATCGGAAAAATTCCGTTATCCGTGTTAATTTTTGTTTTCTCATAATTTCATTTTGGGGTTACGGGATTTTGTTGTTCCTAATTTGTTTCTTTTGCCATTTTGTCATTCGGATTAGCATTGATTATCAGAACATTACAAACAATCAGTAAGATTGCGAAACAAAAATAGCGTACAGTGTACAACGACAAAAATCGTTCTCTCTGTACGCTATTAAATCTTATTAAAAAGATGAAAGATTCTAACTAGCATCTCTTGGCATCGTTCCGTTCATTACAATAATCATCGGATACTCGTTTTTTACTTGCTCTGCTTGGCACACCTTGCGGTTCACAACCTTACTGATAAGCCATTGTCTGAACAACAAGGCTTGATATGTATCCATTTGAAGTGCTATGGCGATAATCACTTCCATATCATAGACATTCGCAGAATATCCATTTTCAAGTTTGATGTATTGCGAATGCTGGAAGTCTTTCAGCCCACTTTGTTTCCAAATGCGCTTGATGGTATTCTTCACTGCTGTCCCTGTTACATTCAACAGTTCGGCAATCTCCCAAACTGTCATCCACACCTCACCATGATGTGGGGCGTAGATGACCATATCTTCTTGTATTGTTATCACTTGTCGTTTCATACTCTGCCATTTATAGTGTTAGTATTATCGTTGCAAACATTTCCAAACGTGAATTCCTCAATGTTATTTATTTGCTGAGACAACTTTTCCACGTCTTTGCTCAATTTTTCCTTGGTAATCTTGGCATACACCTGGGTTGTCTTTATGTTCTTGTGACCAAGCATTGAACTCACGGTTTCTATTGGAACTCCGTTGGAGAGGCAAACCGAGGTTGCGAACGAATGACGGGAGACATGCCAGGAAAGCGGCTTGGTGATACCACATTTCTTTCCCAGTCTTTTGAGCGAATCCATACAACTTTTGTAGTTGGGTACTGGAAACACCCTACCGTCTTCACACAATCCACGATATTTTTCCATAATCTG
>NZ_LT556036.1:408048-566761 GCF_900079775.1 Leyella lascolaii | reverse complement strand
ATCCATTCACCTTCATCGAAAAATTCCTTGATGTTCTCTTCCTTCAAGTTGTACAGATCAATGAAAGCGAGACCTGTAAAACAACAGAACAGGAACAAGTCACGCACCATGCTCATCTTCTTTCTTGTGATAGGTGTCTCCATCAACAGATGAATCTCTTCTTTGCTCAGAAATTCTCTTGTGGTCTCTTCTTCCTTGTACTCATATCGTCTGAATGGGTCTTTTACAAGCCATTCATTATCTATGGCACGGAATACCATTGCACGGAGATTGCGGACAAACACCATCGCAGAGTTTATCTTCAAGTGCTTGTCGGTTCTGAGAAAAGTCTCGTAGTCTGTGATAAAAGGCAGCGATAACTCTTTCAGAGCAATATCCTTCACATGGTAATGCATCTGCAAGAACTCGCCCACATAGGCACACCCGATTCTATACTTCGTGTATGTACTCAAAGATTTCATGCCAGCCTTATATTGCTTTTCCATTTCATCACGGCTTTGAGAATAGACTTTCATCAGTGTATGGCAACGATACTCCAAGCCAAGAAAGGCGTTCTTCACCTTGTCGGCAGTGACGAAGTTGTCCCTGTCCATAATCTCCTGATAATGCTTACTGATACTCACACGCATCTTGTCCAATTTGCGGTTCACCTCCAAAGCCTGCATACTCTTACCTATCATGCGTCCGCCCTTGGTGTCCCACAAATCAGTACCATCTTTCTTTACTACCTGTCTTTTGAGGTAGAAGATAATTGAAAATGTACTCTTCATAACGTCATTCTTTTTTGCGTTCAAAATTAATACATGAAGAGTCTTTTCTTGCTACGCATTTCACGGCAGAACACGGCAAATTTGGTTCGTAACCAAAAATCTTACGTTACTCATCAGTAACTCACTATAAATCAGAGTGTTCAAATTCAATTCGTAACCTTCCTTATTCTTCCGAACCTTAACATTCCCCATTTGGGGTATAGGTTACGGATAGGTAACGTTCCTCTGTCTCATCTTGTCGTATTCCCGTCTTCGTCTGTCCTCGCTACTTTTAACCAAAATGAGGAAAGTAACTGATAACCAGTAAACTTTCCTCATTCTTCTCTCAAACACTTTTTATATGTACTTTCAGAAGTCAAAAGAGCCCGTTTGGGAACACGGAAAAGCCTTTTCTGCTGATTGAAAAAGCCTTTTTGACATCTCAATCTCGTACAGTAAGACAAGCGGGAAATAGCCAACTGTCTGTATCACACCGTATTACCGTAATATAGATAAAACTGTGTTTTTAAGCCAAAATATAAGTTTGTCTCTAAATTCTTTAGTATTTTAAAGTGTTGGAGAGTGACACTCTCGGTTATAATTATCATATTTTACATATGGCACACATAGTTGTATGTGCAATAACCATGCTGTCAGATATTCTTTCAGAATGAAATATCCTTTACTCTATCTCATCTATGGACACGCCTTCGAAATCAGTCAGAATCTTTTTTATGGTTTCTTCAAAGTGATTTCCTCTTATGCTTATGTCTACATTCATAGAGTAATGCATGCTGTTGTTGTCTGAATAATGCTTTATATGGTATGACTTGACATCCATACCGTCTTTTTTAAGTGTGTCGATTATTCCTCCCACCATGTTTTTGGACAATGGAGCGAATGTCACAGTGATGCGCTTCGACTCGACTCCTCTCACTGCAAAATACAGGACTTCCAGACATATGAGTACAAGTATCATTGTGACTGTGGCAAGAAAATAGAGTCCCGAGCCACATGCAAGACCTATTGCAGAAGTGACCCACAAGCCTGCGGCTGTAGTAAGCCCTCTGACCGCATGTTTCTGAAATATGATTATGCCACCGCCGATGAAACCAATACCCGTAACAACCTGTGAGGCAATTCTTGACGGGTCGATTGAGATATTGCCGACGGTTCCGCCGGTCTGTTCAAAGCCGAACTGAGAAACGACCATGAACAGCGCGCTTCCCAGTGCGACAAGAAAGTGTGTACGGAATCCTGCCTCTTTTGCCCTGTATTCACGCTCTATTCCTATTACTCCACCTATGATGGCTGCAGCCAGTATTCTTATTATGAAATCGTATGACATTGTGAATGTGTATGTGTTGTTATATTATTTTTCATATACAGCATATTGACTTATATGGGCATGAAATGCACCGTGTCTTATGCTCCGTAGGAACAAATGAAGTCTGTGAATCGAATATTTCGCCCAAGACGTCTTTTAGTTTTCCAACGAATTCTCCGGCATATTTGCGTATGTCGTCTATAGGTTCGTCTGCAATAGTCAGCGTCGGGTCGTATCTGTCCTGCATGCTGTGTCTGATGAAGAACAGTGCCGGACTGACAGGTTTGCCGCTTTTCCCATATTCCTCCGATGTGCTTATTATAAGCGAGTAGAGCATCACCTGAAAGAAATAGTCCCCATGCTTGTCTTCAATACTGTCGCTTGAGAAAATCTCATCGAGAGAGTTCGTCTTTTTCAAAGGCTGCCGTCCGGTCTTATAGTCCACAATCCTTATCTTTTCAAGAGCATTTCCGGTGACGTCCATGCGGTCTATTATACCTCCAATCTCTATCTCCCTTTCTCCCCGGCTTGTATTGAAGCAGACTGTATCATATGCAGGCGTCTCCAGTCCGAGAATCTTGAACGGAGTCATTTCGCGGTCAAGTCTCATCAGCTGACGGAGATATCCTATTATCACTTCCCTGTTTATTATCTGCAAACCGTTGTATTCAGGAGCCTTCCGGATATTGTCTGACTTGAACAACTCCTCATTGAAGACTCTGTCGACGACCGATTCGATTATTCTCGGGTCTTTCAGATATCTGTCAATATCGCCGCTTTTTATCAATCCGTCATTTCCAGCCATGTCCTTATATATGTAGAACGCGGCTTTATGGAATATATTGCCGAATATTCTGTTGTCCACAGTGTCCTCATCAGTATTGTCGGGTTCTTTTATCTTTGCCACGTAATTGTAGAAGAACTGAAGCGGACATCTCATGTATTGGTTTACCGCCGACGGTGAAATCCGACGCATGTTGTCAAGCACGTCCATAACGGCAGGACTTTTCTCTATGATGTGCGGCACAGACCTTGCGGAATTACAGCCTGCATGCAGGTTCTCACATATAATGGCATGAGGACTCTCTATCATCAGTTGGAGCATGAAACGGCTCATTTCTCCGCGTCCGTTATCGGTCGAGCTGTTGTATATCATGGTTACATCCGTAGCACGTTGCAAGATGCTATGGAAATAATATGAATATATGGATATCTTATTGTCGATGGTTGTCAGTCCGTAAGCCTTTCTGATGGAGTAGGGAATGAATGACGCATCATTCACACCTTTGGGCATTTTCCCGTCATTGCAAGACAACAGCAGTACGTGGTCGAAATCAAGATTGCGTGTCTCGAGTATTCCCATTATCTGTACACCCACTGCCGGTTCGCCGTGGAATGGTATTGTGGTGGAGTCTATAAGCTGCTTTATCAGTCGTCTAAGTGTTATTACGTCCACTGACAAGTCGCCTGATTCTGTAAGCGATGCCAGTCGGCTTATCACCATATACATCCTAAAGAGCGACTCCTGTATGAGTGCGTCTGATGTGTCTTTGCTGTTAATTCCGGCTATACTTATGATTTCCATGACCCATTTAAGCAGACAAAGATTCGGATGTGCGCCGGGAGAACAGTATTTCCTGTTGTTATTTATGTCGCAGAACAAAGTCTTCAGATTGTCGTCTTCCGAGAGGAGTCTGCCATCAGGATAGTAAATCTTTTGTGTGCTCAATCTGCTTGCAAGTTCTTCCGCCTTGTCGGATATGAAACACATGAACGGATGTCTCAGAACCCTTAAAACCTGTTTTTGATAGAATCTGTCCTCTTTTCGTTTACGTCCGTTGAGCTGCAGCTCAAGAAGGTGCATGACAAATGAGGACACTGGCGAGAGTGACAGCGGATATCCGGTTGTAATGTTTGCCTTTCCAGTTTCAGGAGGCAGGCTGTAGAGTATGCTTTGCAACAGACTTTCGTCACACATGATTATAGCAGTTTTAGAGCCGTCAGCCATTCGTCCGCCATTTCTCAACCAGTCGCTTACATATCGTGCCTGTATTGTCTCGGTTGACGCATTGATGTATTTTATTTTTTTGAATTTACTTAGATTGTCGTATATTTTTGAATCGTTGCAATCCAACTCGTTCGGGAAATATTTAAGATATTGTGATATGTAATGTCCTGCCTCATTGTGTGAGGTTTCACTGTCAGGCATGAAATACTTGTCAAAGTCCCAGTAGAAAAACGCCTTGCCCTGTTTCTTCAACCTGTCAAAAAGCATTTTCTCCACCTTATGCAGCATATTGAATCCCACAAATATATATCTGTCATATTCATATGTCTGCTCCTCGTCAGTCGCGACGCTGCGGTATAGCGCGCCCTCGTAAGCTATGCCCATATCGCGGAGACGTGAGTTGAAGTCGTTGTAAATATTTCCGAAATGCTGCCACAGGCTAAGAAATCTTTTCTTCAGTTCGCTCTGACTGTTGTCATTGAAGTTTATAAAGAACTTTTTCAGGATGTCTTTCTGCTCTTCTGTAAGATATGATATATCGTCGAGTTCGTGTATATTCTTCAGATTGGCGAACACTTTGCCGGCGTCAGCCATATTTTTGTCAATATCATCAAAATCTGAGAGCAGCAGCTGTCCCCATCCGTAGAAATGGTCAAGACTCTCGTTTGTTCCTGAGTATTTGATGAAAGATCTGTGCAGTTCGCATATAAGCTTTATCGGATCGGCTATGGTCAGGGCTGAGTGTTGGCAGAAAAGGTCACTGATGGTTATATATACAGGGCTCCATATAGGCTTGCCGGCTATTCTCATCAGACATTCGTTCATAAAGAGAGATGCTCTTTTGTTGGGGAATACCACAACAGTGCGTGACAAGTCGTAGCCGAACTTGTTTATCATATCTTCAGAAACATATTCCAGAAAACTTTTCATTTTACCTCTACAATTTTGTTTGAATAGACAAACCACAAATATCCCTTAACATTCTTATATCCCATTTGAGAGACAAGCGTAATATACTCTCGGACCTGCCTGTTGTATTCAGGCTTTGGATTTCCGAATTTGAAATCCACGATTATCATTTGTCTGCCGTCGGTCATGACACGGTCGGGACGATGGCTCACTGTAGCATGCTTCTCTTCATCATAAGATAGTATGGTGCATTCGTTGAATAGCTTCCATCTGCCAGAGAACCATTCCGCCACTTGCGGGGAGGAGAGCCTTTGCGTCAGCAGCTTGCGTATTTCGTCAACGGTCATTCCACAATCATAAGTCACGCCCTCGTATTCCATTCGTAGGAGAGCATTGTCAATGTCATCTGCTGTGTTAATTGTCGAAAACAGCTTGTGCAGAACAGAACCGAGTCTGATGTATCGCTTCCGGCTATCATCATCATCTCCTTCGATAAAGTCCCGGCTCTTGTTGCTCTGTCTGAATTCCGCCTTGCAGATATATGTGTCTATGTCTGTCTCTGTCTGTAAGACAGGTTGCATGAATACATTCCGCGAAGATTCCCTGACGTCATTTCTCTTTGGGATACATGTATTTCCGTAATGGAATGTTATGGGGCTCGAGGAATCATCGTCGCATTCGTACGAAGAATCAGGTAAATGTTCTGCTACAGCAGCCAGACTCTTCTCTATGATGAACGAACGTAGTTGCGGGCTATTGCGTTTTCCGATAACAAACAGATTGTCGGATGCTCTTGTGAAAGCGACATATAGCAGATTGAGATTATCAACCGTATTCTGCAGATATTCATTAAGATAATCATTTTCATATATCGTTCCTTTCATCTGCTTTGGACTGTAGTCAATCGGAATTACGGGTAATGTGTTGAAAGGAGCTTCTTGAGGATAGCACCATATTGTGCCCGAATCATTTACCTTCCAGTCACAGAAGGGGATTATGACATTGTCAAACTCAAGTCCTTTACTCTTGTGTATGGTTATAAGCCTTACACCGTCAATCTCGTTTGCCTGTATGGTCTTGTCGTGTATGCTGTTCTCCCATTCTTCTATAAATGCATCGAGATCGGGGGTGTTGTCTTTTATGAAATTGCGTAACAGGTCGTAGAACATACATATATATGCACTTTCCTCATTCAGTTCGTGCAGTCGGAAAGATATGAAAATATGTTCCACTATGTCATAAAGCGATTTGGTAAGCAGATGCGTACGTTGATCCACGAAATCTGCCGGAAGTGATTCTTCATCAGACATATGTGTTCCTGCATATGCGTCATCGGTTATTTCTTTATGTTGTATCTTGTTTCTGTATGCCTTTACAAGATATGCTTTTGCTATGTCATTGTCCGGATTAAGCAGCAGACGCATCGCGTTGATAATGATATTTACGGCTACTGAACTTTCTATCTTGAAGGCATCTTCTGACACAATTTTAATGTAACCGGCATACTGGGAGAAATACTCTGCTATAAGCTGTGCATTTATGTTGGAACGGACAATTATCGCTATACGGTTCTGTGGAACATCTTTGCTTATAAGGTCGTCTATAATTTCCTTGATACGTAACAAAGTCTTTTCCTGATAGTCTTCACGCGGCAACAGTTCCACATCCACAAAACCTTCATCTTTAGTCTTTTCGGGAATCTTCTGAGCTACGTCACTATATGCCCACGCGAGTTGTCGGGCAAGCCTGTCGTCTGCCGATTCGTTATATTGGTTATCGTATTCAATCTTTGCCGCAGTGTTAAAGAATATGTTGTTGAATTCTATAATTCTACGGCTTGAACGGTAATTGGTGTCAAGTGTTTTTATTGACATGCGTCGTTCTGCGTCAGTGAATTGTGACTCGATATTGTTCAATAGCCGCCAGTCTCCGGAACGCCATCTGTATATGCTCTGCTTGACATCTCCTACAATGAGATTCCCTTCCGAACTACGGCTCATGCATTCTTCGAGCAGTATCTTGAAATTGCTCCATTGTATAGTACTTGTATCTTGAAATTCATCTATCATCACATATTCAAGTTGAGTTCCTATTTTCTCAAAAATGAATGGTGAGTCAGAGTCATTTATCAATGAATGCAACAAAAACTGTGTGTCACTTAATAGAAAACGATTGACGTCTGCGTTGAGTTCCTTCACTTTGTTCTCAATACTGTTTAGCAGGCGAAGCTGGTTTATGTGTTGAAGAGTGAGTTCAGCAGACTTATAAGGTTTCCATAAGTCAGAACGCAAACGCTCTGTTTCTACAAGTAAGGGCCACAGTTTGTTGTTTACGACATTTTCAAGCAGGGATTGTCTGCTTTTGTCCTTGCCTCCTTTTTTCAGCCACTTGTCCGGACTGTCGATTACAGACTGAACACGTTTGGTAAGAATGCTGCCATCAAACTGACTTTCCGACAGTTTGATGAAATAGCCGCACGCTCCGGATTTCCCATACGCCAAATCATTGATTTCAATTCCGGACGAGGACATTATCGAGTTGAATCGCTCGCATTGCTCCTTCATCGCATTTTTCATGCGCTGTCTTATTGTCTTCAAGGAATCAATGAAACGGTGCAGTTTTTCTTTATCTTGAAGGACTTCGTTCAGTCTGGAACTGTTTGCTTTATAATAATCACGGAAGATATTCTCTCCGAACTTTTTTATCTTTCCTATTACATTCCAGTTTTTATTGTCCTCTATATTTTCCTTAACGTACGAAAGTATCCACTTAAGCAGTTCGTCTTTCTTATGAAGTTCTTCAATAAGTTTGTCTACAGCATACTGTTCTATCTGATAATCATTCAGTTCCACCCTTAGGTTTGCCGTGAGATCAAGCTCTCTTGCAAGATTGTTTAATACTCCCTGAAAGAAAGAATCTATAGTCTCTATTCTGAAATAACTATAGTCATGGATAATATTATGCAAGGCGATGCCAGCCTGTTTAGAAGCGATTGACTCAGAAATGTCAAGATCTTTCGTTATTCTGTCAATATAGTTTCTGGAATCCGGCAGCAGTTTCCAAATACCATAAAGTTGACTGAGAATACGGATTTTCATTTCTTCGGTAGCCTTGTTGGTGAATGTCACAGCCAGTATTTTCCTGTAACATTGAGGCTGAATTATCAATAGTTTTATGTATTCTATTGATAATGTATATGTCTTTCCGCTACCGGCACTTGCCTTATATACGGTTAGGGAGTGTTTGTCTGTTGGATTATAAGTCATTGGCGTGTGGAACGAAATGCCTCCATATTAGTATAGCGTCGTTTCATAAAACGTTTGTATATGTTACGAAGCCATAATGAATGAGTCAATATGAATATAAGTCCTATTATTAATATAATAATATATGATATGCTATCTTTAAATACAAGTTGCAACATGGAAACCAGAACCAGAGGAAACAGCATGCATATTATGCTTGCCAATATCTGAAAGTGGTTACCTTCTATGTTGCTCCTACCTGTAAACTTTGTATTTAACGGGATTGTCTGTCGGTTGTATACAGCCATCTGAAATATTATGAAATATTGAAATCCGGCAGTAAATATTGTATATGAAACCAACATCAGCATCGACCATTTACCTATTATTACAATTGGAAGCATTAATGAGAACGGAAGCAGGAGAAGCAGTGAGTATAATAGATACTTAGCGTTTAAGAGAGACAAAATATTCTCTCGTCTTGTCATAAGAAAATCGAAATAGTTGCCCTCATTGCCCATTATATTTATAAGCATGGTTGAACCGAAAATGATTAGATTATAAAGACACCAGAAATTTGTCATATATCTGGAGTCATAGACCGATGTGTAGCAAATTATACAGCTGAAAAAAACAACCAAAAGAATGGAGTAAATAAGACCTTTACGAGGTGTCTTATTACGTAATATCGTCTTTATCTCGAGCTGAATATATAAACCTCGTTCTCCGAATTTATCCAAAAACGAGAATGAATTTATTTTATGGCTCGTAGAACTTTCCGACGATGAAATTTCCTTTTTCACATGTGAAAGCTGTATTTTTCTGTTTATCAATACGAGAACAACAAGGATAACCGACGAGAAAATGACTGGTAATATATTGTTGTTCTGTATCAACGTTCCTGACTCTGAATAGAAATACAGCATCCGCTCTATATTACTGTCCTTGCCGATGAACGATGGAGAGAATATCAATGCGTATACAGCAATCGGTATAAGCCAATATGCGACAGTATCACTTAGCAACGTCCGTATAATTAAATACCATTGACTGTTTGCCATTATTAGAATCAATGAGTATAATAAAAAAAGAAACGTTGGAAGCAGTCCGTAGCTGAATACTATTGACATTAAGGCATATGGCAACAAAAGTGCAAACCACACGAAATTACCCAGTGATAGAAGAGACGTGAATATAAAGTTATCTATACAGTCAGAAAGTTTTAATGGCAACAGTGTATAGGGCTTTATTATTTGTGAAGGAGTTTGTTGCATAATAAAGCGGAAAAGGAAATCCAGTATAAGAATATACGGGAACAAGGCGGAAATCAGTTCCAATGATGATATTTCGTTATTATCCTTGTCGTTGACAATGAACGCCAAGCCGACAGCAATCAACATTAAATATATGATAAGTAATGCGAACAACGCGTATATCACATATTTTGCTGTTCTGTTTCTTGTAATGTTAACATTGCGTATTCCGGCATATTTGCGATGACGTCTTAACTCCTTGTATAAATCCCATGTATTCATCAGCGGTTGCGTATATTATCTTAAATCAACTATTTCCGCACTTGGGAAATCCTTAGAACGGAATGTGAAAATGTTGTCAGACTGGTTTTTTGCAGCGAAATTACTGATTGTTATAGATGTCCATTGAGCACCTTGCCGAAGCTTTATCGCTGATGGAATATATGTTTTTTTATTTATTGTAACATATATCTCCTGTATATTTTTGTTTTCACCAGTCATATGTACCACATAGTTTTTATTTTGTGTTTTCATTGAAAGGCTGTATCCGCTACGGTACATGTTTATGAAAGCATATGGATTCATCATTTGTTGTTGTGACAGTGAGGGAGTTGTAATGTTTACCTCATTTGTATTTTTCATATATGTCCACTGTGTTTTCCCGTTAAACCATACTATTGCCTGAGGTGTCCTGACATTATATTTCTTTCCTTTGATGGCAATTGTACCAGCAACAGTACCTGTTTTTGAATTTGACATAGAAAAACTTATGCTCAGACCGCCTTTTCTATTCAATATTCCCGCAGTCTTGTCTAATACCGCGCGGGCTTGTGTGGCATTTTGCGCAAATACACCAGACGCGATGATAATCAGCAATATTAATATACAACTAATCCTTTTCATAATATTTAATTTTTTATTTGTCTTAATAAAACGTTTAACTGATTTACGTCAGAGACAAGAACTTCTCTTGGTTTGCTTCCATGAGCGGCTCCTACAATCCCAGCTTTTTCCAGCTGGTCCATAAGCCTTCCGGCGCGATTATATCCTATGGAGAACCTTCTCTGTATCATGCTTGTACTTCCTTGTTGTGTTGTTACTATATGATTTGCTGCTTCTTCAAAATAAGGATCCAGATTAGATATCTCATTGTTTGAAGAACCGTTAGATGTGCCATCGGCTTTTGTTTCCGGTTCTGGAAGTTCCATGGGTTCTACAGGACCAGGCTGTGACTCTATATATTCATTTATATTTTTGACTTCAGGAGTGTCTACAAACGCGCATTGCACACGTACGGGATTTGGTGTTCTTCCGTCGAGAATCAACATGTCACCACGTCCGACAAGCTGGTTGGCACCGGGTTGGTCAAGAATAGTGCGTGAGTCAATCATTGAAGTGACCTTAAAGGCTATTCGTCCCGGGAAGTTCGCTTTAATCGTTCCGGTTATAATATTTGTGGTAGGGCGCTGTGTGGCAATCACCATATGGATTCCCACGGCACGTGCAAGTTGGGCGATGCGCGCTATCGGCATTTCTATCTCTTTTCCGGCTGTCATGATCAAATCACCGAACTCATCGATAATTACAACTATATAAGGCATGAATTCATGTCCTTTCGTAAGGTCAAGCTCATGATTTACAAACTTATGATTGTACTCTTTTATATTCCTGACCTTTGCCATCTTCAGCATGTCATACCGGTGTTCCATTAGTGTGCACAAGCTGTTCAGTGTGCGTACTACCTTAGAGACATCCGTTATAATAGGCTCTTCGTCATTTTCCGGCAGTGTTGCCATGAAATGGTCGGCAATAGGCGAATACACGCTGAACTCAACCTTTTTAGGATCAATAAGCACAAACTTCAATTCGTTCGGGTGCTTTTTATAAAGCAATGATGTTATTATAGCATTCAGACCGACAGATTTACCTTGACCCGTTGCGCCGGCGACAAGCAGATGTGGTATTTTAGCCAAGTCTACAATAAGCACATCATTTGATATGGTCTTGCCCAATGCAATGGGCAGCTCCATCTTCGCATCTATGAATTTCTTCGAATTAATGATGCTTTCCATTGAAACGATGTTGGCTTTTCGGTTCGGGACTTCGATTCCTATAGTACCTTTCCCTGGGATTGGCGCTATAATCCTTATGCCGAGAGCTGACAAGCTTAGCGCTATATCATCCTCAAGATTTCTGATTTTTGATATGCGCACACCTGGAGCCGGCGTTATCTCATATAGTGTTATTGTAGGACCTACTGTCGCTTTAATTTCACTTATATCAACTCCAAAACTTTTCAGAACCTTAACAATCTGCTCATTGTTGGCTCTTATTTCATCCATGTCAACGAAGGGTTTCCCGTCATTGTCATATTTTTTCAGCAGGTCTATTGTCGGATACTTATATCCTGTAAACGGTTCTTTGGGGTTTATAGGTGTCTTGATTATATCATCATCCTCTATTTTTCTACTATCATCGGGACGTTCCGTTGTCTTTGATATCTCAACAATAAGCCCACTGTCAGGATTATCTGTTTTCTCCTTTTCCGGTTCTTTTGCCTTATTGTTATTGTCGCTGATGTCTTCGGTGAGGTCTATAACAGTGGGTGTGTGTATTTCCGTTTCTTCCGGTGTGTCATCCTTTATAGGAGACACTTCCTGTATAGTTGTATTTGTTTTATCCTCGTATATTGTCTCTGATGATTCTGACGAATCGTGATTTGCATTGTTTATGACAGTAAATTTAATCTTTCTCGTAAGATATCCGACCGGATTGAGAATCTTTCTTACAATATTTATCGTTTCCGAACTCAAATATGTCAGAAACGCAATTGCCACAAATATGAGCACGGCAGTAAGTCCCGGCGCACCTATGACATTCTCCATGGTCTGTACGCAGAACAGTCCATGATTTCCTCCAGGATTGAATATATAGTTTTCCATAAACGGTGCCAAAAACTTAGCGAACGAAACGGATGTCCATATCATCACTATCGCAAGGCACATGAACCACTTCCAAAGATTGATTGTACAGATTTTCATCATCTTCAGTCCGACTATTATCAGAAATACCGGTATGATAAATGCCGGAAGACCAAAGTTCACCGTTATTAATGTGTAGGCTATGATACTTCCGATACTACCGCAGTAGTTTTTGAAAGTCCTGTTTGTATTCAGCCATTCTCCCGGTCTTAAATCTTCAAGTATGCTTTGGTCTGCCTGACCTGTATTCAGGAAAGAAACCATTGCGATGATGATATAAGTCGCGATGATTAATATTATAAGTCCCAGTAAGAAGTCTGTTTTTTCACTGTTGAATATATTCTGAAAGCCTACAGCCTCCATTATGTTTTTCGGTTTGCGCTCGGATTTCTTCTTGACCATTTCTTCGTTCTCTTATTTATGTGCAAAAATAGCGTAAAAAAGTTGGAAACAGCCATAAATTCGTAACTTTTTTCTAATTTTGCAAATTGTTTTAAATGCAGACAATGAAGACTATCTACAACAGATTAGACAAAGAATACATCAAGGATTTGCCGTTAGTGAGCTTTCCCGGAAAGATTATAACCGTGAACAGTGAGCGTGAAGCGGACAAGGCTGTACCTTTTTTGTTGTCTAAAGATATTTTGGGTGTTGATACGGAAACAAGGCCTTCATTTAAAAAAGGGCAACAACACAAGGTCTCATTATTACAGGTTGCGACAGAAGACATTTGTTTCCTGTTCCGCCTGAATTACATCGGAATGGTAACATCGGTAATATCATTGCTAAGCAACACCAAGGTTCCAATGGTAGGATTGTCCTGGCATGACGATCTTGCCGCACTGCAAAAACGAATGGAATTCAAACCGGGACTGTTCATAGACATACAGGATATAATAGGAGATATAGGCATTGAGGACAAAAGCCTGCAAAAACTGTACGCCAACATCTTCAAACAAAAGATTAGTAAAAGACAGCGACTGACAAACTGGGATGCAGATGTGCTGAGCGACAAACAGATGAGCTATGCCGCAACAGACGCCTGGGCATGCGTAAGGTTATATAAGGAAATTCTAAAACTGAAAGAGACCGGCGATTATTCTTTGATTATAAAGGACGATATAAATAATTCTATTGCAAATGTATAAATCAGTATACTTAAAACGTGGGAAAGAGGACAGTCTTAAAAGATTTCACCCATGGATATTTTCCGGTGCAATTAATTCTATGGATGAAAACATAGAAGACGGAGACATCGTACGAGTTTTTACCAATGACAATGCATTCATTGCAACCGGTTTTTTCCAGATAGGGTCAATAGCCGTGAGGGTGCTTTCTTTCTCAGACATCGAGATTAATGATGAATTCTGGTACAGACGCCTGTCTGCCGCATACTCCATGAGAAAAGCCCTTGGAATAATCAACGAGGACTATAACACCACGTTCAGGCTGTTTCATGGTGAGGGAGACTATATTCCGGGGCTTATAGTAGACTGTTACGGCGACACCGCCGTTATGCAGGCTCACAATGTAGGGATCCATGTATTCAGGCACGACATATGCAAAGCTATCGTCGCAGTTACAGGCGGAAGAATAAAGAATGTGTACTACAAGAGTGAGACAACCCTGCCATATAAAGCTGAAATAGACAGCAGCAACGGTTTCATATATGGCAGTATGAATACTGACGTGACAATTGAAAACGGGCTCAAGTTCCACGTTGACTGGCTGAAAGGTCAGAAAACAGGTTTTTTTGTGGACCAGCGCGAGAACCGCAAACTGCTTGAGATGTATTCGAGGGACAAAAACGTGCTGAATATGTTCTGTTACACGGGAGGCTTTTCCGTGTATGCCATGCGTGGAGGCGCAAAAACAGTGCATTCCGTTGACAGCAGTTCAAAAGCCATAGAACTGACAAACCAGAATGTCGCATTGAATTTCCCTGACGACAAACGCCACACGGCATTCTGCGAAGACGCATTCAAATATCTTGACCATAACTGTCAGGAACAATACGACCTTGTAATATTGGATCCGCCGGCTTTTGCGAAGCACCGTAATGCGATACACAATGCATTAAAAGGATATACCAGACTGAACCAGAAAGGTCTTCAACACATAAAATCGGGAGGAATACTGTTCACATTCAGTTGCTCACAGATAATAACAAAGGACAATTTCAGGAACGCTGTGTTTACTGCGGCGGTTCAGGCAAACCGCAAGGTGAGGATTCTTCACCAGTTGCACCAGCCGTCCGATCACCCGATAAACATATATCATCCGGAAGGAGAATATTTGAAAGGACTGGTTTTATATGTCGAATGAGAATATAGAAAACCGTTTTACTGAGTCTGTAACAAGTTTTTCCATAAGAAACGGCTTGTTCAAGACAGATTGTAAATATCTTGTTGCACTCTCCGGCGGGGCTGACAGTGTGGCTCTTTTATTGGTGATGAAAAAGATGGGGATTGATACGGAAGCTGTCACATGCAATTTCCATCTGCGCGGGAAAGAGTCTGACAGAGATGAGAATTTCTGTGTCGCATTATGCGAAAGACTGGGCATAAAGCTTCATCGCTGCCATTTTGACACCCGTTCGTATGTGGAAGCCAGAAAAATAAGCATCGAAATGGCTGCGAGGGAGTTGAGATACCGGTATTTTGAGCAGCTCAGACAAGACATTGGTGCGGAGGCGATATGTGTGGCACACCATCAGGATGACAGCATAGAAACGTTATTGATGAATCTTATACGTGGCACGGGGATAAACGGACTTAAAGGAATACAGCCGATTAACGGGCACATAATACGTCCGTTATTGTGTGTTGGCAGAAAAGACATTGAGGATTATCTTAATTCGCTTGGTCAGGATTATGTCACAGACAGCACCAATCTTGTTGATGATGTTATGCGGAATAAAATCAGACTGAATGTCATTCCGTTATTAGAGACCATCAATCCTAATGTAAGAAAAAATATATTCAGCACCTCTCTTAACATATCTGAATCAATAAAAGTATTTGATTCTTCAATCAGCCGGTCAGTAACTGAGGCTTTCAATGCAGGAAAGATAGATATATCCAAGCTGAAATCACAGCCATCTCCGGAGTACGCTCTGTTTCACATCCTTAGGAAATACAATTTCAGCCCGGCTGTCATAAGACAAATCTTTGAGCATATGGAAGGTTCCAGCGGAAGGAGATGGTACTCCGAGGATTATGAATTGCTTTCGGACAGGGGTTATTTGCTTATAAGAAAGCGTAACAAGTCGTTCACCATGAGACACATGAAAGTAATTGAACCAGGTGTATATGTGTATGGTGAAAACTTAAAGTTTACATTTATTCAAGAAATTAAAGATGCTGATTATAAGATAGATAAGTCGTCAGACTGTGCTTGTCTGGATGCCGGAAAGATAGAGTTCCCGCTGACAATACGACCACTCCAGAATGGCGACAGATTCTGTCCATTAGGAATGAGAGGGTCGAAACTTATAAGCGATTACATGACCGACATCAAGAGAAGCGGTTTCGAGAAGGAAGAGCAACTCGTCATTACAAACGCAAACGGAGAAATCATGTGGCTCGTAAACGAACGTCCGGACAACCGATATAAAGTGACGGACAAAACAAATATGATATTGAAGATTGTCCTGAAAAATCATTAAAGTCTTTATTCCATTTATTCGACATTGGCTGAATTTGTAGTGCGTACTGTTGTTTTTGACAGTCTGTATGTCGGATGCATCTTTGAATATATATGCGGAAAACGATGCTGAAAGCGCATATTTATCCATTGTGAAGTGTCAAAATAAGGCAATCTTTGCCATATAATCCGCATTCGGCTGTAAATATCTTATTTCCCGGAGTATTACATAACTGCATCTCAGTCAGCGATTTATGGTTTCAGACACATTGCCTTACTATTTCCGCGCTCATGAAAGAGGCTGTTTGGACTCGTGAAAAAGCCTTTTTCGTCATTCGGTAAAGGCTTTATGAGCGTATGTAAAAGTCCGTTCTGAACCGCGAACAAGCCTTTCCTGCATGTCTGTGGCATCGTGCTTTAATCATTGTCAAGAAAAAACGGATACAACAGTGGAGCTTATTCACAATCTGCTTTCAACACAGCAGCTGCCGGTTTTCTGTTTTGCAGATTTGCGAACATCATTTTTGCATATCAAAAGAGTATAAATATTCAATATTGGCAATAAGGGTAGGGGGATTGCATATAACAGAAATGATACACTTAATCATGTATTTTGCTCTGTTTGCACAGTATGCGGAACGGCCTGATACGCATAATGGTATAAACCATGAGATGGAATCTTAATAATGTCCTTATTCATTATACAGCCACAAATGCTGTAAACAGATAACCGTCTAATGTGTATTTTAGAATATAACAGGCTGAGCCCGGCAATTTGAAGGCAGGCTTTCGTTGCGTTTACTTGCACTGTTTTTTTCAAAAAAAACTAAATTATTTTTGAGATATCATGTAAATTTCATACTTTTGGCATAAACATATCAATTAATCAGAAAAGTGAATATGCGTTTCTTATCCATACTTTTGTTTTTCATACCATTAGTCACCCATGCCCAAAAAATAACATTAGGATCGTGCGTCACACGGGACAATGGATTATATAAAGGCGAAATGCAGTCCGGCAAACCTAACGGCAAAGGCAAGACCACCTTCAAGAACGGGGATACATACGAAGGAGAATATGTAAAGGGAAAGCGTCAGGGCAAAGGAATATATTCTTTTTCTGACGGAGAAAAGTATGAAGGAGAGTGGTTTCAGGACCAGCAGCATGGTTATGGAACATATTATTTCATGAACAACAACAAATATGTGGGGCTGTGGTTCCGTGATTATCAGCAGGGATATGGAGTGATGTACTACTATAACGGCGATAAATATGAAGGGAACTGGCATAAGGACAAGCGTCAGGGAAAGGGGAAATATACGTTTGCCGGAGGCGCATACTATGAAGGGGAATGGAAAGACGACCAGAAGAACGGCAAAGGTTTCTTTGATTGGGGAGACGGTACCACATACGATGGAATGTGGATAAACAACCAGCGTTCAGGTAAAGGGACAAACAAATATGCAGATGGTGATGTCTATACAGGAGAATGGCTGAATGACATACAGAACGGGAAAGGAATATATAAATTCCAGAACGGCGATGTGTACGAAGGCGATTATGTGCAGGGGGAAAGAACCGGTACCGGTATATTCAAATATGTGAACGGAGACAAATACACCGGAATGTTCAAAGAGGGCGACAAAGACGGTCAGGGCACATACGTATGGCAGAACGGAAACTCATATACTGGACAATGGCAAAACGATCTGCAAAACGGGAAGGGAAAACTTGTAAAGAAGAACGGTGATGTGTTTGAGGGTACATTCAAGAATGGTAAAGTTGACGGAGAGATAATAATCCACTATGCCGACGGCAGCCGTTTTAAGGGAATGTACAAGAATGGTATGAGAAACGGTAATGCAATAGAGGAAAACAAAGACGGAACGCGCTTTGAAGGTTCGTATGTGGATGACCTTCGTGACGGGAAGTTTATAGAGAAAGACCGTAACGGCAAAATAATAAAACAAGG
The DNA here is from genome assembly GCF_900079775.1 of Leyella lascolaii. Taxonomy (GTDB): domain Bacteria; phylum Bacteroidota; class Bacteroidia; order Bacteroidales; family Bacteroidaceae; genus Prevotella; species Prevotella lascolaii. Next base: position 548,671 of record NZ_LT556036.1, on the reverse strand, counting down.
GTATTACGAATCCGGATTAAGATATGAAGACTAACATAAAACAGTTAAAATTTTAACCATGGCAGCAAAAACAAAAAAGACAGCAGACACAGCAGCCGTCAAGCAGCTTGCGCTTATAAAGAACGATCCTTATCTGAAGGATTACGAGAACGCCATTCGTGGAAGACACGAACATGCTTTATGGAAACTTTCCATGCTGACAAACAATGGCAAGCAGGCTCTGACAGACTTTGCAAACGGTCATAAATATTATGGACTGCACAAACTGTCACGTGGCTGGGTGTTCCGCGAGTGGGCGCCTAATGCTACAAGACTGTTTCTTGTAGGCGACTTCAATAATTGGAAGGAAACAGAGAAATATGAGGCGAAACGACTTGACGCTTATGGAAACTGGGAGCTTAAGCTGAGCGAGAAGGCTATAAAGCATGGCGACCTTTACAAGATGCATGTGTATTGGGACGGTGGATATGGAGAGCGCATACCCGCATGGTGCCAGAGAGTTGTTCAGGATAATGAGACAAAAATATTCTCAGCACAAGTATGGAATCCGGACGTTCCATATAAATGGAAAAAGTCAAAGTTCAAGCCAAACACGTCGCCTTTGCTGATATACGAGTGCCATATCGGTATGGCTCAGGATGCGGAGAAAGTCGGTACATATAATGAATTCCGGCTCAATGTACTGCCGAGAATAATTGAAGACGGGTATAACTGTATACAGATTATGGCAATACAGGAACATCCTTACTATGGCTCGTTCGGATATCACGTGAGTAGTTTCTTTGCAGCATCGAGCCGCTTCGGAACACCGGAAGAGCTGAAATTGCTTATTGACACAGCCCACCAGAACGGTATTGCGGTAATTATGGACATCGTGCACAGCCACGCTGTAAAAAACGAATGTGAGGGATTGGGCAATCTGGCTGGCGACCCTAACCAGTATTTTTACCCGGGAGACAGACACGAGCATCCGGCATGGGACAGTCTGTGCTTTGACTATGGAAAAGACGAAGTGCTTCACTTCCTGCTGTCCAACTGTAAATATTGGCTTGAGGAATTCCATTTCGACGGATTCAGGTTTGACGGTGTGACGTCAATGCTGTATTACAGCCATGGGCTGGGGGAGGCTTTCTGCGGATACGGTGATTATTTCAATGGGCATGAAGACGACAATGCAATATGTTATCTGACACTTGCCAATATCCTTATACATCAGGTCAACCCGAATGCCATCACAATAGCAGAAGAGGTAAGCGGCATGCCTGGACTTGCCGCAAAATTCACTGATGGCGGTTATGGCTTTGATTACCGCATGGCAATGAACATACCTGATTATTGGATAAAGACAATAAAGGAACTGCCGGACGAAGCCTGGAAGCCAAGCTCAATATTATGGGAGACAACCAACAGGCGCAGTGATGAAAAGACTATCAGCTATTGTGAAAGCCACGATCAGGCTCTGGTCGGAGACAAGACCATCATTTTCCGGCTGATAGACGCTGACATGTACTGGCATTTCAAGAAAGGTGACGAGACCGGCACTGTCAATCGCGGAATCGCCTTGCACAAAATGATCAGGCTTGCCACTGCGTCTACAATCAATGGCGGTTATCTTAATTTCATGGGAAATGAGTTTGGACATCCTGAATGGATAGATTTTCCGCGTGAAGGTAACGGATGGAGCTACAGATATGCACGAAGACAATGGAACCTTGTGGACAATAAGGAACTCGACTATCATTTCTTAGGCGACTTTGACAGGCAGATGATAAAGGTGCTCAAAAGTGTAAAAAACATACAGAAGACACCTGTTACGGAAATATGGCACAATGACGGAGACCAGATATTAGCGTTTATGCGTGGAGACTTGATTTTCGTGTTTAATTTCAATCCTACACGTTCGTTTACGGATTATGGCTTTCTTGTTCCCACAGGCTCGTATGATGTGGTGCTGAACACAGACGCTAAAGAATTCGGAGGCAACGGTTTCGCTGATGACACAATATCACATCTGACTAACTACGATGAGGCATACGTCAACGAACGCAAGGAATGGCTGAAGCTGTACATACCAGCACGCTCGGCTGTTGTATTAAAGAAGAACTGACATTACATGAATAAAAGAAATTTTCTTACATACACCATATGTAATATAGTATTCGTATCGTTCTGCTTCTGTTATCTGTATTATTATCAGGCAGACCTTTTGTCGCTGATGCAGTATACATATTCAGACGGTCAGACACATTACAATCATTTATGGGGAGCTGTATTGACAGCTCTCCTTCTTTTATCGGTCAATCTGCTTGCTATAAGAAGAAACAAGGAATTCCATACATTTTCCGCATGGACATTTCTCCCTTCCGCAATACTTCTGACATTTATAACAGGCGGAAGACAAACAGAAGACCTCAATCTTTCTTTCGGATTTATAGCATGCATGTCCCTGATTGCGGTATGCCTGTATGTGATATTTTCAAAATGTATACGTAACTTTATAAGAACCAACAGTGAGAAAATAAATAACAACTCATTCATTAAGAACTTATGGATTAATCTCTTGATTATAACCGTACAGTTCATGTATGTTTGCGCTTTCAGCAATAGTGACAGGCTGTTTCACGCCCGTCTCCATGTATTACAAAGTCTTTGTGAGAAAGATTATGACGAGGCACTCTCCACAATCGTTAAGTTGGAAACGTCAGACAGACAGCTCACAACACTCATTGTCTATACCTTGTCAAAAAAGAATATGCTTGCAGAAAGGCTGTTCGAGTATCCGTTACGAGGAGGTTCCGTGTCTTTGCTGCCTGATAGCACGTTGACCTCCAAATTCGGATTTGATGAAATATATCATCACTTGAACCTAAAAATACCAGGCAATCAAATTCATAACAGTATTGAATTTATAAGGCATGGCAGGGGGAGAAACAAACAGGCGGCAGATTATATTCTTTGCGGATATCTTATGGATAAGAATCTGGACGCATTTGTTGAGAATATAACCAAATATTATGACATTAATGACTTTTTGCCTAAGCACTACCGCGAGGCACTCACTTTGTATGTCCATTCACACACGGCACCAAAGGTAATATTCAAAAACAGCATTATGGATGCTGATTTTCAAGATTACCAAAATATGGAACACGATATCACAGATACTGAAGAACGTAAGAACAAACTTCGCGATACGTATGGAAATACATATTGGTATTATTACCAATATGCTATTTCCTGACTGCCTCCAATGCCTTTGGCCAGTCTGTATCCAATGAGAACTGTGTTATGTATTTCTCGTTATCAACATAGGCATAGACCAGTTCTTTGTCCGTGTCATTGAACAACGCATTTTGGATCGTTGCATTCTTGAATTTCGCCATTACTATTTCCCTGTCTTTCTTTTTATCTTCGTCAGCAAGACGTTTCAGATATAGGTTCACGAAATCTATCATCGCATTGGCTTGCACTCCCAGTTCGTATTCTGTAAAAGTGTCCTCCGTTGCAGCTTTTCCAATAAGATAATATAATACGTCATATTTGAAACATGCTATTTTCCTTGTTTCAAGATCTTTTGTCTTATCGTTCATCAAAGCCTCTGCGTTGTCTTTCATTTTTTTTACCTCATTAAATATATCCTGTGCGGATACGTTCAATGTCATAATACAGACTGATAAAAGCAATAATAATTTTTTCATAATGAATAATTCTGTAAATTTATATACTTAAATATTTTATGATTTTTCTAATTTCAGTTCTCTGTCAACACATTTTGGCAATTCCTCCTTATAGTGGGTCACAACTATTAATGTTTTGTTTTTACGCTCACAAAAGGCATCTATTATGTTATTCACAAGGGTCTTATTTTCGTAGTCCAATCCATGCAAAGGCTCATCCAATATAAGCAGTTCGGGATCTTTCACAAAAGCACGTGCCAGCAACACAAGACGCTGCTCTCCGCTGGACATTTTAAGGAATGTACGTTCTGCCAAGTGTTCTATGCCGAAACGGTCCATCCAAAAGTGGCACAAAGCAGAAGTCACTTCTGTAAGACGTCGGTTTATGACCTTGGAATCATCCAATCCACTGCGAACTATGTTTATCGCAGGTATGTCATGCTTGAACGCTCTATGCATTTCTGGCGATACATAACCAATGTGTCTTTTAATTTCCCAAATGCTTTCTCCACAACCTCTTCTTTTATCAAATAGTGTGACATCACAGGCGTAGCTCTGAGGATTGTCAGCACACACAATGCTTAATAATGTGGATTTGCCGCTACCGTTTCTTCCTGTAATAGCCCATCGCTCGCCATTTTTCACACACCAGTTGATTTTATTCAATATAAGATTGTTACCATATGAGATTGTGACATCACGCATACGTATTGCGTATTCGTAGGAAAAAGATTTTTTATCACTTCCATAGGGAAGTTTGATTATTTCACTCCTTCGGTAATATCCATGAGATGCATCTTCTGCTGCTGTTATGTTATGTCTTGAAACATATTCCACCCTTGTCTGTTTAGGCATGACAGACATCTTACAGACCTCTATTACATGCGTTATAAAATCAGGAATTTCTTTATGGTCATTAACAACAAGTATTAATTGTATTATCTGTGTCTCACATAACGTTTTCAGAATGGCTTTTAACATCTCTCGCGTCTGACAGTCCAGACCTATAAAAGGATTGTCTATAATAAGAATACGAGGTTGATTCAGTATTGCCAATGCAAGTATAAGCCGGCGAAGTTCTCCACTGGATAGCGAGATGATTCTTTTATCCATGATTGCATCAATGGAAAACATATTGTACAATCTCATATACGCGTCATCCTCCGCCACTTTTTTTAAAAGGTTCCCATATTCTGTTTTCACCTTGTGTGCAACTGTAATATAAGAATCTCCAAGTTCACCCTGATTCCATCTTTGCTGCATATAGTATGCCCGGTCAGTATCAGATCCGTATGAATCCTTGAATCTGATATACTTTATATTATCTGACGCGTACTCATGATTGTCTGGCGAGAAATCATATTTCAGGCTATTGTCAGAGACAAGCGGATGCTTTCCGGTCAGCATATCTATAAACATAGATTTCCCGCTTGCATTCTTTCCGATAACAGCCATCTGTTCTCCTGAAAGTAACTCAAAATTGACAGGAGTCTTCATCCGCCATTCAGGCTTTCTTGCTATGCCGTCTTTTATTTCTATAACTTTTTGCATATACGCTCCTGATTCTTTCTTATATACTCCTTCCATCCTTTATAATGAACACCTGTCTCAATGTCGCTTTTCTGCAAAAAGTGACAATATGCCACTCCCAAGGCATCTGTAGCGTCCATAAAATGAGGCATTTGGTCATCAGTAATCTTTAAAAGACGCTTCAACATATCAGCAACTTGTTCTTTTGACGCCTGTCCTTGACCGGTTATAGCCATTTTTATTTTCAACGGAGCATATTCGTAAATTGGAAGATTATGATGTATTGCAGCTGCTATGGCAACACCTTGCGAACGTCCAAGTTTTAACATAGACTGTACATTCTTGCCGTAAAAAGGTGCTTCTATAGCCATCTCGTCAGGAAGATACTTGCATATTATTTCTGTCACCTGTTCGAAAATATAACCGAGTCGCAAGTATGGGTCGACCATTCTGCGCATATCCCAAACACCCATATTACCAAGTTTTGCCTTATTGCCATAAACATGTAATAAGCCATAACCCATAACATTTGTACCGGGATCTATGCCTAATATCAGTTTTTCTTTCACTTCTTTATCTTTCCATATAAGGATTATGAGCCAACTCGTCTCCTATTGTTGTTTTCTCACCGTGTCCGGGCAGTATCACTGTCTCATCAGGTAATTGCGCAAGCATTCTAAGACTCTGTATAATCTGCATCATACTACCGCCCGAGAAATCAGTACGTCCTATAGAGTTCTTGAACAAAGTGTCACCAGTAAACGCGATGTTCTCCTTTTCACAATAAAACGTGACAGAACCAGGAGAATGCCCCGGCGTCTCTATTACGCTTATCTTTTGATGTCCAAAACAAATTACGTCCTCACGCTTAAGGAAACGCTTCGGAACCGGTGATTTGAAGTCGATATGTATACTGCATAATGACTCTGCCTGTCTGTCAATGCTTCCAAGCAGGCTTTCGTCTGCGGATGCGACCTCGGGAGTCAATCCGAATTCGTCATAAATGGTATTGTTTCCGAAATTATGGTCAAAGTGACCATGCGTTACAAGAAGATGTACTGGCTTCAGTTTATTTCCATTTATATATTCTACAATGGCTTTACGCTCGTAGTCATAAAATGCACCACAATCAATAATGACACATTCATCGGTATCATCGCTTACAACATAGCAGTTCTCCTGTAGCATGTTGAAAACAAAGCGTTCTATTTTTATCATATTGGAATGTATATTACGTATTTGTTCTTAAACCATTCTCCACGGAATATCTTGCTGATATCCGTAATTTGGCTAATATGTCTGTAGTTGTGAATTTCTGAATCTATATTTCCTCCCTTGAGACATAGCAATCCGTTCGCAATTGCATTTCTCTGTTTGTCTGATATGTTTTTCTTTATGATTTTCATCAGATCCGGTAATGGCATCACTGCCCGGCTTACAACAAAGTCGTATTTTCCTTTTTCTTCCTCTCCTGAAATTTGTTCAGCTTCTATATTTTTCAGTCCGAGAGAGCATGCGACTTCATTCACTACCTTAATCTTTTTTCCAGTCCGGTCTATCAATTTGAAATGGCAATCAGGGAACATAATTGCAAGAGGAATGCCCGGAAATCCGCCACCAGTACCGAAATCAAGTATTCTGCTTCCATGTGTAAATCTTGTCTCTTTTGCTATAGCAAGAGAATGGAGCACGTGATGTGAATAAATGTTTTCAATATCCTTTCGTGATATTACGTTTATTTTGCTGTTCCATTCACAATATAGAGGTCTCAGCATTTCCATTTGGGAACGCTGCTCATCTGTAATATTGGGGAAATATTCAAGAATCTCATTCATGGAGGAAAATAATTATTTAATTTCTACTTTTTTCAGATTCTCTATCTCTGAATCGTTTACCTTTATTCTGATTTCACCCTCCTCATGCGGTGCTATCTCATCCTGACAATATATAAAAGATATTCCATCTTTTTCAATAATGAAATTATCCGGTACATATATATTCCCGTCTGCAAATATATATCTTTTTTTAAGTCCTTCAATATTGTCAACATCAAACATGTTATAGAATTTATTTAATATGATGTCTTTTAACATTTTCTCATATCCGTGAATGAAAATATCGTCCAATGATATAAATTTTCCCGTATCAGCATAAAAGTTCTTGACCAGCGTCTGTCTCGTCTCGTAAAGCCCGCCTCCGTAAGATGTCAGTTTCGCCATGTAAGTAATGACGTCTTCTTTCTCTGATAAGATGTACGTATTTAATGCATATCTGTTGCTATATAGTTCCGGATGAGTCCTGTCATTCTCATATATCTTTTTGTAAAAATCCATATAGTCAGACAAATATCCGGCAACAAATGAATCCACAGACTTACGTATTCCGTCACCATTGGAATATTCTGTATAATCTGGCAACATTATTCCATTACTTAAAAAAGAGCGGTTAAGCATTTGCCCATTCCCGCCATTTAAATACTGCACGCTTATGTGTATAGAGCATTCTGGAGAATCAAGTCCGTCGGTAAGTCTCAATGACGAGTCTGACACGATACTGTCTATATTGAAATCTCCTCTTTCAATGGCATTTTTCCTATGACAGGAGATTAATAATGCCGCAAACAGGAAAACCGTAAATATCTTTTTCATATTGTTACAATTAATTTATCCTTTTTCCATAAGGCAGGCTGGCACATTTTGCCAGTAACCTTCAAGTGGATTATATATGAAGAATGCATTCAAAAAAATCAAACAGTTCGTATACATAATGAGACTGCACTATTTGTGCAAAGGTACGAAGAATTAATCAAATGAATGCGGACATTTCACATTTAATTCCTGGTATTTGACACCAAATTCACATAATATTACTTTTCTTTTGTCAGTTTTGTCCTTTTATTGTAATTTTGCACGTCAATAAAAAAAGAGATATGTCAGAATATTTAAGTACAAGCAAAAAAAAGGTTACTGCTCCGGCTTTCTTTAAGATGAAACAGGCTGGAGAGAAAATAGCAATGCTTACAGCTTATGACTACACCACCGCATCAATTATAGATGCGGCAGGAGTGGATTGTATATTGATTGGTGACTCCGCATCTAATGTTATGGCAGGCAATGAAAATACAATACCGATTTCTGTGGAGCAGATGATATACCATGCACGTGCCGTGGCACGCGCTGCAAGCCATGCGCTTATCTTATGCGACATGCCTTTCGGAAGTTATCAGGTTTCACGTGAAGAAGGCGTTAGAAATGCCATAAAGATAATGAAAGAAAGCGGAGTGGACGCATTAAAACTCGAGGGTGGAATTGAAATAATAGAGACCGTGAAGGCAATAATAGACGCAGGCATTCCTGTGTGCGGTCATCTCGGGCTCACTCCACAGAGCGTTCACAAGTTCGGAGGCTACGGACTTAGGGCAAAAGAAGAGGCTGAGGCGGAGAAGCTTATCGCTGACGCTGAAGCTCTTGACAAAGCGGGGTGCTTTGCAATCGTACTTGAAAAAGTTCCTGCCGTACTCGCTGCAAAGATAACAGAAAATGTAAACTGTGCGACAATAGGTATCGGAGCAGGTAACGGTACAGACGGGCAGGTCCTCGTCTATTCGGATATGTTGGGCATGAACCGTGGATTCAGACCTAAATTCCTGCGCCAATATGCCGACTTATATACAGTCATGACCGATGCTGTAGGCTGTTACATTAATGATGTGAAGACTGTTTCTTTTCCGAACGAATCCGAAAGCTACTGATTAAAAGGATATGGACTCGTTTAGCATGCCTTCGCATAAGAAACTGTGGCGTAAGGACTTTATCATCCTTATAATTGCCGAGCTTATGATTACAGCATCCGTATATCTGCAAAGATACATAAATTCAGAATGTACTATACAAAAAGGATTAGGAGTTGCTGTGAGCATGTTTGGCATAGGGCTTTTTGCGATAGGTCCGTTTACCAACTGGCTAATACAGCGCTACAGACGTAATAAGGTGTTCATATTTTCCACCGCCGGAATGCTTTCTGTATTATTGTTCATGTCCGTGTATGGATATGAAAGCAGAATGGCAGATGAGTCTGCCGGTATTCTATTAAAAATTTCATGTTTTCTGTTTGGATGCTTTTACAGTCTTTCGAAAAGAACGCTTACCGGCGTGCTGATGATTGACAAATGTGAGTCATACAACCGTACGGATGCTAATATCGCGGCATCATGGGTGTCGCGCTTCTCATTATCTGTCGGCCCTGCTGTAGCTGTTATTGCCATGACCATGACAGACAGTATAGATACAGATGTAATGGCAAATGCATGTATAGCTGTAGCTATTCTCTTGGTATGCATGATTAGATTTCCGTTCAAGAGTCCGGACGAGAATGTGAATATTATCTCTACAGACAGATTTTTTTATTCACATGACATAAAATATTTTATTTTACTTGCAGCAATATATGTTGTTATTGGGTTGATAGTCAGCCTTACGGATTCCGTAATGTTTTATGGTTTTCTGTCCGCAGGTTTTTCCATAGCAATGATTGGCGGTCATTATTTTGTAAGAAGTAAAAAAAGATTATCCGGCATTATAGGACTTGTATGCATGCTTACAGCATTCATATTCATCATTTTGTGCAGATGTCTGCCCTTTACAGATTATACGGTACCACTTTTACTTGGTTGTGGTACAGGATATATCGGTTCATATGTGCTTCACAAATACATAGACGCGGGGATACATTGTGAACGTAGCACAGCAATAAGTTCGTACTTCCTTGCCTGCGAGGGAGGATTTGCAGGAGGAATCTGCATAAGTTATATGTTTATAGACAATCAGATTATGGCCCAGTTTCACAAAATCTTACAGTCGTTTTTAAACTGTTATTGACTTTAACAGTGATTCCTGAAAAAAAGAACCGGCATTAAATGTATTTCTAAAACGCAAATATTAAACTTATCAGATATGATTATAGATTTTAACTTAATTGAGAAAAACATCCTTGAGGAATTTAAAGGCGGCAGTGGAGAGTTGGTCATGCAAAGCCACACAGATGATAATTGCAAAATCATGCGCCACATATTAAGAGCCGGTGCGTCCATAGGAGCACACACGCATGATGACAGCTGTGAGATAATCTACATGATTAAAGGAAATGCGAGGGTGGTTTACGACGGTAATATAGAGCAGGTAAATGAAGGACAAGTACACTATTGCCCGAAAGGACACACACATTGCCTTCAAAATGTGAACGATTACGACATAGAGTATCTTGCCATTGTCCCCCAGTTCTGACGGGATATATGCCTGATATTTCTTTGTAAAATAGTTTCAAACAGTGCGGAAATATGGCTTCCAGATTCATATTTCCAGCGCTGTCCTTCTTGATTAAGACATTTGGACTTGTTTCTTGTCATAAGTTTTGAAGGCAAGGAAACAAACGGCACTTTAATGAGGTTTCATAATTAGAAAACTGCTTGAATTAAAAACATCAGGTAAACGTATTCTAATGCCGTGGATGATGTGATTTACATAGACAACCGGATTATGGGCTGCCACGAAAAAAAGATTTCATAAACAGAATGGACCTTGTCTGAAACGAAGTGGATGGTGTTGCAAAAGCGCAAAGTAACTGTAGAATCTAAAGAGAAATCATGAGGTCATGATAATTTTTTTCGATGTGATAAAATAATCTATTTATAATTTGGAGAGTGTGGGCTTTTTTCGTAGATTTGCTGTCGGAGTTTATGTAACTCTTTCTAAGACACAAAAGGAAAAGAAGGGGCGTGATGCTTAACCTTGTGATTGAAATCCTGAAAATCACACAATACGTGTATAGGACAGCATAATGGTTCTCGCAATGTAATAACGTGTACAGTCTGTTTTAATATCCGAACACGGGTTTTCATTGACATTCAGTCAGGACATGGCATTTCAGTTCTACGCTTCATGTTTAATTAGTAAAGGTCTTTGAGGACTGGAGGCTATGAGCTATTATGAAAGCAATCAAAACAATCAAAACAATCGGATTGCTCTGTCTTGCAATTCCGTTGTTAAGCAGTTGCCAGATTTATGACATAGTGAAAGACGCGACTGACCAGGAGGAAGGTCGAATTGTAATGAAGGACGGCACTGAGTATACAGGACGTGTCAGAATGCCGAAATCAAACACGAAGACAGTAAACATCACGACAACAAACGGTGAAAAGCTAAAACTAAAGAACACGGACATAGCAGTTCTCGGTGTTTGGAAAAAAACTCATCCTGAAAATTGCCACTTCCTCGTATGCTATCCATACATGGCAAACAAGGTGTTCTCTACAAAAAAGAAGAAAAAGATAGAGCCGCAGTGGATGTCTGTTGAGGCGCAAGGCGATCACGTGGAATTCTATTGTTGCAGCTATAAATACAGTATTCCAAGTAGTGGCATCCTGAAAATCTCCAGTGTAGCAAATGGAGAGATTTTTTATGTGGCACGCAAAACAGGAGAGGAGATTGGACAAGTGATAGGCTATTACAAGAGCGGGAATAAATATCAGCGTAATTTACTTATGGAATATCTCGCAGATGACCCGGTTCTGTGTGAAAAACTTAAAAACAAAGAAATAGACCCAACTGATTTGCAGAAGATAGCAGACTTGTATAATCCCGTCAAGAAATGAGGCTGTAACCACTTTCTGTATGTCCTGTTGTTTCCCAGCAAAGTGACTAAGGGCTTTACACAGGCGGGCTGTACACACATCGAATTGCAAGACAGATATAAGTGGTTTCCGGACATGAGTAACAAATCCAAAGGAACTTTGAATCTCTGAGCTAGCAATACTTTTGATAAGAGACAATTTATCGCTGTCTGTCTGAATTATGGAGTTTTGCTCAGTATTTGACAGAATCTCGTTAAATAATATAAGTACAAGACAGATTATATAAAAGAGGTTATGTCAACGGTTTTGACATAACCTCTTTTAAGTATGAGAATAATCTTCTACAATAAGATTATTGTATGACTGTCAGATGATATCATACAGAGGGTTATTATATTAAATGTAATAACGTCAGGCAAGTTCAGAAAGTTCGAGCCATCTCATACTTTTTTCGTCAAGTTCGTCTTTCAATACCGGGAGACGCTTGCTCTTTTCCGTAAGTTCGTCAATTGTCAGTTTCCCGCTACACAGTTCTTCTTCTATGATTTTCTGCTCTTTCTCAAGTGCGGCAATGTCTTTCTCAAGCTGCTCAAACTCACGTTTCTCCTTAAATGTCATTTTTTTCCGTACAGAAACATCCTGGACTTTTCTACTCTTTTTCTCCAAAGGCTGGTTTTTCTCTTTTAGTTCTTTGGGCTTCAAGGCACTCCATTCCCTGTATTGTGTGTAATTGCCGGGGAAATCCTGTATCACTCCGTTCCCTTGAAAGACCAAGAGGTGATCTACTATCTTATCCATAAAATACCGGTCATGACTGACTATGATGACACATCCGGGGAAATCCTGCAAATATTCTTCCAAGACCTGCAGAGTGGGAATGTCCAAATCGTTTGTCGGCTCATCGAGTACAAGAAAATTAGGGTTGCGCATGAGTATCGTACATAAATAGAGTTTGCGACGCTCTCCGCCACTCAATTTATACACATAGTCATACTGTTGCTCCGGTGTGAAAAGAAAGTGTTGCAGCAATTGTGACGCGGTTATATGCTTACCACCTCCATAATCGATGAAATCGGCAATTTCAGATATTACGTCAATGACTCTCTGCTCCTCATTGAACTTTAATCCCTCCTGTGAAAAATATCCGAATCTTACGGTATCACCGATGTCAAATTTTCCACTGTCCGGTTGTATTATTCCTAAAAGAAGCTTTATAAAAGTGGACTTACCGCTGCCATTGTTTCCGATGATTCCCATTTTTTCAAAACGGCTGAAGTTATAGTAGAAGTCTTTCAAGATAACCTTTTCTTCCGACCATGCCTTAGAAACATATTGGCATTCGAATATTTTTGAACCGATATATACGTTTTTTGATTTAAGGCGCATCTGCCGTTCTTCAATCCGTTGCTTCGCTCTTGCCTCAAGCTCATAGAACGCATCCTCTCTGTATCGAGCTTTATGACCTCTTGCCTGTGGCATACGACGCATCCATTCAAGTTCGCGACGATAGAGATTATTGGCTCTTGCTATTTCCGCCATGGTGGCGTTGACGCGTTCCTGTCTTTTTTCTATATAATATTCATAGTTGCCTCTATATGTATAAATTGTTTTATTGTCCAATTCAAGAATGATATTACATACACGGTCAAGGAAATATCGGTCGTGTGTCACCATCAGTAATGTCTTGTTGCCCCGGGAGAGGTAGCCTTCGAGCCAGACAATCATCTCAAGGTCAAGATGGTTAGTCGGCTCGTCAAGTATCAGCAAATCCGGCTCGGTAATCAGCACATTTGCCAATGCAATACGTTTTTGCTGTCCGCCGCTAAGCTCGCCCATAGGCTGATTGAGGTCTTTTATTTTCAGCTGTGTGAGTATCTGCTTTGCACGAAGAACTTTTTCAGACTCCCCGTTATGGTTGAAGCATGCGTCAAGTACCGATTCTTCCGGATTGAACACAGGATTCTGCTCAAGTATGCCAATTTTCAGATCCCGCTTGAATATGATGTCTCCAGAATCATAGCCTTCCTTGCCTGTGAGTATTGACAACAACGTGGTTTTGCCTATACCGTTTTTTGCAATCAGTCCGACATGTTGTCCCTCAGAAATTGAAAATGAAATATTCTCGAAAAGGACATGTGCGCCAAACGATTTGGAAAGATTTTGTACGTCAATATATGGAATCATTTTGTTTTTCAGATTATTATTTCAGAGCTGTCACCTTTCAATGACTTATTTATACTCTCAATATAATTGAGAATCTCGTCGCGTCCAGTTCTTTTTTCAGAACTGGTGACGAAATAGGGTGGTAGCTCTTCCCAGCTTTCTTTAAGTTTTTCCATCCATGCCTCAGCATTCTGCCTCGCCTTGGATGGAGTCAGTTTGTCGGCTTTTGTGAATACTATGGCAAACGGCACATTGCTTTGTCCGAGCCAGTTTATGAAGTCCACATCAATTGCCATGGGGGAATGTCGTATATCAACAAGGACGAAGGTATTGACCAGCTGTTCACGTTGAAGTATGTATGACGATATCATGTTCTGAAGTTTCTTCTGTACTGTTTTCGACCGTTTTGCAAATCCATATCCAGGCAGGTCTACCAGATACCATTCTTTATTTATTATGAAATGATTTATCAATAGTGTTTTTCCCGGTGTGGAAGAGGTCTTTGCAAGACCTTTGTGGTTGCACAACATATTTATCAGACTTGATTTCCCAACATTCGATCTTCCGATAAAGGCATACTCTGCTTTTATGTCATTCGGACATTGGTTTACGTTAGGTGCAGAGATAACAAACTCAGAACTTTTGATTTCCATGTGTTATGTCAATATTTTAAATAGTATTATACATAAAATAAGATGTTGTATGCCGTCATCGTTTTTCATACACACATATACATCATAAAATACATATTTTATAAATGAAATGCAACATATGAACCGTGCTTTATATACAGAACGGCAAGCAAAGATAATCAAATTATTTTATATTTCTTCGCTCTTATCTTCTTTTAATAACTTCACTTTTAACTGTGATTTTATTTTATTCTCAACCTCCAATGGTGAGTTATTGCCTGATATAAGCACCTTTACCCATACACATAGCACAAAACACACTATGACGACAACAGCCCCTACAAACCATTTCAAGAGTTCCTGCTCTATGAACTTACAACTGTCCATGAATACTATGCCTGCAACGACCGGTATGGCATAAAGCAGATAGTCGGCACCGGACAAAGATTTATAGCTATCCCGAACCTTCCTGTATTCACTGTTTGCATTGAGTATTTTCTCACGGTTCTCTGTCCAATATCTTTCAAATTCCAATTTGTCCATATCTTGTCATACTTTCATTAAATCACTCATTATCATATCACTGATATATAGTCCTTCGTGTGTAAGTTTCAAATGCCCGTCATTTATGACAACCGTTTTATCAGCAACATGTCTTGCGGCTTGTTTTACGATATACTGCATATACTTGTCATCAAGCTGCGACAAATCTATACCTTCCGACGTGCGTAATTCTGTTGTTACAATGTCGTTATAATGTGTGTCGGCGTCAATAGGTTCAAATGTAAAAGGTACAGTGTCGTGTGATATTGATTCAATATATTTATTAATGTCAGATACATTCCATTGTCTCGATTTTATGTTGTAAGAATGTGCTGCGGCTCCTATTCCCAGATAAGGAATGTCATGCCAATATGAACTGTTGTGCAGTGCCCTATATCCCTTTTTTGCAAAATTACTTATCTCATAATGTTCATATCCGGCATAACACAATATATTTATCAGTTCATTGTACATATTTAGACTGACCTCTTCATCTATCTCTTTTATCATGTTTTCTTTCAGCATACGATACAGTCTGGTTCCTTCCTCGTACATCAGACTGTATGCCGAGATATGTTGTATGTCAAGACTTATCGCGCGTCTTACATCCTCTTTCCATGAGTCACATGTCTGACCGGGGAATCCAAACATTAGATCAATGCTGATGTTTCCTACACCATGTTCATGCAAAATGTCAATAGCCCGTTCCACCTGAAATGATTTGTGTCTACGATTTAGAAATTTCAGCCGATTGTCATCAAATGTCTGCGCCCCCATACTGACCCTATTTATATGCAATGCAGATATGGTCTCAGCAAGATCATTTGTGACATCATCCGGATTTACTTCCATCGTGACCTCTTCCGGTGAACAT
This sequence comes from Leyella lascolaii, assembly GCF_900079775.1. GTDB lineage: Bacteria > Bacteroidota > Bacteroidia > Bacteroidales > Bacteroidaceae > Prevotella > Prevotella lascolaii. Next base: position 532,624 of record NZ_LT556036.1, on the reverse strand, counting down.
TCCAGATATGTATCTATTGCATGGAATAATTTTTCAAGGCTATAACGGGATAATTGTGATGGAGTTCCACCACCTATATATATAGTGCGGATGATTGTATTGGCAGCTTTGCTATCGGTAGAGTAGGATGATAAATATTCCTTCCTTAGTGCAATCTCACGGCACAGACTATCCACATATCTATCCTGCAAATCGAGTTTTGTCGTACTGTAGAAACCGCAATAAGAACATCGTGTAGCGCAAAAGGGGATATGTACATATAGACCCGCCATATTGAATTAACGACAATATATTATATTAAATACGTATTGAAAATGTTTGATTAACCACAAAATTCAATGCAAAAATACTAATATGTTTTAAAACGCTGACAGTTTTTCAATATTTTCTTTTGCAATTGACATAAATTTATTTAACTTAGTCGGCCGTAAGAGTTTTTATCTCTTATTACCTTAGACAAAAATATTAACTCATTAAATCTTTTGATATGAGAATATATCAAACCAACGAAATTAAGAACATTGCATTGCTTGGCAGTGCGGGTTCAGGCAAGACTACACTTGCCGAGTCGATGCTTTATGGAAGCGGAATAATCAAACGCCGTGGTACAATAGAAGCAAAAAATACAGTAAGTGATTATTTCCCGGTTGAACAGGAATACGGATACTCGGTTTTCCCGACCGTTTTTCATGTAGAGTGGAATAATAAGAAACTTAATATAATAGACTGTCCGGGATCAGATGATTTTATCGGAGGTGCGATTACAGCACTGAATGTTACAGACCAAGCAGTGATTCTTATAAACGGACAATATGGTCCCGAAGTCGGAACACAAAACAACTTCAGATATACTGAAAAACTTAAGAAACCTGTTATATTTCTTATTAATCAGCTTGACTCAGATAAATGCGATTTCGATAACGTAATATCGAATATGAAGAGCATATACGGATCTAAATGCGTACAGATTCAATATCCGATCAGTACCGGAAGCGGATTCAACGCGTTGATAGATGTATTGCTGATGAAGAAATATTCTTGGAGTCCTGACGGAGGTATGCCGATTATAGAGGAAATTCCAGAGGAAGAAAAAGAAAAGGCAATGGAACTGCATAAAATTCTTGTCGAGGCGGCTGCTGAGAATGATGAGAGTCTTATGGAGAAATTTTTCGAGGAAGAGACACTGACAGAGGATGAAATGAGGGAAGGTATACGCAAGGGACTCGTAACACGTTCCATATTCCCGGTTTTCTGTGTATGTGCCGGCAAAGATATGGGAGTAAGACGTCTGATGGAATTTCTTGGAAATGTTGTTCCATTTGTCAGTGAAATGCCAAAACTGCACAACACCCGCGGTGAAGAGATAACGCCGGATTCTAACGGACCGGAATCAATATATTTCTTTAAGACAGGCGTTGAACCGCACATCGGTGAAGTAAGTTATTTTAAAGTTATGAGTGGTTGTGTCAAAACCGGTGATGACCTAACCAACTCAGACCGTGGCTCGAAAGAAAGGATAGGACAAATATACGCATGTGCAGGTGCGAACCGAATACCTGTGGAACAACTTAATGCAGGAGATATAGGATGCACGGTGAAACTGAAGGATGTAAAAACCGGTAATACTCTTAACGGGAAAGACTGTGAGTGGAAATTTGATTTTATCAGTTATCCGAATTCCAAATATTCACGCGCAATAAGAGCGGTCAATTCTGCCGATACTGAAAAACTGATGGCTGCAATGTTGAGGATGAGACAGGAGGATCCGACATGGGTGATAGAACAGAGTAAGGAACTGAGACAGACAATAGTACACGGTCAGGGAGAATTCCATCTGCGTACATTGAAGTGGCGATTGGAAAACAATGAAAAACTACAGGTTAAGTTCGAAGAGCCTAAGATTCCTTATAGAGAGACCATTACAAAAACGGCACGCGCTGATTACAGACATAAAAAACAATCGGGAGGAGCCGGACAGTTCGGTGAGGTACATCTTATTGTAGAACCTTATGCCGAAGGCATGCCGGATCCTGTATCATATAAAATAAACGGTCAGGAGCTTAAAGTCAACATAAAAGGTCGCGAAGAGATAGATCTGGAATGGGGCGGAAAGCTTGTTTTCATTAATTCGGTAGTTGGCGGTGCAATAGACGCACGCTTCATGCCGGCAATACTTAAAGGTATAATGGAAAGAATGGAACACGGACCACTGACCGGAAGCTACGCACGTGACGTGAGAGTCATTGTTTATGATGGTAAAATGCACCCTGTTGATTCAAATGAACTATCGTTCATGCTTGCGGCACGTAATGCGTTTTCTCTTGCGTTTAAGGAAGCCGGTCCGAAAATTTTGGAACCAATATATGATCTGGAGGTATATGTCCCATCAGACTATATGGGCGATGTAATGAGCGATCTGCAAAGCCGTCGTGCACTTATTATGGGTATGGACAGCGAAGCCGGATATCAGAAATTGCAAGCAAAAATCCCATTGAAAGAACTTAGCAGTTATTCGATATCATTAAGTAGTATAACAGGAGGACGCGCTTCGTTCAACACGAAGTTTGCAAGTTATGAACTTGTTCCGAATGAGATGCAGCAGACTCTTATCGCAGAACATGAGAAAGAACTTGATGCCGAAAACGAATAAGTTGCTTGCGATATGCTTTATATAAAATTACTGATATAATTTTTTATTATAAAGCACAGATAAAGTAGATACGATAATAAGGAGTTTGTCGTGTTCATTCAATTTTATTGAAAGACCGACATTCTCCTTATTATTTATCCATTTATGAATAATAATTTATTATTATCGGCTCTACCCGGAGCTGATTTTTGTTTTAGTCACAACAGGGCATAATACTTCATCCATATTTCGTGATGCAGCGACAGACATTCTTGCTTTCTAAGTTTCAACCTGATGTAATGTGTTATATTAAGATTGAGTCATAAAGTAACATGACGCCAGCAGTATGTAAATGAATGAAGGGCTGATAAGCATATATGTGATATATGTATGAATGGCTAATGGCATTAACCTTTAATTTGAGATGCTCTTATTTGGAGAAAATATAAATGTGGGAATTTTATTTTTAAAGACACCAAAAATAAGAATAGCCAAGTTATAATATCAGAACTATTATCCATGGCTATTCTTATTTTATAAGTTATTGTTCACAAAAACAACATAAAATGTTTATTCAGTTTTTTTTGAGCTCCAATGACCGTGTAAATTACAATATTCGCGTGCGTAAACATTCTTGCAATCTGTGTAGAAAACAGCTTCCGGTTTGTCTCCAGGTTTTAAATGAACTCGCTGTATTTTATTTTCCTCTACAAGTTCAATCCATTCTATATAGTGGTTGTCCTGCATAGGATGTTCAACGCTTCCGACTTTAACTTTATAACCACCCTCAATAGCCTCAACTACCGGTACATGCTTTTCTTTTGCAGCGTCAACGGTGTTCTCTGTAAGAAGCTCCATGGGTTGCCCGCAACATGTCAGTGTGCCTCCTGCCATATGCATAATCTCTACTATGTTACCACAAATAGCACAACGGTAAACTTCTTTAACCTTTGTCATATTAGATATAGTGAATTAGTGAATAAATTGTTTGTATTTAGTTTATACATAACTATTACAAATACAAATAAAGTAAAAATTTTTGATATACGCATCTTTTTTGAATAATTTATTTTTCCAGTTGGCTTGTTATTCGTATTGGTTTGCCTTTTATTCTACAAGACCGTGTATTTTATCTCGAATCTGTCATTATACTTCCATTCTTATTTCGTACTTGTGGTCAGACGGATTGTCTTCAGCTTTATCGAAGATGTACCGTACTATGTCGAGCAAAAGCCGAAGACAAGATGATGGCATCAATGCGGAAGAAGGATGAAGAGCAGGCAATAAACCTTAAATTTGTATGAGGTGTTCTAACGACGATTTGGGTTTATCATTACTGCTCTCACCACGTCTGTGAAACAGAAAATCATTGACTGTGTGTCAAAGCATAAATATATAATATGTATTACCAAAGCCGAATATTATACCAACGTATACTTAACGAGAATGCCATCGTGGCTCACAACAATCAAACCTATCGCAAAATCCGGAGTTTTGAACATATACGTCAACATCATGTACGACAGACAGTTACACCTAACAGATTGTTTTCACTCCCTTTTCAGTCCTCTCATAAAGCATGTTTCGCAGCCTGATAAAGCCTTTTTCGCATCGCATAACAGGCTATGTCACACCACGACAACGCAGCCTCAGAAAACAGGAAAGGCTCTTCCACACCGTGACAGAGTTTTCAATAAGCCATAAATGAATGCATATCCGTTATATATACAGATGCCATCGTTTTTCAATCTCTCTTCTAATAGTTTCCGCTGTCAATATTTTTTACTTTCATAAACGTATGAATATATGAAAGCACACTAAAGTCAAACATCATATTATCGCAGACAGAGCAATATGCAAGAAAGTCAATATCTTGACATTAAACCCAAATCATCAGGATGCCTATTATAAATTTAAGGTTTATTGTCTGCTCTTCATCCTTCTTACGCAATGCTGCCGCAATATAGTCTTTAGCTTTTTCTCAATGTAGTCCGGTACATCTTCGACAAAGCTGAATATAATCCGGCTTACAGCAGCACGAAATAAGAATGGAAGTCTTATGCTATTCGGCTTTATAGTCAGAATGAAGATTTATCAAAAATTCAGCTATGCTACATACAATTAATATCATGAGAATTCAAAACATATTGTTTAATACAAATCAACATAAATGCCTTCGCAATCGTACTGCATCAATTACCGTGAGCACACCACCATCTACACGAAAGTGAATGTCATATCCAGCATACGGCATCCCGTATATCTTTTCAGAGGCGTTCTGATAGCGAGGACGTGGATCAAGCTCGAGAACTTTATATAATGACAGAAGTTCATCTCTTGTAAAGAGACTTTCTATATTTTCAGGCATATTCACATTAAGCTTACTAAGTACGATATTATCGGTGAATCCACAACGCACATTTTCATGTGAGTCTGCATAACTGATATATGGTTTTATATCATATATAGGAGTACCATCCATAAGATCCGCACCGAGGACATTGATTATGGGACCATTTTGAATATCCTGTTCGACTGACTCTATGCGAACCGATGATAACCCGAGTGCATTGGGGCGGAAAGGTGAGCGTGAGGCAAAAACTCCAACTTTCTCATTACCACCCAACACCGGAGGTCTTACAACAGGTGCGGATATTTTGTGTGGATTTGCAGAGAATCCCCAAATTAGCCAAATGTAGTCGAAACCGTCAAGTCCACGTATAAAATCCCGATTTCTGTATTTATGTTCAAAGACGATAGTACCCCTCAAACATTCAACAAGCCCACTTTGTTTTGGTATACCGAATTTTGAAGAAAATGGAGAGTGAAAATGTGCTATAGGTTTTATGTCCATTGTATAAGTTTTTTCTAAGAAATTTTATTGCTCATCACATTTAAATGTTCCGGCAATGAAATCATATATTTGATGAAGCAGAAAGTCAGGAGCCGATTTTCATTTTAGTCCAGATACATCTTGGAATCAGATGCCACAGAAATACTAAAATTCGGTATCTCCAATCTATTGTAATTACACATTTACGATGCTCGATGGCTTTACATATACACCTTGCAACGTAGTCTGCATCAAGTTGCATTGGATAATGGCATTCATCTCCAAGAAATGGTGTCTTTACGAATCCTGGACGTATGTCAAGAATATGTATATTTTTAATGCTTCTGATGCTACAGAGTTGTGCAAGACTCTCCAAATATGTATTTATATATTTTTTACTTGCAGAATACGCAGGTGCAACGCCAAGACCTTTTGTACCGGCTATACTGCTTATAACAGCTATTATTCCATCTGTATCCGGATGGTTGTGAAAATATTCGAAAGCAAAATCCGTCATTCTTGTGAACCCAAGTACATTTGTTGATACTGTTGCAAGTTCTTTGGACGCTTCAAGTGATGCATTCTGGTAACCTATACCTGAACTGTGAAAATACATATCCATTCCGCCTACCTTATGAATAAGACGCATAAGCCCTTCTGTTGCATCATCCTCGGTTATATCTATTCTTTGTGTAGCAACAATGCCACAATGACTGTGTTGTATCTGTAAAAGTAAGTCCTCTCTGCGCCCTGCGATACCAACAATCCATCCATTGGAAGCAAGCAGTTTTGCCGTGGCATACCCTATACCCGAAGTCGCACCGACTATTATGGCACGTTTTGTTTTCATAATTGCAATCTTAATAAAACAGCATTTTATAAATGAATAATATTTGTATACGGCAGAATGCCAGCATTAAAGATGCATTCAAGTACCGTTCATGTGAATTTTGCTACTTTTTATTTTTCTTCTTCTTTCTGAACAGATCTCCTATACCGTTAAAATCTTTCTTCATAATTAAACCGATCCCCTGAGTGTTCAGGCTGTTTTTTGTAAAGTAACGGTCATTTGTTTTATTATATACATTTATCGAAAGATTACCGTTGGGAAAGAGCAGATATCTTAAATCAAAATCACCTATGAAACTCGTTGTGGCATTAGCGTTATCGCGATATCCGAACTGTCCGTTTATCAGCAATCTATTATTCAATAACCGTCCGGACAGTATACCTTCGTATTCCGCATCATTGAAACCCTCGGTTCCTGTAGATATATTTGCACCGAAGTTCCAGTCACTACTGTTAATAATATTACCAAGGATATTATTCAATTGCTGACTGATTGTTCCGCTCAATATGCTCTGCATGGCAAGTGAAGCCTGGTTGCGCGATGTTGGGCCACCGGCAGACGAATTATTATTGCTGTTTTGGGTGTAGAAACGACCAACTGTCAGCAAATATAAAACCTGTTGATTCATTTCTTCCTCGGCATTTATAACACTTGCAACCATTTGCTTCGCATCATTACTTAGTGTGGGCATGTCTAAATCAAAGGAAACCCGCGGTGCATCAGGAGTCCCTGTAACATTCATGAGGCAGTTCACCCTCACGTTGTTATTAGAAAAAGAATTTCCTATATTAAGGTCAGACAAACTTACACCATTAAGGACATAAATTGCTTTCAAATCTAATGACGAATTGAATGGATTACCTACAAATTTTATAGTTCCGCCTCTCTGGAAGGTGAACTCCTTCTTTATTATATCTCTTATAGTAAGTTTATAGATACCACGTTCAACAGTATAATTTCCAAACAAATCAAAAGACCCTTTGTTATAATATGTTGCACGGAGTGCTCCATTACCATTGAGGGAAATATAGTCACCGGACTGTCTGTCCATCAGTACTTTTATCGTCATTGAAGGATTGCAATCTAAAAGGAAATTAAGACGTATATCTGAAGAAGTCTGTCTGCCTTCAGATATGCTGTCTATATCCGCACTGTGTACTGAAGTTTCTAATTCTTTCTTTTCTTCCACAGGCGTTTTCCATTGTATGAATTCATTAGTAGACACATCGTTCTGACTGCTTACATCATAAACTATAATACTTTTATCTTCAGGAACAACATTGATGTCCATTACGACTTCTCCGCTTCGTCCTTTTATCTTACAGTCTCCTGTTGCATATACAGTACCATAGAACGAGTCCCCATTTTCACCGTCCGTATTAAACGCCAACAGATTGTCTGATACGACAGACAGGTCATAACTGAGGTTTGTGAGATGCTTATGATGAATATTTCCTTCCACTATGCCAGTATTTCCATCTTTGTCAAAGATGCTATCGTTTCTAAATTCTATTTCATCCGGTATAAATCTTATTGTATCATTTCTTAGAGTATAATTTGTGTTAAGAGGAGTTATTCCCAGCGTTCCGTCTGCAACAAGCATACCTGTAAGGTTTATATTATCGAGTGAACCGGAGAGCCTTACAGAGCCATTTGCCCGTGCATCGACATCATGCATGAAACTGCTGCAGAAACTTTCCATAAATTCAAGCCTTGTATTATGTGCATTGATATTCAAATCAATATAATTTTTCTGAGGAGACACATATCCTAATATGGATGTCTTACGTTTCTGTCCGTCTGTCGCCACGGCGTTTATGTCTATCTGTTTTTCTGTATTATTAAACATTGCTTTTGCCTTAAGAGTTCCCATCCTTCCTTTCTCAAATAGGAAGTTATTTACAGTTAAATCTGCAAATAAATAAGGATTTTTCCCAGACAAGTCTTTTAAGTAAGCTTTTCCTGTTGCAAATCCGTCAAATTCCACCGAATGAAAATTAACCATATCAAGAATATAATTTATATTTATATCCTTGAAATCAATGCGGATAGAATCGGATTGATTTTTAGTTGCTTTACCTGTTACAGAGACATGCTGCTTGCTGTGTTCTACAGAGAAATTATTGATTTCCAAATAGTTTTTGTTGTATATGATATTTGATGGTTTTACATGCCAAATTGTGTCATCAATATTAATGTTGGATTCTTTTATATTTATATTTGCGGTGGCATGTCCTTCTGCATTTTTATAAAAGAATGTGTTTGCATTTATTGTCCCTTTTAAGGGGTGATTTTCGTTTTCGTTTATACTGATTTCAGTGTCAAGTTCATTACCGCCTGCAGTAGCCTTTACTCTATATGAGAATAATTTCCCTTTGTCGGATATTTTTTTTATTCCGGCATACGTATTCATTATGTCACCGATTGTACTTACCCTTAGCGTTGCATCTTTATATTTAACTGAGTTATAAGCAAATGACGGCATTTGACAATCAATGCGTAAGGCATTATTTTTATCGCTTAATTCACCGTTTAGCGTCACCGGCTCATAGAGTTCTATAGGTATTCCTAATAGAGCACTCATCCATTTAGAGTTTCTTATTGTCGCATTAATTGTAAAATCATTATTTCGCTGTGCCTTTATGCCAGTATACCACGGCATTGTAGGAAGTTTACTATGAATTAATCCGATAATACTCTGAGGAATAGTAATATAATTGATATTTCCAAACATATCAATATTACAGAAGTCACTGTTAGCAATAACCCGTCTTTTATTACCAATACCTTCTGCATTTATATATAGAGAGTCTATTTTGTATTCAGTTTGCGGAGATACCATAGAAAAATTTGATATACGCAGCTGGCCTATAATATCTGAAATGTCATTACCCTCTATATCAGCTGTTAGTTTCATACTGAATTTTGTCTGTGGCCATTTGTCAGATAGATTTAAAGCCGAAGGTGAGAAGTCTTTTATATTTGCATTTAAATTCTGTATTTTAATACTATTTTTCACGTTCACATTTCCTGCCAAATTTATCTGCGCATTCGGATCATTAAGAGCTAATTTTCCCTCGATATTCCCATTATCGTAGGTACCGTCTACCATTAATTTATGATACGTATATCGGTTGTAATCAAAAGAAGATATGTTTCCGCTCAGATTAATTTTTGATGACGAAGAGGTGTTGAATTCTATTTGAGCATTTACAAAACCAAACTTGCCGTTGTCAGTCAAAGTCTTGACATCTATGTTTCTTGCATTGATTATCCCGCTTGTTGTTTTTCTTCTTTTTGTAATGTCAATATCTGTAGCACCTAAGTCTGTTTGTATGACTCCGGAAACGGTCATGTCATCATTAACGCTGTGAGACATTCCGGTAATTTCTATATTACCCAGCCTGAAAATTATTTCTGGTATTTTTACCTCAGGAATATTATTTAATAATGTCTTTATGTTTTTACCATTTGTTTCTAATGCGAATTTATTAATTGACCAATTAAAATCTGATGCATTTTTCTTAAAATGCAAATCAGATTTTAAATTAAAAAGATTTTCTTTTTCATGAATTCTTAGACGAGTTACATAGATGTTGCCTTCACGTCCATACAAATTTGCATTAAAATATATTTTATTATTGATGTCTTTAAGCAAAGGTTGGCAGAACGCGATGTCTGATGGCGTAAGATATGAATCAGACAAACTTCCTCTGAATGTTATTGATGAAAAATTCAGTCTGTTCTTTTCTAATATATACGCAGCATCAATTGAATCTACATGCAGTTTTGATGCCGGCATCTCTACATTGAGATTATCTAATTTAAAATTATTCTTGCTTGCTGAAAGTTTAAAAGATAATTTTTTTAATATAAGACCAGAATGTTCTTCAAAAGACAGTCTTTTTACTTTAACGTCTAAAGAATCATTGCTAAGTTTATCAAGTATAATATGTCCGCTTATGTGTTTTAGATTGATGTTATTTAATGAAAAAGTATTGGTCTTTATTTTTTCAGACATACATCTATATTTAATTGAGCCATGTCTAATTACAATTGAATTGATCTGCAAATCAATAGAGCTGCTGTTGTTTTTATTTTTATTTGAAAGAGAGTCTAATACAAACTGAAAATTGGTTTTTGACATATTGGACTCCTTGTACAAATTTGCATCCATTCCGAATATCTGTACAGATGAAATGGATATACGCTTCTCCAAAAGTGGGATGAAATTTATTTTTATTGATGCTCTTGATGCCTTTAATAAATTTTTATTCTTTTGGTCAAGTATACAGATATCATCAATAATAAGTCTATTTATAAAGCCAAGATCTATACGACCAATTGATACTTTTGTTCCAATCTTTTTTGACAAGGCATCTGCCGTCCAAGAACCGATATGTCCTTGAATGGTAGGTATGTGTAAAAGTATTACAATAATGATGTACAGACTAATAATTGTCCATACAGTGGTGTGTATTAGCCGTTTTAGCACGCTGATAATCAATCAATATTAATAAGAGATTTCAAAATTACATCATTTTTCTTTCTGTACAAAATAAAAGAATCCTTTTTCTTTTTGTTATGACTTATTTTTGTTAATTTTGCATCGATTGCGTCATAGTGAAAAAATAAGTTAAAAAGGCATATTTCACAATCAATTTTAAGATAATCTTTATACAAATAACAATATATTATGAATGTGATTAAGTTACGAAAGGGCTTAGACATTAATTTGAAAGGAAAAGCTGTCAGACAGAAAGTACGTGTCGGCAAATGTACTGAATTTGGGCTTGTTCCTGATTATTTTGTCGGTGTTACACCTAAAATGATTGTTCATGAAGGTGATCATGTCAAGGCTGGAGATGCTTTATTTGTCAATAAGAATTGTCCGGAAGTTAGATTCGCCTCACCTGTAAGTGGCATGGTGTCAGCAATTGTACGTGGAGAGCGTAGAAAAATATTATGGGTAAAAATAAATGCAGACGACGAACAGGTATATACGGACTATGGTTGCAAGAATGTATCATCTCTTGACGGTTCGGATGTTATAACCGCACTGATTGAAGCCGGACTATTTGGCTATATCAACAAGTTACCTTATGCGATATCAGCGGTTCCAACAACCAAACCCAAGGCGATTTTCGTCAGTGCATTTAGAGATATGCCTCTTGCTGCCGATTTCGAGTATGAACTTGAAGGGAATGAAGAAGATTTCCAGACGGGACTGACAGCCTTGTCCAAAATAGCAAAAACATATCTTGGTGTCGGAGTAAACCAATCGTCAGAAGCACTCAGAAATGCTCAGAACGTGGATATTAATGTGTTTGACGGTCCGTGCCCAGCCGGCAACGTTGGAGTCCAAATAAATCATATATCACCAATCAATAAAGGCGATATTGTATGGACTGTAGATCCTACATCTGTTATTTTTTTCGGTCGTCTTTTTAATAAAGGCAAAGTGGATCTCACACATACAATTGCGATTGCCGGTAGCGAAATCAACAATCCTGCATACGCTGATGTTAAAGTGGGACAAAAGCTTTCATCGATTCTGGAAGGACAATTAAAGAATAATGCTCATGTCAGGATAATAAACGGTAATCCTCTCGTAGGCAGGAAAAGTAGCACTGATGACTATCTTGGAGCACACGTTTCTGAAATAACAGCGATACCAGAGGGTGATGACGTCAATGAAATGTTTGGATGGATTATGCCGCGTATCAACGACTTTTCAGTTAATCATAGTTATTTCTCATGGCTTTTGGGAAAGAAAAAAGAGTATGTCCTGGATGCCCGCATAAAAGGAGGAAAACGTAACATGATTATGAGCGGTGAGTACGATAAGGTCTTTCCAATGAACATATATCCTGAGTATCTCATAAAAGCAATACTCTGCGGAGATATTGACAAAATGGAAGCTCTTGGCATTTATGAAGTTTCTCCGGAAGATTTTGCTGTGGCAGAATTTGTGGATTCCTCAAAGTTGGAATTACAGCAGATAGTCAGAAAAGGTTTAGACTCATTGCGTAAGGAAATGGAGTAGTATAATAAAAAATATATAAAATGAAAGCTTTAAGAAATTATCTAAATAGGATAAAGCCAAATTTTGAAGAAGGAGGTAAGTTGCACGCGTTTAGATCTGTCTTTGATGGATTTGAGACATTTTTATATGTTCCAAATACTACATCTAAAAGTGGAGCGATGATTCATGATGCAATAGACAGCAAAAGAATTATGTCTATTGTTGTTATATCACTTATGCCGGCGTTGTTGTTTGGTATGTATAATGTTGGCTATCAGCATTTCAAGGCGATTGGTTCAGACGCTCTTCTATCTGCGTCATTCTTTCAAATATTTGTTTATGGTCTAATGGCGGTATTACCCAAAATACTTGTATCATACATTGTTGGTTTGGGTATAGAATTCATAGTTGCTCAATGGAAAAAAGAAGAAATACAGGAAGGATTTCTTGTTTCCGGAATACTTATTCCAATGATAATTCCTGTTGACTGCCCACTATGGATTCTTGCGATAGCTGTTGCTTTCTCTGTAATATTTGTAAAAGAGGTATTTGGTGGAACTGGAATGAATATATTTAATGTTGCACTTGCAGCACGTATATTTATGTTTTTTGGATACCCTACAAAAATGTCAGGTGATGCAGTGTGGGTATCTGGTGATTCTATGTTAGGAATAGGTCAGCAGATTGATGGTCTTACCGTCGCCACACCACTTGGGTCTACGGCAACTACCGGAGTCGTTCCTGATTTTTCCATGGATATGATTTACGGTCTGATTCCCGGCTCCATTGGTGAGACAAGTGTCATTGCAATAGCTATAGGTGCTATATTGTTAATATGGACAGGAATAGCCAGCTGGAAAATAATGTCTTCAGTTTTTGTTGGTGGAGCATTGATGGCTTTCATATTTAACACAGTAGGTCCGGATACATCTATGGCACACATGCCTTGGTATGAACATCTTGTTCTTGGGGGATTTTGTTTTGGTGCTGTATTCATGGCAACAGATCCAGTAACAGCAGCACGTACGGAAACAGGGAAATACATATATGGATTATTGATTGGAATGATGGCAATAATTATCCGAGTCCTCAATACCGGTTATCCAGAGGGCATGATGTTGGCAATTTTATTAATGAATATATTTGCTCCTTTGATTGATTATTTTGTGGTGCAGCAAAACATCAAACATCGTGAGAAACGTGCCATTTGTTCAAAATAATTAAAGTAAGATATCAATGAAGACAAATAGTAATAGTTATACAATCATATACGCGGCAGTGATGGTTGTTATTGTCGCATTTATGCTTGCATTTGTAAGTTCTTCTTTACGTGACAGACAGAACAGGAATGTTGAGTTTGATACAAAGAAGCAGATTCTTTCCGCACTTAACGTTAGAAATGTAGAAGATGTTGAGAATACATATAAGAAATATGTAAAACAAGATATGCTAATGCAGGCTGACGGAACATTGACAGAAAATCAAGATGGTTTTTCTACAGCATATGAGAAAGAAGTGAAGACAAATAAGCGTTTTCATGTATTTGTTGCAGAAAAAGATGGAGACACTAAATATGTATTCCCTGTTTATGGTACAGGACTGTGGGGTGCAATATGGGGATACGTCGCACTAAACAGTGATAAAAATACTGTCTATGGAGTTTATTTCTCACATGCGAGTGAAACGCCTGGACTTGGTGCAGAAATTGCAACAGAACACTTTCAGACTCTTTTCTCTGGCAAGAAGGCTGTAGATAACGGTCAAATAGTATTGGGCGTGGTGAAAAATGGCAAGGTTGAGAATCCGGAATGTCAGGTTGATGGTATTTCCGGTGGAACAATCACATCAGACGGTGTGAATCTGATGTTAAAAAACTGTTTGAGTAATTATAAGAATTTTTTAACAAAAAAGTAAAAAGGAGATATGAAACAGCATTTATTATCACAGAAGAATAAAGATGTTTTATTTACACCTTTAGGGATAAACAACCCTGTTACAGTTCAGGTTCTGGGAATATGTTCGGCTCTTGCTGTAACCGCCAAATTAGAACCTGCCATAGTAATGGGACTTTCTGTAACCATAATAACTATGTTTTCCAATGTTGTTATTTCACTGTTGCGTAAGACAATTCCAAATAGAATTCGTATTATAGTCCAGCTTGTTATAGTTGCTGCATTGGTTACAATTGTAAGTGAAATACTGAAGGCGTTTGCATATGATGTGAGTGTGCAGCTCTCTGTTTATGTCGGGCTGATTATTACAAATTGCATTCTGATGGGACGTCTTGAAGCATTTGCAATGCAGAACGGACCATGGGAGTCATGTCTTGACGGAATTGGGAATGGACTCGGATATGCGAAAATACTGATAATAGTTGCATTTATTCGTGAACTTTTGGGCTCCGGTACATTATTAGGGTTTAATATATTGAATTATGATTGCATAAAAGACATTGGCTATATCAATAACGGACTCATGCTTATGCCGCCAATGGCACTTATCATATGTGCATGTATCATATGGTATCAACGCGCACATCATAAAGAATTACAGAATCAATAATTCAGATGCTGTTTAAATCAAAATTTGTTTAATATATAATTATATCCAGTTATAATGGAACATTTATTTAGCTTATTCGTCCGCTCTATATTTGTGGATAATATGATATTTGCATTCTTTTTAGGAATGTGTTCATATCTGGCTGTCTCAAAGAATGTAAAGACAGCCTTAGGCTTGGGTATCGCTGTCGTATTTGTTTTAGTAGTGACTTTACCTGTAAATTACCTTTTGCAGACAAAGGTTCTTGCAGCAAATGCACTTGTTGACGGTGTTGATTTAAGTTTCTTGAGTTTCATACTTTTTATTGCTGTTATTGCTGCAATTGTACAGTTGGTAGAAATGGTTGTGGAACGTTTCAGTCCGTCACTTTACGCTTCTTTAGGTATTTTCCTTCCACTGATTGCTGTAAACTGTGCCATTATGGGAGCATCGCTTTTTATGCAACAGAGGATAACATTGAGTGAGAGCGATCCTAAAATGATAGGTAATATAGGTGATGCAATATCTTATGCATTAGGGTCTGGCTTAGGTTGGTTACTTGCTATTGTGGGGCTTGCTGCGGTCCGTGAAAAGATGGCATATTCAAATGTGCCGGCTCCTCTGAGAGGATTAGGTATAACATTTATAGTAGTTGGTTTGATGGCGATGGCCTTCATGTGTTTCTCAGGTTTGAACATTTAAATTGAATTACAATGGATATAAATATGATATTGGCAAGTATAGGGGTATTTCTAATCGTTGTTCTCTCACTTGTAATTATTTTGCTTGTAGCAAAGACATTTCTGGTGTCATCGGGCAAGGTTAAAATAACAATCAATGATGACAAAGTCGTTGAGGTGAATTCAGGTTCAACGTTATTAAACACCCTTTCAGACAATGGCATTTACCTGTCATCTGCTTGTGGAGGTAAGGGTTCATGCGGTCAATGCAAATGCCAGGTATTGGAAGGAGGAGGGGAGATACTTCCTTCTGAGGTTTCCCATTTCAGCAGAAAACAACAGAAAGACCATTGGCGCCTGGGATGTCAGGTAAAAGTCAAGAATGATATGAAAATCAAAGTAAATGAAAGTGTTCTTGGCGTAAAAGAATATGAGTGTACCGTTATTTCAAATAAGAATGTAGCTACCTTTATTAAGGAATTTAAGGTTAAATTACCGGAAGGTGCTCATATGGACTTCATTCCAGGTTCCTATGCTCAAATAAAGATACCGGCATTTTCAATGTCATATGACAAAGACATTGATAAATCTTTGATAGGTGATGAGTATATGCCGTCATGGGAAAAATTCGGACTGTTCTCATTGAAATGTGTAAACCCGGAGCCGACAATAAGGGCATATTCTATGGCAAACTATCCGGCAGAAGGCGATGTGTTTATGTTGACCGTAAGAATTGCGACACCTCCATTCAAGCCTGATCGCAGCGGATTTATGGATGTCAATCCAGGTATCGCATCTTCTTATATATTCACGTTGAAGCCTGGAGATAAGGTTCTTATGAGTGGACCTTACGGAGAATTCCATCCTCATTTTGATTCTAAGAAAGAAATGATATGGGTAGGCGGTGGAGCCGGAATGGCTCCTCTGAGAGCACAAATAATGCATATGACAAAAACATTGGCTACACATGACAGAGAAATGCATTATTTTTATGGTGCACGGGCATTGAATGAAGTTTTTTATCTTAATGATTTTCTTGAACTGGAAAAAACATTCTCCAACTTCCATTTTCATCTTGCATTGGACAGACCGGATCCGGCGGCAGATGCTGCAGGTGTCAAATATACAGCCGGATTTGTTCATCAAGTGATGTATGAGACGTATTTGAAAAATCATGAAGCCCCCGAAGATATAGAATATTATATGTGTGGTCCTGGACCGATGAGCAAAGCTGTTGTGAATATGCTTGACAGCTTGGGTGTAGATCCTGAATCAATTATGTACGACAATTTCGGAGGATAATAAATTATTCTATAAGAAAAAGCCTTTGGATATTATATTTCATCCAAAGGCTTTTTCATTGAATTTCATTCATGGTGGTACGACTCGCCTTTAATAATGGTGCATGCACGATATAACTGTTCTACAAATATAAGCCTTACCATTTGATGGGAGAATGTCATCTTTGATAATGATATTTTTTCATCAGCTCTATTATATATATCGTCAGAAAACCCATAAGGTCCACCAATCACAAAAACAAGTTTCTGCGTTGTCTGTTGTTTATTTTCCAACCATCTGGCAAATTCTACGCTCTTAAATTCTTTTCCGTTCTCATCCAGAAGAATCACTTTATCAGAAGGACTCAACTCCTTTTGTATTAAGTATCCTTCATTTTGCTTTTGCTGTTCATGACTTAAATTTTTTGTATTTTTCAGTCCCGGAATTATTTGAACGGAGAAGTTATTATAGTGCCCTATACGACTTATATAATCATTGATTGCATTTATATATAACTTATCGGTAGTTTTACCTATCATTATTAATTTAATTCTCATACTCACCTGCTCGTTTAGGGTTCATGGGAAACCAGCCTTTTTTTACTCTTTTGCGCTGTTCAAACAGCTCACCAATACTCCACAATGATGATGCGCCAAACACCCCAAGAACAGATGACAGAAGAATGTTCTCAATAAATAATGCAAATATAATACATACAATTCCAACGAGTAGAAACAACCACCAAGGTTTTGTACCATAATAGTATTCAACCTTTATTACAATAGGATGAAACATTCCAATAATTAAGAACGTGCATATAGCAATTACTATACCTGCGTAATATAATTCCATTTCGTGATTTTTTTGTATTATTTTATCCGATACAAAATTAAAGTAAAAAAAGTTGCGGACATATCTATATTATTAAAATAAATGTGAATTTTCTGTAAATACATTATGAGTTTTTTATTGCGTCCCTTAAAATTTCCATCTTAATTGAGCCTCTATGTCACTCATTGAAGAACCGTCGACCTCCTGATAAGATGATGAAATCTTTTTTCTGTCAAAATATTTTGTGGATGCGAACTTACATATTATCATTATCTTATTTTTTATGTCAGTACGAATATATATAGAATACCGTATTCCGTTTCCATAATAACTCGGATAAGAGAAACTGTATAGCAGACCTTTCTCATAACAATATATTCTGCTGTCATAGTTGTCTGTATCAAAGTATCCGAATGCCATATTTGCGTTAATCATCCTGTATTTGTATCCTATATTCTGTGAAACCATCCAACCAAAACTATTATCTTCAGTCTTGCTGTCAGCTACATCACATTGTACGCCATAATGCCATCTCTCATTGTCATATCCACACGATATTCTACCTCTGTGTTCTGTTTTTTGTATAAGAGAATTTTTGCTGGCGTTATCTTTCTGTCTCAATCTGAGTCTATAACGGGAAGTTAAATAAAAACCGTTATGTCTGAAAGCTCCGGATATAAAATTATCTATAGAATGCGAAGATGTGCTTGTCTGATATTTAGCCCATGGAAAGTAGGCATAATCAAAATAATACATTATAGAAAAGTCTGAAGACGGAGTCCAGTTCACACCCATATAAATTCCACTTTCGTTTTGTATACGCCCTCCGTCATTAAAGCACTGTCCGAACAAGGTTCTGAATTTATATGAATAAAAACGTTGAAGCAATGTTAATGAAAGTTCGCTTATCGGCTGGTACATAATGCGGTTAATAGTAGCCAGTGAAAACCTGCCGTCTATTGCGGATTCACCGTCAACAGACAGTTTGTGACCGGTATAACCATAGTCTATACTTGTATTTGTGAAATTTTTTCCCGAAGGGTAGAACTGTCTGTATATCTGCGAGACATTTGGCTTTAGCCTTTTATTCAGATAAGTATAAAAAGAAGTTATTGCGATGTGATATCCGCTTTTAAAATACCTTACATTCCCTCCAATAAGAGAGTGACTTGTGTTGTTTTTATGCGACATTTCTGTTTGAGTACGATGGTAACCAGATTCTATAATAGTAGTTATCGTGTTCGGCTCTTTTCCAGGAGTTGCATCAATATTTCTGTAAGAAGCAAAGGCTGTTACATCAAGTCCTTTTATTATGTTATATGTAGCGGCACACCCTTGCAAATAATTTGCAGCCGACCGTGATGAATGTGCCCTTACCACATTATTTGAACCGTATGTAGAAAAAGCAGCCATTTTCCCAAATGAAAAGTCATTGTTCATAATGAGCCCCATTCCAAACCTCAGACGATATCTTCCTGCAGCCAAAGCCTTGAGTTTTCCTAATTTACGTATTAACAGATAAAATGAATAATAGTCATATCCAATACTGTTTTTTCCAGCAAAAAACGGTTCTCCCGAATCTTGTGATCCGGTAAGTCCAGCCTGTAAGTATTGACCGTACTTGAACGTGTACCTGAACCAATGTTTGTATTTATACCCCATGAATCCGTTTTTATCACCTTTACGTTCGTACATTGGTATCTTCACTGCTGCGATAAAGTCATTTTTACCATATTTAATGATGTTGCCGATTGTCGGAAAATCTTTTTTCTCTTCATAATCAATATATACAAAATATGACAGAAGCCGTCTTCTTATCGCATCCAGAGATTCTATCATTGCCAGTTCTCCCCATGTATGTACCGGACCATACTTGTATATATATTCAGATATTTCCTCTATCTGTTGGGGAGTAAGAAACACTATTTGTTCAAGGTCTTCACGTGTGGCTTTATTAAGATTGATTTTGTTTTCAGAAAGAGACAGAAGACTCTCATACATGTTTTGGACATTCTCGTCATCCATGTCCTCAATATCAATAAGCTGCTCGAAATATTTTACCCATGGTTGTGTTGTATCAGTCTGTGCCGATGTCGGTGTACAAAACAGATATAATATAATTACAATGATTCCTGTTTTTAGATTATCAGTTAACATCATGTCAAAAGTTATGGTTAAGTAGAGATTTATAGTATGCAAAATCTTTGCAGGACAGATTATTCTGTATCCCGCAAAGATTTCTATATCGACTCGATTATTTTATTCCGGAAAGCTGCTTATCCATATTGTCGGCAGCACGACGTCCGTCACCCATGGCGAGTATTACGGTAGCTCCGCCTCTGACAATATCTCCACCTGCATATATTTCTGGACGTGAACTTTGCATTTCCTCATTTACGACGATTGTGTTCTTACGCCCAAGTTCAAGACCTTTGACAGATTTTGGAACCAATGGGTTGGGGGAGACGCCTACGGCGACAATGACCTGATCTATGTCCATTGTTTTAATCGCACCGGGTATAGGTTCCGGGCTACGACGACCGCTCTCATCCGGTTCGCAAAGCCTCATTTCTTGCAGTCTTACCTGTTTTACGGCACCATTTTTGTCGGCAATATATTCAATAGGATTATGTAGCGTCATGAATTTTATCCCTTCTTCCTTTGCGTGTTTCACTTCTTCCAAACGTGCGGGCATTTCTTTTTCCGAACGTCTGTACACCAATGTCACATTTCCACCAAGACGTCTTGCAGTGCGACATGAATCCATGGCAGTGTTTCCGCCACCCACAACAAGAACATTGTGTCCTATATTTATAGGTGTGTCTGTTGAAGGATTTGCCGCGTCCATAAGATTTACACGTGTGAGATATTCATTGGAGGACATTATGTTGATGGAGTTTTCTCCCGGTATGCCCATAAAGTTGGGAAGACCGGCTCCTGATGCTATGAATATGCCTCTGAAGCCTTCACTTTCCAATTGTTCAATACTAATAGTCTTACCTATTATACAGTCTGTAATGAAAGCCACTCCCATTTTCCTGAGATTTTCTATCTCAACGTCAACAATTCTGTTTGGCAGGCGGAATTCTGGAATTCCATATTTCAGCACACCTCCTATTTCATGCAGTGCCTCAAATACGGTAACCTCATATCCCTTTTTAGCCATATCCCCCGCAAAGCTCAATCCTGCCGGTCCGGAGCCTACCACAGCTATTTTAGCACCATTGGAAGGCTTTATTTCCGGAAGTACGATGTTGCCGCTTTCTCTTTCATAATCGGCTGCAAAACGTTCCAAATATCCTATAGCGACAGCCGGTTCTCCAGTCTTCAAGTGCACGCACTTGCTTTCACACTGTTTTTCCTGTGGACAAACGCGGCCGCATACGGCAGGAAGCGACGAGGTGTTTT
This sequence comes from Leyella lascolaii, assembly GCF_900079775.1. Classification (GTDB taxonomy): domain Bacteria; phylum Bacteroidota; class Bacteroidia; order Bacteroidales; family Bacteroidaceae; genus Prevotella; species Prevotella lascolaii. The sequence goes on along the minus strand of NZ_LT556036.1, from coordinate 511,546 downwards.
TCAATACTTTGGCAGCTGCTATGAACTGTCCGCGTTCTATGTTCTTTATGAAGGACGGAATATCGATGCTTACCGGACATCCGGTGACACAAGACGGTCTTGCACAGTCCAGACATCTTCTTGCCTCAGTCATAGCCATTTCCTTTGTAAGTCCCTTGTTCACCTCTTCTGTGCGTGTATGGGAACGGTATTCCGCATCGAGCTCCGGCATCACAACCCGAGGTATTGCCATACGGTCTTTTGCTTTAATTGCAGCGCGTAAGTCTTTTCGCCACTGAGAGTTGCGGTCAGTAAGCTGCTCTATGGTCTCCGATGTCGCCTCTACATCCATTTTTATATTTGATGTGCTGACATTTATGTCGGGGCTGACACTATTGAGATGCTGCTCATAGTGTTCCATCTCTTCTTGCTCCGCTCTTTTGAAGGTGCCCATCCGCTTGAGCATCTCATCCCAATCAACAAGAGCTCCGTCAAATTCCGGACCGTCAATACATACAAACTTTGTCTTTCCTCCGATTGTAAGTCTGCATGCTCCGCACATACCGGTTCCGTCCACCATGATCGTATTTAGCGAGACATCTGTAGGTATATTATACTTCTGCGTAAGCATGCAGCAGAATTTCATCATAACAGGAGGACCTATGGCAAACACCTTGTCTACATGTTCCTGCTTGATAAACGTCTCAATACCGACTGTAACAACCCCCTTTTCTCCATATGAGCCATCGTCTGTCATGATTATCAGTTCGTCACTGCTTGCCCTTACCTCGTTCTCAAGTATTATGAGGTCTTTGTTTCTGCCGGCGATAACAGACAGAACGCGGTTTCCCGCTGCTTTCAAAGCCCTGATTATCGGAAGCATCGGGGCAACACCGACACCACCTCCCGCACACACAACAGTTCCGAAGTTTTCTATGTGTGTAGGATTTCCAAGCGGACCTACAACATCGGCAATGACGTCACCTTCATTGAGCCCGCAAAGTTTCTGTGATGACAGTCCGACGCGCTGTACAACTATAGTAATAGTGCCCTTATTTACGTCCGCATCCGCAATGGTGAGAGGTATACGCTCACCGTTCTTGTCAACTCTTATTATTATGAAATTGCCTGCCTTTCTGCTTTTTGCAATCAGCGGTGCCTCTATTTCAAATAAAAATACATTTTCTGAAAATTGTTCTTTACGGAGAATTTTGTTCATAAAGTGTGAAATGTTATTGTATTTGTTTTGTTCTGGCATATCTGATTATGATGCAGACTGCCGGTCGGAGACATTCCGTATATTGCAAATCAGAGAGATTTGCAATATACGGCTATTGTGAGAAGGATTCCAAATCAGAAGTTATTATCGTCTATCATGTCGAAACCGCAATACGGCACCAATGCCTTTGGCACCCTTATTCCATCCGGCGTCTGGTTGTTTTCAAGAATTGTAGCGACAATTCTCGGCAGAGCAAGAGCGGAACCGTTGAGAGTATGGCACAGTTCTATCTTCTTTGTGTCAGCCTTACGATATCTGCAGTGCAGACGGTTTGCCTGATAGCTTTCGAAGTTTGATACAGATGAGACTTCAAGCCACTTCTTCTGAGCTGCGCTCCAAACCTCAAAGTCGTAGCATATTGCAGAAGTAAAACTCATATCACCTCCGCAAAGACGCAGGATGTGATAGGGGAGTTCCAGCTTCTTACAAAGTCCCTCAACATGAGCAAGCATCTCGTCAAGCGACTGATATGAATGCTCCGGCGTGTCTATGCGTACTATCTCAACCTTGTCAAATTGATGCAAACGGTTCAGTCCCCTCACGTCTTTACCATACGATCCGGCTTCACGGCGGAAGCATGCGGAATAAGCACATCTTTTTATAGGAAGATCTTTCTCGTCAAGAATCTCGTCGCGGAATATATTTGTTACAGGAACCTCTGCCGTAGGAATGAGATACAGATTGTCAAGATTGCAATGATACATCTGTCCCTCTTTATCTGGTAACTGTCCGGTACCATACCCGGAAGCCTCGTTTACCACGTATGGGGGTTGAACCTCCAGATATCCGCTCTTGCGTGCCTCTTCAAGGAAAAATGCCTCAAGAGCTCTCTGAAAACGTGCCATCTTACCTATATATACAGGGAATCCGGCTCCGGTGATTTTAACTCCGAGATCAAAATCTATGAGATTGAATTTCTTGCATAGATCCCAGTGGCATAACGCATCCTCCGGCAATTCAGGCATGCAGCCTCCTTCCTTCACCACTACATTGTCACTTGCGTCACGTCCTTCCGGCACATCATCATTTGGTATGTTTGGTATGGAGCAAAGCTGCAAGGTGAGGTCTTTCTCACATTGGGCTTTTTCTGCCTCCAGTTGTTTGCTTATCTCTTTAAGAGCTGTGACATTTTTCTTTATTTCCTCCGCCTCATCTTTTTTGCCGTCTTTCATCAGCATTCCGATGCGTGCAGACAGTTTTTTTGTCTCAGAAAGATTACTGTCCAGTTTCTGCTGGGCTTCGCGCCGGCGCCGGTCTGTTTCTATGACTTCAGCGATGGCGTCTTCAGCATTCTCAAAGTGTTTTTTCTTTAATCCCTTAATAACACGTTCTGTCTCCTCGTTTATGAGTTTAAGTGTAAGCATGTGCTGTAAATTTAAAAAATCAGATACATATTAACAACTTACAAAAATACAAAAAATATTTTCATGTCACCCATAATTATATCATATTAACAGAATATCAGCGGAAAGAGACATAAGCTTTTATGTATATCATATTTTCTATAAGCAGATATTTGGATTAAAAATGCATAGTATATACGGTGATACCTGTAGTAAAAAATATTGACAAAATATTTGTGCAAAAGAGAAATGAATGGATTATGACACATAGTCCGTCCGGAGGAACTCTCCCCTCAGAATGCCATTAAAAGTCGTGTCCAGAGTTGTCTTTCTCGCCCAAAAGTCGCAATTTCTGTTCTTTTTGCGTAGAATCAGGTTCTGTTCTACATGTCATAAATACTCCTTGCCGCCACCGGAAAGGCTATGTCATGTTCCGATATAGCCTTTATAGCATGCTAATAGAGGCTTTCCTGTGTGCCGGAAAAGACTTTTCCGGCATGAATGAACAAGCTTTTAAAGATACAGAACAAACAAAATACTGATATACAACACATTGCACATCCAGACAAATAAATGGGATAAAATTGACCGACGGCTGTCCGTTTGCTTCTGAACGATTCTCAGCGACTTATCACTATACGTATTTTCCATTTATTTCTACTATACTGCTATTTAGCGAGATACCTGCTTCCGCTTATATGAGTCATCTTTCTTCATCTTTATTCTTGTAGTCATTTTTGCTTTTCCATGTTTTATCCGAATATAACAATAGGTTTCATCCGTATTTTGTACAGATGTCAAGCGGATTGGTTTCTGCTTTTATCAAATGTACAGTGGGTTTCACCGGGAAAAATAGGGAATCAAGACTACGCAACGGTAGGGGAGAGGATGAAGAGCAGACAAACAAGTGAAAAACAAGCCTTGACGCCCTATTCATCTATGGATAAAAACTTTAAATACTGCAAATATGTTTGGATGCATATTTAAAAGTATAATTCTGCATGAGTTTTTATAATCCTTATCCGTCACTCGCAATGGCTGAAGTCACTACATGGTTGATGCACTTTGTCAGCGGCTTCCTATATATAGGAATACCATACCCAACAGCACTAACAACAGGTCAACCGCTTTTCCCTTGAGATTCTTCTCATGAAAGAGCAGCGCACCGAACAAAAAGCTCACAACCACACTACCGCGCCTTACCATTGAAACTATGGAAATCATAGAATCAGTCAGGCTGAGTGAATAGAAATATATGAAATCAGCGGCACTTAAAAAAATACTGATGAATATAATGCTCCAATGCCAGCGAAAAGGAGTTGTACGTTTGCGCAACGGCCACCATATCAGCATAAGCATGCATCCCATCATAATGCACTGGTATATATTATACCAGCTCTGTACAAACATTCGCGGCAAACCGGCACCTCCATGTTCCTGCGATGTCATAAGATACTTATCATAAAGACCGCTTATTGCACCGAATACCGCACTAAGAATGAGAAACAGAATCCATTTATTGTGCCCGAAATCAAGACCCTCTTTCTTTCCGCTACGGCTAAGCATGAAAAAAGAGATGACTGCAAGTATGACACCAATCCATTGGTATATGTTCAGAGACTCTCCAAACACCAGTATCGCACCCACTAAAACCATCACCGGACGGGTAGCGTTTATTGGTCCCACTATTGTGAGTGGCAGATGTTTCATGGCAAAATAGCCAAACAGCCACGATGTCAGCACAATAACACTTTTCAGAACAACAAATTTATGAAACTCCCAATCGCATACCGGAACATAAAAAGATGTCTCTTCAAGTATTGGGGATACCGATGATATGACAATAAACGGTAAAAACAACAGAGAGCAGATAAGTGTATTGATGAACAGTACAGGGAGAACAGCATTGCCAGACAGGGCTTTTTTCTTGAACACATCATAAAAACCCAACAGCGCAGCTGATACAAATGCCATGAAAAGCCACATATACAGAAAATTTAAAGTGCTGGTATTCTAATATTCGACATTCTCAAGAAACAGTGCATTCCCGGGCATACTCTCACCGGCTGCGGAACGGTTACGCCCGGCGACTATGTCATCAAACTCAGACAACGTTATTCTGTTACGCCCGACATCAATCAGAGTGCCGACCACCGCCCTTACCATGTTTCTTAGAAAACGGTTTGCAGTAATACGGAAATGCCATCTATAGGAGCCGTCGCATATCCACTCTGCCTCATAAACCTTACATAGGGTAGTCTTTACATCGGAATGGCTTTTGCAAAAAGCCCCGAAGTCGTCTATATCAAGCAAGTGTCGGGCTGCCTCATTCATCTTTTTAAAATCCAGATTATAATGCAGCTCACAGGAGTAATTTCTGCAAAACGGATCCTTTTGTGTATGTACATAATAGTGGTATGTACGCGATTTTGCACTGAAGCGTGCATGCATATCGCCATGCACCTGTTCTATTCTTGAAACCGAGATGTCTGGCGGGAGTATACGGTTCAACTTATATGCAAGATTTTCTTCATCGAAAGTAATGTCTGTGTCGAAATGTGCAACCATCAGTCGGGCATGTACTCCAGTATCAGTACGTCCGGCTCCAACAACAGAAATGTCGCTACGTAAAATCAAAGACAACGCATTCTGCAAGGTTTCCTGTACCGACTTGCCGTTTGGCTGAATCTGCCATCCATGATATGACGTACCGTCATATGACAGATAAACAAAATATCTGTTTGTCATCTCTATTTGCCGCGTCTGTTGAAAGCTTTTCTGAAAACTCTTCTGTGAAACTTGTCTTCAGAACGAATTATACGAAAAACTTTTGACGCCGGCAGTATCTTCATGAATTTCTCATGATATTCACGTTGGCATTTCTTCAACTCTATATCATTGGCGTCATTGTTCCTGATGGCTTCCGCACACTCCTTATCATCATTGAAATCAATGTGACGCATAAATCTGTTCTTATCAAGGATATATCTCTGTTTCTTCCGCATTTCACGATACAAAGGAAAGAAACGGGCAGATTCCTCCGGAGTAAGGCATGCGTCTGTCGTAATGAACTGTTCCAGCTCTGCCTCAAAACGTTCGGGACTGAAGCGTTGACGTTCCTGCGCATATAGACCTGAGCTGATAACACAAAGAAAAGAAAGTATAAATATAATTTTTGTCTTCAAAATACTTATTTTTTTAATTTTCTGATAATAATGCATAGATGTCATCATTGTCCATCATACCATAGTCTGTCACATAATCTACAACATCATAGTAGGTGTCATCCGTCACTGACGAATGAAGCGTATGCTCAATACCTTTAGGAGCATTGTAAAGATATGCGGTCACTCCGAATATTACACCACATATACAAGCGGCAACGGCAATATAACGCCATACTCGCCATACCGATGGTTTCGACAGCTTGATTGCAGAGCCATCTAAGGATTTCTCCGGCAAGTTGTCCACAATCTGAGACGTAAGACACTCAAAGTATCCGTCTGGAACCTTGAACGGTCTTTTATTTCCGAATTGTGAGTTTAAGAATTTTTCGTTCGTGCCCATATATCTGTCTTTTGTAATTTTGACGTATATCTATCCTGAAAGTTTAATCTTGCGATTTAAAATATTCAGTTATTTTCTTCACTGCAATATGATAGCTTGCCTTCAGCGCACCTTCTGTCGTATTTAAAATCTTGCTCATTTCTGAATATTTCATTTCGTCATAATACCTCAGATTGAAGACAACTCTCTGTACTTCAGGCAATGTCGCAATGGCTTGCTGGAGCATTGCTACCGTTTTATCTCCATCAAAATATTCATCTGCAATAAGTCTGTTCGCAATATTATTGTCCGCATCGGATTCAATAACAGCATTGGATTTTTGCTTTCTTATAAAGTCAAGCGATTCATTTATAGCTATACGATATAGCCACGTCGATATTTTCGCTCTGTTCTGGAAGTCGTCTATGTTTTTCCAGGCTTTAATGAATACGTTCTGTAAAATGTCGTTTGCGTCATCGTGATTCAGTACAATATGTCTTATCTTCCAATACAACGGTTCACTGTATTGGCTCACTATATCGGAAAAAGACTTTTTCAAATTATCCGATATATTTTCAGACGTTTTATTTGTATCCTTTTTACTCATTTTACATGAAACGTTTCAAGTGGTCGTAAATCACCTGATCGTATCCATATATATCATTATATTCTCTTATCCCGCTATTTTCCACAGGATACACCGTGTAATATGTTATGAACAGCGGCACTGTGGGATTTATTTTAAGACTGCTCAGATATAACCCGGCATCCGTCAATGCTAATTCTGTTTTTACTTTATGAGTGTTCCTTTTCTCACTTTGCTCTTTTACATGGTTGTCATTTGTCATCGAGTATTTTATTCTCTCGATTGTGTTGTCCTCTTTCTCATGTAACATGAAAACCGCCAGTTCAAAAGGTTTTTCCACGCGGATACAGCCATGAGACGCTCTTCGGTCGGTTCTTGTAAATACATTCGGACTGGAAGTATCATGAAGAAAGACAGAGAAATTGTTGTTGAATCTGAAGATGACGCGACCTAAAGAGTTGCCCGATCCGCCTTCTTGTATTACCCGATAATCATTTGACAAAAGCATCTCCTTTGTAACATCCGACAAATCAATAACTTCTCCAGTCTTCTTTTCAGTCACATAGAAGTTGTTTCTGATGAAATAATCTATGTCATCAACATGCTTTACAACGTCCTTTCTTATTATACTTTGCGGAATAATCCACTTTGGATTAAAATCAATGCGGTTTATTTTGCTTATTAATAGAGGTGTTTTTGTGGATGTCTTTCCGAATATAATTTTCATTGGAATACGTTCGTCTCCATCTACAGCTTCCAGTGTCTGCGAAGGTATATTAATGAAAACATATTTCTTGTATTTACCGGGATAATCAGACAACCTCCACCTTGCGCGCTCTATATTACATATATATTTTATTTTTGACTTATTTTTTATATTGTCTAAGCGTGTCACCAATACATCATACAAACGATTTTGAGGTGATGATTCGCCAAGAAAAACACCAATGCTGTCATTCAATATCTTACGGAAAGCCTCATTATAGTATGTACGGTCCGGATGTTGCATAGGTATATCATAAAGCCGTATAAATCTTGTGTTGGTAGTATCGGAATCATCCTTCTCCAATGTATTATAAAGAATCGCTGGATTCACAAATCCGTAACGCTGTCCGGTGCAATATCTGACATACGCTTTTGTCATATAATATTCTAATCTGGCAATAACAGAATTTATATTGTCAGTATCATTGAAATCCAGATTTCTTAGAGTTTTAATATCGTTTCTAATCTGGGAGTAATAGAATTTTTCAGGATTAAAACCGATGTGTCTTACATCATTCAAATATTTCAAGAGCGTGTCTGCCTTGGAATTTATACCACTGCGTGTAACCCACAAAAGAACATCATTATCTTTATAATATTTTCTGACAGAGACATCTAATTCACTTTTATCTCTATCAGATAGAATAAGATGTTGTATTTTTTCTTTTAATAAAGAGTTGTCAACAGAATATCTCTCTGAACTTATTTCAGAAAAGTATTCCAATGACAAGTCTGTATCATACTTTCTTTCATGACATGAGCACACAGAAAGCATCAATATAGTAAACGATATAATATGTCTTCCTAACCGCAAAATATTTATCTGATGGATATTTTACGCACCGTTTTTCCTATTTGCAGAATATAACAGCCTTTGGGAAGATCAAGGTCATACTGTTTGTCGGCACTGTCAATTTTCACACTCATAACGCGAACTCCTGTAACATTGTATACGGAAAGTGTACAACCGTTAGCTCCCGTCACACGAATTTTTGAGCCATTGACAGATATTGTTATTTCTGTATTTGGTGACTCCACTGATGCCGGTTCTGTAGCCGATACAGCATAAACAGGTGTAGCTGCGATAAATAGTATTAAAAAAAGTGTGCTTAGTATATATTTTGCCATTTTATCAAAGTTTATCTGAACGCAAATATAATAATTTTCAATATAACATAAAAGACATTGCTTCAGCATCATAGCATCATTTATGTTTATTTAACTATATATCGATGGTCAGACCTTCATCACTTAATATACTGTTTGGAAATATTTCTTTTGCCTCAGATAACAATATGCTTTCATCGTTATAACGTGCGCTATAGTGTCCTAAAACAAGAGTGTTTACTCCGGCATCCGACGCGACCTGTGCCGCTTGCGACGCTGTACTGTGAAAAAACTGCCTTGCCATTCCCTCATCTTCGTTCAAATATGTAGACTCATGATACAGGACATTGACTCCTTTCAGATATTCATGAAGTTCTGGCATGTATCTCGTGTCGCTGCAATATGCATAACTCCGAGCCGATTCTGAAGGTTTTGTGAGTCTGGTATAGGGAATAATATTGCCCTCATTATCAATCCAGTCGGCTCCATTTTTTATATTGTTGAATTGTGAAACTGGCACATTATAATAATCTGCCATATCACGCAGGATATGGGGCAATGTCGGTTTTTCGCGAAATATATATCCGCTGCATGGCATCCGATGCGATAGGGGAACAGTCTCAACGGATAAACTTCTGTCCTCATATATTATTTTGTTTGCAGACGTATCTACATCATGGAAAATAACCTCATACTCAAATCCATTACAGAAGTATTCAATTTGCTTTTTCATTATCTCTCTCAAGCCTGCCGGCGCATATACATGAAGTGGGGCAGTGCGTCCAAGCATTCCGAATGTAGAAATCATTCCAATCAGTCCGAAACAGTGGTCTCCGTGGGCATGAGATATAAACACCGCATTAATTTTTGTAAATTTTATTTTTGAACGACGCAACTGCGTTTGTGTTCCCTCACCGCAGTCTACCATAAAAAACTTCCCGCGTATTTCCACCACCTGTGAAGATGGATTATGCCTCAGAGTCGGTAATGCGCTTCCACAACCAAGAATGTGTACTTTAAACGGTTCCATATATTACAGAATATATATTTACTGCTGTCTTTTGTATACAAATATACCGTTGTTATTCTCAAGATACAGCGAATCCGCACCAAGAGAAATTATATCAAAAGTATCCTTATTCAGAAGCAAATGTCCATTGAATATTTTCCATGAAGTCCACGATTTTGTCTCAGCTTTTACGTTCGACTTCACTGTGCCCCCTTCTTCTATTTCAAAATTTTTATCCAGACTTACCCATTTGCCAAGCAAGGTTGTGACATTGATGACTTTTGAAGCCACTCTTTCTCCATTAATATCAGCCCCAACAACTGCCATTCTGTCACCAGACATCAGTCCACCCTGAACATTTGCCTGCATATCATATTTGTCGAGAAGAGCAAACTCTAACGTGTCTCCTACATCTGTTATAAGCTGTAAAGTGTGCATGGCTGTCCCTTCTCCACATACACCGTATATAGTGGTGTCTGGTTCTGAAGACGTCTTTTCTTCAACTTTCAACATCTCATTTGAGTTCTTTTTGTCCATACATCCTAACATAATGCATGAAAAAAGAGTTGCAATTATTATAAAGCAAGAATGTTTCATATAGCTACTGTATAATTAGTTATCTGTTGCAATAATATTACCGTCTTACGGAAAATAACACATTGGTTATATTGAAATGTTGTGATTAGTCTTTTTCAAGAGACTTTGCTTTGTTCCATAATTCATCCATTTCACCTAGAGTCATGTCTTTTATAGACTTACCTTCTAAACGGCTCTGCTCTTCTATATAATTGAAACGGCGGATAAATTTCTGGTTTGTATACTCCAATGCAGTGTCTGGATTAAGTTTGTACAGACGGCCCGCGTTAATTACACAGAACAGGAAATCACCATATTCTTTTAAAGTACGGTGGTTGTTTTCATTTTTAAATTCGCTTTTCAGCTCCCCAAGCTCTTCTTCAACTTTAGCCCATACATCTTGCTTGTCTTCCCAGTCAAATCCTACATTTCTGGCTTTTTCCTGTATGCGATATGCCTTGATAAGCGAAGGCAGTGTATCTGGCACACCGGATAGAACACGTTTGTTTCCGTTTTTTTCCTTTAGTTTTATCTGTTCCCAATTCTCACAAACTTCAGCAGAAGTGATTGAGTGGTTTGACTCTGCATTGGGCACGTTTTCACCATAGGGAAGAGGGAGTGGGTTAGGAGCACCGACTTGTGATTTACTGTAAACATGTGGATGTCTGAAAATCAATTTGTCGGTAAGCATATTGCACACGTCGGCAATGTCAAAGCGTCCCTGTTCGTCACCTATCTTTGCATAAAAACAAACATGAAGCAAAACGTCGCCAAGTTCCTTGCATATATTCTGCCCGTCATCTTTTAACAGAGCATCACACAATTCGTATACCTCTTCTATTGTATTCGGTCGCAGGCTTTCGTTTGTCTGCTTCTTGTCCCATGGACACTTTTCCCTTAGCGTATCCAACACATCAAGAAAACGTCCGAATGCCTGTAGTTTTTCTTCTTTAGAATGCATAATTTAATTATTAATTATGCAAATATACTACATTTCAATGTATTTTTACTAATTTTGCATCGTTTTTATGTAGAAAACCAAATAAAAAATATATGGAACTGGCAAGTAAATATGATCCACAATCGGTGGAGTCTAAATGGTATCAGTATTGGCTGGATAAAAAGATGTTCAGTAGTAAGCCGGACGGTAGAAAACCATACACAGTGGTTATCCCACCGCCAAATGTAACAGGTGTGCTCCACATGGGACACATGCTTAATAATACCATTCAAGACATACTTGTACGCCGTGCACGGATGGAAGGAAAAAATGCCTGCTGGGTGCCAGGAACAGACCATGCGTCAATCGCCACTGAAGCTAAAGTCGTCAATAAACTTGCCAAAGAAGGCATAAGCAAAAAAGACATAACACGCGATGAGTTTCTTAAACATGCGTGGGAATGGACAAATGAGCACGGAGGCATTATTCTTAAGCAATTACGCAGACTCGGAGCAAGTTGCGATTGGGACCGTACGGCTTTCACCATGGATGAGACCCGCTCAAGAGGGGTAATTAAAGTATTCTGCGACCTTTATAACAAAGGTCTTATTTATCGTGGAGCACGCATGGTTAACTGGGATCCGAAAGCGCAGACAGCCCTTTCTGATGAAGAGGTTATATACAAGGAAGAGCACTCGAAACTGTATTATCTGCGATACATGGTTGTTGAAGAGCCTGGCAAATACGCAGTTGTGGCAACCACACGTCCTGAAACCATTATGGGCGATACTGCCATGTGTATCAATCCGAATGATCCTAAAAATCAGTGGCTTCGCGGTAAGCATGTTATTGTTCCACTTGTGGGACGTCAGATTCCGGTTATTGAAGATGAGTATGTTGATATAGAATTTGGAACAGGATGTTTGAAAGTTACTCCTGCACATGATATAAATGACCATGCACTCGGACTGAAACATAATCTTGAAACGATTGACATATTCAATGATAATGGTACAATAAGTGAAGCTGCTGGACTATACGTCGGTATGGATAGAATGGACGTTAGGTTGAGAATAGAGCAGGACTTGAAAAAAGCCGGTCTGATGGAGAAAGTGGAAGACTACAATAATAAGGTAGGATTCTCTGAACGTACAAATGTGCCAATAGAACCAAAATTATCCACACAGTGGTTTTTGAAGATGTCACATTTTTCTGAAATTGCCTTGCCTCCGGTAATGAATGATGAGATAAAATTTTATCCTGCAAAATATAAAAATACCTATCGTCACTGGCTTGAGAATATCAAGGATTGGTGTATAAGCCGTCAGTTATGGTGGGGGCACCGTATCCCCGCATACTATTTCAACACATCTGATGGAAAACGCGACTTTGTCGTAGCCGAAAGTAAAGAAAAGGCATTACAAATGGCGCAGGAAAAGAATCCTTTACTTACCTCAGATTCTCTTGAGCAGGACAGTGACTGTCTGGATACATGGTTCTCAAGCTGGCTATGGCCTATAGCTGTGTTCGATGGGATAGAACATCCAGACAATGAAGAAATAAAATATTATTATCCGACAAGTGATCTTGTAACCGGTCCGGATATTATATTCTTTTGGGTCGCCAGAATGATTATGGCAGGATATGAATATCGTAAGACAATGCCGTTCCGCAATGTGTACTTCACCGGTATTGTACGTGATAAGTTGGGACGCAAGATGTCAAAGAGTCTTGGAAATTCTCCAGACCCATTGATGCTCATTGACAAATATGGTGCGGACGGTGTACGTATGGGTATGATGCTTTCAGCACCAGCCGGCAATGATATTCTTTTTGATGAGAGTCTTTGCGAGCAAGGGCGCAATTTCAATAACAAGATATGGAACGCGTTCCGTCTTGTGAAAGGATGGCAAAAAACTGAAGCAGAACAGCCGTCGATTAATGAGATTGCGGTAGAATGGTTTGAAGCAAGGCTCAGAAAGGCTAATGATGAGCTAAATGAGCTGTTTTTGAAATACCGCATATCAGAGGCGCTCATGGTTGTTTACCGTCTGTTTTGGGATGATTTCTCAAGCTGGTATCTTGAAATGGTGAAACCGGAATATGGACAGCCGATAGACAACGCAACATATGATGCAACCTTGAAGTTTTTCGAGACTTTGTTAAAAATGCTGCACCCGTTTATGCCATTTATCACAGAGGAATTGTGGCAACATATATATGACAGAAAAGACGGTGAATCCATTATGCGCGACAGATTGGAATTGGCGGCACCGACAGATTCGGATAACACATTATCCACAGGGATGGAAAATGTAAGACAGATTGTAAGTAACATACGTACTGTACGTAATCAAAGAAACATCCCATTTAAAGATGCGTTGGAGCTGCACTGCATAGGCTCTAATGGCTACGGGAAATATATGAGCGTAATAAGTAAAATGGCAAATCTGAAAGACGTAAAGGTTGTAAGTGCCAAAGATGCTACGGCTGCATCTTTTATGGTAGGTACTGACGAGTTTGCCATTCCATTGGGTGACATGATAGATGTAAAAGCCGAAATAGAAAAACTTGAAGCTCAGCTAAAACATCTTGAAGGTTTCCTTAATGGTATTAACAAGAAACTTACAAATGAGAAGTTCGTTTCCAATGCACCCGAGGCTGTTGTTGCAATGGAACGCAAAAAGAAAAAAGATAGCGAGGAAAAAATCGCTGTAATCAGAGAGTCTCTGAAAGCTTTGAAATAGTCGATTACAGACTAATTCGCTTATTTGTAAGTATATAAATAGAGTAGGAGGGAAACAAATCGTTTCCTTCCTACTTTTTTATTCAATTGTTAGCTTGTATTTATTCACGGAAGTCCATAGGAGAACTGTCATACATCATATCAATTCTCATAAGAAATCCTATATGTCAATCGTTGTCCCAGCTGTCCCAGTCACTGTCATTTTTCTTTGCTCGTCCCTCACCTTCGGACGACTCCTCATCATTTATGTCAAGGAAATGTCCTCCTTCCATCTTTGCGGAACTGCCTGAACCGCTTAAAAGCACTGCCGGGATGTGGAGCAGGCAAATAGCCGGGACGATATATGTCTTTTTCATGTATTTGTTTTACTGTTATTTTATTACTGTTTTTCTGCCGTTCACAATATAAATGCCATGTCTGAGATTTTCTGCCGAATCNCCTAATGCAGCACCTTCTTCGGAATCGACAATAACCACGGCATCACCGTCATTAAGCTCTGACACATCACGGACAAGAGTGAATCTTGTATTGTCCTGCGCCTGCACGTCAATGCCAAATCCAATAACTGAAAATAATAGCAGTGTTCTTAAAAAAATATTCATTATTATTGTGTTTTACGGCATCCCGTTCGGCATTAGTGTTGCAACATCAATATAATTGGTGAAACCGGAAGTCGGCGAGACGTTTATTAACGATAACAAAATTAATAAAATTAATAATGCACGCCAAATTTTACGAGCACAAAGACATAAAAACATTGAACTAAATAATTATAGTTCATATATTTATGTATAAAAGTGGAAATTATGCGAATAAAGATATGATCGTGCTCCATATTGGTATAATACTTATTACCCGACAGTTAGTTTATCAGTCTCGTGAACCTTGGTATTGTTGTATATTACACAAAAAGTGGAAATGTCTAAATACTCATAAAATATCAACCATGACTTATACATATTGAAGTGCTTCACACAGTACAGTAGTTTGCCTCAATTTTTGTGACTGAGCTATTAGTTTTTCTGACCAGGGTATAAGATTTACAAATTACATCATGATTGTCGTTTTATGATAAAGCTCATAGCGGTTTTCAAATTAATCTTATTTACTATTGACAAGGATATCTAATATTAAATTTCAGTTCTATTTCAGATGGAGACGGACAAATGTTATTAAATATGCATTCCGCACATTTTCCACCAATTGATTTTCGATTCATGAACCATTCGGAATCTTTTCTATTGCATTCTTTTTTTGACGCTTCATACCAACATTTATTATCAGTCAAATCAGATAGTACATAATCAGTAGCAGGAGAGACTATTTTATTGTTGTATTTGATTTTCAATTGTCCAAAGAAGGATGCATTAAGTATCATATGTCTGAAAATATCAGCCTTTGACAGTTTTCTTTCTAATAAATCTTGTTTATTGAAAGATATGAATTGAATTGTCTCATTCTTACTTGTAAAATTAAGTAGAAAACAATACTTGTAAGGAAAACTCTTATTGTTTAGATAATTTAAATATTCCTTATAGTCATACTTGTTTGTTATTTCGAATTGTACTACAGCAACTTTTCTTCTTATTTATAGCGTGAACCAATACATGAAACTTTATATGAATACGCCGCAGGAAATATCTATTTCCTGCGGCGTATTCATATGTTATAACAGCTTTTATCTGTATTTTATTTCACAGTGTGAGTATATAAAGTCTTGACATCAGTCTTTAATATTCGGCTCCTCAAGTCCCAAGCCTTTCTTTTTGTCGACAGCTTTGAGTACGAAGCCAAGAATAAGTGCTGCAACTCCGAGGCATGCAAGCATGACAAGTGGTGCTGTATAGTCATATGACACTGCAGCCTGTTCGGGAGTTATCACACCATTCTTAAGATTCTCCACAAGCTTCGGATTGGTTTTATCAAGTACTTTTCCAATGAGGAGCGGGAACAGCCACAGTCCGATATTCTGTATCCAGAAAATAAGGGCATACGCACTTCCAATGATTTTTGCATCCACCAACTTCGGAACACTAGGCCATAACGATGCGGGAACAAGAGAGAAACTTGCTCCGAGAACGAGTATTGTGAGATATGCTATGATGATGCCTCCGGAGGTATTGCCTCTGAACATCGGAAGAATGAATGCAAATGTAAGATGGCATATGATGAGGAGTATAGAACCCATGACCAGCATACTTGCCGCCTTTCCTTTATGGTCGACATAGTTGCCGAGAATAGGAGTTATACCAACTGCGAGAAGCGGGAATACAGCAAACACAGTCTCTGCACTCTGACGCATATAACCCATGTAGCAAAATACAACAAGTGCCACCACAGCTGTTATCAGATATGCAGCTCTTAAAGATTTATTCTTTGCAAAATTGCTCGCAAATGCGGCTGCCGCAACGACAAGCATAATACAATATTGTATTACAGTAACGGTATTGGTTGCCCAAAATGAATCCGGAGAAAGCTTGGTGAAAGTGAGGTTGCACTGCAACATGTTTACAGCGTACTTCTGAAAGGGGAATATGGCAGAATAATAAAGCACACATAGCAAAGCTACAAGCCAAAATCCACCGCTTGACAGTATTTTTCCGAGATCACTTATCTTGAACGGATCATCCTTTTCTTCAGCCTCACCTGTCTGAGCGTCCAGCTTCTTATCCATAAAGAAATAGACAATAAACATGATGAGAGCGATGAGCAGCAGAACCACTCCGAATGCAACAGAGCGTGAAACGTCAATGTCACCTCCAAGTTTTGCGAATACAGGAGAGAATATCATGCATGTTGCTACACCTAGGCGTGCCAACGCCATTTCAGAGCCCATTGCAAGTGCCATTTCGCGTCCTTTGAACCATTTCACGATTCCTCGTGAAACTGTTATACCTGCCATTTCGACTCCACAACCGAAAATCATGAATCCGATGGCTGCGAATTTGGCTGATGCCGGCATACCTTCATAGAAGGGAGATATGCCAAGCTCGTCAAAGCCTGGAATGTAGTTAAGGTTGTTGTTGAACCATGTCTCAAGACCACTGCCAATGAACTGTTCGGTCACGGCATACCAGTTGATGGTTGCACCTATAAGCATGACAAATCCGGAAAGTACAGCTGTGAAACGTACTCCCATTTTGTCTAATATGATTCCCGCAAAAATGAGGAAGAATACGAATACGTTGAGAAATGTCTCAGAACCTTGCATCGTACCGAAAGCCGTGGAGTCCCAGCCCCGCGTCGACTGCATCAGATCCTTGATAGGTGAGAGAATGTCCATAAAGATGTATGAACAGAACATGGCAAAAGCCAAAAACAGCAGTACTGTCCACCGGGCAGCAGCCGAATCTCTCAGTGTTTTTTTTATAGTTTCAGTCATTTTTGTAATTTATTGTGTTATTTCTATTTGTCATATCAGCGTGCTTATTTTTTCAGCCATCTATCAAGCCAGTTGAAAAACGTACGCTGCCATAATATACCGTTCTGTGGTTTGAGAACCCAGTGGTTCTCATCTGGGAAAATAAGCAGTTCAGCCGGAATACCTTTCATACGCGCTGCGTTAAATGCTCCGAATCCCTGATTGGCGTTGATACGATAATCCTTCTCACCGTGTATACATAATATAGGGGTGTCCCATTTGTCAACGAACCGGTGTGGACTATTTTCATACGTGCGTCTTGCATTGTCGCTGAGATTCTTGTTCCAATATGCATCCTCGTATTCCCAGTTGGAAAACCACGCCTCTTCTGTGTCTGTGTACATTGATTCAAGATTGAACGCTCCATCATGTGCTATGAAGCATTTAAACCGTTTGTCATGATGCCCTGCGAGATAGTATACGCTGAATCCTCCGAAGCTGGCACCCACTGCACCAAGACGGTCTTTGTCTACATATGGAAGGTTTGTTGTCGCATAGTCTATAGCACTGAGGTAGTCTTTCATGCACTGACCCGTCCAGTCTCCGCTTATCTCCTCATTCCATTCTGAGCCGAATCCTGGCAGACCACGCCGGTTAGGGGCAACAATCACATATCCATGTGCAGCCATTATCTGGAAGTTCCATCTGTAGCTCCAGAACTGGCTCACCGGACTTTGCGGTCCGCCTTCACAATAGAGCAGGGTGGGGTATTTCTTAGTCTCATCGAAGTGTGGGGGCAGTATTATCCAGCACAGCATATCTTTGCCGTCAGTTGTCTTTATCCACTGTTTTCTGACTTCCCCCATCTGCAATTGGTCGTAAATATGCTGATTTTCGTATGTAAGTTGTGTAACACTTGTCTTTTTTATGTTCTTGCCAGGATTGACAATGTACAGTTCGTCCGCCTGAGACATACTATGGCGTGTAGCAAGAAGTTTATTGCCGTTATTTACAAGAGATATTGAACCGAAATCGGCTATGTCGTCAGTGAGCTGCAATACATTCCCGTTAATGTCCGTATGATAGAGGTTTACGCATGCATGCCAGCATCCGGTGAAGTAAATTCTCTTTGAGTCTGCCGCCCAGCAATAGCTGTCCACATTTGAATCAAATGTTTCTGTGACGTATTTTTTTTTCTTATCTGCTATATTATAGACGCATAAACGGTTACGGTCACTTTCATAACCGTCACGAGCCATACTCTGCCATGCAATGTATTTCCCGTCAGGAGAAAATGTCGGATTTACATCGTAACCAAGGTTGTAGTCACTTTTCTGTTGGTTTATAGCCTGATTCTTCATAGATTTTGTAGGATCAACATCAACAGGAATATAATTGGACGGTTTACAAATATTGGTTGTCTTACCTGTTGTGACGTCATAAAGATATATGTCCGAATCCGTCGATATTGCATAAGAAACCCCTTCTTTTTTACGGCACGTATATGCAATTATCTTTGAGTCAGGACTCCAGTTCAATTGTTCGATGCCTCCGAATGGTGCCATAGGACACTCATATGGTTCATCTTTAAGAATATCGATACCATCATCAATTCTGCTTTCCCCAACTTTAGCGATGAACGGATGTTGCATTGATTCCACATAGTGATCCCAGTGACGATAGTTCAGGTCGGTAACAAGTCTTCCTGTAGCTAATGGTAAATCGTCCGGATTTTTCTTTATACTACCATTATAAGGTATTGATTTTATCAGCAAAACACTTTTTCCGTCAGGCGAGAATTTGTATCCTTCAATATCGGTTGATGATTTTGTGAGCTGTTTACAGTCGCTGCCGTCAGCTGCCATTGACCATATCTGTCCGTCTTGAAGGAATGCTATACGTTTACCTTTGGCAATCCATGTGGCGTCACTCTGACTCTTTCCTGCCGGTGTGAGTTTTCTTTGTGTCTTGCCGTCACTGCTTATTGTGTATATCACCTGACGACTTTTATTTTCCTTAACGCTGTAATATCCTACCTGATAAACTATAGTCTTTCCGTCTGGCGATGCTTCTGCACAACCTATTCGTCCCATTGCCCATAGTGCTTCAGGAGTCATTAGGTTGTTTTTTAGCTTTATGTCACTTTTATCAATCATTGTCTGTGCCTGTATTCCGCTGCATGCAATTAATGCCGCAATAGTTGTTGTTAATGCATTCATATTATTTTTCATTTAATAAAAGCAGATTATGTTGAATCAGGACGGTGAATCCCTCTTTTACATAATCTGCCTGAATATTTTTATTGATTTATTGCCTATTCCGTCTGCGTTCTAGTTCCTCACGCTTACGTTGCAGTTCCATCTGTTGTTCCTGCATTGCCTGAAGTCGTGCTGCCAGACCGCTTAACTTCTTCGGATTGTTTTTGTTCTCCTTATAACGCGCTTCAAGTATTGCAAGAAGTTTCTCATCATTTGTTGTCTTACGTAGTATCCACATTATCAATGCACTGCAGAACAAACTGGTGAAATAATAGAAATTCAATCCTGATGAATAGTCATTGAACATGAAAAAGAAGAATACCGGCATGAGATATGTCATCCATTGCATCATCTTCATCTGCTCCGCTTGCTGTCCGACCATCTGATCTTTTTGCTGACGCATTGTCATTATTGAGTAAAGTATATTGGATACACAGAACAGAATACATGTCAGGGACAGGTGGTCACCTATCATCCATATGTTGGTGTTCCACTCAAGAATAGGGTCGTATGTTGATAAGTCTTTTATCCATAGAAAACTTTCACCACGAAGTTGTATGGCGTTTGGAACAAAGTTGAACATAGCAATCCAAATAGGCAATTGTATTAGCATTGGCAGGCATCCTGACAATGGGCTTACACCGTATTTTGCGTATTCCGCCATCATTGCCTGTTGCTTCTGCATTTGATCCTCCGGTCTGTTGAACTGTTTTGTTGCTTCCTCGAGTTTTGGCTTAAGAACTCTCATTTTTGCCGAGCTCATATAGCTTTTCTTTACCAAAGGATATGTTATAAATTTTAGCAATAGTGTTATGAGAATGAGAACGATTCCCATATTAATGTTCATGCTTGTCAGGAAGTCAAATACATATATTGTAAACCACCGGTTAATAATACGTATAATAGGCCATCCAAGGTACACAAGCTTTTGAAGTTCGAGTTCCTTATCATATCCAGCCTCTTTCTCTACACGCTGAAGGAGGCGGAAGTCGTTGGGACCGAAGTAAAAATCAAATTCCGAAGCTTTCTTTCCACTCGGATCGAAAAATGTTTTAAGTTTTGCCTCATATTGTTTCAGATAACCAGAACCTTTCTGTTGGGGGATGCTTGTTAATACCGAATTGTCAGAGAAATCGTTTTTGGCTATCATAACAGCGGAAAAGAACTGGTTTTTAAATGCTACCCAATCGATTCTTTCCTCAATGATTTCGTTAATTTTTTCTCCTGTGCTACTAAGCTCATCGGTTCCGCCATCAACATCATGGTATGTGAGGCATGTATGTTGATTTTCGAATGTGAATCCTTTTTCCTGCTGACGACATCTGTCACTCCAATTCACATCCATCATGTTATAGTTTGGTGAGAACAGACCTTCCATACCACTGGCAAGAAACTCCATATGCAACATATAATCTTTACCAAGGGTATACTTGATTGTTATGTCCTTGCCTGATCCTGCTATGGCTGTCATTGTTACAGTAGAGTCCGTGACATCTGACGGCGTGAAATAAAGATTAGATGTATTAATATTTGTTTCCTTTGCCTGGAGAATGAACTTCAGGCTTTGATCTTTCTTGTCAAATAAGGTTACATCCGGGTTCTTCTTATAATCCGGGAAATTTTTTACAACAACCTTTTCCGGTGTGCCACCTTTTGTGTTTAACGTTACTTCTATGCTTTTATTTTGTAGTTTTATCTTCTCTTCCTTTCCTTTCAGAGAAGAATAGAACAGAGCTGTTGTGTCCTGAGCGCGGTTGCTTTCTTCGGCAAGTTTTTTCTCCTGCGCTTCTTTTCTGGCGAATTCCGCTCTTTGCCTTACAACGTTGGTAATAGAATCCTGCTTTGCCATAGCCGCTCTTTCCTCAGCCGATGGCTGTGACCATACTCCGTATCCTATAAGTACAGCTGCTATAAGGACAAAGCCTATAATAGTATTTTTATCCACTTTTTCTGTAAATTATGTTTTAAATCAAGATTTATTATTTTGCTTTGTTTTCTATCGCAGCCTTTACAAAAGACATGAATAGCGGATGGGGTTTGAGTACTGTGCTCTGGTACTCAGGATGGAATTGTGTTCCTATATACCATTTCAGACCAGGTATCTCTACAATCTCAACGAGGTCGCTTTCCGGATTTCGACCTACGCATTGCATACCGGCTTTCTCATATTCCTTTTGATATTTGTTGTTGAACTCATAACGGTGACGGTGCCGTTCCTGTATGTGTTCTTTTTTGTAAATGTCAAATACTCTGGAGCCCTGCCGCAGCACACACTCGTATGCCCCAAGACGCATTGTACCACCCATATTGGTGATATTTTTCTGTTCCTCCATAATATCAATCACGTTATGCTCTGTCATTTCATCCATTTCGCGGCTGTTTGCATCTTTATATCCAAGGACGTTGCGTGCGAATTCTATCACCATCATCTGCATGCCTAAGCATATACCAAATGTAGGTATATTGTGTATTCGTGTATAATGACATGCTATAATTTTCCCTTCTATACCACGCTGTCCGAATCCCGGACAAATCATTATGCCATCCTGACCGGCAAGTTTCTCTGCAACATTCTCCTCGTTTATTTTTTCGGAATTTATGAATGTCAATACGACTTTGTGGTCATTATACGTTCCTGCCTGCGAAAGGCTTTCCCTTATGCTTTTGTAAGCATCCTGTAAATCATATTTTCCAACAAGTCCTATTTTCACTTCGCTTGTTGCATTTGTTCTTCTTTCAAGAAATTTGCGCCACGGTCCGAGTGTCGGCGTCTCACCTATAGGTTCTCCCATTTTCCGAAGTATGGCTGTGTCAAGACCCTGTTTCTGCATTTCCACAGGAACTTCGTATATGCTTGGTTGATCCTCACTCTGTATCACACAGTCTTGTCCGACATTGCAAAATGCTGAGACTTTATGTAATATGCTATCGCTAAGATGTTTTTCTGTACGCAACACCAAGATATCCGGCTGAATACCTATACTCTGCAGTTCTTTTACAGAATGTTGCGTAGGTTTTGTCTTTATCTCCTGAGCGGCTTTCAGATAGGGGATATATGTCAGATGTACACACACAGCTCTGTTTCCCAATTCCCATTTGAGCTGTCGTATTGCTTCGAGAAAAGGCGTAGACTCAATGTCTCCTACTGTACCTCCGATTTCAGTGATTACAAAATCATATCCATGCTTACGACCAAGTTGTTTCACGTTGCGTTTGATTTCGTCTGTGATGTGAGGTATAACCTGAATTGTCTTTCCAAGATAATCACCTCTACGTTCCTTATCTATTACTGCTTTATAGATTCTTCCTGTTGTAAGCGAGTTTGCTCGTGTTGTCTGTATATCTGTAAATCTTTCGTAATGTCCGAGGTCAAGGTCTGTTTCTGTTCCATCGACAGTCACATAGCACTCTCCATGTTCATAAGGATTTAATGTACCAGGATCGATGTTGATGTAAGGATCAAACTTCTGGATAGTAATGTTGTAGCCTCTTGCCTGCAAGAGTTTGCCAATTGATGATGAAATAATGCCTTTGCCAAGCGATGAAACCACGCCGCCTGTGACAAATATGTATTTTGTTTCAGCCACGATTAAAAGAATATAATTAGTTAAAACACATAAGTAATACAAGGCGCAAAGTTAACACAAAAATGCGAATTGGACAAACAACTTTAAATATTTATTATTACCTTTGTGCGGTAAACAGAATTCGGATATGAATATTAGATATATACTGTTATTATTGTTCTGTTTGGCGGTATCTGATGCTAATGCTCAAATTCAGGTGCTTGCTCTAAAACAACATACGCGTGACTCTGTCGCAACGTATGTGAAGAACTATACTGACTCTCTTCGTGTATATAAATTGAAAATAGATTCGTTACAACGTGCTGGCACTTATAATGAGATAGAGAAAACTCTTGATGCAAGATATTATCGTCTTTTTACTCCGCTCACATTTTATTATAACATTGCAAAAAAACAGTTTGACTTAAGTTCTGATACAATCCTCGATGAACCGGACAAGTCGCTACTTACTGTATATATGCAACGTCCGGATCTTGTCTTGAAATCACAAAAGCAGTTGGATCAGGCTGGAACAATACGTACGCCTATCAACTCGGCTATCACTCCGGATGCGGATATAATAGAAAAAGTTTCACCAACTGTAGCAGATTCGGATTTAGCACCAGTTGATATTATTGTAAAAAAGCCAAATTTCTGGAAACTTTCCGGAAAGACGGAACTATATATAGAGTATAATCATACAACAAAAAATTGGATAGATGGAAATGATAAAAGCCATTCATCGGTAAAGGGTTATGTTACATTATGGGCAAACTACGATAATAAAAAAGGCATTAAATGGAATAATACACTTGAGCTCAGGATGGCATTGAGGCACGTGTCGGAAGATACTGTGCATACATTCAAAACAAATGAAGACAAAATTAGATATACAGGAAATGTTGGCATTCAGGCGATAAAAAACTGGTATTATGCTTTTCAGGTTACAGCAGAAACACAAATGTTGAGAGGTTTTGACGCAAATTCTAATTTCGTTAATACAGATTTTCTTTCACCATTAGTTGTATCTCCATCTTTAGGTATGGATTATAATTTCAATTGGTTTAAGGGTAAATTAACAGGCTCTACACATTTTGGTTTATTAGCAAGCCAGATGAGATATTGCGATAGAAAGAATTTGTCTTCTCGACATGGAATAGAGGATGGAGAACACTTTAAGATTACTTATGGTTCAGAAATCACAATAAAATTCACCTTAAACATAATTGACGGGATAAGTTGGCGTAGTCGTATACGTGGCTATACGTCATACGAAATTAGCATGATGGAATTTGAAAACTGGTTTAATTTTCGCATCAATAAATATCTTTCCGGACAATTCTATGCATATCCTCATTTCGATGACAGCAGAGCGAAAGACGAGAATCACGGATATTGGAGGTTTAAAGAAAATCTTAGCTTTGGTTTTGTGTATTCTTTCTAATTAAATGTATTGAGATGGATATATACCCACTGTTGTCCCAACAATTTTGTTAAATGATTGTATAAATTATTGTAAATCTATCTATTACGAACGAAAAATAGCGCGTAGATTAAAGAAGCGGTCCTTTGTACTGTAAGACCGTTTGAAGGTATGGTAAAAAATGTTGGAACATCAATGAATACCACTCAAAATCACATAATCCGCATTATGTTAAATACATAAACTGAAGTTTACTATATACAAATATCACTACATGAATCTTCTCTATCTGCATTTCATGTAGTACTCTGCCAGATTTGCGCGTGGTATTCCCTTTTTTACTAAAATATCAAGGTCGTTGCGTGCATCATCCTTGCGCTTGAGTATTATCCGTACATTAATTCTATTCAGACGATAATTATTATTTTCAGGCTCCAATTCAATCGCTTTGCTGTAATCGAATTCAGCAAGTTCATAGTGTTTGTGATCCATTTCCATTCCAGCTCGTGCTGCGTATACAATCGCACTGTCAGGATAAAGCTCTACGAGTTTGTTTATCTGATTCAGTGCTTCAGTGAAATGCTTATCTTTATGATTTAACAGAGCCAGTCCGAGCCGTGCCTCAAAATGATAAGGTACTATTTTTATAAGATTCTCATAATCAAGTCTGGCAAAATTATATCTTTTCTGTTTTTCGTTAACAAATGCTCTATAAAACAATGCTGCTATATTGTTAGGATCTTGCTTTAATACAAAGTCATACTCGTCACGGGCATATTGCCACTGTTCAAGAAGTATATTCCACCCTGCTTTTTTTAGCCGTAAATCCAAAGAATCAGGTTTATAGCTTAATGCTTCTGTGGCTTTTGAAAGACTATCTCGGAGTGCCTGATAGTTTTGTGCACTTACTCTGTCGCAGAAATAAGTGAAAATAGACAATATAATAAAGAAAAAATTTTTATTCATTTCAGTCATATACACATTATTATGCAGTAAGAGCAGACATAATCGAACCAAAACGATTTCAAATTGCATGAAATATATGGTTCTTTATCATTTTGAAATTCAATTTGTTAAAGAAAATATATTCGTGATTCATCATTTTATTATATATCTTATTTAAACTATTTATCACAAAAATATTTTTTAACAAATTGAATTTCAAATGATTATTGTCTATTCACGCTGATACATGTATTATATTTTTATTTTGAAATCTGTTGATAATTTGAATAAGGTATCAACATTTGTTTTTTATAAAATCTGCGATCCATTTTCCGACTTCTTTCGTCCCATAATGAGCACCACCTTCGACTTGTATTTCTGGAGTACGAATGTTTGCTTCCAAAGATGCGTCGACAGCACGTCTTATAACATTACTTCCATCTTTCATATCAAAATATTCAAGCAACATTGCTGCTGAAAGAATTTGTGCCAAAGGGTTTGCTATATTCTTACCTGTAGCTTGCGGCCAAGAACCATGTACCGGCTCAAATACAGGAGTTCCACAACCTATAGACGCTGATGGTAACAGTCCCATAGAACCGGAGATGCAACTACCCTCGTCTGTCAGAATATCACCAAAAGTATTTTCGGTTACCATAACATCAAAAAAAGATGGTTCTGTTATCATTCTCATAGATGCGTTATCAACAAACATGTAGTCAACATTCACTTCCGGATATAAAGGCTCCATATCATGTGCTATTTGTCTCCATAGACGTGATGACGCGAGAACATTAGCTTTATCTACAACCGTCAGATGTTTCTTACGTTTCATTGCATACTCAAATGCAACTTTTAAGATACGCTCAACCTCCGGTCTTGTATAGTAATTTGTATCATATGCCTTATCATTATCCTGATATTTCTCACCAAAATACATTCCTCCAGTAAGTTCACGTATGCATATAAAATCAGCATCTTTGACAATTTCTTCTCTCAAAGGAGACATATGAAGCAAACATTTGAAAGTCTGTATAGGACGTATATTTGCATAAAGCCCCAATTTCTTGCGCATTGCAAGAAGTCCCTGTTCAGGACGAACTTTAGCCGTCGGATCATTATCGAATTTTGGATGCCCTACAGCTGCAAACAGCACAGCATCAGCTTCTTTACAGATTCGGAATGTTTCTTCAGGAAACGGATCACCCACCCTATCTATTGCGTCTGCCCCACAAATGGCTTCATTATAATTGAATTCATGACCAAACTTCTCGGCAACAGCGTCCAATACAGCAATTCCCTGTTTCATTATCTCCGGACCAATACCGTCTCCGGCTAATATTGCAATATTCAATTTCATATTCAATTATTTATACATTTAATTATTATATTCCTGTTCTTCAAACATATTGAGCATTTTTATTGTTGCCTTTATGGCAGCTTCAGTCTGGTCTGCATCAAGGCCTCTGGTTCGTATCATTTTATCACCGAAACGCCATGTAATGACTGTCTGTACAAGAGCATCTGTACGTCCTCCTGGTGGAATTGTAACCGCGTAGTTCTCAAGTAGCGGAAAAGTACGACCGAGTTTTTCTTTATATATTTTTCTTAAAGATTTGACAAATGCATCATACTGTCCGTCTCCTGTAGAATCAGCTTCATAAAGATTACCATTTATCGAAACTTTCACACTGGCTAAAGGTTTCAGACCATATGCGAGTGATACCATATAGCTAACCAACTTTATCCTGTTTTCAGGAGCAGAATGTTTCAACACATCACTGACAATAAATGGAAGATCATCCTGTGTTACAATTTCTTTTCTGTCTCCGAGCTCTGTTATACGCTTAGTAACCTTTTTAGTCTGCTCTGCAGAGAGTTCCAATCCGAGTTCTTTAAGATTTCGTGCTATGTTTGCCTTACCACTGTTTTTTCCTAAAGCATATTCACGTTTACGTCCAAAACGTTCCGGAATAAGATCATTGCAATACAGATTATCCTTATTATCTCCATCTGCATGTACACCGGCTACTTGAGTAAAAACATTCTCACCCACAATTGGTTGGTTCGGAGCTATTGCTATTCCCGAATATCCTACAACAAGTTTGCTAATGTCGTTAAGTCTGCTTTCTTTTATGTTGGTCTTTGCATGAAACTGGTCTTTCAAGATGGCTTGCACACTTGCGAGAGGCGCGTTGCCGCAACGTTCTCCAAGCCCGTTTACCGTAACATGCAAACCCTTAGCCCCACTAAGTACAGCTGCCAGAGAATTACTTACAGCAAGGTCATAATCATTGTGTGCATGAAAGTCAAAATGCGCATTCGGGTAGCGTTTTATCATTTTTCTGAAGAATTCAATCACCTGAAGAGGATTAAGCACCCCCAAAGTGTCTGGCAGCATAAACCTATTTACATTTGTATCAATCAGCGCATCCATAAGCTGATACACATATTCCGGAGAGTTTTTCATCCCATTACTCCAGTCCTCGAGATAAAGATTGACACCTATATTTTTTTCTGCCGCATATCTCAAAGAATTTTTAATATCATTGATATGTTCTTCAGGAGTTTTATGCAATTGATGTGTGCAATGCTTCAACGAACCTTTTGCAAGTAGGTTTATGACCTTACATCCACAATCACATATCCAATCTATAGACTGTGTGCCATCGACAAATCCCAATACCTCAACTTTATTGAGCATACCAATTTGGTTTGCATATCTGCATATCATCTTGACGGCATCCTTCTCACCTTCAGACACTCTGGCTGACGCAACCTCTATACGGTCAACGTTTATATCCTTAAGGAGCATTCGTGCCATCATCAGCTTTTCATGTGGCAGAAAGGATACACCGCTTGTTTGTTCTCCGTCTCTTAACGTGCAGTCCATTATCTCGATAAACGGAGGTATCCTCTGATAGGTATTCACCTTTGAGTCTCCCATTTCTCTATTTTGTCTTTATTCTGTAAAAGGTAGTCTATATCATCCAGTCCATTCATAAGACAATGTTTTTTGTATGCATTTATTTCAAATGTCTCTGTCCTCCCGGTTGTCTTATTCGTAACTTTCTGATTAGGAAGATCGACTTCAACCAATGTATCCGGATTTTTTTCTATTTCTTCAAATAGTTCTTTTAGGAAATCATCGGAAACGACTACAGGCAAAACGAAATTATTCAGTTCGTTTTGTTTATGTATATCCGCAAAGAAACTGCTGATTACAACTCTGAATCCATATCCTGCAATTGCCCACGCAGCATGTTCACGACTGCTGCCGGAACCGAAATTTTTTCCGGCAACCAGAATACAGCCTTTATATTTAGGATTGTTAAGTACAAAGTCTTTTTTTAATGAACCATCCTTATTATATCTCCAATCTCTAAAAAGATTCTCTCCAAATCCTTTCTTGTCTGTTGCCTTAAGAAAACGTGCTGGAATTATCTGGTCTGTATCAACGTTCTCTAATGGAAGCGGTACACATGTACTGACTATTATATCAAATTTTTGCTTCATGTTTTTAATGTTTTCAAATGATACTTCTCGGATCTGTTATCACTCCTGTAATTGCTGCTGCCGCTGCAACAAGCGGGCTTGCCAATATTGTTCGAGAGCCAGGTCCCTGACGACCTTCAAAATTTCGGTTGCTTGTTGAAACTGCATATTTGCCGGAAGGAATCTTATCATCGTTCATTGCGAGGCAGGCTGAACATCCCGGCTGGCGTATTTCAAATCCGGCTTCCTCAAGAATTTTGTCCAGTCCCTCTTCCTTAATTTGTCTCGCCACAGCCCACGAGCCCGGTACCAGCCATGCGGTGATATTGTCTGCTTTTTTCTTACCTTTTATTATAGAGGCGAATGCACGGAAGTCTTCGATTCTTCCATTGGTACATGCGCCAAGAAAAACATAGTCCACCTTATGGCCTATCAGTTTCTGTCCAGGTTCAAACCCCATATAATCAAGTGATTTCAAAAAAGATGCTTTTCCTGAACCATCGATTTCGTCCAGACTCGGGATAGACTCGCTTATGCCAATACCCATACCCGGATTAGTACCATAGGTTATTCGTGGCTCTATATCCGAAGCGTCAAAAAACAATTCTTTATCAAATATGGCATCATCACCGCTTTTTAACGTTCTCCAATATGCTATTGCCTTGTCCCAGTCAGCACCTTTTGGAGCATATTCCCGTCCTTTTATATATTCAAAAGTCACATCATCCGGTGCTATAAATCCACCGCGTGCTCCCATTTCGATTGAAAGATTACACAATGTGAGACGTCCTTCCATCGACATATGACTCACAGTAGAACCGGAATATTCCACAAAATATCCCGTTGCACCTGAGGTTGTAAGCTTTGACATAAGATATAGGGCGACATCCTTCGCTGTAACTCCATCTGCCAGTTCACCGTTAATATTTATTCTCATAGACTTTGGCTTCTGCTGCAATATACATTGGGACGCAAGCACCATCTCCACCTCGCTTGTTCCTATCCCGAAAGCCACAGCACCCATTGCACCGTGTGTTGACGTGTGAGAATCTCCACACACAATTGTCATTCCCGGCAAAGACAACCCTTTCTCCGGTCCCACAACATGTATTATACCATTATCCTCGGACATCATTCCAAAATGAGTCAATCCGAAGTCTCTGGCATTATTTGCCAATGTGTCTACCTGCTTTCTTGATACGGGGTCTTCAATTTCCTTATCCTGATCATGCGTAGGCGTATTATGGTCCGGCATGCAGAATATCTGCTTAGGTCTGAAACACTTCAGACCACGTTCTCTCAATCCTTCAAAAGCCTGTGGACTGGTAACCTCATGACAATAGAGCCTGTCTATATATAGTTGTGTAGTGCCGTCTTCAAGTAACTGGACGACATGTCTGTCCCAAATCTTATCAAACAAAGTATTCATGTCTTATCTTTTAAATTTGTTAATACAGTCAATATAAGCCTCTACAGATGCAGTAACAATATCGGTGTTAGCCCCGAAACCATAATAAATATGTCCGTTATATTCAACCTGCATATGAACCTTTCCCACGTCATCAGACCCTTTACTTATAGCCTGAATGGTGAATTCCTTTAAAGTCATATGTTTCTGTATAATCTTTTTCAATGCGCATATTGCCGCGTCTACAGGTCCGTTGCCCGTTGATGCCTCTTCAAATTTCTGTCCGGAAATATCAAGTCCTATGCTTGCGACGCTTCTTACTCCCATTCCTGTTGTAACCTGAAGGAAATCGAGCTTCACGGCACGGGTCTCAGCAATATCCGCTCCTGCAAGCATCAGTATGTCGTCATCGTTCACTTCCTTCTTCTGGTCTGCCAGTTTAAGGAACTTCTGATATATTTTGTCCACCTTCTCTTCATCATCCACTTCCACGCCAAGAACACTTAATCTGTATCTCAGTGCTGCCCTTCCGGAACGGGCTGTCAATACAATTGAGTTGTCGTCAAGTCCCACATCCTTGGGGTTCATTATTTCGTATGTCGACACATTTTTCAGTACACCGTCCTGATGTATTCCGCTTGAATGCGCAAAAGCATTTCTGCCTACAATAGCCTTGTTCGGTTGAACAGGCATATTCATCAGACTCGACACCATGCGGCTTGTGGGATATATTTTTGTAGTGTTTATATTTGTCTCTATGTCGAGCTTATGACATTTCAGAATCATGGAAATCTCTTCCAATGATGTGTTTCCTGCTCTTTCTCCTATTCCGTTTATCGTGACTTCAACCTGCCGTGCGCCGTTCAGCACTCCACTGAGTGTGTTTGCCGTAGCCAGTCCCAGGTCATTGTGGCAATGTGTCGAAATGATGGCTTTATCAATGCCGTCAACGTGTTCCATCAGATACTTTATCTTATTACCGTATTCGTCCGGAAGGCAATAACCGGTCGTGTCAGGTATGTTGACTACAGTCGCTCCAGCCTTTATGACAGCCTCGACGACCCTTGCAAGATATTCATTGTCTGTGCGTCCTGCATCTTCTGCATAAAATTCGACGTCATCTACGTAGCGTTTCGCATACTTGACGGCAGCTATGGCACGTTCCAGTATTTCTTCCCTATTGGATTGGAATTTATACTTAATATGAGAATCAGACGTGCCAATTCCCGTGTGTATTCTTTTATGTTTTGCATATTTCAGCGATTCTGCCGCAACATCAATGTCCTTTTCTACAGCTCTTGTCAAAGCACAGATTACAGGCCATGTCACAGCTTTGGATATCTCAATAACAGAATTGAAATCGCCCGGACTCGAAATAGGAAAGCCTGCTTCAATAACGTCAACCCCCAACTGCTCAAGTTGCTTGGCAACTTGTATTTTCTCTACAGTATTCAACTGGCATCCAGGTACCTGTTCGCCATCACGAAGTGTGGTATCAAAAATGAATAATCTGTCTGTCATATGTCTTAATTTATGCGAATTTATACTGTCTCTCTGTCATATAAAACAAAGACCTTTCACACCATCGGTAAGTGAGAAAGGTCTGTCTATATTTTTTATATGCATATTTTTCAGCCGCATCCTACAACTTACCCTCTTCAACCATATTAATTAGCTGAATAATAATAGCATGTAGGATGTTCTGAGATACTGTCATTGCCGTTTTTGTTTGTTCGGTTGCAAAGATAATCATATTATTCATATTAGCAAACAAATTACCACTTTTTTAGTTGAATAAATTTCATTTTGCAATAAAACAGTATTTTTAATATTGTTTTATGTTCGTGTTAAAGCCATCATTTCAGACCCGTATACATGTGAAATGTTTTCTTTGAAATCTCGTCAGCCGAAAAACTTAGCGATATCAATCCGTCTTGAAATTTGCGATTCGGATGCTCTCCGTGTTCCGGATAATGATGGTGCGGAACCAGTCGCGCAAGACCCCACCCTCTCTGTTTTGCGAGTCAGAAACCATTACGACTGTCTGTGATCCGTCCGCCAATTTCGGACCAAGGCACATTCCTTCATAATTTGCCAATGAGTAATTGAAAAGAGCGAGTCTGGTTTTCCATTCACACAACAGTTCCTTAGGCAGGTCAGTTTCCGGTGGTTCAGACATGTATTCTGTTGACGGTGATGATTGTGGTCTGACCAGATATAGTTTGCACACGACATAAGCGCCAAGAATACTTTCCGGAACACGGAACTCACGCTCAAGAACCACAAGCGAGCCATCATCAAGAGCGAGAAGCTCACTAATGCCATGGGCATAATGCTTTCCGGCACTGTCCGCCTGAGGTTTGTCCATTCTATATGAATACGCGGAAACAGGACGCAAGTCAACGTTAAAGGACTGGAGTCTGACTACAGCCGCAGTGTCGCTTGTCATCAGTGCGTTGGCGTCAGGATAGACATTTTCCGTGCAGGTCCATAACAACCCCGTGTTTTCATTGTATGACAATGATTCGTATCCGAAGTTTTCGGATGCTTTTGCAAGATACAGTTCACGCCCGGTAAACGTTCCTACAGAGTCATATTCCATGATTCTGCTGTCTCGTTCTCCAACAATGAGAACAGTGTTGCGTTCCGGGATATATGTGATGCCTTCCGCATCACGGTTCGGAACATCCGATGCCACAAAACCTTTGTTTCTCACGTTAATAATTTCACCGCTTATGGAATCAATGTCTATATTGAAGACAAAATATCCGTCGTGTTCCGATTTGTCACTGACAACCGCATACAAACCATTTCCCATACCGGTTATTCCGCTGTAGTTTCCAGCCGGAACATTTTTACCGAAGGACATCTGTTTATTGACTGTCACACTAATCTGGGCGGACACATCCGTCACTGTTACTGCTGTAAAAATGCCTATGGCAAATATTTTAGACGAGACATTCATTTCTCTGCAATCTGATTTTTGGATATGCAAACATACAAAAAGTACATCACACAACAATACCAATTTATTAGTATTAATATGTTTTCACAGGAATTACGGTAACAATTTGTGGGTAATCTGTAATAATCCGGCAACGAATGTTTCCCCAACTCGAATATTATAAGTAATTTTGTCTCACGAACAGAATAACCGCATTATATGAGACTTTCAGAATTGAAAACCGGAGAACGTGGCGTCATTGTAAAAGTGATCGGACACGGTGGTTTCCGCAAACGCATTGTTGAAATGGGTTTTATAAAGGGAAAGATTGTGGATGTACTACAGAACGCCCCGCTTCAGGATCCGGTGAAATACAAGGTTATGGGTTATGAGATTTCACTACGGCGCTCAGAGGCAAGCATGATAGAAGTTATATCCGTAGAAGAAGCCAGACAATGGGTAGATGAATATCCTGAATCACAAGATATAGATATAACCGACAAATATGAGGATGATTCGTCCATATTGAGCGATAAGCAATTGCACGATGCTGCACTGAAGAAAAGACGCACCATAAACGTAGCACTTATAGGCAACCCCAATTGCGGCAAGACATCCTTGTTTAATTTCGCATCCGGTTCCCATGAAAAAGTAGGCAACTATTCCGGCGTTACCGTTGATGCCAAGGAGGGACGTGCCACATTTGAAGGATATGAGTTCAACATCATAGACTTGCCCGGCACATATTCATTGTCAGCGTATTCTCCTGAAGAGCTGTATGTCCGCAGACAACTCATCGAGAAAACCCCTGATGTTGTGATTAATGTGATAGACACCAGTAATCTGGAGCGCAACCTGTATCTTACGACGCAGCTGATAGACATGCATTTGCGTATGGTCTGCGCGTTAAACATGTATGACGAGGCTGAGAAACGTGGTGACATCATTGACAGCAACAAGCTCGGAACGCTTTTCGGTGTCCCGATGATACCTACCACGTTCACTTCCGGACGTGGGGTTGAGCTGCTGTTTCACATTATTATAAATATGTATGAGGGATTGGATTTTCTTGACAATAAAGGAAATCTCAATCCTGAGGTGGCTGACGAGATAAGGCAATGGCATCTCAAATACGACAAAGAGGACTGCAACGACCACGAGGAGGATTTCGCCAGCGGCATAAAGCCGCGCAACAACGTTTTCCGCCACATACATATAAACCATGGCAGATACATAGAAGAAGGGATAGCTGACATTCAGAAAGAACTGAAAAAACCGGGAAATCCGAGACACCTCTACTCCACAAGATATCTGGCTATAAAATTGCTTGAAAACGACAGGGAGGCGGAAAAACTGCTTGACTCTTATCATAACAAGGAAGCAATACTTAAAGTGAGAGACCGTGCGGTGGAGAATGTGAAGTATTACACAAAGGAAGACTGCGAAACTGCCATAATGAACGCTAAATACGGTTTCATTCACGGGGCACTTCATGAATCGGGTTATGAGACCGGTAACAAGAAAGACACTTATCAGACAACCCACATCATCGACAATGTGATAACAAACCGTTATGTGGGATTTCCAATATTCATCATGTTTTTATGGGTAATGTTTGAGGCTACTTTCTCACTCGGGCAATATCCGATGGATTGGATTGAGGCAGGCGTGGCATGGATAGGCGATACAGTAAAGACATATATGCCTGACGGCCCTCTGAAGGACCTTATAAGCGACGGTATCATAGGAGGCGTGGGAGCGGTGATTGTGTTTCTTCCTCAAATCCTAATTCTGTATCTTTTCATATCATATATGGAAGACTGCGGATATATGGCGCGTGCCGCATTCATAATGGACAAGCTGATGCATAAAATAGGTCTGCACGGCAAGTCGTTCATTCCGCTCATCATGGGATTCGGATGTAACGTTCCTGCCATCATGTCGACACGCACCATAGAGAGCCGGCGCAGCCGCATCATCACCATGCTCATAATTCCGTTGATGAGCTGCTCCGCCAGACTTCCAATCTACATAATGATAACGGGCATAATGTTTCCAAAGGCATATCAGTCTGCCGTAATGATGGCACTGTATGTCACCGGCATTGTAATGGCTATCTTAATGAGCCGTCTGTTCAGCCGTTTTCTTATTAAAGACGAAGACACTCCTTTTGTTATGGAACTTCCGCCATACCGTTTCCCGACAAGCAAGGCTATAGCAAGGCATACATGGGAAAAAGGCAAACAGTATCTCAAGAAGATGGGAGGCATCATACTTGTGGCAAGCATAATAGTATGGGCACTAAGCTATTTCCCGCACGACGACAGGCTGAACAGACAGCAGCAGGTTGAGAACAGCTATATCGGACAGATAGGCAAATTTGTAGAACCTGTATTCAGACCACAGGGGTTTGACTGGAAGCTTGATGTGGCAATATTGTCCGGAGTTGGAGCGAAAGAAATTGTGGCTTCAACCATCAGCATCCTATACTCGTCTGAGGCGGACGGCAGTGCCGGTGAAGATACACACGGGTCGGAATACGGACATCTCAGACAACAGATGACAGCCGACAACATAACGCCTCTTACCGCCATAAGTTTTCTGGTCTTCATACTACTCTACTTTCCGTGTATAGCTACGATAGCTGCCATAAAAGGAGAAACCGGATCATGGAAGTGGACGCTGTTTGCCATGGCATACACGACAGCACTCGCATGGATAACTTCCGCCGCGGTATTCCAGGTCGGGACCTTGTTCGGAGCCTGACGACGACTGCCCGTCGTAATGTAGAATCAGACAGACGTACACGGCGTTATGACAACTTTCATATAAACAGAAATGAACATATATATAAAAACTGCGGCTTTCGCCATCTTATCATTCATAAATACATTGACCCTGTCAGCACAGAATCCGGTCGCAAACAGGGTCAGGGCAGCAGCTGAAAGCCTGCCTGACGGATGTGAGATTGTGGCAAAATATACGGACAACAGATACCACTGTCTTTTTTATACGATGCATAACCGTTTATATAAATATGACGTGCTGACCAACAAAAATACAGATGTTAACTTCACTCCGTTCGCTTACTCGTCAATATATGCCACTTACCTGGCTCCAAAAGGGAAATATATCTATATCTGCATAGAGAGAAGCCCGTTCTCCCAGACCACTCCTGAGAACAGCCACGAACTGTGGAGGATAAGCCCGGACGGTGATGAAAGCAAAAAGATAGACGAAGGCATAAAGATAATCAAACGCAAGGGATGCTTCATTATAAAGAAGCTTTCGCGCATAAAAAGGGTAAAAGATAAAAACGGGACACGCCGGCAATGGATGATGAGAGACCATTATTACAATCTTGACGGCCATATAATATGGGCAAAGGATGAATATGAATATAAAAAATAAAAACGTGTCCCGACATTTGTGATTTGCATTCTTCCGATACTTGCGTATATTCAATTATAAACAGAAATAATCACTTCATATTATACAGAAAACTCGGATTCTGTGCGAGATTGCAAATATTCCTGCGAATACAGCTTAAAATCATGTATATTGTAAGTGTCTGACAATATGCGACTTATGTATTTACGGAAAATGACGGATTCGTCGCGATGTCATGAAAGAGGCTCTCTGGCATGACAGAACAGGCTCTACCGGCATGCGGAAGAGCCTGTTTCAAGACATGAAACAGTGCATCTGCGCGTCCGGAACGGGCTTTTTCGCATCAAACAGTTATGATTTTTTCTAAACAACAGGCACATGACACGTATTTCATAAGCCGGTTCTCAATTTCTACAATATGGAATGCGGGAAAATGTTGTGTTAATTTTCTCAAGGAGTTAAGTTAATATTTGTATATAGAATTTCGCCTTATGCGTATACTCCATGTACGAGAGACACATGTGCATTCATAAGTACGACATCATTGCCTGTTGTATACATACATGGCTAACCGCGCATAAACTTAATATGACTCCTTACAGTGACTGATGGAAAATATGCATACCGCGTACAGATTATATATCCATCAGGTCGGGCACTGCGGCATGCTCAGTTCACGGTAATGTGAAAACATCCCTGCTTCACCTCGTATTTTACAAGACATCTCTTTTCGCGGCGCAGGTCGTCAAGAACCTCACTCAACACCCATTTCAACGTGTCGTTTCTCACAACGCGCCGTTTGGGTCCGTCAGGATCCTCAACCGTTTTATACCGGTTGTAGCATATGTCGAAAGTCGTACCGTAAAGATGGCAGCTGTTCTCTGTGGCATTGCTGTTGTGGCCGCGCAGTTTCCTGACGTCCTCTTTGCTGCGCAATACACTTGTAACAATTATTTTGTGAAGCGGTATGCCTTTTATCTGCAGGCTGTCAAAAAAATTACGTCCTATATCCTGTAACAACACCGATGCTTTCGGCACAAGATACGGTATGCTGCTATACAGTTTGTCAACGTGAAAATATGGATTACTACCGACATATACCAGCTCAGACTTGCGTCTTTCGGCATCGGCACGGTCTTCCACAGCTGCAACACCGTGTTTCTTTGCAGAAATCAGCTGTACGTCATTCTGGTCAGGAAACGTGTTGCCGAAATGCGGAACGCTGTATATCGGATTTTTAACAGGCGTGCCGTCCGGATTGAAAAAGCGCGATTTTCCCGCATATTCCTCCTTCACAACCGTTCCGGAGTCATGCGTTTTATAAAGAGAGTCCTGTTCATTACGGACATCCGGCGTTTTCATATTACTGCCTTCAAGCGGCTCCGCTATTGACGGGAACAGACAGCGGACAAACGCAAGAAATATCACGATAAGTCCGAATGTCTGCAAATATGTCTTTTTGGTAATCTTCATCATATGTTGTAAATTGCTGCAAAAGTAATATTTTTTTTAGAATTACAATAAGTGCGTAATAAAAAACAGACATGTCCTACGCGCATAACATCTCTACGGAAGGGCATGGCGGCATGCCATGTCATTGAAATGGGGCTTTTATCATTCAGGCAGTGCCGTATAATGCGTGTTCACAAGAGAGGATGCAGTATGTCAGGATGTATTTCGGTTAACGCCGGTGCTGTAAATTTAAATACATTTTTATTTTGTTTTTTATACTATTTGAGCTAACTTTGCAACCGAAACAATAACGAAAAAACTTGATAGAGAAACATATTATATTGGAAGACATTGATCCTGTCGCATTTTACGGTATAGGAAACAGTCATCTGCAAATGATAAGGTCGCTGTTTCCGAAGCTCAGGATAGTGGCAAGAGACAATGTTGTGAGAGTGCTCGGAGATGATAATGACATCACCGTTTTCCAAGATAAGATAGAGCTGATGCGCAAGCATGTCCTCAAGTTTAACTCTATCAGTGAAGAAGATATTTTAGACATCATAAAAGGCAGACAGACCAAAGGCGAGGCAATAAAAGATGTGCTTGTATACAACATATCCGGAAAACCAATAAAAAGCCGTAGCGTCAACCAGCAAAGACTGATAGACGAATACGAGAAAAAGGATATGATTTTCGCCGTGGGACCTGCCGGAACAGGCAAGACTTATCTGAGTATAGCACTTGCGGTCAAGTCTTTAAAAGAAAAGAGCATAAAAAGAATCATACTGAGCCGTCCCGCTGTGGAAGCCGGAGAGAAGCTGGGGTTTCTTCCGGGAGACATGAAGGAGAAAATAGATCCATACCTGCAACCTTTATATGACGCGCTCGAGGATATGATTCCACAGGTGAAGCTACAGGATATGATGGAGAAGAACATCATACAGATAGCACCGCTGGCGTTCATGAGAGGAAGAACTCTTAACGACGCTGTGGTTATTCTGGATGAGGCTCAAAACACTACTCCGGCGCAGATCAGGATGTTTCTCACCCGCATGGGATGGAATACAAAAATGATAATAACAGGTGACGTCACACAAATTGACTTGCCAAGAGGACAGAAAAGCGGTCTTGTCGATGCCATGGATATATTGAAAGACATTGATGACATCTCGTTCGTGAATCTGTCAGGAAAAGATATCGTAAGGCATAAACTGGTCACTAAGATAGTGAGTGCCTATGATGCATATGATAAAGGACATCATATGACAGAAGGGAAACAGAACAATTAAAACATATAAAATATGAAAGCATTAACAGCGACCGACTTCCATTTTGATGGACAGAAGAGTGTGTACCACGGCAAAGTACGTGATGTGTATGATATAAACGACGACATTCTCGTAATGATTGCCACAGACAGAATCTCGGCATTCGACGTCATTCTGCCTAAGGGTATTCCTTACAAAGGTCAGGTGCTGAATCAAATAGCATCCAAATTTCTGGATGCGACCGCTGATATCTGCCCCAACTGGAAACTTGCCACACCCGACCCTATGGTGACAGTCGGTCTTAAATGCGAAGGTTTCAGGGTTGAGATGATTATCCGCTCTATACTCACGGGCTCAGCATGGAGAGCTTACAAGAACGGTTGTCGCGAACTGTGTGGGGTGAAACTGCCGGAGAGCATGAAAGAGAACGAGAGATTCCCGGAGCCTATTATAACTCCGACGACAAAAGCCGATGAGGGACATGATCTGGACATTTCCAAAGAGGAGATAATAAGACAAGGTATTGTCAGCGCGGAAGATTATGAGGTAATGGAAACATACACAAGACAACTGTTCAGACGCGGACAGGAAATAGCACAGAAGCATGGTCTTATACTCGTCGATACGAAATATGAGTTTGGAAAGCGCGACGGTAAGGTATATCTCATAGACGAAATACACACACCCGACAGCAGCCGCTATTTCTATGCTGACGGCTATGAGGAGAAGCTCGCAAACAACCAGCCGCAAAAACAGCTGTCCAAGGAGTTTGTAAGGCAGTGGCTTATCGAACATGACTTTATGAACGAGCCAGGACAGACAATGCCGGAAATAACGGACGAATATGCAAACAGTGTGAGCGAGAGATATATCGAACTTTACGAGCATATCACCGGTGAAAAGTTTGTAAAGGCACAGGATGCTGACGATATTTCAGCAAGAATAGAGAAAAACGTCAATGCTTATCTGGCTGCAGCCAGATAAGCATGATAGTGCCTGATGAAGTTGACAGCATTTCATATACATAATGACATATAAACAAGAGGAAATAAAGCCTTACGATCCGGACAGTGACAAAGGTGAACAGGTGGCGCGCATGTTCAATAACATCGCCCATTCATACGATAAACTGAATCACAGGCTGTCTTGGAATATAGACAAGATATGGAGAAAAGCCGCCATAAATTCCTTGAGGAGATATAATCCGCGAACGATTCTGGATATCGCGACAGGAACCGGTGACTTTGCCATAGAGGCGGCAAGAATGCTTGCGCCGGACCAGATTATCGGCGCAGACATAAGTATAGGGATGCTGAAAATAGGAAATGAGAAAGTTAAGAAACTGGGGTTGGACAGTGTCATTGCATTCAAGAAGGAAGATTGTATGAATCTTTCATTTGAGGATAACGCGTTTGATGCTGTGACTGCAGCTTTCGGAATAAGAAACTTTGCAGATCTTGACCGCGGTATAAATGAAATGTATCGTGTTTTGAAACCTGGCGGACATCTCAGTATTGTTGAGCTTACAGCTCCTGTGCATCATCCAATCAAGGGGCTTTTTAAGATATACTCACATACGATTCTCCCATTATACGGGAAATTGATATCGCACGACAATGTGGCTTATTCATATCTCACAGCTACAATCGAGGCTTTTCCACAAGGTGAGAAGATGGTAAGCATCCTTAAAAATGCCGGTTTTTCCGATGCCTGTTTCAAACGTCATACATTCGGTATCTGCACCACATACTTTGCAACGAAATAAAACGTATAGCTTATGGACAAATACGGACTTATAGGTTTCCCCCTGGGACACTCGTTCTCAATCAGCTATTTCAATGAAAAATTCAAGAGTGAGAATATTGATGCGGAATATGTCAATTTTGAAATCCCGACGATAGAGACTCTGCCGGAGATACTGGCGTCAAATTCTGAGCTTAAAGGTCTGAATGTAACTATACCATATAAGGAGAAGGTTATTTCGTATTTGGACGATATGAGTGAAGAAGCACGGGAAATAGGTGCGGTAAACGTAATTCGTGTAACTCATAAAGGCGGTAAGACCTATCTGAAGGGATTCAACAGTGATGTCATCGGATTTACAAGAAGCATCGAGCCGATGCTGGAATGTATACATAAAAAGGCTCTTATACTTGGAACAGGCGGAGCATCAAAGGCAATAGATTTTGGATTAAGGTCACTTGGTTTGAAAACGTTGTTTGTAAGCCGCAGCAATGAAAAGAAAGGAGCCATATCATATGATGCGGTAACTCCTGATATAATAAGGGAATATAACGTTATTGTCAATTGCACGCCTCTGGGTATGTACCCGAATGTAAACAGTTGCCCCAAAATTCCTTATGAGGCAATGGACAGTAACACCATATTATATGATTTGATATATAATCCTGATGAGACTCTTTTTATGAGAAAGGGTGCCGAACACGGAGCAACAACAAAAAACGGCGTGGAAATGCTTTTGCTGCAGGCTTTTGCGAGTTGGGAATTCTGGAACGGAAAAGAATAATACATAAAACGACTATGGACAATTCTAACAGATATATGATGCGTGGCGTGAGTGCCGCCAAAGAGGATGTGCATAATGCCATCAAGAATATAGACAAGGGATTATATCCGCAAGCATTCTGCAAGATATTGCCAGACATACTTGGTGGGGATGATGATTATTGTAACATCATGCACGCGGACGGAGCCGGTACGAAGTCATCACTTGCATATATGTATTGGAAGGAGACCGGTGATATTAGTGTATGGAAAGGCATTGCTCAGGACGCTGTTGTCATGAACACGGATGA
Organism: Leyella lascolaii; assembly: GCF_900079775.1. Lineage (GTDB taxonomy): Bacteria > Bacteroidota > Bacteroidia > Bacteroidales > Bacteroidaceae > Prevotella > Prevotella lascolaii. The sequence goes on along the minus strand of NZ_LT556036.1, from coordinate 469,344 downwards.
TCTCTTGTGCGTGGGAGCCACTGACAATATTCTTGTTTCAAGTACAATCGGACGCAATAAGATGCTTATACCGGGGGAAGTCATATCTGCGATAATTAATGGAACTGACGAACTGCTGTCCGAAATGAGAAATATGGGGGTCGGTATATATGCGACTGGAGGTGAGACTGCGGATGTCGGGGATCTGGTTCGGACAATTATTGTCGACTCCACCGTTACATGTAGAATGAAACGTTCTGACGTTATCAATAATGCCAACATACGTCCGGGTGATGTGATTGTAGGTCTGGCGTCATTCGGACAGGCTACATATGAGAACAAATATAACGGAGGTATGGGAAGCAACGGTCTGACAAGCGCTCGGCATGATGTGTTTGCAAAATATCTCGCAGAAAAGTTTCCCGAGAGTTACGACCATAATGTTCCTGACGAACTTGTTTACAGCGGACATTATAAACTTACCGATGAGATAGGTAAGCTTGGACTTGATGCGGGACAGCTTGTCCTTTCGCCGACCAGAACATACGCTCCTGTGATAAAAAGCATACTTGATGACTTACGACATGAGATTCATGGAATGATACATTGTACTGGCGGAGCACAGACAAAAATATTGCATTTTGTTAATGACAATTGTCATGTTATAAAAGACAATATGTTTCCAGTACCTCCATTATTCAGAATTATACGTGAAGAAAGTGAGACGGACTGGAAGGAAATGTATAAGGTATTCAACATGGGACATCGGATGGAGATTTATGTGGATAACAAACATGCCGACAGAATAATCGAGATAAGCCGGAAATTTAATATCGACGCGCAGATTGTCGGCCGTGTTGAAGAAGGTCCTAAAGGGCTTACTATAGAATCAGAATTTGGTGTCTTCAATTATTAATTATTGACAAATGGCTGACCGTAACAACATCCTGGATAAATTGAATGGCTTGGAAAGCCGCTACGAAGAAATATCCACTTTGATAACCGATCCTAATGTAATAGCAAATCAGGATAGGTTTATCAAATTGACGAAGGAATATAAGGAGTTGGGAGACATTATGGACGCCCGGAAAAGGTATTTGTCTTGCATGAATTCAATAAAAGAGGCAAAAGACCTGTTGGCAAATGAGTCAGATGCGGAAATTAAAGAGCTGGCACGAGAAGAGCTGAGTATTAATGAGAATCTGTTACCCCAAATTGAGAATGAAATAAAACAGGCTCTTGTTCCCAAAGACCCTGAGGATGGGAAAAACATACAAATGGAAATAAGAGCCGGCACAGGCGGGGACGAGGCAGCCTTGTTTGCAGGAGATCTATTTAACATGTATAAGAAGTTCTGCGATTCTAAAAAATGGAATCTATCTATCATTAGTGTCAGTGAAGGGGCTGTAGGAGGATTTAAGGAAATCGATTTTGCCGTAAGCGGTGAAAATGTATATGGAATAATGAAATATGAATCCGGAGTGCATCGGGTTCAGCGTGTTCCTGCAACTGAGACTCAAGGCAGAATGCACACGAGTGCGGCAACTGTAGCTGTATTACCGGAAGCAGACAAATTTGAGGTTAACATTAATGAGGGCGAGATAAAATGGGATACATTCAGAAGCAGCGGTGCCGGAGGACAGAATGTAAATAAAGTCGAATCTGGTGTGAGACTGCGATATATGTGGAAAAACCCGAATACGGGAGAAGAGGAAGAGATACTGATTGAATGTACAGAGACAAGAGACCAGCCTAAAAACAAAGAACGCGCACTTGCCCGCCTTAGGACATTTATATACGATAAGGAACATCAGAAATATATGGATGATATTGCCAATAAGCGGAAGACGCTGGTGTCAACCGGAGACAGAAGTGCAAAGATCCGCACATACAATTACCCGCAAGGTCGTGTGACAGACCACAGAATAGGTTACACTACGCATGACTTGCAAGGGTTTATGAACGGTAACATTCAAGAAATGATAGATGCCCTTACTGTAGCTGAGAATGCAGAAAGAATGAAAGAATCCGAATTATAATAAATTTATGAACAGACAAGACTTAATTATAGAGATAAAAAATAAGAAATCTTTTCTTTGTGTCGGTTTGGATACTGATTTAAGAAAGATACCACCCCACCTCACTGAAGAGGAGGATCCTATATTCAAGTTCAATAAAGAAATCATCGATGCGACTGCACCTTACTGTGTCGCATACAAACCGAACTTAGCTTTTTATGAAGCCTTCGGTGTAAAAGGTATGATTGCTTTTGAAAAGACCGTAAGATATTTGAAGGAAAACTATCCGCACCATTTTATAATCGCAGACGCAAAAAGAGGTGATATAGGAAATACATCTGCAATGTATGCCAGAACATTTTTTGAAGAATATGATATTGATGCTATAACTGTCGCACCTTATATGGGAGAAGACAGTGTCACTCCATTTCTTACTTATAATGATAAATGGATTATACTGTTAGCACTCACGAGCAATAAAGGTTCGAACGATTTTCAACTGACAGAAAATAAAAACGGACAGAGATTGTTTGAGGAGGTTTTGTACAAGTCACAAAAATGGGGCAATCCTAAAAACATGATGTATGTGGTAGGTGCCACTCAAGGCAAGATGTTTAAGGATGTAAGAAAGATTGTACCTGACAGTTTTCTTCTTGTCCCGGGCGTCGGAGCGCAAGGCGGTTCTCTGGAAGATGTATGTAAGTACGGAATGATAAAAGACTGTGGACTCCTGGTTAACAGCTCAAGAGGAATAATATATGCAAGCAATAAAAATGATTTTGCGACTGTAGCAGCACAAAAAGCATGTGAAATACAGAAAGAAATGGAAAAGGAACTGTATGCGCATGGCATATTATAGGGCAAATTATTATCGCATTACGGAATATTATCAAGCTATGTATATATTATAAATTAATTTTATTATATTTGCAAGATATAATAAGAAAGAAAGGAAGATGGAATTTACTGCTAAACAGATAGCTGACTTTGTTGGAGGCCGTGTCGAGGGAGATATAAATGCTTCAGTACATACATTTGCCAAAATAGAAGAAGGTACTGAGGGTGCTATATCTTTTCTCTCAAATCCCAAATATACTCATTATCTTTATGATACAAAATCATCTGTTGTCCTTATAAATGAGGACGTTAAATTAGAACGGTCTGTAAAAGCAACGCTGATACGTGTCAAGGATGCATATGAATGTATAGCAAAGTTATTGCAATTGTATGAGTCAAGCAAACCAAGAAAGACTGGAGTACATTCTTTAGCATGTATATCGCCAAAAGCATTGATAGGAAAAGACTGTTATATAGGTCCGTTTGTCTATATTGGAGATAATGTCAGAATCGGAGACGGATGTCAGATATATCCCAATTCTGTAATTGAAGATAATGTTAGTCTTGGCGACAACTGTCTGATATATGCTAATGTATCCATATATCATGATTGTAAAATCGGAAATAATGTAACGATTCATTCAGGAAGTGTTATTGGCGCCGACGGTTTTGGCTTCGCTCCAAATCAGGATGGATATGACAAAATTCCACAGATTGGAATTGTTAAAATAGAAGATAACGTAGAAATCGGTGCTAACAGTTGTGTGGACAGATCTACTATGGGACAAACTATAATAAGAAAAGGTGTAAAAATAGATAATCTTGTCCAAGTGGCACACAATGTTGAAATAGGTGAAAATACCGTTATGTCAGCGCAGGTTGGTATTGCAGGAAGCACAAAAGTAGGCTCATGGTGTATGTTCGGAGGACAGGTAGGATTGGCAGGTCACATTACTGTCGGAGATAAGACCTTCTTGGGAGCACAATCCGGTGTGCCTGGTAACATAAAGGGAAATGAGAAACTTATAGGTACTCCACCGATGGAACCACATAAGTATTTCAAGTCACAGGCAATATTCCGCAAGCTGCCGGAATTATACAAACAAATTGCAGAATTGCAAAAGCAAGTAGACGAATTAAAGAAAAAATAAATATACTATGTTGAAGCAAATGTCACTGAAAGGCAGTTTTTCTCTTTGTGGAAAAGGACTGCATACAGGATTGAGTCTGACGGTAACATTTAATCCCGCTCCGGAAAACACCGGATACAAGATTCAACGTATTGATCTTGAGGGCATGCCAATAATAGATGCCGTAGCAGAAAACGTAATAGATACCCAAAGAGGAACCGTACTTGGAAAAGGAAACATACGTATCTCCACGGTCGAACACGGATTGGCTGCGCTTTACGCATTGGGAATAGACAACTGTTTTATACAAGTTAACGGTCCGGAGTTTCCTATTCTTGACGGCAGTGCTGCGATGTATATACAGAAAATACAGGAAATAGGTGTAGAGGAACTCAATGCCCCAAAAGATTGGTATATTATACGACATAAGATTGAAATCAAAGATGGAAGTTCGTGTATCACCATCCTGCCTGATGATGACTTCAGTCTTACGGCAATGTGTTCCTTTAATTCCAAATTCATTAACAGTCAATTTGCAACATTAGACAAGATAAATGACTTTGCAACAGAGATAGCTCCAGCCAGAACTTTTGTTTTTGTACGTGACATAGAGCCACTGTTAAATGCAAACCTCATAAAGGGAGGCGATTTGGATAACGCCATCGTAATATATGAACAGCAGACCACGCAAGAAAGGTTGGATAAATTGGCTGATATGCTTAAAGTTGAGCACCGTAATGCATCAGAATTAGGCTATATCCAGCATAAACCATTGGTTTGGGAAAACGAATGCACACGCCATAAGCTGTTGGATATAATCGGTGATATGGCTTTGATAGGTAAACCCATAAAAGGCAGGATTATAGCGACACGTCCCGGACATACGATCAATAATAAATTTGCACGTCAGATGCGTAAGGAAATACGCAAGCATGAAGTGCAGGCTCCTATATACAATCCGAATGAGACACCAATAATGGACAATATTCGCATTCGTGAACTTTTGCCTCATCGCTATCCCATGCAACTTGTCGACAAAGTCATTTCTTTGGGTGCGACAAGTATTGTCGGTATAAAGAATGTTACAAGCAACGAACCGTTTTTTGTCGGACATTTTCCGCAAGAACCCGTTATGCCTGGTGTTCTCCAGATTGAGGCAATGGCTCAGTGCGGAGGACTGCTTGTACTTAACACTGTTGAAGAGCCGGAACGTTGGTCAACATACTTCATTAAAATAGATGAAGTTAAGTTCAGACAGAAGGTTGTTCCGGGAGACACTTTAATATTCAAGGTTGACTTACTTGCCCCATTGCGTCATGGCATCTCTTCAATGAAAGGCTACGTGTTTGTTGGAGACCACATTGCGTCAGAAGCAACTTTTACAGCCCAGATAGTTAAAAACAAATAAGAAACATATCAAAAATGAATCAGATAAGTCCATTAGCATACATTCATCCGGAAGCTCAAATTGGAGATAATAATATTATAGGACCTTTCTGCTGTATAGACAAAGATGTAGTTATTGGTGACAATAATGTCCTGATGAACAGTGTGACAATACACAACGGTGCACGTATTGGCAATGAAAATGAGATATTTCCGGGAGCAAGCATTTCCACAAAACCGCAAGATCTGAAATATCGCGGGGAATCAACAACCTGTGAGATAGGCAATAAAAACAGTATAAGGGAAAATGTGACAATATCACGAGGCACAGCCTCAAAAGGGACAACAAAGGTAGGAAACAACAATCTGCTTATGGAAACAGTGCATGTTGCCCACGACTGCATCCTTGGTGATAATCTGATTATCGGCAATTCAACAAAATTTGCAGGAGAAGTGGTCGTTGACAGCAATGCTGTCATAAGCGGTGCTGTATTATGCCATCAATTCTGTCATATAGGCGGATATGTTATGATTCAGGGTGGAAGCCGTTTCAGCCAAGACATTCCGCCATATATTATAGCAGGAAAAGAGCCAATCAGATATGCCGGTATAAACCTTGTCGGACTTCGCCGAAGAGGCTTTTCCAATGAACTGATAGACCTTATCCATAACGCATACAGATTATTATATTCCAAAGGGATTCTGGCTGAAGGAATCTTGGAAATAAAAAGAAACATACAAATTACGAAAGAAATACAATACATCATAGATTTTGTAGAATCATCAAAACGTGGGATCATTCGCTAAATGAATACTCTCATTGTTATTATAGGACCGACAGGTATTGGTAAGACAAAAGTTGCAATAGAAGTTGCAGAACACTTTAATATTCCGATAATCAATGCGGATTCACGGCAGATGTATGCAGAAATACCCATTGGAACTGCGGCACCTACCAAGGAACAACAGACGAGAGTAAAGCATTTTTTTGTAGGAAACCTTCATATATCAGATTATTATAACGCTTCAATGTTTGAAGCTGACGTAATGGCTCTCTTGAACGATATGTTTCAAGAGAATTCTATTGCACTTATGAGTGGTGGCAGTATGATGTATATAGATACTGTATGCAATGGCATTGATGACATACCGACAATTGACGACACCACAAGAAAAATAATGAAAGAACGCCTTGAAACCGAAGGGCTTGAGGCTCTTGTGGACGAGCTGAAAACACTTGACTATGACCATTGGAAACTTATAGATAAAAAGAATCCACGCAGAGTTATTCATGCACTCGAGATATGTCATATGACAGGAAATACCTATTCGTCATATCTGAAGAGACAACGAAAAGAGCGTCCTTTCAACATTGTTAAGATAGGACTTACAGCAGAGCGTGAGTACATTTATAACCGTATCAATACAAGGGTTATAGATATGTTAAGTCAAGGATTTCTTGAAGAAGCAAAACGTGTTTATCCTTACAGACACTACAATTCATTAAACACAGTAGGTTATAAGGAACTGTTCGAATATTTTGACGGTAATATCTCTCTGGATGAGGCGATACGCCGAATACAAAGCAACACACGCCGCTATTGCAGGAAACAGCAGACATGGTTCAAGCGCGACAATACAGTCAGATGGTTTGCCCCACACAATATTAAAGAAATCATAAATTATATAGAAAATAATCTATGTGAATAAACAAATTTTGTACATTTGCACAAAATCATAATCAATAATGAGCACATTTAAGAACATTCTGCAATGGTGTAGACAGTCTGTCACATCTTTTTTCAAATGGTACAGAAGCTTATATAAAAACAAAGCATGGTATATAAAGACCGCAGTCGGACTTGCGTCATGCATAATTGCGTTCATCATATATTTGGGTATGGTGGATATGAACTTTCTCTGGCTTTTCGGAAAATCGCCAGGATTCTCTCAAATAAAGAATCCCAGCACTAATCAGGCGTCCGAAATATACAGTGCAGACGGTGTTCTGATTGGCAAGTTTTTTAACGAGAACAGAACTCCGGTAAAATATGAGGATGTAAATCCGGCATTCTGGAAAGCGCTCATCGATACCGAGGACGAACGTTTCTACAGTCATCATGGAATTGACGTGATAGGTCTTTTTGCCGCTGCCAAGGATGCCATACTGAGGAATGATGCACGTGGAGCTTCCACGATAACCCAGCAACTTGCCAAGAATATGTTCAGGGTACGCACCCAATACTCCACCGGGTTGTTGGGAAAGATACCAGGCGTAAGAATGCTTATAATGAAAAGCAAGGAATGGATCATCGCCACAAAGATAGAATATCTTTACGATAAGAAAGACATTCTTACCATGTATGCCAATACGGTAGACTTCGGCTCCAACGCATTCGGTATAAAGACTGCATGCAAGACATACTTTAACACCACACCGGCAGACATCACGACAGAACAGGTCGCCGTGCTTGTCGGTATGCTGAAGGCAACAACCTATTATAATCCCATAGCCAATCCCGATAATAGTCTGAAACGCCGTAACATAGTTCTTAACAACATGGTGAAGCACGGTGACATAACGCGTGTGGAATATGACTCTCTGTGTCAGATACCAATCAAGCTGAACTATAGTGTCGAGGGCAACTATGACGGTCAGGCCCTATATTTCCGCGAGGCGGTTGCCAACTATTTGAGAGACTGGTGTGACGAGAATAATTATGATTTGTACAACGATGGTCTCAAGATATACACAACAATAGACACGCGCATGCAACGCTATGCCGAACAGGCGGCATTGAAACAGATGAAGATTGTACAGCGCAACTTCAATAATCATTGGGGAAAAGAAGATCCATGGAGAGACGAGAGACATCAGGTCATTCCTAATTTTATAGAGGACATCGCCAAGAAACAACCTGTATATAAGAATCTACTTGCGAGGTTTCCAAACAATCCGGACTCTATAACATACTATCTTAACAAACCTCATAAAGTCAAACTGTTTGACTATGACAAAGGAGTAATCGAAAAAGAAATGTCCACAATGGACTCCATACGTTACATGGTAAGATTCATGCACTGCTCGTTTGTGGCAATGGAACCTCAGACAGGAGCGGTAAAGGCATGGGTAGGAGACATAGATTTCAACTCATGGAAATATGATAAGGTAACAGCCATGAGACAGCCCGGTTCAACGTTCAAGCTTTTTGTATACACCGAGGCAATGAACCAAGGACTCACACCGTGTGATAAAAGAAGGGACGAGTACTTCAGCATGGAGGTTTATGACAAGCAGAAAAAAGATGTCGTGAAATGGACTCCGTCAAATGCAAATGGATATTTCACAGGAGACTCCATGCCGTTAAAGAGCGCATTCGCAAGAAGCATCAATTCCATTGCCGTCAGACTCGGACAGGAGATGGGTATAAAAAGAATCATTGAAACAGCGAACAAGATGGGTATTCAAAGTCCGCTTGATGATGCACCGTCGCTTGCACTCGGCTCAAGCGATGTTAATCTTCTGGAGTTGACCAATGCATATTGCACTGTTTCGAACGACGGCAAACATGTCGCACCTGTACTTGTTGTGAAAATAATAGACAAGGATGGTAAAGAAGTTTACACCTGTCCTACTGAAGAAACACAGGTCATTCCGTATAAGTCCGCATTCCTTATGCAACAGATGCTCCTCGGAGGACTGAGAGAACCGGGAGGTACTTCACAAAGCCTATGGGGATATGTCGGAAAATACAACGATACAGAATGGGGCGGCAAGACTGGAACGTCAAACAATCATTCTGACGCATGGTTTATGGGTGTAAGCCCGAAACTCGTTGTTGGAGCCTGGGTAGGTGGAGAATACCGAAGCATACACTTCCGTACGGGCGCGCTCGGACAAGGAAGCAGAACGGCATTGCCTATATGCGGATACTTCCTTAGTTCCCTGCTTTCCGATCCGGCATTTAAACAATATCACGCAAAGTTCGGTAAACCCAAAGACAGTGACATTTCTTACAGTATGTACAATTGCCCGAGTTACTATGCCACGGCAAAAACCGATACTCTGGAAACTGACAGTACTGAGGTTACAACTGAAGTAACAGAGAACAGTGAAACTCCCGTAGAAAATGTAAAACATAGCAACTTGAGTAGTGGAAGTAATAATAACAAGGAAAACCATAAAGATAATAAAAAAGAGAAAAAAGAACTGCGTCCGGTTAAAGAGGAGGAAGTAAAGCTTGAGGATTTATAGCACATGGATATAATGATTTGAGTGATACATGAGTTATAATAAACAGAACTTGTCGTTAAACACAATCAGTTCATTATAAATCCTCCACATTTCGGATGCTGTCAAACAACCTGTTTCCCGCTTTTGTCGAAGATATAGCTGTATACGTCTGGCAAAAGCGGGAAACGGTATAAAGATGTCACTGCTGTATGGAAATAAATGGATGACAGGCATATATGTAAGTATGTCGAACTGAATAACGCAATTCTGATTACAACATCTTAACTCAGCAACAAAATGAACGAATCATCTCAGACAATATATATAAATGAATCCGGTGTCGTGGTACTCGAAATTGAAAAGGATAAAAGAACTCCGATGATGATAGACACATTATCGGACATATGGAAATCATCCGTACGTGCGAGCCATCATTTTCTCACAGAAGACGATATCATTCGCCTTACACCACAAGCCGAAGATGCATTGCGTGGAATAGAAACCCTATGGGTGATGGAAGACCGGCAGCGTCCGGTCGGTTTTATGGGTATTCAAAACCGTAAAATTGAGATGCTATTTCTCCATCCGGACTGTTTCAGGAAAGGTTTGGGCAAGGTTTTCATCAAAATTGCATTTGATAAATTGGACATAGAGTTTGTTAATGTCAATGAACAGAATCCTAATGCCCGTAGATTCTACGAACACATGGGGTTCAAGGTGTTCAAACGCAATGAGTTTGACGACGCAGGAAATCCGTTTCCAATTCTGGAAATGAAACGACATTAACGGATGCTCCGGCATCACTCTATATTTAAGAAAGCTTATTATCGTTATACAGATAAACACCAATTAATAAGCCCTGTTTTTGGGTCAGTAGAAATTTAGTGGGGATAAATTTGTAAGAAAATCGAAAAGTCCTTTACTTTGCAGTATGGAAAAAGATTATTTGAATATGTTGGCCGGTATCGTACTGCCCACACAGATATTGGATTACTTTTCGATAGTTGGCATTGAGCAAACCACCGGAGAGATACACATCAGCCTGGACGAGAAGATGAATCCTCTACAACAACCGTTCATCAAATGCGCTCGCTGAATCATTCAACGCTAAAATCAAACTCTTCAGAGCGAATCTCAGGGGAGTTGTTGACAAGAAGTTTTTCTTATTCCGTATTGCTAAACTGTATGCCTATCCCCACTAAAAATCTACTGACCCCTGTTTTTCTTCTTGCAATAAACCAAAAGTTTCACCTGTCATAATTTCAGAAGTAGATGCATTCATATGTTCAGAATAGAGTGGCATATCTTTTAAAATGAAAATTTACACATAACGGGAAGTAAAAAATATTGACAAAAATATTTCTCAAAACAGAATCGGAAACATTGTGTGGTGGTTACCTATATACATTTTCGTATATCCCAGATTACCGAATATTTGTTCCCGAAATTCCCAAACTGGCTTTTTGATATACGGAAATAGCGACACGCAGTCATGAAAATGCCTTTTACGCACTGCAAAACGTTACATGTCATCACCCCAAACGGGCTTTTCCGCAACACTGGAAAGGCTTTTTCGTAAAGCGGAATCAGCTGTTCCGTGATACACAAATACGTAAACCGCTGTATATCAAATAATTTCACAAAATGCTCAAAACCCGCGTATTTTCACCGGAAATGCCGTTCGCGAATAAATAGAGCGGTATCATGAGGTTGGCATTGTTTATTTTGTCATATGTATTAATACGGAATGCACATAACGGAATATTCCATATGGCGATGTCGGACAACTTTCGTGTCATGCGATTTTTCATACTGCGGTGGCGCAAAGGATACATATAAAAAAGCGCGACATATAAAGTAGAGACGCAAAATCTTGCGTCTCACAAGCAGGAAACGCTATTACAACACGCTGATTATAACTGGGATAAATTGCGCATGGCTCCTCGGGAGACGCAAAATTTTGCGTCTCTACTGGCATACGCCATTGTAATAGCGCAACATTATTCACACTTTTATTACGCTGCATGCTAAAAGTAGAGACGCAAAATTTTGCGTCTCACAAGCAACAAACGCAATGAAAACACGCTGATTATAACTGGGATAAATTGCGCATGGCTCCATGGGAGACGCAAAATCTTGCGTCTCTACTGGCTGACGCCACCAATATGCATGGTGGAAACAGGAAACCAACCTCACCGCCTTGTGGCACTCAATAAAAAAGGTGAGGACATACGAGCATGCCCCCACCCTGCTATAACTATTTTATAGAGTGTTTTCCGACGGTTATCTTATTATTACTTTCTTCGCCGTACCGTCAGTGTATCTTATAATGTTGATGCCTTTCTGCGGAGCGTTCAGTTTTATACCGTTGATGGTATATATAGCCTGAATCTCTTTCTCAAATACATTCTTGACTGTGCTTGTTATATCCGTTGCCACATTATATCCTGTTTTGGATATAGCAAGAATGGTAGGCCAGCTGTAAGAGTCTGTCTTAAACGATACTGACTTCACTTTCTTGTTACGGTCTGTAGGCAGTGTATACTCATAAAGACGGAATTTGTAATTATTGTCAGGTACATCTTCAGTGAAGAAACCTGGTATAGTTGTAGTGGGTATTCTACTTATACCATATACAGCTTCGTCTCCTGAAGGATAATAATTGTACCAGTTATCCGGACTGAATACAGATGTGCTGCTTGCTGTGCCATCATCATAATTGGCTGTTACTTCAACATCAGACTGCCCGCCGGTGGAAGTCATCAGGAAATAAAGCTCTGAACACTTCTCCGGATTGTCAAATACAAGGTCATGGCTTACACCGCTTTCATTCAATACGAGTGCGTTGTTCTGAGCATAGTCCGCCAATTTGAATTCCTTGCCTGAAGCAGTCTTTACAATGTGGTTGTCACCGGCAATAGCTCCACCCTCCTGAACAGAAGTGGTGTAGAACACCCATCCTTGCATATCGAGATATCCGTTGGTGGATTTTGCACAAGGCTTGCTCTCAGCAATGACATCATAATTGAATCCTTTAACAGACACAGGACCTGTTACAGGCACCGCCTCTGCAAACTGCTCGAATGCCTCCACCTCAGCGAGTGTGGGATAGAAGTAAGGGTTGAGCGTGCATACTATGGCGAGATACTTGCAGCTCTTGTACTCCGGCAGGATATACTCAAGTTCGGAAACCTTGTCGAGACCGGCGAAAGTCTTCACTGCCGTGAGGTTGGTGAGGTCGTTGCCCATCATGATACTTATCTCGTTGTTGGCGGCTCCGCTCTTTCCGTTGTCGTTCTCAGCCTGGTTCTCGCCCGGGATATATATCTTCACCTTAGAGATGTTCCAGTTCTTGCCTTCCGGAGCGGTGAATATGGTCCAGAAGTCTTTCTTGAACATAGACGGCGTCTCTATCTCACCGCAACCCTCGTCTGTGGTGTTGCCGTCGGTAAGAGTACCGGTCTTTAACTCATCAAACTCAGCCTCGAACGAAAAGTCTGACTTATAATGGCGCAATGTAGCCTCTGTTCCGGCAAGCACATTGGGCTGCTCGTCAGTATCTATAATTACATTGACTACACGTTCTTTATACAATTCACCGTTGTTAATCCGGATAGTCACTTTGTCCAATCCCATTATTTTCCCGGCTGTTACTGGCACAGTAAATGTTCCCTCCTGTTCATTCTCGGTTATCTTTCCTACAATCACATTGTTCTTCCCCGCAACCGCACTACAGCTGAACTGCTCAGCACGTTCGTCACCGTTTAGATTGTATTTCACCACAATGTTCTTTGCCTCCACGGCATTAAGTTTCAGTTCTGCAGGCTGCATCTCTACAGTGAGGTTGTTGTCGTCCTTTCCGAACACCTCGAACTCCCATATGCGGAGTGTTCCGCTCACATGCGGAGATAGGCGTAGGTATCGAGCCTTATAAGGAGCTATGTAGTCTGTCTTGATTGACTCGCTCTCGCGGTCCTCCTCATCCACCACTGTCGTCCAGTGCTCACCGTCGTCAGACAGCTCGATGGTGTACGAACGGATTTGGTCCACTCCGCTTTCCGGACCGGAATTGCCGTCGAATATCTTGAAACCATAGACAAGATATGCACCTTCAAGGTCGAATATCACCCAGTTGTCAGCACTCACGTTGCACCACTTGTCGCTTGTACTGTTAGGACGCTCCACGCCGTCAATAATCTTGGACGGCACTTCGGTTGAGTTTGTAGAACCACTAAACGATACCACAGTTTTATTCATAACCACGTTATATACCTCTTTCTCCTCACCGGCTTCCATCACATCAAGTACCTCTTTCGTAGTTGTGGATGTACCAACGGCATTTGTCGCCTCTACCGTGACGCTCTGACGTCCGCTCTTCAAGCCTTTTACAGTTATCCTGCTGTCGGTCAGCGAGCCGTCTACGAGCTCCAGTCCTTCCGGAAGAGTCCACTTCCATGCGGTTGGCTTGCCTGTTCCCTTTGCGGTGATTGTGGCTGTCTCGCCCACGTTGATGTAGCTCTTGGAGAGTTTGAATGTCACGGTAGGAACCTTTGGTGTGGGATAGTTTACCTTCAGAGTCTGTGCCGGCTGCTGCCTCATGTCCTTCATCACAGGCACAACGAGCACATTGACATACTCGTCATTGGCGTTGCGCTCGAACGGAGGAATGTAAAAGCCGCCACCTCGTGTCTGTCCCACGAGCTTGCGTGTGCCGTCGGCTGTCTCGGTATAGATGTCGAAATGATCGAAGTCGGCAGTATAACTGTAATCCCATGTCACGCGGATGTCGCCCTTCTCCTCACCGAGCACGCTCGTTGTAGAGAGGTTGTTGACAGTCACAGCAGCCGGAGCATAGGATTCGGGAAGCATGGCAAGCTCTCCAAGCGACAAAGAGTAATCAGCAACTTTGGTGTCAGTCTTCATATTGATAGCAATCATGTAGACTGTTTTCCCGTTCAAAGAAGATAGGTCATATTCACAGACAGTCCAGCCGTTCTTTTCTGTTGTCTTCGGGTTTGTGAGTGTAATCATCTCTCCGTCAACCTTACTTTCAGTAGCGAGTCTCACCTCTACCGAGCCGGGCGTGCTTGTCTTGTAAACCAGCCGGAGTGTTCCTCCAGAGTTTACAGGTATCATGGTTTTGTACAGACGCATCAGATGATTGCCGGGAAGAAGTATCCCGGAAATTTTAAGTGAGCTTCCGAAGTTGTATGCGTCATCCCAGTCGATTGACACATCCAGACCTTCCTTGTTCTCTATCCAGTAGCGCCACGTCGGCATGATGCTCTGCACGCCGCTGTGATACCAGTCCTGAGTGTTCTGTTTCTCACCCTCCACAAAGCGGTGCTTGCCAAGACCGACACAGAAGGATGTCTCGAAAGGCATGGAACTGATGACAGAACGCTCCAGCATACGTCCGGAAAGACCGGGCCAGCCGAAATCGTCGACGTAGGTAGGGTCGCCATACTGGTTCACCCACATGTCTCTTTCATTATAGAAAACTCTAAGTTACTAATAATCAGCGACTTATGCAATACTTTTATTGCCTAATTATCAATATTTTAGACAATTTTTCAGAGTCTTTTCTAGACCTTTTACAGCTTGCTCAAGCGATAGTTATTGACAGTATTTCAATGAACTTTTATATAGTGAAACCGGATAGCCGGCTTCAAATGTTTAACTTTTAGCGCGGTAAATTTTTACCGAAGTATTGATATATAAGTATTGGTGTTAATATCCAGTTGTGAAACGGCATATACTGCATATGATTATTATCAATAACACACTAATATCAACGCCGAATGAAAAAACACTTACTTACATACGATATTTTTTCTTAATATAACAAATGGGTTTATAGGATGTATCCGTAGGTTATAAATATATATATGAATAAATCCAAATAGTGTTAATGACTTCACTGATTTAAAGAAATTATAGTTGCAGTTTATATGGGCTTGTTGAAGATGACTTTATTATATTATGTTCATAACAAGCTTATATTAATATATGTAAAAACGAAAAACCCGATAAAAGCTGCACTTTTATTTTGTGAATATGTATTTAAGTAAAACATTTTCCCTATATTTGCATTATAAATCCATAAAGACTACATTTCAAACAAAAATCATAATGAACAATAAGAATTTAATGAATCATGCAGCAGACAACATCAGGATTCTTGCTGTATCGATGGTAGAGAAAGCAAAGTCTGGTCATCCAGGTGGTGCGATGGGAGGAGCTGATTTCATTAATGTACTTTTCTCAGAGTTTTTGGTGTACGATCCAAATAATCCTGAATGGGAAGGACGTGACAGATTTTATCTTGATCCAGGTCATATGTCCCCAATGTTATATTCAGCTCTTGCAATGCAAGGTAAATATACAATAGATGAACTTAAGGAATTCAGACAATGGGGTTCTGTCACCCCAGGACATCCTGAGCGAGATATAAGACATGGAATAGAAAATACATCAGGACCTTTGGGGCAAGGACATACTTATGCAGTAGGTGCGGCTATTGCTGAAAAATTTCTTGAGGCACGTCTGAGCCATACCATGATGCAGCATAAGATATATGCCTATATATCTGATGGCGGTATTCAGGAGGAAATTTCACAGGGTGCCGGACGTGTTGCCGGTCTGCTGCATCTGAATAATCTTATAATGTTCTATGACGCAAATGAAATACAGTTATCTACGGAATGTGATACTGTAATGAACGAGAACACCAAGATGAAATACCAGTCGTGGGGGTGGAATGTTCTGGAAATAAATGGAAATGATCCTGATGAAATACGTGAGGCTCTTAAAAATGCAAATAACGAAAAGGACCGTCCTACTCTTATAATAGGACATACTATAATGGGAAAAGGTGCCATCAAGGCTGACGGAACCAGTTATGAAAGAAATGTTAACACGCATGGAGCACCTTTAGGGCAGGAATCTTATGTCAATACTGTCAAGAATCTCGGAGGCGATATAAATAATCCGTTTGTCATATTCGACGACGTAAAGGAACTTTACGAAAATAGAAAGAAAGAGTTGCTTAAAATTGTTGAACAGCGGCATATTGCAGAGGACAAATGGAGGAAGGACAATCCGGAAACAGCAACACTCATGGACGAGTGGTTCTCAGGGAAAGCTCCAAAGGTAGACTGGAGTTCTGTTACGCAAAAAAGAGATGTTGCAACACGTGTGGCATCATCTGTTTGTCTGGGAATATTAGGAGAGCAGGTACACAACATGGTCTGTTCTTCAGCGGATTTGTGCAACTCTGATAAAACGGACGGATTCCTGAAAAAGACACATGAGTTCAAAGCCGATGATTTCAGTGGTGCTTTCTTTCAGGCTGGAGTAAGCGAATTGACAATGGCATGTATATGTATAGGTATGTATCTTCATGGAGGAGTTATTCCCGCGTGCGGAACGTTCTTTGTATTCTCAGACTATATGAAACCTGCGATAAGAATGGCTGCTTTGATGCAAGTACCTATAAAGTTCATATGGTCGCACGATGCGTTCCGTGTGGGAGAGGACGGACCTACCCATGAACCTGTTGAGCAAGAGGCTCAAATACGTCTCATGGAAAAGCTTAAGAATCATAAAGGTCAAGACTCAGTAAGAGTATTCCGTCCTGCAGATGCCGGAGAGACAACCGTATGCTGGCAAATGGCTGTAGAGAATATGGATACTCCTACAGCATTGATTTTTTCCAGACAGCCGGTCAATAGCCTCCCGGAAGGTACTGATTATGAGCAGGTGCGCAAGGGTGCATATATTGTAAATGGCTCTGATGAAGACTATGATGTTATCCTCCTTGCTTCAGGTTCTGAAGTAGCAACACTTCTTGCCGGAGCAGAGTTATTGCGTAAAGACGGTGTAAGACTACGTGTCGTAAGTGTTCCATCAGAAGGTCTCTTCAGATGTCAGAGTAAAGAATATCAGGAAAATATACTTCCAACCGGAGCTAAAATATTCGGTCTTACGGCAGGACTTTCCGTTACGCTTGAAGGATTGGTGGGTTCTAACGGAATGGTTTATGGAATGAATTCGTTTGGATATTCCGCACCATACAAGGTACTTGATGAGAAACTGGGATTCACTGCTGAAAATATATACAAGCAGGTTAAAATGTTTATATCTAATAAATAAAAACGTAAAACTATGGAAGTAAAGACTGTTGGAATAGCATGCGACCATGCTGGTTATGCATTAAAAAAATTTGTGGTGCAATATCTTGAGGAACATCATATTCCATACAAGGATTATGGCACATACAGTGATATGAGTTGTGACTATCCCGATTTCGCTCATGCTCTTGCTGACGGAATTGTTAATGGTGAGGTATATCCGGGAATAGGAATATGCGGTAGCGGTGAGGGTATGTGTATGACACTCAATCGACATAAAGGTGTAAGAGCCGGTCTCGCATGGACACAGGAAATTGCTCATATGATAAGGCAGCACAATGATGCAAATGTTCTTGTTTTGCCAGGACGGTTCATCGATAACAAAGCGGCAGAAAAAATATTGAATGAGTTTTTCAGTACTACATTTGAAGGCGGACGTCATCAAAATAGAATCAATAAGATAGACCAGCTGTAAAAGGAAAGGAAAATATAAATTAATCAGTAAAGGTGAGATAAAATGCAGACGGCATTTTTCTGGTTTTAGTTTTATTATTGAACAATAAACAAAAGAAAACAGAATTATAAGGTACTGCTTTTTTCTCACCTTTATAATTCACTTATATTATGAAAAAACTCCGAATCATTTTACTACTATACGTCATGGTAAGCTGCATGACGTCAAATGCCATAAACAATTATAATGATGACATATCTCGTAAAAAAGATACAGAGCTAACTTTTACAGAAAGAATGAATGTCATCGGAAAAGAGTTTTTTTATTTGAACGGAATTGACATTACGTCTGAAGAGAAAAACGTCCTTATGTTCCTTTATGCTTATATGCCGCTTGCTGATATAACAGACTACCCTACTTCATTTTTCTTGGATAACATAAGATGTTCATTGAAGGCGAGAAGAGAAATGGCATGGGGAGCCAGCGTTCCGGAGAATTTATTCAGACACTTTGTTATTCCTGTCAGAGTAAATAATGAAGCTCTTGATTCCTCAAGAATGGTGTTTTACAATGAACTTAAAGAAAGAGTAAATGGTAAAAACATGTATGATGCGATTTTAGAGGTAAACCATTGGTGTCATGAGAAAGTGACATACCAACCTTCTGACGCAAGAACTTCATCTCCGCTGGCAACTGTCAGAACTGCCACTGGACGTTGTGGCGAACAAAGTACTTTTACGGTTGCTGCTCTACGTTCTGTAGGTATACCGGCACGTCAGGTATATACACCACGCTGGGCGCATACAGATGACAATCATGCCTGGGTTGAAGCGTGGGCTGATGGCAAATGGTATTTTCTCGGAGCTTGCGAGCCTGAACCTGTGCTTAACCTTGGATGGTTCAATGCTCCGGCATCACGTGCTATGCTCATGCATACAAGGGTATTCGGTAATTATAATGGTCCTGAAGAAGTGATTCTACGGTCATCCAATTTTACAGAAATAAACGTGACAGACAACTATGCTGACACAGCACCACTCATAATAACTGTTACAGATAAAAATAATACACCTATAAACAATGCAAGAATTGATTTCAAAATATACAACTATGCCGAATTCTGTACAGTTGCGACAAAATACACCGACAATAACGGACAAACGAGTCTTACCGCAGGCAAGGGAGACATGCTAATTTGGGCTTCAAAAGACAACCGCTACGCATGGCGTAAAGTATCTTTTGGAAAAGACCATAGCATTACCATTAATATTGATACGGATAATCAAGCTACAATCTTGGACAATAGCAGTATTATAGAAGATACAATGACTATAGTGCCTCCTCCTGAAAAAGCCGTAATACCATATCTCAGTGAGGAGCAGATAAAAGTAAATCAGAAAAGATTTGCATATGAGGATTCACTTCGAAAAGCATATGTGTCAACATTCTTAACTGAAGATGAGGCTGATAAAATTGCTGAGTATGCTTCCGAATACATTGTAAAATCAAGAGGTAATCATAAAACTATCGTTGATTTCATTAACCGTCACAGGGATAATCCACAGCGTGTCGTTGCGTTGCTTGCCACACTCAGCGATAAAGATCTGCGAGATATAACAACAGAGATACTTGAAGACAATTATACCGCACAAAGCAATCAGTTGTCGCCAAGAGTAGAAGACGAGATGATTATTCGCCCATTCAAACATTATTTGGCGTCGGCATTCAGCAAAGAAGAAGCTGACAGATTCCGGAATAATCCGTCAGAATTAGCTGCATGGATAAGCGATAATATAAGAATTGATACAGACAGTCTTGCCCTTCAGATTGCGCAGACACCGGTTGGTGCCATGAAGTCACGCATAACCACACCGCGTTCCAGAGATATACTGTTTGTAGACGCTGCCAGAAGTCTTGGTATTGAAGCACGGAAAGATGCTATAACTTCAAAGGTTCAATATCGCTTTGGTAATGAATGGATAGACGTA
Source organism: Leyella lascolaii (assembly GCF_900079775.1). Lineage (GTDB taxonomy): Bacteria > Bacteroidota > Bacteroidia > Bacteroidales > Bacteroidaceae > Prevotella > Prevotella lascolaii. The sequence goes on along the minus strand of NZ_LT556036.1, from coordinate 449,186 downwards.
AACTTCGATGAGAAAGATATAATAAAAAAGGGTAGAAAAGGAAAACTTATTCTGTCATATGTGCCTCAAAAACATCTTGAGGATCCATTATATTACAGTCATTTCACCATAAGTAAAATAGAAAACGGATGCACTCAACTGCTGAACATGGAGGAAGGACAAGCTGATATGGGTAACGGAACAAGTTGGGGCAACACATTCAAAAAAGGCGTATCGCTTGATACAGGAACTTATATGCTCACTACAGGAACACGTCTTGCCAACGGCAGTGTGCTTGTTTCTAACAAGATATTCAACATTTTGGAGGGCAAGATAACAACGGTGTCTCTTGATATGCTCCAAAGCACATCTGCAATAAGTGTGATTGGCTCGTTCAATAGTGAGTCAATTTTCGATAAAGACGGGAAAGACGTTTCAATTCTTTCTCAGACCGGTCGTGGTTATTATGTTTTGGGTGTAATAAATAGTGGTCAGGAACCGACAAACCACACGTTGCACGACATTGAAAAAATAAAGACTCAGTTTGAGCAATGGGGACGTCCTCTTGTTCTGCTTTTTGAAAACAATGCCTCAATGAGCAAGTTCAACTCAGCAGAATTTTCCTCATTGCCGTCTGGAACAATATTCGGTACTGATAAAAATGGTGAGATCATGAAGCAACTTGTTCAGCAGATGAAACTCAATGACAAACGACAGTTGCCTATATTCATCATTGCCGACACTTTCAATAGGGTAGTTTTTGTCTCACAAGGATACACCATAGGTATAGGTGAACAGATACTTAACGTGATAAAAAAATTGTAACCAATATTATATAATATGTAATATATAAATTAGAGGACACCACCGCTGTACTATAAATTATTTAGCCCAAATCGTAATAGAAATAATAGAGACACTATTTTCTAACGGTTTGGGTTAAAAGCTTATATATACTTGATAATATTTTGCACGTTAGTATTTACCCATATCCTGCATACTTCCATTCCAACAAATGTCATTTGTATTCATAAAATACTGAACTACAGCTGTTTGTTTTCCATATTTTGATGTATTAATGCGTGGAAAATTTGGCGCATAATGTTATTTTTGTTAGCTTTGTCTCATGATATCACATCACCGACTTCTGCCTCCACCAATTATATTGATGCATTCACACAGATGCCGTTTGTGACATGATAAAACATAGCATTAAAATGAAAACATTTCTCAGAAGTCTGATTTTATTTTCAGTTATTGGATTTAGTATTGCCGTGCAGGCGCAGGACAATACAAGATTCACTCTTGTCCGTGATGTGTCAGAGCTTAATGACGGTGATGCCGTGGTTATTGTCGATTCCGAAGAAGGTGCTGCATTAGGCAAAAGAACGAATAATGCAAAGGACTGCATTTATGCCTCAAACATCGATATAAGCGGTGATGAGGTGACGGTAAATGATGACGTGCAGGTTTTCCGGCTCGGGAAGTTGTCTGCCGGATGGCGGTTTCATACCGGAACATCTTATCTGGGAGGGTCTTCCACGAACAAACTGTCGTTTTATGAGAAGGCTGATGAATATTCTAAAGCAAGCATAAAAATAGATGGCGGAACCGCTACAATAACGTTCAAATCAAAATACAGAATCGGATATAATTATAATAAGAACGCATCTCAGGGCTTTCAGGGCTTATTTAAATTATATTCAGCAATCAACAGTAGGATTTCTTTGTATAAGATGTGTACGGACTCTCCGTCTGACGNGTCTTCCACGAACAAACTGTCGTTTTATGAGAAGGCTGATGAATATTCTAAAGCAAGCATAAAAATAGATGGCGGAACCGCTACAATAACGTTCAAATCAAAATACAGAATCGGATATAATTATAATAAGAACGCATCTCAGGGCTTTCAGGGCTTATTTAAATTATATTCAGCAATCAACAGTAGGATTTCTTTGTATAAGATGTGTACGGACTCTCCGTCTGACGTAATAACATTAGACGGAAGTTCGCAATCTGCTGACAACAGCGGTGTGATAAGCACACATTACAACGCCACTCTCGATGAGGTTACCCTTCAGAGGACTTTTGTCGGTGACGGAGGATGGTATACCGTGTGTCTGCCATTCCCGCTTACAGCAGAAGACATAAGGGAACAGTTTCAAGGGGCGGATTTTCAGGAGTTCACCGATGTGGAGGTGAACCCGGACAACAGTCTCAATCTCATTTTCAAACGTGTCTCCGTGACAAAGGCAGGCGTACCGTATATGGTGCGTCCCATTGAGGGAACCGAAATAAAGAATCCTGTTTTCACAAACAAGACCATCACCGCAAACCGTCCGGAGACCGTAACCCACGCATGCCGGGACGCGTCCACGTACGAATGCTCGTTCGTCGGAATATTCAACCCCACAGCCATATACGGCAGGACAATCCGTTTTGTATCCGCAGACGGCGTCACTCTCACTGTTCCGGCAAATGACGGCTCCAGACTCAAAGGATTCCGCGCATACATGAAGATGCCTGACGGAAATGTGTCGGCAAAGATAAACAGTGGAGACGTCACCAGTGGGATTATATCGGTAGAGCGTGATATCCAGCTCCGGCACAAGGGGGTGTATGACCTTTGCGGTCGCTACATGGGGGATTCGGCAGAAAATCTCAGACATGGCATTTATATTGTGAACGGCAGAAAAACAGTAATAAAATAACAGTAAAACAAATACATGAAAAAGACATATATCGCCCCGGCTATTTGCCTGCTCCACATTCCGGCAGTGCTTCTAAGCGGTTCAGGCAGTTCTGCAAAGATGGAAGGAGGACTTTTTCTCGACATAAGTGATGAGGAGTCGTCAGCAGGTGAGGGACGAGCAAAGAAAAATGACAGTGACTGGGACAGCTGGGACAACGATTGACATCCACCTGCGAAAGAAATGAAACCAAGATAACATCGGACTGAAAAACCGATGGCATGGTGGACTTGATATCCAAACCATGCCATAAACCGGTTCTTACGATAATACAGTGACTCAAAAGAAACACCCCATAGTGAAACCATAATATCCACCGTTAACAGGTATTGCAACGGGCGTAAAAACAAGGTCGTTTTCTTTCTTTCCATTTGTTTGAAAGATTTTTTGCCACAAGCGGCAACTCCATTCACCGACACGTGCGCTCAATATACCGACTCCCGCACCAGCCACAACATCATGCAGCCAGTGCCTTCCGTTATACATCCGCATGAACCCTACCCCAACTGCGATGGTATAAGCACCGATTCCATACCAACCACCGTATTCCATCCGCACAAGTTCAGCACCCATGAAAGCTGTTGCAGTATGTCCTGAAGGGAAAGAGTTGTGACCTGCAAACTCCGGCCTTTTCTCATCAATGCAGAATTTCGGAACATTTGTAAGAACTGCCAATGTCGCATAGGAAGTAGCAATAATAAAAAATCTGTCGCGGAATGGATGCTTTGCCTTTATGCCAGCACAGCCCAGCATTAAAGAACCGGCAACCGGAAGATACTGTATGTAATCGTCAAACTCGAGCCGATTGTTGCTCCCCCGTATATCTATCACGTTGTTTGTGATGTCACGGCTACCGTTTCTGATGAAACCAGGGGCGAGCGCAACCGCACCAGCACCTATTAAAGATGCGGGAAGGATTGTTTGCCGCCATTTAAACCCATAGTTTCCGAGACCTCTGTTTTTTACGGACAATGAATCACAATCAGCCTGTTGCCCGTACACGTTCATTGGCAGAATTACCGTCATAGTAACTGCCAGAATTAAATTTTTGACATCCATGAAATTTGCTTAGCCTCACCAGTTCCTGCTCGGCTTAATATTAGGTTGGTACTGAAACGTGGAACCATATGCCAACATCCTCTTGTACAGACAATATGTCTTAACTCGAAAATGGAGACAGCAGCCCCATGCAAACCCCATGGAGAACTATCATGCCAGAATCTTGTTATCAGTTTTAAAGTTTCCTACGCTTTATTACAGAAAGATGAAGACACAACGTTTCTTTGAATAACTATATAATGTTCGTACTTTACATTTTTATCACGTGATTAAGGGGATTAGAGACAGAGAAACAGAAACGTGGAACTACACATCGTACACTCCTCTGTAAAAGGCGGTAGGAAAGCCCCTGATAACGGAATGGAGACGGTAGCCCCACGCATATACGCGGAGAACCATCATGCCAATCTTGTTATCTGGTTAAAGTTTCCTACGCTTTATTACAGCAAGACATAGACACAACGCTTCTTTTTATCCTCAAAAATATTACATCGTAACCGATGTTGTAAGTTTATACCATAAGCAATGCATTTTAGGTTTATACTGATACCTCACAAAGTGAGTACTTTAATCTTATCGGCGGCAAAGATAATGCAAGGCGAGTGCAACAGCAAGACGGGAAAACGAAGTTTTACCAGACTTGGTACTGCCGAGCCGAAGCTTGTCTTATGCAAAGATAATGCAAGGTGAGTGCAACGGGAAGACGGGAAAACTGAGTTTTACCAGTCTTGACATTGCCGAATCGAAGCTTATCTTATACAAAGATAATGCAAACGAGAGGAAAAAGAGCTCGCTCTTAATTTCCCGAGTGCAGCTTAGCTTCTGCAAAGATAATGCAAACGAGAGGAAAGAGAGCTCGCTCTTAATTTCCCGAGTGCGGCATATCTTCTGCAAAGATAGCATATTTTATTGATAAACAGAAAACAAATCCACGATAACACGTCGGGATGCATGTAAGTATAGTATTGTGGAGAAATAGAACGATATATGATAAGATGCGAAAAAACAATCAGCTTGTATATCAGACAACATCAGGCACGATGGTCATGCTTATGGAAGGACTTAATTAGGCAAAGCAGGCAATACTCCGTATTTCTCCCTTGCATTTACCTTACAGTCATGCTGGCATGTATATATTTTAAATGATAAAAGAAAGAATACAGTAATGCGGTCGATTAACAATAACTTATACAAACCTCGATAGAAAACACAATAAATATTCTTAATACTAAGATTTTGATTTTAAGTTAAACAACGTGAGAAATTTAACATACTGGACTTTCTTATTTAAGGTATAAATTCCTGTCAGCAGCCATTTTGCATCACTCATAATACTGTTTTAAACCGTCATATACCATATGAATATGCATGATAAAGCCTTTATCACATTATGAAATACGCTTTTTGATGTCTCAGGAAAGGCTGTATCAGCATACAGGAAAGGCTTTTTCGGTCTGCGGAAAAGCCTTTTCGGCAACGTCAGCCGATGGAGATTAAGCCATAGTATAATATAAGCGACTGATAATCATGAATGATAACAAGTTATGAATTTTCACGTCAGAATCTTCCAAATGTATTTTATGTGTAATTCCGAGAGTTTTGGCGACATGAAAAATACATATGAACGGATTTTAATTATCAATATGACAACTAAAATAAATACAAATGTTAATGCTATTGTACATGAATAATGCCTTATCTATATCCTCATACTTATCCGGACATGACAGTCCATACATAATGCAAGACAGCAGAACGGCACACCCGTAACACGCGGAAATCAATCATAGCTGCCGTCATGCGAGGAGCTTACACAGCAAGGCTCGTGTTGAGCAGGTTCTCATTCGTACTTAATATACGCAGTCTGTATTTGCCGTTATAGGATATACGCATCAGTTTCTGAGCCTCATGTTCGTTTGGAGATATGCCAAGAGCGACATGTCCCATTGTGCATCTCAAATTAAGTTCCACGCAAGGATGTATCTTAAAACCGTCACCTGCCTTGTCTGCCACAATCATCATGTCTATGCCAAAAGGACCCTTATAAGACCCTCCGGTCAAATCACCCATACGAGAAATTACCGTATCGGCAAGCCTGTCTATAACCTCTAATCCGACGTAACGTCCCATCATTTTACGTTTTTCATTCTCTGTGGCGAGTATGCTGCCTGCGTATGCGCCATTCACGGTGCGAAACAGGGACAGTCCGCGATACTCTGCCATACCGTTCTCACCAATGCTGAACTCCATGCCGAAGTCCATCACTTTGTCATAATATGGCTCGACCATTATGCCTCCCTGCCTGGAAATCACATTGCGGCACCATCCGGAAAGCGGACACTCAGCCATGCCTTCAACATATCTCACACCTCGTCCGCTACTGCTCCACGGTGCTTTAAGCACACTTCTGCCATTACGGACAAGTTCTCCGTTCATCTCCTCCACCGTTGTGAAATAGCGGCTTTTTCCCACAAAAATGCTGTCTGTCTCACAAAGCCACGGCAACAGATGTTCCGACGCAAATTTGCGGTTACTCATATTACGTATACTTTCCAACGCCTTGTCATCTGGCAGAAATGGAAGTAAGTCAGGATTTGAGGCAACCAATTGTCTTTTAAGGGTACTGTCCCACCCCCACGGTTCTATCGATAAACTGTGATAACCGTCAAAACGCATGTTACGGAGATCGTCGGGTGTGATAAATACAACATCCGACGCATATTTCCTGACATGCCTCAAAGACTCAAGTGCCGATTCAATATCATCTACAAGCACAAAATCTCCGTCTTCCGCCGTGAACGCAGGAATGAAACCAAGATCACGCCGAAGCCCGCGTGCAGCATGAGGTGACGTGAACATTCCGTCACCATAAGCCATCACAATATCGTGTTCCGGATTAAAAACATGCAATTTCATATACAAATACGATTCTTAATGTTACAGGAAAAACAGTCGCAAACATACAGTACATGCCCGCAAAACCGGCAATCCGTATAAAGTTCTTACCGTGTCTTTACCTCCTTCTGGAAGATACGCTATGCCAAAATGTATGCCCACGCCTGCCTGTTCATTCTTACAAGATATTTTCCCGACTGCAAAATTAATGCAATTTTTTGTGGCACGAAAATATAATACCGGCAATCAGTGTTGTTGAATATCATTTATACAATTGTCATATAGAAGAAAGTGGAAATACGGGATTATCCAATAACAGTGACAAATCTAAATTACGTACCGCATTTAATACACATAATCAGATGGCATATAATCCTAACATAAACACGCCCTGAAAACACTTTAAACAACTTGGCGTAAACAATCATGGTTCAACCAGATACAAATATGAATATTGCACAAAAATTTCAATATGTGCATCTTGGCGGCATTCATACACACATATATAATAATGAGGACGGCAAATAATAAATAATAAATAAAAAATGACATAATTTGTAATATAGAGTTTGCAAATTATAGAAATATATATTATCTTTGCAAAGATAATGCGAGCGATGCGGAAGAACTCAAATGAAGGACGCAAAAACCACATTTCAGGCATCCGCGAACGCGGCATATGAGCGTCGTCGGCAATAAAGTACAACATTGCATGGCGACATGGAAACACTATAAAAACGCGAAATGGAAGAATTCTTCAAAACACACGCATATCTCATCGAACATACAAACGCTCCGGTACGCCGTTCGCTGATGGACGAGATTGACTGGAACAGCCGTATGATCGGTATCAAAGGGACGCGCGGCGTCGGGAAGACAACATTCCTGCTACAATATGCAAAGGAAAACTTCGACACGAAAGACCGCCAGTGTCTGTACGTGAATATGAATAACTTCTATTTCCAGAGCCGTGGAATATCAGACTTCGCAGGCGACTTCTATCATGGAGGCGGCAGAGTACTGCTGATAGACCAGGTGTTCAAACAGCCTGACTGGAGCAGCGAACTGCGCAAATGCTACGACAATTATCCGGGACTGAAGATTGTGTTTACCGGCTCGAGCGTAATGAGACTGAAAGAAGAGAACCCAGAACTGAACGGGATTGTGAAAAGCTACAATCTGAGAGGATTCTCCTTCAGGGAGTTCATAAATCTTATGACGGGGCTGAACCTGCCGATATACAGCCTTGAGGACATTCTGCACAGTCACGAACAGATAGAGAAAACAATACTCTCACAGGTAAGTCCGATGAAATTCTTTCCGGACTATATTCACCACGGATTCTATCCTTTCTTTCTCGAGCATCGCAACTATTCGGAGAATCTGCTCAAAACGATGAACATGATGACCGAAGTGGACATTCTGCTGATAAAACAGATAGACCTGAAATATCTCACCAAAATAAAGAAACTGTTCTATCTGCTGGCGATGGAGGGTCCCAAAACGCCGAATATAAGCAATCTTGCAAATGAGATAGAGACAAGCCGCGCCACAGTGATGAACTACATCAAATATCTGGCAGACGCACGTCTCATAAACATAATATATCCTCCTGGAGGCATGTTCCCGCAGAAACCGGCAAAGGTGATGATATATAATACGAATCTCATGCATGCAATATACCCCATAAAAGCTGAAATGCAGGATCTTATGGAGACATTCTTTGTGAACTCGCTATGGAAAAGCCATACGGTCAGCCAGAGCAGTAAAGAACAGATATATCACATAGACGACAAGCTGAGATTCAGAGTCTGCGATGCTACAAGCGACAGCAGAATACGCTATAAATCGAATATTTTCTACGCAAGATATAACACAGAAATAGGAAAAGAAAACCAGATACCATTATGGCTGTTTGGTTTCCTGTACTAAATATTAAATATACATTAACATTTTATCTATAAAACAAAATGGCTAAAGAAAAAAAGTTTATCACATGTGATGGTAATGAAGCTGCCGCTCACGTGAGCTATATGTTCAGTGAAGTGGCTGCCATCTACCCCATCACTCCGTCGTCACCCATGGCAGAACATGTGGACGAATGGGCTGCAAGGGGCCGCAAGAACCTCTGGGGACAAACAGTAAGCGTACAGGAAATGCAGTCGGAAGGCGGTGCCGCCGGTGCCGTACACGGTTCACTGCAGGCAGGTGCACTTACAACCACATTCACTGCCTCACAGGGATTGCTGCTAATGATTCCCAATATGTACAAAATTGCCGGAGAGATGCTGCCGTGCGTATTCAACGTATCGGCGCGTACGCTGGCTTCACACTCATTATGTATCTTCGGTGACCATCAGGACGTGATGGCTTGTCGTCAGACAGGATTTGCCATGTTCTGCTCCGGTTCCGTACAGGAGGTTATGGATCTGTCTGCCGTTCCTCATCTGGCAACACTCAAGACAGATGTTCCTTTCATCAACTTCTTTGACGGATTCCGTACATCTCATGAATACCAGAAGATTGAAGTCATCGATCAGGATGAGATTGCAAAGCTTGTAGACCCGGCTGAAATAAAACGCTTCCGCGACCGCGCCCTTTCTCCGGAACGTCCGGTGACACGTGGTACAGCAGAGAATCCGGAGACTTTCTTCACTCATCGTGAAGCATGCAACATGGCTTATGACAAGGTTCCGGAAGTGGTGGAATACTATCTTGGTGAAATAAGCAAGATTACAGGACGCGAATATCACCTCTTCTCTTATTATGGAGACAAAGAAGCCGACCGCGTAATAATCCTCATGGGTTCTGCTACAGAGGCAGCACGCGAGGCAATCGACTATCTGAACAGGAATGGCGAGAAGGTGGGTATGGTAAGCGTACACCTGTATCGTCCGTTCAGTGTAAAGCACCTGCTTGCAGCAGTGCCTAAGACAGCTAAGAAGATAGCCGTACTCGACCGCACAAAGGAGCCCGGAGCTGAAGGCGAACCGCTTTATCTCGATGTGAAGAGTGCGTTCTACGATGTTGAAGACCGTCCTGTTATTGTCGGCGGACGCTATGGACTCGGCTCAAGCGACACCACTCCGGCAAAGATTATATCCGTGTTCAACAATCTGAAACTGGATACACCGAAGAACCATTTCACTGTAGGCATCGTAGACGATGTCACCTTCACCTCACTACCTGAAGTAGAAGAGATTCCTATGGGTGGCGACGGTATGTTTGAAGCTAAGTTCTACGGTCTTGGAGCAGACGGAACTGTAGGTGCCAACAAGAACTCTGTGAAGATCATCGGTGACAACACAGACAAGCACTGTCAGGCTTACTTCTCTTACGACTCAAAGAAATCAGGTGGATTCACATGCTCTCACCTGCGTTTCGGTGATGCGCCGATACATTCCACTTATCTGGTGAACACCCCCAATTTCGTGGCATGTCATGTTCAGGCATACCTGCACATGTACGACGTAACACGCGGACTTCGCAAAAACGGAACATTCCTTCTGAACACAATCTTTGACGGACAGGAACTTGTTAACTTCATTCCAAACAAAGTAAAGAGGTATTTCGCCCAGAACAATATCACGGTTTACTACATCAACGCTACAAAAATCGCGCAGGAAATCGGACTGGGTAACAGAACAAACACAATCCTTCAGAGTGCATTCTTCCGCATAACAGAGGTTATTCCAATAGACCTTGCCGTTGAGCAGATGAAGAAATTCATTGTTAAATCATACGGAAAGAAAGGTCAGGACATTGTAGATAAGAATTATGCGGCTGTTGATCGCGGTAACGAATACAAACAGCTGACGGTTGAAGCCGCATGGGCAAATCTTGCTGATGATGATGTAAAAGAAAGCGACGCTCCGGCATTCATAAAAGAACTGGTACATCCTATCAATGCACAGGCAGGTGATTTGCTTAAGGTTTCAGATTTTGTTAAACACGGTACTGTTGACGGAACATGGGCTACAGGTACAGCCGCATATGAAAAACGCGGTGTTGAGGCTTTCGTACCGACATGGAATCCTGATAATTGTATACAGTGTAACAAATGTGCATATGTATGTCCGCACGCTGCAATACGTCCGTTCGTTCTCACCGACGAAGAACTGAAAGGTGTTGACATCCCGACAATTACGATGAAGGTTCCAAAGCCTATGGCAGGCATGCACTTCGCTATCGAGCCGTCTGTTCTCGATTGTCTTGGCTGCGGAAACTGTGCTGACGTTTGTCCTGGAAATCCGAAGCTCGGCAAGGCTCTTACAATGGTTCCGTTCAATCCGGATGCAGAGGATATGAAGAAGGCTGCCTCCGACTGGAATTATCTCGTAAAGAACGTAACTTCCAAACAACATTTGGTTGACATCAAGTCAAATGTCAAGAACTCTCAGTTCGCACAGCCGTTGTTTGAATTCTCTGGTGCATGCGCCGGATGTGGTGAGACTCCTTACGTAAAACTTGTTTCGCAGCTCTTCGGAGACCGTGAAATGATAGCCAACGCAACAGGATGTTCTTCCATCTACTCTGCGTCTATACCGTCTACACCTTATTGTACAAACGAAAAAGGTCAGGGTCCTGCATTCGACAACTCGCTCTTCGAGGATTTCTGCGAATTCGGAATGGGTATGGTGCTTGGAAACAAAAAGATGAAAGAACGCGTGTCAATGCTGTTCAAAGATGTTATTTCTCAGGAAAACACTCCAGAGGAATTCAAGGCTCTTGCAGAGCAGTGGATTGAACAGAAGGAGAATGCAGATGAGACAAAACGTCTTGCAGAACTTATCAAACCATACATTGCACAGGGTGTTGAGGCAGGATGTCCGATATGCAAAGAGCTTAAGACACTTGAGCATTATCTTGTAAAACGCAGCCAGTGGATTATCGGTGGTGACGGTGCTTCTTATGACATCGGTTATGGCGGTCTCGACCATGTGATAGCAAGTGGCGAGGATGTAAATCTGCTTGTACTTGACACGGAGGTTTATTCAAACACCGGCGGTCAGTCATCAAAGGCAACTCCGCTTGGCGCTATCGCACAGTTTGCAGCACAAGGAAAGCGTATACGCAAGAAAGACCTTGGACTTATTGCGACAACTTACGGTTATGTATACGTGGCTCAGGTTGCAATGGGTGCAGACAACGCACAGTGTCTCAAAGCAATACGTGAGGCAGAGGCATATCCGGGTCCGTCACTTGTGATTGCATATGCACCATGTATAAACCACGGGCTCAAGATTAAAGGTGGCATGGGACGTTCACAGGCAGAGGAAGGACGTGCTGTAGAATGCGGCTACTGGCATCTCTGGCGTTACAACCCACAGCTTGCAGAGGAAGGAAAGAATCCGTTCACACTTGATTCAAAAGAACCGGACTGGAGCAAATTCCGTGACTTCCTCCTTGGAGAGGTTCGTTATCTTTCTGTACAGAAAGCATATCCGAATGAGGCAGACGAACTCTTCAGCGAGGCTGAACGCATGGCAAAACTGCGTTATCAGAGCTATGTACGCAAGTCAAAAGAAGACTGGTCTGAAAAGATCTGATTCCTATCAATTTAAAATAAACGCCCGGTTGACTTTACCGGGCGTTTATTTTTTTCATTAACGGATTCATTTCCTTTTACACATAATAACGTTATATAAAGCCAGCAGGTTTCATGCCGAGCGGAAACATTTATTCTTGTACAAAAATAAAAGGCTTTATTTTGTATTATATATAACTTACACTAACTTTGCAGCATGATTTATCCTAAGACATTTGAACACAAAATTGGATTTGATGAAATACGTACACTTCTACGTGAACGTTGTCTGAGCACTCTTGGAAAAGAAAAGATTGACGACATGAGTGTTTCTACAAATCCTACGATAATAAACGAATGGTTACAGCAAGTGAAAGAATTCCGTCTTCTTCAAGAACAGGCTGATGATTTTCCTATGCAATTTTTCTTTGACGTAAGGGAGTCTGTCGCACGCTTACGCCTTGAAGGGACCCATCTGAACGAGGATGAATTATTCGACCTCAAACGCTCTCTGGAAACAATATACAACATTGTCAACTATCTCAACCGAGGTGAAGATAACAATGACAATGAGCCCAATACATATTTATATCCTGCATTACACAGGCTTGCCACTGATGTAATAACATTTCCGCAACTTATAAAGCGCATAGATAACATACTTGATAAATTTGGCAGAATAAAGGACAGCGCGTCTGCCGAACTGCAAAACATCCGTCAAGAACTTGCACGCACAGAAGGTGGAATATCAAAAACATTAAACAGAATATTACGTTCTGCGCAAAGCGATGGAGTTGTTGACAAAGACGTCACACCTACCATGCGTGACGGAAGACTCGTAATACCTGTAACACAAGGGCTCAAACGTAAAATAAAAGGTATCGTTCACGATGAGTCCGCATCCGGTAAGACGGTCTTTATCGAACCTACAGAAGTCGTAGAAGCGAATAACCGGATAAGAGAACTTGAATCGGAAGAACACCGCGAAATAATACGCATACTGACAGAGTTTTCAAAAGAAATACGCCCACACGTAAAGTCAATGCTCGAATCATACAAATTTCTTGCAACAATTGATATGATTCATGCGAAAGCAGAGCTTGCGAGAAAAATCAACGGATTCGAGCCTGCAGTTGGACCAAAGCCGGAGATAGACTGGATACAGGCAATTCATCCTTTATTAAAAATATCTTTGGAAAAACAAGATAAAAAGGTTGTACCTTTAGACATTACAATAACAAATGACAAGCGTATACTTATAATTTCAGGTCCTAATGCCGGCGGCAAATCCGTCTGTCTGAAAACAGTAGGATTATTGCAGTATATGCTGCAATGCGGACTTTCCATTCCTGTCGGAGAACGTTCGCATACAGGAATATTCAAAAATATTCTTATCGACATAGGTGATGAACAAAGCATAGAAGACGATTTGAGTACGTATTCCAGCCATCTGACCAATATGAAGAACATGATGAAATATGCTGACGGAAACACTCTGCTTCTGATTGATGAGTTCGGCACCGGAACAGAACCACAGATCGGAGGAGCCATCGCAGAAGCTGTGCTTAAACAATTCTGTAACAAGCAAGCCTACGGAATAATAACAACCCACTATCAGAATCTGAAGCATTTCGCAAAAGAACATGAGGGCGTGGTGAATGGCGCAATGCTATATGACAGACATCAGATGAAGGCACTTTTCCAGTTGTCAATCGGCAATCCAGGAAGTTCGTTTGCAATAGAGATAGCCCGTAAAATAGGTCTCCCGGAGGAAGTTATACATGATGCGAGTGAAATAGTAGGAAGCGACTACATACAAAGCGACAAGTACCTGCAGGATATTGTACGCGACAAACGATACTGGGAAAATAAACGTCAGGCAATCCATCAACGTGAAAAAGAGTTGGACAAACTGACTGTCAAATACGAGAATGACATAACTGAAATTGAGAAAAGCCGGAAACAAATTCTCAAGAAAGCCAAAGAAGAGGCAGAAGAGTTGCTCAGACAAAGTAATAAAAACATAGAAAACACAATACGAGAAATAAAAGAGTGTCAGGCAGATAAAGAAGAAACGCGTCGCATCAGAGAAGAACTGAATTCATTTAAGGAAGAAATCAGTTCTATAGACACGCAAAAAAATGACGAATTCATCGCCAAAAAGATAAAACAAATACAGGAAAGGAAAGAACGGCACAAGAAACACAAACAGGAGAAAAGCGACAAAGAAGCACAAGCCGCGAAGAAATTGCGTGATGCGGCAAAACGCACAGACGCAGCCGAAGAGATTCTGAATGCATTCAGAAAAGGCGACACTGTAAAAATAAAAGGACTCACTTCTATTGGAACAATAGAAACAACAGACAACAAGACAGCAACAATAATATTTGGCGACATGCGTACAAAGATGCCTGTCGACAGAATTGAACATGCCTCCCAGCCGGAAAACAACAGCAAACCATCACTTAACATAAGCAGAGAAACCAGAGATGCGATAGACAACCGGAAACTGAATTTCCATCAGGATCTTGACGTCAGAGGTATGCGTGGTGACGAGGCACTCAATGCCGTTACTTATTTCATTGATGATGCCATACTTGTAGGGATGTCACGTGTAAGGATATTACACGGGAAAGGCAACGGAATACTTCGACAGCTTATACGCCAATATCTTGCAACTGTACCTAACGTATCAGACTATCATGACGAGCATGTACAGTTCGGAGGCGCCGGCATAACAGTGGTAGACATATCATAGCGTAAACTCAGTCATTCAAGTGCAAAAACAGGTGATGTCTGTGTGCTCTCCTGCGGTATAAAGCGGAATCCCTCATACGTGAATCCGCGCAGAGCATCAGCATCATCCAACCTGTTTTTGGCTGAAAAACGAGTCATTTCCCCACGACACATTTTCGCGTATACCACAACTGTTTTAAGCTTCCCTCCCTTACAAACGTAAAACTCCGGTCTGACAACTGTAATCTCACGTTTAACCTTACTCCAATTGAAAAGTCTGTGCATCTCCGAGCTTGCGAGGTCGAGCAAGACACCGTCGTCATTTTTTACTGACTCTATAAACACATCAGTCAACCTTGCCTTCCAATAGTCGAACATTGAACATCCGTTGTCAGGCAAAACAACATCTCCTTCCAGACGATAACATTTTATCATATCAAGAGGTCTGAGCAATCCGTAAAGAAAAGACGTAATCCACAGATGACCTCCCGCAAACTTGAAATCTTCTTTTGTAAAATCTGATGTTCCGAGGTGTTTATAGACGACTCCGTTATATGTAAGAATCGCCTGCAACTCATTGTCATGTTCTGTAAAACGCATAAAACGGAGTTTGTTCTCACCCGCAATAGCCGCATTGCATTTCAATATTCCTGCCAGCTCATCCTCACTATAAGCCGACATCTGCATGGCGTTTGCCAACGCCTCATCCTTGAAAAGCGGTGATGTGTTTTCTTTCGGCGCATAATTGCATTCCGCTCTCATCTCTTTTGCCGAACCTATCATTATCTGCATATCGTTCAATATTTAATTTACAGTCAAGCTGTCACCGGATGATTTAACAGTATCAACGGATGATTTTCGTTTTACAACAACAGTTGTGTCTTTTTTAAAGTGCCCGTGCTTCTTGCCTTGCATAACAGAGTCGGTTATCGTGCTGTCTGTTACAGCCTTGAAAATGCTATGGTCGCTTTGTTCAAGGAATCTGAGATAAGACCGGTAAATATGGCTCGAATAAGCCTTGAATATATTGTTTGCGAACAATATATCGGTTATTTTGTTTTCCGACACGTATTTCCTCATATTCTTAGTGAAATATCTTGAGTCAATGACATGTATCTCCTCAAAAGAGAAGAACAGGAATCCAGGCAGGGCATTTCCGAAACTGTCTTTAAGTATAATAAGCCTGCGACCATTATGAACAGACGTCCTCACCACAGTTATTTTTGTATCTCCGCCCATAAATGTACAGTATGCCCCACCGTTTCCGTCGCGGTATCGGAAGAAGAATCTGCTCTTGAAAGGCTTGCCCTCTCCTATCACCCGATAATTCTTGTCAATAGTATAGTTGGTGTATGTCGTTGTGTATTTGACATCACGCGGTTCATAGTATACAAAATCTTCAGGCGCATTCTTTATAGATATGTCCTTTGAATATCCGTACATACTACCCACATAGCCTCTCACTACCTTACGGTCATAGTGTGACAAATCCTTGAAAGGCACTCCAGCCACCTGTGCAAAGCGTCCGGCGGCATAATATGCTCCGAGCGGTGCCCAGTGATGGTCAGTACGTAGAAATATGTCTTCCGAAACATGCTTGCCCAAAACATTATATATATCCACCGGTTTCACTCCGTCAGACAGATGAGAGAATATGTTGTTTATGACCGGACGCTGGGCTGTTGTCACCTTTCTTGCCCTCGGGGGACAATAATATTCCACAGCCGTAGGTATGACCATGCAGTACACGTTCACCTTGTCACCGAACACCTCCTTATATTTATTTGCCGCATTGGCATAACCTGTACCGCCTTTAGCCGTACCTCCGAAAGCCATCAACGCCCTTGTCTTATCACCGGTACCGACAATTATTATTCCGGCATTTGCAATCTTGGCGTTTTCATTATCCGTCGTACCATTCACAAACTCTTCCTCTTCCGGTGCGGCTGTCATATCAGCGCCGATAGTCTTTTGTGCGGACGAAGGAGCAGGTTCTGATGCATGAAACTTTATATTATCGTCAGACATGACAAGAGCCTGAGCGTCTTTCACATGCATGCTTGCCGTCATAAAAACATCCCTGAACGGTTCGCTGTCG
The DNA here is from genome assembly GCF_900079775.1 of Leyella lascolaii. Lineage (GTDB taxonomy): Bacteria > Bacteroidota > Bacteroidia > Bacteroidales > Bacteroidaceae > Prevotella > Prevotella lascolaii. The sequence goes on along the minus strand of NZ_LT556036.1, from coordinate 432,142 downwards.
CTGAACCATGAAGAAACAGCCTTTGTATAGGCTCCGCTTTTCAATTTATCAATAGAAAATTCCGGAAAAACGGCAAGCTCACGTTTCTCCAGTTCCGAATATCTGCTTCTTGGAAATGTTGCGAATACAATTGTAAGCGAACCGAACACCAAAACGATGAAAAATATGTAAACTCTTGAAAATCTCATATTCCTACATTAAATATATTACATCTGCCGACAACATATTAAAAGTCTGTCACACGCATGAACCCTATCTGTTCAAAATCATGAACCGATACATTTCATCACATTATTCTCAGATAAGCGTTGCTCGTTGACTCCAGACTTGCATGAAATATATTGTTGGCAAACAGCATGTCGCTTATCCCGTTTCTGCGGACATACTCAGTCACACTGTTTCTGAAATAGCGGAAGTCTATAATGTGTATTTCCTCAAACGAATAGAACAGATACCCGGGCAAGGCATTACCATAACTGTCTTTCATTATCAGCAAGCGTCTGCCGTTTTTTGTTGACGTACAGACTTTCACCGTACGTGAGTCGCCGCCCATAAATGTGCAGTATGCGCTTGGACTGCCGTCGTTATAGCGTAAGAAAAACGAATCGTCAACAGGCTTGCTTTCACCTGTAACGCGGCGGTTACGTCCAAGTCTGTACTTTATATAAGTAGTTTTGTAATCCACTCCGCGCGGAACATAATATACGAAATCCTCGGGTGCGTTCTTCACAGCCATGTCTTTTGAGAACGTATACATCGTTCCGACGTAATTTCTCACTACAACGCTGTCATACGAAGATAAATCGCGGAACGCCAAACCTGCCTTACCGGCAAAACATCCTGCCGCGTAATATGCGCCCAGTGGTGCCCAATGGTGGTCTGTACGGGAATAAATGTTCTCCGTTTTGTGGGCAGCCAGCACATCGTATATGTCAACCTTCACAACAGAGTCAGACAAATGGGAAAATATACCGTCTATGGCACTCCTCTCATCATGGGTCCAGCTTCTTATACTGTCAGGACAATAATACTCCACTGCCGTAGGAATGACCATGCAGTATACATTTACGTCATTTCCAAAAGCCTGCTTATACCTGTTTACCGCATTGGCATATTTCTCCCCGTTGTCATGTCCGCCTCCATAAGGCTCGAATGCCCTGACGTCCTTTCCGCTGCCAAGAACTATAATGCCTGAGCGAGTCTTGCGAGCCAGTGAGAGGCTTGACGACGGCGAACCGCCAGCGGGTGAGTTGTCGTTCACATCCGAATCATAACCTACATGTCCTGTTGCTGATAACGGCATCATGGCAGTAATCCCAATTATATATATGTATACAAATATATGTCTCATATGTTATATATGTCTTTAACCTGTATTTCAGAACCGTGTGTAAATGAATGCATTATTCGTAGCTCCGACAAGCAGTGCCACACTCAGTAGAAGCAGGACAACAGAAATGCTTACACGCGCGCATAACACAGCACTGCCATGTATGGCTGTACCGTGTCCGAGCATGCGTCCAAGAAATTTAGAAGCCACATGACGTAGCGGCATGCAAAACATAACGGCGACAATCCACAGCCAGAAATTATCCGTAATGGCTGCCAGAGACACAAAATCCGTCAATGACTGTCCGTTACCGGTGAATGCCTTGAAGAACGTTTGCATTGAACCGAAATCGTCAAAATAGAATATCCCCCAGCCTGTCACAACAAGCAGCAGACTGTATACATGCAATACGATACGTGGAATCCTGTCATGTACTCGCAGCAAAGTGTACTTCTCGAGCATCACTATCACACCGAAATAAAGTCCCCATATAATGAAATTCCAGCTTGCCCCATGCCACATTCCTGTGAGAAACCACACAGCAAGAATGTTTAAAGCCTGATGGTGCCTGTTTCCCCCCATGGGAATATACACGTAATCCCGGAAAAAACTGCCAAGCGAGATATGCCACCTCCGCCAGAAATCAGTGATGGAAGTACAACAATAAGGATGACGGAAGTTCTCGTTGAAATGGAAACCGAGACACCGTCCCATTCCGATTGCCATGTCGGAATATCCTGAGAAGTCAAAATAAATCTGCAGGGTGAATGCTATTATTCCTACCCATGCGCCGGCTGTTGAGAGTGAGTTCAGTCCGTCTGCGAGGAACTGTCCGGATATCTCAGACAACTGGTTTGCTATAATCACCTTTTTGCCAAGTCCTATCAGGAAACGGTAAGAGCCGTCGGCAAAATCCTGAGCAGACACACGTCGGTCTTGTATTTCCTCCGCTACAGTCTGGTAGCGCACTATAGGACCTGCGACAAGTTGCGGAAACATCGAGATATATAGCAGCAAATCCGAGAAGCGGCGTTGTGCGTACGACACTCCGCGGTATACATCCATAAGATAGGAAATTGACTGGAACGTGTAAAAACTGATACCTATCGGCAACGCTATATGAGGTACCGGAACACCGAGTCCGCATTCATTGAGTATCTGCGCGAAGAATCCGAGATATTTGAATGTGCATATTACAAGTACATTGAAAATCAGTCCGCCAACAAGTGCCGCGCGTCTGTGACGACGGCTCTTGCCTATCAACAGACCAAAATGGAAATTGAAAAAAACGCTGATGAGCATCAGAAACACGTATACCGGCTCTCCCCATGCGTAAAAAATCAGTGAGAACAACACAAGTGCCAGATTCTTGAATCTATTCCGCGAGCTGTCTGATGCTACATATATATTGCGGTCGGCAATTGCCGCTGCAAAATACATAAGCATGAAAGCCGGAATGAATACAAAAAGAAAAAACAAATCAGAAAAAACCATTCCTATTTATCTCGGATAAACCTTTAATATTATACTTCTATAAAGCGATATTCATAATGAGAATGCAAAGTTACATTAATAATATGAAATATGTTCATAATAACAAAAAAATAAGGATCAATAACTGATACCGTTTTTCGCATATATGTATAAAGCTGACAATAAATAAGAATTTCAGAAAAGGCACAACCTCACGAGAACCGTATATCTGCAACAAGAACCGAGTTCCGCTTTATAAATCAGTAATTTAACAACGTTTTGCATATCATTGACAATCAATACATTATGCATAACCACCATATCCAGAAGCTTTTAATTCATCGCGATAGAGCCCATTTCACACATCAATAAAGCCCGTTTCGTGATGTCAAACACGCTTAAAGGCATGCCGGATATGCCTGTTCCGTATAGTCAAAAAGGCTTTTCTGCACAACAGGCATATGTTATGCCTACAATATTATGGTAAAATTGTCCTCTTAAAACGACTTTTGGCAGCCTCTTATTTCCTGTTTTGTAAATTTCAACTGTCAAAAAATTTTACTTTAGGATAATAAAAAACGCAGACCTATATTATCTGCATCCACGTGGCAAAACTTGTATATATCAGGCGTCTGGTATTACAATTGATATGTATTTTACCGGATTGTGGCATGCCGTTTTTATATAATGCGGAAGACACGGCTGTGTGAATAAAGACAATAATTAAAGAAAAAGGAAGCCCGATGCATAAAAGTCATTCAGCATCAGTCGTAATTTTGAACGAAAAAAAATAAATTCAGAATTGAACGACAGCACTTCTTCTCTCTTCAGTACTGCTGCGGCCAAACTGTTCTACGTTCTATCCGGACATATTACAGAACATTTCCGATAGAAGTAAAAAACAAATATGCCTGACAAAAGACCGGATATGGATGAAATGTGATGACTGATACGGTATTAGGATAACTTATAAAAAACATTGGAATACACTTGCAAAGGCTTTATGATATGGTCGGTAATAATGGGCAAACTGCAGACCTATGCCCTATTGTAACATAGAAAAGAGGTGAAATTATGCTGTCTGCATATTCTCACCTCCCTCACATTCATGATTTGCGGCAAATTGTGTTATGCCTGCGGAATAGTTATTCTATTACAACAAGAGGAGTGTCTTCCATGACATTCTCTCCTTGTTTCACACATATAGCCGTTACCTTTCCACTCTTCTCTGCCTGCAGATTGTTTGCCATCTTCATGGCTTCGAGAACTATTACAGTATCACCTTCCTTCACTTCATCGCCGACTGCAACACATATCTCTGTTATAACACCCGGCAGCGGAGCCTTCAGGGCATTGGCTGTGTTTACGTTAGCACCCGATGATGCCTGCTCATTATTTTCAGCCTCTGCACTTGCAACCTGCTTGAGTACGACTTTCTTTTCAGGTTTCGGCTCTTCTTCCATCTCAACGTTGTAGTCAACTCCGTTTACATTGACAGTGACAACATTCTCCACTACTTCGCCTATCTCAACTTCGTAGTTCTTTCCGTCTATTGTATATTTGTATTTTTTCATATCAGGACTCTCTCTTTAAGGATGTTGTGTCATCTGAAGTATATGGGCGTTCCATAATGTCTCAGACGAGTTTCTTTTTATTGTTATTATTCCGGGCTCCTCATCATGCACGTTGTTTCCACGGAAATCATGCAGGGCAAGAGCTATCGCGGCGAATACCGCATTGTCTGATTTTGTCATGATTAATAATGTTTTATATTACATTGGCATACATCCGTGTTTCTTTGCCGGCAGATTCTGACGCTTTGTCGCCAACTGGGCAAGACCACGACAGATGCGGAAACGGGTGTTGCGCGGTTCTATAACGTCATCAATATATCCATACTGAGCTGCCTGATAAGGATTTGCGAACATTTCCGTATATTCGTCTTCCTTTTCAGCAAGGAAAGCCTTGGGATCTTCCTTGGTCTTAGCTTCTTTTGCACAAAGAACTGCAACCGCACCGCTTGCACCCATTACAGCTATCTCTGAAGTAGGCCATGCAAAGTTCAAGTCCGCACGCAGCTGTTTGCAACCCATAACGATATGACTTCCACCATAACTTTTACGTAGTGTCACGGTGATTTTCGGAACAGTAGCTTCTCCATAAGCATACAGCAACTGGGCACCGTGCAGGATAACCGCATTGTATTCCTGACCTGTTCCAGGCAGGAATCCGGGAACATCAACCAATGAGACTATCGGAATATTGAATGCATCGCAGAAACGTACGAAGCGTGCTCCCTTGCGGCTTGCATTTACATCCAGCACACCGGCATAGCATGACGGCTGGTTTGCCACAATGCCGACACTCTGACCATTGAAGCGTGCGAAACCTACTATAATGTTCTTTGCGAAGTTTGCCTGAACCTCAAAGAACTCACCATTGTCTGTAATGGCATTGATAACCTTGTACATGTCGTATGCCATGTTTGGATTATCCGGCAGAAGTTCATTGAGAGAATCCTCCTTACGGTCAATGGGGTCAGTGCATTCCACACGAGGAGCCTCCTCTGTATTGTTTGAAGGGATGTAGCTGAGAAGTTTCCTTATAAGAGCCATCGCGTCCTCTTCTGTCTTGGCTGTGAAATGTGTCACACCGCTCTTTGTGGCATGAACGGACGCTCCACCCAGATGTTCGGAATCTATATCCTCACCTGTTACGGTCTTTACAACCTTCGGACCGGTAAGGAACATGTATGATGTGTTTTCCATCATGAGAATAAAGTCTGTCAAGGCTGGTGAATAGACAGCACCTCCCGCGCATGGCCCGAAGATGCCGGAAATCTGCGGGATGACACCGCTTGCAAGAATGTTGCGTTCAAATATCTCTCCGTATCCGGCAAGAGCACATATTCCTTCCTGAATACGGGCGCCTCCGGAGTCATTCATACAGATTACAGGAGCACCCATGGTCATTGCCATATCCATGATTTTGCAAATCTTCTGCGACATTGTTTCAGACAATGAGCCTCCGTTAACGGTAAAGTCCTGGGCATAAAGATATACCAGACGTCCGTCAATAGTTGCCGAACCGGCAACCACACCGTCTCCCAGAAACTGTTTCTTCTCCATACCGAAGTTATGGCAACGATGGAGTTTGAACATGTCATATTCTTCGAACGAACCTTTATCAACAAGCATCTCGATACGCTCACGTGCAGTATATTTTCCACGAGCATGCTGTTTCTCTATGGCAGCTTCGCCACCTCCAAGACGGGCTTTCTCGCGCTTGGCGACCAGCTCCTTGATTTTCTCTATTTGTTTACTCATAATTTAAATTTATTTCTCATCTTTTTAGTGGATTGCAAATGTACTAAAAAAAATACAATCAGAGACGTTGAAATCTAAAAAACAGATGTTATCATATATTTTTTGGCAAAAACAGTGCAAGCGAGAGCAATGAAAGCTTGCTATCAAATTGCCGAGCGCAGCCTGTTTTATTTAAAAACAGTGCAAGCGAAAGCAACGAGAACCCGCTTTCATATTGCCTTGCACAGCCTGTTTTATTTTAAAATCATGATTGGCTCATACTTGAATCCACAAACGACAAAGGCAAAAGATCAGAAGCTCTCTCTATCACATACGTCATCTTTGTCCCATACAGCAAGATGCGTATTTCCTTTCCGTAACGGTCCTCTATTCCTAATATCACCTGCCGACATGCGCCGCATGGAGTTACAGGTTCCGGCAGGAAGCCATTGCTGTTCTGCGCAGCTATTGCGATAATTCTTACCGGACTGTCCGGGAATTGCGACTGTGCGGCAAATATAGCGGACCTTTCTGCGCATGTCCCCGATGGGAACGCCGCGTTCTCCTGGTTCGCTCCTATGACGGTCTTGCCGTTCTCCAACAGAAGTGCAGCCCCCACAGAGAAATGACTGTATGGAGAAAACGCATGTGTTGTCGCCCTTTTTGCGTCTTCAATCAATCTTTGTTCATCTTCTGTCAATTCAGAGACGTCGCAACTTCTGATTGTAATTTTGATTTCTTTTTCTTTCATTGCGGTATCTTTTATGTTCAGATTTCATAAAATACTCATATGCTCCAATGTCAGGTCTCTCATCCCTTTTCGTGCCATATCTGTCATATAACGTAGCGGTAGCCGGGTCTGCGGCGTTTATGGCTGGTGAGATGCTATCCAACCGGAAGTCGTATCTGAGATTCTGCGAATCGATCTTACGGAAATGTTTCACTCCGGTTTTAACAGTGTCCTCATATTCCTCAAATATGACATTGGCAAACCGCACACTGTCCTCAGTTGTTATCTTGGGTGTGCGTATTATGCAATGGTCAAACAGATATGCTGCCGTTTTTTCCTCCTCATCACTTGCTGTCTGTATCATCATTTCATCATCAGCATATCCGGTAATAATGGAGTTTGCACATATGAGAGAGCTTTGAGGATACTTGTCCTCAGAAAAATAGAATGCGCTGCCCCTGTTCGAATCGAACGGATAAAACTGAGCGAATGTGCAGTTATTTATATCTGTTTTCCCACCTTTTATTGCTATGCAATTATGCAGTGTATTGGTGAACTCGCAATTTTTTATAATTAAGTTTGAGCTCTCTGCTGTAAGAGCATATCCCTGACAATTGTGTATGGTGCTGTTTTCAATAACGAGTTTCGGTCTTGAAACATCAGCAGAATCCACCCTTATGCCATCAAACGTACCATGTATATCGGTGTATCTGATTTCGTTATCGTATGAAGTCTCGTAAAATCTTATACCAAGCCACTGTCCGCTAACATAGTCGTAAGGAAGATAGTCGAACATATTGTCAAGACGATCGCCCCTTAAAGTTATTTCACGTCCTGCCTCCCCCTGACAATTCAGTTTACCGTAAACATTCATGCCTGCGTCACCGTGAAAATATATAGTTGTGCCGGGGGATATTGTCAAAGTTGAGCCGTCGGTTACAGTTATGCCACCATAAACGACAATAGGTTTGGAAACACTGTCAAATATTGAATCATTGTCTATAACAACATTTTTCATTATTGTAGCATCCCATGAATATGCCGTCAAATTCACTTTTTGCCGGATTCCGCTTTCAAGTGTGAATACAATGTTGTCTTCTATTTTCAATGGCTTATCTCCATTGTTAACTGGAGATGTAAGCTCGACAAATACGCGTATGCTGTCTTTATTTCTTACTTCTATGCCATTTGCCTGGAAACCTGACGACGGACTCAGGTATGTTCCATCGACATTCACACGAAACCCGGCTTGATTGCCGTTTTCCAAACGGACATTTATATTGCGCAATCCGCTACCGGACTTATTGTAGACCCAGAAAGAACGCGTTGATGACGGTACTGTTGAAAATACAGTATCTAATTTAATAGTATCCGTAGAAAAAGTAAGAGTGTCTGACGTGGACATACTGAACGAATCCTCATCGTCACAACTGCAAATGACATGTGATACTATAAGTACTATAAGTATATATATATATTCTGCCTTCATTAAAAATGAAACGAATATAATCCTGTTATATTGCCTATGACAATATAAATTTTATCCAATCACAATATTTTTCAAAAAAAAGTCGAAAATATTTGGTTATTTACCCAAAAGGAAGTACCTTTGCACTCGCATTTTGGAAATGAGCAAATAATAGTAATATTTATGCTGCATCCTTAGCTCAGTTGGTAGAGCAACTGACTCTTAATCAGTGGGTCTAGGGTTCGAATCCCTAAGGATGTACAAATGCAAATCCCAAAATGAGCATCCTTAGCTCAGTTGGTAGAGCAACTGACTCTTAATCAGTGGGTCTAGGGTTCGAATCCCTAAGGATGTACAAAAGGATGTGTCAGAATAGGCACATCCTTTTTCTGTTATGAATACCCCGCTATAAGTATAAATAAAAGAAATCATATAGAATGAACCGGCACCGCCATACTTAACACGAAAAAAGAGACTAATACAAGCACTACCCTTGTATTAGTCTCTTTCTATTCTGAGCCTCTTGTCGGATTCGAACCAACGACCCCGAGATTACAAATCACGTGCTCTGGCCAACTGAGCTAAAGAGGCGGGTGGGTAAGCTACTTACATCGCGCCGCTACAACCAACTACCTTTGCTACGTTCCCGTCCTGGAGGATTCGAAGGGAGCTGGCCGTGCAAGACTTACCCGTATTGCGGGTGCAAAGGTAACAATAAAGTTTAAATTACAATGTATTATGGAGTCAGGTATTGGCATTTTAACTTATTTTACAATATTATTAGCCCGCGCAATCATTTATATTCAACATGTCACCTATTTATATATATAAACAAAACCTGCCTGTCTCAAACCTTTCCAATTATTCCGGGTGCACCGATCATTCACGATTTTACGCAAGAGCTGAAAACGAGCTGCATGCGTTCCGCAGAATTTAAAGAAAGTGAATTTATATATCCCACACATGTTTAATCCGAAAATTTTGTGTAAGTTTGCACATGTTTTATAAAACCATCTGTTCATTTGATGATTAAATTAGATAACTTAATCCAACTTAAAGCGTTCGCACGTCAGGACGGTGCATTGTTGTCACTATTATGGACTGCAAGTTTTGCAGCTGTAATATATGCCCCGCAGACTCCGTTAGGCAACATTCTGGCACTTGCCACCCCATTCTTTATAGGATGGCGCCTTGCAAGCTTTCGCAACTACGCGCTAAATGGAGTCATCTCATTCAGAAGGGGTTTTGCGTATTCTGTATTTACTACATTTTATGCTTCTGCAATTTTTGCGATAATGCAATATCTGTATTTCATGTTTCTTGACAATAACATGTTCATGACCATGATTACAAAAACGATGAATGACATCATGCCCATATATACGGAAAACGGATTCCCTGTTGAGGAATTAAATAACGAACTGAAGATGATGGCAGAGCTGACTCCCATACAATGGGCATTCATGTTTATGATGCAAAATATTTTCATCGGTTTTATTTTAGCGTTTCCCATAGCCGCTGTATGCTCCAGACGTGCTGGAAGAAAAATAAAAATCAATAACTGAAAGATTCAACAAAAATTATAATTATATAATATGGACATCTCTGTAATAATCCCTCTATATAACGAAGAAGAATCGCTGCCAGAACTTTACAACTGGATTGCGCGTGTCATGAAGGACAACGGCTATAGTTATGAAGTGATTTTTGTTAACGACGGCTCTACAGACAACTCATGGAAAGTGATAGAGGAACTCAGCAGGAAAGCCGATGAGGTGAAGGGCATAAAGTTCCGCAGAAATTACGGAAAGAGCCCGGCTCTTTATTGCGGTTTCAAAGAAGCCAAGGGAAATGTTGTGATAACAATGGACGCAGACCTTCAGGACTCTCCTGACGAGATACCGGAACTATACAGAATGATAACGGAAGACGGCTATGATCTGGTGTCAGGATATAAGCAGAAACGCTACGACCCACTTTCAAAGACAATACCGACAAAACTATTCAACGCTACAGCAAGGAAGATAAGCGGAATACACAATCTGCATGATTTCAATTGCGGACTGAAAGCGTATCGCAGTGAAGTGGTGAAAAACATAGAGGTATACGGTGAGATGCATAGATATATACCGTACATTGCAAAAAATGCAGGATTCGATAAGATAGGCGAAAAAGTTGTGCATCACCAAGCGCGCAAATACGGAAAATCAAAATTCGGCCTAAATAGATTTTTCAACGGCTACTTAGACCTTATCACATTATGGTTCCTCAACAATTTCGGAAAGAAGCCTATGCACGTATTCGGATTTTTAGGCACCATAGTTTTTCTAATAGGTCTGATTTCCGCAATGATTATAGGAGCAGAAAAGCTTTGGTGTCTGTCCAATGGTGTACCACAGCGTCTTGTTACAGAATCGCCATATTTCTATATAGCCCTTACAATGATGATGATTGGTACACAGCTGTTTCTGACAGGTTTTATAGGCGATCTTGTAAGCCGTACTTCGCAGACACGCAATGATTATCAAATAGAAAAAATGCTGAGATGCGGAAACTCATAATATTCTTTGCAATTGCATCAGCTTTGTGCGCATGTTCTTCTATTGACTGCCCGCTCAATAATAAGGTATACGCTCAATATAAGTTTGCAGGAGATGGTATGAGTGACGGCACAATTATTACTGTCACAACATCATTGTCGCAGGCTGAAGGTGACGATTCTGTTCTAATAAACAAAATGGAGTATGCCGACAGTATATCACTGCCGATGAGTTATGCAAGAACAGAGGATGTGTTCTATTTTAAATTTGAGAAAAGCAACGGCAGTACAATTACAGATACAGTAAAGGTTGCAAAAAAGAATATACCCCATTTCGAATCGGTGGACTGCAATCCTGCATTCTTTCATACAATTACAGGTGTAGAACATACAAGACATGCCATTGAATCAATTATAATAAATAATAATACAGTAACTTATAATGTTGCAGAAGCACATTTTATCATATATCTTAAAGATAGCGACAGTTCTGACATTTCTGATGTCCGGTAACACATACACTATTGCCCAACAAAATAACAGACACCAAACAGAAATGCCTGCCGACACCATACCATTTTTCCGTGGTATTGCCGTTTCTGCTGATCTTGCAGGAATAGGCCAACTGGCATTCAGCGACTACGGACAGTATGAAGCGGCATTGCGCATTAACCTGAAGGACAGATACTTTCCTGTAATAGAACTGGGATATGGCAAGGCAGACACTGAAAACATAATATCGAAACTGTCATACAAGACAAGTGCTCCATACGGAAGAGTAGGTGTAGACTTTAATCTTATGAAGAACAAACACGACATTTACAGAATTTACGGAGGAGTCAGATATGCCTACACATCCTTTAAGTTCGATGTTGAAGGAAACGATATAAGCGACCCAGTGTGGGGAGACAATGTTGAATATTCCGCAAAAGGAATCAAAGCAAGCTATCATTGGTTAGAAGCGGTATTCGGACTTGACGCAAAAATATGGGGTCCCATAAGACTCGGATGGAGTTTCAGATATAAAAGACGTCTGATTCATGACGACGGCAACATAGGGAACACATGGTACGTGCCCGGCTATGGAAAGCAAGGAGGCACAAGACTTGGAGGAACGTTTAATGTGGCATTTGAACTTTAAATCATGAATAAGAACAGATATAACAGAAAAAATATAGGACAAATACTGTTTCTGATATTCCTAATTGTGGGTACGGTGCTGATTGTCAGAAAACAGCGCAACATGCCATATCAGCATGATAGCGGAATGATTTTCGGAACCATATACAACGTTACATACCAATGTGACAAGAACCTTGGTGAAGGAATACTTGCTGCAATGAAAGAAGTTGACAACTCACTCTCCATGTTCAACAAAAACTCAACAATATCCAGAATAAACCGCAACGAACATGTCGAGCCAGACGAGATGTTTTTAGATGTTTTCAATCTTGCTCAGGACATTGCCCAAAAGACAGACGGTGCGTTCGACATAACTGTGGCTCCATTAGTAAACGCCTGGGGATTCGGATTCAAAAAAGGGAAAATGCCGGTACAAAGTCAAATAGACAGTTTGTTATCCATAACAGGATATCAGAAAGTAAAATATATCAAGACTGACGGCAAGGGAGAGATTATAAAGAAAGATAACAGGATAATGCTTGACTGTAGTGCCATCGCAAAAGGCTATGGATCTGATATGGTTGCAAGATATTTGGAATCGCAAGGAGTGAAGAACTACATGGTTGAAATAGGCGGAGAAGTTGTCACACGCGGTATTAACAGCCAACAACAACCATGGAGAATAGGCATAAGCAAGCCTGTGGATGACACTTTGAATGTAAACAGAGACATTCAGGCTGTATTGAAAGTAAAAGACATGGCAATGGCGACAAGCGGTAACTATAGAAATTTCTATTATAAGAATGGGAAAAAATATGCCCATACGATAGATCCCAAGACAGGGAGACCTGTACAGCACAGCCTGCTTTCAGCAACCGTACTTGCCAAAGACTGTGCCACTGCAGATGCGTACGCCACCGCATTTATGGTGATGGGGGTTGAAAAAGCCAAACTGATATTGAAAAATAACACGGAAATCATGGCGTATTTCATATATTCTGATGATTCGGGGAAAACAAAAGTGTGGTACTCCGATACAATAAGACAAAAACTGTCAAACTGAAAATCCATATGGTGAACGAACCGGATATGTACACCAGACTGCTAAGGCAGCCTCTGTTTCAAGGTATGAGCAAAACTGATATCCACAATATCATAGCCCATACTAAGTTCGGCTTCAACAAATTCAAGGATGGAGAAACGATTGTAAAGGATGGAAGCGTATGCAACAAGCTCATATTCCTTACAAACGGAAAGATTAAAGCAACCAGATATTCTGACGACCACGGATATGCATTCTCTGAAGAATTAGCAGCACCGGAAATACTGCAGCCGGAACATATATTCGGACTTAACCAACGCTATACCTATACATTCACTGCGTCAGGTTCATGTAACCTTATAACGCTTGACAAGAACGAAACACTCAGATTATCCGACGAATTTATAATATTCCGACTCAACCTTCTTAACATAATAACAACACAAACACAAAAAATAACACACAAATGGTGGCTTGCTAAACCTACAGACCTAAGAAGACGAATCGTCCGTTTCTTTGAGTCTCACTGCCAGAAACCCGCCGGAGCAAAAACAATACACATAAAAATGGAACGGCTGGCTGAAGAGTTGAACGATAACAGGCTCAATATTTCACGCGAACTCAACAAAATGCAGAGCGAGGGACTATTACAACTCAAAAGAGCCATCATACACATACCGTCACTTGAAAAACTGATGATGTAACCTCATCCCATGTGTAATATAAGTTAAAAATAAGTTCAATGCAAAACGTATATGATATTTTTACTATTTTTGCAGTAGGTATAAACTATATTAGTTATATCTTAAATTTGCAATAAAAGAATATCAATACGTATGTTTGAAAATAAAAAAGAGAAAAGCAATCGAACGAATCCCTTCTTCGAGAATTATAACACCCCACATGAGACAGTTCCTTTCAGCCTGATAGAGATATCAGACTATGAGGAAGCCTTTATGGAAGGCATCAGAAGAGATGATGAAGAAATTGAAAAAATAATAAATGACGAATCAGAACCTACCTTCGAAAACACAATTATAAGGACAGATAATGAAAAGGGTGAGCATTATTATGATTTGCTGAACCGTGTGTCCAATGTGTTTTCCTGCATGCTCAGTGCCGAAACCAATGACGAGCTTGATGCTCTGGCACAGAAAATGAGTCCTATTCTGACAAAACACGCCAATGACGTAAAACTGAATAAGAAACTTTTTGAACGCATCAAATATGTTTATGAGCATCACCGTGAACTGTCACCGGAAGAACAGATGTTATTGAACAACTGTTATGACGGTTTTGTCAGCAGTGGAGCTTTATTAGACGAAGATGGAAAAGAAAAGCTCAGAAAGCTTACAGAAGAAGCAAGTATGCTGTCCCTCCAGTTTTCACAAAACCTACTGAAAGAGAACAAAGCTTATACTCTTGACATAACAGATGAGAAACAGCTAGACGGACTTCCAGAAACTGCCATAAACGCGGCTGCTCAGACTGCAAAGGAACAAGGAAAGACAGGATGGGTGTTTACACTTGACGCACCCAGTTATTCCCCATTCATGACATACTCTACCAAAAGAGAACTGAGGAAGAAAATGTATATGGAGAAAAACACTCTTGGTATACATGAAAACAACGAAAACAATCTGGAAATATGCAAGCGTCTCATAAACCTCAGACGTGAAATAGCACAGCTACTTGGCTATGATACGTTTGCAGATTATGTCATGAGACACAGAATGGCAGAAAGCACAGCCAACGTATACAAGCTTCTGGATGAGCTGATAGAGGCTTATAAGCCAACAGCACTGAAAGAGATTGAAGAAATAAACATGTTGGCAAAAGAAAAAGAAGGAGATAATTTCAATGTGGAGCCATGGGATTTCAGCTTCTATTCCCACAAACTCCAGATAGAAAAATACAATTTGGATTCTGAAATGCTGCGTCCGTATTTTGAACTGTCAAAAGTAATAAGCGGAGTGTTCGGTCTGGCAACCAGATTATACGGAATCACATTCAAAGAGAATAAGGACATTCCTGTATATCATCAGGATGTTAAAGCGTATGAAGTATTCGATAAAGACGGAACTTATCTCGCCGTGCTTTATGCAGACTTCTTCCCAAGAAAAGGGAAACAAGGAGGTGCTTGGATGACAGAATTCCAGGGACAATGGATAGACAAAAAAGGCGTAAATGTAAGACCGCACGTGAGTTTGGTGATGAATCTCACAAAGCCGACAGAACATAAACCGGCACTGCTTACACTTGGAGAAGTAGAAACATTCCTTCACGAATTCGGACACGCACTGCACGGAATGTTTGCAAACACACGATTTGAAAGTCTCAGCGGGACGAATGTATGGTGGGACTTTGTGGAACTGCCTTCACAATTTATGGAAAACTTTGCTGTTGAGAAAGACTTCCTACGTACATTCGCCTTCCATTATGAGACTAAAGAACCAATTCCAGATGAGTTGATTGAACGTATACACAAGAGTCGTAATTTCCTCGCCGCATACGGATGTTTAAGACAAGTAAGCTTTGGATTACTAGACATGGCATATTACACTCAAAAAGATGTTTTTGACAAAGACATAATACAATTCGAAAAGAAAGCATGGGAAAAAGCCATAATATCGAAGCAATTGCCGAACACATGCATGACAACACAGTTTTCGCACATTATGTCAGGAGGATATGCTGCGGGATATTACAGTTATAAATGGGCGGAAGTACTTGATGCCGACGCATTCAGTATGTTTCAAAAGAATGGAATATTCGACAAGGATACCGCTCAAAGATTTAGGGACTGCATACTTTCAAAGGGAGGTACAGAACACCCAATGATTCTTTATACAAAATTCAGAGGACAGAAACCGACAATAGACGCATTACTGACACGCAATGGAATCAACAGACAAACAAAGGAATCTTGACATCAGGTATCTGCGCATGGCAAGAATATGGGCAGAAAACAGCTATTGCCAAAGACGTAAGGTTGGAGCTCTCGTGGTAAAAAATAAAATGATAATCAGCGACGGGTACAACGGAACACCCAGCGGATTTGAGAACCAATGCGAGGACAACAACAATGTAACCAAGCCTTACGTTCTACATGCCGAGGCAAACGCCATCACCAAACTTGCAAGAAGCAACAATAACAGTGACAATGCTACTCTATACGTAACAGCCGCACCATGCATAGAATGCTCAAAACTGATTATTCAAGCCGGGATAAAAAGGGTTGTCTATGGTGAGAAATACAGGTTGGAGGATGGCATAAATCTATTAAAAAAAGCAAATATTGAAGTGATTTATTTAAATCCAGAAGAGAATGAATATTAATAAATCAAATCGTTTCATACCATTTATGATGGCTTTGTGCGTCGTAATTGGTATTGTCATAGGAACGTTCTATGCAAATCATTTTTCAGGAAATCGGTTGAATATAATAAACTCAGGGAGCAACCGGCTCACGAACCTACTTCATGTTATCGATGACAAATATGTGGATAAAGTAAACCTCGACTCACTGGCAGAGGCTGCAATACCGAAGATTCTTGCAGAACTTGACCCGCATTCTGTATATATAAGTGCAAAAGATGTACAGGCGGCAAACGATGATCTGAAAGGTTCTTTTTCCGGTGTAGGTATAGAATTCACCATAAGGGAGGATACGATAAGGGTACAGAACGTCATAAGCAATGGTCCCGCTGAAAGAGCCGGAATAATTGCGGGAGACAAGATTGTAAGTGTTGACGGCAAACCTTTCGTCGGAAAGATTGTTACCAATCAGGAGGCACAGTACAGATTGAAAGGTCCTAAGGGAACAAAAGTGAAAATTGGTGTCATCAGATATAAGCAGAAGAACGTAAAATACTTTACCGTAACACGTGGAGAAATACCTCAGAAGAGCATCAGCGCGACATATATGCTTGACGACAAAACCGGATATATAAGAATAAAGAATTTCGGCGAGACGACATATCCTGAATTGCTTATTTCTCTGGCACAATTGTCTCAAAGCGGATTCCAGAGTCTTATCATAGATTTGAGGGATAACACCGGCGGTTATATGAATCCGGCAGTGCAGATGGCTAACGAGTTCTTACCAAAGAACAAACTTATTGTCTATACTCAGGGAAGAAAATCGCCAAGACAGGAATACAGGTCTGACGGGCGTGGCAACTATCAGAACCTCCCTCTCGTTGTCTTGATAAACGAGGGCTCGGCATCAGCGTCTGAAATTTTTGCAGGTGCAATGCAGGACAACGACCGTGCAACAATTATAGGACGGCGTTCCTTTGGAAAAGGTCTTGTACAGCTGCCTATGGAATTCCCTGATGGAAGTATGATAAGGCTTACTGTAGCAAGATATTACACTCCGTCCGGACGATGCATCCAGAAACCGTATACAGCCGGTGATGACAAAAATTACGAACAGGATATTATTGCCCGTTACCAGCATGGAGAATTCTTCTCACAGGACAGCATCAAACACACCGGTCCGGCATACTACACCGGTTTAGGCCGAACCGTATATGGAGGTGGAGGCATAACGCCGGACATTTTCATTGCAGAGGATACACTTGGTGTTACTTCATATTATAAAGAAGCAAGCATAAGCGGACTCATCCTGCAGTTTGCGTTTAACTACACAGACAATAACAGGCAAAAGCTGAATAACTACAAGGAGATGTCCGAATTATCAGACTATCTGGTGAGTCAGAATATTGTAGAGAAATTTGTTGTATACGCTGAAAAACATGGTTTGAAGCGACGCAATATTATGATCAGGAAGTCGCACAAACTGTTAGAGCGTTACATTAACAGTCGCATCATTTACAACATGCTTGATGAGGCGGCATGGACCGAATATATCAATCTTGACGATCCGGCAATTGAGAGTGCTATAAATGTTTTCAAAAACAACGCCGCATTCCCACAGAAGCCACAAAAGGAAAATAAAAAGAAAAACACGACGGCATATGTGAGCCGTGACCTCAGAGAGCACGGTCATATAAAGATATATCATGCTTAGAAAAGAAGAAATCAGACAACAGATAAAAAGACGCAAGCGACAATTCACAGAAGAACAATTAAGGGAATTGTCGCTTGCTATTATTGACAGGCTGTTGGGTCACCCTCGGATAAAAAAAGCAAAAAGAATATTAATGTATTATTCTTTGCCTGATGAGGTTTACACACATGAGGCGATTATACAGCTTGTAAACGAAGGTAAAGAAGTATTCCTTCCGGTAGTTCTTGATAATTTTGAAATGGAACTGCATAAATTCAGCCGGAAAGATAATATGAGTGAAGGAGCATTCAACATAATGGAACCCATAGGGCATAAATATACGGATTTCGACAGTATAGACGTTGCAGTCATTCCGGCAATCGCATATGATGAAAAAAACAACAGACTCGGGCGTGGCAAGGGATACTATGACAGGTTTTTAGCAAAGATTCCACTTGCATACAAAATAGGCATATGCTTCGACTTCCAAAAAATCACAGACATACCTGCTGACAATAATGATGTTCCCGTAGATGAAGTAATATAGAACAAGGACATGATAAAATCAATACACCCTCACATCAACAATCACCTGGCTTCCGACAGACATATTAAGTCTTTTCACAAGCTGTTCTCTCATCATAGATAAATCATGCCGCAAAGCAGGATTCAATATCTTTACAAAAAGAGTCTGGTTTCTTATATATTTCTCCGCAGTATACCTCTCGACAGTACGCCCAGCCACAATACTCCATGAGTCAACAAGGCGTTTTTGTAACAATGGTGTCTCAAGTCCCTCTTTCCTCAAATAAATGTTCACGAGATCTGAAATTGACATAACTTCCTGCTTAAACATCTGTATTCTCCTCTATTTCACCGTCCTTAACCACAAATAGTTTATAATTGAAAGACCCGCTGTCAAGTATTCTGTCAAGATGCTCACGATTTGTGTCTGTGATGAATATCTGACCATAATTGTTCCCGGAAACCAAACTTATAATCCGCTCTACCCTATCCGCATCCAATTTATCAAAAATGTCATCAAGCAATAGCAGCGGTTTCGTATTTGAAACAGTCCTGCACAGAAAATCAAACTGTGACAATTTAAGTGCCAACACAAAAGTCTTATTCTGTCCTTGGCTTCCCTCACGCTTCATCTGATAATCTCCCAACATCATATTCAAATCGTCACGGTGCACACCGTGCAAAGAATATCCTAAAATGCAATCCTTGCTGCGCCCCTTACGTATCATGTCAAGCAAATCACCTTTTTGCGCATGTGAGACATAGCTCAAAGAAACGCTCTCTTTATTCCCTGATATAGTATTATAAACAGATTTGAAAACAGGAATGAACTCTTTTATAAAATGTTCCCTTTTATCATAGATAATCTTTCCATGATGTGCCATCTCGTTTTCCCAGATATCAAGAAGCGTTTCGTCCGGTTTTTCCGTTTTCAGCAAAGAATTACGCTGCATGAGAGCTTTGTTATATGCCGTCAAAGCCTCAATATAATTCCGGTCATATTGAGAAATCACCACATCCATGAACCGTCTTCGCTCCTCACTGCCGCCACCTATGAGCGAAACGTCGTTCGGAGATATAAATATAAGAGGTATTAATCCTATATGCTGTGAGAGCTTTTTATATTCCTTTTTGTCTCGTTTAAAATGCTTCTTTGTTCCACGCTTCATGCCACAATATACATCTATGGCATTCCCGGAATCATCAGAGTAAAATCCTTCTAAAACAAAAAAATCCTCTCCGTGTTTTATTATCTGTGAGTCAATCGGATTAAAAGAACTTCTACAAAACGAAAGATAATACACCGCATCCAACAAGTTTGTCTTACCCTCACCGTTATTTCCAATGAAACAATTAATCTTGGGTGACATCAACAACGTCGCTTCTCTAATGTTCTTAAAATTAATAATTGAAACTTTATTTAATATCATCCGAAATGTAAAATCTTCTTTTATGCAAAGATAAGTCTTTTATCAATAAAAAAGAAAAAAGTAGAAAATAAATTTCAATATATGAGATTAATTACGTAATTTTGTGTCGCATTTTTTATGCATATACTACATCTAATTCTGCAAAAACAGAAAATAATAAAAACAATAAAATAGAATGGCAAACAAAAAAGAATCCGGAGCTCTTGACATGAAAGAGACTCTCAGCAATTCAGAAGCTTTCTATAATAAAAACAAGAAAGCTATTCTTATCGTATTGTCCGCAATCATAATCTTAATTGCGGGTCTCTTGATTTACAAAGCTTATTACGCAGGACCAAGAGAAGAAAAGGCAAGTACGGCATTAGCAAAAGGTCAGGAATACTTCAACATGGAGCAATTCGACAAAGCACTCAATGGAGACAGCACGGGATATACCGGCTTTATCAGAATCATCAGTGATTACAGTGGAACTGACGCCGCAAACCTTGCAAATCTTTATGCCGGACTTTCTTGTGCGAATCTTAACAAATGGAATGATGCAGTGAAGTATCTGGAAGCATATTCACCTTCCGATGATGCAATGGTCAGTCCTGCCGCAGTAGCAGCATTAGGAAACGCCTATGCTCAGATAGGAGAAATTGATAAAGCTGTGAAAAACCTAAAAGACGCAGCAAAAATGGCTGATAGCCGGTCTGAGGCAAAAGCAAACATGAGCATTTCACCGACATTCCTTATCCAAGCCGGAGAACTGCTTGAAAGCCAGGGTAAAAAGTCGGATGCACTGAAAATATATCAGGACATCAAAACAAAATATGTAAACTCTCCGGTGGTTCAAAATTCTGAAATTGACAAATATATAGAACGGGTTTCTGAATAAATGGCGACAGCACTACATAATCTTTCTAAATACAATAAGGAATCGATACCGGATGCCAGCAACATGTGTTTCGGCATAGTGGTAGCAGAATGGAATAGTGATATAACAAATGCGTTGCTCGACGGTGCGGTAACTACACTGGAGAAACATGGTGCACTACCCGAAAATATACATGTAAAAAAAGTACCCGGGAGCTTTGAGTTAATATATGGAGCACACCAGATGGTACTTCACGGATACGATGCGGTAATAATTTTAGGATGTGTCATCAGAGGTGAGACTCCGCACTTTGATTACATTTGCCAAGGCGTTACATACGGAATCGCACACCTTAATACAACAAGTGAAATTCCAATTATATATGGCTTATTGACAACCAATGATTTGCAGCAGGCAAAAGACAGAAGCGGAGGGAAGCTTGGAAATAAAGGTGACGAATGTGCTATAGATGCTATAAAAATGGCTAAATTCTAATCATTATTAAGAATAATAAGAAGTAGGAGGAAAAATAACACTTATTTTCCTCCTACTTTTTTTATATCTGTTCATCATCTTGAGCGTACAAATATGGGCAATGATAGATAAAGGCCATGCTGTGCACACTTGATTGCATAATGATACATGCCGACATTAATCACACACAAGAAGGACAGCTTTCAGTTATGGTGAAAATATATATGACTACAACAAGACTCGACAATCGACAATCAGTAGGCATAATCACATAAATACATGAAAAGAAAGCAGAATAAAACAAGAGCAAATATACAATGTTATGACACGTTTGTACCCATATAATAAATTGCCCATAATAGCTATAGCTGAAGTAAAAAATATTGACAAAAAATTTCATTGAAATAGACAGAGCCGACAAGATAAAAACAGGTATTCATTACGTAGGACTGCACGGTTTTTCCACAATACTGATATAAATTAGGAATACATATTTACTCAACAGACTGTATTCATATTCTGAAAGTTTCCTCGAAAGCAGAATAGTACATCGTATTGCTCATCCTAAAGTCGCAAAATCTGTCTTTTTTAAGAGTTATTCCGCCCTACACACCATGCTCATGCTGGAATACACCTTCCCCATAAAGGCTTTTTCATACCATCATAGAGCCTTTTCTGTACTCCCAAACAGCCTTTTCCGTCATAGAAAGTACATATAAAAAGTGTTTGAGAGAAGAATGAGGAAAGTTTACTGGTTATCAGTTACTTTCCTCATTTTGGTTAAAAGTGGCGAGGACAGACGAAGACGGNTAGCAAGAAAAGACTCTTCATGTATTAATTTTGAACGCAAAAAAGAATGACGTTATGAAGAGTACATTTTCAATTATCTTCTACCTCAAAAGACAGGTAGTAAAGAAAGACGGTACTGTTCCAGTTATGGGACGTATCACAGTGGACGGAACACAGGCACAGTTCAGTTGCAAGATGACTGTGAATCCCAATTTGTGGGACACCAAGGGCGGACGCATGACTGGAAAAAGTATGCAAGCCTTGGAGGTGAACCGCAAACTGGACAAAATGCGTGTGAGTATCAGCAAGCATTATCAGGAGATAATAGATCGAGACAACTTTGTCTCTGCCGACAAGGTTAAGAACGCTTTTCTTGGATTGGAGTATCGCTGCCATACCTTGATGAAAGTCTATGAGCAAAGCAGGGATGAAATGGAAAAACAATACAAGGCTGGCATGAAATCTTTGAGCACATTCACAAAATATAGAATCGGTTGTGCTTACGTGGGCGAGTTTTTGCAGTCGCATTATCGTGTAAAGGACATTGCCTTGAAAGAATTGTCCCTGCCGTTTATTACGAACTATGAGACATTCCTTAGAATAGACAAGCAACTGAAGATAAATTCCGCAATGGTGTTTGTCCGTAATCTCCGTGCCATGATTTTTCGGGCGATTGATAACGAGTGGCTCGTCAAAGACCCTTTCAGACGATACGAGTACAAGAACGAGGGAACAACAAGGGAGATTCTGACAAAAGAAGAAATTCACCTGTTGATGGAAACTCCTATCACCAGAAAGCATATGGGGTTGGTGCGTGACTTGTATCTATTCTGCTGTTTCACAGGTCTCGCATTCATTGACCTGTACAACTTGAAGGAAGAGAACATCAAGACATTTTTTGACGATGGCGAGTGGATTGTTATCCACCGACAGAAGACAGGAACGGAAGCCGACATCAAGTTGCTTGACTATCCCAAGCAGATAATGGAGAAATATCGTGGATTGTGCAAGGATGGCAGAGTCTTTCCTGTACCACCTTATAGAAGTTGTCTGCGTTCGCTCAAAAGATTGGGAAAGAAATGCGGTATCACCAAGCCACTTTCCTGGCATGTCTCAAGGCACTCGTTCGCAACCTCGGTTTGCCTCTCCAATGGTGTACCAATAGAAACAGTAAGTTCCATGCTTGGTCACAAAGACATCAAGACCACGCAAGTGTACGCCAAGATTACCAAGGAAAAGTTGAGCAAGGATGTAGAAAAGTTGTCCCAACAACTCAATCACATTGAGGAATTCACATTCGGGAATATTTGCAGCGATAATACGAACACAAAAAAGGCATAGTATGAAACGACAAGTGATAACTATACAGGAAAGCATGGTTATCTACGCTCCTCATCATGGCGAGGTGTGGATGACCGCTTGGGAGATTGCCGAACTGTTGAATGTAACAGGGACAGCAGTGAAGAATACCATCAAGCGCATTTGGAAACAAAGTGTGCTGAAAGACTTCCGGCATTCTCAATACATCAAACTTGAAAATGGATATTCTGCGCATGTCTATGATATGGAAGTGATTATCGCCATAGCACTTCAAATGGATACATACCAAGCCTTGTTGTTCAGACAATGGTTTATCAGTAAGGTTGTGAACCGCAAGGATTGCCAAGCAGAGCAAGTAAAACACGAGTATCCGATGATTATTGTGATGAATGGAACGATGCCAAGAGGTGCAAGTTAGAATTTCTCATTTTTTAATAAGATTCCTACACCTTTATAATATAATAGCGTACAGGAGAAACGATTTTTGTCGTTGTACCGCACCGCCACAGGAGCAAGATACTGCTGAAAAACACGAAACAAAGAATATAGAAACAGAACAAAGCATAGTTGGAAAACAAGCACGCTCCGTCTGTCGGTTATGACGCCTAATTATATATAGGGGTATCTTGATGTTTTTATCATAATAAGATACCCCTGTTTTTTACATGAAATCTCAA
>NZ_LT556036.1:71663-407932 GCF_900079775.1 Leyella lascolaii | reverse complement strand
CGCCTAATTATATATAGGGGTATCTTGATGTTTTTATCATAATAAGATACCCCTGTTTTTTACATGAAATCTCAAATTTGTAAACATAACCCCATCATAAAAAAATGAATAGCAAGTATTCCTGCTGAGTTTATCAAATCAGGGCCATTGTTGTTGATGACGACTCTACCATCAGCTCATATATACCTTTCCGACACAAGCATATATTGTTTTCGTTTGTACTCCGAGTGTGTACAGTTTCAAACCATGATTCACATTCTAACATAAGAAACTGAAGCCGTGACCATTTGTGTATTTTTGCCAAACTAACTCCAGTATATACAACAGATGTAAAAGATTTCTGCAAAATCGACCGAAATCATAAGAAAAAAACACCAAACCAGCAAATTTCTTAAAGATTATATCCGTTTATTAAGATTATTTTTGTATATTTGCAGCATTATTTTGGTGGTAAAGCCTGTTGGCCTGCCACGTGACAATAGGACTTTACGGAGCAGCCTATATCACAATTCTTCTCCGTAGTAACAGTCCGTTCTCTCTCACTGGTCTCTCCCTGCGCGGCAGAGGCATACGTTTTTATATTTTTCAAACACTCCAAATTGACAGCGCATGAGAAAGTTTACTTCTTTGTTACTGTTAGGCTTCGCTCTCGGCAGTTTCGCGCAAACGCCCGGAGGAGTCAGCGGAAGCGAACTGTGGTTCAAGACTGCGCCATTGAACTCAGACCTGCAAGGTTATTACCGTTGGCAGGATTTCTCTGGGGATTCCATACGGCTGATGCTATTGGACAGCCGTGGCGTCAAGTCTGAACTTACTCTTCCGAACAGTTCGGTCCATTTCTTCAACTTCAATCCGAGTCTCTGGCTCGCAGACGGATTCCGTAGTCTGAGTGCCAAACTCAAACACGGCAACCTCTCGCAGGCTACCGTCATTGGTGTCTTTGCACCGGAACTGGCAACCATCGGCAAGGATATGGTTGTCTATGCTCTTGACGGCCGCAAGGGCGACGGAGCCATTCTGAGCAAGGACAAAGCCGTAAGGGGTAGAGGTGTTGAACCACTGGACTATGGTTCAGCATCGGGTGAAGACCTGCTTTATCAATCAAGTGATTCTTTGTCCGAGAACGGTTTTAAGGAAAGCGCTCTGCGAGTTGTGTCCTACTTCAAGGTAAGCAATCCTTAGCCGTGTGGGTATCAAATAACAAAAGGCGGTTATTCTGATAATACCCGTATGGAAGAAAAGGATAAACTTTTATTCATGTTTGAAAAATCAGTATCATCAAAATAATGGAACGATCCAGGAATTTCTATAAGACAATACGGTTGGGGTATATACTTATCTCCGTTCTTATCGGATGTATAGCATATAATAGCTTCTATGAATGGCAGGAGATAGAAGCATTAGAACTTGACAACTTGAGTTCAAATCACAGAGAAGTGAATAGACAGTATTACCCGACAGAGCAACTACGACAAAGCAATGCCATCAAAAAAAATGACAGCACACACAAAGCATAGACTGATTGTCTTGCCCTAAAAGATTGATTGGAATTTATTCAGGACTGCCTATCACTTAGATAGAAGTCCAAGGTCTGCTGAAATACATAATTCAAAAATTGAAATTGCTTGACTGCAAATTTAGTAACTTTGCTTGACAAATTAACGAGAAAGAAGAGAAAATGAAAGCCGACCGCATAACATCACCTATACGCAAGCAGGGGGTTCGTGCTTCGTAAGACAGGAAAGTGGTAAATTTAAAGTTCAGTTCATCGTAGGTAGCTTAGTGGTAAAAATCCCTGCCTGCGTATAGCTGCAAACCGTTGTTAGCAATCCGCTGCGCTCCTTGCTAACAATGGCTCGGCGACTTACGTCGCTTGCCGTAAGCCGCCGCTTCGCGGACTGCTTACAACAAGCGACTTGGCTAAATAGCTCCGCTTTTGTATCTTCGATACAGCTTCGCTACTTCGCCAATTCGCCGAGCCATTGTTATGGGCCATTTTTGAATGACAATGCGAATAGATACAGACAAACAAATGAATTTACTTAGTGATAAGAACGTTGCAATAATTGGTGGTGGACCCGTTGGACTGACTATGGCAAAATTATTACAGCAAAACGGCATAGACGTTTCAGTTTACGAAAGAGACAACGACCGAGAGGCAAGAATTTTTGGTGGAACCCTTGACCTACACAAAGGTTCAGGTCAGGAAGCAATGAAAAAAGCGGGATTGTTACAAACTTATTATGACTTAGCCTTACCAATGGGTGTAAATATTGCTGATAAAAAAGGCAATATTTTATCCACAAAAAATGTAAAGCCCGAAAATCGATTTGACAATCCTGAAATAAACAGAAATGACTTAAGGGCTATCTTGTTGAATAGTTTAGAAAACGACACGGTTATTTGGGATAGAAAACTTGTTATGCTTGAACCTGGTAAGAAGAAGTGGACACTAACTTTTGAGAATAAACCGAGTGAAACAGCAGATTTGGTTATTCTTGCCAATGGCGGGATGTCCAAGGTAAGAAAATTTGTTACCGACACGGAAGTTGAAGAAACAGGTACTTTCAATATACAAGCCGATATTCATCAACCAGAGATAAACTGTCCTGGATTTTTTCAGCTATGCAATGGAAACCGGCTAATGGCATCTCACCAAGGTAATTTATTATTTGCTAACCCCAATAATAATGGTGCATTGCATTTTGGAATAAGTTTTAAAACACCTGATGAATGGAAAAACCAAACGCAGGTAGATTTTCAAAACAGAAATAGTGTCGTTGATTTTCTTCTGAAAGAATTTTCCGATTGGGACGAACGCTACAAAGAATTGATTCATACGACGTTGTCATTTGTAGGATTGGCTACACGGATATTTCCTTTAGAAAAGCCTTGGAAAAGCAAGCGCCCATTACCCATAACAATGATTGGGGATGCCGCACATTTGATGCCGCCTTTTGCAGGGCAGGGAGTAAATAGTGGGTTGGTGGATGCCTTGATATTGTCTGATAATCTAGCCGATGGAAAATTTAATAGCATTGAAGAGGCTGTTAAAAATTATGAACAGCAAATGTTTATCTATGGCAAAGAAGCACAAGAAGAATCAACTCAAAACGAAATTGAAATGTTTAAACCCGACTTTACGTTTCAGCAATTGTTAAATGTATAAAATGGAATAAAACGGCACATAACAAACAAATTGGCAATAGAGCCGGTGAAGTACTTCTATTGAACTTTTGTGCAATGTTGAAGATTAGTAATTCTATTCAACATTTGTGCTAAAAGTCGGCTCCATCGCCAATTTGCCAGCCGTTATGCGGCAGCTTAAAAAAAGACGACACCAAACCAAAAAAATCATCTTGACAACCACCCGACTTTGAACTACGAAGGATGAAATTTTTCAGGGACAACTTCCAGCATTTCCAAAAAACAGTTTAACCATTGACTTGGAGACAAACAAACAATTTGAGCATTAAGGTTTAAACCGAATTTTTCCGAAATTGACCTGACCTGACTTTTCCTGAAAATCGACTTTAAAGCTGTTTTTACAGATAAATCAGGTTTCTCTAACAGACAGGAAATAAATGCTAAGTATTTGGCTTTAAACTTAAAATCAAAAAATAAGTGTTTTCTTTTAATGTTTAACAGGGCTGATTTGACAGTTGGCGGTGGCAAGAAACTTTCAGGACCTACCTCATAGACAAGTTTCAAATCAAAAAAAGTATGATAGAAAACGGTATATGGATTGTAAAGCTTCCTCGAAAATAACTTTTGTGTAGGTTCTAATTGAAGGACAATGGAACCTCCCAGAAAATTTCCAAGACTCTCAAACATCAGGATTTTGAAAATATCGGAAGTAATGCCATAAGGAATATTTGACACCACTTTGAAAGGAAATTTCGGAACTGCAAAATTCCTAAAATCACAACCGACAACTTGAACATTTCGGGCATCAGAAAATAATTTTCGTAAATGTTCAACCAAAGCTGTGTCGTTTTCAATAGCAACAACATTGTTGGCGATTTTTAATAAATGAACAGTAAGAAACCCCTTGCCTGCCCCAATATCTAAAACCGTATCCTGATTACTTATATTTGCTTGTCTTATTGCATCTTTTATTAGCACTTTATCAATAGTAAAGTGCTGACCCGTAAAACGAACGGGCAATTTCTTTTTTGTCATTACCTTAATTCCGCAACACTTTGATTTAACTTTATTTATAAGTACCTGAGCAACAAAAAGTTGCTCAGGATTTTGCCATGTCAGATTTTTCACCTATCTTAGTGTTGCAAATCAAAATATGTATCAAACCCGACAGACATGGCAAGGGTAGCAATAAAATCTGAGAAACTCTCTCCTTTTGGAGGTATTTTTCCAATAATGGAGCAATTTGATTCCAAGCTCTCATCTGTAATCGACTCAACCCTCGGTATGAGATGCAGGCTGTATGGTTATCAATACAGCGAAATCATCCGTTCGCTTATGAGCGTTTATTTCTGTGGCGGCTCATGCATCGAGGATGTCACCACTCATCTGATGTATCACCTCTCGCTTCATCCGACACTTCGCACATGCAGTGCCGACACGATTCTCAGAGCCATAAAGGAACTGACCCAGGATAACATTTCCTACACATCCGACACTGGCAAGACCTACGACTTCAACACGGCAGACAAGCTGAATACACTGCTCCTCAATTGCCTATTGTCCACAGGGCAGCTGAAAGAGGGCGAGGGGTATGACGTTGACTTCGACCACCAGTTCATAGAGGCTGAGAAGTATGATGCGAAGCCTACATACAAGAAGTTCCTTGGTTATCGCCCTGGCGTGGCAGTTATTGGCGACTTGATTGTCGGCATTGAGAACAGCGACGGCAACACAAATGTCCGTTTCCACCAGAAGGACACGCTGAAGAGGTTCTTTGAAAGGTTTGAACAGAACAAGCTTATTATCAACCGTTTCAGAGCTGATTGCGGCTCGTGTTCTGAAGAGATAGTGGAAGAGATTGCTAAACACTGCAAGACCTTCTATATCCGTGCCAACCGATGCAGTTCGCTCTACAATGACATCTTTGCCCTCAGAGGTTGGAAGAAAGTGAAATTGGGCGGTATTGAGTTTGAGCTGGCCTCCATTCTCATCGAGAAATGGAAAGGGAAGGCATACCGTCTTGTGATTCAAAGACAGAAGCGGATAGACGGCGAACTCGACCTGTGGGAAGGAGAATACACCTACCGCTGCATCCTTACAAATGACTACGAGTCTTCCGAGAAAGAGATTGTCGAATTCTATAACCTCCGTGGAGGGAAGGATTAGTTTCTGTTGTTTGTACCGGAGCAAGTTCTGCTACAAGTACCATGACATGTGTTGAAGCAACTGTTCATACAACGGTTGTTACATCCTGCGCATGACATTGCATTTGCAGTTTCTGACAAGATAGGACTTGACAGGAGAGCTGCACCAGCCAAAATAGGCAGAGCACCTTTAGCGGCTCTCTTAAAGAACTCACGACGAGACTGAAGTTCTTCATTCTTACCATTTTTCTTCATAAAATAAAAAATTTAAATTAAACAATATGCCTTTCGGCATTATTTGACAATCTCAATAAAATCAGTAGGAATATACGCAGTAGCGACAAGGCACAATCCCGAGATCTCAACAACAATTCTTTGTTGTCCTGCTATTCTGGCAACTTTTCCAACCACTCCCTTGAAGTCACCAGCTATTACTCGTACTTTATCTCCACTTTTATAGTGACACTGTTCCGCTGTAACAATGCGTACATGCTCACTATCAGTACTTGTTGCTTTGATAAAATTTATCATTGCATTGTATGGTATAATAAGCGGAGGATTTTTACCGTTTGCCTCTGGAGGAAGCGTCTTATCCAAATAATATTTTATAAAAGAGATTGGGGCATCAACTGTCTTTTTCACAAAACTGTCTGATTGTTCCCTTGTGGCGTATATAAAAAGAAAGTTGGGAAGAAGAGGCTGTTGTATTCGCTTCTTCTTCCCAGCAATCACTTTTAGTACATAGTGCATCGGCACGTATGTCTTAATATCATTCTTCTTTGCTTTCTCTACGGCTGCATTTACCCTGTTATAAGTAGCACGAAGAACAAACCAGTTGTAACCTTCCTGCTGGACATATTCCGAGGACACCCCTGTTTGTGAGCTTTGGGCTTCGGGGGAGACATTGGAGGCAAATCCAATGTGAGGAGGTGAATCGCAACCTCGTTTGGTATGCGCATTAAGCAATGCGTTCATATCGGCTTATATGTCGTTGCTCGTTAATAGCAATATAGACATAAAAAGAGCGTGGAAACGTCTGTTGTCTATTCCACAGTCTGAGGCTCTAGCAATTGCCTATCATAGTTGAACAGACAACGTCAGAGCCCACGCCGATATGAATAATCATTTCCATTAGGAGACCATAATAAACAATTGTTGTGCCCGAAAAGGTACAATCCGTGCTTACAGGTCTCCGCAGGAGCGATATTATCACACCCGGGACATCTACCGTTGGCTTTGCTCAAGACTATGATAACTGTTAATTTGCTAGATTACAGACTGTCTTAAACAGAGCGTTAGTAAACGCCTTCATTATGTCTGGACTATCTTTCCCACCCAATGCCCGCTTTGTACCGCTTTGTCATTATGACTCCGCCATACTCAGCACGGCGTAGGCTGCCTTGTATGCCATCACGAAAGAACACGTCTAACCTCAATGGCTATAAACATGGCGATAATAGTCCGCTGCAAAAGTACAAAGAAAATCTCAATACAACCTCATTTTGTTATGGAAAAGTATGTATAAACCTTAAATTTAACCATAATTAACTAAGTCTTGCTCAAATCTCGTATATTTTGTGTAAGGAAATGGCCTCTTATTGGCGTAAAAAGCAAAAGACAGATGCGAATGTCACATCTGTCATTATTGTTGTCGCACATGTCTTTCTTGAAAGAAAGCCTATGGCTGGTTTATTTCAGAATGATTTTCTCCTTTGCTGGATGACATAAGGAGAATGTACTTTTGCCGTCTTTGTTTGTATAGCAGAAGTCGCATGAATTTATAATATCCATGCCAATCACCACATCATAGTCTGAATTGTCGTTAAGCAGAGCCTGAACATTCAACTCTGCTGTTCCTGTTGGAAGGATAACATGAACAAGGTAAGTCCAGGATTCGACATCACCTCCTGCACTCGAAATAAGAGCCTTGTTCTTCGGTTGTAACCCTAAAGCATTTACAACTTCCTGTGAAATCAATGTATTGGTCGCTCCTGTGTCCCACAATACATTTTCAACTTGGCAATGAACAGGAACAGCCACGTTTGCCGACAAATCTACGGCTGGACAGATAATGACGTTTGTAAGAATAGCCTCTGGCTGGGATTCGTATTCTTTTGTATATACAGCCATTCCTACCTCAACTCAATTTTTCCCGTATATGAAGTTTGTTGAGGAACAGGCTCGTCAGTGATAAGGCGAACCAAACGGACATAACCTGTCCGTGCAGCTCTATTTCCGTTAATGACGGGAGCCTGAACTGCGGTTGCAAAATCTATTGTCTTGTTCTTTATAACTTTCATATACCTACAATTTAAAAAATGTCCCGCTGGGTACGCTGTTCTTATGGGAAGCGAGCGGGATTTGTCAATGCAAAGGTAGGCATTCAATTCCAAAAAACCAAACAATTGGAAGAAAAACTAATCTAACTACCCTAAATTTAACATTTTATCAGGAAAACTACTAAACAATGAATACGTCTTTCAAACGCTATTCTATTGCCGCCGAATTATTAACCTGCATTGTCTATCAGCAATATATGCCGACTGAGATACAACTGAGGTACAAGACATCCATTTTCGCCCAATGTTGAAGCCACCAAGAAGGCTCTCTCATCCCTCTTTTTCTTTTTCGACCGTCTCACTCTTTATGGCTGATGAAAGTGGGACTTTTCATCAAAAATGCGCTCTTTGGATAGCAACCAGCCAAAATTGCCCAAAATATTTTCATAAATAATCTTAAAACTGCTTTTTGCCCCTGTCATAGTTTTTTCTCTTTGCCGAGTGCCTTGAACTATAGATTTCCCCTGTTCAAAATTTGTACCGTTTTGAATTTGTTGTTTTTAAGAGAGTGCTGTGGCTCAGCGTGTTAGGAAATACAAAAAGGCTTCCACATGAACAGCGTGGTGCGCCAGCTGCACGAACAAAACACGGACGTGGTGATGGTAGATACGGGTAACTCCTACGAGGGCTTGTGCGAGTACTTGAACGGCAAGTACATCAGCTATACGGAGGAGAAGCCGATTACCATGAACCCTTTCCGCATCAACCGCCAAGAACTGAATGTGGAGAAGACAGGCTTCCTGAAAAATCTCGTGTTGCTGATATGGAAAGGTTCCCAGGGCACGGTCAATAAGACCGAGGACAGGCTCATCGACCAAGTAATCACCGAATACTATGACGTTTATTTCAACGGTTTTGATGGCTTTACCCCGCCCCAACGGGAAGACTTGCGCAAGAGCCTGCTGGTGGACGACCGCACCAACACCCGTGACGGCAAGGAAACGGAAGAGGAACGGATGGCCCGTATCGAAAGGGAGATTGACGAGATAGAACTCCGCCGAAAAGAACTGAAAGTGGAGAGCCTCTCGTTCAACACGTTCTACGAATACTCCGTGCAGCGCATTCCCGACATCTGCCACGAGAATAACCTTGTGGGCATCGACCTCTCCACCTACCGCTACATGATGAAGGACTTTTACCGGGGTGGCAACCACGACAAGACGCTGAACGAGGAAATGGACGGCACCCTGTTCGATGAAACTTTCATCGTTTTCGAAATCGATGCGATAAAAGATGACCCGTTGCTTTTCCCCATCGTGACGCTGATTATCATGGACGTATTTCTGCAAAAGATGCGCCTGAAAAAGAACCGCAAAGTCCTGGTGATTGAAGAAGCATGGAAGGCCATCGCCTCGCCGCTGATGGCAGAGTATATCAAGTTCATGTACAAGACCGCCCGAAAGTTCTGGGCAAGCGTGGGCGTAGTGACGCAAGAGATACAGGACATCATCGGCAGTGAGATCGTGAAAGAGGCCATCATCAACAACTCTGATGTGGTGATGTTGCTCGACCAAAGCAAATTCCGTGAGCGGTTCGACGGCATTAAGGCGATACTCGGCCTGACCGATGTGGAGTGCAAGAAGATATTCACCATCAACCGCTTGGAAAACAAGGAGGACCGCTCGTTTTTCCGGGAGGTGTTCATCCGTCGTGGCACGGCCAGTGAAGTGTACGGCGTGGAAGAGCCGAGGGAATGCTACATGACCTATACTACCGAGCGGGCTGAAAAGGAAGCCCTCAAACTTTACAAGCGGGAATTGGGATGCAGCCACCAGGAAGCCATCGAAGCCTATTGCAGGGATTGGCAACTTTCAGGCATCGACAAGTCCTTGGCGTTCGCCCAAGAGGTTAACAAGGCAGGTCGAGTGCTGCATCTGGAACGGAACTGTCGGACAACTATTCAGTAATCACCCAATAATCAACAATAAACCATCGACGTTATGGAAGCAGAAAAATTTGTTCACGACTTTTGGAAGGCCAACGAAATCAGCAATTTCTCAAAAGAGGCCACCGTGTTGTTCTTCTACCTCATTTATGTGTGGGAGAACGAGAAAAAGCCTGACGTGTTCTATGTGCAT
This sequence comes from Leyella lascolaii, assembly GCF_900079775.1. Classification (GTDB taxonomy): domain Bacteria; phylum Bacteroidota; class Bacteroidia; order Bacteroidales; family Bacteroidaceae; genus Prevotella; species Prevotella lascolaii. The sequence continues at coordinate 398,224 of NZ_LT556036.1, read as the reverse complement.
CCTGCCAGCCTACTGTGCAAAGTAAGGGGATTCAGCGTGAAAGGCGTGTTAGCCGCCAGTGAGGAATTGCAGGAACGTGGCTACATCACCTACAAAGCCCCAGACCAGCAATGGTGTTCCGGGCAGTATTCACTCTGCTTTGACCGTGAGGCGAAGTCCGGGAAGAGTGAAAATCCCGCCCATTCCGCAGGCAACATCATGAATGCGCAAAATGCCAAGCCGTAACCCATGAAAAAAATCCTTGTCCTGTTGCTGTGCGTGTGTGTTTCCGTCCTTTCGGCGGAAGCACAGTATGTGCGTGTCAACTACGACAAGAAGACCGTGGCGGCAATGGCGGCGGCTTACGTCACCGAAACGGCTACCGAAGCTTATTATACCGAGCAAGTAAAGGACATACTCGATAAATACAGCGCGGCGGAAGTGGCGGCGGCGGGCATATTCCTGTCGAAGTTCCTTGACCGCAAGGCTCTTACCGACCTGGGCATCTGGAGCGACAGCACGGAAAACTACTATTATCGCCGCATTTACCACCTCGTAAGTGCGAAGATAATGCCGAAGATATGGACAGTGGCTGGTCAGATGCTCCATTCCCCGCAAACAGCCCTGTATTGGGGCAGTTACCTGATGAAAGTCTGCGCCGAGGTAAAGGCCCTCTGTATGCAATTTGAATCGGTAGTGACCAACGGCACGTTGTCGTTCCGGGACGTGGTGTTCCTGGAGATTGCCCCGCAGTTTGCCCCGTTGTTCAAACTGTCGGAAAGCGGCGGCATCGACTGGGAAGCCTTCTTTGACGATTTGGGCAACATACAGCATAACTTCACCAAGGAAAACCTGAAAGCGGACATTGATAACCTATATAATATAGGTGTGGGACTGGCCAATACCGGGGCAGACAATTTCACGGATGCCATTCTGGGTGAAAGCAGTTTCGACGACTTGCTGAACGGAAAGGTAAGCGACATTGCGCGAGTGGCCGGGAATGCTTACGACCTGTACGGGCAACTGGAACATTCCATGGGCAATACGTTGCTCTCGATGGTCGGCGGGCCGGAAGGTGTTGCCAACCTCTTCCAAATAGACAACTACAACCTCACTTCGTGGATAAGCGACTACCTGAAAGAGACGGCTGGGCAATACTACACCCAACGGTGGTACATTTACCGCAGGGATGCCGGCACGGAAACCCTGTGTGACTACACCCCTCCCACGGACGATAACAGCATCCTCTATGGAGGAGAATGGACGCGCTTCAACACCACGAACTCCAATTTCAATCCCAACAGTTCGCAGACCGAGCAGATACTGAGCAACTCGGAACGGTATGCCGGATGGTCGAGGGCGCAGGTGGAACAGATGAACCAGTCAAACGACGGCTATACCTACAGCATCAGTTATTACCGTTCCAATTACAACATTTCCAAAGGCGGTAAGCAAATACAGAAAGCATACGCCTATAGCATACGGGTGACAAGAAGCTGGAACCAAGAGGAGGTAGTATATGAAGAAGTATTCGATTCCTACAAGATGGACTTGAATACTTTCAAGGCCGGGCTTAACGCCCGATTGTCGGAGTTCAACGACAATGAGGAAGGATACACCTATGTCATCGGCAGCGATGCCAAGCACTATTACCAGGCCACGGACGAAGCCAAGCTGCAAGGTTGCGAGAGTGTGATTGTCAGTGTGACCTGCCATGACGGGGTGACATTAGGCAGCGGAAGCACCCAATACAAGTGCCGCACCTGCGGCGGCAGCCTGAACAACCATTCCAAGGAATGCGCCATGCAGACTACCGTGTCCAGCGATGACGAACTGGACTTGTCCGGTCTGGACGAACTGGAAAACGAATACAACGCGGAAGCGGCGGTCTTGCAGTCACAGATAGATGCCTTGGAAGCCGAGAACGCCGAGTTGGTGAAGCAAATCGCATCTTCCACGGTGGAAGAAGCGGCATCCTTGCGGCAGCAATACAACCGCAATAAGGATGAAATTAACCGGTTGGAATCCGACCTTACCACCGTCCGGAAGAAGCAGGACGAGCTGGCGCAGGCCAAGGAGGAAGCGGCGGCGGACAATGCCGTGCCCACCGATGACTATTATCGCATCCCCGCCCTTATGCAGGAATGCAGAAACGCCTATAGCCTGACGTGGCAGGGTGACGGCTGGTGGAACGGCTACAGCTACCTGCGGGAAGCCACTGCACCGAACATCAACGGCACCATCACCTTCAAAGCCACCCTATCCATCGCCCGCAAGCCCAAGTATTTCCTTGGAATCAAGATACACCGTGCCATCATGCAGATAAGCTGGGAACTGACGGCGGAGTATTCGGACACGGAAGTGGTGGACATCATCGAGCTTGATCCGGCCATGAGCGAGCCTGAAAAGGCAACGTTGGTCAATGACCGTCTGTCGGAGATTGCCCGGCAATACCCTTCGTGTGAAATCACTACGGAATATGTGAAGTCGGAACCGGTGGAGGAAGACACGACTACGGACACTTACCATTTGCTGTGGGCATCCGACCGGCTGGAAATCGCCCGTCAGGTGGAAGCCCGACTGACAAACATCTTCGCCGACCTCGTTGCCTTGGAGAAGATGATGAATTACAAGCTCAGCATTATTGATGTGCTAAAGGACATTGCGCCCTTTGTCAATGATGAACGGGGACGCAGGCTGACTTTGGTGGAGGAATGCCGCCGCAGGTGGTTGCGGGGTGCGGCGAACAGCCTGCACTCGGTGGATTACAACGGGAAATACGAGGAAACGGATGATGAAAGAAGGGAGGAAAGGGAATGAACAAGACCGAGAGACATATCCGCTACATGGCTATTGTAATCATGGTCGTGGCGTTTCCACTGAAAGTGTCGGCGCAATGGAACTTCGACATCGTTTCGGTGGAAGCCTACATCAACGACCACAAGCAGCAGCGAAGCCTGTTGCTGGCCCGTTCGACACTGGAACTGAGCAACCAACTCCTGCACGAATACAGCAGCGAAGCGGCGGTGGACTTCAAGGAACTGAACGTGGATTTGGACAAGTACACAAAGGCTTTTGATGTCATTGACATCCTCTACCAGTCGCTGCGCACCTCGTTGAACGTGTATTCCACCTACAACAGCGTGAGCGACCGAGTCGGCGACTACAAAGATTTGCTGGACGATTACTATACGAAAGTGGTGGAACGGAACAGGATGGAACTGATGGATACACTGATTATCGGCATCAGCTTGCGGTGTGTGCAGAGGATTGCAGAGGACGGTAAGCAACTCTACCGTTCGATGAGCGACCTTGTGCTGTATGCCACCGGGGCAGTGGCCTGTTCCACCTCGGACTTGCTGTTGGTACTGGAAAGCATCAACCAAGGACTGGACAACATCGAGCGGCACTTGAACAAAGCCTATTTTGAAACTTGGCGGTACATCCAGCTGCGCATGGGCTACTGGAAGGAAAGCATCTACATAGCCAAGGACAAATCACAAATAGCGAACGAAGCTTTCCGAAGGTGGCGGGATTCAGGATTGAACCCGTATAATCGATGACAAGGAACAGATTAAACGGATACAGAATGAGAGAAACAAGATACAAGGAACATAGAATAACGAAAGAATTAAGATGAAACGAGCGGTATATATAATAGGTATGAGTGCGGCGATATTTGGCCTTGCATCTGAGGCACTTGCCCAAAGCGTGACTTATAGCCACGACGATGCCAAGATGAACCAGATTACCGTGGCCGAAATCGGATCGGGAGGATTGACACCGGCATTTTATTACCAACTACTGCACAATTCCTACCAAAAGAGCGCGGCGGCAAAGAACAAATTGGGCTTTCGCACGGCGGCGGGTATCAACCTTTACAACCAAGTGGACGATGCAGAGGCATTGGATTCTGCCATGACCCAACGTGCCCGGATTGAGGCGTTGAACGTGACCGACCGAAGCGGCGGTGCGTTAGACGTGGCCTGGCTGGCCGAGGGCGAAAAGGTCAATGCTGCCTTGGAGAACTTCGAGCGGAACATACGGCGGATTACGGAAGCCGGGGGCAGCAGCCGTGAGCGGGAGTTTTGGGAGGATTGCTACCGGATGTACCAATGCGCGGTCAAGGCAGTGCAGGAAGCCTATATGCCCAATTCGGAGCGCAAGAAACAGTACCTCCGCATCCATGCGGACATTATCCGCAAGAATGAAACCTTGGTGCGTTACTTGGTGCGGCTGGCCAACTCGGTCAAAGTGGCGGAACTGTTGGATGCTTCGGCTACTATTGAAGACCGTCGGGCGCAGATCGCCATGTCTGCCATGAACCGTTGGCGGGAAGCCGGGTGGCGGATAATGGGGAATTAAACTGATGGTAGGGATATGAAAGATTCAATAACCAATATATTATATATATAAGACAATGAGCAAGGATAACGCGATTCAGGTGTTCAACCACCCGCAGTTCGGGAGCATCAACACCGTAGAAACAGAGAATGGGAAAGTGCTGTTCAGAGCCAATGATGTGGCAAAAGCATTAGGTTATGTGGAAACGGCCAAAGCGGTACGCACCCATTGCAAGGGGGTGTCCGTTTTGGACACCCCCTATGAGAATCAGCTTGGTACGATTGTCATGCAACCCACCAAGTACATTTCGGAAGCGGATGTTTACCGTTTGGTGATGCGCAGCAAATTGCCCGAAGCGGAGAAGTTTCAGGACTGGGTATGCGAGGAAGTATTGCCGAGTATCCGCAAGCACGGGGGCTATCTGACCGATGCCGCCTTGCAACGGGTAGTCACTGAACCAGACTTCCTGATAGGCCTGGCCAATGCCATTAAGGAGGAGCGGAAAAACCGCCTGGAAGTGGAAGCAAAGTATGAGGAGCAGAAACAGTTAATCGGCAAGCAACAGGAGCAAATAGAGGAATTGGGCAAGCGGACAAGCTACGTGGAACTCGTGCTGCAATGCAAAGGTTTGCTCGACATCACGCAAATCGCGCAGGACTATGGGATGTCTGGGCGGAAAATGAATGCCATACTGCACGAGAAAGGCATCCAGTACAAGGACAACAAGCAATGGATTCTGTATGCAGCCTACAAGGACAAGGGGTATGTGCATAGTGCCACCCTCTCATTAGAAAGCGGAAAATCGGTGATGCGCACCCAATGGACGCAGAAAGGGAGGATGTTCATCTACGAGAAACTGAAAGCGGACGGCATACTGCCGGTAATGGAACGGGAGCAATCCCCAGTGGATAATCAAGCAACAGCATAAGGGCATGGGAGACGACATACTTTCTGATTTCGGCATCCACCTCTTGGAAGAGGAGATTGACGATGTGATATTCCAGACCAACGAGTTCCTTTGTGATGCCACGTTTACAGGCACCCAAGGGCCATTTTGGTGGTTACTGGTGGTTGCCGTTACCAATTCTCCAAAACAAGACTTTAATCGCAGTAAATCAGCCACTTGCAGATTCTTGTCTCGTGACCAAAAATCAGCGAGGGACAAAAACGGGACAAAACCACGGAAAAATAAAGTCAAGAACACTTTGCCCGAAATATCCCTTGTGGAATATCTCTGTTTCGTTTGCAAAGGTACAAATTTGTCCCTTGAAAAACGAGGGGAAATCCCTATTTCTCTCATTCACAACTCATTTTCCTACCATTGTACCCCAAATGTGGTTATTGCAAATGGTTTTGACCTCAAACGGCATGACTTGCGAAAATTGGGTGTTAAATTCTGTTTTGCACTCTGTTGGACATTTTCAAAAACGAGAACTGGCAATAGAACCAAAGATTTGCCACCCTTATTGTCCAATACTTGGTTTTGTGAATATTTGAACGATAGACATTTGAAGATGCTGAAATTCAAGTGAGTGTCCGACCAATCTACCACATTGCAGCATGGTAAAATAGAACCAAAGAATTGAAAATCAGTACTTTTAATAAACCATAACGGCTGCTTGAATATCATTGGCAACAATATACCTTTGCAGCCGAAATCGATAACGAAATAAACAAAATATCAGATTTATGACAGAAAAGAACGCATTAAAGATGAACCTCGACCATGAGCGCAAGATAGTGGAGCTTCAGTCGAGAGTGAACAAGTTGGAGAACCTTTGCTATATGACAAAGGAGGTGTTGAACCTTGAAGAGGCTTCCGCCTTCCTCGGCATTGCCAAGAGCACGCTCTACAAGATGACGCATCTTAACCAGTTGCCGTACTTCAAGCCTGCTGGCAAGCTCATCTTCTTTGAGAAGAAAGCCTTGCTTGACTGGGTACGAGGAGCAAGAGCCATGTCGGAGGAGGAGATAAGACTGGAGGCTGCAAACCGTCTGAATGAAATGAACAATAGACCATAGCATTATGACGAAAGATGAACTTGTAAACAGTCTGCAAAAACGTGACCCTCTGTTGGCTAATGCGGTCAGCAATATGATAGACTACATTTCCGACCGCTTTCCTGCTGCTTACCCAAGCAAGGAACAGACGGAAGCAGTCAATACCTATCTTCATTCGGTCTATGCTGACGGTGACGGAACCATGTCTGAAAGAAACTGTGAGCATCGAAGAATTGCATCACAGAAAATTACCATCAATGCCATACAAGTGCTTGACAGTCCCCAACTTGACCGACTGCAACGTGTGCTTGACCATATCGCATACGATAAGGAGTATTATATGCCAGAGAGAGGCTTCGGCATGAGGCGATAGTTTCTCTTTTCACGGCAGAGAGTTTTCCGCATAACAGCATGAACAGATTTACACAACAAAAAGAAAACAACGATGAACAGTAATATTTTCAACAGCATTATCCTGAGTAATGAACAAGTAAACTATCTGATGGGTGGCACGGCTGGCATCAATCGCCTTTCATGCCTTTATCAACTCATTCAGATTGTGACACGACAGATTGAAACCTCAAATGAGGTTGGGGAATCCACAACCGCATTATGGGAGGTGAACATGTCAGAGGTGGCTCTATCCAAACTATGGAAGTGTGACCGAAAAACCGTCTCCAAGATGCTTGACCACATGAACAAATTGGGCATCCTTTCTTCTGTACAGACAAGACGAGGAAGTGTTCACACATTGCTCTGCATTTCTGCATGGATTGTTGACGGCAAGAAATATGTCAATCCTCACTATGTTCCCATCAACCAAAGAGACTATTCCGGCAAGTCTAATATTATGACTTCCACAACCGCATTCCCTAACAAGGAGGATCCACCAATCAAAAATGGCGGTACTTCTCCAACACAACTTGCCAACAGTTCCTTTTCTTCCCTAACATCAGGAAATGGCGATAATGGCGAGGAGGAAGATGTTCCACCGCCAAGCGTCTCTGACATGGAACTGGAGGCAGAAGCCAGAAGGCAATTCTTCAAAGAACAGATGGAAGCGGAGGATGCCTCACAGTTGCTGTTGCTTGGGTAATTTGAGAACCGTTATACAACAAGTCTGTGAACAAGTGCAACCGCAGTGCGTAGCGTGCTTGTGCGTAAACTCTGATAGCGGTGCTATGCAAGAAATACCAATGTCATACAAACGCACTTCGTTTGTCCGTATGCCAATGGACTTCTTGAACGCTCGCAAGCTCGCATTGGGTTGCACACTTTTATAGAAGCATACTTGGTATGAATAAGAAAAATATAGAAAAGGAGGCACCGAAATACACAAGCCGCCTGATAGTAAGGCTTACGCCACAGCTTCATAAGGAGATAGCGGAATATGCAGCCCTTTGCGGACTGACCACAAGCGCATACGCACGCAAGCGGTTGGAGGGCAAATATCCCAAACAACGCTTGACTGACAAAGAAATGGAGGCTTTGAACAGCCTTTCGGATGCCAGGGGCGATATACAGAAATTGTTCGGCTTTCTCAAAGGACGTCCGCTAACGGAACGTGAGAACATTCTCCGTAGCGAAATATTTATGAAACGATGGAGAACAAGTGCAGAGGTAATATTGAACCGCATGATTGAGATAGAGAAATACTTAACACAATAGAACATACGACATATATGATAGCAAAAGCAAAGGTAATAAGTCATGGCGCAAATGCCATACGTTACTCAGTGGATAAGGACAAGGCAGAGATTGTTAAGACAAATCTCTTGCCCGATGATATTTCCCCAACGGCAATGTGGGCGAGAATGCTTGCCTTGCAGAAGAAGTTTGAAGACAAGTTGAACCGTTATCATCCGCTCAAACGGAACATGATACGCGTTGAAGTTTCCCCTACCTCAGAGGAAACGCAAGGTTGGACGATAGAGGACTGGCAGAGGTTGGCGGATGACTTTATCCGTGAGTTTGATGCGGTTGACCTTTCAGCCAAGTCGAAGCGCAAGAGTGCAAAGGCAACCAACCTCAAAGACAGCCAATATGTAGTTGCACTTCATCGTGACAGCAAGAGTGGTATTATGCACCTTCACATTGATGCGAACCGCATAGACATGAGGGGCAACGTGAATGATGCCCATTATATCTACGAGAGAGCGATGGCTGCTGCCGCCAAGGTTGGGCAACAGCGTGGTTGGAAAGATGCACAAGAGGTGAGCCGCCAAAATAAGGAAGCGATAACCAATGATTGTCTTTCCGTTTTGGCTAAGATGCCGTACTTTGATTGGGGACTATACACAAAATGCCTCACGCAAATGGGATATGATGTCAAACTGCAATCTGACAATAAAGGACAAGTGCGTGGATATGCCATCAAGCGAGGCAACTCCATTTATAAGTCCTCGGAACTTGGCAAAGGTCGTTGTCTGATGCCCTCAAAGATTGAAGGTACTTGGGCAAAGCTGCATCATCAAGAATTGGAGGAACCAGTTTCAACTCCAACAAAGAATACCCAACAGCCTAAGATTATGACTGTGCCCAAACCCATGCCTACTGCGGACAACTCTCCAAAGATACGTCACTTCGACTTCTATACGGACGAGTTTCATCATTACCCTGTTGATATTCCTCTGGATTGTCTGGATGTCATCGACAAGAATATAGCTTTGGATGCCGACAATGTGTTTGCCAAGATTGGCGACGTGCAGAAGACCGCCATTCTTCTCTTTGCTGAATATATTGATGCTGCCACAACCATTGCCGCCCAGTCTGGCGGTGGCGGAGGTGGTGCTACCTCAGGTTGGGGACGTGACAAGGACGAGGATGAACTTTCTTGGGCGTATCGTTGTGCTATAATGGCTAATCGCCTGTGCAGACCTCGCAAGAAGCAAGGATATGGCAGATAACCGAATGTTCAACCAACAACATTGATACTATGCCGATAGGTAAAAGTAAAATCTCGGATATGGATTTCGGTTCTTTCGAGAATACGATTGACAAGAACATTGAAACGGACAAGGCTTCGGACAAGTTTGACCAACAGCTTCAAGCCTACAAGGATGCTGGCAATAGCTTGACTTCTGCAAAATCAAGTCTTGAAACGGCAACTACTTCTTTGCAGGAAGCAAAGGACAATTTGTATAAAGCCACCGACAAAGCAGAGGCGGTTACAAAAGCCATTGATAGCTTTATTGCCAAAGTGAGAGATATAAAATTCAAGGCTAAGGTTGATGATGCCGACATAGAGAAACTGACAGATGACAGAAAGAAACTCATTGGCGATGAGTCCCAACTTCTTGAAGACCATCGAAAGGAAAACAAGGACATTCTCATTCGCCATTTCTATGATATGTCTAATATGATGTCAAGAAATGAAGGTGTTTGGCTGTCAAATGGTTGGGTTAAGGCATTTCTTTGGATATTCTTGCCGTGTTTTCTTTATACGGTCATTTCTATTGTCTATTTTGTTGCATCTTACATAGACAAGTAGCCAGATAATATGGGATAATATAGATATAAACAATAGGTCTCATGTGGTTGTCTACCCACAAATAAAAGTCAGCCGTGCCATAGTCGGAGGAAGTTAGTCTGAGGTACGAGGACTGTCTTTCTGCGACGACGGCTGGCTTTTATAAAGGTAATGTAGAGCTTTAATCAATTCGCAATCCACATGAAAAAAGCAAGTACCCAGGCATTCTCATATAATATGATGTCGTAGTAGAATATGAAGAACTGCTGATATTCAACCAGTTGTTCTTGTGCAAATGCAAAAGCTCGTCACCCGATAAAGTGAGCTGGAGTCTTTTCATACTGTAAGAAAGTTGAAAGCCAACATTGTTGGATACTCGCTCCAAGCCACTTCCATTGGTCTTGCTGATGGCATATCTTATAGATCCTTTGAAATGATCATATTTAAAATATGTGTACAAATGCGCCTCGTACTGCTCATTGTCTTGTTCTTTACCAGCGTAACTTGTGTACATACTTTTCTTGTACAAGCCACCAATGTCAAAATTGAATATTGATTTGAACCTTGTCGTAAAGTAGATTTCTCCCTTTGGCACATTCACCTTTGTGTTGAACCTCATACCATTTAATGAACTTGCCACACAGCTATTGGTCCACGCCACTTTCACGTTTGCATCTACCGGCCAGTGTCCTAAGCCCTTGGTTACAACACCATGCAAAGACATCCATTCTTCATTGCCCCCATCCATATAAGTCCGTTTTCTTGTGATTCCATTTTGTGTGGCATCAGCCAATCCGTCTCCCTTTGTTTTGGAATACATGCCCGAAACAAACAGCAACAGATTGCTATAATTATTGATAAGACGATAGTGTATGGAATATGAATCCTTGCTGACAAATGGTGAATGAATGGAAGATGGCATCTGTATCCTGTCGTATGCTATATGTACAGGAAAGTCTGCTATTTTACTAAGTTCTATCTGCGAAGTCTCCCTGCTACCAGTTAAGATAAGTTCGCTCTTGGGACTGAACACTAGTCGAAGCAATGAATTATAGTTGAACCTGACGGAACTGCTTGCGCTCTCAGTTGAACGTTTATATTTATTTCCTGTTAAAGAAGCATTGATTTTGAATCTCAGCAGTCCTGTAGTCTTTTCAAAGATGAGTGAACCGCTTAATTTCTTATATATGCCCTCTGTACTATTGTCATCCAAAGAATAATCCTCCGCATACAATTTGTCCTTGTTGTAGTCATGGCGAAAAGCAAAAGCCATACTATAACCTTCTGGCAAAGACCGTTTTCCACCTGCTTCTAAAGCATATAAATAGTTCTCTGTTGAAAAATATGAACGAATGCCATACAGTCCAGCCTCCTGCACATAGTAAGTAGGCAACAGAAGACTGTCATTAAGAACATTTAATTTCTCTTCTTGCGACTTGCGTCCAAAGGTCATCAAAGCATATAGAGCTGTTTTTCCGAAATTGCCAGTGACTTGTACGGATTGTCTTAAATCTTTCTCGTTCAGTTTCTTGCTTTCTTCCAAATCCATGCTATTGTTGCCCCAATATGTCATTTGCTGAGTTTCCGAATAGTCGGACAGTTTAGCAAACGTAGAAGAAAGTATCTCCAGTTTGTTTGTCGGTTGCCACTTTATCCTCACATTGGCGGAGCCTGTCTCATTGTCTTTCTCTGTGGAATCGTTGTACTCTGTCTCAAGCGAAGAGGCGAAATAGAAACTGTTGTTTCTGTCAAAGGCATTCATTTTCGCCTTGTTTAGCAAGATTCCTATCTTGATGTCTAATTTGTTGGAAGGTGCATACGCACCATTTAGAATAAGGGCAGAGTTTGCGTTGCGATACACATTGGAAGGAGGTGTCAGCATGGCACTCTCTTCCCCGGAAATTTGCATCTGGCTCACGCCACCTGATGAAAGTCCGCCGAAATTCATGATGCTACCTATGTAATCTTCCAAGGAAAGAATTTCCTTGCCCAAGTTGTTTGATGACAAAGCAGCGGAAAACGAACCTTTCTTACCGATGAGCAAGGAAGTTAACTTGCCTTGATACTTGTTCAATATGCCTCCACCTGCATCTAACTTCGAGGTGAAGCGCAACGATTCTGATGTCTTGATGTTCAAGGCTGTTCTTTGATCACTGTTTCTTAAAGAATTGGCGAGAGTCCCGTCATTCCAATTGCGCAGAATTTCGGCTCCGCTCACCACATCGGCAGGCAAGCCGTTGAGCATCATTCCGCTACCTGTAGACATCACGTCATTGCCATTGACAAGGATTTTGTCAATGGCCTTCCCCTCATATTTCACCTTTCCGGTCTCGCTCACTTCCATGCCAGGCAAACGCCGCAAAACATCAGAGACATTCTCCTCCGCACCAGTCTTGAAATGGTTAACATCGAAAATTATACTATCCCCTCTGGTTTTTATGCCAGAGTAATTGCCTTTGACCACGACCTCGCCCAACTCTTGCGATTTTGCATGAAGGGTTATCAGGCATGATGACTGCGATGAATCATATTTCATCACAAGACTTTCATACCCTATGCTTTTCACATGCAGCCATGCATGATGTACAGATATAGAACTTAAATGGAAAATGCCCTTGTTGTCAGTCACGGCATATGTCAGGATGGATTGTTTGGCAAGGCTGTCTGGATAAAGCATGACATTTGCCATAGCTATTGGCTTTCCATTGTCATCAATAACCTTGCCGGACAATCGCTCTTGGGCAAATGAAAACATACTACTACACAATAAGTATAGTAGTATGCCAATAGTTTTAATATGGAGTTTATGCTTCATTTACATACGAATAATTCTTACCTTGCCTGCTTCTGCACCACGAGATTTAATTTTTTCAGCTTCCAACTTGTTGAATTCTTCCTGTGAGACAACCTTGCCTTTTGTCGGAATCTCAAAACTTGGAGTCTCATTAAGATTGACCATTTCTTGCAACACATACGAATAAGTTGGCGTATCAAGTTGCATCACAATTCCTGGCAGTCCCAAATATCCCAACGGACCTACACCCAATGGTATCTCCGTGCAAAACCATGCGGTAACAGGTATGTTACCCGTTGCCGTAGCCTTTGTGCATTCCTTGCCATTTATTGTTTTTTTCTCGTTAGTGAGAGTCCACTCATAAGGTTTGTATTTATCCTTTATGAGGAAGAGTTTGTCAACAATGTACTTCTGTGCAAACACAGAATCCTTTGCCATGTCGATATAAATATCTCCAGTCACTCCAACGACCTTTATGCCAGTATCACCTTCATTGGAGCCTTCGCTGAAAGAATATTTTCCATCAGCATAAAACATTGTGAACGTTTTCTTGTCATTCTGGAATTTCTGAATTACCATTTCACGAATGTGTGCATCCTCAATGTTCTTTACAGCATCAGAGATTACATGTGTTGCCGCATAAGTACACTTTACGTTTTGTGATTGAGCAGACACACTGCCCAAGCCAATAATGCTCATTAGAATAAGCAATAAATGTTTCATATTATTTAAGAATTATATATGAGGGAGTGCCAAAGCGAGAGAAACCTTTAAGAATAATAATTTCGTTTGATTTACATCTTGGCACTCCCTCACGAATTAACCATTAATCATCAATTGTAATTTCCTGTATTTTACTTTTTTTCGGCTGCAAAGGTAATCTTTTCAAATGAGATACAACCATACTTGCATTAAAAATGCAATAAGAGAATTATATTTCGTGACTAATTAATACGAAAAATAAGGTTTTTGTGTTAAACCTGCTGATATTATATGTGATAATCATATCAAATCGTAAGGTAATCCTCAAAATAACATTTATAATGGAAAAGATATTGGCTATTATGGATAAGAATCGGTTTTCTGAGGACTGTCTTTCTGCGATGCCGACTGACTTTTATACAAAATACACGAAAGTATAGGCATCATAAATTTGACCATTGTAGAACACACTGTATAGTACTTTCTTCCAAATTGTTTTTGGATTTCTGAAAAGCTATCTCCGTAATCCTCCTTTTTGAAAACTTGAACATCCGATACGTTAGCCTCTTTGAAAAATGGAACATACGCAGGACCAAAGGTCAAAGCCACGTTTCTTGCGCTATTTACAAGAGTACTAATGCTATCGACATTATGAGCAAAAGCTTTATTGTTTTCATTTTCATTTAATAACTTTTAGTTTACCATTAAATTTACCCATAATACTGTATGTATCACTGGCAGAATTATCTTCGCTTTTAAGACTGTATGAAATGGAATACTCACCAGACTTCGTGTCTCCTTTCACAAATTTTATCGATCCAGCTAAGGGTGTAAATTTCTCATGAGAAGGTGGTATGCTTAAGCCTGCAATGCCGTAAGACACAAATTCGGAGTTCTCAGAATAGAAATCTCTAAGTTTTCCACTCTCATAGAAAGAGATGCCTATATTGCCCAAATTAACTTGATCCTGGACAACTATCTTGTATTCCTTGCCAATAATCGGAAATTTCTCATCAGCATAGCACCCAATCAGGATTAGCCAAAAATTATCAGCATCCTTTTCTTCATAATCTCGTAGAAACATTTGAAAGTAACATACGCCTTCTTTGACTATACAAATGTTGTTATTAACACCTAATGGAAGAAACCAGTATGTATGAGATAAACCTTCGCCAACTGTTGTGTATTGGAATAAACAATTATTATTAATAGTCGCTTCTCCCCAGACAGTCTTAAGCTCTAGAATCTCCTTTTTTTCACAACTTGATAATACCGTTATGAAAATCATTGCTATTAATATACCTAAATTTCTTTTCATAAATCGTAATTTTTAATGTTTATATTCTTGAAATATTGCGTATTGATTACTCTCTATTGATCCTTTCCACCAATTCGTCTGGTGTAAGTATCTCCATCTTGGAGAAACCAAACCACTTCTTGCCCAAGTCCTTTATGGATGCACCTATATGATACACATCATCGTCTATACAAAGGAAGCGGTCATGCGATAAACGGAATGTTTCAACATCAATCGGTGCATATTGAGCATTATGGCGGTCTATGTCGAGTTGGAACTGACGACTTATCTGCTGAGTGTAGATGATTGCAGACACGTTATTATCTCTTTTATCGAGCAATGTCAGTACAGTCTCGTCAACATAGTTGTCGATAAGGACAATACGTTTCTTCGCACTCTTAATCAAGTCGGACACGAAAGTATAGGCATCATAAATTTGACCATTGTAGAACACACCTTGTTTCGGCTTTGCATTGCCCTCATCCAATCTGCGAAATACCTCGTCTATGCGTTTGTCTGTTTCTTGCTGATGTTGCTGCATTTCCAGTTGATGGTACTCCATTGTTGAAAGACGTTGGAAAACTTCTGCATTTGTCACCATGAAACGTCTCATTGCAACAAATGCATCCATAATTCGTATGCTTACACGAATTGCGGTTTCACTTCTAAGAACAGTGGAGAGCATAGCCACTCCCTGCTCCGTGAAAGCATATGAACGAACTGTTGAGTGCTTCAATCGAGTAGGAGGTAAACACTAATCATAAAAGGCAGTTGCTTCCTATTTTCACATTTACCGACCTCCCACACCAGGCTTATTAGGGACTTGCACCCATTAGATAAGCTCATGCCGAGCAATCGAGTAGGAGGAAAACGAAGCAGTTTTCTTCCTGCTCGATTCACTTGTTGCGTCTGTTTTTTGAATCCATACCTTTAGAGAAAGCACGAAGTTGTTGCTTCCCAAGGAGGCCATGAAGTGGTGATGAACGGAGAATAACACTATTCACTCTCTCTCGGAGGGTGTGACAGAAGTTCTTTTTGTACAAACACTCCTTTCTCGAACTTCCATTTTCCAAACTCATAATCAACGGCAGAACCACGGCTGAAAGATTCAATAATCTTTTCTTTTTCGTTAAGCGTAGGATTGGGAATATCATGGAATGATGGAACAAACAAGAACTTCTGCTTGACTTCATTCCAGACATAAGCATCCCAATATTCCACACCTTGATTTCCGAATTGTCCCAAATATACCAACAGATCTTTATTGCCATCAAACGTCACATCAGCCATCAGACAGCTATCCTTCCGGCCACCATTTGGGTCAAAAGTATCGTCCTTTGGATAAGAGAAAGGTATAATTTGTACAGTTTTCTCCCCTCGCATAATAAATACTTCAAAATCGAAATCCTTGGACTTGGGAGATTGTGTTCTTATAACAGCGTTAAGCGTATCTTCCGATGCAATATCTTGCTTGGTAAAGACCTTGCCCGAAATCACACTATCGGTGTCAATAGACATGTTGTCTTTGGTAGGGTTTCCCTGCCCCACCTTACTTTCCTTGCAACCGAAGATCAACATCAAAGAAAGTATTACTAATATACTATCGATAATTCTTTTCATTGTCTTTAAATATTTTGATCATTTCATTGCGTTATTTTTTATTATTGTATGCAAAGGTAGTGCTTTTAGCCTTTAAGCCACTATRYCACAACCCCWTTCTTTGAAAAGAACGTAAAATCAATAGTATTATTGCGMTGATTGTACTTTTAGTAATCGCTTCACTCGTTGTACGGTATTTACCCCTTAAACGGATGATTTCCCGACAACAGGAGTCGATAACATTACAATAAACCCACAAAAGGAAGAACAGATATATGATTTGTCTGGGAAAAAGGTAATATCTACAACTCATTAAAAAGAAAAAATATTAGAAAGGAATTATGGAAAGCGATATTTGCCCATAATTCCTTTTATTTTTATATGACCCCAACAACTCCAATTGGATATAATCAAAACGGTACGACCGGTTTCCAGAAATCGCTAATTTGATTTAGTTTCAAGTTTCTCTTCCAAACATTAGCTTTAATAAAATGCTCTTCATAAACAGCCCTGTCTCGCTCTGGATAAATGTTCCCTTTCCAATATTGTCTCAATTCGGCAACCTTAATGAGATGTCCATTGGTGCATACATATTTTACATATTCGTTCTCTGCGGAAGAAACATACACTCTTGAAAGAATACACTTGTATTTGTCGCTGATTTTGGGGTTTGGAATATCTTTGAATTCTTCAATTTTGTCATAATGCTCAGTATTAGGATTCCAAACACATGCATCAAAATGTTTAGTGCCAGAAGCACCAAAGCTACCCAAATAAAACAGCACATCTTCTTTTATACCGTCAAAATTCAAGTCAGTCAACAGACAACTATCAATACGTTCTTCATTTGGTACAAGATCATCATCTTCAGGATATTTGTATCCGAAGCGATGAATGGTCTTGTCGCCACGTTTTATAATCACGCCATAATCAACATCGTCAACCTCATGCTCTATCATAAGGCTTAGAGTGTCGGCATTACTTCTCATAGAAGAATCAGAAGTTGCTTCTTTCTGTGGAACACATTTCGTTTTATTCTTATTGCATCCCCATACTACAAGAAAACTACAAAAAATGAGTAGAATAAAAACTATCTTTTTCATACTTCTTTTTATTTTTATTGCGACAAAGATACAGAATTTCTTTTTCAATAGTTCGTTAATAATTCAATAATGTGCTAAGCAGCTATACGCTGTAAGCACGAGAGATCTTTGAAAATCTTGCTAATTAAAGTTCGGTTCGGGGTGTACCCACTTGCTTTAAAAATTCGTTTCACCAGATAAATGTTGGTCATCAGTGACTTGAATGAAGACATAGAATATTCCATTCCCATCTCCTTCATAGTTACCTTGGCAACATTTNTACTATCGATAATTCTTTTCATTGTCTTTAAATATTTTGATCATTTCATTGCGTTATTTTTTATTATTGTATGCAAAGGTAGTGCTTTTAGCCTTTAAGCCACTATTGCACAACCCCATTCTTTGAAAAGAACGTAAAATCAATAGTATTATTGCGTTGATTGTACTTTTAATAATCGCTTCACTCGTTGTACGGTACTTACCCCTTTACCACTCAACTTTGCCACATCCCGAATGGAATACCCCTTGCGGAGCAGACTTATTACTTCCCTATATTCGGCTTTCATCTGTTCTACCGTTTTTACAGAGCCTACCTTGCGTCCGAGTTTCCCACCTTTCTCTATATACTGCTTCCGTCCTGACTGCAATCGGAATGAGATATTATCACGTTCCAATTGCGCACAGGTCGAAAGCGTGGCTATCATTATCGGGGCAAAGAGGGACGGATGTCCTTCTTCGTCCAATAATGTAAGTTGTTCCTTTTGTATGTAGAGGTTAATGCCACAGTCTATGAGTTCCTTGACAGAGGCAAGCACCTCAAACGCATTGCGACCCAATCTTGACAGCTCGCTGACAAGTAGGATTCCAATGCGGTTTGCCTTGCAGTATTCCATTGCCTCACACAACACTGGACGCTCATCATTTTTCTTTGCGCCAGAGATGTGTTCCTCAAAGACCTTGCAGACTTCGATACCCTTATATTTTGCATACTCCGACAAGTCCTTGACCTGTCTTTCCGTACTCTGTCTGTCATCAAGACTGGAGACACGAGCGTATATTACTCCTGTTGTCATCTATATCAAAGATTAAATTGAACATGAAAAAGCCTGTGTCCAGATAAGTCTTGCAGATTTATTTGAACACAAGCATTTTTTGAATACAGCCTGACGGTAATTTACCAACAAAAGGGAAGAAGTAAGACTTCCCCATTGTTCGCTCCCTGCTGTATGTCTCAATCAAACACGCCATTAAACAGATTGACCGCCTCTATCTTCTTTTCAAGAGCCACTTTTGCATAAACTTCGGTTGAAGTTATGCTTCCATGTCCCAAAACATCCTTCACTGCTGATATATCTGCTCCTGCAGAGATAGCCAACGATGCTGTCGTATACCGTGAGCAATGGTAGGTCAAATCCTTTTCTATGCCAGCCTTTTCTTTAAGTCTTCTTACGTATTTCGATACGTTGTCTGACTTCTTGACAAGGTGAAACACAAGACTTTCCGGATTGTCATCCGTCCGAGGTGGCAACAACGATTGCGCCATTTCATTGAGCGGAATAATGGCAGGACGCTTTGTCTTTCGCTGTATGATGCTGATTGTCGGCACGCCATCTATCATTTTAATATCACACCACCTTAGATGCTGCATATCGCCAAGGCGAAGGGCAGTCATGGATGATAAGCCAAATGCCAGTTGTACGGTTCGTTCATTCTCACATTCAGCTTCCACCGCCAGGAAACGTGTGAGTTCTTCTGGCGTAAGATACTCTCTATGTTTGTCAGGAGCATGGAAGCGTTCCAACTTGTTTAGACTGTGTACAGGATTGAATTTTACAAGTCCTTCACGCATAGCCTTGTTAAATATCGCTTTGATAGTTTCCTCAAACAACAGTAATGAGTAATCAGCCAACCGTCCTCCGTTGGTCTTGATTTGGCGTTTGTTGCGATACTTGTTGCGCATATAATCAAAAAGACCGCAAATTTCATCTTTACTGACATCTTTCAGCAGGATGTCTTTCTTGTCTACTCTTCGCAGATAAGTGGCGATACGCTTGCGGACAACATTCTTATGACCTATCATCTTCTTGCAGTTGCCACAATCAACAGACCATTTGATATAGTCATCGCACCATTGTAGCCAAGTCAAGCCGTTGCCTTGTTCTTCGCTTTTGGCATTCTCTTTCTCCAATACAGGAGGGGTGAGGATGCGCTCTGCTCGCATCTCCATAGCCTTGTTGTATGTAAGCCGATTGTGCTTTGCAGCACCAACGGCATCATCGGGCAAGAGATAGAGGTGCAAGTTTTCTCTCTTGCGGAAGCCAGTCTCGTAGTATTCCAGATATAAGGCTCTTTTGCCTTCCGTCAGCTTACGTTCCTTGATTTCTATCTTCATTGTATTACTGGTATTTGGTCAAACATTCCGTTCACGAGGTTCACGGTTTCCAACTTCTTCTTGTCAACAATCTTGGCGTAAATCTCCGTCATCTTGATGCTCTTGTGTCCGAGTATCTTACTTACTACATAGATACTTGCACCAAGAGTCAGGAGCATCGTAGCCGCCGTATGTCGTGAGCAATGGTAGGTTATATGCTTGGTTATTCCTGCTGCCTCCATCCATTCTTTCAGAACCACTTCTACAGTTGTAGATGTGATTGTCAAGTTGTGGAAGATGTTGTCTATGCCTTCTTCTCTTTTAGGCATCCACTTCTTTGTTTCTTCCGACAAGGGGATGGTTACTCTATCCTTGGTCTTGACTTGGATATGGTCAATGTATTCTGTCTTGCCGTCAGCAGCCTTGTGGATTTCACTCCAGTTCAAGGCTTTCATGTCGCTATATCGCAGACCGGTGAAACAGGAGAATAGAAAGGCTTTCTTCACCAGTTCATAACGGCATGGTGTGTTCATCACCTTCTTTATTTCCTCTATCGTCAGAAACTCACGCTCAGCCACTCGCTTCTGTGGCTTCTCCTTTGCCTCCAACAGCAAGAATGGATTTTGCTCAATCAGTCCGTCTCTTACAGCCTTTGCCAATGACGAGCCGAAATAGTTGACGAACATACGGCAAGTGGTGGTGCTGAGTTGTTTCTTTCCATCATTGTAGGTGCAAGTCTTCAAAAAAGTAATGAAGCCTTTGCAAAACTCCTTGTCCACGTCTTTCAACAGAAACTCTGGCTTGCCTATATATAGTAGGTATTGGTCAATGCGAGCATGAGTGTTGCGCTTGGTCTTCATGGAAGATTCAGACAACTCGGCATTGTACTTCACAAAGTCATCCATCCACTTGGTAAGTGTCATGCGTGACTTCTTCACCTTGTCCCAATCCACAAGACCCTCTCTCTGGATGTCAAGAATGCGCTGCGCCTTGATTTGCTCTGCCAACTTTCTCGTATTGGCGTTTTGCAACTTGGTTGCAGCGTTGATTTCTGGCACAAGATAGAGTTTCAAAGTCTCTTTCTTTCTCAATCCCTTCTGGTAAATGTCAAGATAGAGGCTGATGTTGCCACCTGCTATCTTCTTCTCTCGGATGCGCACAGGCTCCTTCAAACGGATTTCTTTCTTCTTTCGTCCCATTTTATTTCCTTTCTTTTCTGATGTTAATATATTCTTTTATCACTGATTATCAAGCATTTAGCTTGCGATGCAAAGATAATACAACGAGGGACAAAAACGAGACAAAAGTGGGTAAACAATCCGCTAATTTAGGAAAGAATAACGAACCAATCCAAAATCGGCTTTCATTCCTAATAGACTGTAAATCAGTGATATTACATCACCTTACTATCCTTTCATTTCCGATGGTTAGACCCGCTTGGGATAATTGGTGGATTCTCCAAATGTGCATGGCATTGGCCGCCTTGTTCGCCATCATCATGGCAGCGGGCATGGCTTACAAGATGATGGTGAAGAAAGAACCGTTGGACGTGATGAAACTGTTCAAACCGTTGGCGGTGGCAGTCATCATGTCGTGGTGGTATCCACCTGCCGATACGGGCATTACCAATAGTGGGAGCAGTTGGTGCGTGTTGGACTTCCTCTCCTACATTCCCAATGCCATCGGTTCGTACACCCACGACCTCTATCAAGCGGAAGCCTTACAGATAACGGACAAATTCGAGGAAGTGCAGCAACTCATTTACGTGCGTGATACCATGTACACCAGCCTGCAGGCACAAGCCGACATTGCCCGTTCCGGCACAATGGATCCGGCATTGGTGGAATCGACGATGGAACAGACCGGTGTGGACGAAGTGACGGAAATGGAGAAAGATGCCAGCCGGTTGTGGTTCACCTCTTTGGTAAGCGGGGCGACCGTCTGCTTGGATAAAATCGTGATGGTAATCGCCTTGATTGTGTACCGAATCGGTTGGTGGGTGACCATATACTGTCAGCAAATCCTGCTGGGTATGCTGACGATATTCGGACCGATACAGTGGGCATTCTCGCTGTTGCCCAAATGGGAAGGTGCCTGGGCCAAATGGATGACAAGGTATCTGACGGTGCATTTCTATGGCGCAATGTTATACTTCGTGGGCTTTTATGTGCTGCTTCTGTTTGACATCGTATTGTGCATCCAGGTAGAGAACCTGACGGCGATAACCGCCAGCGAACAGACGATGGCTGCATATTTGCAGAACTCATTCTTCTCGGCAGGCTACCTGATGGCGGCCAGCATCGTGGCGTTGAAATGCCTGAACCTCGTACCAGACCTTGCGGCATGGATGATACCGGAAGGTGACACGGCATTCAGCACGAGAAACTTCGGTGAGGGCGTGGCGCAACAGGCGAAAATGTCGGCTACCGGGGCTATGCACTCGTTGATGAGATAAAAGATACACAAATGAGTAACGATTATAACGGTTAGGATTATGGTCATAAAAAACCTGGAGAACAAAATCAAATTAGTGGGGATTGTCTGCGTGGCGGTCATCGTAGGATGCGTGGTTATCAGTATGTCGAGCATCTGGACGGCACGGGGCATGGTGGCAGACGCACAACAAAAAATCTATGTACTGGACGGTAATGTGCCGATATTGGTGCAACGCACCTCGATGGAAGAAACACTTGATGTTGAAGCCCGTAGTCATGTCGAAATGTTCCACCACTACTTCTTTACCCTTGCACCGGACGACAAGTATATCCAGTACACTATGGAGAAGGCGATGTATTTGGTGGACGAAACCGGATTGGCGCAGTACAATACCTTGAAAGAAAAAGGATTTTACAACAATATCATGGGTACAAGTGCGGTGTTCAGCATCTTTTGTGACAGTATCAAGTTTGACAAGGAAAAGATGGAGTTTACCTATTACGGCCGGCAACGTATTGAACGGCGCACCAGCATTCTGATGCGCGAACTGGTTACGGCCGGGCAACTGAAACGTGTACCCCGGACAGACAACAACCCGCATGGGCTGCTGATTGTGAATTGGCGTACTTTGCTCAACAAAGACATTGAGCAACGGACGAAGAACAACTACTAAATGAAGAATGAAGAGTTAAGAATGAAGGATTTAAACACTGAAATAATCAAGCTATGGGATGGAAGAAACTGATTTTCGGGGAGAAGATGCCGGACAAGGATGACCCGAAGTATGAGAAACGGTATAAGAAGGAAGTGGAAGCAGGAAAGAAAGCCGCCCGTTTTCTGCGGATAGACAAGATGGCAGGGTGTGCGCAACGATTTGCCTGCAAGCATCCGAGATGGTTTCTCGGTATCGTGTTCGGCATCGTGTTGGGATGCCTCGCACTCAATGTGTGCAGGGTGGTATCAATATGCACCATGCCTGACAATGGCAAGCAAGCCACAGCCACCGAGCGGCAGGAGATTCTTTTGAAACAAAAACAACCTACGCATGATGATAACAGACAGGATTAATTTCAGACAGCCGAAGTATGTGCTGCCGGCCATCCTCTATCCGCTGCTGTTGGTAACGGGGTATTTGGTGATGGATATTTTCGATACAGAAGTGGCAGAGACGCCTTCCGCCTTGCAAACCACCGAGTACCTGAACCCGGAATTGCCGGAAGCTCAGATGCGCGATGACGGCATAGGCGGCAAGTATGAGAGCATGGTCAAGTCCTACGGCCGGATACAAGACTATTCCGCCGTAGAAAACATTGAACGGAACAACAATGAAACAGAGAAAGAAGATTACGATTCCCGCTATAGCGATGAAGACCTTGCCCTGCTCGATTCGGAAGCAGCCGCAAGGTCGGAGGAACTGGAACACCTGCGTGAGATGCAGGAACGCCTGCGGCAAAGTGCCGAGAGAGGCGAAGCGATGGTGGCGGATTCCACCGGGGTGCAACCGTTGAGCGAGGAAGAACGCCTTGCGCGAAGTGAGCAGCGACGCAAAGAGGCTTTGGCCGAGTTGGACAAGGTACTGGCAGAAGCCAGAAAGCAAGGGCAAAAAGGATTGCAGGACGTGGACAGCACGGACGCGGAGAGCCTTGCCCCCACCGGCAGTGTCGCCATAGGCGGCAAGGTGGAAATTATTGAACAGGCCGTGAACGAGCTTGCCGAGAATGCAGAGAGCGAGCAGGTGGTGAAAAAGGTGAAGACTTCTTCGGATTACTTTAACACCTTGGCCGAAAACGAGCCTGAACCCCGATTGATAAAAGCCATCATCGATGAGAACATCAAAGCCGTGGAAGGCTCGCGGGTGCGGTTGCGCCTGTTGGACGATGTGGAGATAGACGGCAAGGTGGTGCCGAAAGGCTCGTACCTGTATGCCACGATGAGCGGCTTCGGCAGCCAGCGCGTGAAAGGTAGCATCAAGAGCCTGTTGGTGGAGGATGAACTGGTAAAAGTGAATCTGTCGCTCTACGACACGGACGGGCTGGAAGGACTTTATGTGCCGAGCAGTTCCTTCCGTGAAACCACACAAGATGTGGCCTCCAATGCCCTCGGCAGCACGATGAGCATCAACAACGGCTCTACCGGGAACACTTTCGCTCAATGGGGGATGCAAGCCATACAGAACGCCTACCAGCGCACGAGCAATGCTTTGTCGAAGGCTGTCCGCAAGAACAAGGCGAAACTTAAATACGGCACGTTCGTCTATTTGGTGAACGGCAGGGAGAAAAGGAACTGACATACGATGTAACAAATAAACAAACTAAAAATGAAACTGATAGCAAAAGTGATGCTGCTTGTTGCCACATGGATTACCGCAATCTCGGCACAGGCCCAGCAAACCTACAACGAAATGGAACAACTGACGGTGAACGAGCAGGTGACGACCGTCATCACCGCCACCGAGCCCATCCGCTTTGTGGATATTTCCACTGACAAGATAGTGGGCGACCAGCCCATTAACAATACCATCCGCCTGAAACCGAAAGAGGCCGGGCATGAAGACGGCGAGGTGCTGGCCATCGTCACCATCGTGACGGAACGCTACCGTACCCAATACGCCTTGCTCTACACCACCCGGATGCAGGAAGCCGTAACGGACAAGGAGGTGCAGCCCATGGAAATGACTGCCTACCGTAACCCGGCGGTGTCGCTCTCCACCGAGGACATGTACCGCTTTGCCCGGCAGGTGTGGCTGTCGCCTGCCCGCTACCGCAACGTGAACCGCAGGCAACACCGCATGACCATGCGCCTGAACAACATCTATGCCGTGGGCGACTACTTCTTCCTTGACTTCTCCATCGAGAACAGGACGAATATCCGCTTTGACATCGACGAAATCCGTGTCAAATTGGCGGACAAGAAGGTGTCGAAAGCCACCAACTCACAAGTTATCGAACTGGAGCCGGAGATGAAATTGGAGCAACGTAGTTCGTTCCAACATGGTTACCGCAATGTGCTGGTCATAAGGAAAATAACTTTTCCCAATGACAAGGTGCTGACCATCGAGGTGAGCGAGAAACAGATTTCGGGGCGTACCATTGCTTTGAACATCGACTATGAGGACGTGCTTTGCGCGGATAGTTTTAATGAGGCTTTATTACAGGAGGAATAGAGGAAATGAAGAATGTAGAATTAAAAATGAAGAATTTGGCTGTGCCAAAGGGCTTAGTCATATTGGCATTCATGTTAGTAGCCACTTTGCCGGGTTTTGCCGATGACCGGCAAGGACGCATCCAAATCGGTACAGGCCTGCTGTATGAGAGAGGGCTGGACTTGACGGTGGGTTACGAGTATGAAACGAACTACCACCATGCGTGGGAGTTCTTCGGGAATGTCTATCTGAAATGGGACGAATGTGAGGATTGCAAGCATGTTTGCCCCGAATCTTTCTGGAACCACTACAACACTTGGGGCGTGGGAGCGGCCTACAAGCCCTGCGTGTTCCGCAGCCGTAACCATCATGGCAATTTGCGGTTGGGCGGGTCGCTGGGTTCGGACAGGAACAAGGTGCTGGGCGGCATCCATGTGGGGTACGAACACAACTATGCGCTTCGCAAGGGCTGGAAACTGTTTTGGCAAGCCAAGTGCGACTTGATGATAAAAGGGGAAGATTTGTTTCGGACAGGTATTGTCATCGGCGTGAAGATACCCACGAAATAAGAGATTGGCACACAGATAACACAGATTAAACAGATTCTCGCAGAATGGAGTATTCATCTATATATATTATAAGGTATGCAAACGAGAACGATTAAAACAAGAATAGCGTGTGTGGCGGTCGTGGCCATGTTGGGTGTTGGCTTGACCGGTTGCGACGGGCATCACGACCCGTTGGACACCTCCATGAAAGTAGGACATATACTTTGCACGGACGGCAAGACACGAAGCCACGAAGATTATGTGGCTTCCGGCAAGGAGGCGATAGCTGTGGTGTTCCATGTGAACCGCAATGAAGAAATGAGTGGCACTGGCTATGCGGTCTATCTGCATGACCTTCCTCCGGAAGCCTTTGCTGACAGTTTGGGCATTTCGCAAGGAACGTCTGCTGACTTGACGGCTTACGATGGGAACGAGAATACCTTTGCCCTGTATGACACAGACGATGTTTCTTCACCTATGGCCATGCAGGTATTCGATATGTGGCGGTACGGACAGAGTGCCTACGTGCCTTCGGTGGCGCAAATGCGGCTGCTTTATGCTGCCAAGGCATCTATCAATCCTTACATCAAGTCTTGCGGTGGTGAACCACTGCCCGATGATGCCGATGAATGTTGGTACTGGACGAGTACGGAAGTAGAAGGACAAGAAACCGCCAAAGCATGGCTGTTCTCGATGGGGAGCGGTGCCATACAGGAAACACCCAAACTGCAAGGGCATAAGGTGCGGGCGATAGTCACTTTGTATAATGAAGAATGAAGAACGAAGAATTATTGCACGTTTGTAAATTGGACCCAAATATAGAAAGGAAACATGGAAGAAAGTAAGGAACTGCAAGGGGCTTATAAGATATTTCGGACGGTGGTGTATGTGTCGGTGTTGGTGGAGTTCTTCATGTACGCCATCGACCCGGCAGTGCTCGACCACTGGAACGGTATCGTGTGCGATGTGCATGACCGCATGAAGACATGGCTTATCTACCACGACGGAAATCTCGTTTACAGCAAGGTGGCAACCGTCCTGCTGATTTGCATTACCTGCGTGGGTACGCGTAACAAGAAACATTTGGAGTTCAATGCCCGGAGGCAGGTGCTATACCCGTTGGTGAGCGGCATCGGTTTTTTGGTGCTGTCTGTTTGGCTTTACAATCATCCGATGGAACTGCGTGTTTATTCCCTACGTTTGAATGTCATCTTCTATATGGCGACATCCGTAATGGGTACTATCCTTGTCCATGTGGCACTCGATAATATCTCCAAGTTCTTGAAAGAAGGTTTGCTGAAAGACCGTTTCAACTTGGAAAATGAAAGTTTCGAGCAATGCACGGAGTTGGTGGAGAACAAGTATTCGGTGAATGTACCCATGCGCTATTATTACAAAGGCAAATTCCGCAAGGGATGGGTGAATATCGTCAATCCTTTCAGAGGAACATGGGTGGTCGGCACTCCGGGTAGCGGAAAGACCTTTTCCATCATCGAACCATTTATCCGACAGCACTCCGCAAAAGGCTTTGCCTTAGTAGTTTACGATTATAAGTTCCCCACTTTGGCGACCAAGCTGTATTACCATTACAAGAAGAACCAGAAGCTGGGGAAACTACCAAAGGGCTGCAAGTTCAACATCATCAACTTTGTGAACGTGGAATACAGCCGGAGGGTGAACCCGATACAGGCAAAGTACATCCCCAACCTCGCTGCTGCCAGCGAAACGGCGGAAACGCTATTGGAATCTTTACAGAAAGGCAAGAAAGAGGGAGGAGGAGGCAGCGACCAATTCTTTCAGACCTCGGCGGTCAACTTTCTTGCCGCTTGTATCTACTTTTTCGTGAACTACGAGCGGGAGCCTTACGACAAGGACGGGAATAAACTGTATGCGGAAAAAGTGCAGGACAAGGAAACCAAATTCTGGAAGCCCACTGGCGTAGTGCGTGACCGCAAGGGCGGCAACATCGTGGAACCGGCCTATTGGTTGGGCAAGTATTCCGACATGCCGCATATTCTTTCCTTTTTGAACGAGAGTTATCAAACCATCTTTGAGGTGTTGCAGACCGACAATGAGGTTGCCCCGCTGCTCGGCCCGTTCCAGACGGCTTTCCAGAACAAGGCGATGGAGCAGTTGGAGGGTATGATAGGCACGTTGCGTGTCTATACTTCCCGATTGGCCACCAAGGAATCTTATTGGATATTCCATAAGGACGGGGACGACTTCGACCTGAAGGTGAGCGACCCGAAAAACCCCAGCTACCTGCTGATAGCCAACGACCCGGAAATGGAAAGCATCATCGGAGCATTGAACGCCCTTATCCTGAATCGACTGGTAACCCGTGTGAATACCGGGCAGGGCAAGAACGTGCCCGTGAGCATCATCGTGGACGAGCTGCCCACGCTGTATTTCCACAAGATAGACCGTCTGATAGGTACGGCGCGAAGCAACAAGGTGAGCGTGGCGTTGGGATTCCAAGAGTTGCCGCAGTTGGAGGCAGACTACGGGAAGGTAGGTATGCAGAAGATTATCACTACAGTAGGTAATGTCGTATCTGGTTCTGCCCGATCCAAGGAAACCTTGGAATGGCTGAGCAACGACATCTTCGGCAAGGTCGTGCAACTGAAAAGAGGCGTGACCATTGACCGGGATAAGACCAGCATCAACCTGAACGAAAACATGGACAATCTCGTGCCCGCCTCGAAAATTAGCGACCTGCCTACAGGATGGATATGCGGGCAAGTCGCCCGTGACTTCGTGAAGACCAAGACCGGCATGGGCGGAAGCATGAACATACAGGAAGCCGAGGAGTTCAAGACCTCGAAATTCTTCTGCAAGACGGATTTCGATATGGAGGAAATCAGGCAGGAGGAAGCCGGGTATGTGCCGCTGCCTAAATTCTATACTTTCCCCTCGAAAGAGGAAAGGGAACGTATCTTGTACAAGAACTTCGTTCAGGTGGGGATGGATGTGAAGGAGATGATTAAAGACGTGGTGAACCGCCGCGGGGCGAAATGATACTTCAACAATAAAATATCAATGTTATGACAACATCAGTAAAAGCTAAATTCAGGCCCTCGCGGGTAAAAGGGAAAACAGGAGCCGTCTATTTCCAAGTGATCCATGACCGTATGGCACGGCAAATCAGCACAGGTTACAAACTTTTCCCCGAAGAATGGAAAGATGGAGAAGTGGCACTCCCTGAACAAAATCCGGAACGCAGTTGCTATTTGGCGGAAATAGCACAGAACCTGCAGAATATGAGGAAGCGAATCGAAGCGATTATCCACCGTTTGGACGAGTCGGGCAAGCTATATTCTACGGACGAAGTGGTGGCGGCTTACCAGTTGCCTAATGATGACGAACACTGCCTTTGCGCGTTTTCCCACAAACTGGTGGAACATCTAAAACGCACGGGAAAGCACCGCCTTGCCGAGACCTACACTTCATCCGTGAACAGTTTCCTGCGTTTCCGTGGTGAACAAGGCGACATCCTTCTGGATGAAATAGATGAAGAACTGATTAAAGAATATGAATATTACCTGCTTGAAGATTGCGGATTGTGCAGGAATACCTCTTCGTTTTACAACCGTAACCTGCGGGCCATCTACAACCGCGCCGTGAAAAAGAAACTTACCATAGACCGACACCCTTTTGCGGAAGTCTATACCGGCGTGGACAAGACCACCAAGCGGGCCATCCCCATCCGGACCGTCAAAGAAATCAAGGACTTGGATTTGAGCAGGGATGCCGAAATGGCGTTTGCCCGCGACCTCTACCTGATGAGCTTCGACCTGAGAGGCATCTCGTTCGTGGACTTGGCCATGCTGGAAACCGGCCAATTGAAAAATGGCTACTTGACCTATTCCCGTCAAAAGACCCGGCAGAAACTCGAAATCAAATGGGAGAAACAGATGCAGGAGATAGTTGACCGCCATCACGTGGAGGGCTCCCGCTATCTATTGCCAATCCTAAGCGAAGAAAGGGGCGACATACGGAGGCAATACCTGAATGCCCTGCACCGGATGAACGTCCAGCTGAAAAAGATTGGCAAACTCGTAAACTGCCCCATTCCGCTGACAACCTACACGGCGAGACATTGCTGGGCCAGTGCTGCCTATCGGCTGAACATACCCACCACGTCCATCAGCCAGGCATTGGGGCATGATTCGGAAAAGACCACACGCATCTACTTGAACTCATTGGATAACCAGGTGATTGATGATGCGAACCTGACTGTCATTCGCGCAGTCTATGCACGATAACCTACAGATTAAACAGATAAGTTAGATTGGCATAGATTTGTCCTATCTATCTTTCGGACTGCTGATTTTGCTGACAATTTCCCTGCGCACCCACCGGCTAATCATGTTTGATGGATGCGCCAAACTGTTATTGCCTACCTTGAATGGAAAAAGGTAAAGAGGAATAGGAAATGACGATTTCAGCAAATCAAGACATCGTACACAGAATTTATGCAAGATGAGATATAAAGAAGAGTATTTTTTTGCAGATGGAGAAGGAATTTTTGTTGAGTAAAATGAGCTATCTCTCTTTAAGAGATGGATTTATGCGGTGCAAAGATACAAAAAATACTATGAAATCCATAATGTGCCAAATAAAATGTGTTCAAGCTATCTCAATTTTTATGTATCTGCTTGGCAAATGTAAGCAATTTGTTGAGCAACGGTCGCTTTTTTAATCTGTAAATAGCTGATATTCAAAATTGATATCCATCGGACACATCTCTTAAAGAGAGATGTACCGAATTCGGCATCACGTACTGGTTTTAGGGTTTTAAGCCACAGTACGTCTATCCTGGAACAGG
Organism: Leyella lascolaii; assembly: GCF_900079775.1. Classification (GTDB taxonomy): domain Bacteria; phylum Bacteroidota; class Bacteroidia; order Bacteroidales; family Bacteroidaceae; genus Prevotella; species Prevotella lascolaii. The sequence goes on along the minus strand of NZ_LT556036.1, from coordinate 367,632 downwards.
ATAGCTAGAGGATAAGAAACCACTTGTGGTAGAAGTTTTCGGAAGATTGGGCTTAATATGCCAAGGGGGTATTAAAATCCTTGAATTGTTGAGCAAATCTAACCATCTCTTAGCAAGAGATATACGCAGGTGCAAAGGTATAAAAAATATCAAATAAAACAGTAAGAATGAGCAAAAAAGATTCATTTGACACCTATTTTGATGTTTGACAGAACTTGTTTTTGTCTAACAGATGTTGAGTGATGGATAATTGTGGATTTCTTTTCTGTACTGATTTACAACACCTTAATGCTTGTGATTTCAAAGGATATATCTCTTGCTAAGAGATGTACCGCATTGGAGTTGAAATGCAAACTCCACTAAATGATAAACTGACTAAGCCTGAATAGGCAAAGTATGAATAATGTGGAAATGGGTGAAACACCCGAACTTTTTGAGAAAGCATATATAACTGCTTGTGTTTCAGTAAATCGCAAACACTTGCAGGACTCAGAGAATTGCCCTTCGCTCAACAGGCGGTTGATAATCGTCGCCTGACAATTTCTTTTCTTGTGAAAAGTAACCAATATAATAAGGTAGGGTTTATGGATGTAACGCAGCTTACGACAGATGAAAGGCAGTGGTTCGTGATGCGCGACCTCAAACGGAGAAACGCCAAACAACCTGCCTACCTGATGTTCAAGGACAAGGGGATAGAGTTCTTTACCCCGATGGTGCATAAGCTGCTTACCATTCATGGGAAAAGAGAAGACCGGGAAGTACCTTTCATGCAAGACTTGCTTTTCGTCAAGGAAACAAAGGAAAAACTCGACATTATAGTTGAAGCCATCCCCACGCTGCAATACCGCTACAAGTTAGGTGTACAGCACACCCCCATTGTAGTAAGGAACACAGACATGGAACGCTTTATCAAGGCTGTGGAAGCCACAGAAAATCCAAAATATTACCGACCGGAGGAAATAACCCCGGATATGCTGAACCGCAAGATACGTATCATCGGAGGACAACTGGATGGCTATATTGGAACCTTGGTGACTACACGGGGTTCCAAAACAAAACGGCTCTTGGTGGAACTGCCCATGTTGTTGGCAGCGGCAGTGGAAGTCAATACGGAGTATATCCAGCTCATATAAATATTTAGAAAGGAATGACATGAATTCATCGGTGGTTGAATTGATTGAATTGATAAATGGTCATATACCCGACATCTTGTTCATGGAGGCAAGTAACTTGTCGCAAATCTACCTTTACCGTACAGATGACTATTGGGTGGCATTCGAACGGTCTGCGTTTCTCCTTTGCCGTGCCTATGCCGATTCTATTATTACTCCGATGAAAGTAGCCAATGCACCGACGCCCATTGTCATGGCAAGTGTAAAAGTTAAGAATATCTTGTAGGCAACACATAATTTGCATTGCTTAAGACATACTGAAAAATTGCGGATTTGTGACGCGAGAATTTTTTCTTGCAACAACGCTTCATTCTGTAGATGGCATAACCGGAAAGTAAAGAATATCGTCGACTTTTTATCACGGGAAAAACGTATAGAATTTTAATTGTTTCATTCCCCCCCTATAGCCAGACAATCATTATTTTATTTATGAACTATGTGTTTTTGTTGACAGCCTGGTTATTGGCATTGGTACTTGGGATGGCAATCGTTCCCAAAATCCTGCTGATTTCCTACAAGAAACGCTTGTTCGACATACCGGACGGGCGCAAAGTGCATACCATACCCGTTCCCCGGCTTGGCGGGTTGTCTTTTTTCCCGGTGATACTTATCACCATGTGCCTTATGCTTGGCATACGCTATTATTTGGGTTATCCCATCGAGAACCTTTCGCCCTATGTCGTGCTCTACGAGTTCCTGTTCTTTGCGGTGGGCATTACGATGCTTTACCTGACGGGCGTGACGGATGACCTTATCGGGGTCGGCTACCGTTACAAGTTCCTCGTGCAGATTGCCGCCGCCCTGTTGCTGGTATGGTCGGGCGAATGGTTCAATTCGTTGGGAGGGCTGTTCGGCATATACGACCTGCCTGTATATATCGGTGTACCCGTCACCCTGTTCGTCGTGGTTTACATCACTAATGCCATCAACCTGATAGACGGCATTGACGGGCTGGCTTCGGGGTTATGTTGCATTGCGCTTGTTGTGTTGGGAATGATGTGCACTTTGCAGGGAGAATACATCTTCGCCATGCTTGCCTTTACCACCTTCGGCGTCATCATGCCGTTCTGGTTTTACAATGTGTTCGGCAATGCCAAGCGAGGCCACAAGCTATTCATGGGCGATGCCGGGAGCCTTACTTTAGGCTATATCATCAGCCTGCTGGTCATCCACCTGAGCCGCATCGACATGAGCGAAGGCGAGACGGGGCAAGTCAATCTGGTATTGGCCTTTTCGACACTCATCGTGCCGCTGTTTGACGTGGTAAGAGTGGTGATGCACCGTGTACGAGAAGGTAAGAACCCATTCATGCCGGACAAGAACCATTTCCACCACAAGTTGCTACGGACAGGGATGCGCCCCCGCATGGTAATGGTTACTATCTTGTGTGTAGCCCTATCCATTATTGGAATCAACTGGGCATTGGCTGGCTTATTAAATATTACGCTGCTATTGATACTGGATATTGTCCTGTGGACTTTGATGCAGTTAGGTATCAACAGAGCTATTAAGCGGGCATAAGCGCATGGCGGGGCATTTGGTATTGAAATGAAAAATAGTGATAGAATGAAGATATACAAGACAGTATGCGCGTTGTTCCTTTTAATCATCGGGACAATGTTTTTGAGTTCCTGCGGCTCGTCGAAGCAGGTGGTTTATTTCCAAGACCTGAAGCCGGGGGAGAGTGAAGTGAGATTACCGGAGGTGCAGGCGATAACCGTGCAGCCGGAGGACAAGATTTCGATTATCGTCAACAGCCGCGACCCACAGTTGACGGACTTGTTCAATCTGCCGTATGTGACAAGACAACTTGGACAATCTTTGCGGACGAATTATTCAACTACAACCAATTCTGGTATTTCTGGCTATACAGTAGATGCCAACGGGGAGATTGATTTTCCCGTGTTGGGCAAAATCTATGTGATGGGAAAGAAACGTGAGGAAATAGCATCCTATATCAAAAATGAGCTGATTCGTGAGAACTTGGTGAAAGACCCTGTTGTCACCGTGGAATTTATGAACCTGTGCATTTCGGTATTAGGTGAGGTGAACACCCCAGGACGTTTCAGCATTGATCGTGACCGTCTGACTGTCCTTGATGCGTTAAGCATGGCGGGAGACCTGACCATTTACGGTAACAGAAACAAGGTGATGGTATTGCGACAGGAAGATGGGGTGCAACGGGTGTACGGCATTGACCTCACTTCAGGGGAGCACGTCTATACATCTCCGGCCTACTACCTGCAACAGAACGACGTGGTGTACGTGGAACCTAATGCAGTGAAAGCACGGCAGTCCACCGTGAACGGAAACAACGTGCGTTCCACCTCGTTCTGGATTTCATTGGCATCGCTGCTGACTTCGGTGGCTATCCTCATTTTCAATTAGGTTTAAGTATTAGTGACAAGTGATTAAGTAGAAGCATGGCAACTCAAAACAATCCAACAAGACCCAAGCAAGCGGATGATTTCATCCGTATCCAAGACCTTTTTTACCTGTGCCTCGGCAAATGGTATTGGTTTGTCATTTCCTTGGCCGTGACCATCGGTGTGGCGGTCATTTACCTGCTGACCACTCCCCCTGTATATACCCGTTCTGCCTCACTGCTCATCAAGGAGGACAGCAAGGGGAATTCGATAAGTGACGCTGCCGGGGTACTGAGCGATATAGACCTATTTCAAACCAGCACCAATGTCAACAATGAGATGCAATCCCTACAGTCGCCTGCGGTGATGCTTGACGTGGTGAAACGACTACACCTCGACATCAGTTATTATATGGACGGCGGTTTTTATAAGAAAGTGTTGTACGGCCAAGTCTGCCCCTACATGGTATCTTTCAATGACCTGCGGGACAATGAAAGCATCGCCTTTACCATCAATCCCACAAAGAATGGCCAAGTAAAATTAAGCGATTTCTCACACGACGGTGAAGATATTGACGGTGAAGTTACTTCCATGTTGAACGACACGGTTGACACACCGGTAGGCAAACTTTTTATAAAGTCAATAAATGATTCCTTAAACTATGAGGCTCCAGTTTTCGTGTCACGCATTGGCTATCAAGATGCCACAGAAAACTACGCTTCCAATCTGTCGGTTTCCCTTAATGATGAGAAGTCAACAGTCATCAACTTGTCTTTCAAAGATGTGTGCATTCAACGTGCAGAAGACGTGTTAAACACGGTCATCGCCATTTATAACGAGAATTGGATAAAGGACAAAAACCAGATTGCCGTCAGCACGTCGCAGTTTATCAACGAACGCCTCGGTGTTATTGAACAAGAATTAGGCAACGTGGACGAAAATATCTCCTCTTACAAGAGTGAGCACCTTCTGCCCGATGTGCAGGCAGCAGCCAGCATGTACATGGCGCAGAGCAGCGAGACCAATACGCAAATCCTTGCCTTGAATACTCAACTATCAATGGCACGGTATATCCGTAACTACCTTACCAACGCTACCAGTGAAAACCAGTTGCTCCCGGCTAATTCGGGTATTGAAAGCACAGGCATCGAACAGCAGATTGCCAATTACAACACCGCCCAGCTGCGCCGCAACGACCTTGTAGCCAACAGTAGTGAAAAGAATCCGTTGGTGGTAGATATGGACCAATCGTTAGAGAACATGCGCCATGCCATCATCACTTCAATAGACAACCATATCACCACACTCAATACCCAGTTGCGCTCTCTTCAGCAGAGCGAGCAACAGACCACCGCACGGATTGCCGCCAATCCTACACAGGGAAAATACCTTCTCTCGGTGGAACGCCAGCAAAAAGTGAAAGAAGCACTTTACCTGTTCCTGTTGCAGAAGCGTGAGGAAAACGAACTTTCCCAGGCGTTCACTGCCTACAACACCCGCGTCATCACCCCGCCTTCGGGCAGCATGATACCCACCGCTCCGGTCAAGAAGAACATTGCCTTGGTTGCGATAGCCCTCGGCCTGCTTATCCCAGTGGTCATCATATTTATCCGTGAGAATATGAACACCAAGGTACGCGGGCGCAAGGACTTGGAGTCGCTCTCGCTGCCATTCGCTGGGGAAATCCCGTTGGCGGCAAGCGGAAAGAAAAAAAGCGAGACCGCCAAGTCGATTGTCATCACACAGGGCAACCGAGATATAATCAACGAAGCGTTCCGCGTGTTGCGTACCAACTTGGAGTTCATGCTCGATGTCAAGACCGACGGCAAGGCAAGCGTTACGTTGTTCACTTCGTTCAACCCGGGCAGCGGCAAGACGTTCCTGACAATGAACACGGCAGCCACTATCGCACTGAAGGGCAAGCGGGTACTGGTCATCGACGGAGACTTGCGACACGGCTCAGCATCGGCCTATCTGGGTTCGCTTTATAAAGGACTGAGCGACTACTTGGGCAAACGGGAGAAAAGTTTGAACGACTTGATACAGGAAAATCCCGATTGTCCGGGCTTCTTCCTGCTGCCCGCCGGTACCATTCCTCCCAACCCAACCGAGTTGCTGGCCGAACCGTTATTCAAGGAAACAATTGAGCAATTGCGGGGGTATTACGACTATATCTTCATCGACTGTCCACCCATCGACATCGTGGCCGACACGCAAATCATAGAGAAATTAGCCGATCGCACCATCTTTGTAGTACGTGCCGGATTGTTGGAGCGTGACATGCTTCCCGAACTGCAACGTATGTACGACGGGAAGCGTTTCAAAAACATGACACTCCTGCTGAACGGTACGGAAGGTGGCGGTAACCGTTACGGTTACCGTTATGGGTATAGATACGGGTACAAGTACGGATACGGTAGCAAAAGTTACTACGGCTCGGCAAAATGAAGATTGAGGAACAATGTGGCCATTCCGAAAGAAACAGACGTTGGAAGAAAGTGGTTTTTTCCGTGATTTTACGGACTGGCACAGCCATATCCTACCAGGCGTGGACGACGGTGTGCAAACGATGGAAGAAGCTCTGCAAATCCTCGCCGAATACGAGCGATTAGGTATTAAAGAGGTGTGGCTCACACCGCATATCATGGAGGACATACCCAACACAACCTGTCACCTGCGCAATCGTTTTGCCGAACTACAAGTTGCATACAGTGGACATGTCACCCTGCACCTTGCAGCCGAGAACATGCTTGACAAACTCTTTGAGGAACGATTGGAACAGAACGATCTACTGCCATTAGGAAAAGACGGAAAACATCTGTTGGTAGAAACGAGCTACTTCAATCCTCCAATGGGATTGCAAAACATTCTGCTCCGCATCAAATCCAAAGGCTACTACCCCATATTAGCGCATCCCGAGCGGTATATATACATGGAAGATGATGACTACAAACGGTTGAAATCTACGAACATAAAGTTCCAGCTCAACTTGTTCTCGCTTCATGGATTATACGGCAAGGGCGTTCAGAAGAAAGCCTATAAGTTGAAAAAAGTAGGAATGTACGATTACAGTGGGTCAGACCTCCATAGTCTGGAAACATTAAAAACTGTGTTGCAAAAAAAGATACAAACGTAGAGATCAGAATAAAAAAAGCTGCATAGCCCTGAGAAAATGACGGAGTTATCCTTGCAGATATACGATGTCAGAACGCAAGTATTGATAAAAATTTGATACATAAAATATATTGAAATGTATAAAACGATAGAAATAACAGAGATAATAGGTTCGGTTTACGTAGAAGGATATAAAATAGATTCAATCTCTATCTCAAATTTCAGAGCCATCATGAATAGGGTAAGCGAAACCGACCAATTCATCTCGGTGAGATTATCGCTTCAAGCAACGAATAGGGCATTGGCACTGGCAAATCAAAATACAGTTTCTGGGATGAGCATAATTAAGCTGTCTAAAAATAGTCAAATCCAGAACCGTTTTATACGTGAATTTTACAAACTGGACTTTGATACCCGCTCAATCCTATCTCGAATCATAAGAGAATTTATTCAAGATGGAAAAATATAAAACTTTCCTTGATACGGTACATGGTTATATTACGGTGCCGGAGAGTTTCTGTAGTTCATTTATAGACACTCCAAATTTTCAGCGTCTGAGACGTATAGAGCAATTATCTTCAAGGTCGTTATTCCCGTGTGCACGCCATGATCGCTTTGTCCATTCACTTGGTGTGTATCAAATAGGCAAGAAGTTCGTTGAAGCTATAAAGGGAAATAACCCTGAGTTGGTGTTGAGTGAAACTTTAGAAACGACCTTTTTGATAGCTTGTTTATTGCATGATGTTGGTCATTCACCGTTTTCTCACACGCTGGAAGAGCATTTTGGAACTCCCGGAAAACTCTTCAGCATCTATAAAAAAGCACTTTTTGAAAGACAGGAAGATAACGGATTAAATGCGATAGACCTTGAAAATACAGATGTAAAACAACACGAAATCATTTCGGCTCTTCTTTGCATTACAACTTATTACGAATCAATCATAAAATTAAATGGCGACCCTACTCTTGTTGGCAGAATGATAATGGGGTTCAAATATGGAACTCCAGAGAAATCATTGGAAGATTGTTTCATATCATTGTTGCATGGAGATGTAATTGATGCGGACAAGTTTGACTATATCTGCAGAGACAGTTGGGCGTCTGGTTATCAGAGCAACTCTGTTGATGTAGAACGTATTATTCGTTCAATCATATTATACAAGTATGAAGGTAAGTGGCAAATAGCCTATTCCAAAAGTGCATTGTATGAAATTCGCGCTTTGATAGAAAATAAGAATTTTCAGCAAAATTGGATTTTCAAGCATCACCAAGTTGTATATGAGCAAAAAATCTTTAAGGATTCTATAAAGAAATTGGTTGAATGTTTACAACCTGATGGAAAATTGAAGAGGGAACAACTCTTCAACTATGAATCTTTTTATAGGGAGGTAGAAGTTTGTTGTGGCATGAAAGTATATATGTTGTCTGATGATGACATCATACATCTAATGAAAATACACAAGAATCAAATACCGACCTTTGACGAATGGATGTCACGCCGATATAAGTACATTCCATTGTGGAAGACGTATTCCGAAATGGTTGCCATGTTGGGCAAGGAAATTAGTGATAGGGTTATGACTGATACTGGAGCGATATATGATGCGATAGTAAATCGGATTAGAGATTCGTATCAAGTTGATGTTTTTAATTGTGAAAGTACGCCTTCTATCAAATATATTAAAAAAGATCAAGTCTATATCTATTTCAATAAAGACAGAATTGTTGACTTTACCCAATTAGGAATGCCTGAAATGCATAATGATTACAAAGACCGTACTTTCAAATATATATTCATCGAGAAAAAACTGTTCTCGGAAGAACGCGCCATAACAAAAGATGGTATTATAGAGGATATTAAGTTTCTTGTGAAAAATAAATTTATGAAAAATCTTAACGATATTAAAATTGCTGTGGCCGGTACCGGCTATGTGGGGCTATCAATCGCCACGCTCCTGTCGCAACACCACCAAGTGACGGCGGTGGACGTAATCCCCGAGAAAGTTGACCTCATCAACCAACGTAAGTCGCCCATTCAGGACGAATATATCGAGAAATATCTGGCCGAAAAGCCTTTGAACCTGACCGCGACGCTGGACGGAGCAAAGGCATACTCCGATGCTGACTTTGTGGTGATTGCCGCGCCGACGAATTACGACCCTGCGCTCAACCACTTCGACACCCACCATATCGAGGATGTCATAGACCTCGTGCTGAGCGTCAACCCCGACGCTGTGATGGTCATCAAGAGCACCATCCCTGTGGGTTACTGCCGCAGCCTTTACGTGAAATACGCCCGGAAAGGTGTAAAGCAGTTCAACCTGCTCTTCTCGCCAGAGTTCCTGCGCGAAAGCAAGGCACTTTATGACAACCTCTATCCGAGCCGCATCATCGTGGGCTACCCGAAGCTGATGGACGAGCGTTTCGCCGAGGAAAATGAGGCAATACAAGCAATCACCGACATCGGCAGGATGGAACAAGCCGCCCACACATTTGCTGCACTGCTGCAAGAGGGCGCAATCAAGGAGGACATTCCTACGTTGTTCATGGGCATGAAGGAGGCCGAGGCGGTGAAACTCTTCGCCAACACCTACCTTGCCCTGCGCGTGAGCTACTTCAACGAATTAGACACTTACGCCGAGGTGAAAGGACTCGATTCCCGCGCCATCATCGAGGGCGTCGGCCTCGACCCTCGCATAGGCACCCATTACAACAACCCGTCTTTCGGCTATGGCGGCTACTGCCTCCCCAAAGACACCAAGCAATTGCTCGCAAACTACCAGGACGTGCCGCAAAACATGATGACCGCCATAGTGGAAAGCAACCGTACCCGCAAGGACTTCATCGCCGATGCTGTGTTGCACAAAGCAGGCTATTACAGTGAAAACAGCAGCTTTGATGTCAGCAAGGAGCATGGATGTGTAGTGGGCATCTACCGCCTGACAATGAAGTTCAATTCTGACAATTTCAGGCAATCGGCCATACAGGGCGTGATGAAGCGCATCAAGGCAAAGGGCGCGGAAGTGATAATTTATGAGCCTACTTTGGAAGATGGTAGCACATTCTTCGGAAGCCGTGTAGTTAATAACTTGCAGGCATTCAAGTCACAAAGCCAAGTGATTATCGCTAACCGCTATGATGCCAGCTTGGACGATGTGCAGGAAAAGGTTTATACACGCGATATATTCAGGAGGGATTAAGAGTATGTTAGCGAAAAATGTAATTCTTAAAGGGAAAACAATCCTTGTCACTGGTGTGGCGGGCTTTATCGGTGCCAACCTTGCCAAAAGGCTGTTACAGGAATTTGTTGATGTGAAAGTTGTCGGCATCGACAATATGAACGACTATTATGATGTACGCTTGAAAGAGGATAGGTTGAAAGAACTACTTTCATATTCATCCTTTACTTTCATCAAAGGAGACATTTCCGACAAATCGACAGTCAGCCAACTTTTTGCCGCACATCACCCACAAGTGGTGGTAAACCTTGCCGCACAAGCTGGAGTACGTTACAGCATCACCAATCCTGACGCATACATTGCTTCCAACCTCATTGGTTTCTACAACATCTTGGAGGCTTGTCGCCATTCTTATGATGAAGGCAAAACGGGCGTGGAGCATTTGGTCTATGCAAGTTCGAGTAGCGTTTATGGAAGTAACAAGAAAGTGCCTTACAGCACCGATGACAAAGTGGATAATCCAGTCAGCCTCTATGCGGCCACTAAGAAAAGCAATGAACTGATGGCACACGCTTACAGCAAACTGTACAATATTCCATCTACAGGCTTGCGCTTCTTCACCGTCTATGGCCCGGCTGGTCGTCCAGACATGGCCTACTTCGGCTTTACTGACAAATTGGTCAAGGGTGAAATCATCAAAATCTTCAATTACGGGAATTGCAAACGCGATTTCACCTACATTGACGACATCGTGGAGGGTGTCATTCGGGTCATGCAACACGCACCGGAACGCCACAAAGGTGAAGACGGCTTGCCAATACCGCCGTACAAAATCTATAATATAGGAAACAACAACCCCGAAAACCTACTCGATTTTGTGACAATCTTGCAAGAGGAACTGGTTCGTGCCGGAGTGTTGCCCACAGATTACGATTTCGATGCGTACAAGGAGCTTGTGCCGATGCAACCAGGTGATGTTCCTGTAACATACGCCGACACAACGCCTTTGGAACAAGATTTCGGCTTCAAGCCATCTACACCATTGCGAGCTGGATTAAGAGCATTCGCTGAGTGGTATGTCACTAAACGTAATTAATGACATTTGATAAACTTTACAGGTTCGTATGTTAGCGCATATTAAGTATTTTTTCACTAAGGGTGATAGAAGAAGCTTGATAGTGAAAAAGAATATGATTGGGTCAATTTTTATAAAAGGTGTCAGCATTCTTATTCAACTGATATTAGTTCCCATGACATTAGGGTATCTATCACAGGAACTATATGGAATATGGCTAACGATTTCTTCAATAATGTTATGGCTTAATTTTTTTGATGTAGGATTAACATTAGGACTTAAAAACAAACTATCGGAGGCATTGGCTAAAAATGATATAGAAAAGGGAAAGTCTTTGGTTTCGACCACCTATATAGTGATGCTTATAATATTCTTACCACTATGTTTGATTGGGGAATGCGTTATACCTTATGTTGACTGGAGTTCTTTCTTAAATGTTAGTCAAATTTACAATGAAGAGTTAAGCCATGTGGTATCAATATTACTTGTGTGCTTTAGCTTACAAATGATATTTAATGTTATTACTGCTGTGGTATCCGCTCATCAAAAAGTTGCATTGGCTTCCGCATTTCCTGTAATTGGAAACCTATGCTCAGTCATTGTAATATATTTATTAAACATATTTACTAAACCTTCCTTAACCAATCTTGCTTCAGCTATATCATATATACCGGCTTTGGTGTTGATGATAAGTTCTTTTATATTATATACAGGTAAACTCAAACCAGTCAAACCATCTGTATCGTATTTTGATAAATCCAATATAAAGGATATTCTTAATCTGGGTATAAAATTCTTTATCATTCAAATACAAATGATAGTGTTGTATCAAGCTACAAATATTTTAATAAGTAATGTTTCGTCGCCATCAGATGTTACATCCTATAACATTGCCTACAAATATATCGGCGTAGCTTCTATGACATTCAATATTATACTAGCACCATTGTGGCCTGCATTTACGGATGCATACATGAAAAATGATTGGAGTTGGATGAAACAGATATACGGCAAAATGAGAAAAGTTTATGCAATACTTTTGGGAGGGGTGATATTGATGGTGATTTTGTCTCCAGTTGCTTATAAACTGTGGATTGGAGATAGGGCAATAATTCCATTAACTATGACAGTAGTTGTTGCATTGTTTGTGATAGTTCACGCTTGGGATGCACTTCAAATTATACTGATTAATGGTATAGGTAAAGTCAAATTGCAAACCTATATAACCCTTGTCGGGTTGATTTGCCATATACCGCTCTCATTACTTTTGGGAAAACACATAGGGGCTATAGGTGTCGTGATTTCAATGGTTATTATCAATATTATTTATTCAATTGTGTTTACGATACAACTTCATAAACTATTAAATAAAAAAGCATTAGGTATTTGGAATAAGTAGGTTATGATGAGGTTTATAACGATTTTGCGTTCAATAAGGTATGCAGTTAAGAACGCATGGAAAAGATATGTCCAGATAAAAGACCGAAGCATATATGGGTACATTGGCTTTAACACTCAAGTACATCCTCCAATGACGATAGCCAATCCGAGTAACTGCTATTTTTCTGACCACTCGAAAATACGAGAAGGATTATATTTAATAAACACTACTGGAAAATTCATTGTAAAAAAATACACAACAATCTCGATTAATTGCCTTGTAGTGACTGGTAATCATAGGCCTACTGTCGGTATTCCCGAAGTATTATTGGATGAGAGCCATATAAACGATTTAGAAACAGACATTATCGTGGAAGAAAGTGTATGGATTGGAGCTAACTGTACATTAATAGCAAAAAGTCATATCGGTAGAGGTGCCGTAATAGGGGCAAATTCTTTGGTCAATAAAGAAATCCCTCCATATGCAGTAGCAGTTGGGAGCCCTGCTAAAATTATTGCTTCCGTTTTTACATTGGAACAAATATTGGAACACGAAAAAATTCTTTATCCTGAAAATGAAAGGTTTTCAAGAGATTACTTGGAAGAGTTATTTTCCACCTATTATTTAGGGAAAAAATCAATAGGTGTCGATACAATGGATACACAAGATAAAGAATTGCTGGAAAGGCTTAAAGTCAAAAGAGGCGTAAAATTTCAATAATGTATTACATTGAAATTCAAAATAGGATAAGGCCTACCAATACACAGTACATAGTAGTATTTCTATTCTTATGTGTAAGTGGCAATCCTATATTCATATATGGTTCCGAATGGAGTTCGATTATTATGGCCATTGCAATGTTGGCCATCTGCATAGCGCATAGGACTTTTCTGTTTTCCAAAGATTTATGCTTATGGATTGGGGGATTTCTATTCCTTATGACTATGCAATATTTAATTTTGCCACAAGTATCAATACCAGCAAACATAAACTTTCTGTTTAAGTTGTATTTAGCATTTCTCGTTGTCGGGTACTTGCAATCATCAATGAGATATACTTATTTACGGGTGATGTATTGGTTGGCACTGATTAGTCTGCTATTCTTTTCAATCCAGATTGTTATTGGTCCAGTGGGGGTCAATTTTGATAGGTATAAAACCCTATTTTTGTATAACACAATACCAACAGGTTCAGGTTTAAGTAGAAATTCTGGAATGTTTTGGGAACCCGGTGCATTTCAAGGGTATATAATGATTGTTCCACTCTTATATATCAATAACATCAAGTATCTCTGGAATAATTATCGGAAAGAATGCGTCGTCTTGATTATTACACTCATTTCAACCCAAAGTACCACAGGATATATCGCATTTGCCATTCTCTTGGCATATATTCTAATTACAAGTGATTTACCTTTTGCTACCAAATATACTTTATTATTAACGGTTACTTTGTTCATAATAGGATTATTTTCATATCTATCGTTCTTAGGTGACAAAATATCCGAAGAATATGCGGCTACTATGAAATTGAAAGAGGGTGAATTGTCGTGGTCTCGAATGGGTTCATTTTACCTCGATTATCAAAACATCATAAAGCACCCAATTATAGGTAATGGTTTTTTAATGGAAATGAGATATGGTTCTCTTGGAAAGCATTTGGAAGGTATTAGTAATGGTTTCACAGGTTCAATCAATATGTTTGGTTTAGTAGCAATAATTTGTTATTACACCTGTGTATTAAAAAAACTTTTTGACAATACTTTATTGCAAAAGATAGTGTTTCTTTTAATAATTATCATTTTGCTAAATGGAGAGTACTATCTGAGTTATCCACTTTTCTGGAGTCTATTGTTCATTGATTATTCATTGCAAACAGATGAAGAATATGAAGAAGATAGCTATATTAATTACAGTTCATAATCGCAAGGAGAAAACGTTGGCATGTTTAAAAAATCTGTATGCCCAACAATTGCCGAATGCTGTAGAAATAGAGGTTTATCTAACAGATGACGGTTGTACTGATGGAACAGTTGAGGCTATTAGGATACATTATCCACAAACCAACATCATCAAAGGTGATGGAAATCTGTTTTGGAATAGAGGCATGTATGAGGCATGGTGCGTGGCCGAGAAAAAGGATTACGACTATTACCTGTGGCTAAATGATGATACTATTTTATTTGAGACAGCTATCGTTTCCTTATTGTCTACCTCTGATAAAATGGGTGATTATTCCATCATAGTAGGTTATACTTTAGACAACAAAAAAAGAAAAGTCACCTACGGAGGCAGAGACAAACACACAGGTTTGATTTCAAGAATAGATGGCATTACCCCTTGCGACACATTCAATGGAAATATTGTTTTAATTCCTCGCCATGTTTACAAGTTGGTGGGTAAAAATGATCCTATTTTTCATCATGCAATCGGAGATACTGACTATGGATTAAGAGCAAAAAAATTAGGGATACAATCATATATTGCTGATATAGCTTGTGGAATATGTGATAGCCATGACAAACTGCCTAAGTGGTGTGACAAAAATATTCCGTTTTATAAACGTGTAAAATACTTATATCGTCCAGGTGGTAATGGTGCAAATCCTTTTGAGTTCTTTATTTATAAAAAGAGACATTATGGTTTGATTTCAGCAATAACAACATTTATATCAAACCATCTTCATTTATTATTTCCTTTCCTTTGGAATAAAGACGCTTCAAAATTTTAGTAGTATGAAAATATCAGTTGTCACTCCATGCTATAATATGGAAAAGTATATTGAGGGAACGATACTGTCAGTAATCTCTCAAAATTATGATGAATTAGAATATATCATAGTCGACGGAGGTTCTACCGATAGGTCTTTAGAAATAATCAATAAATACAAGGATCGAATATCTGTAATCATATCTGAACCTGACAATGGTATGTATGATGCCATAGCAAAAGGGTTTGCGAAAGCAACAGGTGATATCATGGCATACATAAATGCAGATGATACATATTTTCCACACACATTCCGCCTTGTTAATGAAATTTTTACAAAGTATAAAGAAATAGATTGGATAGGTGGACGTCCAGCATATATTAATGAAAGTCGAATTTTGACGGATATATTCCCTCAAGTGGGGGCTAAACGTCGTAAGGACATAGCTCGAGGATATTTTCATCAAAATGCCTATGGTTTCTTGATGCAAGAAAGTATGTTCTGGAGAAGAAATTTGTATGTAAAAAGCGGAGGGATTAACACTTCTTTACGCTTGGCTGGCGATTATGACTTATGGCGAAAATTCGCTCAATACACGTTTTTTTTCCCAGTAGATATACCTTTAGCCGCATTTATGAGAAGAACAGAAAGTATTTCAAAAACACAAAAGGAAAAGTATTTGAGTGAGATTGCTTCATTATATAATGGTTCCCTCCCATATCCTGATTTTGTTTGGAAACTTTTATCAAGGAGTAAAGTGTTTACAATACTAAGACGATTGATTACTTATAGAAAAGGTCTGATGCTACAGTATGGCGTTAAACGTCGTGCTTTTATTAAAAGGTCTTTTTATAGTAATGTTTCATACCACACCTTCAAATCGGCAATCCGATATTATCAAAATTAGTGCTCACAGCAAAGAAATGAACAAGAGAGATATTAGTATTGACATTCTGAAGTTTTTTGCGGCTTTGGTCATTACCAACTCCCACATGGAGTTGCTGTATGGAAAATATAGCTTTTTAGCTACTGGCGGTGCCATTGGCGATGTGCTGTTTTTCTTCGCTTCGGGTTTCACCCTTTTCTTGGGAACGATGGGGCGTTTCGACAATTGGTATAAACGCCGGATAAACCGCATTTACCCCACAGTGTTTGCATGGGCAATCATTGCAGCTTTTGTATTCAACCATCAAAATGACATGAAATTCACCGTGATTCACGGGGGGGGGGTGGTTTGTTACTTGCATAATGCTATATTATGTCGTCCTGTGGTTTATTCGTAAGTTGATGCCGGGCAAGTTGTGGACGGCTTTTGGAATGGCTTCGGTGGCAGTACTTGCCGTCTACCTTATTATAGATTGGCCTGAAGGATGGGGTATGTATGGTGCCACATATTTCAAATGGTTGCATTATTTCTTGTTCATGCTTTTTGGGGCAATCGTGGGGAAGATGCCCCGTCAAGGGTTGAATTTCAATTTTTGGCTCGATGCGGGTAAGTTGTTCCTGTGTGTGATGGCATTTTATGCCGTCGTGATAGGCAGCACTCGCAATCATGTCATTAACCAATGGCAGATAATTTCGCTTTTGCCGTTGCTCGGCACGACCTATTATTTCTATAAAGTGTGCAGCAGTCGGCAAATGAAACGCTGTTACGAAAACCGGTACGTAGGTTGGTGCATAAAATTCATAGGCGGGCTATGCCTTGAAATATACATCGTGCAAGGAGTCTTGTTTACCGATGCCATGAACGGTATTTTCCCATTGAACATTCCGCTGATGTTTTTGATAATATTCGTTGTGGCTTACCTGCTGAGGTGCGCTTCACGCATATTCTCCCAGACTTTCAAAGACGGGGAATATGATTGGAAAGCCGTGTTCAAGCCGGTTTGAGCATCATGAAAATGGGAATTGTAAGAAACATTGCTTCGGTGGCAGCGGTAGCCACGGCTCATGGCATTGGTAGCAAAAAAGTCCTGTTGGGAAATGACGAGACCGAAACCCGCCTGGCGCAAATAGCCGTGACAAAATTAAGTAAAGGGGAGCAATCAGAAATCCACGTTCACCCCACAATGGAAGAATGCTTTCTCATCGTTGAAGGCGAGGTGTCTGTTCAAGTAGAGTCTCAACAGCTACAATTGCATAAAGGCGATTTTATCCAAGTCATGGCCGGACAGCCTCATGGCATCAAGGCACTGACTGATGCGGCCATATTGACAATCGGGTGTGCAACAACAGATTAGACAATCAAATATCATTCATTACATATGTATCACGTAAAACTGTCAATAGCAAGTGACAACGCCGGATGCAACCGGCAATTGCCCGGCAGAGGCTTCGTTTGGGGAAATTATCATTTCCACATTAACGAGGATATTCCAGAGGCCGACTTTTGGGCGGTGTACAGCAAAGGGCAACGTAAAACGGAATGTTGCAAATGCAGCCCTGACAACACCCTGTTCATAACAGGGGAACCCGAAACGGTGTACCACTATTCGCATGCATTCGTCAAGCAATTCGCACGGGTCTTATCCGTTCAAGAAAAGATACGCCACCGTAATATGCAACTGATGCAGCCGGCCCAACCGTGGCACATCGGGAAAATCACTAAGGCCGATGGTCAAAATGTAGAAGTGGAGTACAGCCAAGACTATGACAGTCTTAAAAATGTCGGCATACCGGTAAAAAGCAAACTGATTTCAATCATAACAAGCAACAAGTGTTTCACACAGGGGCATAAAGATCGTATAGCGTTTGCCATGAAGCTGAAAGAGCATTACAGCGACAGCCTCGACTTGTACGGCCATGGTTTCAGGGACTTTTCTGACAAATGGGATGTCATAGCCCCCTACCAATATCATATCTGCATTGAAAATTCTTCTTACCCGCACTATTGGACCGAGAAGTTGGCCGACAGTTATCTTGGCGGTGCTTTCCCATTCTATTACGGCTGCCCCAATTTGTCTGAATACTTCAGCCAAGAGGCTTTCCTGCCAATCGACATACATGATGCCGAGGCAGCCATCAGGCTTATAGACGATGCCGTAGCCAATGACATGTACTCCCAACGCCGGGCTGCGATTTTGGAAGCGAAATCGCAGGTGCTGGACGAGTACAACCTGTTTGCGCTTCTCGCAAGCGAGTTTGACAAGATGAATCCCGACGCGGGAAAAAAGATGCTTGTGATAAAAAGCGACACATCTTTCATCGACTTTAAAAAGATTCAAGTGATGGTTATCAACCGCTTGAAACACAAATACCTTAAATAGAATATGGCAGAATTCGGCGCGAAAGAACGGATGGTGGCATCGCTGCTATCTTCGTTTCCCACTGTGAAACGTGCAGTGAAATGGCTTTATGTGAAACTGAATGCGGTTGTATACAAAAAAAGCTATGTTGAAAAGATATGCGACAACCGGGTTTCTGAAATTAATCATGTTGTGGCAAATGGCGGGGAAACATTTTTTGGGTATTATGATAAACCTTGTAGTAAAAACGGGAACATACTTTTCCATTGCACCTCGTCACGACCCACTAAAAAACGTCCATCGCCCGACACGTTCATCGATGTTATAGTCAAAACCAAGAATGGCGAAAACATCAAAATAGGTCAGACGAGTTCATATAACTGGCAACAAGGGGCAAGGTCGCAATGGCTCGATAATGACAAGATTATTTTCAATTGCGTGGCAGGGAATCATTATGGTGCAAAAGTGTATTCATTGAAAGAGCGAAAAATCACAGCTGAATTTGACATGCCGGTTCAAGATTCTTACAAATGCAATTATTTCCTTTCGATTAATTACCGCCGGATTATGAAATTAAGAGCCGATTACGGGTATCGCAATTTGCCCCCTTTATCGGACGAAGAAATGAAAGGACTTTCAAACGACGGGATATTCAGGGTCGATTTTAACACCCGAAAAGCGGTTTTGGTACATAGCCTTAAAGATATTGTCGGGTTGGATGCAAAACCTATCTTCGACGATTGCTTCCATGTGGTCAACCATATCATGATAAGTCCTGACGGGAAAGGGTTTATCTTCATACACCGGTATTACTTGGGAAAAAGACGTTTTGACCGGTTGATATACTCCGATTTCAAGCAAATGAAAGTCCTCGTGGACGAAGGGATGGTCAGCCATTGTTGTTGGGTTGATGATGCTAAAATCCTAGGATATTTCAGGCATGACGGCAAAGATGCTTTTTACTATTGTAATATCACGGATGGCGTGATAACTTGTAACCATGCGATGTCGCAAACGGGTTATGGTGACGGGCATCCTTCGTGCCACGGCAACTTAATTGTATTCGATACCTATCCGGACAGAAGTAGAATGCAGCATTTGTTCTTGTATGACAGTAATGCCGATACTGTAAGCCATTTGTTGGAAGTGTACCAATCCACGGTTTATATGAATGAGTGCCGGTGCGACTTGCACCCAAGATTCTCGGACGATGGGAAACAGATTTTTTTCGACACGGTCTACAATGGCAGACGGCAATTGTGCTACGTAAATATTTCTTAACATGAGTAGATTATTACAATTTGATGGCATCAGGGCTGTTGCGGTTTTATTAATAGTCCTTTGTCACGTATTTTATGGCCTTGACGGAATGGGTAGTCCGGCAGGTCAATATTTGGGTGGAACATACAACTTTGTATTTTTTGCAATGTCCGCTCTGTTGATTGGATTGAATGTTAACAAAACTAAATCGGGGGGGTAATTCGTTCTCTTTCTTGAAAAGACGGATTGCACGATTACTCCCCGAGCTTTGGATATTTCTGACGCTTTACATAATCTTCCAATTGATAAATGGCGTCGAACTTTCTCCCCGGAGTGTGATACTGAATTATTTTATGTTGGGATGGTTTTCCAAATTGCCATATATAGGACACCTTTGGTTCGTGACGATGATAGTGGCATGTTATTTCATGTTCGCTGTTTTAGAAAAATGCAAGAACAAGCCCCGCACCGTCCTCATTTTGGCTTTGGTTTGTATCGCAGGACAGATTGCCTTGGAAATCAAGCGACTTCCCGATTATTTTTGCTTAGTAATGTTTATGTGTGCCGTTATTTTCATGTATGCAAGGTTGATTGTTGAGTATCTTCAAAGCAAGAAGATGAATTGGCTTCTGCCCATATCTGTCATTGCAAACCTGTTATATTATTGGAGTATCGATGAAGAACTTCTGGTTATCGGCCATTTGCCTTATTACTACGGGGCTTGCATATCAGGTCTAACGACTATTGTTCTGTTATATTTTCTGTTTTGCAAAATCAAGGTTGGTAAAATCATGGCATTAATAGCCGCGTACAGTTTCCAGATTTATTTTGTTCATCATCCATTTGCCAGAAACATTGCATTATTTAACGACTATTCAAACAGTGCGCTTTTATCCACTTTGTGTGTCTATGCCATAAGTTTTGTTTTAGCCTACTTATTAAAACAGGCATCAGACGGTGTGCGCTCGAAAATAAAATTGTGACAACAGTTTTGTTGAAGCTGTAATAATCTTTATTTCAATTTATTGAGGTCGTGGCAGCCTTGCCATGGCTTGTGAATGTTATTGTTTCTTTCTAAGTAAAATGAAACTTTCTGTTTTGATGTCGGTGTATGAATCCGAGAAGCCCGAATATTTAGACAGGGCCATTAAAAGTGTATGGACTGACCAAACGTTGAAACCCGACCAAATCGTCCTTATAGAAGACGGCCCGTTGGATGAAAATTTGCACGAAGTTATCAGCAAATGGCAGCGGCAGCTTTGTAAAAAGTTAGCAGTAGTCGTGAATGCGAAAAACTTGGGGCTTACCAAATCGCTAAACAAGGGAATTAAGAAGGTGAAAGGCGATTTAATCGCCCGAATGGATAGTGATGACATTTCGCATCCCTTGCGCTTTGAACGGCAGGTGAATTTCCTTGCCGCACATCCCGATGTGGCGATTGTCGGTGGTGCCATACAAGAGTTTAATGATGATAATGAGTGCTTGAATGTCAGGCATTATCCATTAGATAACCAAAAGGTGCTTGAATATATACATAAAGCATCTCCGTTGGCTCATCCTGCGGTGATGATGAGAAAAGCAATGTTTGATAATGGATTAAGTTATAATGAAAATTACAGGACGACTCAAGACATAGCCTTATGGTTTGATGCACTGTGCAGCGGATATAAAATAGGCAATGTGAAAGATGTGGTATTGTATTTTAGACGTAATGACGAGGTATTTAAAAGGCGGAGCAGAAAGAAAGCCGTAAACGAATTTAAAATTTATATTCATGGAATATACCGTCTTTTCGGAATATTCTCATGGAAATACATATATCCGATTATGCGCTTTGGATTCAGGCTGTTACCGCAATTTGTGATAAAATGGATTTATGGTGGAAAAATAAGGAAATCTGTTTTGGAAAAATAACATTTAAATTTTCATACAAATATGAAGAAAGCTCTTATTACAGGCATTACAGGTCAGGACGGTTCGTTCCTGGCCGAGTTTCTATTGGAGAAAGGTTACGATGTGCATGGCACAATACGCCGTTCGTCTGTGGATTACCGCGAACGTATCGCGCACTTGGAAGGACATCCGAATTTCCACTTGCACTATGCCGATTTGGGAGATTCAATGAGCATCCTACAGGTAGTGAAGAAAGTGAAGCCTAATGAAATATACAATTTGGCGGCTCAAAGTCACGTGCAGGTGTCATTTGATTCACCGGAGTTTACAGCGGATGTGGATGCGACAGGCGTACTCCGTATTTTGGAGGCCGTGCGTCAATGCGATTTAACGGAAACTTGCCGTATCTATCAAGCCTCCACCTCTGAACTTTACGGAAAGGTGGAGGAAGTGCCGCAGAATGAGAACACACCATTCCACCCATACAGCCCGTATGCCGTGGCCAAGCTCTACGGTTACTGGATTG
Source organism: Leyella lascolaii (assembly GCF_900079775.1). Classification (GTDB taxonomy): domain Bacteria; phylum Bacteroidota; class Bacteroidia; order Bacteroidales; family Bacteroidaceae; genus Prevotella; species Prevotella lascolaii. The sequence continues at coordinate 345,712 of NZ_LT556036.1, read as the reverse complement.
TGAAAGAGTACCGCGAGGCGTACAATATGTTCTGCTGTTCGGGTATTCTGTTTAACCACGAGAGTGAACGCCGGGGCGAAACTTTCGTGACAAGGAAAATCACCCTTGCCGCCGCGCGTATTGCCCAAGGCAAGCAAGAGAAACTGTACCTCGGCAATCTGTCATCGCTGCGCGACTGGGGCTATGCCAAGGACTATGTAGAGTGCATGTGGCTCATACTCCAAAACGATAAACCGGAAGACTTCGTAATCGCCACGGGTGAACAACACTCTGTGCGCGAGTTCTGCCAATTGGCTTTTCGCTATGCCGGAATAGAATTGCGCTTCGAGGGTGAAGGCGAAAATGAGAAAGGCATCGACACGAAGACCGGCAAGGTGTTGGTGGAAGTGTCACCGGACTTTTACCGCCCTACCGATGTTGTCAACCTTTGGGGTAACCCGGCCAAGGCCAAACGGGAATTGGGCTGGAACCCGCAAAAGACCGCATTCGAGCAATTGGTGAAGCTGATGGTTGATGCTGATATGGCAAAAGTAGCTGTGGAGCGTGCCGGTGAGCGTGTGCGCACGAACCTCGCTGAATATTTGGAGAAAGGAATCGTCAAATAATGAAGAATGAAGAACGAAAAATGAAGAATTGACAAAATGGAAAGAGATTCAAAGATATACGTGGCTGGGCACCGGGGCATGGTGGGTTCAGCCATTGTGCGGGAACTGGAACGGCAGGGATATACGAATATCGTTACCCGTACCCATAAGGAACTGGACTTGACACGGCAGGAAGCGGTGGAGAAGTTCTTCACCGAAGAAAAGCCCGAATATGTGTTCCTTGCGGCGGCCAAAGTGGGTGGTATTGTTGCCAACCTGTCTGCCCTTGCTGATTTCATGTATGAGAACATGATTTTGGAAATGAACGTCATCCATGCCGCGTGGGAGAACGGATGCAAGAAGCTGGAGTTTCTCGGATCGTCGTGCATCTATCCACGAATGGCACCGCAACCAATGCAGGAAAGTTGTCTGTTGACAGGCGAATTGGAAAAAACCAACGAGGCATACGCGTTGGCAAAGATTTCCGGCTTGAAGTACTGTGAATTCCTTAACCGCCAGTACGGTACTGACTACATCAGCGTGATGCCCACCAACCTCTACGGGCCAAATGATAATTATCATCCCGAACACAGCCACGTGCTGCCAGCCCTAATACGCCGCTTCCACGAGGCAAAAGAGCAAGGATTGGCGTATGTAACTTGCTGGGGTGACGGTTCACCATTGCGCGAGTTCTTGTATGTGGACGACCTCGCCAACCTATGTGTATTCCTGATGAACAACTATTCGGGTAACGAAACTGTTAATGCCGGTACGGGCAAGGAACTCACCATCAAGCAACTCACAGAATTAGTAGCCAAGATTGTCGGTTTTACAGGCGAAATACGCTGGGACACAACCCGTCCTAACGGTACGCCGAGAAAGCTGCTCGATGTGTCGAAAGCTACTGCCTTGGGCTGGAGATACAAGACGGAACTGGAAGACGGCATTCGGTTGGCTTACGATGATTTCTTAAACAATCCTATGCGAGCAGAAAGATAATATGACACCGAAGAAAGTATTTGTATCAGGTTGTTATGACCTGTTGCACAGCGGACACGTGGAATTTTTCCGTCAAGCCGCCCAATATGGCGACCTTTATGTGGGCATCGGTTCTGATGAAACCATCCTGCATTACAAGAAACACCGTACCGTCTATCCTGAAAAAGAACGATTGTTCATGGTCAAAGCCATTCGCTACGTAAAGGATGCCTTCATTAACGTCGGTGACGGAGTAATGGATTTTGTGCCGACCGTGGAACAGTTGCGGCCCGACATCTTTGTTGTGAATGAGGATGGTGCCTCTGACGAAAAAGAGGCCCTATGCCGTCGAATGGGAATGGAATACATCGTGTTGCCACGTACCCCGTCGGAAGGATTGACCGCCCGCTCCAGCACCGACCTTAAAAAGCAAACTTGCTCCATACCGACCCGACTGGATTTGGCCGGGACTTGGATTGACCAGCCGTATGTATCTCGATACGGTGCAGGTTGGGCGATAACCATATCCCTCGAACCCACCTTTGAGATACAAGACAGGTGCGGATTATCCACCTCCACCCGTAACCGCATCCGCAGCATTTGGCCGTATAAATTGCCCGATATGGATCCAGAAATGCTCGCCCGTCTGGTGTTCTGCTTCGAGAATGACCCCGAAAGGTCGGACGGGATTATCTCTGGCGCACAAGATGCCATAGGAATTTGTATGCCCGGTTTGGTACGCCATTATTATGACGGACACTACTGGCCCACGCATTTCGAATCATGTCACGATGAGGAGGTCTTGAATTGGCTGGAAGAAAGGTTGTGTTTGGTGCCGATGTTCCCACGCAGAGATGGCTGTTCGGTAATAGAGGGGGTACAGATAGATGCGCAACATGTGCGGGCACTCACCACAGCCGCTGATGAATGCTGGAATGCTATTCTAAGCCGTGACCTTGAACACTTTGCTTCTGCCTACAAGGCTTCTTTCGAGGCGCAAGTAGCCATGTTTCCCGCCATGATGCAACCCGGAGTACAAGAATATATAGACAAATACTCCGTCATGGACGGAGTGTTGGCGTGGAAAATGCCAGGTGCCGGAGGTGGCGGCTACCTTGCTTTGGTATGCAGGGATGAAGACAGCATTCCCGAAGGAGCCATCCGATTGACCATCCGCCGTCGTAATTCTGGTGACAAGTTCTAACAGATCCCTCACGCGCAATGAAACGATATTGTCAAATACTCACCTTCCCCGACAATGCACAAGCCATAGAGGCATACGTAGAGGTGCACAGACGTGTATGGCCGGAAATAAAGGAAGGCATTCGTTCGGTAGGCATACTTGACATGCAAATCTACCTTCATGGACACACATCGTTCATGATTATGGATACGGTGGATGACTTCGACTGGGAAAAGGACAATGCAAGGTTGGCCACCCTGCCCAGACAGGCGGAGTGGGAAGCATACGTTGCCCAGTTCCAAGGTTGCGACCCGACAGCACCATCAACAGAGAAATGGCAACTGATGGAACAAATCTTCAAGCTATGAGTGGCCAAACAAGAGGCATGTTCAGGGGAACAGACGGTCGTAACTATGTGACGGTGTTCGCCCTTGTCGCCTCACTGTTCTTCTTATGGGGAGTAGCCCATAGCATCCTTGTGTGCTGAACAAGCATTTTCAAGATGTGCTGGTCATCTCCAAAGCTCGCAGCGCATTGGTACAGGCGATGGTATATGGCGGCTATTTCCTCATGGCCATCCCGGCAGGACGGATTATACGCCGGTGGGGCTACCGCATCGGTATTGTGACTGGACTGTTGCTTTATGGTACAGGCGCATTGCTGTTCATTCCCGGTGGGCAATTGATGTCCTTCCCGTTTTTCCTGTTCTGCCTGTTTCTCATAGGATGCGGACTGACGTGTCTCGAAACCTCGGCCAATCCCTATATCTCCGTATTGGGTGAAAAACGGTCGGCAGCCGCCAGGCTCAACCTTGCACAAGCCCTCAACGGGCTTGGCTGGGTGGTAGGGCCGATGGTTGGAGGGCTTCTAATTCTTGGGGAAGAAGATGGGAATATATCCTTACCTTACGCGGTCATTGGCTGCTTAGTGGTCGTACTGGGATTCGTATTTTTCCGTTTGCATCTACCATCGCCAGATGAGGAGAATACGAAATTTGATGAACCTATGCCAGACACGTCATCCGTCACCTCCATCTGGCACATCCGCACTTTCCGTTATGGAGTAGTGGCATTGTTGCTCTATGTGTCCGCGCAAACCGGGATCAACTCATTCTTCATCAACTATGCCCTTGAAGCCGACGCCTCGCTAAGCCCGTCCACGGCAGCGATGATGCTCTCCATTGGCGGCATGGGATTGTTTATGGCAGGCCGCCTGCTCGGTTCGCTCATCTTAAAGGCCGTAGCTCCTGCGCGGCTGATGACGGCCTGTGCCATCGGTGCAACTATCTGCATGCTGCTCACCATCACCTCCAGTGGAAAAGTAGGAATGACGGCACTCTGTCTTACTTACCTGTTTGAGAGCGTGATGTTTCCTACCATTTTCTCAATGGCACTGACCGATGTCACAGGCGGCAATACCAAGACAGCATCATCCTACCTTGTTATGTCTATCGTGGGCGGGGCAATAGCTCCTGTACTGATGGGGTTGTTAGGTGAAAACAATATGGCACTCGGATTCCTCATTCCGCTGTTTTGTTTTATTGTCATAGCGATGTATGCTTTTTCTTACAAGCGGCTAAGGGTAAGCATAAGAGACATATGATAACTGTTTTACTCTCATAACGAGTTTCCAGACTGAACATGATTTCTATACAATTAATAAACGAAATCTATCCATTGCTTAGAACGCTCGTACATGCAATCAGATTTAATTCGGATTTAATGAACGATTTGTCCGAACTATGGAACGTGTACCAAAAAGTATCAACAGGCGAAGATAAAAGATATCAAATACTTGGAGATGAAATAGAAAAACACTTTATATTAAATGAAGATTGGTCTGAGGACAAATTGCTTAAATCTATTTTAAAAGTCACAGAAGACGAAAATTTGTTCCTGAAATTCTTGGAGCGCATCATAAATTACAAGAAAAACAGAGATAAGCAAGAAATCATAGAACGAATTAAGGTTCTACTTGAAAAGGAACGATTGACTATTGTAGAGGTTGATGGTATATTGCGTATCGAGTTCCAAGACGCAAATCGTTTGAAAATAAATAATTTTACGCCATTCATTCGATGTAATTCCCAAATTGTGACCTATACCAACTTTACAGAAGAAAACATAGAATGGCCCAATGAAACCGATTGTTTTGTGCTTACTCACAATTATGCCTGGAATGATTTTGGCTATTTTACGTGGTTTGCTCTCCACTATATTGATAAAGATGGACAAAAACACTACATAGGCACTGTGAAAATAATGAAGCGTGGATGTGACGATACGAGTAACGTATTGGAGCAACGTTTCTTTTCGCTCTCAGAAGCGTTTTGCTCTTTGGGTTTTGATGTGTCTTACTATCAGAATTTGAAGAAAGTATTGGGAAATAAAGCTTATGATTGCCTTGCTGCGCTTCGAGATGTGGCTTGTTTTTCAAGTATACATGAGGCATTCGAAAAAGAAAAAGTGTTTACCAATTCATTATGTAGGTTCAACTCTTCCGAGAAAGCCCTGCGTGAAGGGCGATATTTCGTTAATGGACGAGATATAAAGGATGCTTATTCTTTCACTTTCATATATAGCCCCAAATACAAAGATCCAGACGACAGGGGTAATGTGATTGATTTTAATTTCGCATATAAATGTCAGCCTTATAAACGGATCATCGGATTGATTGGTGAAAACGGAGTTGGGAAAACAACCCTCATTAACGACATGGTTGATGCTCTTGTAAAGAACAAGAAAGAAGGGTTTGAGGGACTTAGACCCATATTCAGTCAAGTCATCATTGTTTCATATTCGCCGTTTGACCATTTTCCTCCCAACAATGCAAATTACATAATGGGATATAAATATTGTGGCTTGCTAAAAAGACAAAATGAACTTCTTTCTTTAGATGAACAGGTGAATCATCTCATCGATAATATTAAAAAAATTATCGAAAGAGAACAATCTGACTATCTGATGACAGCATGGAAAGAAATAATGTTAGAAGTATTTCCCAAAGATACCGTCAGAGCTATATACCATGACATGGCAGTAGACAATGAGGGCACTAAAAATGTTTGCAAAAGGATGAGTTCTGGTGAAACCATGTTCATATTCGCCATCAGTGACATACTGGCAAACATTAGGAATGATACTCTTCTTTTCTTTGATGAACCAGAGCAACACCTTCATCCTCATGCTATATCCCAATTATTAAAAGCTGTCTTCGATATCTTGGAGAGATTTCAGTCATATGCAATAATATCAACCCATTCTGCATTGGTAGTAAGAGAAATGGTAGCCGAAAATGTGTATGTATTCAATAGAAATTTAAACACTTTGAATGTAAGCAAGATAGGCTATGAATGTTTTGGGGAGGATATATCAGTGATAAGTGATGTGATATTCAAAAATTTAAATGATGAAAAACGGTATGAAAAGTTCATTGCAGATACAGCTGAAAAGTGTGCTTGGGACTATGATAGGACTATAGAAGCTCTTCAGTTACATGGAAAGATAGGCTTAAATCTTCGATTAATTATTAGAAACATCATCAATCAGCATCAGAATTAATTATGAGGAATCTTCAACCCTATACAGATAATTCACGTGAGTTCATTGATGGTATCATATCAAAATGTAAATCGATAGAGAAGAAATCCTCATGCCAAGACATTGTAGACAGATACGGTGAATGTATTAATGAATATGATAGTGCATTTGAAAATGATGATTTAGAAAGATTGATTGCGAACCACCCTGAACTTTGTGCAAGAGAAAAGGAACAGTTTAAATCACTTTATAGCTACAAAGGAAGCGAAATCTCTAAATTACGGCATAGATTACTCACTGACGAAAGAGGCTTTGAAAACGTATTTTGCCCAATATGTGAAGTAAACCTTGTTCAAACAATGGATCACTTTATTCCCCAAGAGCAATTCCCTCTATACGTGGTGCATCCCAAAAATCTCATTCCCTGTTGCCAAACTTGCAATCAACATAAATCAGCCAAAACATTAGACGATTCAGGCAGAAGGCATTATTGGAATGCTTATTTGGATGTAGTGCCTAATGATAAATTTCTATACTGCTCAATTACAGAAAGGAATGGTCTCCCACACGCCACGTTTTATTTACAGCAAGGAGAAATCGACAATAGAATTTTCAGGCTGCTTGAAAATACCATGAAAGAGCAGGATGTACTGAAAACATTCGAAGCAGGGAGTGGAGCAGCTATTATGAATCTTATAAAGGAAACAGTTATGTATATTAGAAAAGACGCATGCGCTCATACGCTTAATTATTGCATAGAACAGGTAAGCGACCAAAAACAAATTTGTTCGGAAATAAACAACTGGAAAGATGTGCTCGATAAAGCTCTTTTGGAAAGTGCTGTGTTTATAAAATGTCTGAGAGAAGAACTTAAAAGATGTGATGTTCCGTTCAAAGATTAATCTGTATATTGCTAACCATTACCTCCAACGGGCGAGTAGGAATGACGGCACTATGCCTTACCTATCTGATTGAGAATGTGATGTTCCCTACCATCTTCTTGATGGCACTGACCGATGTCACAGGCAACAATACCAAGACTGCATCCTCCTACTCTGTCATGTCCATTATGGGTGGAGCAATTATACCTATATTGATGGGGGTGTTGGGCGAAACCGATATGGCATTTGGATTCCTTGTTCCCTTGGCGCTGCTTTGTGGGCATAATGCTTTACGCATTCTCTTACAAGCAACTTATATTCAAATAAATGAAATGTAATGTAAACGGTATTTGTAAACCTGTATCATTATATTATTGCAATGAAAAAGTTATTTCGTAAATTGTTCTCTTATAAAGCATGGTCATATGCTGCAGCTATTGTTACTGTACTAATGGCTATTCCAGTACTTAAAGAATGTATGAAAAAGCTCCCTACAATTGATGTATCGGTGGGAAAGTATTGGGTGACCGATGAAGAAAAAGTGACTTTGCTGTATGTTGTACCAAACACTGCAATAGACAAATACCAAGTCCCTATTCCTCTTTCTTTTATTAATAATGGGGAATTTGCAATACACAATTTTTCAGGCAGACTGTCAACAGAACTATTGAAGATTGGCAGCTATGACAATAAAGATGTCTATATGAGAAGATTTTTGAACGGAGATGAACATCTGGACAATCATATACAAAACATATATGTAAAGTCTGCATCAATGGCTGGCAAAGGAAAAATTGAACTTTCAACCAAAGGTTATGAACTGAATTTCGTTCGTAGGAAAGAGTTGCAAACTTCCTTCCCTGCATTTGATAATTTTAATTTTAACCTTGAAATCACGTATGATAATCAAGAAACGGCCCAGAGCATTATTTTCAATGCTATCTGTATGTCAGAAAGTCAATACAAGTTGCTAACCCAAAAGAAGTTGGACAGAGGAAAGACTTTTGTCATATTTACAGAAGCTGTGCGTCTGATTGACCATGAAGATGGCATAAAAATAGTGATATGTAGGTTGAAAGGTAGCGAAAAGTCTATTGTAAAAATGTAACATCTTACGTTTGAAATCTATCTGAAAGATATTAATTTATATGTCAGCCATTATGGGAAATATCCATAATGGCTGGCTTTGATTTTAATAGATAATCATAGTCAAAAACAGATGATACCAATTATGAAAAAGCACCTTGTAATTTATATTTTCTTTTTCAACTTTCCTTTTGCTGATATTGCATATGGGCAATTTGCCTATGGAACAACCGGACTGCTACATATGCCCACGGCTGACATGCATCGGGACAAGACCGTGATGGTAGGAACGTCTTACTTGGATATTGCAGCCATGCCGGGCGAATGGAATTACAACATTTGGAACTACTACTGGAACTTGACTTTTTTTCCTTGGTTGGAAGTAGGCTATGTATGTACGCTGTTGAAAATGGCAGTGTCAGAATTGCAGTTGCCCAACAAGTTCCGCAATCAAGACAGGCATTTTGCCGTTAGATTACGGCTGTGGAAAGAAAGTTGGTGGAAGCCGTGGACACCTCAAGTGGTATTGGGAACGAATGACCCTGGTACGAGTTCGCACAGTAATGGATTTGGTTCGGTCTCTGCCACCAGGAACGGTTATTGGAATCGCTACTACTTGGCTATGTCCAAGCATTTCTCGTGGAAACAGGTGGTAGACATCTGAGTCCATGTGGCGTATCTCTATAACCGGGAATTGAATCACTACAATGGACCGGACATCGGAGCCAACCTGCGCTTCAATCTGCCCGAAAGTTCGTTCGGAAACAAGTTGTTGAACGGCCTGAACCTGATGGTAGAGTATGATTCGTGCACAGTGAATATGGGAGGCAGCTATTCGGTGTGGAAAGACCGAATCAATGTGGTGTCTGAGTTGAACCAATGCAAACACCTTTAGACCGGAATGTATTTCAAACTATGCCTATTTTAACGACAAACAATGGTGAATAATAGTTGCAAGCCCTTCTCCTTGTCTTGAACTTGGAGCAAGGGCTTTTCTTGTACTTGCACCCATTATAAAAATTCAAAAACGCCCATAGAAAAGCGTCAATCATTTGTGTGGCTCATAAAAATTTTGTATATTAGTATTCTGAAATTCAATTTATTATGGGATATATTATATTGATTATACTGGGATATTTCCTACTTAATTTCTGTGGGAAGATTCTACGAAAGGTATGTTCGGCTGAAACCACTGCCTTGTGGTTGGCCGTATTGTTTTGCTGGCTTCTATTGGACTGGTTCTGGGTGGGTGCCATCTTATTGGCATGGCGGTACATATTGATTCCTTTTGCCAAGTATCAAGAGCGGCATCCCAACAGGTACATGAGAAATGCAAATGCAAATGGAAATGCGAATTTGAACAAGGTCATCCTTTGGGCAATTCCCATCTTCTGGCCTATACTGATAGCGAGGCTGTTCCTGTCGGGCAAGACTTACAAGCCGAGGATGAACGAATATGACTACGAGCAGTTCCTTAAAGGGAACGGGAAGTGAGCTTAGTCGTCTGCTACCAAATGCGCCCATGCTTCCGCACGTGTTTCACGGACGAATTGCAACAGGATGGCCGGGTCGATGTGCTTCTTGCCGTATTTGGCGGTAATGTGCAAGTGTGGCCCGGTACTACGTCCGGTGTTGCCACTGATTGCCACCACCTCTCCGGGCAAGACTTGTACGCCTTTCTTTACCAATGTTTTCGACAGATGGCAATAACTGACTGTGTAGTCACCGTGACGGATGGTCACATAGTTGCCCGAACGCTTGTCGGATGACACCTTAACCACCTCGCCCGGCATCATGGCATAGACCTCCTCATTCCTCGCCCGCAAGTCCAAGCCGTTGTGGTTGCTCCGCTTGCCAGTGAGAGGGTCTTTGCGCCGTCCGTAAGGTGAAGTGACCATGATTTCCTTCAAAGGATAAGAAACACTCATATAACAGCCTATCCACCGGCTGTGCATTTCTTCTGAATGTTTCCCTGCCATCGATGGTTGGGAAACAGGATTATCGGCCTTTCCTGCTTCGGGGAGGCTTTTTGTGTCCTTTTGCTCCGCAACTTCCTCTACTTTATAGAGCGGCTTGCTGTAAGCAATAGTGTGGAATTGCGCTTGTACGGAGAGGAAACAAGAAGACAGGGTAAATAGTAGCCATGACTTTTTCATGGCACAAAAGTAATATGTGGTTTGCGTAAAAGCGGAAAGACGATAGTGGGAATGGCTATATTATAAGATTTTATAGGGAATCAGACCTGTCAATCAGACTTCGCAACGATTATACAACGGATGCCTGAAAAAATGGAGAAATCTCTCTTAACTTGGAAGTTACACCGTAAAAAACATTATATTTGCAAATTGTAAGAAGTAATTGCATCACCAAAGTGAGGTCGTATCAATCAAGCAACCGATGACAATGCAGTTGCAACATAACAAGAATCGTATGACAGACATCAGAAGAGAATTATATGCCTTGGTCCAAAAAGGTGAATCGGCCGAAGTCGAGTTCAAATCCGCTCGTGGTGGCTTTCCCGGCAGCTTTTGGGAAACCTATTCGGCATTTGCCAATACCAACGGGGGCACAATCATATTGGGCGTACAGAAAAAGGATGGAAAATTCTTGTTCGATGGTCTTTCCGAAGAAACGGCACTCAAACACAAAAAGATTTTTTGGGACAACGCACATAACCGTGGAAAGGTAAGCGTTTGCCTGCCCCACGAACAGGATGTCGAAGTCAAGGAAATAGATGGAGCGTATCTGCTCGTTTGCCACATTCCCCGGGCTGAATACAATATGCGTCCTGTGTACCTCACGACCAACCCCATTGGCAATACCTATCGCAGGAATCATGAGGGCGATTACCAGTGTACAGACGCGGAAGTGAGACGGATGTTTGCCGATGCGGAACATGAGAGCCATCCGCAAGATGCCATCATACGAAAAGGATTCACCCTTGAAAATGCCATCGACCTGCCGTCACTGCACCAATACCGCCAGTTATTCGTCAGCCTGCACCCCACCCATCCTTGGGCAAAACTTACGGACGACCTGCAATTCATGGAGAAGATTGGTGCTTATTCCCACAACATAGCGACGGACGAAAGCGGCATCACCCGTGCCGGGCTTTTGATGTTCGGCCAATCCGACATGATAACAAACCCAGCCGGAGAACCTTATTATTTTGTGGATTACCAAGAGCGGTTGTACACCGATGATGCCAGGGTACGCTGGACCGACCGCATCTATCCAGATGGCACATGGGAGGCCAACCTGTTCCAATTCTATATACGAGTGTACAACAAACTCATCCAAGCCCTGCCCAAGCCATTCAAGTTGATAGGCGATGAAAGGCAAGAGGAAACAGCCGCTCATGATGCCGTGCGCGAGGCATTGATAAACTGCATAGTCCATCAAGACCTGAATGCAACAGGCAACATTGTAATACGCAGAACGGAAACGGAACTAACTTTCTCCAACCCCGGCATGATGTTAGTGTCGAAGCAACAATACTTTAAAGGAGGAAGAAGCATCTGCCGTAATCCGACTTTGCAAAAAATGTTCATGTTGTTGGGCAAGGCAGAAAAAGCCGGAAGCGGTGTGGACAAGATATTGGCCGGATGGAAAGAATTAGGTTGGGATGAGCCTAAGTTGACCGAAGAAGTGCAGCCCGATTATGTGGTGTTGACGTTGCCCATCGGGAACACCCATCAAGAAAAAACCATCAAGAAAACCCACCAAGAAAACCCACCAAGAAAACCCATCAAGAAGGACTTGAGGAGAGCGTTGATTTTGGATTTCTGCAAAGAACCCAAAAGTTTTTTGGAAATAATGAATATGCTCAATTTGAAAGACAGGGTAAACTTCAAGCGCGTGTATATTTCTCCCTTGATAACTGAAGGCCTGCTGTCAATGACAGAACCTGACAACCCAACCAGCAGGAATCAAATGTATGTAGCGACCAAGGCTGAAAAGTCTTAATTGTACCTGTAAACATAACGACTTATACCCGAATGGGGCTTCCCGGCACGAACGTGCTTAGGGAAGCCCCATTCTTCGTTTGAAGTATGATTGACAGTATGATTTTCGGTTGCCAACATAATTAAGCCTAAATCCGGGCAGATTTCTTCTTGCACTTTCTTTTGCCGCTTGCAGCCGTCTTACATTTGTCCGAGAACAAATAAATTTCGGACGAATGAACAGATACAAATTCCCCGAGGAGGAAGTGCCCTACGGCATCCTCGAACAATTCGGACTGACAAGGGAGATGATAGGCGACCTGCCGGTGAATGTGCTGCAAGCCATCCATTCGGGCCGCCGTTCACCCATTTTGCCCATTCGTGTGGACGATTCGGAAGGCAACACCATTCATGCCCGGACACGCTTCTCGTTGGTGCGGCGTGAGGACGGCACCGCCGATGTGCTGTTTTATCCCGTGCTGGTGGAGAGCCGCTTGGAGCGGTTCAGCGAAGAGCAGAAACAACGCCTTATAGAAGGAAAGGCGGTCATTGCACCGATGCAAGGCGACAGTGACAACCCCGTGCAGGCGTTCCACCAGATAGATTCCGGCACGAAGCAAATCCTCTCCGTACCCACACCCGTCATTGGGCGCAACCTGCAAATCATAGCCGACGAGTTCCACCTTTCCCATGCTGAAATCAACTGCCTGCGGGTAGGTGAACCGCTGACCGTGGCCGAGGGCGATGAACTGATGACCATCGGCATCGACCTGAACGAGCCTACGGGCCTGTTGGTGTGCGCGGGTGACAGTGTACAATGGAAGCAGGAAGCGAAACGCGAATGGGACAAGTACAACTTCGGCTGTTTCGGCTGCTGGGTCGCAGACGGCGAGGGCGGTCTCGACTATGTGCACGAGGACGACTACACCGAGGAAATGTGGAACGAGTTGAAGCGGAGCAGCCAGCACAGGATGCAGAACGCCAACACTCCCAAACTATAAGGCATCATGTCAAAAGAAGAATACTACCCGGAAGAAACCCTTGTGGAAAAGGTGCAGAGCGGTGAATATGGTTGGAAAGACTATGTATGGCACCATTCGAGGGAATGGAGGACGGAATACGAAAAGTACTGCCGCCTGCGCGACCTGCCAATGGACGACGACACCGCCTTGCGCTTCCTCGACATGAAGCAGGAGGAGATAGAAACTGCACTCGCCAACGGCGATGCCTGATTATCGTATAACAGCATGAGAATAACCCGAGATGAGCATACGAAAGAATACCACCCCCCGCCCCTTGGAACTGCCGCCGGAGATGCGAGACCTGTTGGCCCGCAACGGCATGAGAGGACATATAGCGGGAAGTAGCGAAGGATTTGTCCTGCTTGTGCAGGGGCATGACTCCCCGTTGCTTTCCTATCCCATTACCGAAAAGCAGTTGCAGGCACTGACCGACTGGGGCACAAACTACGCCAACCGACGGTGCTACAACACCTTCGCCAGCATCGTGGCGGCGGATTTCGACTTGCCCAGAGATTTCGTACACGCACGGAACGCCAACGGACGAGTGGCCATGGGGTTACACGGCTACCGCATCGGTGCGGGCGAATACGGACGGCTTGGACGCCCATTTCCTTTGCGCCACCCCTGGGGAGCCTGCTTCCTCGGCTGGACACCCCGCCAGCAGGACGGCTTCCACCTGCGACGCATCGGCGGTAACCTTTACTATCCCGGCGCACCGATAGTGCCCAACCGGCCTGACGGACGCATGAAACCCGGAGAGTTGCAGAGCGGCGGTTATGGCTTCTACTACAAGGGGCATCCCACCGCTACGGTGGCCGGGCAGGATGTGTTGGAGGAACTGGAAACGGTCATCACACCCTTGCAACCGAGGCCACGTCCTACCGAACCGGCCAAACCTTATCACACACTCATTACCTCACCCGTCTATTTCACCAACGAGAAATGGCAGGAATGCCTGGCAAGCCACGGCATACTTATCGACCCCGAACGCAAGACGCTGACCATACAATCCGCCTCCATTCCCGCAGACCTGCAATATGACTTGAAAGAGGAGGAACTGGCTGCATTGACCCACAATTCCGCGCAGGAAATGCCGGTGGAAAAGCGGCTGGAAATCATCAACGGCATCATCAAAGAGGATTTTTCCGTTCCCATCACGATGGATATGCTGAACAGCGACAAGACGATTGCCATCGAACTGCATCCGGCTGTCATGGAAGACCTGAACCGCCAGCTTGCCCAAGCGGAGCAACTGGAGCAAGGAATGCAGGGATTGCAAGGCGGGCAAGGACAATATGCCAATGAAGGGTTATCCGTAGTGCCCGAAGAAAGGGAACTGCCCAAAGACACGGTGGTGATGGACGGTAACGACCTTGCCTATATCCATCCCGACAAAGGCTGGTACAGGGAAGGGAGGCACGGACGGGAGGTGACGGTGGACGAGATTCGGGTAGAGCCCACCGAGACCGAGGGTAAGTACCGTATGACCGCCGTCATTGACGGAGAGGCCGTGAGCCACGAAATCACCCAGAAGCAATATGACAAGTTCATGGCCATCGATGACTACCACCGCTTGAAACTGTTTTCCAAGATATTCGGGGAAGTGGACATGAAATCGAGGGACAACGTGCCGTTGGGAACGAAAATCGGGGCGGCTTTGTTGGCGGGCGTGGCCGTTATGGGCGAACTGGGCCGTGGCCCACGCCCCGACATCTACTTAGAAAGGCACGGCCCTCCACCCCCACGCTGCTATTTCAAGCCCGGTGTGGACACACCGATGGATGTGGCGGCACGCAACTATGAGGCGGCCGTGAACACGGAACGGATGCAGCATGAGATGCGGCATGGAATGTGATTCAACGAAGAATGAAGAATTAAGAATGAGGAATTGAGAATTGGTCATGGCAGAACTGACTTACGAGGATTACAAGAGGCGACTGAGCATACAGGAATTGCTGGTGGACGCAGGCTATCGGCTGAACCGTCGTGACGGACTGCGTTATCCGTCGTATGTCCGCATTGACAGCGACGGGCGCAGGGTGCGCGGCGACAAGTTCATCGTCACCGGCAACGGCTTCTGCTGCTTCCAACCACCCGAACGCAAGAACTACAACGTCATCTCCTTCATCAAGGAACATCCCCACTTCTTTGCCGAATACACTCCGGGGATGTCCGCCGACCGGTTGGTCAACCTCGTATGTCGCCGCCTGTTGAACGAACCGCAGGAAATCCGTGAAACAAGGATATTCAACCCCGGCAAGGAGGGCAAACCGTTTGACATCGACGAATACGACCAGCAAGCCTTCCGCATGGACGATTGGGAGAGCCAGAAGAAGTTCTATCCCTATTTCAAGAACCGAGGGATAGACCTCGACACCCAACGTGCCTTTTGCGGCCATTTCTTCCTTGCTTCCAGACATCGGACAGACGGCAAGTCGTTCACCAACCTCGCTTTTCCATTGTCGCTGCCCGCATGGCCGGGCAAACAGATTGTCGGTTTGGAAGAACGCAGCCGCCCCAATGCCGAGGGGAAGACCGCTTACAAGGGCATGGCGGCAGGGAGTAACGCCACCGAAGGCATGTGGATAGGCAGGCTTGAGCAGCACCGCAGCGATGTGGGCTATACCACACCGCTGTCGGGAGCAAAGGATGTGTATTGGTTTGAGAGCGCCTTCGATGCGATGGCGTTCTACCAAATTGAAAAGAAGGGAAATGTGGCATACGCCGACTTGGGAAATGCCGTGTTTGTTTCCACGGGCGGTACCCCAAGCGTGCGGCAGTTTGCCGGGATGCTGGAGCAGACACCCGATGCCAACCACCACCTCTGTTTCGACCGCGACCGCGCAGGACAGCTTTATGCCGTGAACTTCGCCTTGCAGGTGAACGGGAGGGTATTCAACTCGCATACGACCAAGAAAGGCACCTTGGTTGTCACCGACTTGACAGGGAAATACAGGCGGCACGAAATGAATGTGGCCACCTTTGACTTTGACGCCATCTGTAAGGAACTCGGCTTGGAGAAACAGCATATCGATTACCGTCCTCCCAGCGAGGGTTACAAGGACTGGAACGACCAACTCTTGGACAAACGGATGGACGAGAGCATGGAACAAGATAATACAGAAGAAAAACAAACCAGATTCAGGCGATGACACAGATTAATTCACAATCCCCATTCATGCTACCCGGCACCCTGCAATTACGACCACGGACGTTGCAGTTTTTTATCGACAACCTGCCGTTGCTGACGCTCGACCTGTGCGGTTACGCTTGTGCCGGGATGGACGGAATGCCGTTAAAGGGATTGTTGCTTTGGTTGTCAGTGGCCATGTCGTTGGTCTTGGCTTACCGTTTTATCTACCTCAAACGCATGATTTACCGCATTACGGACGAACAACTTATATATGAACATGGGGTGATTACCCGGAGCAGCGATTACGTGGAACTATACCGGGTAGTGGATTTCGCCGAGCGGAGCAACCTGCTGCAACAACTTTGCGGGCTGAAAACCGTGAGCGTCCATTCAGGCGACCGCACCACGCCACAGCTTGACATCATCGGCATGGGGATAAATGACGATTTGGTGACTGTCATCCGTGGACGGGTAGAATTGAACAAACGAAGAAAGGGAATCTATGAAATCACGAACCGTTAAGATATGGGCCATCGTATTTGCCTTGTGCGCCGGCATCCGGGTACAAGCGCAATTCGTACAGACCAACCCTTTGGAATGGTTGGCCTTGGCAGAAGGCAACGAGGCTATCAATAGCCAGATACAAGACCAGATTGAAGGCCAGACTAAAACGGCGGTCTTGCAGAACACCATCGCCGCCGAGTTCAACCGCATTCATGAATGGGAACGCAAATACAGCGACTACCTGCAAACGGTGGAAGGTTATGCCTCCTCGCTGAAAGCAGCCACCACCCTGTATGAGGACGGGGTACGCATTTTCATCACTCTTGGCAAACTGCGCAAGGCCATCACCCACAATCCGCAAGGCATTGTCGCCACGATGAGCATGAACAACCTCTACATTGAAACGGCCACTGAACTTGTTTCGGTTTATACGCTACTCAGAAATGCCGTAGCTACCGGAGGGCCGCAGAACATGCTGACAGGTGCAGAACGGAGCGAAACCCTCTGGGCTTTGTCCGACAGGCTGGATGCTTTCAGCAAGAAACTGTACCTGCTGCATCTGAGCATCCGCTACTACACCATGACTGATGTGTGGAACAGCGTCACGGCCGGGATGATAGACCGTAGCAACGGGGAAGTGGCCCATGCTGCCTTAGACAGATGGAGGAGGGCGGCAAAAATCATTCAATGAAGAAAAAATAATGATGAATGAAGCATGGGAGGGATAAAGAAACATATCGTGATAATGGGCTTGCTGCTTGTCTGCTCGTTGCAATTAAAGGCGCAAATCGACCCGACCCTGGCCGGGATGGTGTACCTCTATACCGAAAAGGCGGAAAACCAGTTGAAGGCACAGGAACGGGCGATGCTGATGCAGACCACCGGGCATATCTGGACACGGGAGGAAGTGGAAGGCACGACGGACATCCGACGGAAGTTCAACGACTACCTCGATTCTTTCCGCGACATCATCAGCTATGCGGCACAGATATACGGCTTCTACCACGAGGTAGGCAAACTGGCCGAGAACATGGGAAGCCTGAACGACCAGCTGCGCAGCCATGCAGGGAATGCCATTGCCGTGGCACTCACCCCGAACCGCAACCGCATCTATCAAGAACTGATATTGGGCAGCGTGGAAATCGTGAACGACATCCGGCAAGTATGCCTGAGCGACACCAAGATGACTGAGAAACAACGGATAGAATTGGTGTTCGGCATCCGGCCGAAGCTGAAAGCGATGAACAAAAAACTTCGCCACCTGACTTTGGCGGTGAAATACACCTCGCTGGCCGATGTGTGGGCGACCATCGATGAAGGGGCAAGGCCGCAAAAAGCGGACAAGGCAGAAATCGCCCGTGCCGCCATGCGCAGATGGAGAAGAAACGGAGATTTATAAACGGATGGAAACAACTACAAAATAATTATAGGATATGGCAGGATGGGCAAGAATACTGGGTTTTGGCAAGAAACTGGTCAACAACCCCGTCACCCGCTCGATGGGCGGGGCGGTGGTGCATCCCCAACGCACCCTTGCCGGATTCGGGCACGCCACCAAGACTGCAGTCGTCGGAGGCGGCATGGGTTACCTTGCGTGGGAGAACATCGTGAACGACAAGCCGGTGGTGCGCACCGTGGCCGACGTGCTGGTCGGTGAAGAGAACGTGGATAAAGGAGTGGAAATGGCCGGGCAAGCCGCCGACCGTGTGGAACAGGCCGTAGACCAGGCGGGTGAAGCCCTGCAAGGCGTAAAGGACGGCGTTTCCACCATGAACCAGACATGGGGAGGTATCGGAACGTTCTTAGGCAACATAACTGGTGGGAACGGTTTGGATATGTTCGGCAATTTCTTCTCCAATTTGGGAAAAGGAAACGTGTCGGGCTTGGGAATGCTCGGTTTGGTGGCTTCCGCCTTGTTGGTGTTCGGCCGTTTCGGCTGGTTAGGCAAGATAGGCGGCCTGCTGCTGGGCATGATGCTTATCGGTAACAACTCACGGATTGAGCAGACGCATCCCATAGGGCAAACGCCGCAGGAGGGCCAGGAACGCCAAGGAGGAATGCGAAGATAAAACGGAAAGAAAATTGACAATAACGAGAATATGGACTATACACAAGAAATGAACCTTGTTTCCGCAAGCGGCTACTGTATGCCGTTTGAGGAACGGGACGGCGAAGTGAAGATGCTCTTGGGCTATGGGGAACAGGCCCATCCTAAGAGCGGCGAGACGTTTTTCCACCACGGCGTGGATTTCGGTACGCATCGGTACATACTGGCCGCAGTGGCCGACGGCGTGGTGACGGGAATCGGGAGCACCCCCAGGCAGGGGCTGTTCCAAGTGACCCGGTACGGCAAGTATGAAGTGACTTACGCCCACCTGGCAAGGGCAATGGCTCCGTTCGGGGCAAAGGTAAAGGCAGGGAGCGTGTTGGCCATCAGCGGCGACCTGCTCCACATGGAGGTGCGGTATGACGGAGAAGAAATCAACCCCATCGACTTTCTCACCATGATTTATGGCAATTTGAAGATGATGCAGCAACAAGGACATACCGGTATGCCCGACTTCGACACCCTCGAAATGGAGATACCCACTGACTATGACGATGACCGGGAGGAAATCGAGCAACTGATGCTCCGCTTCTATCCCGACTACCTTACGGACATCGCGGGCGGACAATACAAGGTATCCGGCCACACCGTCCAGTCGCTACGCAATATTTTCTCGCTTTCGGCTATCCGCAACTATTTCTATGAGGTGATACCCTCGTTGGCCAACCCGCTCGGCATCGGCAGCCGCTCCATACCTATCGCCGCCAAGGTACAAAACCTGCTGATAGGCGACTTCCTGGACTACTTGGCGTTCCGTCACGGGGTGTTCCTCTCCACGTTGGACGAAAGCGGTAAAAAAAAAGACTTGACGAAGCGGTAGCCGCCATCGGCGTCACCGACCCGTTGGAAGGACTGGAGATAGACGTGCGCAGTTTCGACATACCCAGGCTTGTCACCGTCTATCCCGACCGGGCAGGTTTGCGTTGGTGGACGAAAGCCTGGTTCAACAACAAGGAGGACGGGGAAGCCTCGGTGGAGATCAACCGGCAAACGGCGGTGGGCTTTATCCACGATGAGATAGCCAAGGACACCCTGCTGGAGAAATACTATCCCAAGCAGATGGAAGCCTGCCGCCATGCGATAGAACAGACCAAGGAACAACTGATGAAGCAACTTAACATCATGTAACATCATGAGCAAGGAAATACAACATAGCGAACGGTTTGCCGAAGTGGAATACTGCCTGCAAAGCTACTTTGACACCCATTTCGTCCCTGTCATGCGTAGCGTGAAGGACTTCCTCGGCAAGAAACAGGCGGAAGAAATTGGCGAATACGCACTCAGCCCGGCGGGGTTGCTTGGCAGCTTTGCCGCCGGTGCCACGGGTATGCCTGACAACACCCTGCAGTATCTGCGCCTGACGGGTGAATGGAACAGCAAGACCGCCGAGGACTATGTGGAGATGTGCCGCGAACGCATCGCCGGGAACAAGGATTTCACATCCGACCTGGCACTGTTGGCACATGAATGGCGGGAGGCCGTGGTCGCCGAGATTGGCAGGGAGCAGTACGACAAGCTGTCTGCCCGGTTAGGTGGCGACCTTGCATACGCCTACTTGGACTACCGGGTGGAGCAGATGATGGTTGACCGTATGGTCAAAGAGCAGATGCCCAAGTCATCGGTGGAATATGTGCTGCGCAAGGGCATGGAGGGAAGCTTGTTCGGGTTTGCCGATTCGTTGATGCGCTCCCCCTTACAACAGGAGATAGACGCAAGGGGCGAGGCCGCCTATAACCCTTCCACCGGGGAAAAGTGGGCCGGACGCGGCGTGTCATTGGCTGCCGATGCCGTGGCTACCGGCGGCATCGCATCTTGGGCGGCACTGGCAGGAACGGTGGGCTTGGAAGCCGCTTCCTACGGTGTGGAGTGGTACATCGAGGGCAAGGAGAATGCCGGAAAGAAACCGCCCACCGTAGAAGATTGCATCAGCCGTGCCGTGTTCGGTGCGGAGGATAACGTGTTCACTGGCTTCCGCAAGCAAGGAAACAAAATCCTATCCTACGAGAACGACTATGTGCTGTCGGTCAACAGCCAATTGGCCAAGCCGATGGGCATCCTTACCGAAAGACCGGTATGGGCGGATTGGATGGAGCAGAATACCCTACCGGATTTTCCCAGCCTCCAGTCAATGTTTCCCGAGATATTTGAAGACAAACGCAACGATGAACGCTACAAGAATATGCCCTTGGTTGTGGCACCCGGACATGAGGAAGAATACTTGGCTGAGCAACAAGCCTTGCAAGAAGAACCAAAGGGTATAAACAGCTTGAACCCCCTTTCTACGGACGGGCAAGCACCGACATCAGACAGTCAAGGACCGACATCGGACGAGCCACAAATGCCACAATCGCCCCGACAAACTAGACAACCAGATCAACAGCCCTCTAATGAAAACGGTTGGGATGGACTGCTCAGGACATTCGGATTAGACGGTATCGGCGGTGTGGGCAGGAACCTGGGCTATGTTGTTTCCATGCTTCCCGATGTGCTGATAGACTTGTTCACCGGTCATACCAAATCATTCGGGGTAAAGGACAGCCTGCTGCCCATTGCCTCCATCTTGCTAGGCATGTTCGTCCGCAACCCCTTGTTGAAAATGGTGCTGATAGGCATGGGCGGCTTGAACCTGCTTAACAAGGCCGGACAGGAGGCTCTTGACCGGCAAGAAGAAACATCGGCCAAACAGCTGTATAAACCCTATCCCGATGAACCGTTGAATGCAAGGCTCGCCCATCCCGTACTGCAAGGAGACAACCTCTTTATGGACATCGACGGTGTGCCGTGCAGCATCCTGTTGCCATACCATGCCGCCGAAGCCTGCCGGGAAGGAGCATTGCCGATAAATACCCTCGCCAATGCCGTGCTGGCCAAGCATGAGGAAACAAGGCAAATGACCCAAGAAAACTACCGCGCATCGGAACAGACCTTGGAAGAAGGCAGGGAAAGGACATTTGGTATCAAGTAAAACTAAACTGAAGATATATGAGCAAGGACAAAAGCCCACAAGAAAAAGCTGCCGTGGAACGGGAGAAGGAACTGCTGTCTGGCGCATTGAATGGCGCGGCAATCAGCGGCGGCTATTGGTTGAACGCTTCGGGCAGGACGGCTCCAAGGTTTTACCCGAAAGGTCCGGAAGTCAGCCCGTTCAACGCCCTCATACTCGGTATGCACGCCGACCGTGGCGGTTACAAGACCGCCCGCTATTTCTCGTTCAACGAAGCTAAGAAACACGGCGAGGCGGTGCTGCAAGGCGAGAAAGGAGTGCCGTTCCATTGGTACAAATGGGAGAAGTACGTCAACCGCAACGACCCGAGCGACACGATGTCGAGGGAAGACTACCTCCAGTTGGACAAGGAAGAGCGGAAACAATACAAAGGGGTGCGCAACCGGGAGATACGCATCCTGTTCAACGTGGACCAGACCACGCTGTCCGATTCCATTCCCGAAACCTACCGTGCCCTATTGGAGAGTCACGGCGGCATCAACGACCGGGGCAATCTCAAAGCGGAAGAACGGCAGTTGCGGAATGCCGTCAACCATTTCGTGGCGCAAATCAAGGAAAACCTCGTGCCCATACGCAAGGACGGTACCGGCACCCCCCGTTACGACATCGCCAAGGATGCCGTCTATATGCCAGACCAAAAACATTTTTCCTCTTACCCCGACTATGTGCAGGAATTGGTGCGCCAAGTGGCAAGCGCCACCGGCCACCGGCAACGCCTTGCCCGTGAAGGCATGGTGATGCAGGGTGGGAAAGCACCATCGGAAGATGCCGTGAAATATGAACGGCTGGTGGCCGAACTCGCTGCCGGAGTGAAGATGATGGACTTCGGCCTGCCGGCCAAAATGTCAGCGGAGAACCTGCCTTTGGTGGAATACTGGACACAGGAACTGCAAGAGAACCCCACCCTGTTGGAAGCCATCGAAACGGACGTGAACAATGCCGTGGAGGTGATGCGCAAGGCAGAGCGTGGCGAGAAAATAGAATACGCGACCTTGCTTGACCACAAGCGCACCACCGAATTGCGCGAGAAACAGAAGCCGCAAGTGGATTCAAGGGAGAGCGCCATTCTGATCGACATCATCCGCAAGGGAGGCATGGGTGTGGACAGCCGAAATTTCGCCTCTCCCGCCGAGAAACAGACGTTCCTGGAAAAGTTCAATCTGGGCTTCTATGACAAGAAAGTGGAGGAAGCGTTGTTAAAGGTGCATGATGAAGACCCTGAAGTGATGGAAATCGCCTTTACTGAAGCCGTCCATTACGGCACACAGATGGCGGAGTCCTGCAAGGAATATATGCCCGCCGAATGGAATACAAAGGGCAGCTATACGGTGTCGGACAGCTTGAAGGGGATACCCGACCGCTCTACCAAGGAGATGGTCATCGTGCGCGACAAGCAGACGGGCATCGTGGATGTCGTGCTGCCGGCCGGAGCGTTGGAGGGCGGTCATGTGGCCTTTCCCGATGGCGACAAACGCCCATACTGCTTGACACCGGACGAGGTGATGAACGCCCAAGAGCGGTCTGAACGCGGGGCAAAGGCGGTGACGAACAATCTGCCCGGCTTCTCCAAAACACGCATCGAGAGTGCCTTGCGGGCGCAAGGGGCTACATTCGTCCGCTTCTTCAACAAGGATGGCTTGCTGGGCTTCCGTCCCGATGACAGTTATTTTGAGGGCAAGGAGGTGACCACGGCCAAATTGGAGGGCAAGGAACTGCGGACACTCTCGTACATCGACGTGTCGGAAGCGGTAGAAAACGCAACCTCCGTACAGTTCGACCGCATACAGATGTTGCGTGACGATGACGGACGCTGGGCGTTGTACCTCAAACCGCAGGGAGAAACGTCATTCAGCGTCTATCCCGACAAAGAGGATGTCAACCGTTTCTTTACCACCATCAAACAAGGTCAACAAGAAGCATCTGCCGAAGTCCGCCACGACTTGGCTAACAAATACTACGCCCTGGCACAGAATAGGCCGGAACTGAAAGTGGACTTGTTTGCTGGTCCCGCCGAGAATGCCGACCTGTCCAAAATCAAGCGGGTGAATATCTTCCGCACCAAGGACGAGCGCATTCTCTGCGCCCCGGTCATCGACGGCATAGAGAAAGTGCAGCCGAGGCTGGTGACACCCCAGCAGTGGCAACGAATGTGGGCGGCGGAGGATATGGCCGAATATAGGACCTGCCTGGCAGCCAAGCTCTTTGCTGATGTGTTGCAACAGGCAAACGCGCAGGCCCAATCACAAGAACCCCATCAAGGGGAACAAACCCGCATAGCATTTGATGCTAACGCCAAGGGACAACCATTTACCCCGGCCATGCAGGAACAGTACGACCAACTTAAAGGCAAGCACCCCGATGCCGTGCTGCTGTTCCGGACCGGCGACAACTATGTGGCCTACAAGGAAGACGCACAGACCGCCTCACGGATATTAGGACTTGATGTAGTACATGGAGATAAAGCAGACATCGTTTCCTTCCCCTTCGGGGATTTGGACACCCATCTTCCCAAACTTATCCGATCTGGACAACGGGTAGCCATCTGTGACCAGTTGGAGAACCCCGAGCAGACAATAAGCAAGGAGAATGAGGTACGTATGGGTCGTGGACGATAATAACAAAGTATTGACAATCATAAGATTTGGATATGGGCAAAAGCAAGAACGAAACATACGCGGAGCGATACGCAGCATATGCGATGGAGCAGATGCGTCGGTATGGGATTCCGGCCTCCGTGACACTGGCACAGGGCATTTTGGAAAGCAGCAACGGCGAAAGCACCTTGGCAAAGAAAGAGAACAACCATTTCGGCATCAAGGCCACGCAAGGCTGGTTGGACGGTGGCGGCAAGTATGGCTTGTACACAGATGACAAACCCAATGAGAAGTTTTGCAGCTATGACAGCGTGGCCGATTCCTACGAACACCATTCACGCTTCCTTTCGGAGAACCAGCGGTACGCCGGTTGTTTCGACCTGCAAGCTGATGACTACCAAGGCTGGGCGAAAGGACTGGAACAGGCGGGATATGCCACGGGAGGCAACTACGCTGCCTCGCTCATCGGTATCATCGAGCGGAACGGGCTTGACAGGTACGACCGCATGGTGATGGAAGAGATGCAGGCGCAAGGCCGGACACCTGGCGAGGACGGGGACAGCCACCTTGCCGGAGAGAGCAAGGATTATGTCTTTCCGTTGGAACGGGCAGAGTTTCTGTTGGTGACTGTGCCGTTTGGCGAACAGCGCAGCATCACTCTTCCAACGGACAATGAAGCCATATTGGCCACGGAAGACAATGGCAAGGTCGTGGCAGTGGATGCCGGCAAATCATTGACCGTGGAGTATGCACGGGCAGATGGAACCACTTATCAGGTCAGCTACCAAGGCCTGACGAACACCCATGCCAAAGTGGGCGATACGGTAAACGCCGGGCAGCAACTGGGCTTGTCACGTGACAACCTCCAATTCGGTGTGGCGCAACTCTCCACCGACGGTACAAGGCGTGACATCGACCCTGCGGCATACTTGGCTGAGATTGCCCAAAAGGGGAAGATTAACCTGCAACTGCTGCACGATGGCAAGGATTTATTGGCAAAATACAAAGCCACAGACGGCACGGCTATCGACGCAGGCCTGTCACCGGATGAGTGGATGAAGAAATTACTTTCATCGGAGGACAGCAACGAGCACCTCGGTTACGGTGCTGACCCCATTGTGGAAATGGCCATTACTATGTTCACTTCGCTTATGGCTCTCGCCATGCAGATTGACAACAAGGAGGAACAGATGAGGTTGGCTACCGAAGCGGCCTTGAGCAAACGCATCGACCTCTCGGCATTGCTGCCCGCCTGCAAGGAGTGCGTGTTGGAGGTGCAGGACAACGGCAGCCCCATCTTGCATATCGACAGTGGCGACGGCAGTTTCTCGCACGAACTGACCGCATCGGAGATGAACCGCCTTTCCCTTGTCCTTTCCGATACGGGTACCACGGCAGAACAGAAACGCAGCCAAGTGGCGGCAATTGTGGGCGGCATCGCCCTTTCCGGGCAAGTGGTTCGGAACTATGAGCAGGGAATGGAACAACATAACGGACAAGGCGAGAACCTGCAAATGAGATAATAGACAAAATATCGAATACATCACCAATAAAGGATAACCATATGATTAAATGCAATGTGACAATCAACGGCACGGTCAGCCGGGCGGCGACGGTGCGGACCAATAGCGAGGGACAAACATTCATCTGCTTTGGTGTCAAGACCACCATTCCCGCCAAGTCGGGAGCGGGCAAGCAAGTGGAAATCTCCGTGTCAATGGATGGAGGTGAATCGGACACCAACCCATATGCTGTGGGTACAAAGGTAGAAATGCGAGGCACGCTCACTTTTCGCAAGCGCAGCGACAACCTATACTTGAATTTCCATGCCGATGCAGTGGATTTTACCCCTGCATCCGACAAGGACAACATAGAGGGCGACATTGAATTTCGCGGCACCATCGGCAAGCAGGTGGAGGAAAAGACTGATAAAAAAGGCGGCAAGTATCTGGTGTTCTCGGCTTTCAGTACCGAGAAAGATGGCGATGCCTTCGCTTTCACTTGGGTGCGTTTCATCCGTTTCTCAGCTGAGCGGGAGGCATTCCTTGTACCCAAGACAGGTATAACAGCCAAAGGTAAGCTGGAACTGTCAGCCTACCTTGACAAGCTCAACATTGCTTGCCGGGTGGAAGAGTTGGCAGAATGGGTAAAAAAGGAGCATAACAACCAAACACAAGCGTAGGCATGGCAAAGAGGAATGATTACCATAGGGATGGCCCGTCGGCGGAAGACCGGGCGTTGGAACGATTCACGGAACTGATGATAGAAAAGATTTCCACCTTGAAAAAGGACTGGTCGAAGCCTTGGTTTACAGAAGGCATGATGAAATGGCCAAAGAATCTTTCGGGCAGGGAGTACAACGGGATGAATGCCCTCATGTTGGCATTGGAATGTGAGAAAAGGGGATACGAGCTTCCTGTATTTTGCACCTTCGATGCCGCGCTTTCACTCAATTACAGCAAGAAGAAGGACGGCTCGCGTCAGCCTTTGGTGGATGAGAACGGGGAAAAGCTGCCGTTGGTATCCGTGCAGAAAGGTGAGAAATCGTTTCCAGTGTTCATCACCACCTTTACCGTAGTGGACAAGGAAACGAAAGAGAAAATCAAATATGACGAGTACAAGCGGCTGTCGGACGAAGAAAAGCAGCGGTACAATGTCTATCCGAAGATGAACGTATATAACGTATTCAATGTAGACCAGACCAATCTCCGCGAGGCTCGTCCCGAACTATACGAGAAGATTCGGTCTGCCAATGCACTGAAACCACCCGTAAAATTGGAAGGTGAGTCATTCTCGTTCGCCCCATTGGACGAAATGGTGGATAAAGGGCTATGGGTGTGCCCCATTCGCCCCATGCACCAAGACCGTGCGTATTACAGTATCAGCAAAGACGAAATTGTTATCCCTGAAAAGACGCAGTTTGTAGCTGGGGAGTCCTATTACGGTACCATGCTGCATGAAATGACTCACAGCTCCGGGCATGAAAGCCGGTTGAACCGTTTGAAACCTGCCGCATTTGGGTCGGAGGAGTATGCAAGGGAAGAATTGGTGGCCGAACTGGGCAGTGCGCTGTTGGCCTCGCGGTATGGCATGGCAAAACAGATAAAAGAGGAATCAGCGGCTTACTTAAAATCGTGGCTGGGCAGCTTGCAGGAATCACCGGAGTTCTTGAAAACGACCTTGTTCGATGTAAAAAGAGCCACCTCGATGATTTCGCAGCAGATTGATGCCGTGCAAGAACGCATCGAAGCCAAGCCGGACATCATGGATGTGGACGGCGACGGGAACACGCAGGAGGTGGCGCATGAGGACAGGGAACTGGTGGGGGCTATAGCGGAAGACTATGTGCCATATCGCCGAGGTAGGTAAAATAGGAATCGTTCTTGCAAACGGATGCTGTATCATGTATCAAAATGTCAGCCGTGGGGTATTTCCAAACGGCTGACCCATTTCCAATTTTTGTAATTTCATTTCAGCAACAGGACAATTCCGTGGGGAAAACTTCTGCCTCCGAACAATCGGAAGCTATTAAAATGATGCTGTCCTCTTCAATTTCTTCAGGAGCAGATATTATCTCATACTCCCCATCCGATAAACCGCCATCCGGGTCATGCCAATAGACTGTGGCACCCTTCTTGATAAAATCATATTTGTCCATAGCCATTATTTACCTGTAATTGTTTCTGAAAAATTGTTATTTTGATGCCGCTCCCAGTTAGCCAATGCCGAAGGTTTAGAGGAATTGGCATAGCAGTATTCACAAAGATGGGGGCAGGTGTCATACTCCCCGATGTCCTTGGAAGCCATGCAGCCACACGACAGGCGTTGGCCTGGGTCTTTCTTATGCCGGCTTATGAAATACCGATTTCCCGGCAATGGTATGGCACCGGGCGGCAACAAGCCGTCATCAAACAGGCCGTGCGAGGTTATTTCTTTGACTTCGACACCCATGTGCTTCATCAACATCTTGTCCTGCCAAGCCAAGCGGGCGATGAGGTCGGCATCGATGCAACGGTTATGAGCTATGCCATACCGGGCAAGCTCCACCTTTTCACCGCAAGTCGCCAAGGCATAATTCCAACCATTCGTCTTGTTCAACTCGGAAAGGCGTTCTGCAAATTCAACCATCTGCCCTTCAGTCCATTCCCGATAACATATCCCGCTCTTGTCTAAATTGGATTTTACCTTTCTATAGTTAGCGATGTCGGCATAGCTGAACACCATTTTTTCGGTATATCCCTTGAGTTGGTCACCTATGCGTTCCACCTTATCAAGCAAGCCGTCCAAGGAGAGGTTTCCCGTGAGTAGCATGGGGTCGAAACGCCATATCACGGCTTCCTTGCCTAAACGTGTGGCCAGTTTCTTGAACGTGTCTATGCGCTCCACCAATGGAGGAACACCTGTTTCCAAGCGTTCGAGTTCATAATCGTTTAATGTGTATTGTATATAACACCCTATGCCCTTTCCTCGCAGAATATCCAAATAAGGCAACAAGGGGTGCGGGTTCTTCGACCAAAATACGATAAACCTTGTATCCTTGTAAGATACGTAACTCCGAACTTTGCTGAAAGGGTTTGTCCATACCGAGTAACCTACTTGGAGGCGATGGAAAAACCAGTCGGCATAAAACGCCGGAATGTCGGTGCTGCGGCTTGCGGAAACAATGACCGGGCAACTTGCCACGGCATTGCCGCCATCTTCCAATATAATGTTTCGTTTGTCCATATCGGTGATTTTCTATGCAAAATAAACAAATAGAAACCATATTTCTTTTTTATCACGTAATTATTACGCACGCTAATATGTGGCAACAGATGTATTGACGGCTTGTGCGGTATGGGACACTTGCAAGGCATCCCATGAACCGCACAGTCCGTTTGATTTTAGCCTGTTTAGACCACTCGGTAATGATGCAGGTAACAATATCCCTCGTTGTCGCCAGTATGCCATTGCTCATTGAGGGCTTCCACGTCTGCTTCCGACCGTATATCGCACTTGCTTATTTCAGCTATCCATTGCAGGGCTTCTTCCATATGGTTAAAATACTCCACCATAAATTCTCCATCGGGAACATTCACGTCCGCGATGTAACGCTCTTTGAAATAACGTCCATCGTTATCATTAGTCAGGTATTCCGCCATCATCGGTTCTTCGGAACGGTAGTAATAGGTCAGTGACGGAAATACCTTGCAGATGAAGTCATATGTTTCGATGCAAGGACCCCATGCGGTTTCGGTTTCCATGCGCAAGTTATTCCTGTGGCATTTCAGAGAAAACCATGTGCCACGGCAATAGGTTTCTTTCCATTGGCCACCCAAGGCTTCGACAAGGCAACCCAGCCAGTTGGAGCCAAAGTCGTTTTCTACCAATGGAGTTTTGCGTCTTTCCAACCTTTTCATCGTTTGGTAAAGGGTCTTGATTTCTTGTTTGTCACCCTCGAATACAAGGGATGTGTTACACCAATTAGGCATGATTGTTAATGTTTGTTAGTTAGATAATATGTTTGAATGGGGTACAGGGCATTGGGAAAACCCTGTACTTTATGTTGTGTCACTCGGGCAACATCATCGGCATCAGCAAAGCCAAGTGTTCCGACTGACCATCGCCCGAAACGGGTTCGATGATGGCGGCTCGGCAGGCTTCGCTCATGCGGAAGCGTACTTCGGCTGCGTCCATATTCTCCAAAACCATTTTGAGGTTCTCGGCGTGAAAAGCGATACGGATTTCATTCCCTTGGTAGGTGCAGAATACGGTTTCCTCGGCCGAAGTGGCATTGTCAAAATCATGCCCCGTGAGGAGCAATGCCATGCCCGAAAAAGACAATACAAGCTGGCGGCTTGTCCTTTCCGCGAATATGCCCACACGACGGATGGCAGATAACAAAGCTTGGCGGTCGATGGTTGCTTCCTTGTCGCTGTTGGTAGGAACAATGGCATTATAGTTGGGATATACCCCCTCTATCAGCCGTGTGCTAAAGCTGTCCGTGTCGGTTTTGAACACAATGTTCCGCTTGTTGTATGACACTTCCACGTTGCCCTCCTTCTTCTGTAACAACAACTTGACAATCTTTGCTGCCTTTGCCGACAAGATGAAACGGCAATCTTCCGCATTTCCTGCCAAGAGATAGGTGTTGCGCACCAACTTGTGTCCATCGGAGGCGGCACACTCCACCTTTTCACCTGCAAAAGTGTAGCTTATCCCTGTCATTACAGGTCGCTGGGCATCGTATGAAACGGCATAAAGCGATTGGTCAATGGAATTGCATAATGTGGCAGCGTCCATGTCGAAGCGAATGTCACTCTCATCTTGCATCATGGGATATTCATCGCTGCCAAACCCTGCCATGTCGTAATGTCCGTTCAAATAGTGGATGGTCACGCTTTTGTCATTATCATTGATGGTGAAGGTAATCGGCTGTTCGGGCAGATTTTTCACTGCCTCCAACAAGGTGGACGCCGTGATGCACACTTTGCCTGTTCCCTCCTGTCCTGTAATATCCAGCGAGCCGTGCCATACACATTCCAGGTCAGAGGCGGTCACTTCCAGCGGTGTGTCTTCTTTCACCTCCAGCATGAACGTGGAAAGAATGGGCAGTGCCGGTTTGTTGTTCATTACTTTGGCCATTGCAGCCAGTTTGTTCGCCATTGCGGTTGATGATACTGTAAATTTCATAATGATGATGTTCTTATTTCCCTGCTATCGAGCTGCTTGCCCTTGCCGCAGGAAGTTATTTTTCAGTGCAGGATGAGCCGTTCGCCTATGACGCAAACTTTTTGGCAGGAATACGCTTTGCCGCAACAAGGGAAAGGAAGATTCCTGACACCGGGACAACCGTTGTAGTTCGGTCTTCGTCCCAAAAGTTTTCGGCATCAACAGCGGACGACTGAAATTCGCACAAGAAAATACGCCCGGCGGCAAGGGCATGAGCGCGAGCGGTAAAGAGTTTGTACAGCTGGATAACTGTCAGCATATAAAAGGGTGGCAAAGTGGAACTGTTGCTTTGACATTCTCTTGAAAAACACTTCATGCTTCTGTCGGTTTTGCTAATTTTGCAGCCTTTTATGTAAGCAAATGAAAACAGATGGAACAATTTATCATCATAGTATTGCTAATCCTGATACTGGCACTTACACGGTATTGGAGAAAAAAACTGGGCGATGCCTATTGTGCCGTCGCCCAATATGCGCCTACTTTGGAACTGCGCAGGGAATTCAGCCGCAAGGCGGTGTTGGCCGGCAACCAGGAAGCGAGAAAGATTTTCCCCATCACCGTTGCAAGGTTTGCTGCCGACCATCAGCCGTTAAAAGTGTTCAGGAAGGGAAAAATCCCCTGCGTATTTACGGACTATTACTTCCCGTCAAGGTACAACCCATACTTGAGTGAAGCACAAAAACA
Organism: Leyella lascolaii; assembly: GCF_900079775.1. GTDB lineage: Bacteria > Bacteroidota > Bacteroidia > Bacteroidales > Bacteroidaceae > Prevotella > Prevotella lascolaii. The sequence goes on along the minus strand of NZ_LT556036.1, from coordinate 313,758 downwards.
GTTCTGCCAATCCATTTTGGATTTCAAGGACGGCAAGCATGATGGCATCCGTTTCCTTGTGGCCGGAATAGAGAGATTGAAACCCCAACCAGGTACCATTGTCATGTTCATGCCGTGCAGTACACAGCGCAAATATTGGAGGCGGTTCAAAACGATGGCGGACTATGTACATGACGAATATCCGGAACTTGTGTGCGGCATATCGTATGTCCGTTACACGGGCGACAGGGAGAGTTTGCACCTGCAAAAGGACAGAGGAAATGCTACATTGGAGAAAAATTATTTCTTCAAAGAGGACTTGGCGGGCAAGGAGGTATTAGTGGTGGATGACATCCTTACAACAGGGAATAGCCTGCAAGATTTCAGAAAGGAAGTGGAAGCGGACGGTGGCAAGATGGTAGGTGCCATTTTTGCCGCCGAGACATTCAAAATGCCCAATGCTTTCTGGTGTTATTTGGAAGCGTTAGGCTGGTCGGAAGATGATGCGGGGAAATATGAATCCAAGCCCGAAGATACCGTTGTGGATTATCCATACCAACGTCGTAAATGGGGTGTCTATGATGAAGAACCGGAAGACATTGATTGGACGCCCGACAGGACGATTATTCATGGAAACAGCATGATAAACTTGTGGTATGGCAAAAGGAAAGGGAAATATGTAGTGGTAAAAAAGGAAGTCTTGCCATTGGATCCGGAAAGCGATGAACCTTGCAGCGATGACTTGTCGGAATTTGACTTGCGGATATAAGACAGGCCGACTTTCACAAGTCAGCCAGCCCCTAAGAATCCTTGGTTCAAACCAATGAAATAAGTTGTTTCAAACCATTCTTATATTATGAACAACAAGCACCTAATCTGTCGTGTCCGATGATGGTAACAGCAACCTTACACAAGCATTGCGGTTGGCTTCCGTGGGCTTGTACTTGTCGATGCCACCGGCTGAAACCGTTTCTATCCTATTGGCATCCACGCTCCGCAACTGCAACTGTCCGGCTATATATGCGGCACGCCTTTGCGACAAGCCATTGTTGATGGTGTCGTTGCCGGTTGCACTGTCTGCCGCACCGGTGATTTGGACGCGCAGCCCGTGCTTCTTGGCAATCCGGGCGATACCGTCCAGGTTGACCAACTGCGAAGGGTCGGTAAGCCTGTCGGTGTCCAGCACGAAGAAAAAATAGATGGGCGGGCCGATATATCTGCCGTCCACAAGAAAGGATGAAGCAATGGAATCATTGCCTTGGAATGAACCGCTACTACTATAAGTGGAATCCACACCGTATGCCATATAAACGGTGTCCTTGCTGTGGATAAAAGTGGTCTCCCCTTTATGCTTGTCCTTGTTCGCTTGGGCATCGCGCAGCCTTGCACGAAGCGAGTTCAACCCGCTGTAATTATTCTTAGGATAGCCGATTGACAATCCTTTGCCTTCAACTTCATCTTTCATCGAAGAAAACCTGCCCGCATACTTGTCAAGCAGCCCTTCCAATTTCAAAATCTTCTCCAATTCGGCAATGATGCGGGTGATATTACTGTTCTTCTGCCAGAGCCGGTCATTCTCATTGCGCAAGCTGCGGGCATAGCCGGTCAACCGCTCGTTACGCTCGATGTAAGGGGCGGCATCAACCACACGTTTCCAACCTTTCTTGCCGATAGTATAGGAGAATCCGGCGGTTAGGGATAGCAGACGGTCGCCCCACTTGTTACCTGCGCCTATGCCGTCAAAGTCCTTGAAGGTGGTGGCACAGCCAAGTTCAGCCGTGAGGTGCAGGCGGTCGGTCAAGCGGTATCGTCCTTGTACTCCGTAAGAAACTGCAAAGGGATGGCGGCCTAATTCGTCATTGTGCAGGATGCCCAAGCCAACGTAGGGAGCCAAGTCCCAGCGGAAATCCTCTTTGGTACGTGAGATGCCCGGCATCACGTTCCACATCAAGTCGGCATGGAGATGCTGGAAGTCTCTTGATTCAAGCAGTGCGTCCTTGAACTGCAAGCCTTGGAAAACGATTCGTGTGCCGATGGCCGGCGTGAACCATTTGCCCACGGAAACGGACAAGGCAGGTTTCATGCGGTCAAAGATGTCACCACAACCAAGCGGCGAACCGACGAATGCCGACACGCCGCCGGACACGTCCACGAACCAGTTGCCACGCCAAGGGGAAACTTCCACGGCATTCTCCAAATAGGCCGGCTCCAACGGTTGCAACAATTCCTCCCACTGCGGAAGGATCTCCCATCGGATGGTGTCCGTCATGGGAACATTGTATGCCCTTGCCATGAGTGGCAAGGACAATACAGATAGCAATAAAAATCTCCTTATCATATTTATCTGTGTATTTGTTTTCTGTTTGCAAAAGAAATGATTCGCCGCGTCTGCAAAAAGGCCGAAAGCCTCTTTCAACTCGTGCTTAACAAGAATTTCGGTAGCGGCAATTTATCATACTGTCAATCATACTGTAAGGCATAGGAAATAGGCTGTTGAAAATCACTTGCCTTGTCATTTCCGGCGGACACTTTTGCCACCTTTGGGCTTCATCATCCGGCTTGCTTGCATCAGACAGCGTCTTGCCCACGCCCGGTCATCCTCGTCCTCATTGCGCCCCCAAGGCAGGTCGCTGCCGCCACCTCCGCCGCCGTGGCTTTCTGCAAATGTTGTGGCCAAGTCCACATAGTTTGCAAAGAGGTAGATGGCGCATTTGAAAATATCCTCGCCACGCTCGGCCACGTCTTTCAGCAGCGTACCATCGAACAGGCTTTGGCCTTCACCGTCCAATGCAGGAAGCAATGACTTGAATTCATGCAATATGTCGCCCAACAGTGCATCGGCAAGGCGATAGCGCACCTGATGTTCCAAGTCATAGGTGGCTGCTTTGAGGTCTTGACGGTATTCCGACGCACGTTCCCGTGTTTCTTCCTCTATCTGGCGAAGTTCGGAAAGTTGTTTGTTCGCTTCTTCCAATTTGCTGCGCTTGTCGGCAAGTTTGTCAAGCACTTTCTGTAAGTCGATGTCAAGTTTGCTTATTTTCTTGCGCAGTTCCTCCGAATCGCCACGGCCTGCTTTCAACTTTTCCGCAAGGGCTTCCATCTCGGCAATCATCTGCTTCTTTTTCTCTTCCAAATTGGCGGTCATCGTGCCCAACCCCTTCACCCGTTTCTCGGCAAAACGGATGTCGGCAAGAAGCCCGGAAAGCAATGTCTTGTTGTTCTCGATTTGTTCCTCCAAGGTCGTGCATTCCTCGCTCAACGCACGGCGGTATTCTTCCGTGGTCCGGTGTTTCGCTCCTGTCACGGCTATGCTGTTGCCACGCTTCATTCCCCACTTCTCGTTCACCTTGGCAAACTCGTCGTGGAGTGCGAAGAAACGCTTCTTGGAATCATAAATATTCCCACCGAAAACTTTGTTGAATGAGATTTTATTCCGCTCATCCACCGGTATTACGGTGCAATGCACATGAGGGTTCAGTTCATCGAGGTGTACATAGAAGCCGATGACGTTTTCCTCGCCCCAGTGTTCACACGCAAACCTGTACACATCCAATGCCCAACGCTCTATGTCTTTGTTGCGCCGGATATGCGAATTGTCAGCCCCGTGCGTGAGGTCCACCCTTTGGTTGCCAAAGGCTATTTCGTGCATCCTCTCCCTGGAGCCGCCAAAGATGATGTTCGCCACGGTGCGGTACTTCGGTTCGCATAATTTCGCATTCGGGTCGGTGATGCCACGCTCACGCAGATTATCGGCCATACGTCCGGTGATAGTCCTTGACTTATCAACCGGCTGGATGATGCCGCCTTTCACAACCTCGAAATTGAGGTGATCACGGCTTCGGTCATAATTGCCATGCTTCGTTGCCCAGTCCCAACCCTTTTCCGTCCAATTGCGCTGGTGCTCGTCGCTTTGGCCCACACTCATACCCTTTCCGGGTCTGATGTCCAATACCTGTTTGATGTCATTTGCCATAATTCAGTCTGTTTTTTCAGCTTGCTGCCGCCCTGGGCGGTTCCTGCATTTTGCCCGGTTGGGGCAAAGTGCGTATTAGGCTACGCAGGCAGAGCCAGTCTTCGTGGGCAAGCCCTGTCGTCAGGGTCGGAGGTCAAGACCTCCGTCTTTACCCATCCGGCTTGCCGGGATGCTTTGTACGTAGTCCTGTGAAGCACAGCGCAGGGGAAACAAACCATCCTAACTTAGTTTTCCAATTCGCCCGTGGGTTTGGTTTCATCATGCGGTTTAAGCCCGTTGTGGGGCTTTTCTTGCGTTATAAAGGGGAGATAATGCCGTAGAATGGTGTCGGCAGTTTCATTGCCGCTACAAGTGGCTTGTGCTTCCCGCAGGTTTCTTGTCTCGATGAGCCGCAATCCGGCGAGCGTCAACCGCTGTAGGAAACGCGCAAGGTCTTTGCCACATTCGTCCACGTACAGTCGTTCGAGGGCTTTATTCACCCGTTCATCAGCTGGAATGATGCTTGTGCGTTGGAGGATGGTATGGGCTATCAGCTTGTGCAGGCGTTCACCGGTGGATGCTTGTCGTCCGGAGCGTTTGTTTGTCGGTTCTGAAACAAATAGTTTATCCGTTTCGGTGATGAAGTGTGCAAGCATCTCCACCGATTCATCGATGGTGAGGTAGCCACTGAGCCAGTGGTTCAGGAGTAGTTCCTCTTCCGACAACAAAGGAGCTTGGGAGTTCTCCCCGTTCGGCACTACACAAGTGACAGTAAGGATGAAATAGCCGCTGCGGCCAATGACTTTGACAGCATTTGTTTCCTCCAATGTGGATAGGAATTTCCTCACCGTGGTGCGGTGCCAGTTCCAATGTTTGGCAAGTCCGCTGACCGTCAATGCCACTTGTCCTTCAGGCAAGGGCTTGGCGATGGCAGGGAACTCTTTCTTGTTCCCGTTGGCTATCTCCACAAGGTTACGGAACGCAGCCATTTTTGTGCATTTTTCGCCCGATTCGGGATTGAGGTATGCGAGTAAATCACTGTCGATTTGGATGCGGTATTTGGTCGTTTGATTTTCTTTCATGCGCGATATGTTTTAATCGTTATCTTGTTCAATCAAATCAGAATGGATGGCAGGGAAAGGCTCTCATGTAAGCAATCTTTCCATTGGCCAAGGTTTTCTACTGCCATCTGTAATAGTCCTCCACAATGCTGTGGGGCGATTCCAAGTATTTTTCGCTTCCGCTCAACAACCCGTCTTTCAGCTTATCGGATGGAGCCGCCCGTACAGTCTGCGGAGGATAGAATACTGCACCGAATACGACTGTGGCCACCGTAATACTGAGGGGCAGCGTATGCGGAACGAAAATCAGTATCATCGCCGCCATTGCCACCCAGAAAAAACAGCGTTTCCGTTGCAGGAAGTCAAACGCCCGTTCTGTATTCTTGTGAGAATACAAGGCTACGCAAACAAGGGATGAGCAGGCCAGTTCATAGACATTTCCAAAGGCATTCAGATGGTAGAAGTGGAACACCATGATCGAGGCAAGCATGGCCAGCGTGTAGCACCTGCGGAAGCTGCGGCTCCAAACCATGCGCAAATAGAACTGTAGCATGGCGGGGCATTTGCTTTTATAGAGAAACGGCACGGCTGCATACGCCAGAATGAAAAGCATATAAAGGATTGGGATAATCATTGTCTGGTGATTTGAGGGTTACAGTTCAAGTTCCAAGTTGATGAGTTTGTGCGAGGCGAGGTGGATGATGTCCTCCGCGTCCTGCATGGAAAGCGTGCCTAACCTGCAACGTTCCTTGAAGCCCGGCCGCCGTTTGAGCGAGTTCACCGCACGGTCAAGACGGTATTCGGGAATATCCCACACATGTCCTTTGGAATAGGCACCATGAGCTGTCCGTGCCACCAAGGAAAGCACCCTGCAACGGATGGGATGCAAGCCGCCTCCGGAGTGCAGCATGAAGTTGCCGGTACGGTCGGTATCCAGCACATCCACCCACGTGCGGCACTCATGGATGGTGGCGGCTAGTTGCCTGTACAATACTTCCTTCATAGGCAGATGAAGTCTTTGAGCAGTTCCTCTTCCTTGACGGCGTACAGTAGTTTGCCGCCATTCGTTACCCTAGCAAGCTCCTCGCGGAGTTCGCTGCCCATCACCTCCAATGAATCGTAGAGGGTCACATAGAGCGTGTCGCACTCCATGCGGTCGTCAGCTTGCACATTCAACTTGTGCATGTGGCCGAATCGCGGATTGGAATAAGCGCAGCATCGCTGGCCGAACGGGGTGTCGTTGCTCGGTACATGGTGGTATAGGAGTACCAGTTCCATCTGGTCCTCCAACTCGTCGATAAGTTCCTCGATGGGATAAACTTTGGGCAGGTGGAAGGTGAGCAAGGCGTAATCCTCGTACACCTCCGCTCCTTGGAAAAGGTTTTGTGAAACCAACGCCGGCATCTCCAAGGATGCAAGCGTGATGAACCGGTCGATTTGTTCTTTTTGCATATTGTCGTTTGATGATTTGATTAATATCGGTGTTGTTATTCGTAGCCCAAAATGAATGTTTTCATCAGGATTGTGGGCAATTCTTCCGTTTCCAAAGGAAAGTCAATGCCTTTCAGTTTGGCCAAAGTCTGGGGCATACGTTCTGCCAGTTTCTCCATTGTGCGCAACTGTTCTTCGTCCATGAGCGCATAGGCGAAGCTGTCGAATGAAATCCACGGTTGCAGGATCATCCATAGGTAAGCGGCGGCTTGCCCGTTGTCCGTGATACGCAAGCGTGACAAGCCATCCACACAGGCTTCGGCGTTCTGCAAAAGTCGCCTGTTATTGCGCATTGTCAACAGAATGACCACCTCGGATTTCCCGAACACAGGCTGCTCCTTGCCGGCAAGACCGATGATGCCGCGTATAACCTTTCCGGTGTTTCGGGTAATGCCGTCCAATGGCGTGTTCCCGGAACTAAGCGATGGTAAATGAAGCAGGAACGAGCGGAACGCCACATCCTCTTGCCGGAGGAAGTCAATGGCATCTTCCTTGGTTCGCAGACCTTTGGCAAGGGTACCTTCCAATAACTTGTTATACATGCGGATTACCTCTTTGCCGCTGCCTTTATAAACAGGGATTGCGCTTGCCTTGCGGTAGAATAGATGGACGGAACCGGCCAGCCTTTGTGACATGGAGTCCACTTCCACATCGTTCAAACCACGTATTACAGCGAGGTAGTCGGCAAAGCTCCTTTTTTGGTTGTTTATCAAGTGTGCCATTTGCAAGGCGATAGAGTCACCGAGGGCAATATGGTTGCCGTTAGCATGGGCGTGTCTGTTGTTTGCCGTGTCACTTGACAGGGCGAATGACACGGCGGCATCCAGCTTTCTCCATTTTTTGGTCAACGAAATGATTTCGTCCGTGCCGGCACTTCTTCTACCTTTGAGCGATTGGAAGAAATCGTTGTAAGCCGCCACCGCTTCCTCTGTCGTGGTGAGGTCATCTTTATGGGAAGGATGGCATCCCAAGAGCAGTGCTGCCATCAAGAGCAGGCGAACGATGTTTGTAGTATGATTTTTTAGAGTTGATAATGATTGGCAATTGCCACCTGAAATACGCAGCGGTTTGACCTGCCATCTGACCAACTGTCCTTTTGATTCTGTCTGTTCCATTGGAGTAAATTTGTTATTGACGGCGCAAAATTATAGCAATGGATTTACAATGCGCCTATGGGTATTGCGTTGTTATTCATTCTTATGAAATCATACTCGAAATATGATTTTACAAATTGTTTGTCAGTCTGTTAGTGGATAACAAATGACACAAAAAAGATTTTTGTCGGTCAAAGGGCATAAAGGGGTATTGGGCCTTGAAACAGGCATGAAAGAGCTGTCGGCAAGGGTGGCGACTTGTGCAGGGCATCTGCTGTACAAGGCGACAACTGCGTGTACAAAAGTTTGTGGCCACAAAAACAAGTTTCCTATGGAATCCACCGTCATTTCCACAGAAAAATCATACTTTTGCAACCGGAACACTAATCAGATCAGAACTATTCAATGGCTATACTAGGCTACTTGCCGTATCTTCCCAAGTATGCGGAGGGAGCGGCTGACAGGAAATGGATGGAGGACTTCGGCTGTGACCGCATCGTGGAAGAAAAGCCCGAAGAAGGGATATGGCGAATGGGATGGAACACACTATTGGCGAGCATCGGCAAGGGAGACACGCTGGTCGTTTCCAAACTCGCGCACGCCGTCAAGGGTGCACAGCAGCTGTCATTCTTTCTGGAGTTTTGCAGGATAAAATCGGTACGGTTGATTGCCCTGCATGACGGCATTGATTCGGACAATGAACTGTTCCCTGAAACCCAGACATCGGACTTGCTTAGAGTGATTGCCCGGTTGCCCGAAGAGGCTAACGCAGTGCGCAAAATGACATCCCAACCGGGGCGGTGGACAAAAGGGACAAAGGTGCTTTCCCAAGCCGCTTACGGGCGTGTGGAACGGAATAAGCGTGTGGTGAATATGTATAAAAGCGGGTACACCATTGATGATATTTGGAAGACCAGCGGCTTCCGTAGCCGCAGTTCCATTTTCCGTGTGCTGAAGGATGCAGGAGTGGAACTGAAACGTTTCCGGGGCAAGGCAAAAGACAACTAAAAAGGCTGGCGACCATGCAACGAACAGGATTCAACCAGTCCGTCATAGACAAGCTCAATTATTATGTGTATTGCTTGGTTGACCCAAGGAATAACCGGATATTTTATATAGGGAAAGGGCATGGAAACCGTGTGTTCCAACACGCCTTATGCGCCATGACATCAACAGATGAAACGCTGAAACTCCAGACTATCAGGGAGATTATTCAGGATGGCAGAGAAGTGAAACACTATATAATAAGGCACAACCTCACGGATGAGCAGGCCTATATCGTGGAATCGACCCTTATCGACTTGCTGACATTCCATGATTTTAATTTGGAAAGCGTCTTGACCAATATCCAGGCCGGGCATCATCAATGGGATGAGGGCATCAAATCAACAGAGGAGATAAATGCCTTATATGATTGCGAGCCTTTGACAACATTTGGCAAAGACCGTTTGATGGCGGTCAAGCTCAACCGCACATACCAACCTAAAGGCGATGTGGAGGAAGTGTACAAAAAAAATATGTACGAAAAGGCACGGAAATACTGGAAAGTGAATGTGAGCAGGGCACAATCCGCAGATTATGTCTTGGCCGTATATGAGGGAATTGTCCGTGCCGTTTTCAAACCGCATAAATGGTATGCTGTCGAAGAACCCAAATTGTTTGCAGGGACACGTTACGCCTTTGAGGGTGAAGAAGTCCTTAATTCGCCATACTTGAACAAAGATGTGTCGGAGTATGTGCAAGGCCAATCCCCTGTCAGGTACATCAATTTCTGACTTGTTGCTAAATGGGAAAAAGGATAGACGGGTATGGTTTACTTGAAATCACATACCCAAACTATCCCATAGTTACATCAGTCAGGCTGTCTGCCTTTGCCGGGCCAATGTGTTTTGGAGGGCATCGTTCAGTTGCATCAGCCAAATGTGGCTACCGCATGGAAGTTGCTGTTCGTCCAAGATAAAGGGCAGGGAATGGTCTGCCACTTGTACTTTCAACCGTTCTCCGTCAAAGCTAAGCCCTGTTAGCGTTCCGCTGCGTGTGCGACCGTCTTCGTCAGTCCAACCCATGCGGACATCACCGCCCAATGGCACGGATTGGAGTTGCCCCTCTTGAATTGTTTGCTTGACGGCTTGCAGGGCGTTGTGCTTCATGCTGTCAAGGACAGCCCCGATGGATTGGGGCGTAGATGTTCTTGTAATCATAAGTTGTCCGTTTATGAAAAACATTCCTTCCAAAGAAACCGTTGATACTCGGCTTCGTCCTTGCCCCGCTCGATGGCTTCATCAATGACACGGCCAAGTTCGTCGAAATACACTTCCTCGCCGATGCACTCTGTGCCGGCATAGTTCTGCAAATAAACCTCGTAGTAGTCCAATGCGTTGTAAGCGATGATGACATTGCCACTGAACAACCGTCCTTGCACATGGAATTTAAGGGCTGCCATGCCCTTGTATTCCGTTGCTACAAAATTTTCGATGCCCCATGAACGAATGACATTCAACGGGGTCATGCCCACCAGTTGGTCTTTGATGGCATTCGCCATCTCTAATACAAAATCTTTATCCATATTCAATTCTATTATGATTAGTCAAAATTTTCTTCTTCCTCGATGATTACATGGACGCTCCTTTTGCCATAGATGCGCCAGAATGCTTGCACTATGATGTCAAACAGTCTGTCGCTTTCCGTGTACCCTATGTCCAGCTCCTTCGTCCAATAGTCGAAGCTGAAATCAGCCGTTTCGCCCGAATAACGGTCAACCGTGTTGTAAACCGTTACATCCACATAGTCGGTCGTGTCACTTTGTAGGCTTACCAAATGCCCATAATAACAGAACTCCATGTTGTTGGAGGGGCTGGTGGTAATTTTCTCCACCAGCCTGCGAATGTAATTGTATCTTTTCCTGTTCATAGCGGCACCATTTCATCAATTCCTACCGTAAACCCATAGCCGTCCTCCGTGCGGAACTCATACAGCCGTTCAAGGTCGTGCAGCACTTCGCCTTTGCCGAAATTCTCCATTGCTCCCTCTATCTCCACATTCATGGCGGCTTTCGCACGTTCAAGGGTGGCATACAAGGCATGGCAGTCTGACACGCAGTCATTTTGTTCAATCAAGGTGTAAACCAGATACACAGCGTTCTTTTCCATAGTCCAATGTTTTAGATGTGTGGGATATAATGTCCGTTCTCTTCCATGTAAGCCACGATGTCTTTTGCTTCCTCATGCGATGCACGGTTGCGGTCATCATACCGCCTTTTGTCATCGGCTATCACCACCAGGCACTCCTTCAATAGCTTATAGAGTTTTTGCTGCAAAGTCGGGTGCATCAGTGGGATGGAGGCGGCAAAGGTTGCATAGTCAAAGCCGTAGTCGTTCAACGCATTTTCCACCTGCATGGCAAGGCGGTACTCTTTCGTTTCTTTGAGGTTGTCAAATTTCTTGTTCATATCCGTAGATGTTTAAGTGAAACTTTTCCCTTTCATCGGCTCCTTTCCCCGAAGCCTGTTTGGGATTTACGGATGCTTGGTCCGGACATCGGTCCTGCTTCACCTGACGCTTTTTCTTGCCGAATACGCTCCGCAGGAGGAAGATTCCGCAAGAAATCCATTTCAAAGCGTGACAGGTCAAGCGCGATGCCCGACATTCGCAGCCGGGAAAGCCAAACAGTGAGGGGCAAGAGCGAAATGCCATGCAGACAGGTATAAAAGGAGCAGTGGTTGGCTATGAGAGGATAAGGAAATTAGGCAAGTATAACAGGGATAAAACCGGGTAAAGCAAGTGCTATAAGTGGAACCGGGCCGGGTCGTCCATGCAAGGAAGCCGTGAGCAGACCTCCCACATGGATTTTCTTTGTCAGAACCATTCGGGATTATCCCTCCTTAGCTCTTCTACCAGCTCTTTGTCGGGCAAGGCAAGGGCGTGTTCATCGGTGAAGAAAAAAATCTCATCGTAGATGTCCGATGCTTCCTCACTGGCAAAGCCCTCGTTCCAGTCCTCGGAACTGCCGGGCTGCAAAGCGTCAAGCAGGGCTGTGCAGCCTATAATCAGATACTCGCCTTGGTTGTCTTTCACTATGCGGCATGGGTATTCCACACCGCTAAATTCAATTTTCTTTGTAATCATACGTTTGTATGGTTAAATGGGTTAGTATAAGTTGGTTTTCTTCAATTTCATGCGCTCCGCCCTGCGGCAAGTGTAGAACGTGCCGCCTTTCGGCTCGCCATTGTAGTAGGCGATGATGTGGCTGGCATGGTTCAACATATAGTCGTTACGCCGAAGAAAGCAGCCGTCAAAGTAAGTTTCGCTCAGGCATACCACATTGTCAGCCTTGTCAAGAATGAAATGATACCGCTCTTTGTCCGCCGGGTTGAACTTGCCGGGTTGCCCACGGAAAGGGATGACGGCTGTCAGCCGGATGTCGGAATAGTCGGCTTTCATCGCCAACAGTGTTTCAGCCGCAAGCATGTCAAAACCTGTCGCCATGCCGCAAAGGAAGTGGCGGATGCCCGAATGGTAGCAATCCATGATAGCCCTTTCAAGATTGGTTCTCAACAGTTGCCTGTCGCTGTAGCGGATAAAACGGTGTCCTGTGAATGCAGCCGTCTTTGTAGTGTCTGTCCGTATCATCATCTTACCTTGTAGAATGTCTTTGCCAAGAATAAACCGCCCAACACGTTTGCGCCACACGCTTCCAAATTGTCGGCTGTAGTGGCGTAGGATATGCCTTTAGTGATGATGTCGTCAAAGAGCAACACATCCTTACCCTTGAAGAAATCAGTGTCATAGTCTGCCATTTGTGCCGTCCGTGCCCCAGTTTCGTCCTTTCGGTGTTCATGGACTGCCAACCGCCCTGCCGACACTTGCATATGGGGATAGCCGTTGATGGCGTGGGTGAGTTCGCACACCCTTTCCGAGAAACGCTTGTATCGCAGTTCGTTCTTCTCTGCCGTGGACGCTGGCACACACGAAAACACGATGCTTGTAATCCGACTGCCGAAAAGTTCTTGCAGGTGTCTGGCAGTCATTTGGGCTACTTGCTCGTATGCCCGTCCGTCCTTGAAATCCCAAATGGTCTGCCGGTCAGCCTTTTGCTGCTCGCCCACATTCTTGATGCGTACCGGATAGTATTTCATCAGCCACACCATTACTTTGTTTGCCTGTCCTGTTATGTTCTTGTCCATCGCCATTGTTTTTGAGGGTTTGACTTCTTCCCCTGCCTTCGGCTCCTTTACAAGCCAGCATCGGGGTTATTTTTCTGCCTCGTCAACGGGCAAAGGACAACCGGCAAATCCGGTGGTGGAAATACGCTTTCCGTGCAACAGAAAGGAAGATTTCCGCAACCACCCGTGGTGGCTTGCCGGATTTTCAAGGCTTGGACACGGCCTGTTAGTTTTGCAGGGAAATAACCCGAAGCTGGCTCAGGAAGTACAGAGGCATCAGACCGGTATAAAAGGTGGAGCGTTGTATAAAGGGAATCGTTGATAAAACTGGACTATAACAGTATTCCGGCTTCGGGTGGGTCAAACAATCGCCTGCCGGGCAGACAAAAGAGGACGCTTGTTGGCAGTGGACAGGCATACGAGGTTGTTTCAGCAAGGCTGAAGTTCCTGTGTGCCAGCCAAGGACAACGTGCATCCGTCTGCCCTCCTTGTGTGGGTCTGACCAATGGACAGAGGTGCGTAAGGACTGGCTTCCGCTGATTATTCTGGGTCGGGGAGCCGGATATGCTTGTTATAAAAGGAAAATGGCACAAGTCCATAAAAGCAGGGAGATATACAAGTGGCAGAAACCGCAGGTATGGTTGCAACTATGCACCTATATATAATTGGTATAGGGCAGCTTGTCTGCCCGACGGTTTAGACTGCCAACAAAGACTTTGTTTTGGCAAACAGAAAAATCCCCTGCCGTGTTTCTCAACAAAGTAGGGGAAGTATCAAATATGAATATATGGGCATTAAAAAAGGTTCGGCATGGCCATAAAAGGGGGATATAACAGGAAAGGCTTGCCAAAAGACAAAGACGGATTGCCGGGCAAACAAAAAGGGAACTTGCCCTTTCCCTATCAGCGGACGTGTACGCCGACAGGGAAAGGGCGTGTTCACGTTTGCCCATGACGCGGAAGCCTCGCCGCCGTTTACAGCGGCATGGCTTGCGGCACAATCCTTCTTTCCTATGATATAAGGCAAGCCGCCGGCATCGAAGATGGTTATAAGAGGAAGGAAGTGTTAAATATAAATGTATGTATATCAGCAGAAAATATTATTTTTGCAGAAATAATTCATTATGCAATGACACATCAGGAGTTTAAAGACGCAGCCCGCCAGCACCAGATAGATTTCAAAGTGAACGACCACGAAATCAATGTTCCCGCAGACAGATTTCCTATTCGTTTCATGAAACGTAACGGCAAGGAGTATAGAATAGATGTAAGGAGTTCGCTTACATGGAAAGATGCCGTGGATGAAAACGGTGACTACCGCATATTCTTCAGCGGTTTCCGCCATGAAATCACTGAAATCATCAACCAAATGGAGTTCCCATCGAAAGGGCAGATGGTCACGAACCTATTGCGGAGCGAACATATTCCTTATAACTTGTTTTACCCGATGCGGTATGACTTGGATGGCGCGGCCATGTTATTCAACAGGATATTGGGCAAGAATAAGATAGCGGGCATAGGCAAGATATTGATTGAATACAATCCTGGAGGTTTGCACGACGGAACTTCATTCGATGTTTTCGTGGAATACGACAACAAGTCCGGGCAGAAAGGCGGGATAGGCATTGAGGTGAAATATACCGAAAAGGAATATCCTATAAAGCGTGGGACGAAAGAATGGAATGAAACCCACAATGAGGCAGGCATCCATTTAGCAGACAATTACAGAAAGCCGAGCACTGATTGTGGCTGGTTCAAGGAGAAACATATTGGAGATGTGCCGTTTGAAGATGCAGAAGGGATGACACACCATGTGGTAGCCAATCAATATCGCCAGATATGGCGTAACCATATACTTGGGGCATCAATGGTGCTGGGCTTGTGTGACGATATATTGTCTGAATTTACGAGCCTGACTATCTATCCGAAAGGCAATGTGCATTTCTCAGGAATATGGTCAGAATATGAGTCCATGTTGACGCCATCAGGGCAGGAAACATTCAGACATCTTACTTACGAGGATTTGTTTCACATGATGCAAGAATGCCTTAACGTCACGAAAATCCCCAACCTTAATCAATGGATGGATTATCTAAATAGGCGATACATCATAAAATGAAACTTTTTCTATAGGTCTGTCTCAAAAGCAGAAAGACGGAAAACTATGATTTATTTAGTCAAAGGGCGGATGCCCACCCAACATGCTTGATTGTATATATAAATGGTTGGTGCGGTCTATAAGTGTAATGTAATGGTACAACAGGAAAACAGCAGGGAAAGCAAGGCACACCGGGTATTGTACTGTACCCAATATGTGCCTTGTCTGATGGCGATTAAAATTAAGTCCTTATCCGCTGCCTAATCAAGTTCATATTGCTGTTTACAAGGTTGACAATACGGTCGTGGTATTCTGTGTTTTGGTTGCACACGCCACGGCTCTGCACCACGCAAAGTTTCTTCAAGTCCACCTCGACCGTTTCAATGCGTTTGTTCCCGATGGTAGCCGACAATATCAGCGAGTTCTCCTTGCGGTAGTAGGCGTTGGCATATACACAGTGGTGCATCAGCGTACCCTCTTCCGCTATCTCGGCTACGCTCTCCAACACTCTGACGTTCAGTGTCCCGTCCGTAATGAGGATGCCGAAGAACTTGCCTTTCTGCGACAGGTAGCCTTTTTCATATTGGGCGGCTTCCTTTCGACGCAACGCCAGACGTTCACGTTCTTCCTTGCGGTTGCGCTGTTCCACCAACTTGTCGTGTTCGGCTTTCAAGTCGGCAGGACAAACATATTTCGGACATCGGATGTCCTTGCCCATACGTTTCAACAGGTCAATAGTATCGCACCACATTGAGCCGTCAGTAATGGTATAGCCATTCCGCAGGCAGATTTTCACAGACGGCCAGTAATCGTCCAGGCGAGTTGATGAGTGCAGGCAATGGCGCAACAAGTCATATTGTCCGGCTTTCATCAAGGTTTCCGCTTTCGGGTCAGTGAGCAAAGCAGTGATGAGCCTCGCCGGTGCCACGTCATGCAGGTTGCCGTCAAAGCCATTCCTTTTCAGCGTATCAATGGCAGTGTACTTTGGATAGGTGTCAAAAGTTGCAAGATGTCGGAATACATCTTTTTTATTTTCTCGAATTGCCATTGGAGAAATAAAGGAGAAACTATCCAAATACCGACCCAATATGCGCTGAATGGCTACAAGCGTTTGCTTGCCTTTGTCGTTCCACCAATATTGCCCGATTTCCAAGGCGTAAGGGTGAGCCTTGCAGCCTTTCTCCATTTCCACCACAAGCAGAAACATTCGCAAGGTCTGATACTCCCCACACTTGGCAAGCACGGTGAAATAGCTCTTCTGCTTCACTTTGCGGACAAGGGTATTCTTGACCTTCAGTTTTGCGTGGCATTTCGGACAGACACAATGCTCTGTCGCTTTTTTCTTTACCCATTCATGGCCGCAGTCCATGCAGGTTGTCCGACCCTTGGGCAATCGGTGTGCGAAGTGACTGACACACTCACGGAACGCCCACGAAAGTTGCGTCTTTGACAAAGGGTGGAGCTTGTCGCTTTGGGCAAGCACCGCTTTCTCGAATTTGTTGCGTGGTTTCATCGTCAAAAACCGAATAAGTTAGGTTCTGTTTGTTTGGCCTCCTGTGGTTTTGCCGCCGACTTGCTCTTGCGTTGCTGCATCTTGCGCAGTTCCTCGGCTTGGTATTGGCTGATAGCCCTCTGCCGTGCCTCGGCTTTCTCTTCCTCAGTCTGTTCAATACGGTTGTTGACTATCACCTTGCAGTTGACTGGCTTGCCTATGTCCGTTATGTCCTCGTCATAAAAATGACAAGCGAGCGAATACACGTCATCGTCAGCCATGCCGACACAGCCCTCATTGGCCATTGCTTTGACTTGGTTGAGTATGAACGTGATGCAATCGTCCAAGTTCTTGTTTTCCTTGGCATAAGCCACTGCAAAGAGTTCGTCCGTCTTGGCTCTTCCGTCCAAATAGCTCTTGATGGCCTGTTTGAAATGTTCAGTTCCTTTCATAGTTGTCATTGTTTGATGGGTTGGATATAATAGATGTCGCAGTCCACTACCTCTGTCGGCAAGCCGAAAGCCGGGTAATGTGAGAAATAGGGTTGCGTGCCGCATTCATCGTCCATGACGGGTGAAACTACTTGTACGCCTATACCTTTATACCAGCGGTCGATAGTTTGTATTTCTTCCTCTGTCAGTCCGCTTGCATCGCCATTGACAAGGTAGCACAGGCTCCATGTCGGTATCTTTTCGGTTGTCTTTTCCATATGGGTATGCTTTGGGGTTAGTCAATCTCTATCTCGTCGGGATAAACCACTATCTCCGCTCCGCTGCTCACTTGGACGATATAGCCCTTGTCGGTCTGTCCGACTATGGTTGCCGAACGGTAGCCTTTCCACGGGGTCAACAACCAGCAATGCTTGCCGTAATCCTCAAATTCTTCTCTGTTGTCGTAATCGTACATATTAGCGTATTTATTTGATGTTAAACTTCCCCTGTCATCGGTTCTTCTTGCCGTGACCGATTTGGGGTTTTATCGATGCGGCGGCTCGGCTATCGGGAAAGCCTCATGCGGCGGCTTTTGTTGCCAATTACGCTCCGCAAGGAGGAAGAATTTGCAAGAAATCCACTTCAAGCCGCCGCCATCAGGCGCAATGGCCGACCTTTGCATCAGTAAAACCAAACGGTTTCGGCAGAAGGCGGGATAAGAAATAGCCGGTATAACAAGGCTGGTAATGGTAGAACAGGCGGCAGGTCATTTTTAAGAGGGACAAGTCACCAAGTGCATTGAGCACAAAAAAAGCGGCCGAAGCCGCTCTTTCCGGAGATGGAAGAGGTCTATGCTGCCTCCTTCAGTTTCTTGGCGCGGGTCTTGGGTTGGGGCTTCTCGGCCTTCTCCGGCTTCTCCACCGCTTCGTAGAACTTCTTGGCCACGAACTTGATGCCGTTCTGCTTGGTACCGTTCTTGTCGGTCCACTCTTCGGGCTTCAAATAGCCCTCGATGGTGAGCAGCGTACCTTTTTTCAGCAACTCGAACGATGCGCTGCCGCTCTTGCGCCAGGCTTCCACGTTGATGAAGGCGGACACGCGGTTGGTGGCGTTGTCCTTGGTTTCCTTGCGGCCGATTGCCATCGGGAAACGGGCTACATCGTTGTTGGTGAACGTGCGGATTTCAGCGTCCTTTGCTACAAAACCTGTGATGACGAAAGAATTTTCTACTTGCTTCATGACTGTAAGTTTTTAGAAGTTGAACAATTAATTTTTACGGATGCAAGAAGATATTGCAGGCATAGGGCAGCACCAAGGGCGGCACGGCAAATACGCAACATTTTATGCGGGGCGGAAAATGTCGGAAGATTTCCGAGGCACGCCATTGGTCAGAACGACAGTGTCCCGTAACCGTCCACGACGGTGCTGCATTATATCTTTGCATCATGGAAAAATATTGTGGCTTCGGTAAACGCACGGCCATGCAAGAAGCAACACGGAAATTCAGTCACAGGTCGTGGTGAAGGATGCCAATAATCTGCCTGCCAAAAGAAACAAGCCCGTTCCGATGGCTATGCAACGGGCCAAGGATGAAACAACGATTCCAACCACCGCTTTCATTGTGGAAGCCGCAAGGGTGGAAGCGATACCAATATTGCCAGAAAAAGGCCGCTCTACCATTGGAGAGGATATGCCCGATGACAAGACTGACGAATAGGAAATGTGGACAGAACGGCTGTGCGTGTACTGTTCCGAAGCTGCGGTGAAGAAATGAAGGAAGGATGCCCATCAACCCAAGTCCAAGATACGAAGGAGGCTAAGTGCATGGCCACTTATCGGGAAAGAGGCCCGGTCGCATTTGGCGAAAGGCAAGCCGGCAAAAGGAGATAAACCGGCGTAAAAGTGCGGAAACTCGTAAAATAAGGACATCAAGTGCATAAAAATGGTAATTTTGCAAACCGAATGGTAATGCAACAAGAAAACAGGAAATGGAAGATTCAGATAAGACAGTTATCAATGAACACGGAATAGAAAAGGAGAACGGGGTAAGGCTCATCCTTTATTCGGCCGACCTGAGCAGCGAACTGCCGTTGGACTTTGCCGATGGTGGCATCCGTGCAGGATTTCCTTCGCCGGCCCAGGATTACATGACAGAGAGCATTGACCTGAACCGCGAATTGGTGCGTCATCCCGCCACCACGTTCTATGCCCGTGCCGTAGGTGATTCGATGAAGGACTGCGGCATCGACGACGGCGATCTGTTGGTGATTGACAAGGCCATCGACCCGCAGGAGGGTGATATCGTGGTAGCCTACATTGATGGGGAGTTTACATTGAAACGGGTGAAATTCGACCCGCACGCCGGTTGCCTGTGGCTGATGCCTGCCAACAAGGATTACCCGCCCATCAAGGTGACGGAGGAAAACAATTTCATCGTATGGGGCGTATTGACCTACAACATCAAACGCCAATACCGGAGGAAATGAGCCATGTTCGGTCTGGTGGATTGCAACAACTTCTATTGCTCGTGCGAACGGGTGTTCAACCCGGGTTTGCGCACACTGCCCGTGGTGGTGCTGTCTAACAATGACGGTTGCATCATTGCCCGCAGCAACGAGGCAAAGGCGTTGGGCATAGAAATGGGCACTCCGTTCTACCAAGTCAAAAAAAATGCTGGAGCGCGAAAAGGTTGCCGTGTTCAGTTCCAATTACACACTTTATGGTGACATGAGCCGCAGGGTGATGATGTTGCTCTCGGAGTTCACGCCCGAATTAACGCAGTATTCCATCGATGAAGCTTTTATTGACCTTACTGGCATGGGCAGCGGAGAAACCTTGCGTGACTACGGCAAGCGCATCGTGCATACCATTGGCAAGGGTACTGGCATCCCGGTGACTCTTGGCATAGCTCCGACTAAGACCTTGGCAAAAGTGGCAAGCAGGTATGGAAAGAAATACAAAGGTTACGGGGGGGCTGCTTGATTGATACCGAAGAAAAGCGCATCAAGGCATTGCAAGGTTTTGACATCGCCGATGTATGGGGCATAGGCAGACGTTCGGCAAAAAAGTTAGAGTATTATGGGGTCAAGACAGCATGGGATTTCACGCAGTGGAGTGAAAGCCGGGTAAGGCGTTTGCTTACCGTGACAGGCACAAGGACATGGAAGGAACTCCGTGGTGAAAATTGTATTGACATCAGCGAACTGCCCGAAAAGCAAAGCATCTGTACCAGCCGTAGTTTCCCCGACAATGGTTTGTCGGAGTTGAGAGTGGTGGAAGAAGCGGTAGCCAACTTTGCTGCTTCATGCGTCCGCAAACTGCGGGAGCAAAAGAGCCGTTGCAGCCAACTGACAGTTTTTGCATACACCAGCCGTTTCCGCAACGATGTGCCAAACCATACCATCAACCACACTGTTTCATTGCCCATGCCCACCAACGACCAGTTGGAGTTAGTGGCAGCAGCCGTGCAAGCTCTCCGATCTGAATGGCGTGAGGATGGCAGGTATCACTATAAGAAAGCCGGTGTCATCGTGTGGAATATCAGCCCTGATACAGCAGTGCAGGCCATCCTTTTTGATTCAATCGACCGGGCAAAGCAAGCTCGTCTTTCAGTAGCCATTGATGCCATCAACCGAAGGAATGGTTTCAATACCGTAAAAGTGGCAGTTCAAGGAACGGACAAACGCTGGCACCTGAAATGCGAACATAAGTCCGACCGGTATTCCACGAACCTGAATGAAATAATTAAAGTAAAAATATAGACATATAGTCTCGAATAATTTGTTAGTTTTGCAACAACTAAGAAATGAATTCTGACAGTGAAATTTTTAGGTAGTCACTAAAAATATAATAGCATACTTATGGAAGTAGGTGAACGCATTGATAAATATGTAATTACAGATATCATGCATGGTGGTATGTCGGAAGTATACCGCGTAGCGATTGATGGTGCTCCAATTAGATTTGTGATAAAACGACTTAAGGAAGGTGCAAATGAGGAACAGAAAAAATTATTCCTCAGAGAAATGCGCATATTACGAGAATTAAAGCATATCTACATAATTGAAGTTTTAGAAGAACATTATGATGAAGACTGTCCATATTATGTTATGCCTTCATGTGGTAAGTCTTTTGTGGATATTGCATCTTCGTCAGATGAATATAAAAAATTAATATTGACTATTCAAATGTGTGAAGGCATCGACTATTTGCATAAAAATAATGTAAGACATAGAGATATTAAGCCTCAGAATATCCTTATAAAGGATGATATTGTCAAAATAGCAGATTTCGGCTTGTCTCGTTTCTCGGAACGAGATAGTACAACTCTTACATCTACGTCTTTAATAGCTGGAACACAAGGGTATATGCCACCTGAATATTCAAGTGGAGGATTTAAAGAAGGTACTATTCAAGGAGATATTTATATGTTAGGGAAAACTATCTATTTTTTATTTAGTCAAGGGAGTGATGTCAGTAATATAAGAGTAAATCGAGTTTCTCCTCAAATTGCTGCCATTGTAGAAAAGGCGACCAGTGATAATCCCGAAGAAAGATATTCTTCTGTTGCTCCTATAATAGACGAACTTATAAGATATAAAGAAACTATTGAAGCAATTGATAAACTTCCTAAATCAATAAAAGACATAAAATCAAAATATAAAAAAGGTTCTCAGGTATTTAATGAAGAGTTATATAAACATTTAATTTCTTTGTCAAAAGAGTCTGTGGAATGGGGAAAATCCTTGAGTCAGTTAGACAAAGAAGATTTAACTACAATGTTAACACATAAAAAAGATTACATAAATAGCCTGACTTCTCATTTTATTGAATGTATTAGCAATCCTTCTGATTACATTCAATTTAGCGACATTGACCAATTTGTTAAATTTGCAAAATGCATAGTGGATATCAACTTAGATATTGCTGTTAATCAGCAGTTAATATCATTTCTCATAAATCTATCTCTAAACTATAATAGATGGCCTGCTATGAACGAACTTGCATTAATTTTGAACAAATTAGTGTCAAACGATTCTCAACACTATAGAATGTTTATTTTTAATCATAGGAACCAATTAAGAGAGATGAGACCTAATCTCAATAGTAACTCTTTATTTAATAGTGAAATATCTCTTATTATTGGGAAACAGCATTAATCACTATTTTTAAAAGAGAATGACAGGTTAGAATTGATGTGAGGTTTGTTGGCATGATCAAATAGTTTTTCTTGGTCATGCTCATCCTTCTGCATTTATTGAGAATCCGTTTTTAGTTGACCGTGTTGACCGTAAAAGGACTCTATAAATCTCAGCGAAGTCATTAGAGTTAAAGTCTAAACAATTCTTTTGCCTTCCAAAAAAGAAAAGCTGGTGCAACAAACAAAGTGATTTAGTCCATTCCTTGTACTATATATACAAGATGTGATTAAACCTATTTATTAGGACTGTTGTTCATCGTAGAAGTAATGCAGCAAGAGGTTTACTCTGTTCCTTGTAGTATATATACAAGATGCCATTAAACTTATTATTGGAACTACTGTTCATCGCGGAAGAAATGCAGCAAGAGGTTTACTCTGTTCCTTGGTAGTATATATACAAGATGCCATTAAACTTATTATTGGAACTACTGTTCATCGCGGAAGAAATGCAGCAAGAGGTTTACTCCGTTCCTTGTAGTACATATACAAGAATACTCTAAACTTACTTTTTAAACTTCAGCTTGCGTAATCAAGCATAGTTAGAGAATCTTAGTCAATCGGCCAACAAGGACTCCCGATACCCCCACGGAAACCTCACCATCAACAGCTAAAACTTTTTCTTTTGGAAGGCAAAAAATCAAGTTGAAGCCATTATCTTTGTACACTTGATAGGCAAGCTTTCTTGCTCTTGATAAGACATTATTTTCAATCAAAATGTTACCTATTTGTTATTCTTATTTTTGTTATTCTTGTTATATTACAGTGTTTCAATAAGATATATTCTAAAATTTAAGCTATACCCATTTGTGGCGCGCACAGTACATGCTAAGAGGAACGGATATATCGGCCAGTCTGGCTATTTCTTTCAGGTTCCGATTTATTCCGGACATGACATTCCTGTAATGCTTGTGCGTATCCTTAAAAGGATATTTTAATACCGGCAAAAGATAAGGACTGAGGCTGTCTTCCGGGTATTTGCCGACAATCTCCTGCATACATTTTTCCCACCTGATAACCAGCTGCTGCCCAGTCTTTCGTCTGCGATACGATAAAAACCCGTTCTGAAGATCTTTCTTTTTCAGGTGAGCCATATCTATGAACGACATGCCACGGGTATAGAAGCTGAACAGGAACATGTCCCTTGCAAATTCCAGATTAGGCTGTAAAGACAAATCCAGATTCTTCATACGCTTGATGGCGGATAAGGGAACGGCACGCTTGACGGTCTTGTCCACTCCCGTATAGACATGCCTGAAAGGATTGCGCTGTTCCATCAGTCCCTTTTCCAGAGCACGGTTATATACCGCCCGAAGGATACGCATATAGAATGAACTGGTATTCCGTACGGCACCTTTTCCATGAAGGTAGGCTTCATAAAGCTGCATCAGGTCCGAATCGATTTCGGACAGCAGAACATCCCTGTCCCCTCTGAACTGCATGAAACTTTTCAGGGTGCAGGAATAATTTTCAGCCGTGCGTATCTTGCCCATCTGTTTGAGACGGGCTATGATGCCTTGCATGAAGTTGAAAAACGACTGTCCCTCTGTATTGCTTTGAAAAGAAGCGACAATATCATCTGCCGTATATCCGGCTTTCCGGTTATCCAGTTGTCGGATAATCATGTCCAGCCGCTTCAGGTCCCATTCCATGCGTTCCTGTAAGGAAAGGAGCAGATTGCTTCGCTCCGAACTACCGACAATGATACAGCTTCCAGCTTCGTTCCATTCATCCGTAAATATCCGGTAATACGTCTTTAACTGACGGATTACACGGCTCTGGATAATCTGATAATAGATGGTACCTTCCTTTCCTTCTATGGTGGAAGGTCTGAATTTTACTTTAACACTGGCCATATCAATCGGATTCAGATTCTACCTGTAACTTAAGTTTCTCCTGCATCAGGCTGTCTGAAACAGCTTTCAGCTTGCTCTCGTACCCGTCAGCCTGTTTTCTGACCCATTCGATGGCCTTCTCGTCGCGATGAATATCGAAAACCTTGTTCAGCCAGAGAATATCTTCCGGAGTACACCCACTCCAGGAACGGATGGCACGGAACTTCAGGGCATCGTCTGCATATTGCCGGTTGGACTGCCAAAGTCTGATATTTCCCCATAAGGACAGGCTGCATACCAGTCCCATTCCAACCAAAAGAGAAAATGCTTTACTTGACCTGATGTCAAAACTATGCCGGTGAATATGCCTAATGCATGTCGGATTCACTTCTTCTGCCTGTCCGCCAACTGGTGTTCCGGTCTTCTGTTCCAGCTTCCCGTTTATCATCTCAATCTTGTTCTTGATTTCTTCAAACAAAACATATACATTGTCTTTTTCCATACTTTACCATCTTATTTTACGTTGTTTTTTCTTTTTCTTCTTTCTCAGATAATCGTCCGGATAACCTTCAGGTTGTTCCGGTTGCGGGTTCGGTGTGAACAGACCTAAAGAACCGCTGTATAATTCATTGTCATGCGATTCCAGCTGATATGCCTGTTCACTCTGAACAGCTTCCTGTCTTTCTGTTTCCGAATATGACGGTGTCTTTAATGCGGCATCTATCTTGGTATAGCTGAACTGTCTGTCTATCTTGGAGCCGCTGAAGGAATAGCCGTTCATGATGAACACGATACCCTGTACTTCATCGGATTTCCCCTTGTATTTGAACCGTACATCCACTCCCTTTTCGCTTAATCCGGCAATCAGTTCCTTCCAGTTTCCGGCCTTTCTGACTTCCGTTTTAAGCAGACTGTAAAGTTCATACTTTGTCTTGTCCGGCTCCCTTAAGCGTTCAGTCTTGACATGATCCTTACCTTTGGCCATGTGAAGACCATATTTCAAGGTCAGTTCCTTGCAGATACGTGCACTCCGTAACCGCTCGTTTTTGTCGGATATGGTCCTGCCATCATTGTCTATCCGGTTGTAGGCGATATGTATATGAGGATGCTCCTTGTCGAAATGTCTGGCTATAAAGAACTGTGTGTTCCTTATGCCCATCCGTCCCATGTATTCCAAAGCTATTTCTGCCATAATCCGGCTGGTCAGCCTGCTTTCATCCTCTTTGGAAAATCCCAGTGCAATGTGTCCGACCGGTCTGGATACTTTCGGATTCATTCCGGCCTGTGCTTCGAAAGCCTTTGTTATTGTGTCAACATCCTCAATAAACAAGCCGGCATGTGCGATAATCCTGGCATCCTTTTTACTGTCAATGATATAGCCGGTAACCTCACGGAATCCGCTTCCCTTTACAATCTTCGCAATCATAGCAGGATATGGTTCAGCAGTTCTTCGATTCTTGCCACCTGTACACGGCATTCCAGCTTTGCCGTATCGTATCCTCCGGCATTTGCCTTATGAGCCAGCTGGTTCAGATTGTTCGCCATACCGCATAGCTTACGGATATAGTCGGAATGTTCCGCTGTAAGTCTTTGCCGGACATATCCCTTACGGAAACATTCTCTCAGGTATTCGCTTGCCGATATGCCTGCGCTTCTTGCCCTGCTTTTCAGTGTATAGTAATCCGGTGTCGCCAGTTTCACGGTAACACGGTATTTCAGTTTGTCGGTCGTACTCTTGGGAGGACGGCCGCCCTTGTTGTTTCTTTCTGTATTCTGTTTCTTTTCCATCTGTTGACTATTGTATAAAATGAATGTACTGATTAGACCTGCGGGATGAGTCTCTCGCTGCTTCCTGTAGTGGGAGCAAGCGGTTTCGGTCTGCCCGAAACACAAACTTGCCCCACTAAAAACCAGAATCCCGCTATTTTGAGCGTCTCTGAATATGCTCCCTATAAATTGGGGAGAAATAATACCGTTGTCGGTATCATTTTATGGAGGGGACAGACCTGTTTTTCCGTTTCTGTTCATCATTTATCTTCTCATTTTGTTTGCCATGTTCCGATATATCTCGGAATGAATTGTCTGGCAAAAAAAGAATATAAGTTTCCAATAGTCAAACAGTTGGTCGGGATGTGACAACAATGTGGCCTGTTGCAGTTTGCATGCGGGGCAATCGGTGTGGAATGCGGTATTTTTCCTGTTTGAAGAAACAATGAACCGGGGAGTTAAACAGTTACTGATTTATTGACTTGAATATTTGCTGACTTAATGTCGTATTGTCGTACTGTAGTAAATATTCATGTCTGTGAATCATTAAAAAAACACTTCTTTGCTTCCTTATCTAATCAATGGCTTGGAAAAGTAATGAAGTAAGGTTACAGGGAAATAAACCATTCCTTATCCATTGCTATAGACTTTTATTGAATCAGGTTCATAGATCCTTTATTCTGCAATTCATTATTGGATGGAGTCCCTGAATATAGGGATATTTGCAGAAAAGGATATGAATGTGGCCTCATAACTAGGATAATCAGCGCCACATGCTGCCAGTTAAGCGGAAACCATTGCCTTTCAGAATATATGGCTTTTCTTTGTTGCAAACAACGAAAAAAAGAATAAACATCAATCAACAAAAAAGGAAACGATATGGAATTTGTAGGAATAGAAAAACAACTGTTTGAGGAATTGGTGCGTAAGTTTGAATACTTTGAGCATCGGGTCATGGAAATTTGCAACCGGGAGAACGACAGGACGCTGCACAAGTGGATGGACAATCAGGACGTATGCCGGTATCTGAACATTTCACCCCGTACCCTGCAGACACTCCGTGATAACGGTACCCTGCCTTTTTCTCAAATCAATCACAAGATATTCTACAAGCCGGAAGATGTGCAGGGTATCGTCAAGAAAGTTGAGGACAGAAGAAAAGAGGCTCTTTACAGAGGACGTAACATATAACAGTTAAACAATAACCACTAAATCCATAATAACATGAGTGAACTGAGAACAGACAGCAGAGAATGGGTACACCGTATCATGGGAAGTCTTGACCGTATGTTGGTCGGGATTGAGAATCTGGCGGTCGGGAACCGTCCCGTGCTGGGCGGCGAACGCTATCTGACCGACAAGGAAGTGTCGGCACAATTGAAACTGAGCAGACGTACGCTTCAGGATTATCGTAATGAAGGGAGAATATCTTACTACCAGTTGGGTGGTAAAATCCTTTACAGGGAGAGTGATATTGAGAAAATGCTTCAGGAGAATTATCGGGAAGCCTACAAAGTAAACCGCATCTAGTTTGCGTGTATAACAATAGCCGACAGACAGGCTGGAATTATCTGCCTGCTGTCGGCTATTGCTTTTTAAGACAGGAATCTAACATTTCAGATAAGAATGATTTTTGCCGATAATACATACCAAAGAACCTGTACTTCCTTTTATAGCTTTTGCTATCAGATATTTCCGCAGTCGGTCTGCCGGATAAGTATCTAACAGGAAGGTTAGCGCAAAAATCATTTCCACATTATAAAAAATCTCGTAACAACCGTCTTTCTGTTTGATTCGTTTTTCTACTATTCCCGGATTTAATATGCCTTTCTTATATATAGTCCGTACTGCAGCCCTGAAAGTTGGTGCAATTACGTTAAAGAAAGAAATCAGTTCCGGCTCGTTCATCCAAATTTCAGAAGGATTGATCGTTTGTATAATAATATTTCCACTTTCATTGATTGTTATTGGTTCTCTTTTCATATACTGGTCTGTTTTTTATCGGTTTGACTGCTGCTCTTTCTTTTCTCCATTAGTTTGTCCATATCTTCTGAGATCTTATCATCAGTAACCCTGGCATATACCTGAGTTGTCTTGATATTTGTATGCCCCATCATTTTACTGATACTTTCTATCGGAACACCGGCAGAAAGGAGCAAGGTTCCGAACGTATGTCGTGCCTGATGATGGCTGAGTGTTCCTTTGACTCCTGCCAGTACCCCTATCTCATTTACGGCATACCAGAGCATATCCCGATTAGGAAGAGGAAATACCGGTTTCGTATCATCCGTGGTATTATAAAGTTCCAATATCTGCTCGGCAACCGGATGAAGTGGTATAAAGGATTCAACTCCGGTTTTTTTGCGGTTAATGCGGATATAACGCCTTCCTTCAGCAGTCTTGCCGATATGATGGGGATAAAGTTCCTTCATATCCACGTATGCTAATGAAGTGAAGGCAGAGAAGATAAAGACACGCCGTGTGAGTTCCTGCCATTTGTTGGGCATCGGACGTTCCATAATCAGTTGCAGCTGGCTCCGGCTGATATGGTTCAGCTTGGGGGCTTCCTTCTTTTCGTAAGGAACATCAGCTATCGGATTGAAGCGTAAAATTTCCCGGTCAACAGCTATATAAATCAGCCTGTTCAGCCACGTCATACAATGATTTATATGAGAAGCCTTGCAGCCTTTTGACTTGACAAACTGTTTGAAACCATAACCGAAATCTTCCGTAATGTCCTCAAATGCTATATCCGTCATTTTTAGTGTGAGCAGATATTCGCGTAGGTAAGCCTGTGTACTTTTAGACTGCCTGTAACTGGAGGTAGACCGGATTTCAACTGAACGGACTCTGAGCCGTTCACGTTCCTCTTCTCCGGCCTGAAGAAGGTATTCCGGCACTGTATTGGCCTGTGTAATCTCATTTTTAAGTAGTTCTGCACTGACAACACCTTTTGTTTTCAAATACTTTTCATAAGTCTGTTCCAACTTGTTGCGGAGTTCAATCAAACGGTTGTTCGCTCTTTGCTCCCTGATTTCCCCCTTTTCGGTATTCCAGTCCTCGGGACGGCAATATATCCCTGTGGAAAATACACTGCTCTTGCCGTCTATGGAAATTCGGCACATGACGGATGTAGTACCGTCTGCCTTTACTTTATTGCGGTTTATGTATGGTAATATTGAAAATGTGCTGCGCATAATCATATAATTTATTTTATTAGTGATACTATTATCAGAGTACAAGTTTCAAGTCTTTGGTAGCCTCTATATATTTATCCATGTCTTCAAAAAGTTTCTTCGGAGTCACCCGCGCATAAATCTGGGTAGTAGAAATGTCTGAATGCCCCAGCATTCTGCTGACCGTTTCTATCGGTACACCGTTTTCGAGTGTGATCAGAGTCGAAAACGAGTGCCGTCCCATATGATAGGTAAGCGGACCGTCTATTCCGGCCATAACCTTCAGACTGGACAAGTTCCACATCAATGCACCGTGTTCTATATGTGGAAACAGTGTCTTTCGTGATTTGCTGCGGTATTTTTCGATAAGCTCTATTGCTTCTGGAAGCAGTTTGACACGGCATAATTTTCCGTTCTTTCCTCGCTGGTATTTCAGCCATAAAGCTCCGCTGTCATCCTTTACAAGGTTTGTTTCGGTTATGGACACTACATCAATATAAGATGTTCCGGTATAACAGGCGAAAAGAAAAAGGTCTCTGGTAGTAATATGCGACCAGCGATGTTCCTCTATTTCCAAATCACGGAGTTTTTCAAAATCCTCACGGCTCAATGCTCTCGGTGGCTTCTCCAGCTTCTTTGGCAAAGTGTAATGTTCAAAATGGTACTTGTCCGAATGTCCTTCCTTAAAGGCTATACGACAGACCCGTTTAAGTAAAGCCAGATAATGGCGTACGGTTTCAATACTTAGTCCACACTTTATGACCACATATTCCTGAAACTCCCTTATGAACTGCTCGTTCAACTGTCCGAAAGCAAGATCGGAAACCTTATAACGGCTGGATATGAATTCGGCAAGTCGTTGACGCGTATAAATGTAATTGGGTATCGTTCGTAATGAATATTCCACACCGACAAGAGATTTGACTTCTTCTATGTGGCGGTCAAAAAGTTTGAGCAGAGTCATGCGGCTGTCCATTCCTCCTTGAAACAGATTTTTTACTGAAACTGCATCAAAATCGGTTTTCCGTTCTGCAAGGGTATCAAATGCTTTGTGTATGGAAACAAGCAGCCTGTCTATTTTGGCATTGGTTTCCACCGCTTCCTTACTTTTACCGTTCAACCGGCTTTCCCTCGGATTCCAAAGTTTCTCACTGCAATTCAGTTTACAACTGAATTGCGCTACACTACGATTTACCGTAATTCTACCCATGATCGGAGTTTTACCGTTCTTGTCTGTTCCGCTTCTTTTAAGGTAAAGCAACACCTTGAATTTTTCAATCTTCATACGCTTACATTTTTTGTCGTAAAACTACAATTCTTATAAGCGTTCTTTGATATGCAAAACATTGCAAATCAGCGAGAAAATATCCGGTCTCAGATTACTTGATTTGCTCACCGTTACCTATATTGTTCAGGTAACTGGACAGCTAACGTTTTGGTAACTGAAACCGCTCAATATTCTGCACTTCATTGCTTTTTCGACTTTAAGCAAAATGATGAATATCTGCTTATTTCCAACACGTTACAATTTATCTGTTCAATCTTGTTAGCTCTTGCTTTTTACTTTATACTCCATGTTGCAAGACACACCTTTGCAACCCTATTGGTGCAGGATGGGACGGATATTTATAAAATATCAAAATTTCTGGGGCATAAAAGCATAAATATGACGCAACGGTATTTGAAATACGACTTGTCAATTGCCATAAATACGGCGAAAGAAATAAAAACTTTTGATTGACAATAGATTTATCAACAAATATGCACACAAAGACAAAAAGTCTTGTTATCTTTGCAATGTCCTTTGGGATGTTTTTGTGGAAATAACTAAGAAGTGCCTTTCTCGTAGAAATCGCCAAATTACTCTAAAGGAAGCACACTTTGGTACGGATAGCTCGCCATAGGCGGGTTGTTCGTCTATTTGTGTGCAGGTGTTTGGCGATACCTTACGAGAAGTGGACGACAGCCCGCTTCTTTGCAAATCAAAATTTCACTTCCTTTTCGCTGCCGTAAGGGAACTTGTAGAAATCGCCAAACAATGAAAAAGAAACTGTTATGTATATCTACAGCAAACCTTTTTGTCCTTGCTGTGCTCAGTATGATTTTATTTGGTTGCCAACAACCATCTAAACCTAAAAAGATTTCTGACTTTGTAGAAATTGTATCTGTTGACATTGATGCAAAATGGGATTGGTTTCTTGTAGCTTATTGGCACCCCCAAATAGAGCTCAAATTCCGAAACATATCAGGACAACCTATCAATAATGACATTTCCGTAAATACCAGTTTATAATAGACGATGAGATTGTGGATGAAGGCAGTAAAATACTACATTCCAAGACTGATGCGGCTTGGGATAGCGGTTTATTAAAAACACTTGAATTCAGTTATGTTCATGATAGCCAGATAAAGGACTTGGATAAAACACCGCCACGAATAAAAGCAAAGTTTGTTTTTGAGGATAATTCACCTATTTGGAACGGTATTGTTGAGCCAAAGAAATATGATGATTATATACATCAGAAAATGCAGAAAGAGGAAAAAGCAACAGCAAAAACACACTCAATAAAAGCATCTAAATCAAAGAATAATCCGTCAGGTTTGATTTCAGGGCCACATCAAAGCTATTATAAAAGCTCATATTTCAAGAATGGGAAAATGCATGATTCCATTGTTATTAGTAATACTTACTTTTACGAAACCAAAAGAGTGATAAAAAGCACATCGTATGTAAAGGTTGACCTGAACGACTACTTCAACCCAGAGGAAGCGGATTGGAATCGTACGGAATTAAGTGATGATGAATGGGAATATCTACGTAGCAAGAATGTTTTTCACTGTGATACCACTATACAGAATAATAAACTAAAAGGTTGGTATCACATAAGCAAGTGGACGGAAACCCAGAAAAGTAAATAGAAATTTATAATTCATGGAATATGGAAGTTATTAAAGGTATTTTAGCGTTATTAGGTTTGGGCGGTTTAAGTCTGACATTGGTTTGGCTGCTGTTCGCAGTGTTTAATCTGTTGTGGGCTATACTTTCCGCTGTATTGGCTACGAGACGTGGCAGGAATGCTTGGAATTGGTTTTTCCTATCATGCTTCTATGGTATCTTCGGACTATTATTCTTGGCTTGCTCACGGACTATCAATCAAGGAGAGTACAAGGAAAGTGATACGTTGTCGAAAGTCTTATGGGCTGTATTTCTGATACCAACAACGATTATTGTCACGCTTTCAATAATCATATCCGTAGAAAAGAAGAAAGACGAAGAATTGACCCGTAAAGTCTTGGAGGATATGAAAAGAGAAGAACAAATTTACCCGCAAAACGAAGATGCCAATTCTTACCGAAAGAATACGCATAATGCGAACGAAAATGAATATCCGTGGTAAGGCAAAAGATGTGATTATTTAACACAGGCAAGAGAACGCCTTTTTGAGGAATACCAAAAAAGATATTCCTCTTTTTTGTTGTTTTTCGATTTTGTGATTATATTTGCATTGAATTTATAAAACAAAAATATCATGGTAAAAGAAGTCATAGAAATTCAAGAGCTGCTTAAAAGACAGAAATCCTATATGAGAGTCATTTTGAAAATGACGGAAAAATTGTTTGAGGTACAACGTCAAATAACCGAATATGCAGTAAAGGAGGGCAAGAAAGCACCAAAGGAAGAAAAAGTCCAATCAGACCTGCTTACTTCAAAGGATGTTTGCAGTATGCTTAAAATTTCCGCTTCCACTTTATACAGGATGAGGACTTATGACGGTTTTCCTTGCGTCAAGGAAAAGGGGAGAAAAAGTGTTTTGTTCAGAAGGCAGGACATAGAGGAATATTACAACAATCTAAAGAATAAAGCAAATGACTGATAATATAAAGCTCAGGCTTGATGGATTTACTGGGAACTTTGACAAGTGTCGGTATATCGGCGAAGGCAAATACGGAAGTATGTATTTATTGCCCAGCCATAGCAAATTAAATCCAAGTTCTTTATTTGTTTATCAGAACAGAGAAACCCAAAGCGTGACAATATGTTGCAGCATAAGAAAGTGGTATTACAATAAATGGACGTTGCTTGATTTGACCTATTCCGCATTTATTAAAGCGATGGAATGTCTGGCGAAAGACTTATCTATCCCCATGTCCGAACTTGGCAGGGCGAGAATAAGCCAATGTGAGATAGGACAGAATGTGCGTGTAAAAATCCCCCCGACGCAGATAATCCCCAGGATTGCAGGCTATGGAAACATAAAAAAAAGTAATAATATAAAGAATGAAACCGTCTATTTCTTCGGAATATCCAAGAAATTGATTGTTTATGACAAGTTGATAGAAATTGGAGCAAAAGGGGGAAAACACAAGGAAAAAGCTATGCAGGCAATGCAGGATAAAGGTTACCATTTTCTGCGTATAGAGTTTAAACTGTATGACCATAACTCGTTCAAAAGCCATCAAATGGGACATATTGAAACGGTTGGTGATTTAATCATCAATTTTTCAACCCTTTATGAATTTTGAACGTGGCAGATAAGCAATCTTTTCCTTTCTTCATCCATCAAATTTGATATGCAGCGCATGACAAAAAACGAATATGCAATTGCGACAGGAATTGAGTATCGGGGATTTAAGTGTTTTTTGGAGGAATATCTGAGTCTTTGCAAGTCCAAGACCGCTAAAGGGCTAAAATCTGCACGAAGTCGGGCGAAAAAGGAAGTCTATGGCGTGGCACAGAAATATGCCTCGCATGAGGAATACGGATTCAGTTCATTGAAAAAAGATGTGGCAAGACACCTGATATTGAAAAGCAGGCAAGAGGAAATGGACATACCTTTTCTGTTTCGTAACTTGTGGGGAGTGAACGGACATAATAATAAGAGGAAAAAGTAACTACTATAATATACCTTGTTTATTCCTGTATAAAGGATAAACGAAACAGAATGTATGGAATAGCAATAATAATACTGACAATATATTGATGCAAAGAAAATACTGCTTTGTTTGATAAAAGTGTATTCTTGTGATTGCAAAAAGCGCAATACGCATTTCTAAGGGTGAGTGTAACGAACCCTTAGAAAGCGTTTGTCAGAAAGCGCATAAGCCAAGCGATGATTTTAGGCTTATTTTCGGGTGTTTCTCATTACAGGGTATAAGAAGCCGCACCACGCCATAAACAAGCCTCTAAACGAAAGGAATGGGGCATAGCGGGCATTCGTATTATGAAAGGGCAAAGGGGCAATCCAATATAATCCAAAAGTATGGTATTGCCGAAACCTCCAAAGGTAAGAAATATATGGTATGCCAGTTTGTCATACACAAGCGTTCTTTTCAAAATAAAATGCAGATTTAGGCATGCTTTCGCCCCTATTTTCGCCCCTTCAAAACAGAAATCACATGTATATATCTTATTATCAATAACTTTACTTGGTTGTTTGAGCTTCTTCGAGTTACCCGAAGGCTTTTCGGTTACTGCCGAAAAGTGGCAGCAGCAAGGTATGTTTCGAGTTACTCGAAACCTTTCGGGTTACTCCGAAAGCCTTGTCGCCGGGTTGCCTCTCCGAAGTCGGGCAACCTGTTCTAACCTTGTGGTGTTCTTGGTCTATTTCTTGTACTTTATGCCGTATAATCTTGTCTTGTTGTACAGCGTGGTACGTCCGATGCCGAGCAATGCCGCAGCCAATTTGCGGTTGCCTTTCGCCTGTTCCAGCGCACGGATAATCTGTTTCTTTTCCATATCGTCCATTTCCAGTGAAGCGTCAGACGTCAGCGGCATTTCATCGAATTCCAACATGTCCGCCGTGACCGTATCGCCCTCGGTATGCAGCACCGCCAAATGCACGACCCGTTTCAGCTCTCTCACGTTGCCGCCCCACGTATAGGCAAGCAGTCGTTTTCTTACCTCCGCGTCAAAGCCTTTTACTTGCTTTTCAAATTCCTCGTTGGCAAGTTGTAGGAAGAACTCCGCAAGCGGTATGATGTCCTCCTTGCACTCGCGCAGCGGCGGTATGTGCAGGGTGTATTCTTTCAGCCGTTGGTAGAGGTCAGCCCGGAAACGCTTTTCAGTTATGGCAACCTGCAAATTTTCGTTGGTGGCGGCGATGATGCGCACATCAGCCCGTTTGTCCTTGCTGCCGCCCGTGGGTCTGTACATTTTGGATTCCAACGCACGGAGCAGCATCTGCTGCACTTCTATGGGCAGGTTGCCTATCTCGTCAAGGAACAACGTGCCTCCGGCGGCTTCCTCCCAGAAACCTTGTTTCTTGCTTTCGGCTCCTGTGAACGCCCCTTTCTCATGTCCGAACAGGGCGGAGGCGGCAAGCTCCTTTGAAAGCAGGCCGCAGTCCACCGCCACGAATGGTTTGCCTGCCCGTTTGCTCCTCGCGTGTATCTTCCCGGCAATGTGTTCCTTTCCTGTTCCGCTTTCGCCTAATATCAATACGTTCATGTTGGTTGGGGCGACCAGCCTTATCCTGCGGTCTATCTCACGGAAAGTCGCGCTCTGCCGCTCGTAAATCGGTGCGTCGTGCCGCTCCGTCCTTTTCTGCAAGATTTTCAGGAGCGGGAAAAGGTTGGCTTCAATCAGCGGCTTCGGGATGTAATCTTCCGCGCCCGACTTCATCGACCGGACGGCGGTGGGCACTTCGTCGTAGTCGGTCATGACGATGTAGGGATTGTTCATGCCCTGTCTCCGCAGTTCTTCCAGCAGGGCGATGCCGTCTCCGTCGGGCAGTCGCAGGTCGGCAAGCACGATGTCGTCCTCCCGCATCTTGGAAAACAGTTTCCTTGCCCCGTTGCAGGTGGAGGTGCTGACGCTTTGGAATCCCTTGCTCTCCAGCAGTCCGCACACATAACCGGCGAATACGGGATTGTCCTCTATCACGATTATCCGTCCCATCGTTCCGCCTCCTTTCTCGCCAAATCTACAATCAGTTTGCCTTGTGCCAGTACGGCGTCAACGGCTGCCTTTACTTCGTTATCTGATATTTTTCCCTTGTGGATTGTGTCATACAATACCGCCAACGGCTGTTCCGCCTTTATCAGCATCCACGAGCTTCTGAGGTGGTGTATCCAGCTGTCCAACGCCTCCATGTCCCCGGCTTCCGCAGCCTTGCGCACTTCATCCATGTCGGATTGTGTCGTGGTCGCCAGCTTTTCCAGCGTGCGCCGCTTGTCGCCGAAAGCGAGCAGGGGCGACAGGTCTATATTGCTTGTGCCCTTTGGCTTGATGCAGCGTTCCGTGACTGCAAGCAGTTCGTCTATGGAATAAGGCTTGTACAGCACGGCGGCAAATCATTTTTCTGTCAGTTCCTTTTCTTCCACATAGCCTGCGGCGGTGGCTGCCACTACGGGGATGGTCTGCGAGTTGCCGATTTCCGACGTGCGCAGCAGTTCCAGCACCCCGTAGCCGTTCACCTCCGGCATCTTCAGGTCGGTTACCAGCAGGTCGTAGTCCTTTGTGCGCATACGGTCTGTAAGTTCATCCACTCTTTGGCAGGTGTCGCACTTCACGCCGCTTTGCCTGTACATTTCCTTCATCATGTCCAGCAGCATCCCGTTGTTGTCTATCGCCAGCACGGAGCAGCCGGAAAGCGTGGAATGCTTAACAGTTGTCTTTTCGGTGGCCGTTGTTTCCTCCGCTTTGGGCAGTGGCAGACTTACGCTGAAGCGGCTTCCTTTGCCCGGTTCGCTCTCCACTGTGATGCTTCCATTCAACAGTTTCACCGTGTCGCTGACGATGGCAAGCCCAAGCCCGAAACCGTCTTCCGTCACGGAGTTGCCCAGCCGCTCGAACGGGACGAATATCCGCAGTTGCTGTTCCTTTGTCATGCCCGTGCCTGTGTCTGACACTGACAAGGTAAATATGCCGCTGGTATATTCGGTTGTCAATGTGACACTTCCGTTTTTGGTAAATTTGATGGCGTTGGAGAGCAGGTTGCTCCCGATACTCAGGATGCGGTTTTTGTCACCACCCACTATCTCGTTCGCATGGTTTTTCACTGTGAAGGCAAGATGTTTGCTTGCTGCTAATAGCCCGAACTCCGTTTCCAATGTTCCGGCAATGGAGCATAGTTTGAACGGCTTTATGACGGGTGTTTCCTTGTCGCGGTCCAGACGGAAATACACCAGCAGGCTGTTTATCATCCCTGCCATGCGTCCAGCGGCATCATGGATGGCGTGTGCATGGCGTATGCGGCTGTCAGCCTCCGTGTCGTCCAGCAGCAGTTCGGCGTTGCCGCCGATGGCGGTCAGCGGGGTGCGCAGTTCGTGGGTGACGTTTTGGATGAGGTTGCGCCGCAACTTGATTAGCTTTTCATTTGCGTTATTGCTCTCCTGCAACTTTCCGATGAGTTGCTCACGCTGTTTCCGTTCGTGGTCGTTACGCCTGATTTCCCAGTGGATGGCAAGACCGGAGAAGAACAGCAGTACGATGGCGGCGGAGATGGTGGCGGTCAGCAGCCTAACGGACAGTGCCTGCGCCTCCGATATGTCCTGTTCTCGTGCGTCGAATGCGGCCTGTGCCTGCGTGTCGAGGTCGCGTATCAGCCGCCCCAGTTCCCTGTTCAGCGTCCGGTTGCGGATGCGCAGGCTGTCGGCGTATGCTTCCATCTCCGCCGCCTGTTTCCTTTGCAGGGCGGTCAGGCTGTCGCTGAAGGCGTGGAGTTCCCCGGCGGATGGCAGCACCTGTACGGTCTTCTTGCCGCCGAAGAAGCCTGCCAGCCCGCTTTTCTTCTTCCTCACGGTGCGGACACGTGTAGCCCGTCGGGCTACTTCGGGCAGGTGGTTCACCAGCAGGCTGTTTGCCTCGTCCTGCCGCTCCATCACCTCCATGATGTGCCGCAGATGGGTTTCCTTGTCCGTCAGGAGGGAGCGGAGCGTGTCTATCTGTGCCGGGCGCACGTATTCGCGGCAGAGCGGTTTCATGGCTTGCAGCAGGCTGTCGGTGCTCAGGAGCTGGGCATGGTAATGGCGGTAGTCCGTTTCGTCCCAGCCGACGACGCCCTCGCCCAACAGGGCAAGCCGGGTGATACAACGGTGGGCCTCACTTATGTCACGGCGCACCTGCCGGATGGTTTCCGTGCCGGCTTCTATCTCCCTGATGCGTTTGCGCTCATGCACCAAAATGGCGGCCATGCTGCCGATGACCGCCATCATGATAACGTAGCCTGCAAGAATTTTAAATTGTAACACTTAATAACAATCTGTAAATTTATGTAAATAGCTACACTTTGGCAAGAAGTTCATACGTAAGTTCTGTTACTGAAGAAACCAGCCTGTCAGCATGAACCGATGATAATTCTGCTTCTGAGCCATAGCCATAGAGAACACCAACACATTCCATTCCGATAGCATGGGCACCTGATACATCGAACTTGCGGTCACCCACCATTATGGCACTGTCCATATCGGTAATGTTTGCCAGATGACATAAATAACGCATTACTTCGACCTTACTTTCCCGTGAACGATCGAAAGAAGCTCCTCCAATATAATCGAAAAAAACGGATAATCCAAAATGTTCCAATATCCGTACGGCGAATTCCGTGGGCTTGGAGGTTGCCACATAAAGATGCTTGCCTGCTTCACACAATGTCTTCAACATCTCCGGGATACCGGGATAGGCTGTGTTCTCGCACCAACCTTTCTCGGAAAAATATTCACAGTAATATCTTACCGCCTCGTCCGCCTGTGCATCGGAGAAATGATAAAATTCTCTGAACGAATAGGTCAATGGCGGTCCAATGAACGGGGTTAACTTATGCAAATCGTTTTCAACGATGCCATAGCGAGATAAGGCATATTGCACACTGTGGACTATACCTTTGAATGAGTCGGTCAGCGTGCCGTCCAAGTCAAATAGGATATGATGTTTGGAGCTCATATCTTACTTTCCTTAAATGTAAAACTGACCAGCAAGGACAAGGCAATGAAAGTCAGTCCCGCTATGGCTGTTCCCGTCCATTGAAAATGCTCCCAGCAGATGCCGGCTACAAACGTTCCCACAGAACCGCCAAGAAAATAAATGGTCATGTAAAGCGTGTTTACACGGTTGATGGCTTCAGCGTCAAGCGTTACTACACTGGTTTGATTGGCAAGATGAATGCTCTGCATTCCCGCATCAATCAGAAGAATGGCAATGATAATGCCTGCGTAGCTGTCGCCGCCCCACCATGCTGTCAGCCAAGCCACCAGCATAACGGCTCCACCCATGAGAGAAAAACGTCTGGCTCCATAAACAGAAATATATTTACTGATGAATACCACAGTAGCAGCTCCTGCCAATCCGCAAAATCCCAATGCCCCTATGATATCATCTCCGGCAAAAAAAGGGGCTTGCTTCATCTTGAAGGCAAGGCAACTCCATAAGGCAAAGAAAGCGCCATAAGCCAATGCCGCCCGAGCGGAAGCAATGCGCAGGTATGGATATTTCCGCAGAATATGCCATAGAGACTTCATCAGCCTTCCGTATGTTTCTTTTGCCTGTGCGGGCAATGCGGGAAGCACTTTGTACATCATCAACCAGCAATACGTCATCAGTCCGGCCGCTATGAAATACACCATGCGCCACCCCCAGGCATTGGCAATCAGTCCACTCAGTATCCGTGAGCCCAAAATTCCCACCAACAGACAGGACTGCATGATGCCTACATTGCGCGTCTTATGGCTTGGGGCTGAATGATAAGACACAAGCGGTATGAAGA
Source organism: Leyella lascolaii (assembly GCF_900079775.1). Taxonomy (GTDB): domain Bacteria; phylum Bacteroidota; class Bacteroidia; order Bacteroidales; family Bacteroidaceae; genus Prevotella; species Prevotella lascolaii. Next base: position 274,322 of record NZ_LT556036.1, on the reverse strand, counting down.
ACTGAGGCATGACAGACGTCGCTCCGGTTATCAGCGATGCCACCCATACGATACGGATGTCCTGTGCCGTACCAATCGCCAGCAGAGAGCAGGCTGCAAGAACGTAGTTGGTTAATATCAACTTACGGCGTGAAAGCAGGTCTCCCAATGGAATGACAAACAGCAGACCAAGCATATAGCCGACTTGCGTTAAGGTCGCTACCGCATTGGCGGATAAATCATTTATTTTAAAATCTGTGGCTATACTGCCCAACAAGGGCTGGTTATAGTAACAGTTGGCGACTGAAAATCCGGTTGCAATGGAAAGCATGACCAGCAATGAAGCCGGAATACCCTGGTTGGCTTTCAATTCATATTTCATGTATTCCCCTTTCAGTAAGAAACAATCTTCAAACCTATCAAAGACGCTATCAGCGTGAACAAGAAGAAAAGCCGTATAGGTGTGGCCGGCTCCTTAAAGACAAAAATGCCTATCAGGACCGTACCTACCGCCCCGATACCCGTCCAAATGGCATAAGCTGTGCCTAACGACAACGTTTGTACGGCCTTGGCAAGCAGTGTCATGCTTAATATTGTGGAGACAAGAAAACCTCCGCCCCAAAGATAGAACTCAAAACCGGATGCGGTCCGAGTCTTCCCCAAACAAAAAGTCAGGCTTACTTCAAAGAGTCCGGCCAATAATAAGATAATCCAATTCATAAAAAATCGCCTTAAGTAAATCGTGTGACATTTTTATCTAATTATACGGTAATACCCTTCTTTTCGTGTGACGGCAGGCGCTGGTTTGCCATCAGGATAGCCCAACGCCAAAGCACCGATGCCCATCAGTCCGTCAGGCAGCTCCCATGACCTTATCATCTCTTTCCCTTCATCCGTGATGAACATTTCTTTCTCTCTATGAATCCAACAGCTTCCCAAGTTCAAGGCATGAGCTGCAAGCATCATATTTTCAAGCACACAAGTTCCATCCTCGATAGCAGTATGAGCATTTGAGGGAGCAAAAACCAATACATAAGTGGGAGCATCGTAAAAAGGATTTGATTTGGATCCAATTACTGCCGCATTCATTGCAGCCAGTTTTTTGCACTGCTCTTTATTCTGCACAGCTACGATAAACGCACTTTGGCGCCCTCCTGCTGAAGGTGCGTAAGTTCCTGCTTCAAGTACGGCATCCAATTCCACGCGAGAAATTTGTCTGTCCTGAAATTTACGACAACTGCGTCGCGTCTTAATAATCTCCAAAAAATCATGTTCCATATTATTCCGTGTTAAAGTTTGATGCAAAAGTAGGTACATCTTACACTAAACCTTTTTACATTTGGCAAAAAATGATTTCGCATTTGACAAAAAGAGACATGCTTCCTGATTTATGACGCATCTTTTTGTTACCTTCGCAGGATGATAAGTGTTGATGGAGTATGAAACTGGAACAGATTTTAAGTTTAAGATACCCTCTGCCTGAAAAGTCTTTAGACAAATTGCATCGTTGTATGTCAGAGATTACATTGCCTAAAGGATTTCATATATTGGAAATAAACAAGGTAGAGAAAGATATATTTTTCATTAAACAGGGTATTGTCAGGGCTTTTACTTATGTTGACGGAAAAGAAATTACGTTTTGGATAGGCAAGGAAGGTGCTACCATTGTTTCTATGAAAGGATATGTAAACGACGAGGCTGGGTATGAGACAATGGAACTGATGGAGGATTCTGTTCTGTATGTCTTGAAAAGGAAGAAATTGCAGGAATTGTTTTTGGAAGATTTGCATATTGCTAATTGGGGACGACGGTATGCGGAAATGGAACTTTTGGAGACTGAACAACGATTAATCTCCATGCTCTCAGCTATCGCCTCAGAGCGTTACAGGCAACTGGTTGAGATGGATCCGGAACTCTTGCAACGGCTGCCATTGGGCAGCATAGCCTCGTATCTTGGCATTACGCAGACAAGTTTAAGCAGGATAAGGTCACGAATGAAATAGCTTTATTTACAATTTAGCTTTTGCAACCATTTTGCAGTGTCACTTCATATAATAACGCCACAGGCTTCCATATCGGTGCCAAATGCTTCCACGCATGCACAAGGTGATTGGCTTTTGCCAACCTTGTCTTTACTTTGCGTTGCCATGCAAAACGATATTCCCAGAGTATGAAAGATTGGGACAGCAAAATGCCACAAGCTGCCACCTAATCGCATATCCATCTCATTACTGAGAATACCGATTTACTTTGCAGGCAAAAACCAAGTATCAACATTAAAAGCAGTATCGACAATGGAAATTTTGATTATTCAGAAAGAGGCATTCGAGGAAATGGCGGCGAAGTTCAGCCGTTTCACGGAACGTGTGGATGCCCTACTTGCCAAGCAGGGCGGCAAGTCATTAAACCGCTGGATGGACAACCAGGAAGTCTGCCAGCAGTTGAACATCAGTCCGCGCACGTTGCAGACGCTACGCGACAACGGCACGCTGGCCTATTCGCAGATTAACCACAAGGTGTTTTACAAGCCGGAGGATGTGCTGAGCATCGTAAAACTAATTGAGGGCAAACGGACGGTCAGAACCGTCTGATTATTATTGTCTTACCACTAAATCCAACGTGACAATGAGTGAAATGATAACCAAGAACCATGCGCTGGTCGCCCAATTCGGCGACACGCTTGACCGTCTTCTGGACGGCATCGAGAACTTTGTGGCAAACAGCCGTCCGACATTGGGCGGCGAACGCTTCCTGACGGACAGGGAGGTTTCGGAACGGCTGAAAGTGAGCCGCCGTACCTTGCAGGACTACCGAAACAACGGGGTGGTGTCCTATTACCAGCTGGGCGGCAAAATCCTGTACAAAGAATCGGACATTGAGAGGATGCTTGCCGCCAATTACCGGGAGGCGTTCAGGCGTGTCGGTACATAATCTGCCATCCTATAATAAGAAGAAGCCGACAACGGAGGATTTATTTTCCCTGCCCGTTGTCGGCTCTTTTCTTTTCACCTTTTCTAATTGTTCACTCTCCGGCCATTATATGGGGAGAGCGAAAAGAAAATGTTGACAGGCTGTCTGTTGTTCATGGTCAGCCTGCCCATGACAAACCGCCTGAAAGCCATACATTCCTTAGTCCGCAGTCGGAAGGCGATGGTAATCACCATTTCAAGGCTGTACACATCGTAGCTTATCCCGTTGTCTTGCCTGATGTAGCGCATGGTATCGCTTTCAAACAGTTCCATATTCTTGTAGATGTAAATGGCATGTACAGCCCTGCGGATGTCGCATCCGAATACATTGAACGCATCGGACATTTCCTGTTGTGTCATCCAGACGGGAACAGTCGGCATCGTGACCGTTCCGTTTTCAGTGATTGTGATAATTCCACGTTCCATTGTCATTCCTCCTTATCCGTTAAGATGTCCTTTGTTTTCTTTTCCCTTGACGCACCTGTTCCGTAGGCACGTCTGAAAGCCATCAGATTGTCCATGTCCTTTGAAATCTTCTTGTCCGTTACTTCCGCATACCGTTGAGTGGTTTTTATGCCGGAGTGCCCCATCATCTTGGCGATGCTCTCTATTGGTATTCCCTCCGAAATCAAAAAAGTTCCGAAGGAGTGTCTGCTTTGATGGTAGGACAAGTTTTCCTTCCGCCCTATCGCCACGCCCAGTCCATGTATCTCGAACCACATCTCGTCACGGCTTGTAAGCGGGAACACGGGCCTGGTGTCGTCCGTGGTGTTGTAGAGGTCGAGTAACTGTTCCGCTATCGGGTGCAAGGGGATGAACGCCTCCACGTTGGTCTTCTTCCGGTTGATGCGGATGTAACGCCTGCCGTCCGCCGTCCTGCCGATATGGTGCGGATGGAGCAACATGATGTCCACATACGCCAGACCGGTGAACGAAGAAAGAAGCATCAAAGCAAGGGAGATAGGAACAAAGAGAATCAAGCGCAATACGTTGTAAAACAACATTTTGCAGTTGTCTGCCATTACAGCCAAACAGCAAGGGAAGGCAGGATAATGCAAGGTTTCCGCTACCAAGTCATTACCTGTTCCGCAACCTGCCTGAAGCCTGAAAAACAGCGTTCCTAATGCTTGTAGACAAGCATTATACGTGCGGCAGGGGCTTCAAATCCGCAGATTTAACAGCGTCCGTTCCGTTTGCGCCGTTCTGCCCCGTTTCCAATTCTGTCAGTCGGCAATGTATCACTAATATTGCAACCAAAAAAGTTATGGCAATGAAGACAGAAATGAAAGTGCTGCTCTACATCAAGCGCAGCGGACAGGACAAGGACGGACGGTCGCCCCTCATGGGCAGGATAGCCGTCAGGGGAAAGAACAATTCTATCGCACAGTTCTCATGCAAGTTCAAGGTGGATGTAAGGCTGTGGAACGCCACTGCCCAACGGTGTACGGGCAAGAGCCGGATGGCGGTCATGGCAAACCGGGAGATTGAACGCACGCTGTTGCTGTTGCGCCAGCGTTTCAATGAACTGAAAGACATCAAGGAGGTTGTTTCGGCTGAGGAAGTGAAGAACGCCTACCAAGGACTGGCGGAATCTCAGGACACCATCATGAAGCTGTTTTAGGAGCACAACAGCGACTATGCCTTGCGCGTGGGCGTAAACCGTTCCGCAACCAGCTATTACCATTACACGAACACTTACCCCCACCTCGCCACCTTCCTGAAAGACAAGTATCATCTTTCCGACATGCCTGTCAAACAGATGGACGAGAATTTCATCGAGGATTTCGACATGTACATGCGCACCGTCAAGCGGTTTATGCCCAAGACCATACTCGGACATGTAAACCGCCTGAAAAGCGTGATGATGCTTGCCGTGTTCCGTGGCATTATCCCGTTCAGCCCGTTCAAAGGCTACAGACCGCAAAAGCCGGAGTTCAAGCAGATGTACCTTACGGAAGAGGAACTGGGCAAGTTTGCAAATATGACCTACGATACGCCCAACCGCAATTTCACGAGGGACATGTTCCTGTTCTCGTGTTGGACGGTCATTTGTTACTGCGACATGAGGGCCTTGACGGAGAAGAACCTTGTAAAAGCCGAGGACGGAAGCCTGTGGATTCATACCGAACGGCAGAAGACCAGAACGCCCGAATGTGTAAGGCTGATGGAGATACCGCTCGCCATCTTGGAGAAATATAGGGGCATGGATGCAAACGGGAAACTGCTGCCCATGCTTACGAAAGAGAGCATGAACCGCCACCTCAAAAAGATGTCGGTGATGTGCGGCATCAACCGTCCGATTTCATTTCATCAGGCACGTCATACATTCGGCAGCATAATATGTCTTTCACAAGGCATACCTATCGAAATGGTAAGCAAAATCATGGGGCACAAGCATATAAAGACCACACAACGGTACGCGAAAGTCACGCAGGACAAGATTGACCGTGATGTGGACAGGCTGAATGAAGCCATCGGCGGCAAGTTTTCCTTGTTCGGGATTGATGCATCCCCTTCCACGATGCGCAAGGACAACACCCGACGCAAGGTCAATCCAAGTTGGAAACAAAGGGCTATTGTCAAACAAATGATGGAGGGATAAGCCATGCGCAGCACGTTCAAACTATTATTTTACATCAACCGACAGAAGGTGAAGAAGAACGGCAAATGTCCTGTCATGGGACGTATTACCCTTGACGGCAAGGTCAGCCAGTATTCCACAGGGGTGGAAGTCGAGCCTGCGTATTGGGATGCCGACACGGGCAGGGCTTCCACTGACGGGCGCAAGGAAAGCTTTGACAGCGAGAAGAAAAAGGAGCTGGTCAGGCTGAACGATACCCTGTCCGCACTGGAAGCCAAAGCCCGTGCCGCCTACAAGGAGAATGTGGACAGTTACGGTTTCGTTTCTGCTGAAATCATCAAGAACGCCGTGACGGGCAAGTCGCAGGTGAAGGAAACCCTGCTTGCACTGATGGACGAACATAATGAGGAATACGCCAAACGTGTTGGCATCGACAGGACATGGCACAGCTATGTCCGCTATCTGACCACACGCAAGCACATCCACAATTTCATGAAGTACAAGTACAACATGGAGGACATTCCGTTGCGCTCGCTGACCATGCGCTTCATGACTGACTTCACGTTTTACCTTTCCACCGTGCTGAGATTGAAAGTGTCGGCATATAACGACTACCTCATCCTGCTGCACAAGATGACGCGGCTCGCCTTGAAGAAGCATATCCTCAAACGCGACCCTTTCGCGGGACACAAGATAGAGAAGGTTCCGGTGAACCACCGCTACCTGACAGGCGAACAGTTTGAGAAGCTGTTGAAAGCCAAGCTGCCCACATACAGGCTTTGCCACACGAGGGACCTGTTCGTCTTTTCGACTTTCACGGACTCGGGAGGGCGGATTTGGCGAATTTGACGGAGGACAACATCGTCACGAAGGAAGATGGTAGCAAGTGGATTCACATCGCACGTCAGAAGACCAAGGCGGAGTGCCATATCAAATTGTTGGACATACCCTTGCGCATCATTGAGAAGTATCGCGGGGAAGGCAAGGACGGCAAACTGTTTTATGTGCCAATCACCGGAAACCTCAACCGCAGCCTGAAAATGATAGCCGAACAATGTGGCTTGGACTGCCACCTTACCTACTATCAAAGCCGTCACTCCTTCGCAACCCTGATTTGCCTGAACAACGGCGTGCCGATAGAAAGCATCAGCAAGATGATGGGACATTCCTCCATCCGCACCACGCAAATCTATGCGGAAATCACCAACCAGAAGGTGAGCCGTGACTTGGCTGTATTGTCCGAAACCACTAAGGGCAAGTTCTCCCTGCCTGATGACGGGATGCCCTCACGTGTATTCAAGTGCGGCAATTACAGCGGTTGGAAAAAGGAATGTAAACGTAATTTAGACAATGAAAAATGATGCAAGTATGGAAAGAGGAATAATCACAATCACTGAAAACGGGGTGGTCACTATGCCGACCGCTCCCGTTTGGATGACGCAGCAGGAAATGTCCGACGCGTTCAATGTGTTCGGCTGTGACATCCGCAAGGTTGTCCATGCCATATACAAGAATGGCGAATTGTTGGAAAGCGAAACGAAGCGGTACATCCGGCAAGACAACGGGATAAACTACGATGTGTATAGTCTTGAAATGATAATAGCTATAGCCTTCAAACTACGCACTAAGGAATGTATGGCTTTCCGGCGGTTCATCATGGACAAACTCTGTTCTTTCAATAGAGGAAATTCCATCCATTTGTTCTTTTCGCTATCCGATACCTATCCACGATGCACGTGTTAGAATGACGCGAAACAACCTTCTTGTATAGAGAAAGCCGATGGCGGCAGGAGAACTGCCCGACCATCGGCTTTCTCTGTTTTTGCATGTGTCTAATCACGTACCCAAGCGGTATGCGTTCCGATAGCCGCTCATCACCATCTTTTCGATGTCCGATTCCTTGTATAGGATTTTACCGCCCAACTGGTAATAGGCAATCATCCCGTTGTTGCGGTAGTCCTGCAAGGTGCGGCGGCTCACCTTGAGCCATGCCGACACTTCCTTGTCCGTCAGGAACTGTTCGTTACTTGGCGAAGCCTTATGACTCGCATCCATTCTTTCGATGCCTTCAAGCAAGGCATCCAGTTGTCCGATGAAGCCGACCTCCAGTTCACAGTCGGCAAGAATCAAGTCGTTCATAATTTACAGTGGATTTAGTGGTTGTACTTTCGATTGTCTGATTAGATGCTACAGCCACGATAGGCTGCATCCTTACGCCTGTCCTCCACGAGCCGGACGATGCGCTGCACGTCCTCCGGCTTGTAGAAAATCTTATGTCCGATTTGCGAGTAAGCCAGCGTGCCGTTGTCGCGGAGCGTCTGCAAGGTTCGCGGACTGATGCGCAACTGTTGGCAGACCTCTTGGTTATCCATCCAACGGCTGAGCCGTTTCCCTTCCCTCTTGCGAAGGATTTCATTCACCCGGTCGGACAGGCGGTTGAGCTTGCTGACCATTTCTTCGTACTTTTCTTTCGAAATAATTACTACATCCATGTCTTATACTGATTTTAGTGTTAATAATTCATTTTGCCTGTAAAGTAAATCCGTTGTTCGCATGGAACAATGGAATTGCAATGAGGTGGCAGCTTGTGGCAGCAGGTGGTCGGGAGTGGCGTTATCCGCCGAACCCGTAACGTCTGTTCCAAGCATCCGTGATGCAAAGAAAAGCTAAGTCCGGCATAATCCGACTGCTTTGCACCTGCGTGGCAGCATTTGGCGCCGGTGTGGTAGCCTGTGGCGTTCTTCGGGTTCCTATATACTCCTTGAAAGGGACTTCATCTGTTTCACGCCAAGCCATGTCCTTAAATCTGTTCCAACCATTCCAATTAAGCCCTTAAAGATCCCAATGTTCAAGTCTTGCACTATGGCAAAACGATGCAGCACGAACCGTTCCGGCAATGTGTAAAGTGCAAAACCGTACATTGTTGCCACAGCCAATCCATTTGTTTGACAGCCTGCAATACAGGCGTTTCCTTTGCAACCGATAATCGGTCAAATGCGCGCACAATGACCAACATTGTTAAACACTAAATTCAAACAAGTATGAAGAAGAATTTAAGCAGCCAAAGTATGGATGCAGCATTGCAGGATTTTTTAGGCAACAAGCCGAGTATGGAAACTCAGAAACCCGAACCACAGCCTGCCGACACGCAGGAACAGGCAAGTGGGGCTGTGCAGGAAAAAACAGATGAAGTCGTATCGGAACAGGCGGACGGAACTCCGCAGGTGGTACGCCGCATCAGCGGCAAGCAGCGACGGGCATCGTTGGAGGAGTACAAGGAAGCCTTCCTCCCTGTTCCGTCCATCGAAGACCGCAAGCCCATATTCCTAAGCAGAAGCACGCGTGATGCCCTTGACCGCATCGTTCGTATGTTCGGCGAACGGCGGATTAGCGTGTCTGGACTGGTGGAGAACATCGCCCGGCAGCACCTTGCCACCTACGGGGAGGACATCGAGGCATGGCGTAAACTCTGAGAATTAAGAAGTGGATTGACTGGGTTCAATTCAGAGTTACCCTGAGCCTATCCAACGAAGTTTTGAGGGGAGCAAGTTTGTGTTTCGGGCATACCGAAACCGCCTGTTCCCACTCATGAACTCCGTGGAAGCTACATCCCGTTGGTCTATTATGTATGCACACTTTAATCATTAGGAATCAATGGAACAGAAACGGAAAACTGGCAACAGTAATAAGGGAGGCCGCCCCAAGAAAGGAGCGGCAGACAAGCTGAAATACCGTCTAACGGTGAAGATGGCGACATCGGACTACTACACGCTGAAAGGCAAGGCACGGAGCGCGGGCATATCCGCCGGGGAGTTCCTGCGCCGTTGCATGAGGGACGGGCAGGTGAAGGAACGGCTTACGCCGGAACATACGGATTATGTCCGCAAGCTCTGCGGCATGGCGAACAACCTGAACCAACTTGCGCACAAGGCGAACGCCGCGGGCTTCGTCACGGTGAGGATGGAGTGCCGCATACTCGTGGCACGGATTGAAGAACTGCTGAATTTAATCCTCTTATGACAGCCGGATATGATAGCTAAAATCGTAAAAGGAAGCAGTTTCAAGGGTGTGGTAAACTACATCCTTGAAAAGGAAAAGGACACTAAAATCCTTGTCTGTGACGGTCTGTTTGCCGAGGACAAGGACACGATAGCCATGAGCTTTGAGGCACAATCAAGGATGAATCCAAAGGTTACGAAGCCCGTCGGACACATCTCGTTGGCTTTCCATAAGGAGGATGAACACCGCCTGACCGACCGCGCAATGGCTGGAATGGCGTTGGAATACCTGAAGGAAATGGGGATAACCGACACGCAGGTTCTCATCGTGCGCCACTTCGACAAGGAGCATCCGCATGTGCATATAGCGTTCAACCGAATCGCCAATAATGGCAGGACAATCAGTGACCGCAACGAGCGGATACGCAGCGCACGCATCTGCAAGGAGATTATAAGGAAGTACAGCCTTTATCTCGCCAGCGGCAAGGAACAGGTGAAACAACACCGCCTGAAAGAGCCGGACAAGACCAAGTACGGGCTTTATTCCATCCTTAAATCGGAGGTTTCAAGGTGCGGCAACTGGCGGCAATTAGCCGCTAATTTGGAGAAACAAGGCGTGGATATGCGGTTCAAATACAAAGGCAAGTCTGGCGAGGTGCAGGGTGTGGTATTCACCATGAACGGCTATTCGTTCAGCGGTTCCAAGATTGACAGGCGGTTCAGCTATTCCAAAATAGACGCTGCATTGGAACGTAACAGGCGCACAGAGCGAATGGAAATGCAACCACTCTCGCGTCATGAAGAACTGCCCTCGTTTCAACCTGAATCAAGTGGCAGCGATGATTTATACAGCGGTTCGATAGGTCTTTTCATACCGGACAACACGGACGGACTGGATGAGGAAAACCGTTTCGAGGAAGAATTAAAACGCAGGAATAAGAAAAAGAAACAACGTAAAATAAGATTCTAAATATGGACAATAACGAAGTATATGCGCTCTTTGAGGGCATCAAGAACGACCTCAAAGGTATCAACGGGAAATTGGAGAACGCTTCAAAAGTAGCAAATGACCAAGCAAGCGGACTGCCTCCAGCGGTGGATTTGACAGCCGTAAAGGAGCTGTTTGACAGTTCCGCAAAAGAGCATCAGGCACAGACCAAAGCCATGCTGACCAAATTTGCGGAAGCGGAGGTTTACGCATCGAACAGGATTCTGCATCTGTTACGTGATTTAAAAGAGATGTTTGCCCGAAGTTCGGAAGAACGATATATCGAGCCACAGGAACATATCCACCGCCATAGCTTTGACATCCGGTCAAGCAAAGTGTTTTCTCTTTTGGTCGGCATGGGCATCGTATGCAGCCTTTCCATCTGGGGAAACATCGAGCTATGGAAATCCAAGCGTCAGTATGCGGACGATGCCTTGAAGTTCCGTGTCATCCGTTCATGGGGAGGATGTAATGCGAAGCATATCCTTTGGCTGAATGACGTGTTCGACATCCACCGCAACGAGGAAGCCATCGAATGGATACGGCAAGAGGCTGACGGCTACGACAAAGGATTAAAGACCTTGTCGGACAGTCTGATACAGGAGAAGTTGAAAGTGACACAAATGACGAATAACAATAACCAAAAGTAAGGTGAATGGCATCGGTAAAAGTGAAATTCCATCCTTCCGCCACAGACGGCAGGGAAGGCAGCATATATTATCAGGTGATACACAACCACGCGGTCCGCCAAATTACGGCAGACCTGCATGTACATGAAAGCGAGTGGAACGCCGGAACATCGTCCGTAACAATTCCTTCATGGGCTGATGCGGACAGGAAGCACCACCTTCGTATGATTCAGAAACACATCAGCCGTGACGTACTACGGCTGGAGAACATCATCCGCGACCTGACACTCAAAGGTGCCTGTTCGGCAGATGCCATTGTGGACGGTTATCGAAAACAGACAAGCCTGCAATCGTTCTTCAATTTCATGGATTCCGTCATCGGGCAACTGAAACGCCTGAGCAGGGAACGCACATCGGAAACCTATGCGTCTGCTTTGTCCAGTTTCATGCGTTTCAGGCGGAACAAGGATATACAGTTTGACGATATGGATGAGGACTTGATAATGGAATACGAGGCATGGCTGAAAACAAATGACGCATCCCTGAATACCATATCTTTCTATATGCGTATCCTGCGCGCCACCTACAACCGTGCCGTGGAAAAGGGGTTGACCGTACAGAAACATCCCTTCAGGCATGTCTATACGGGAATGGACAAGACCGTGAAACGCGCCATATCCCTGAAGGACATCCGGCGCATCAAGGAACTTGACCTGACGGGAAAGCCGCATTGGGAACAGGCAAGGGATATGTTCCTCTTTTCGTTTTACACCCGTGGAATGTCGTTCATTGACATGGCTTATTTGAAGAAGTCGGACTTGAAGAACGGCATATTGAGTTACCGGAGACACAAGACCGGACAACAACTCCACATCAGGTGGGAAAGCTGCATGGAGGAAACCGTGGCGAAATATGCCGCAGGATGTTCCGGTGATTACCTGCTCCCTATCCTGAAACTGCCTTCCAAGAAACTGCGCAGCCAATACAAAAGCACGCTGTTCCGCATCAACAAGTACCTGAAAGAGATTGCCCAGCTGTGTGGCATTGCCGCACAGCTTACCATGTACGTGAGCAGGCACTCTTGGGCAAGTATCGCCAAGAGCAAGAACATTCCCATTTCAGTCATCAGCGAGGGCATGGGGCACGATTCGGAGGAAACCACGCGCATATACCTCGCGTCATTGGACGGTTCGGTGATAGACAAAGCGAACTTGCTTATTCTGAAAGACTTGTAATCGGAAGTTGTTTGGGAATAATGGGGGGGGGGTGCTTCTGTCGGGAGATACACTATCGAATGCAAAATTACACATTTTTGTGAAAAACGGGCAATTTGCACTCCATAAAAATGCGTCAGACAAGCATTAAAGCAGCATTGAAACGGCTGTTGTTTTACAAGTGATAAATAAACAACCTGATTATCAGACATTATGCTCTCCCGACAGGAGATACACTTTAACATGAGTGTATCAACATGCCTGAAACAGCCGACATATTGGAGAACAGCATCTTGCAGGTTTCCCCCGGATTGCTGTCCACTCTGCTAAAAGACCATACGACGAGCAGGGGCGATGCCGTGTGCAACATATTCTGGGCGACTTCCAACTATGAACACCTTGGCAAAGGGTATGGCTACCATGACCCGATATTGCCCGAACTCATTACGGGTGACAACGGTCAGGTCATCATGCCCCGTGTCCTGAAGCACAAGGACACCCAGTCGGCGCGTGTCCGTGACATGGCAGAGGTGTTCACTCCTGCGTGGGTGTGCAACGCGCAGAACAACCTCATTGACGAGGCGTGGTTCGGCAGGAAAGACGTGTTCAATACGGAATACACGTCAGAGGACGGTACACACGGTTGGAAAACGAATCCTGAAAGAATCTCTTTCCCCGAAGGAAAGACATGGAAGGATTATGTCCGTGACACACGTCTTGAAATCACCTGCGGCGAAGCGCCCTATATCGTCTGCCGCTATGACGCCACCACAGGCGCGGTCATTCCACTTACCGACCGTATCGGACTGCTTGACCGCAAACTGCGCGTGGTCAGCGAGAACACCGAAACTTCCGGCGAATGGTTGGAAGCCGCGCAGGAAGCCTACAAGAACATATATGCCTACGAATGGCAGGGCGACTGTTTGCTCATTGCCCACGAGTCCATGCTTGCCTCCTTTATAGAATACTACCGTACCAAATTCGGCAAAGACCCGTTGGCGAAGTCAGTCAACTACATCGCCTACATCATATCTTGGAACGTATGGCAGATGGACGGGCTGAAAGGCGTCGTGCCGGACAGTTGCCACGACAAGGTACATACAGAGATGTCGCTTTTCGGTGAGAATACGAAAGTCGTCACACCTTGCGAGGGATGCAAGACGGACAACATTTACAGGCACAACGGCACTTACTGCCTCATAAAGGACTGGCGTGCCAAAGACCCGCAGACCGGGCATAAAGGCAAGCGAATCCGATACATCGACCTCCTAAAATGAATGTCTATGAAATATTTTTCTTCCCTTAAACTGAAGCTGGTATACGTGTTCCGCATCAACGATGCCGAGCACGAAGGTTGCCTGAAGATAGGCGAGGCTACCTGTGACGATGAGAGCGTCATCGGACTGGCAACGAACAGCAAGCCGCTGAACGAGGCGGCAAGGAAGCGCATCAACCAATATACACAGACCGCAGGCATACGCTACGACTTGTTGCATACCGAACTGACGCTGTACAACCGTGGCGGCTTGCGCTCGTTCAACGACAAGGAGATACATGCCGTGCTGGAGCGTTCTGGCGTGAAGAGGAAGGTGTTTGACAAGGAGAACAAGGCTAACGAGTGGTTTGTAACGACGCTCGATGTGGTAAAACGTGCCATTGCAGCCGTCAAGGAGGGCAAGGAATCCCTGTCACCGACAGAGGTGGCGCACGGGCGCAGCCCCATCGTGTTCCGCCCCGAACAAAGGAAAGCCATTGAGAAGACGGAAAGGCAGTTCAGGAAAGGCAACCAGATGCTATGGAACGCCAAGATGCGCTTCGGCAAGACCCTTTCCGCCCTACAGGTGGTCAAGGACATGAATTTCCGTCGGACGCTCATCCTGACCCACCGCCCCGTGGTGGACAGCGGATGGTTTGAGGACTTCGGAAAGATATTCTATGACCGCAACGACTTCGCATACGGCTCGAAGAACAACGGGGAAAGCCACAAAAACCTTGAGCGCAGGGCAAAGACTGACGGACTGCATTATGTCTATTTCGCCTCCATGCAGGACTTGCGCGGCTCTGAACTTGTCGGCGGCAACTTCGACAAGAACAATGAGGTGTTCGCCACGCCTTGGGACTTGGTTATCGTGGACGAGGCGCACGAGGGAACGCAGACCGAACTTGGCAAGGCGGTGATAGCTGAGTTGGTCAAAGAGGATACAAAAGTTTTACGGTTGTCTGGTACGCCGTTCAATCTCTTAGACGATTTCAAGGAGAACGAAATCTACACATGGGACTACGTGATGGAGCAGCGTGCCAAACTGGAATGGGACAAGACCCACTTCGGCGACCCCAACCCGTATGCGACACTGCCAGCCATGAACATCTACACTTACGACCTCGGACGTTTGCTGAAAGAGTTTGTCGATGAGGACGTGGCTTTCAATTTCCGCGAGTTTTTTCGTGTGGACAAGGAAGGCGACTTTGTCCATGAACGTGACGTTTCCGCTTTCCTCAACCTGCTTACCAAGGAGGACAAGGAAAGTTGTTATCCTTTCGCCAGCGAGGAATACCGCAATGTGTTCCGCCATACGCTGTGGATGGTGCCTGGCGTAAAGGAGGCAAGGGCATTGAGCACATTGTTGCAACGACATCCAGTGTTCCAGCATTTCCACATCGTAAACGTAGCAGGTGACGGCGACGAGGACGAGGAAAACCGTGGTGCGCTTGAGATGGTAAATGAGGCTATCGGAAAAGACCCGGACGCGACACGCACCATCACCCTGTCCTGCGGACGCCTGACCACGGGCGTGAGCGTTCCGGCGTGGACAGCCGTGTTCATGCTATCAGGTTCATACAACACGGCTGCTTCCAGCTATATGCAGACCATCTTCCGCGTGCAGACACCTGCCACCATCAACGGGCGGGTGAAGGAGCAGTGCTACGTGTTAGACTTTGCGCCCGACCGCACGTTGAAAGTGCTTGCCGAGACTGCGAAGATTTCCGCCAAGGTTGGCAAGACCTCGCAGGACGACCGCAAGACGATGGGCGACTTCCTCAACTTCTGCCCGGTCATTTCCATCGAAGGCTCGCGCATGGACAAGTTTGACGTGCCGCGTATGCTGGAGCAGTTGAAGAAGGTCTATGTGGAGCGTGTGGTGCGCAACGGATTCGAGGACAACAGCCTATACAATGACGAGTTATTGAAGCTGGACGATTTGGAATTGAAGGAGTTTGACGACCTGAAGAAAATCATCGGTCAGACCAAGGCTATGCCCAAGACCAATCAGGTGGATATCAACAACCAAGGGCTGACAGGCGAAGAATACGAGGAAAAGGAGAAGCTGGAGAAGAAATCCAAGAAGGAACTGACCGAGGAGGAGAAGCGCAAATTAGAGGAACTGAAAAAGAAAACGAAGAACCGCGAGGCGGCTATCTCCATTCTCCGTGGCATCTCCATCCGCATGCCCTTGCTCATCTACGGTGCGGAACTGGACGATGAGGACGAGGAAATCACCATTGACAACTTCGCAGAGAAGATAGACCCGCGCTCATGGGAGGAGTTCATGCCCAAAGGGGTGAGCAAGCAGAAGTTCAACGCTTTCAAGAAATACTACGACCCGGACATCTTCCGCGCCGCAGGCAAGCGTATCCGTGCGATGGCGAAAGCGGCTGACAAGCTGAGCGTGGAGGAGCGCATCGGACGCATCACGGACATATTCAGCACGTTCCGCAATCCCGACAAGGAAACAGTACTTACCCCGTGGCGCGTGGTGAATATGCACTTGGGCGATTGTTTAGGCGGTTATTGCTTCTATGACAAGGATTGCGAAAATACTCTTAACGAACCGCGCTTTATTGCCCACGGCAAGGTGACGGAAGAAGTGTTTACTCCTAATAGTCGCATCCTTGAAATCAATTCCAAGTCGGGATTGTATCCGCTTTACATGGCTTATGGCATTTACCGCTCCCGGCTGAAAGACAGCACCATTTCTGCCGAAACGCTTGAAGAACAGCAGGCGGTGTGGGACAAGACCGTTGCCGAAAACATTTTCGTGGTATGCAAGACGCCGATGGCAAAAAATATTACTAAACGGACGCTTGCAGGATTCCGCAAAGCGAAAGTGAACACACGTTACTTTGAGAATTTAATCAACCAAATCAAGAACAAGCCCCAGAACTTCATAGAGAAGATGGCAAAGGGACGCTCGTTCTGGAAAGCTAATGATGACGACAATATGAAATTCAATGCAATAGTAGGCAATCCGCCATATCAGGTTATGGATGGAGGGGCACAAGCCAGTGCAACTCCAATATATAATAAATTCGTTGATATTGCAAAAGCAATAAGTCCTACTTATATATCAATGATTATGCCAGCTCGTTGGTATTCAGGAGGAAAAGGACTCGATGATTTTAGAGAATCTATGTTATGTGATAAACAAATTTCCTTATTGCACGATTATTTAAATGGAAAAGTGTGCTTCCCGAATGTCGAAATAAAAGGAGGTATATGTTATTTTTTATGGGATAGAACATGGAATGGAGAATGTAGCATTTTCACTCATACAGAAACAGAAAACATACATTCCGTAAGATTTTTAAAAGAGAAAGGTGAAACTATTTTCATCAGAGATTCACGTATGGTCAATATAAAACAAAAGGTAGCGTCTTTGCATTTTCAAACATTTTCTAGTCTTGTTTCAAGTATGAAACCGTATGGCTTACGGGGAGACTTTTTTAAGATTCCAGAAAAATATGGATTTCCTAAAATTAAGGAAACAAAACAAAATGGAGATGTTACTATCTTTGGATTAGACGAGAAACAACATAGGGTTAAACGGTATATTCCCAAAGATTACCCTTTACCCAAGACCAATGGGATTATTGATTACAAAATTTTCATTCCACGTAATTTTGGTTCTGGTCGTATAGAAGATAACATCGTTACGACCATCATAGGGCATCCTTATGAAATTTGCACTGAAACATTTGTGCAAATATATCCTTTCAATTCGTATGAAGAAACACTTAATTGTGACAAGTATTTGAAAACAAAATTCGTCCGATTTATGATAGGCATTCGCAAACAAGACCAAGGAGCAAGTCGTGATGTTTACTCATTTGTTCCGATACAAGATTTCTCAGACAATAGTGATATTGATTGGAGCAAATCTATTTCTGAAATAGACCAACAACTCTATGCCAAATATTACCTAACTGATAAAGAAATCTCATTTATTGAAAGAACGATGAAACTGATATAAAAGATATAGTATAAAGATTGGACCAATAAATTATACCAATTTTCACCATGCCAAGCTATCATTAAAGCAATCAAAATTCTTAATTTGTTGCTTTCAATGAAATCTGAAAACTACTATTTATGTCTATATTTGTAACTATAAACATTAAACTTGAATTTGATTATCATAAGATGCATTTGGTTCTGCTGCTATATTGGTATTAGCGTTTTGTTGATTATATTCAGTCGTTGTACTGACAATATCAAGATATAATGCTTCCAATGTAATATTTCTCTTAACCATTGTTTTAATCTCACATTCCCAAATACGAATTAAACGCCAACCTGCCAGTTGCAAATCCACGTTGTTAGCGTAATCACGGGCAATGTTCATAACTATCTTATGTCGCCAAAAATCAATATTGGTTTTCGGTAATCGATAATACTTGCATCCTTTATGCCCATGCCAGAAGCACCCGTCAATAAAAATAACAGTTCTATATTTTTTCAGTACAATGTCCGGCGATCCTGGTAATTTGTGATTGTTGACACGATAGCGCAACCCTTTCGAGAACAAAAAACGCCTTACCTCCATTTCCGGTTTAGTGCCCTTACTCTTAATAGCCGCCATGCAACGGCTCCGCTGTTCATGTGTCATCACATCTGCCATAATTTATTCAATTGTTAGTAATCCTTGACGGTTTATGTGTCTTGATAATTTAGAAAGAATTTCTGCCAAAACAACCTGCTTTAGTTTGATATTACTATTGCCTACATCCTCTTTCTCAGAGGTTAAATATCTAAAATCCAAAATGAAGAAATAATCGGCTTCCTTTAGTCTATAGTAGAAGCTTGGAGATATAAAAAGTGCATCGCTAGAACTGTCAAACCATTTTCGGAATTCTGATTTGACAAATATTCCAGGAATAGCTTTACTCATTTTTACTTTCTTTTGCGCATAATCGCAGGGGGCATTTATTACCAGTTTGAAAATATCCCAATCTTTTCTTATATTTTTTCTTATAGTTGAATAGTATTTATCTAAAGATTTGGTAGGATTCTTACTACTTTCAATTTCTTTTTTATCTAATTCCGGAATAAAATCTGTATTCGGAGTAAAGCAAAAGCATAAAATATCCTTAAAATCAGAATATTTTTCAGATGTTATCACTATTCTTCCAGGTTCTTTGGGATGAGTTTGACAAAAGGTAAAGATTAATCGCTCATTAAAATGCGAAGTTTTGATATCTCTATTTTCAAAATCTGAAGTAAAACTTAAATCTTCGTCAGTATCGGAACTTACTTCTTCTTCTATTGTTTCATGTAAAAATAGATTCAATGTATGGAATGCTGCTCTTAATTTATCAGGGTCAGATAAATTTTCAAAGTTTTTACCAGAATAAGCTTTCCCCCATTTTGTGAAGATCCAGTTCGCCGTTTCATCCCAATCTTTATCATTAATACAAGAAAGGCCATCTTCAAGAGCATGATTAATCGCACTATGAATATGATTCTCCCAAAGCAATAAATTACAAAATGATGTATGGGGCTTTAATGCGTTTGAAATCCGTTCAAACAATTTTTCTATTCTTTCTTCAAATTCCTCTGTCGGTTTTCCTTCCAATGTAAAATAGTCTGATTTCTGTAAAGGAATCGAACATATGGGTTTTCGATTTTCTAAATCATGATTAAGCCGTTCGATAATTTGATTATATTCATCAGTATTTCTACTCCAGCATATAAGCATATACGGGAAATTTCTCTGACCGATTAACCTATTCATTACAGCATACACCATTGAATATAATTGCTGTATAGGATGGACAGAATCGTCAATCAGATTAATATCCAAGAAAACGATACGAACATCAATATTTGAACCCTCTTGAGGAAGATTTTCAGGTGTACCATCGTAATATGAATATGACAAACGTGATTTTCCAAACTCTTTCATTAATGGCAGAGCTTGTTCAATACTATTATCTATAATTACTATTCTTCCGTTTATTGGTAATATGTTCATTATTCTATTTTTTTAGGCAGAAAACAATAATAGCACCATTTTTATAATCTAAAGGAATTGAAACATCATCAAATTCTGGAAATTTCAATGTTCCTTTTTGAGCAACAAGAATTTCATTTGCGATGTGAAGTCCTAATCCGATTCCATCTGGCTTTGCTGAAACAAATGGTTCTGTTACAGTGTCCGTCGGCAAAAGAAAACCAACACCATTGTCTGCAAAGATAATATTTAAAAATTTATCATCTTCTGTAATGCCTACATAGAATTTCTTGTGTTCACACTTAGATTGTTCTAACCAATATATTGAATTATCAATAATATTCATTATTGCCCCAACAAAAAGACTTCTAGAAATCTTCACCTTTTTTGTTCCTGAGAAATTTTTATATTGACGTTCAACTTCAATGTCATGAGCTTTCAAACGATATTCTGTATTGAAAAGAGCATTATCTATTACATGGACTATGTTTTCTGTTTTTCGATCTGATTTTCTAATAATATCAGCATAGCCATCTATCAGAGATGATAAATGTTCAACAAGATTGATAGCGCGAGCTGATGCTTTCTCTGATTTTAGGACAAGTGAAACTTCGGCTATAATTTTCTCAACTTCGTGTACGATGACGCTCATGTTAAGTCCGGCACCTGCGGCCTTCAACAAATTGTCGCATACTAATTTGTAATCTTCCTCTATTTTCAAAAGGTACTTATTAATGCGAGTCTTTATCGGAGTTTCTTTGATTTTGTCATCGACAAATTTTTTGAGATCTCCAATTACTTGAAGCACAGGTTCAGATTTAGATGTTGGACCATAAATAGCACGGATTCTACTTTTGTCTTCAAATCTTAAAGTTTCGACAATATTTATAACATGAAGTATAGCGTCTTTAAACAAATGATATGCTTTGTTTTCAACAAATCCTTCTCTGTTTGTTTTTTCAATAAGACTTTTACTTGAAGCCCTATCCAAAGAAATAGCTCCAAGAATAATGTTATTACTAAGTTTTTTCCCAGGCTGATTTACTCGACGAATATCTAGGTTTAGCCAATCATTCCCAACTTCACCATAATCGTAAACACGAAGGCCGTCACGATATACCCTTACCCCTCCATTCGTATCAAGATATTCTTTCAATCCTTGTTTATCAGAAAGACCTAATTTTAAGACAAAAGCATCCCTGTCAAAGATATAGCCCTCAAATTTTACAGGCCCAATTTCAATCCCATTTTCATTGAGAGAAAAATCTCCATCACTATTGATAAAATACTTGAAATTATTTATAAGTTTCTTTTTAATGTTTGATTCATTTTCGGATAAATGATTATTCCATTCTATGGAGTAGGAAGATAATTTAGGCATTGTATCCCAAGGCGTAAAATCATAATAAAAAGATGTGATTCCATTGTTCTCCAATGTTGCTTTAAAATGATAGATTGCATATCTCTTAATATCTTTCCAATCTATCATCCCTTCTACCCAATCATTATGGCCGTTGCAAATTAAAACAGTCTCAAAACTATCATCAGATTCAAAGGGACTGCTTAATAAGTTTATAGCTCTCTTTATTCCACGTACTTCTCCTCTTGTCCAAGATTTATTTAGATGCGTTATTTTGATGATTGTACCATGACTACTGTCTATAAAATTTTCGGGCACATCTCGTTCTATGACGACAACAGGCACATCATTTAGGTATTTGGATTGTAAAAATTGATTCCAATCTATTCTTACAGCATATTCTTTACCAGTAGACGTTTTCGTCACTAATTCGATTTCATGACCTAATTTGTGGACACCAAAACGTCCGATTCCTTTTTCCCCAATTGGAAGTCTTCCTTTGGGAGAACGTTTGCCTTTTGCCACAATTTGAGATTTGGAATCACTTCCCGGTTCCAACCAACAATTGAGTATTGTATCCAAGTCCATCCCCCAACCATCATCTTTAATGATAATTTCACCTGTTTCTATATTATGAATATTAGACATGACGATGGTCACCTTAGAGGCATCTGCGTCATAAGCATTTTTCACTAGCTCAACAAGTGCAATACTTTCATTTTTTATGAGTTGATCACCGAGTTGCAGTAGCATTCTGGCTCTTGGCTTAAATGGAGCTTTTATTATATTGTTTTCGGACATAATGATTTTAAAATTGCTTTGGCAATGGCATAAGCCATCAATGGAGGCACAGCATTACCAATTTGTTTAAATACGGATGAACGTGAACCCTCAAAGAAAAAATCATCAGGAAATGATTGTATTCTTGCAGCCTCACGTACTGAAATAGATCTAATGGTATTTGTAGAAGGGTAGATATAGTAATGACCGTCTTTAGAAATATGTGCAACCACAGTATGACATTTCCCATTTA
The DNA here is from genome assembly GCF_900079775.1 of Leyella lascolaii. Taxonomy (GTDB): domain Bacteria; phylum Bacteroidota; class Bacteroidia; order Bacteroidales; family Bacteroidaceae; genus Prevotella; species Prevotella lascolaii. Next base: position 252,342 of record NZ_LT556036.1, on the reverse strand, counting down.
AATCTACTACTTTGAATCTATCCAAAAAGGATGTTGTATTATTTATAGTCCTGATTTCGTCTGGGAAATCAGAGTTTTTAATTCTAACGCCATTATTCAACCACATTTTAACTGCCATACGGTATTTCTTAATGTCCATATGGTTGATTGGGCGTGCTGTATGTAGTGTAAGAATATCAGAATCATTACGAAGATTAAATCTGCGAAGATAATCAGACGGTTCGGAACGATATTCAGACGAACTTTCTCCAGCATAGATTGATGGAAGATCTGAGAATATATCTTTGCACGTCCAATCATTTTGAACTTTTTGAATTATAGGACATCCGCGATCAGACGATTTTCTCCAACCAAATATAATTACCCTTTTTCGATTCTGCATTACACCATAATCTGATGCGTTCAGAATAGCTAAATAAGTTTTATATCCAAGTTTCCTAAAATGACTCTTTATATTCTCAAAATGATTTTTCTTTGAACTCAAAAGTCCCAATACATTTTCAAATACAAATCCCATCGGTTTATATTTAGCCAAGAACTTGCCATATTGCAAATATAATAAACAACGCTTGTCGTCTGCAATACTTGCATTATGGCGATTTAGCATAGAAAATGCTTGACAAGGAGGACCTCCGACAATAAAATCGACTCTTTTCCTACGTTGTCGTTTTAAGACACAATCTATATAAGAAAAAATTGTTTCTATCGTTTCATCGGAAATTTCTTTATTGATTACCGATGAGATTAAATCTTTAGGAAGTAATTTGTAGAGTTCGTTTCTGGTTATTTCGTGTTTGAGATACTTTGTATAATTTAAATACCCACCATTTTCTTTAAGATAATGATAAGCTAATCGTGTTTTAATAGTATAGCAAGCATCTGGATTCATTTCTACATGGGCAACCGGCACAAAACCACATCGTAAGAACCCCTCTGAAAGAGCAGATGTTCCTGCGAACAAATCAATGTATGTATACTTACGGCTTGCGTACATTTTTCCTAAAATAAAATCAGTTGCAAATTTAATCATTTTATTTTATCTGCCATTAGTAATCATACTTTTTTGAATAAAATAGCTATTGTGGATTGCACAAGGTAAAGTCAACAGAATACATTTAATGACAAAAAATCCATCATTTTATACAGCTGTTTTGATTTTATTTGCTACCTTTGCATCAGTTGATTGATTATTGGAATTGAGCAGAATGGTGAACCTCGGTGGTTTCTAAACCATTACCTATCCTCTTTTTGATTGATGACAACTTCTTGATTTACAGCCATATTTCATTCAGTGCAACATTTGTGAAGCTCAAAAACAGGAATGCCCTCCGGCCCAGTTCCTGCAAGGGGTCAAGCATGGGTGTTTCGAGGATGGTTTTCAATTCGGCACGGCTGATGTGCCTGTGCTTCGGTGCGGGCTTCTTCTCGTATTCCATGTCCTCCAACGGGTTGGCACGGAGTATCTCATAGTCCACGGCAAGGTACACCAGCTTGCTCAGCCAGCAGAGGCACTTGTTGATTTGCTGTGCGCTGAAATTCTTGTTGCGCTTCATGAACGCCTTGTAGGAACTGCCGAAGTCCTCCGTGATGTCGGTGAAGTCGATGTCCTCCTTGCCTAATGAGGTTAGGTAGTCTTTCAGGTATTTCTGGTAATATCCCGAATGGCGGTAGGTGGACGTGGAGTTTATCTCCTTTGAACGGGCAAGCAGCCGCTCACGTTCCCTTTCGCCCATCTGTAACAGCTTGGTGGGGATAACTGCTCTTTTCGCCAATGTGTTTTTCAGCAGTTCGGCGCTCACCACGTTCTGTTTCTTCAACGAGTCCTCATAGGCAAGCTCAACGGATTTGCGGAACTCCTGCAAGCGGTTGTTCTCTCTGACGGTGCGGATTACGCCCGTCTTGTTGTTCCAGTCCTCCGGCCTGCAATAGATGCCCGTTGCCATCGTGGAACTCTTGCCGTCTATGGTGATGCGGCACAGGACGGCGGTCGTGCCGTCAGCTTTCACTTTGCTTCGGTTGATATACGGTAATATGGAAAATGTACTGCGCATAGATGTATTGTTTTTAAATTGCTGATTTTAATTGGTTACAAAACAAGTTTCAAGTCTTTGGTCGCTTCGATGTATTTGTCCATGTCCTCAAATAGCTTCTTCGGGGTGACACGGGCATAGACCTGCGTGGTCTGGATGTCGGAATGGCCCAGCATCCGGCTGATGGTTTCAATCGGCACTCCGGCCTCCAGCGTAATCAGCGAGGCGAACGAGTGACGTGCCTGATGATAGCACAAGGTACTGCTCACCCCTGCAAGAACGGCGAGCGATTTCATGTGTCGGCGGAGGTTTGGATGGTATATTATCGGGAACAGCGTCGGGCGGTTGTCGTCATGGTATTTCTCTATTAGGGCGAGTGCTTCGGGCAGCAACTTCACGCTTGCTCGAAGCTCGTTCTTCTTGCGGCGATATTTCAGCCAGAGGCTCCCATCGTCGTCCGTGTAGAGGTTCTCACGGGTGACGCTCACCACATCCGCATAGGCGGTTCCCGTATAGCAGGCAAACAGGAAAAGGTCGCGGACGAGTATGTGTGTGGTGCGCCATGCGGGTATCTCCACATCACGGATTTTCTCGAAGTCCTCGCGGCTCAACGCCCTCGGTGTCCGCTCTGTCTTTTGCGGCAGGGTGAAATTGGCGAAATGGCATTTTTCGGCATATCCTTCCTTGTAGGCTATGCGGCATACCTTTTTCAGGATGGCAAGATAGTGGCGCACCGTGTCCACGGCATATCCTTTCACGTCCATTACATAGTTTTGGTAATCATGTATGAACTGTTCGGTAAGCTGTCCGAAAGCAATGTCCTTCGTCTTGAACTGCCACGGGATGAACTCGCCCAGCGTCTTTCTCATGTAGTAATAGCCGGGGTACGTTCCTTTGGCGCGGTCAATGCCGATACGCGCCTTCAAGTCCTCGCAGATGCGGTCGGTCATTCTCAGCAATGTCATCTGCGTGTCCATGCTTCCCTGAAACAAGTCCTTGACCGCCGTGGCGTCAAAGTCCTGTCCGCGCTCCACCAGCATGTCGAACGCCGCATTGACCGCAAGCAGCAGCTTGTCCAGTTTTGCGTTGGTTTCCACCGCCTCACGGCTCTTGCCGTCCAGACGGCTTTCTCGCGCGTTCCACAAATCCGGCCTGCACGACAGCTTGCATCCGAACTGCGCCATCGTACGGTTCACTGTGATACGACCCATTATCGGGGCTTTGCCCGACTTGTCCGTTCCGCTCCTTTTCAGGTAGAGCAGCACCTTGAATTTTTCTACTTTCATACGCTTACTGTTTTTGTTGCAAAATTAACTTATGAGTAAGCGTCCATTGATTTGCAGAACGGTGCGTATCAGCGCAATCGGCACGGGCGTACAACAATTTCATTTTCCGGGCGTTACCTGTCCTTGCTTCGGTAACTGACAGCTAACGGCTTGGTAACTGAAATGGTGCAATATTCCGCACTCCGTTGCGTTTCCAACATTTGGCAGAATAATGAAAAACCGCTCATTTCAAACGGGTTACGTTTTATCGTTACTTGTTTACCAACGGCTGCTTTGTGGGTTCTGTTCCATTTTCCCCGCCACACCTTTGCCACAATGTTGCTGACACTCGGTGCTGACCTTTATACCGTATGCAAGCTACTCGGCCATTCGGATGTGAAGACCACCCAGATATACGCCAAAATCATCAACAAGAAAAAGGAAGATGCCATCAGCCTTATCGACATGGAGTTTGCCAATACCTGAACGGATATAATAATATAGAGTATGTGAAGATTGCCAGATGATTTCAATGTGAACATCCTGCTGCCGGGAGCAGTGTGGCTACTCATATCTGTCCTTGCCGGACGGGTAGCGGTCGCACGGCTTGAGACGGATGCTATTACCGTCGTCATGTTCGTGGTAATCTCGCTCGTTATCTTCATTGTTCCGATGGCTGTCTATATGGAGTATCGCAAGAAAATCGAGCAATTGTCGGAGCGCAAATCTAAAAAGGCTTCTTCACCGTCCGGCAGCGGTTCCTCTGGCAAGTCTCAATCGACCACAGAACCAGAGACAGCATGTCGGTTTTCCTTTCCACCGGATTTCCCGGATGCCCTGAAAGGAGACAGAACTATGATATTTATGGAAGCCTTGCGTCACGAAGGCTTTCTTGATGCAGAATACCGTCCGCATGATGGATGCAATGCCACACTGATGGCTTTCATCGCGGACAGCATAGCAGCAATCTGCAACATCAGCCGCCAGTGGAAAATTTTTGGCGACTATTGGCATTTGAACAATATGCGCCAGTTGTTGGATGTAAAGAACAGCAGAGGTTCCAAAGCCGACAAAGAGGATGTTATAATTTCCATTTTTAAGAAAGTGGCGGAAGCCGACGATAATATCCGCAATACCGATGCATATCGTAGTTGGGAGAGAAATATCAAAATTTAACCGCTTTATCGTTTCAGGCGACTCATCTCGCTTAACATCTGTTTTTTCTATTCCCTGTTTTCGTCTGTTTGCTGTTGTTTTACAGCCGTGCTTTTAAAAGTTTTCCACTTGGCTTTCCATCTGTTTTACAGCAGATTAACAGCCTTTGTCGTGTGATTTCCGATGGCTTACTTTGCACCGTCTTCCTTATCGGAACGACGGCTTTCACAGCCTAAGAAATCACATCAAAAACGACAGAAATATGGAACAGACGAACCAATTAATCTCGACGGCCGAGGTCGCGAAATTTATCGGAATCAAAGTGAGTTATCTTCACAGGCTGATGATGCGACGCGTCATACCTTACTACAAGCCCAACGGCAAACTGTGCTTCTTTGACAAAGCCGAACTGGAGGCATGGATGAAGAATGTACGCGTGGCATCGCATGCGGAACTCGACCAACAGGCACAGAAGTACATCATCAACCGTTCGAAGCGGTAAGTCATGGCGGGCATATACGACTACATTAACCGGTTTTGGGCAGAAGCGGAGCGCAGCCCTTTCAACCCTACGGAGGTAGCACTTTATCATTACCTCCTGTATGAGGCAAACCGCCTACGCTGGAACATGCCGTTTGCCTGCCATACAGCCATCCTCTGCGTGCGGCTCTCGACCACCAAACAGAATATCAGCAAGGCACGGCAGCATCTCAAAGAACGTGGGCTGATAGATTGTCAGGTTGGTACAGGAATCCACACTCCTGCGCTATATTCCTTGACCATACAGCCGTTCCGGCAGTTGCCGCATCAGGTTACCCGACAGTTGACCCATGAGTTGACCGTACAGTTGCCCCATTCTAATATAAAAGATAAAGACGAAGATATTATCAACTCTCAACACGCGCGGGAAGATGGACATAAATCACTGGATGAGCTTGAGTCACTCCTGCTTGCCGATACGGTTTGGCAGGACAAGATTATCGAAGTGCTGGCGAAAAGAGAAAACTGGATTATTGACAGATACAGGCTACACGGGAATATCCGTGACTTCTTTGACGAGCAAAGAATCGGCGGAAACGCGCAGCGGGACGAGAGCGATTGCCGAAGCCATTTTTACCATTGGATTATCAAACGTCTGAATACAACCCGATATGGAACAAAACGGAAATCCCCAACTTATAGAGACTCTGATGTCACGGCTGTGTCAGCCGAGGACTACGAAGGAGCGTTTTAGACTGCCTTTCGATGAAGAGACGGCTGCGAAACTGCTTAAATGTGCCATCGCAGGCGAAGTGAGCCGTTTCGGAGGCACATTTCTTTATCCTGACGCGGTAGACTCACAAGTCAGGAACCTTGCTGCGAGCCTTACCTCCGGCAGACGGTGCGGGGTGATGCTGTGCGGCTTATGCGGCAACGGCAAGACCACCGTGATGAGGGCGTTCCAGAACCTGCTCAATGTAATCAGGATACCGGACAACTACCACAGGACTGTGTATGGTATGCCGATCGTGAATGCCGTTCATATTGCCCATCTGTGTCGGAACAGCTATACCGAGTTCCTGCGGCTGTGTGATATGGAGATGCTCGGCATCGATGACATGGGCATAGAGCCTGTGGAGGTGCAGGAGTTCGGCAACATGCACAGGCCGCTGACTGACCTGCTTGCAAGAAGATACGAGAACCGTGGCTTCTCGTTCATAACCACCAACCTCGTACCGCAGCAGATACGCAAGTTGTACGGCGACAGGATTGCTGACAGGCTGAACGAGATGGTGGACAAGATTGTATTCGACAACCCTTCATTCAGAAAATAAAGGGAAGAATAAAAGCTGACAGAAACAGGATGCAAAAAACATTTCCCTTTGTTCAATTATCCGGCACTCCACTGGCACCAGTCTGTTTTGGCTGTGGCAAGCGGACGGATGGATTGACATGGAGCGGTAGCGTTCAGTTGCGAGGTATGCCGAGGTATTACCGTCTTCGGACAGTAATACCCCGACGCCCTCGCAACAGTCCGGCAGACTGTTGTCCTTGCCACTCGCAGGCTCGCATCATCCCTCTTTTAGAAACCGTTTCACGACTTTTCAAAGACATCTGTTATATATGGAATACGAAGATACCTCCAGTCAGGAGCATGAGCAAAAGAAGCTCGTTATAAGGCGCGACAAGGTGGTTGTCACCAAGGTCACGGAACAGGAGCTTTCGCAAATCAAAGAGACCGCTAGCCGGTGCGGCATGACACGCAGTGATTTCATCCGGGCAAGGGTACTCGGCTACAAGCCACTGCAAAGGCTTTCCGACAGGGAACTGGACGGTTTGCGTCAGCTTGCGGCCTGCCGCACGGACATGGTGAACTTCGCCAACGCCCTGCACGGACTGACCGACAACGAGAAGCTACTCCTTTTCCGGCACGAAGAGACCATGCTTGAATGGTACGAGAAAGTGGCCCATGTCACGAACCATGTCGCCGACTTCCTGCAGTCCACGCAGACGGCGAACAGCTATCCGGCAGGGGCAACAAACCAAGAAGCTAAGGAGGACGGCGCATGATAGCCAACGCAAAGGCGGTAGCCCACGGCATAAGGGCGATGCTCTATGCGTCGGGGGAATCGAGGAACAAGAAGCATCCCGAAAAGATAACGCGCATCTGCGACAACTTCATGCCGCAGGGTATGGACGCTACGGGTATCTGGACGGAAATGAAGTTCGCTACCATGAACCACCCCAACATCAAGAACAATGTCATCCGCATGGAGATTAGCCCGGCGATGGAGCATACCGAAAATTTCACGGTGGACGACTGGCGGCAACTGTGGAATGACTTTGCGGCGGCTTTCGACAGCCAAGAGATACGTGACAAGGACGGCAAGGTCGTTTCCCCACACACCAACGTATCGGGCAGCAAGTCCAGCGTCTGGCTGCACGAGGAATCCAAGAGCGGCATACCGCACCTACATGCCATCGTCTGCCGGGTGGACGAGGACGGGAACATCAACAACGACCACGCCATCCACCTCCGCGCACAACGGGCGGCTGAAAAGGTCGCACGCCAAAGGGGTTGGACTACCGCCATGCACATACACGAGCGGAACATCCCTCAAGTCAGTGCCGACTGCATGGAAGCCCTGCGTGAACTGGACGAATGGTCATGGGACGGTTATAAAAAGCAGCTTGCCGCCAAAGGCTACGAACTGCATCTGCGCAAGGACAAAAAGGACATGATACGCGGCTATGTGCTTTGCAAGGGCAACACAAGGTTCAAGGCATCGGAACTCGGAAAGGGGCGCAACCTGACCGCATCACGCATCAAGCAGACATGGGAGAATCTGCATCCCGAACAGGATAAACAGAAAACCAAACAAGCAAGCCCGACACCCAAACCGACCGCCACACCGACCCCGAAACCTACCGTACCCAATACCGCAAAACAGAAGTCACAGCCCGTTATACGGCAGAGCAACCCGGTTTACGAAGACTACACGGACTATAAGCCGAACAGTCTGCCCACGGAGTTTGAGCATAACGGCAAGGCCTACAAACGCTATCTACCCGGCAAGGTGCTTGACTATTTCAACGACGAGTTCGATTACCAGGAACTGATCAACAGGAAAGACTTGCAGAACTTGGCGATGGACTACTTCACCCTTATAGCGTCATCTTACGAGGTGACATCAGGCGGCGGTGGAGGTGGCTCACAGTCCGACCTCAAATGGGGGCACGACCCGGAGGAAGACGAGATTGAATTTGCCCGCCGTTGTGCGCGTGAGGCTTCACACAGGCTCGGCATACAGAAGAAATCAGGAATAAAACGTAAATGACAACGAATTAAAAACAGCTACGATAATGAAACAACCCGATACTGCCGCCCTGCGTGAGCGGCTTGCCAATTATACACCCGAAGAGGAGTTGAAACAGGATATGCAGGAGCTTGACGGACTGCTTCAAGAAGTCAACTGTCAAATAGTTGGACTTCGCAATCTGCTGAATGAAATCCAAGCCCTGAAAGAAGAACTGCACGGCATACACGGCAGCCTAAAGCACACCGTCCAACGGGAACGGGCGGCCTTCAAGGCTCTGGAAGCAGCCAAGGAAAGTGCCGACAACATTGTGGACGTTATCAGCAACGCCATTGTCAAGGCGGAACGAAACACCGTCATCCGTGCTAAGGTTGATAACAGTGAACTTGCTAAGATGAACCAATGTTCTGCCAATCACATCAAGACAGAGAAAAAACTCTTGGAGGAACATGGTAAAAAGTTAGCCAAACACCTTCAAAAGAATGAAGGTATTTGACTATCAAGTTTTTGGACGAAAATTATGATGTCCTTTTTTATATTTTACACTATTCTACTTCTTATTTATGCTTACATAAAATAAAGTCCAAAGTATATATTGGATATTGTAAAATCCCTAAAATTAGGTATTGCCGGATAAATTTAAGCCCCGTACATTTGCAGAAACAAAATCAGAAACATTGTTCATTATAAATGCAAGTGCTGAAAGAGGACATACGGGGTCGGATATTGACGATTGCCAGGCAGCAATTCGAGAAGAAAGGCTATTCCAAAACTTCAATGCGCGAAATAGCGGAGTTAGCTGGGGTTGGTGTCGGGAATATCTATAACTACTTCACAAGCAAAGATGAATTATTCCATGAAGTGGTCCGTCCTGTTTTGTGCGCTTTGGAAGCCATGCTGCAAGAACACCACGGCATACGGGGCGAAGATATTATGATTATGCGGTCGGAAAAATACCTGAAATCCTGCATTGATGAATATGTTTCGCTTATAGACAAACACCGTTCGCTAATGGAAATACTGTTGTTCCGTGCGCAAGGTTCTTCATTGGAACGCTTCCGTGAGAATTATACCGACCGTTCCACGGAATTGGTTAAGGCGTGGTTCGCGTCCATGCAGCGGAAACATCCCGAAATCAATACGGCTGTGTCCGATTTTATCATTCATTTGCATACGGTATGGATGTTCACGATGTTCGAGGAGCTATTGATGCATTCCGTACCCCGGCAAGAGATGGAGGCTATTTTGCACGATTATATCCTGTTTGAAATCCAAGGTTGGAGGGCTATTATCAAGATATGAGATACAGACAACGTACATACGAACATTCAACCGCATCAGAACGGTTGGTAAGGAGGAAATCTTCACGGAGGTTTCCTCCTTTTTTTATGAACAATTCTGAATATCGTTCACTATTAAACACTCCAAAAATATGAGACAGAAATACGTGTTTAAGAGTATTGTAGCGGAAACATTGCTTATTCCGCTATACATGAGAGCCAAAGAAAGTCGCCGGAATAATCCCATTCTATATGACAAGGCTGCGGAATGGCTGGCGGACAGTTTGGAATACGATTATTCCCAGTTCGACGGGGCAAAGTTGAGCGAAGTGGGATGCGTGGTGCGTGGATGGTATTTTGACTGCGCTGTGCGCCGATTTATTAAAGCACATTCGCATCCGGTCGTGGTCAATGTGGGATGTGGACTGGATACCCGTTTCCAGCGTATCGGAAGTCAGAAAGCAGTCTTTTATGATTTAGATTTGCCTGAGGTCATTGCTCTACGCCGGGAATTGATACCCGAACAGCCGGACAATGTCTATATTGAAGCGTCTTTGTTGGAGACCGACTGGATGGATGACCTGCGCCGGAAACACCCCGAAGCAGAATTTATCTTCATCGTGGAGGGGGTACTGATGTACTTCTACGAGAAGCAAGTAAAATCCTTCCTGCATCACGTGGCAAACCGTTTCGGGGGAGGTGAATTGTGGTTTGACGTGTGCGGCACGATAATGAGCCGACATGGTGTGAAGCCCGATTCGCTCCGCAAACACGAGGCTCAAATCCGTTCCGGCATAAGCAACGGGTATGTGGTGGAACAATGGGAGCCGTCTTTAAAGCTCATTGAACAGGCTAACTATATGAAGTTCTTCCGTTCACGCTGGGGATTCTTCTTCGGGCAGATATTGGGGCGCATCCCTTGGCTCTGCTACAAATTCAGTTCATTGCTCGGATATAAAATCACATCAAAATAGCGTAATAACAATGGAAAAGTCAAAAAAGAAAAAAGGTTTGTCCCGTCTGTTCGAGATAGCGGGACAAAGGAAAGGTCTGCTTATATTAGCAGGTCTGCTGTCGGCTGGCAGCGCGGTGTGTATGCTTGTGCCTTATTGGGCAGTTTATGAAATTTTGAAAGAGTTGCTGTCGAATGGCTCCAATCTTTCCGCTTTGGACGGAACGGACATGATGCGTTGGGGATGGATTGCATTTGGAGGGCTTGTTGGCGGATTGATATTGCTCTATGCCGCCCTGATGTCCTCACATGTGGCTGCATTCCGTATCTTGTATGGGTTGCGTGTCCGTCTGTCCGAGCATATCGGCAAACTACCTTTGGGATATTTGAACAATACCTCTACGGGAGCCATCAAGAAAACAATGGACCAGAATATCGAGAAAATAGAGGGCTTCATCGCCCATACCATTCCAGATTTGGTCAATGTAATGGCAACGGTAGTGGTAATGCTGGTCATCTTTTTCTCGCTGGATGTGTGGCTGACAGTCGTGTGCCTGGCCGTTGTGGTACTTAGCTTATTCCTGCAATTTTCCAATTTCATGGGAAAAAGGGCAAGGGAGTTCATGGCCATCTATTACGATGCGCAGGAAAAAATGAGCGCGTCCGCCGTGCAGTATGTACGGGGAATGCCCGTCGTCAAGATATTCGGGCAAAGCGTCCGTTCGTTCCGTCAGTTCAATGCCGAGATTCAGGCATACAAGACATTCGCCTTGAAATGCTGTGACACCTACCAGAACGGGATGATTGCCTTTACCGTCTTGCTCAATTCGATGGTAACGTTTATTCTTCCTATGGGCATCTTGCTGATGCAAGCCAGTCCGCAATCCTTGTCATTGGCGGTAGTATGGCTGTTCTTCATTATCATGGGACCGGGTATGGCTTCCCCCGTTTATAAACTGACATTCTTGGGAGGTAATACGCGCGACATCGATGAAGGTGTAAACCGTATCGACCGCATACTTGAAAAGAAACCTGTGCTGGAGCCGGAACATCCGCAAGTGCCTGCCGCTTACGATGTAGAGTTTCGCCATGTGTCATTCTTCTACGAAAACACGGAACAGGGAACACGAACGGAAGCCTTGCGTGATGTCAGCTTCAAAGCTCCACAAGGAAAGATAACCGCCCTTGTCGGTCCTTCAGGAAGCGGAAAATCAACGGTTGCCAACCTAATACCCCGGTTCTGGGATGTGGAGCAAGGGGAAATTTGTATAGGAGGTATTGACATTCGTCAGATAGATGCGGCAAAACTGATGGACATGGTTTCATTTGTATTTCAAGACACTTTCCTTTTTTACGACACATTATATGAGAACATTGCCGTAGGTTCTCCAGATGCTACAAAAGAAAAGGTAATAGCCGCTGCGAAAGCTGCCCAATGCCACGATTTCATAGAGCGTTTGCCGCAAGGCTACGAAACAAGGATAGGCGATAAAGGTGTATTCCTGTCCGGCGGTGAAGCCCAACGGATATGTGTGGCTCGCGCCTTATTGAAGAATGCTCCGATACTGGTGCTGGACGAAGCCACTGCCTTCGCTGACCCTGAAAATGAGCATAAAATGCAGATGGCTTTGCAGTCACTGATAAAGGACAAAACGGTCATTGTGATTGCCCATCGCCTTTCTTCCATCATCTCCGCACATCAGATTGTCGTCATGAAAGAAGGACGCATTGTGCAATGCGGAAAACATGAACAGCTGTCCGTGACGGAGGGTGTATATAAAAATATGTGGGATGCCTATACGAGCGCATACCATTGGACATTGAACAAAAACTAAAAGCAATATGAGAAAGAAGAATTTCTTAAACAAGGTCTTGCAAAACACAAGTTGTCCGCAAGGATTTTGGGGACGGATGATTTTGCGAGGAATGAATTGTTTTCATGCATCTTTAGCTAATCGTGGCATGAAGCACGTGGAATGGCAGCCGAATTGGAATGTTCTTGATATAGGCTGTGGCGGTGGTGCGAATTTGAAACGTTTATTGAATTTATGTCCAAAAGGAAATATCTACGGCATAGACCTGTCAGAAGAAAGTGTCTCATTCGCCCAAAAGTACAACGAAAAAGACTTGAATAAAAGATGTTTCATACAACAAGGGAATGTTTGTTCATTACCTTATGAGGATGGATTCTTTAATGCTATCACGGCTTTTGAAACGGTCTATTTTTGGTCGCCTGTAAACATAGCGTTGTCTGAAGTGGCGCGTGTTCTCCGAGAAGGAGGTTGTTTCCTTATTAGTCTAGAAGCGAGCGACCCCGAACTTGGAAAAATGTGGACGGAACGGATAGACGGTATGGTTGTCTATACTCCGGCAGAATTGGAAGAGCGGTTGCATGAAGCCGGATTTTCATCCATCAGAACAATCCGTAAAAAGGAAGAAATACATATTATAGCATATAAATAAAATAAGACATGAATGCAATAAAGAATATTACAATAGGTCACACGGAAAGACTTTACAAGCCGGTGGGTTACACCATGCTTGCCAACTTAGTGAATATAGTACCGTTTTGTCTTTCTATAGAAGCGATACGTATCATTTTCAGTGCATTTGACGGGAGCGGACAGCCGCTTGACACGACCCGCCTGTGGTGGATATTCGGCATTATGGCTGTTTATATGCTGGTCATGGCTTTGGCAGAACGGGCATCCTACCGAGCCAATTTTAGAGGAGCATACGAAATGAGTGCTTCCGGGCGTTTGTCGCTGGCGGAGCACTTGCGGAAACTATCGTTGGGCTTTTTGTCGAAACGTGATCCGGGTGATTTGTCGTCTATGCTTGTTACGGACTTCATGATGGCAGAAACCGGAATTTCGCATCACCTGCCCCAACTTATGGGTGCCATAGTCATGCCCGTACTGGCTTTTGCTTCGCTTGTATGGATAGATTGGAGGATGGCGGTCAGTATGTTTGCCGCCTTGCCGCTTGCCTTGCTCGTTCTGTGGGCAAGCAAAAAGGCACAGCGGAAGTTAAGCGGCAGGCAAATTCAAGCAAAAATAAATGCTGGAAATCGGTTGGAAGAATACTTACAGGGTATTCGTGTAATGAAAGCGTACAATCTGATAGGTGACCGCTTTGTCAGGTTGCGCGATGCTTTTGAGGAACTTCGCCGTGCTTGCATCCGTCAGGAGGCCTTGTTAGGCCCATTCGTCTTGTTGAGCATCACTTTAGTACGTGCCGGGCTGACAATGATGGTGCTATGTGGAACTTACCTTCTGTTGGGAGGGCAACTTTCAATCCTTGTATTCGTGCTATTCCTTGTAGTCGGTTCTCGTGTGTTCGACCCGCTGACTTCCGCACTGACAAACTTTACCGAGTTCCGCTATTTTTCCATTGCCGGTGGACGCATCCTTTCCTTGATGAACGAGCCGGAGATGAAAGGAGAACAGCAATCCCCGGCAGCGGGCGACATCCGGTTTGAACACGTATCGTTTGCCTATCAAGACAAGGAAGTGTTGCATGATATAAACATTACGCTCCCGAAAAACTCCTTGACGGCTCTTGTCGGACCTTCGGGAAGCGGGAAAAGTACGGTGATGAAGCTTTGCGCCCGTTTCTACGACCCACAGAAAGGATGTATCTTTTTCAATGGTGTTCCGATGAATGAGATAAATCCAGAAAGTCTGATGAGCCACATCTCTATGGTATTTCAGGATGTTTATCTGTTTCAGGACACCATACGCAATAATATCCGCTTTGGTAAAACTGACGCGACGGAAGAAGAAATTATAGCCGCAGCTAAAAAAGCCTGTTGCCATGACTTCATCATGCGGTTGCCCAAAGGATATGACACCTTGGTAGGCGAAGGGGGGTGTACCCTTTCGGGCGGAGAAAAGCAACGCGTATCCATAGCCCGTGCTATTCTAAAAGATGCGCCAATCATTCTGCTTGACGAAGCAACCGCCTCACTTGACCCCGAAAATGAAGTAGAAGTGCAAAAAGCAATCGATTCGTTAATCAAGGGACGTACCGTTATCGCCATTGCCCACAGGCTTAAAACTATCAAGGATGCCGACCAGATTATTGTCTTGGACAACGGACGGATAAAGGAAGAAGGCACACATGATGACCTTGTCCGAAATGAAGGGCTGTACGCTCATTTATGGAATATTCAAGAAAGCATTTCCGGCTGGAAACTGTAATTGTAAAATGGACTGAAAATGGAATTAATGTTTTAATACTTCCTTTTCAGTCCATCTTATATGTGAATGATTTACTCCTTTAATTGACATAATAAGAATTTTTCCAAACTTGTTCTATCTGGCTACTGAAGCATGTAAGTAGAAACAAACAGTTGGTTACTCATTCCGGCTATGGCAAACACTACCTGTTTATATGAAATAATAGATAACCCGTTGGCGGAATTAATTTAGTGCGTACTTAATTCTGCCAATAGGTTTGTTATTAATATAGTTGGCGTATTGTGATACGGTCAGCGCACTAATTTTGCCAATGATTCTGGCAAACAAACCGTTCGTTATTTTAGCATAGTTCCTGATGATTAGAAACTGGTCAGACAATTGAGAAAATATCGNCGAGAACTTTGGAACCGGACCACAGCGGACAATATTTCCTTGGTCATTAACGAGATTATTGGAAAATTGCTTGCATATCTCAAGTATTCTGACGAATTTTGTGTATAAGTTGTGCATACGATGATTTAAACTTAATGATTTGAGCAACACTAAGTTAATAAAAATCAGAGATATGCGCAACTTTTCAAGCATAATCTTTACTTCATTTAATTCCGCCAACGGGTATAGATATTATGATAGCTTATAATTATGCTTATATTGCAACCGCATATTTTATGTTTTCATAATATTTATATAAAATATGCGGTTGCTGATATAGTTGATCACATTAATTATAATACAACCCGTCACTTTTTGAGATTATCTATGAAGAACTGCGATATCTGGCGCATAAGGTGATTGCGGGTGTTTCCACCGTAAATGCTATGATTACGATTTACATAGAAATTTTCCTTGAAATCCTTATCTGCCTGCACAAGAGCCTCACTGTATTCAAATACATTCTGTGGATGAACATTGTCATCAGATAAACCATGACACAGAAGCAGTGCTCCATTAAGTTTGTCGGCACGTTCTATAGGATTTATCGCATAGCCTGCCGCGTTCTCTTTTGGTGTACGCATATAACGCTCGGTATAAACCGTGTCGTAATACTTCCAGTTTGTAGGAGCCGCTACAGCCACTCCTGCCTTGAACACATGACGACCTTCACTCATACTCATCAGAGTATTGAATCCTCCATAACTCCATCCCCATATACCTATATTATCTTTGTCAACATAAGGCAGTGTGGACAGATATAAGGCTGTTTCAACCTGATCTTTGGACTCTAAATCACCAAGGCGCAAATAAACACTTTTCTCAAACTCAGAACCACGGCCTCCGGTACCTCGTCCATCTACACAGACAACAACAAATCCCTCTGAGGCAAGATAATAATCGAACGCACCACCCTGCCCCATAGATCCGGCATTCCATGAATTGACAACCTGCTGACTGCCGGGGCCACTGTACTGGAACATAACGACCGGATATTTACGCGAGGCATCGAAATCAGCCGGCTTAACCATCCATCCGTCGAGTTTCACCCCTTCCGAGGTTGTAAAAGAGAACGTCTCCTTTTTCGTGAATCCGTATTGCTGTATGGTCTGTTTCAACTCATGGTTATCAAGAATAGTAGATAGTATCTTGCCGGAATTATTTCTCACAGTATATACATACGGAGTGTTATAGTCACTCCACGTATTTATGAAATATTTAAAATCTGCCGAGAAAATAGCACTATTCCATCCTTCCTGTTCCGTAAGCCGTTCAGTTTTTCCATTTTTATGCGCCACATATACCTGACGGTCATGCGCATTTAATGCAGCAGACTGATAATACACGTCTCCGGTAGACTCATCGTATCCATAAATGGCAGTAATGTCATGATTCCCATCACCAACCTTACGAACGAGCTGTCCGTTCATACCATATATATATATGTGCATATAACCATCGCGATCACTCGGAAGCAGAATCGTGCTCTTACCGATTATCGTTCCCTCGATGGCCTCTTCTTTCACATATTTCGGAACATTTTCCTTTATGATAAGCTGCGATACCGTACTTCTCGGATTCACCGCATAAAGGCACAACTCATCCTGATGGCGGTTGAGAGTATATACTATGATTTTCTGAGCGTCTGAAGTCATCTTTATACGCGGTATGTAACTGTCTTCAGAAACCGGAACCTGCAGCTTGCGGGTTTTGTGGGTCTTTATCTCATAGCTCCATACGCTTACGATGGAATTATCATGTCCGGCCTTCGGATATTTGTAAGTGTAATCACCGGGATAATCCTCATATTCACCAAATGTAGGATTGCTGCCCTTAAAATACTGAAGAGAATAATTTCTGACTTTTGTCTCATCATACTTTATCCAACATATCATAGAACCGTCTGCATTGAAAACCAATGAGCGTGACAATCCGAATTCCTCCTCATTAACCCAATCAGGGATTCCGTTTATGATTTCATTTTTCTTTCCATCCTTTGTAACTTCGCTCTCAGCATTATCATACAGAAGTTTGACAAGATGTATATTATTGTCGCGTACAAAAGCGACCTGCATACCGTCTGGAGACCATGTCGGAATCTGCTGCGGTCCGCCGTCAGAAAGTTTTTCCAACTTATGACTGCTGATTGTGTATATGTAGTATACCGCCTTAAAAGAACGGCGGTATATACGTTCTGTCTGAGTCTGAATAAGCATACGCTTTCCGTCAGGAGACATAATATAGCCGTCAAATTCTTTTATTTTCTCTCCCATGGTGTTGTTTACGTCAAAAAGGATTTCCTCGGTCTTCCCTGTGCGAAAAGAACACTTCAGTATCTGCTTTTTATCGTCACTTATCCTTACATACATATCCGTACCGTCAATAGGATCAATGCCGCTGATTGTCTTGGCTGCAAACTTACCGCCAGTTATATCACTAATGGTTATTTTCTCCAATGCCGCCATATTCGTAACAGCCATAAACAATGTAACACAGATTGTCAATAATTTTTTCATTATAGTATTTTCAAAAGATAAACTAATGCAAAGATAGTTTTTTTTTCTTACTTTTGCATTATACATTGTATTAAAAGATATTTAATGAAAACACTTCCATACAACGACTTCGGGAATTGGATAAGAAAGATGTTTCCGTTCCGTGTTCAGAAAATATCAGTTGACGCAGGATTCACATGTCCCAACAGAGACGGACGACTGTCTGTCCACGGATGCACCTACTGTGACAACCGCACTTTCAGCCCATCATATTGCAACAGGAACAAGCCAATAAGAGAACAGATTGAAGAGGGAAAGGCTTTTTTCTCACGCAAATATCCTGACATGAAATATCTGGCATATTTCCAATCTTTCACAAACACATACGGAACCGTTGAGGAACTGAGACAAAGATATGAGGAGGCACTTTCCGTAGAAGATGTTGTCGGACTTGTTATCGGAACGCGTCCCGACTGTGTGGATGAAGAGAAACTTGACTATCTGGCGGGTCTGAACAAAAACCACTTCGTCATCGTTGAATACGGAGTAGAAAGCGCGAATGATGACACATTGCGACGCATAAACAGAGGGCATACGTTTGAAACGTGCAAAAAGGCAATAAAACAAACAAAAGAAAGAGGCATTATCACCGGAGGGCATATAATAATAGGATTGCCCGGTGAAGACCAAAAGGAAAGCCTCAGACAGGCACCTATAATATCAGAATGCGGACTGGACATTCTGAAAATACATCAGATGCAGATAATCAAAGGTACAAGACTTGCAAGAGAATACATGGAAAAACCGTTTCATCTGTACAGCGTGGACGAATACATTCAGTTAATATCCGAATATATCCAACATCTAAACAAAGACCTTATCTTAGAACGCTTTGTAAGCCAGTCGCCCAAAGAACTATTGATTGCGCCGAAATGGGATATAAAAAATTACGTGTTCACAAACCGTCTTATAAAAGAAATGATATCTTCGGGCTCATATCAGGGCAAACTGGCTCATAAGCAAACGATGTAATTAACATCAGATAGAAAAAAGGGAGGACGATATTCTACACCCACTGATTATATTACTCCAATAATTCAATATAAAACACGTAAGAGCATTGTCTGCGTAAAAGAACTACGATAAAGCAGACAACTCAATCCGTAAAAATGAAATGACAGAGACAACAATTTACTGATGGCATTTTCACGACACTGAAAATATACAAGATTCATATTCCTCGTATATAATGCAATATTTGTTTTTCCAATCACCAAGCTTAAATTCTTCTCAAACAAGCTAATAATACAGAATAATTGCTTAACTTTGTCTCGGATAAAAACATAGCGATTGAAGTTTGTGATTATTTATATATCATAACACTATAAAGCCACAACGTTTCTCGCTAATTCCAATAGTTTGCAGATACACACGATTTGTCGAACTAATACAAATGATTAATACAAATGATTGACAGTTCTGTTTTTCAAGATAAAATAGCGACATATTATACTCTTGGTTGCAAATTGAATTTTTCTGAAACATCAACATTTGCACAAATGTTGAGTGACATGGGGGTCAGACAGGCAGAAACAGGGGAAGCCGCTGACATATGTCTGATAAACACATGTTCCGTGACAGATGTGGCAGACCATAAATGCAGGCAGGCGATAAACCGCATGGTGCGGAACAACCCAGGCGCACTCGTCGTTGTAACCGGATGCTACGCACAGCTGCAGCCGGAGAAAATCAGTAAGATGGATGGAGTGGACTTAGTACTTGGTGCGAATGAAAAAGCTTCTTTAATTGATTTTCTCAATGATGCATGGACGAAGAAACAAAGTCTGAATGTCAACACACAGTCTAAAGACTCTAACTTGCATAATTATTTTTCTGTCAGCACAAAGGATATAAAAACATTTACGCCCTCATGTTCGAGAGGCAATCGCACCCGCTATTTCCTTAAAGTGCAGGACGGATGCGACTATTTCTGCACATATTGCACAATTCCTTACGCAAGAGGATTCTCACGTAATCCTGATATCGCCTCACTTGTCATGCAAGCCCGTAATGTTGCTGAAGCTGGAGGCAAAGAGATTGTTCTGACCGGCGTCAATATAGGCGATTTCGGAAAGTCCACAAATGAAAGTTTCATCGATCTTGTCAAAGCTCTCGACAATATCGAGGGAATTAAAAGATTCAGAATCAGTAGCATGGAACCAGACCTTTTAGATGACAAGCTTATTGAATACTGCTCAAAAAGCAGAGCTTTCATGCCACACTTCCATATCCCACTGCAAAGCGGCTCAGACGAAGTGCTGCGCCTTATGCACAGACGCTACGATAAAAAACTGTTCGCTCACAAAATTAAGGTTATAAGACAACTCATTCCGGATGCATTCATTGGAGTGGACGTTATGGTAGGTTGCAGAGGCGAACACCCTGAACATTTTGAGGAGTGCTACGAGTTTCTTGAAAGCCTTGATATCACACAACTTCATGTATTTCCATACAGCGAGCGTCCGGGAACATCGGCATTGAGAATTCCTTACACTGTATCAGAAAAAGAAAAGAAAGAGCGATGCAGGCGTCTGTTGGAACTTAGTGAGACTAAAAGACAAGCGTTTTATGAGAGGCATATTGGAACAAATGCGGAAGTATTGTTCGAGAAAGCGGCAAAAGGAAAAGCCATGCATGGATTCACACGCAACTATATTCGCGTGGAGCTTTCCCCCTCAGACAGCAACGAAATGTATGACAACCAACTGACAAATGTCAGATTAGATAACTTCAATATTAAAAAAACGGCATTGAAAGCAATTATATTATGAAAGTCGCTATTGTAATATTGAACTGGAACGGGAAAGCAATGATGCAAAAATATCTTTCCTCCATCATTACATGTTCGCCGGATTATGCCGGAATCATTGTTGCTGACAACAATTCGTCGGACGGTTCTATCGAATATCTGAGGGCGACATATCCAAACGTACAAACCATTATACTCGAAAAAAACTACGGCTTCGCAGAAGGCTACAACAGGGCATTGAGCCAGATTGAGGCTGAATATTATATGTTAATAAACAGTGATGTGGAAGTGACCTCCAACTGGCTGCAACCTCTTGTCTCATTCATGGACTCTCATACTGAATGTTCCGCATGCCAGCCCAAAATATTGTCCATGTACAATCGTGACTCGTTCGAATATGCGGGAGCAGCCGGCGGATTCATAGATAAATACGGTTATCCGTTCTGCCGTGGCCGTGTTTTCGACAAAGTTGAGAAAGACAACGGTCAATACGACAGTATTGCCGAGATATTTTGGGCTACAGGCGCATGTATGCTGGTCCGAAGCAGAGACTTCTGGAGCGCAGGAGGTTTTGACCCACGCTTTTTTGCACACAATGAAGAGATAGATTTATGCTGGCGTATGCAGATAACGGGAAGTAAAATATATTGCGTTCCTTCAAGCCATGTATATCATGTCGGCGGTGGTACACTGCCAAAGAGCAGTCCGATGAAGACCTACCTTAATTTCAGGAACAATCTGACGATGCTGTATAAGAATACAGACAGGTCTGACTTATGTAAAGTCATGTTCATGCGCTTTGTGTTAGATTATGTAGCTGCGTTCAAGATGCTGATAGCCGACCGTAACTATGCAGAGTTCAAGGCTGTTGTCAAAGCCAGACATGACTTCAACAAATGGCGTCCGGAATTCAAGAAAGCGCGCAATGACATTCAGAAAAACCGGAGGGTAAAAAAAATAGCAGGTCTGTACGGTAAATCATTGTTGTGGCAATTTTATTTTAAAGGCAGACATAAATATAGTATGATGCCAAATATTTAAGAACTTTTGCCATTTTATTCAGAAAAAGCATACCAAAATAAAACAAACTGTTAAAAATTTAACTTGTTTTAGAAATTTATTTGGTATGTAAAATAAATTTTAGTATATTTGCATATATTTATTGCAATTTCATATCTGTATCGGTGAAAAGTCTATACTATATTATATCATGCACCATCCTGTTTCTGTTCGTATCATGCGGACTGAAATTGAAACAGAATGATGACAGAAATGCAAATGAGCGTATTGAGGTAAGGCGATATGATCTGACAGAAACGCGTTATCTCACTACCGGAGATTTTGCCGCACTACAGCAATTGAATACAGACTATCCAAGAGAAACACGCATACTGATAGAGGACATTCTGCAACTTGGAGAAATAAGCGATCCGGAGATAAACAGCAAGTTCTTGAATTATTATCAGGACTCCATCCTGCAAAGAATCATTTCGGATGTAGAACTGCAATACGCCGACATGGATGATGTCAACAAACAGCTTACCAAGTCGTTCAGAAAACTAAAAAAATTGATTCCTGACATGAAAATGCCTTATGTCTATTCTCAGATTGGAGCATTGAATCAAAGCATCATTGTCGTTGACAGTTCCATCGGCATATTTCTTGACAAATATCTTGGAGCCGATTATCCTCTCTACAGAAAATTTTATACACAAGAACAGAGAAAATACATGTCTCGCGAATATATTGTGTCTGATTGCATGAGTTTTTATCTTTTAAGTCTTTATCCATATAAATTACTTAAAGACAATTCAAGAAAAAGCCGGGAAATTCACACATCAAAAATAATGTGGGCGGTTAATAAGGCTGTTGGAAGAAAAGTATTTGACACAAAATATGTCAATAAGATTGAGAAATACATGAGTTCACATAAGAGTTTGACACTTGACGAGTTATTGAAATCAGACGATATACTGATGTGATTAACCCATGTATACATGGTAAAATGAAATTTTGATACAACACCGGCTTTATTGTGATTTCATCGGACTCACGTAATCTACAGATACACATAATTCATATAACTCACGTAATTTTAGTAGAACAAAATAGAATTTACGTATAACGTCAAGTCGCTGAGAATCGTGCAAAAGCGAACAGACATCAGCCGGATACGTATAAACGAATTTCTGACACGCCAGCATAATACATCGTACATCAGCATATTGCATGTCTGATGACTACAAAAATAAATATGTATATTACAAAAAAGCCTTTTTCGTGTGACGGAAAAGGCTTTTTGAGAGTGCAATAAAGGCTATATGGGAGCATCAAAAAGCCTTTTCTGAAGCAGCATTTTGCGTACGGAGCAAAGAGAACAGCACACGATGTTTCTGAAAAAGAGCAAAACACAGGATTTTCAGACAAAAAACATGATAGAGAGTACGTACTATTACAAAACAAGGAGGAGATAAAAATATCGGGTGAAAAGCCTTTAATCCGCCAATAGAATCATTTTATCCATAAAACGGTACAGTCGGATGCAACGAAAGGCAGCTTTTAAATAAAATGATAAATTCTACTTTGCTGAAAATTTTTGTCAATATTTTTTACTTCACGGTAAGCCGTAATGCCAGAGGATTTTCATTGCATAACCGCATCAAGTCTTACCGGATATTATGTCACCGCATTTTATATTCTGACTTATGCTTTGGCATTGTGGTCATCAGAACACATGTTTTCCGATTCTTGTCATCGCCACGTGATAACACGTATGGACAAAACACCGTGTGTACTTAACGGAACGATATAAGTCTGGCGCGTTACATCCAGTCAGGAGGAATATAATATTATCTTTGTCAATAACCGTTTATGTATATTTGGTTACAGGTGAATTTAGTGCTATTACAGCATAAAACATATGTAAGACCATATAGTTTCATAACCTAAATCTCATTGCGAATCAACATATGTAGAGCATGACAATACACTAAAAACACTTTGAACGGAAGCATCATCATGCTTTATCCGTATTTAGTACCGCTCTCCGGGAGACTATTTCCTGCCATTATCAGAGCTGTCGAGCATTATATAAAGAAATGACTTGTAACAAGATGAGGGCAGAAATGCGACAGAGGGACGAAACCTGATGCCATATTCGGATTTAAGCGAATCTGATTTTCGTAGTTCTTTGTGGGACATGAAAGTCCTATCAAAAATTTATTGTGGTGTATCAGAAGATTACGAAA
Source organism: Leyella lascolaii (assembly GCF_900079775.1). Taxonomy (GTDB): domain Bacteria; phylum Bacteroidota; class Bacteroidia; order Bacteroidales; family Bacteroidaceae; genus Prevotella; species Prevotella lascolaii. The sequence goes on along the minus strand of NZ_LT556036.1, from coordinate 228,677 downwards.
CGAAAAGAGTTTTATAATTAGTATAAAGACATGTTTTCCACTTTTAGTAAGGCACTTGTAAACTACATGTCATACAGAAATGTATGTAAATCATTTGACATATGACGGTTTATAATTAAAGAGGGTGTATCGCTCATTTGGACACACCCTCTTTGCTTGCTATTCTATATCCACATGCTGTGGCAAATGGAATTCGTAAGACTTGTCGAACACTTGTTCCACTTTATTTATCTCAAGGAATGTTGTACCGCCATTCTCACCAAAACTTCCACTCAAATATGCTATTTTGTCATCCAAATTGATATAACCTTTCTGGCGTAACATTCTGAGTGCGGCGATGAACATATATTCCGGAGAATTATGTTTTTTCTGATATATAGGCGTGACTCCGAAGCTAAGATTAAGCCATCTCTGTGTTTTTTCCTTATAACATATTGCCAAGATTGGTGTCGGACCACGGAATGCGGCAAGATGACGTGCTGTCTCGCCGGACTCACTGTCAGTAATAATTCCAGCCACACCGAGTTTGCGGGTTGCGTCGATGGCTGAGTGCGCGAGAAATTCCCGTTGAGTGCACTTATCGTTCATCGGCACCTCGAATGCCTCTATGTTTGCTCTGTCACGCTCAGCCTGCTCGGCTATTGCCGCCATCGTCTTCACAGCTTCCAACGGATATTTGCCGTTTGCCGTTTCTCCGCTAAGCATCAGCGCGTCGGTATTCGAATATATGGCATTTGCGATGTCCGTCACCTCGGCACGTGTAGGCCGTGGATTGTTAATCATCGTATGAAGCATCTGAGTCGCTACAATCACCGGCTTTTTCTTAACCACACATTTATTTATTATCTGTCGCTGTATTCCGGGAATCCTCTCAAGAGGAACCTCGATTCCAAGATCGCCACGTGCTATCATGACACCATAAGAGACATCGATAATATCATCTATATTGTCAACACCCTCCTGGTTCTCTATCTTCGAAATTATCTTTATATCACTTCCGTGCTCATCCAGAATTTTCTGTATGGCGAGAACGTCATCGGCAGATCTTACAAAGGAATGAGCGATAAAGTCAATATCAAGTTCTATAGCAAGCAATATGTTGTTAAAGTCACGTTCTGTTATTGCGGGAAGATTTATGTGTTCTCCCGGCACGTTCACACTCTTGTGCGCACCGAGCACTCCGTCATTCTGCACTTGAGCCACAAGCATAGGTCCCGTGTTTTCAATGACCTTCATGTCGATTTCACCGTCGTCAAACAAGATGTCGTCACCGACTTTTATATCTCTTGTGAAATCCTGATAACTTACATTTATAATGTCGTGCGTGGTGTCCATAGCCGGACGTCCGAAAATCTTCACGACATCACCGGTTTTATAATGTATAGGATCTTTTACGTCTGTAGTACGGACTTCCGGTCCTTTTGTATCTATCATCAAAGCTATATGAGACGATACGGCACGCACATTCCGCACAATTTCCCTTATTCCGTCCGGTGTGGCATGGGCTGTATTCATTCTTACCACATTCATTCCGGCAAAAAACAACTTACGTATAAAATCCTGAGAGCAACGCCTGTCACTTATAGAGGCGACGATTTTTGTCTGTTTCATAACATCTGATTTATTTTATATCATACATAATGACATGCAAAGTTAAGAAAAAGAAAGTAAAAGACTGTCTTTTAACAAGAAAATAATCACGCATTATGAACAATGTCCGCAACGTACATATAAATGTCTGAAAAACAAGATGTTGATTATTGTGACAATGCGATTTAATCCAAAAAAAAACAATAATATATTTGTTCAACGCAAAAAAACTCGTATCTTTGCATTTCGAAAGAAAGAAACAAAAAAATTCACATAAATAAACACAAATGACAAAAGCAGATATAATCAATAAGATTGCCACCAGCACCGGTATTCCTAAAAAGGATGTAGCTGTTGTAGTTGAAAGCTTGATGGAGACTATAAAAAACAGTCTTCTCGAAAAAAAGGAAAATGTTTATCTGCGCGGCTTCGGTAGTTTTGTTATCAAACATAGAGCAGCCAAGACGGCAAGAAACATATTGAAAAAGACAACAATGATTATTGAAGCACACGACCTGCCAAGTTTCAAACCAGCAAAATGCTTTGTTGACAAAATGAAGGGTTGAAACGCATAAAGTCCATTTGATGTAACATCATTACAATAAATAATAAATAAAAATTAAAGCTATGCCAAACGGAAAGAAGAAAAAGGGACACAAGATGGCCACGCATAAGCGTAAAAAAAGATTAAGAAAGAACAGACATAAGAGCAAATAAAAACATTTCAGAACAATTGCTCTTATTAATTTGTTCAAGATGAGGGCGCGTCAATGCATCCGCTCAGGATTTTTGACACGCCCTTTTGTATTATACTACATTTTTGTTGTTTTGCGAAATACAATTTATAAGTTAGGTATAAAGAAGAAATGACAAGCGAACTTGTAATTGACGTCCAGCAGAAAGAAATATCCATAGCTTTACTCGAGGATAAACGACTCGTAGAATATCAGAACGAACCACGTTCCGTCTCTTACGCTGTCGGCAACATCTACATCGCGGAAGTGAAGAAACTGATGCCTGGACTGAATGCCAGCTTTGTAGATGTTGGTTTTGAACGCGATGCATTTCTCCATTATCTTGATATAGGCAGTCAGTTTCACTCATACGAAAAATATCTCAAACAGGTACAAAGCGACAGAAAGAAATTATATCCATTCAGTAAGGCAACAAGACTTCCGGACCTGAAAAAGGACGGAAGCATACAAAACACTCTCCGCAAGGGGCAGGAAGTTTTAGTTCAAATCGTAAAAGAACCTATTTCAACCAAAGGACCGCGCCTGACTGGAGAAATAAGTTTTGCCGGAAGATTTCTTGTACTTATACCATTTGGCGACAAAGTGTCTGTCTCAGCAAAAATAAAAAGCGGAGAAGAACGAGCGCGTCTCAAACAACTCATCAACAGCATAAAACCCAAAAACTGTGGCGTGATAGTACGGACAGTTGCTGAAGGAAAGCGTGTAGCAGAACTGGATGCGGAACTGAAAATCCTGACTAAAAGATGGGAAGACGCCATCATTAAAATACAGAAGACGCAGAAACGTCCCCAACTTGTATTTGAAGAAACAGGCAGAGCCGTTGCTCTTCTACGTGATTTATTCAATCCTACATACGAGAATATTTACGTAAATGATGAGGCGGTATTCCACGAAGTAAAGGATTATGTTTCACTCATAGCACCCGAGAAAGCAAAAATAGTAAAGCTGTATACAGGCAATGTACCTATTTTTGACAACTTCAATATCACAAAACAGATAAAGTCAAGCTTTGGCAAGACCGTCAACTATAAACATGGAGCATATCTCATTATAGAGCATACTGAAGCTTTGCATGTTGTGGATGTGAACAGCGGCAATCGCTCACATTCTGACAATGGTCAGGAGGCAAACGCTTTAGACGTCAATCTCGGTGCGGCGGACGAACTGGCAAGACAGCTTAGACTGAGGGATATGGGTGGAATAATCGTTGTCGACTTCATAGACATGAACCTCGCAGAAGACAGACAACTACTGTATGAGCGCATGTGCAAGAACATGCAGAAGGACAGGGCGAAACACAACATTCTGCCTCTAAGCAAATTCGGTCTGATGCAGATAACACGCCAGAGAGTGCGTCCTGCAATGGATGTAAACGTAGAGGAGACCTGTCCCACATGCTTTGGAAAGGGAAAAATAAAATCAAGTATTTTATTCACCGACCAGCTTGAAAGCAAAATTGACAGCCTTGTAAACAAGATTGGGGTGAAAACATTCTATCTGCATGTACATCCTTACGTTGCTGCATACATAAACCAAGGAGTATTCTCCATGAAACGTAAATGGCAATTGAAATACGGACTTGGTGTACATGTGATACCATCACAAAAGCTTTCATTCCTCCAATACGAGTTCTATGACAACAAAAAACAGTACATAGACATGAAGGAGGAGATAGAGACTAAGTAAGAATGACCATTCTGAAACAAAAAACGAACGGCCGCCTCTGCTTTAATAAAATAAACAGAGACGGTCATTTGCTTTATTATAGACGAAGCAATTTATATCATGATATTCTTATTCTCCATATTCTCTCACCATATCAAGAAAGTAACGATGCACACGATTGTCTTCAGTTAACTCAGGATGAAAAGACGTGACAAGCTGGTTCTCCTGTCTTGCCGCGACAATCCGACCGTCGCGCTCTGCCATGACGCGCGCGTTTCCATATACTCTCTTTATGTACGGAGCACGGATGAATACCATTGGAAAATCCTCTCCCACATCTTTCATACTACTTTTTACGTAGAAACTTCCAAGTTGTCTGCCATATGCGTTGCGGCAGACTTCTATCGACATGGTGGAAAGTCCCATTGATGAATTGCCGTTTTCCACTTGTTCTGCAAGCAATATGAGTCCGGCACATGTTCCCATAACAGGCAAACCTGAGATTATGGCGTTCCTTATAGGAACAGACAATCCAAGTTCATTAAGCAATTTTGCCTGGACCGTACTTTCTCCCCCGGGAATGATAAGTCCGTCTTTGGGCTGATTCCAATCAGATAATTTTCTTATTTCAAACACGTCACATCCAAATCTACGCATCATACGCTCGTGCTCGATGAATGCTCCCTGAAGTGCCAATACCGCTATTCTCATATTAATCACTTTTCGCGCTCCGCCATCAGCAAGTTTATCTCATCCTCGTTTATACCGACCATCGCCTCGCCCAAATCTTCGGAAAGCTCTGCGAGTATTTCCGGATTATCATAATTGGTAACTGCCTTTACTATTGCAGAAGCGCGCTTTGAAGGATTTCCACTCTTGAAGATACCGGAGCCGACAAACACTCCTTCCGCTCCCAACTGCATCATCAGCGATGCGTCTGCAGGTGTGGCGATACCTCCTGCAGCAAAATTAACCACAGGTAACTTACCATTATCATGGACATAACGCACAAGTTCGTAAGCCACCTGAAGCTGTTTGGCAGACTCAAACAATTCGTCATCACGCATAGATACAAGTGTGCGTATTTCCTTCTGAATAAGTCTCATATGTCTTACAGCCTGCACCACATCACCCGTTCCGGGTTCTCCCTTTGTCCTTATCATCGTTGCTCCTTCAGAAATACGACGCAAAGCCTCGCCTAAATTTTTCGCTCCACACACAAACGGAACATCAAACTTGTTTTTATCTATATGATATAAATCATCCGCCGGCGACAGAACCTCGCTTTCATCTATATAGTCAATCTCCAGAGCCTGCAGTATCTGTGCCTCTGCAAAATGTCCTATACGACACTTTGCCATAACAGGAATGGATACGGCATTCTGTATTTGCTTGATGAGTTTAGGGTCACTCATACGTGAAACTCCACCTGCAGCGCGTATGTCTGCGGGAATACGCTCAAGTGCCATTACCGCACAAGCACCCGCTTCCTCTGCGATTCTCGCCTGTTCCGGTGTTGTAACATCCATTATCACCCCACCCTTCAACATTTGAGCGAGATTTCTGTTCAAACTTTGTCTTTCGTTATTCATAACTTGTTTTATTCTGTTTGGTTCTTCTATATTCACTTGGGGCAGTTCCGGTCATCTTTCTGAAGAATTTTGAAAAATGAGCCTGCGAGCTGAAACTGAACCCGTATGCTATCTCCTGCACAGTTTTGTCGGATGACGACAACAACAGTTCCGCTTCATGACACAGATAATCATCTATGATGGTCTTCGGTGCTTTGCCTGCTATGCGCTTAGTGACCTGAGCCAGATAACGGCTGCTCACGTTCAGACTGTCCGCATAAAAGCGCACATCCCTGTTTGACTTGAAATGTTCCGCCACTTCATTCACAAACTCATTATAAAGCTCGCTCGCCCGTCCTATCAAATCCGTATGCGACAGGAAAGACTGATTCACATAATTATATGCCTTTGTCACGGCGTCATACAAATCATTACCTTTGCTATAGAAAGTTGCAATTGCAGACGAAAGATTACTGCTCATTCCATGGCGCTCATACGAATTGTACATATCCGGAGTTGACACATATTTGCAAGAATCTTCCCCTCGCCTGACAAGAATATCCATGGAGTACTCCGCCATTGACGTTCCCTGCTGAAGCAACACTGCCTGGCAACCATAATTCAATATGTCACATGCGGCGTCAAACATATCCGAAGCCGAGGAAAGCTTCCTTCCTGTTATATATTCGGCACTTTTCTTCTTTATCGTAACAAGTGTGCATAATGGCAACAGGTTCTCTTTAATACAATCAACCGTATCGTCTGACATCAGTACATCACCGCAACTTGAGATAATGACCGGATCATAGATAACATACCGTGGTCTGTACTTTCTCAACGACCACGTTATACTCTGCACTGCGGCTGCACTGCGTATCATTCCAATCTTTACCGCCTGCGGCTGAACATCATTGACAATTGCCTCTATCTGTCCGGAAATCACTTCAGGAGGAATGTTATAGAAATCCTGTATGCCGATTGTGTTCTGCACTGTTATGGAAGTAATTACGGAAACGGCATACCCTCCCAAAGCCGATATAGTCTGTATATCTGCCTGCACACCGGCTCCGCTTGTACTGTCAGAACCGGTTATCGTGAGAACTGTATTTCTGCGATTTTCCTCCACACTCTTAAATATTTGTTTGCCTGCAAAGGAAAATAAAAAAATAGACATACAGAAATTTTGTTCTCGTTTTGACAAGGAAAACGAGCGTTTGTATAAAGGTTTACATACAGCCGTGTTATTATTGCATATGCTGTATGATTTATATAAGAAGAGCGGAGGTTGCTATCAGGATTTCAAGGCAAGCTTACTTTTGGCTTAACTCATCTTTCCCCAGACAAATCAACAACTTCAGTAATAATGCAATATTTACGAGTTTCCTCTCACATTAATGTAGACAGATGCGCCTCATGGGACACAAACAGCATACAATGCTTCATGAATATAAAACCATTCCGATTATAATCAATAGTTCGTTAAATTTTCCAGGCCCTAAGCGGCCCTGGCAGTAAATAAAACCAGTTCTTTGAAAAGTTTGTCAATAACTTGTGAGTCCGGTTGCAGACCGAACACGCAAATAAATCGATTGAGCATATAAGCGTTATGGATGATCGACTTGCAGGATGATATTGAGAACGGTATTCCCAGTTCCTTGCAGGCGACCTTGGCGATATTGATGCTAGCGAATGATGCGTTCCTANCAATAGTTCGTTAAATTTTCCAGGCCCTAAGCGGCCCTGGCAGTAAATAAAACCAGTTCTTTGAAAAGTTTGTCAATAACTTGTGAGTCCGGTTGCAGACCGAACACGCAAATAAATCGATTGAGCATATAAGCGTTATGGATGATCGACTTGCAGGATGATATTGAGAACGGTATTCCCAGTTCCTTGCAGGCGACCTTGGCGATATTGATGCTAGCGAATGATGCGTTCCTATGGAACTCGAGTTTTCTGAGGTCGGTTGACTGGCAGTCGTTAAGACCGGCATAGTGCTTCGCATCTCTGAAACAGAACTCCAGCTGGAAACGAGTTCTATAGCAGTCAATTACATCCTTGGTACTCATTGAGTCATCAGTGCTGAAGTAAATTTGCCACTTTGTCGTATCCTCTTCATCAGGATACCATACGACAACCTTGATGGAGCGTTTAAGTGACTTGGAATAAGCCTTCAGACCGATTAGACGGCCTTTGTCAACTTCAATCTCCTCACATCTGGAGAGATCAAGATTAGCAAAGTCAACCTTTCCATCATACCACTTCGGATGACCTCTCTTTCCGGTTGGCTTCTGAAGGGTCGGATAGAACAGAACCGCATCGTTGCGGAACCTGCTTATCACGTGGAAGCCTTCCTTGAGCAGAGGGTTGACGAACGTCTCTTTTGAGAAGAATGCGTCGGCAACTACCAGGCGTGATATCTTCTGGAGTTTTTCCTTTAGGATAATCAGGTTCTGACAGTACCATTCGACAAGGTTGTAGTCCATCTCCTCAAGAGACTTGGCGTCGGGAGTTTGTGGAGCACTCAGCGTCATACAATCGTGGTTTTCCACGTCAATGACACCGACTCCGAAGATCTCCTGACCGCGCTTCATCTCGCCAGCAACTCCGGACCAGAAACGTCCTATCCAAGGCGTCTTCTTTCCGGACTTGGGAAGAAAACTAGGATCGACGGCGATGGCCAGAAACTTTCCATTGAGAACCTTTCTGACGAGATACTCGTTAAAGGCAAACCAGTCGAAAGCCTCGTTCTCGAAGTTGTTACGGTAGGTCTGTTCGGAGAACTCACCATACCGACCCATCTGAAGGAAATTGACCTTGCCAGGAATTGCCATGAAGAGTTTTAGCGTATCCATAAGCACTTTCTCAAAAGGTTTGCTTACCTTTGATACTGATTTGAGGGCCTCGAAGCACTCGGATTGGTATTGCATAAGTAGGTTTGAGGATGTCATAACTTAAAGTGGTGGAATACTCTAAGTTACTAATAATCAGCGACTTATGCAATACTTTTATTGCCTAATTATCAATATTTTAGACAATTTTTCAGAGTCTTTTCTAGACCTTTTACAGCTTGCTCAAGCGATAGTTATTGACAGTATTTCAATGAACTTTTATATAGTGAAACCGGATAGCCGGCTTCAAATGTTTAACTTTTAGCGCGGTAAATTTTTACCGAAGTATTGATTATAATAAAAGTTGGCAGATAAAGATAAGTGCCGTCCACGTGTTGAAGAACGGCACTTTATATGATTCTGTGCGAGTCTGTAACATTCCTGTTACAATAGTCAAAGAGACTTAATCAGTTCTATAAGACGCTTGGCATGCTCCACCGACACTTTGTTTTGCTGTTCTATAAGTTCCGGAGTTGTTCGGTTGGCATAGCTTACGCCTCCGGTATAAACATATCCGGCAAACTCCATCTGACAAAGATTGCATGTCGCCTTGAAGCATGGAAGGAAATCATCTATTGTATACCCCATCGCCCCATCATGGCTGTACATTGATGCCGGTGCGCCTGTCGTAAACGAAAGAACAAGTTTTTTACCTTTCAATTTATTTCCGTTACTGCCATGTGAGAATCCGTGTTTGAAGGTCTCCTCCATCCAACGTTCCAGAATTGACGGAGCCGAGTACCAGAATACGGGAAATTCAAGTACGATTATATCAGCCTTAACCAGCCTCTGCTGTTCAGCCTCCACATTTATCTTGTAATCAGGATAAAGACTGTCAAGCCTCACAATCTCCGCCTCCGGCAATTCCTTGTGTACGGTGTCAAGAATTGTCTTGTTTGCCACTGAAGCCGAGAGGTCGGTGTGACCGCTAATGATAAGTACATTTTTCATATCATTTATTTTTAATGTTCTGTTTTTAAATTTGCTGTTATATTCATGCAAATATCATGCCACAACATAGCCCATCCGGCATCGTATATAAGATAAGGCTTATAACTAACTTAGCATCATATCATCACCGGCATCGTTCCTCCGATTCTGGGCATGCAGACTATTGAACGACCTTATACCGTATTCTGAAACCGTGTGTCTGTTCGTCCCAATTTGTGCCGAGAAGTTCAAAACGTCCTATCTGAGCAGTTGAGCGCACATGTTTGCCTATACACGGACAAACGTCATAATCACCTATATAAACCAGACGTATTGTTTCGGAAGTATTATCAGGAAGATTTGTCAGCTCCACATCGTCCGGAATGTCCTGCCGTGTGACGTACTTGTATCTCACAGGCAAGTCTTCCCCTATAAGCTCATTCATACGTCTTTCTATCTCCTTCTCATCTTTCCTTGAAGGCTTTCGCTCCAATATATATGTTATTTTGCTCTTCTTACGTTCCACATGAGCATTTGTAGACCGTTTGCATCCGAACATTCTTATCATGGTCTGGTTCAACAGATGCTCTGCTGTATGCGCGGGTGCGAACTCATCCTTGTTATGCTCATTCAATATAAAATCAGAGTCAGTTTCCATCAGATTACAAATTTATAGATGTTTACGCCATACGCACGTATATCGTCCGTAATATTGCGATTAGCTGAAAAATCAAGAACGCGTTCTCTTTCTGTAAGCATCTCTGTTGCATGAAACGTTTTCTCAGGGATGCCGAGAAACCCGAAAGCATGCTCCGGTACGCTTACACACACGCTGGCATCCTCATCAGAGAAATTCGAAACAATGAACAGAACCTCGTTCTTGTACTTGCGTATGAACGCATATTGTCGCGTCAGGTTCCGGTTGACATACATAAGATCGAAGAACTCACCCATACTTACAGATTTCTCATGCGATGCGATATTCAATATCTTTGTATACTCATCATTCAATCTGCGCTCTTCGTCTGTGAGTTCCTCCGGATGCTGATAGCCCTTATAAAGCGTGCTCACCGTCCAATAATCAAATATCGTGGTACGTCCGTCACAACCGCTGAAACCTTCGTTGTCCATACCGCGCTCTCCGTATTCCTGACCGGCATAAAGCATGAACGGATTACGTTGCATGAGAGCATTGACTGCCACTGCCGGCACGCCCTTTCTCGCATCTCCTGCAAAGAAATCACTCGCAATGCGCTGCTCGTCATGATTCTCCAGGAAGTACAGCATATGCCCGTTTATGTCGTCAACGCATTGCCAGGCATGGCTTATTGCAGTTGTCTGAGCCTCACCCCGCATGACGGCACGTACAGTGTCGTACATACCCACTTTGTCGTAAAGATAGTCAAAACCAGAGAATATGTAATTGCGGTATTCTGACGGATTGTAAACCTCGGCAATGAAAATAATTCCAGGATATGCTTCCTTCAGTTTACTGATAGCCCATTTCCAGAATTCGGCAGGCACCATTTCAGCCATGTCACAGCGGAATCCGTCTATGCCTTTCGACGCCCAATACATAAGTATATCCGTCATTTTGTGCCACGTATCGGGTATCGGGTCAAAATGGAAAGAGCGTCCTCCAGCATCACAATAATCTATTCCATAATTCAGTTTTACGGTCTCATACCAGTCATTGATACCGGGATGATTGTCAAAACGGTCGTTACCCGTAGCCTTCGCAGGACATTCCACATATCTGTCGCCTCCATTAGAGACATCAAACTGTGGTTCTAACGGTGTATCTACGCAGTAATAAAAATTATTGTCCGCACTGAACCCCATTGCCTTGTCGTCGTCCTCACCCAAATCCCTGACGTTATCAGGCTTTGAAACGGAGCGATACTGGCGTGCCACATGGTTAGGCACGAAATCCATTATAACCCCCAACCCATATCTGTGAGTACGCTTGACAAGAGCCTCAAACTCTTTCATTCTTTCCGGAACCTTATCCGCGAGATCAGGATCCACATCGTAATAGTCTGTTATGGCATAAGGCGAGCCTGCCTTACCCTTAACTATGGCAGGATGCTGTACCGGTATTCCGAATGAGGAATAGTCGGTTGCCGAGGCATGACGTATTACTCCCGTATACCAGATGTGCGTTACGCCCTTCGCCTTTATCTGCCTCAGAACTTTATCACTGAAAAAACTCATCTTCCCACAACCATTTTCGGCAACCGTACCATTACGTTTGCACGTAGTGTTACGGTTGCCGAAAAGTCGTGTGAAAATCTGATATATTATTATCTTCTTATTCATTTCAGATTAATCCGTGTGCTGCGACGTTTTTGTCTATGCGCCCAATCATACCCTGAAGAGCCTTGCCTGGACCGCACTCCGTGAAATCATCAGCCCCGTCAGCTATCATATTCTGTACAGAAGAAGTCCATCTTACACTGCTTGTAAGCTGTGCTATAAGGTTAGCCTTTATTTCTGAGGCATCGGTATGCGGTTTCCCGTCCACGTTCTGATATACAGGACATTTCGGCGCAGAGAATTCAGTAGCCTCTATGGCTTTCTGCAATTCCTCCTTGGCAGGCTGCATAAGCGGAGAGTGGAATGCGCCTCCGACCTTTAAAGGCAATGCGCGCTTTGCACCGGCAGCCTTCAGCTTCTCACAAGCCTGGTTTATGGCATCTACGTTACCGCTTATAACCAGCTGTCCCGGACAATTGTAGTTGGCTGGTACGACAATGTTCCCGGGAGTGCTGCATTCCTTGCAAACTTCCTCTATCTTTTCGTCAGGCAAGCCTATAACGGCAGCCATGGTTCCGGGAGCAGCCTCACATGCCTTCTGCATTGCCGTCGCACGCGCGTAGACAAGCTTCAATCCATCCTCAAAGCTCAGCGCGCCTGCTGCCACAAGAGCAGAGAATTCGCCAAGTGAATGACCTGCAACCATTGACGGAGCGAACTCTTCACCTAAGCACAATGCACTTATAACGCTGTGAAGGAACACTGCAGGCTGAGTCACCTTTGTCTGTGTCAGCTCGGCATCCGTACCAGAAAACATAATATCAGTTATTCTGAATCCGAGAATCTCGTTTGCTTTCTCAAACAATTCTTTTGCCTTTTCGTTGTTATCATACAGGTCTTTTCCCATACCTACAAACTGAGAGCCCTGACCAGGAAATACAAATGCTTTCATACTTTTCTGTTTTTTAGTTTAATACGTGTGCAAAGTTAATATTTTTTTTGCAATCAATGGATTTTTATGCCGGTAAATGCCCTATAATCACCTATTCTGAATCAGACCGATATACAGATATGGGCATGTGTCTGTCACATCCCCGCCCTCCTTACGTACATCTGCCGTCATCCTGTTTCACATGGTTTTCCTTTGCACCCCGACACATCCCCGGAAAAAGCGGAAAGCAATCAGAATCCGGACAAGACATTACTGTCACAATGAAAAAAATCTCCATCCGGACGTATCTTGACGACATTCACCCGGATGGAGATTATAGCCATAAACAGACAAGACCGTCAGTCAAGTCCCAAGGTCTTCTTTATAGCCTCAACCTTTTCCGCACTTTCCTTGTCGCAACGCTCATAGCATCCGGCACACTTCATGTTGCCTTTTATCTCAAGGTAGAACTTTATCTTAGGTTCAGTTCCTGACGGGCGTACACTCACTTTTGTATTGTCCTCACAGAACCACTGCAATACGTTGCTTGTTGCAGGCATGTCTATCTTTTCAACATTGCCCTCAGCGTCTTTCTGCTCAAGGGTAAGATAGTCTTTCACCAATACCACCTTGCTGCCGCCAAGTTCTGTAGGAGGATTCTTTCTGAAGTTGCTCATCATAGCCTGAATCTCATCCGCTCCGCTCTTTCCGGGACGAACGACATTGATAGTGGTCTCTTTTGAGAAACCGTATTCAATATAAATATCCATCAACAGGTCATAGAGCGTCTTTCCCTGATCCTTTGCATACGCACATATCTCAGCCAACAGAGAGCAGGCAGACACAGCATCCTTGTCGCGTACGAAGTCTTCGGCAAGGAAACCGTAGCTTTCCTCTCCGCCACCGATATACTGCTGCTTGCCCTCAGACAGTGCTATCTCACGTGCTATCCACTTGAAACCAGTATAGCAGTCTCTCATCTCGATATGCTGCTTGTCGGCAATCTGCTTTATGGTCTCGGTTGTCACGATAGTCTTGACAATGAAGTCGGTCGGCTTCATCTTGCCTGTCTTAATGCGGTTTGTTATTATATAATAAAGGAAAATGAGACATGTCTGGTTTCCGTTTATGAGAATCCACTCACCCTTGTCATTCTTGCATGCCATGCCCACACGGTCAGCGTCAGGGTCGCTTGCCATTACTATGTCCGCATCCATTTCCTTTGCGTCTCTCAGAGCGAGCGTAAGAGCTTCTCCGTTTTCAGGGTTCGGGCTCTTTACTGTAGGAAAATCGCCGCTTCTAACCATCTGTTCCTTGACACAGTGAACATTCTCAAATCCCCACTTTTTCAGACTTTGAGGAATAAGCATCATACCTGTGCCGTGCAACGGAGTATAAACAATCTTCAAGTCCTTCTGACGTTTGATTACCTCCGGGTCGATAGAGACCGTCTGAACCTGCTCGAGGTAAGCATTGTCCACCTCTTCACCGATAATCTGGATGAGCGACTTGTCTCCAGTAAACTTCACATCGTCAACCTTAACCTTGTTCACCTCATCTATTATACCGACATCATGCGGAGACAACACCTGTGCTCCGTCCTCCCAATATGCCTTATATCCGTTATACTCACGCGGATTGTGCGAAGCTGTTATGTTCACACCAGCCTGACATCCGAGATGGCGTATTGCGAAAGAACATTCCGGTGTAGGACGCATGTCGTCGAAAAGATAGACCTTGATGCCGTTTGCGGAGAAGATGTCAGCTACTGTCTCGGCAAACAGGCGGCTGTTGTTACGGCAGTCGTGGCACACGACTACAGAAACAGAACTGCGTCCGGCAAAATTCTTTTTCAGATAATTTGCAAAGCCCTGTGTAGCCATTCCCACTGTGTAAATGTTCATTCTGTTACTGCCTGCTCCCATTATACCGCGGAGTCCGCCGGTACCGAATTCCAGATCTTTGTAGAAACACTCTATCAACTCTGTCTTGTCACTGTTGTCAAGCATAGCCTGAACAGACTTGCGGGTGCCTTCGTCAAAAGAAGGCGACAACCATTGTTTTGCCTTGTCCGTGCACAAAGCAACCAGTTCTGTATTATTTTCCATAATTAAATAAGTTATGTTTTTAGCGTTCTTTTATATATCTACAAAGATAGTGATTATATGTGAGAATAGCCAACACAACGGGTTATTTTTTTATCTTTATAATCCCATAAATGGGGTCAGTAGAAATTTAGTGGGGATAAATTTGTAAGAAAATCGAAAAGTCCTTTACTTTGCAGTATGGAAAAAGATTATTTGAATATGTTGGCCGGTATCGTACTGCCCACACAGATATTGGATTACTTTTCGATAGTTGGCATTGAGCAAACCACCGGAGAGATACACATCAGCCTGGACGAGAAGATGAATCCGGAACTAGGCAATGACGCGCACTTTGAGTCCAAAGGTTTNTCCACTCATTTGATGTTATCGCAGCCACCTTCTATGAGCATTATGATGAAATCCTCAACTTCTACAACAACCGTTCATCAAATGCGCTCGCTGAATCATTCAACGCTAAAATCAAACTCTTCAGAGCGAATCTCAGGGGAGTTGTTGACAAGAAGTTTTTCTTATTCCGTATTGCTAAACTGTATGCCTATCCCCACTAAAAATCTACTGACCCCATAAATGTCCTTAACCTATAATGGACATACCCATTGCAGCCGCATATGTACAGATTAAACGCCAACGCCTCCGCAGGCAGTCTGTTTTCCTGCGGAGGCGCATACATTATCGGTTACAAATATATGTGCGCTTATTTTGTCTTTGTGATTGTGTGCAGCACTTTTCCGGTCTTGTCTATCATATACATTCTCAATGATTTCTTTGTAGCGGATATTACAGAAAAGCCCGGTTCGGACGAACAGAACACCGTACCTTCAACAGGTTTCACGCTACGGGCAAGCGAACCTGCTGAATTGACAACGTAATCTATGCTGTCTCCCTTCATCTTTATATGTTGGAAATTATGTATGTGACCGCATGCATACAGTGATACGTTATTATATTTCTTAAGTATCGGAAGAAGAGTACGTTGCAAATCAGTCCGCTCAACATCATCCTTTGGCGTCTCGGCATATATCGGATGATGGCCGACAACTATCACCCAGTCTTCTTTCGCCTGACTGAGTGTGGCGTCAAGCCATTTCAACTGTCCGTCATTGTCCTGCTTGCACGCGTCCGGATATTTGTCGCTTTCCTCGCGGTATTTCGAAATAAGCGGCGTAGTGTCGACAAATACGATGCGGAGAGTCGTTCCGTCCTCATTGAAAGTGCGGGTGTAATAGCGTCCTCCCATCTCCCATCTGCGGCTCACCTTTCCATAATCCAGCACAGCCTGTGTATTGCCACGATACTCATGGTTTCCCAATATAGGATACCACGCAAGCATGAGCTCAGGATGGGAATATATCTGCTCGTAGTTTGTCATCCATAAAGGGTCGTCTACGGAAGCCACACCCTCAAAATGATGTACATCGCCTGCCGCAATCACGCACTCAGGTCCGAGTGTCTCTGCCATGACACCCATAAGCTCGGCTATGGGTTTCTGGTCATAATATCCGTTTCTTCCAAGGTCGTTAGCCATATACAACACGACGTCTCCTTTTAGTTTTTCCCAGTCGGCGGGAGTCTGCGCATATACTGCCAGACACCCTAAGAATGATAATATCACGGCTGCAAACACTGTATGCAGCCCTTTTCTGAAATCTGTCATACTACTTTTCATATTTTTATCTGTTTTATACAATATTCCGATACACACGTCAAGTTCCCGCCGTTTGGCGCATGTCACGCGGACGGCGGAAACTCAAAGCACTATGTATTAAAGGTTTATCTTTATGCCGGCATTCACTTTCACACCATAATATTCAACCTGCATTGTGCGGTCTTTCTCTCCCTGATAGTAACGGAGCGGCTGGTTAAGCAGATTGTTTGCCTCCGCATAAACCGTGAACTTGGTTTTCTTGCCCCATGTATAGCTTGCGTTGAGGTCCATATAGCTCACACTGTCATAATAGCGGTCGAGCGCACGGTCACCGGTATTCATCTGGTCTATGAAGCTGGATGCGAAGTTGTAGGACAGACGCACGTTCACTCCTGATTTCTCATAGTATAGGGAAGCGTTGGCTGTATGTTCCGGAGAGCCCGCCATCTTCACATCGTCGCCATCCTTTATTCCAAGCCGTTCGTTATAGTTCCTTGTGGAGCTGTGGGTGTATGTGTAGTTGGCATAGAGACCGAGACATTTCAGCGAAGGTGCGATAAATCCGAAATCGCGCTGCCATGCAGCCTCAACGCCGAATATTCTCGCGTCATACGCATTCATGTTCTGTGTAACCTCGAATGTCTCGTTATTGCCCGCGAGACCGAGCTCCGCACCTGTGTAATATCCGAGTGTCTCCACATTCACGTTGTGCACGTCCTTATAGAACAGTCCGAGACTGACAAGACCTACGCTCTTGAAGTAGTAGTCGGCAGAAAGATCATAATTGAGAGATGTTGTCGGCTTGGTGTCAGGATCGCCTATAGTAGCCTCCTGGTCAACCAGATTGAAACTCTTGTTGGCTATGAGAGCCGAATATTTGGGGCGTGAGAGTGTCTTCGTGAACGAAGCACGGATGTTTCCGCTGTCTCCCAGTTTATATTTCAGGAGAAGGCTTGGCAACAAGTCCGTATAATCATGCTTGTATTCACCTGTAGGCGTGAGTTTCTCAAACTCTTCCATTTCCACCTCACCGTCCTCGTCGATAACCGGCTGGCCGTCAGCACCAATCACTTCGTTCTCACCAGCCTCATAGTTGAAACCGTTTGTGCGCAGGGACGTGCGCTCCACACGCAGTCCTACGGTAGCGTCGAAGTTCTTGCCGAGTTTCTGGTCGAAGCGTATATATCCGGCGAGTATTGACTCTTTCACTTTGTAGTTGCCTGCCTCTTCCTCAAGAACCTCCTCACCATAAGACTTGTCAAAAGCTATTCCGCCGAGGAATTCTTTTCTGATGAAAGGAGTATGGAGCGGATAGAACTCGCCAGGCATGAACCCGCTGCGTATCTGCGGATAAGTCTGTGTGCGCCAGTTTCCGAGCAGTTCCTCGTCATATTCATAAAAGCTGACGTCACGTTTTTTGTCCTTGCTTGTATATTTTGCTCCGAACTTCAGTTTGTTTCCATAGAGTCCGCTTACAAGAGGCAGCTCGAAATTGAGGCGTGCCTTATATTCATTCTCCACAATATCCTCATCCTGATTGGTCAGTTCGTCTATGCTCCAGCCGTCATCATCCAGATCTGGCAGAGGAACAGTACAGTAGGGCTGGCGTCCGAACACATCCTTGAAGCCCGAACCGAAGTCAATTCCCTCATACTCGAATGAGGCATAACGCTCATTGGGACGCTCTTCTGTGGCACGAGAGTAGCTTCCCGCCCAGTCTATTTTGAGATTGCCGATGTAATGCTCACCGTCAAGCGTGAAGTCCATAGTCTGCTGACGCTCCAGACGCGCGTTCTTCGTATCGTAGGCTCCTGCCTTTGTCTCAAGCACGACAGACTGCTTTGAGGCGGAAGAGTTGAGCTTCTTGTAACTTATGCGGTAACGGTTCTCCCAGTCGTTACGGCGGTTGTATATACCCTTGAAAGAAATCTTGTTCAACGGATTGAACTTATAGTCGAGAGCAAGCGAATAGCTCTGACGCTCGCGGGTGACATAGTACTGGCGTGCCTGAGCCTCCTTGAGCTCCACACCATCATCTCCCATCTCATACTCAAACTCCGTATTGTCAGAGCCTCCGGGCGCATACTGATACGAGGCGGACGCCATCACACCCAGCCTGTCGTTGAAGAAGCGGTCGCCCCATGTGGCTCCGAGGTTCCACTGCTGCTTGTCGCTTATCCATGTATGGCCTGTTCCGACGGTGAAATTAAGCACACGGCGCGACGGAGTGTTCTTTGTCACAAGATTTATAGCGCCTCCGATGGCATCTCCGTCCATATCCGCTGTCACCACCTTGTTCACCTCTATGGTCTGAACCATATCTGAAGGAATGAGGTCGAGCTGCACGTTACGTGTGTCGCCCTCAGCCGAAGGAAGTCTGTTTCCGTTGACGGTGACAGACGTGAGGTCCG
Source organism: Leyella lascolaii (assembly GCF_900079775.1). Taxonomy (GTDB): domain Bacteria; phylum Bacteroidota; class Bacteroidia; order Bacteroidales; family Bacteroidaceae; genus Prevotella; species Prevotella lascolaii. Next base: position 209,927 of record NZ_LT556036.1, on the reverse strand, counting down.
CACTCGTTCCACGCACCTGACCGAAACGCGCCTCTCCCTGGTCATACTGTACGTTTATTCCGTTTATGCGTTTAAGCGCGTCGCCTATGTTCGAATCGGGGAACTTACCCACCTGATCAGCCGATACAATATTTGTTATACCCATACTGTTCTTCTGCATCTGCATAGCACGACGCTGACCGGAAAACGCGCCGTCGACAACCACCTCCTGCAAGGCGATGCCTTCGGTAAGGACAAAGTTGCTTTCCTTTGACTTGTTGCCTTCTATCACAATCTTTGCGACTATGGGCTGGAATCCCACATATGATATTTTCACTTCATATGTTCCCGGTTTAAGGTTGGGCAATTTGTAAAAACCGTTCATGTCGCTTGTGACTCCGGTATGCAGTTCCTCAATCATGATGGTGGCTCCGGGCAGTACACGGTGTTCCGCATCTGTTATACGTCCGGTCACACTTCCCACCACAGCAAGTTCACTGACATCGTTTGCAGCCGTGACACCTATACAACCGGCACCGAACAAAGCCGCGATAAACAACAATCTTTTAACCTTTTCCATATAATTTTTAATAAATTGATTTACGGATGCAAAGGTATTCCTGAACAATTACTAAAGAAAAACAAATAAATTAAAGCATTACGACAATTGTTTTACAACAGCGTTACAGACGGTCACAATATTTCTTCCGGTGTCATAATTGAGGTTTTCAACCCAGACAGGTTATGAAACGTTCTATGAAAAAGCCAAACATCAGGCATTGCATTAAGGCTGGAACAATATGCATGAACAGAAACCGATATTCGTACGATAAGTTGAGTAATGGTGAAAATAAAGACAACGTCAAGTCGCTGAGATTCCCGTAAAATATTTCAGCAAACGAACCGCATGCGTACACGCCAGTTTTGACAACCATGCATAAGCTGTTGAATATCAACACGAAGCACAAACGGCATCGTCATATGCACTTGTCTGACTTACGGAAAAGGCTTTTCCGACTTGCAGGAAAGCCCATATGACGATGCGATAAAGCCCGTTCTGGATTACAAAACGGGCATAACCGGAATATAGGACGGACTTAGCAAGAGTACGGAATGTCTGAAACAATGCATGAAAAGAGCAAAAACGGGGTAACAATTAAGGTAGCTACAGGGGAATATACGGGTTAGGACCGTTTGCGGAAAGGAGGTAACGTGCGTGGAAACGTGTCTAAATCCTTACACCGTTTCTGTTTTACAAAATAAAAATGTAAAGATTTTTTACTGCCCGTTATTTATGAACAGGAGATTATGGAATGCCGAATCAGACGTACAGAGAGCATATCCCATTTGTCTGTAATCGGTCATCAGACTGTATAAACTGTTTTTTGCACCTGTTTGTCAGATGTTCACATCCCATCCGCATAGCTCTCGCCATTTTGCCTCCATGTTTTTCCAGATGTGTCCCGCTAAGGCTTCGGCAAGACAGGAAATAAATGAGCATGACGGCATGGCAGTATACGGATGGGGCATAATTACCTGTTCGTAATGATACATAAGCCCCGAGTCATAGACCGATTACGATAGGACATCAGAACAATCAGTTTTGGTCTGACGTCATTCCAAGACTGCCGGTATAACGGACGACTGAAGTTTGTAAAGTCACAGAGAAGAAACGCGGTACCGCAATCAGCTTATCAAAGACAGACCTCAATTCTTTCTGATTTTCTTTAATTTCAATTTCGGGATATTAACCGTCTCTCCTTTTTTAAATGTTTTGCCTTCATTGACCGCCTCTACGTAGCATTCCATTCCAGGACCGAGATATCTTTTACTTATATACGACAACGACCTGTCCTCTTTCAGGGTAATGATCTTGGCAATGCCTACTATCCTGTAAGCTCCTGTTCTTATCCTCGGGTCTTTGTTGTATTTGTCCGGATTGATTTCATTGCTATCGTCCGGCACGCTTTGTTTCCTTGCAACACTGTCCTTAACAGATTCGTTTGCTTTACGGTCAATGCTGTCGTGTGTCACAAGATGTTTATTGCTGTCGGCTGAAGGCACGTTTTCCTTCTTTACTTTTTCCTGAAAATTATCTATCACAATTTCCAGTTCCAATATCCGGTCCTCACAATGCGACAGCTTATTCTGGTAATAAAACATACCGTATATGCCCAATCCGCACAACAGTACTATGAAAGCCAACAATGAGATAATGATTTTATTGCTCCTGCCTGAAGCGTGGCAGTGTTCTACGCTTGTCTGCGGCTGCACATCGTGCGCAGCTACTTGCGCTTCATTCCGGGAAACATCAGGAACGGAAGGGATGTCATCTTCGTAAGAATCGGTCTCATCCGGAGTCTTTTCGCTTTCGTCGTGATGCTCCGGTTCTTCAACGTCCTGTCCGACAGAAACGACCGGACTTTCATCAAGTGCATTATTATCGTCTCCCGTGTCCGACGTTATATCAGAAGGAGCTTCCGCATCCTCATCCTTTGTCCGGCTCTCTTCAGGCAGGACGGAACTCTCATCCGCGATGCCGTTCTCATCATTGTCAACACCGTCACTCACCTCCGCGTTGTCACTGTCATCATTGTTTTCAATATCAGAAAAATCAACCCCGTCGTTGATTATCACAGTCTCAAACTGTGAAAACGGAAGGTTGACTCTGTTCTTAAGCGAAGTTTCCGGTGTGAACGAAATCTTGTTACGTCCCTCTATAACTATACGTTCACCGGTATTTACATCAATACTCTCACGCGCATTGACACTCTGAATCTTAAACGTGCCGAGTCCTTTCACCTTGACTTGCTTGTCACTACTCTGCAGACCGGAGTTAATGACGTCAAACATCTGCACGACAAAGGCGTCGGCTTCCTTTTGAGAAAGTCCGTATTTCGCAACAAGAACAGAAGACAGTTCTGATATTTTATTCATTTTCTGATTTTCTTAGTTTTTCTTTTATTGACGCTACAGGCTTAAAATTTAATACTATCTTTGGTGGAACCATCATTCTCTGACCGGTAGAAGGGTTCACAACGATACGCTCCATACGATTTTTCAGCTCAAAAGTACCGAAATTAGGAACCGACACATTTTCTCCCTCATCAAATCTGGAAGCCATCACCTCAATCACGCTGCGTACATATTTCTGGGTATTTTCCTGTGTATATCCGCACCGCTGGGACAATTCGTATATATATTCCTTATTATTCATTGCGTAAGAAGTTGCTAAATTACCTCTCCATATAAATCGAACTCACTGCTGTCTGTTATTCTGACATTATAGAAAGAACCTATTTTCAGATTTTCGTCTGATTTGATAAGAATCTCAGGATCGACCTCCGGTGAACTGAATTCCGAACGTCCTATGTAATAGTCCTGTTCTTTTCTGTCGACTATCACACGCACAGAGCTGCCTATCTTCTCAGCTTCCATCTCCGCACTTATGTCCTGCTGCAAAGCCATAAGAGCGTCAAGACGCTGTTGCTTTACGTCAGAAGGGACGTCGTCCTTATAATGCAAGGCACTGTATGTCCCCTCTTCCTCTGAATATGCAAACGCTCCCATCCTCTCGAATCTCGCCCATCTGACGAAATCCATAAGCTCCTGAAAATCTTTTTCGGTCTCACCTGGGAATCCGACCATAAGTGTCGTACGCAGATAAATGCCGGGAACGCTCTTTCTTATCTCGGAAATGAGGTCCATGGTTTCGCTTTTTGTCACGTTCCTATGCATTCGGGAAAGCATGTTATCAGATATATGCTGAAGCGCGATGTCAAGATATTTGCATACGTTTTTCCTTTCATTCATGACTGTGAGCAACTCTTTTGGAAACTTGTTCGGGTATGCGTAATGCAACCTTATCCATTCCACGCCCTCTATGTCTGACATTTTGCGTATGAGATCGGCAATGTGCTGCTTCCCATCTATATCAACACCGTAATATGTGAGTTCCTGAGCTATAATCTGAAACTCCTTCACTCCTTCGGCTACAAGCGTTCTGACCTCCTGCAAGATATCTTCCTCCGGTCTGCTTACATGACGTCCCGTGATTAAAGGAATGGCGCAATAAGCACATCTCCGGTCACAACCCTCACTTATTTTAAGGTATGCGTAATGTGAAGGAGTGGTGAGATGACGCTGTCCGGAACAGGTTGCGACCTCGCTCTTACCAAGGTCTGTCAGCAGCTGTCTGTAATTGAACTTGCCATAATATTTATCTACCTGAGGTATTTCCTCTTCCAGTTCCTTCTTATATCTCTGCGAAAGACATCCCATGACAAACAGCTTCCGTATTCTCCCTTCTTCCTTGGCTTTGACGAGTTCTAATATTGTGTCGATGCTTTCCTGCTTCGCATCCTCGATAAACCCGCAGGTATTGATTACAACTATCTCGCCTTCTATCTTCTCGGAATCGTGTGTGCAATGATAACCATTGGCTTCAAACTGCCTCATGAGAATCTCGCTGTCTACAAGATTCTTTGAGCAGCCCATCGTAATAAAATCAATCTGACCTTTTCTCATTGCCTGTTAAAAAGTGAATCTACGAACTGTCGTTTGTTAAATAACTGAAGAGCGTCCATCGACTCACCTAATCCGATGTATTTGACTGGAACCTTCAGCTGGTCACTGATTCCTATCACAACACCTCCCTTGGCAGTGCCGTCAAGCTTGGTTATTGCAAGTGAGCTGATTGGAGTCACTGAAGAAAACTGTTTTGCCTGCTCAAACGCGTTTTGTCCGGTGCTTCCGTCCAACACGAGCAGCACCTCGTCAGGCGCTTCGGGCAACACCTTCTTCATGACATCTTTTATTTTCTTCAGCTCATTCATCAGACCAATCTTATTGTGAAGGCGTCCCGCAGTATCAATCAGAACGACATCAGCTCCGTTTGCCTTTGCCGAGGAAAGGGTGTCAAACGCCACAGAAGCTGGATCGGAACCCATCTGCTGCTTGATGACCGGCACTCCGACACGCTCGCCCCAAATGCAAATCTGCTCCACGGCAGCAGCCCTGAAAGTGTCGGCGGCACCTATATAAACCTTCTTCCCCGCCTTTTTGAACTGATAAGCCAATTTACCGATTGTGGTGGTCTTGCCCACTCCGTTCACTCCTACAACCAGTATGACATACGGCTTGTGGTCCTGAGGCAAGTCCCAATCGTCATTGTCTCCACTGTTGTTTTCTGTCAACAGATTAGTGATCTCGCTTCTTAGAATCTCGTTCAATTCCGAAGTGGAGACATATTTGTCGCGTGCCACACGCTCCTCAATACGATGTATTATCTTTAATGTCGTGTCAACGCCAATGTCTGAAGTTATAAGAACCTCCTCCAGATTGTCAAGCACATCATCGTCAATTGTTGACTTTCCCGTTATTGCTCTCGCCAACTTATCGAACACACTGAACTTGGTCTTCTCAAGACCATCATTCAATATGTCCTTCTTTTTCTTATTAAAGAGTCCGAATATTCCCATCTGTTACTATAATATTAACCACGGAAGCAGAATAAAACATTTAATATTGCAAATATAATAAAAATTATTGATATACTCAGAAAAAGACCGCGCACATTCAATATGATTAAAAACAGGTAAAGAAAAATTGTGGAATTTTTCCTTACCTGCCGATATTCATTCCGGCAACTTATACTTGTCTCCCGTTGCCTTAACTAATTCTCTTGCATAACTTTCCGGGAATCCGGGACGCACGACTCTTTCGCCATTGCCCGTCTTTGTTCTTTTGAATACTCCGTTTTCCTCAGGCTTTAGAGCCATGTCATTATATTTTACAATCAGATATATTGCAAGAGACTTCCATCTTGCCAACATCTCCTGCGCTTTATCATTACTGTATTTATTAAGATATTCTATCGCAGCATTCTTGTCGGAACCATACAATTCCATCGCCTTGGCTTCAACGGTTCTCTGATTGTCAAAATAATCAGCTTCCAGACTGTCTCTCACCTCTTTTAATGAAGGGAACATCATACTGTATCTGGGATAAATCATGTTGCTGACCCAATTGCATACCCAGAACGCATTCCTATCGGAGAAAGTGACAGCATCCGCTCCCGGAGTGTTATAACATTCCGGCTGGACTTTGTTACCGCAATATATTGGAGTGTAGGCTATCATATTCGCATCATCGTTACCGAACCACAGCACTCCTCCAATCTCACGTGGCAGCCACGACCTCATCTGTGATACAAATGAAAAACCACTTTGCTGCGTACTTATAGGGCGTTCATTAAAATATGTATTGCCATCAACTGTATATGTTAACGGAGTCGGTCTGTATGGCATCTGCCATATTCCTCCGCCTATGTCCGTCGAGTCTATCGCCAGCGGAGTGCCTTCGTAGTGGTCTCTCATACATCTTTCGATATCCTGTACGCTGACTTTTCTGTTGGGGACAATCCATAATGGCATATCCTCAGCATCCGGATCAACTCCCATTGCCCACGGCAAGTATCTGTCGAAACCGTCATTGAAATGTCTGAAAAAGCTCCATACGCGCGCCTCGCAAAAACGTCTTCCCTGAAAATCGGGCTTGGCATACGCCATCTTCCATGAGAAATCCTCATCCCGACCGGTGAACCATCCTTGTTTCCTTGCGTATTTTATCACATCCTTTGAATATAAGACATTCTCCTTGTCGTTCATATCAAACTTACCGATACGGCTTTGATTGGCATGCGCGCATATTGCGTTGTCCGGCACCCGAAGCGCTACCCATACGGCTTTCTTGGAACCCGGACCCATTCCCATCATCTCCATTATCCACGCTTCGTTAGGGTCGCAAATGGTAAACGTCTCACCTTCCGAGCAATATCCGTATTTATTCACAAGAGTTGTCATGACATGTATGGCTTCTCTTGCTGTCTTGCTACGCTGCAATGCCACGTATATCAAAGAACCGTAATCAAGGATTCCCGTTGTGTCAACCATCTCCGCACGTCCTCCGTACGTGGTTTCAGCAATGGTGACCTGATATTCATTTATGTTTCCAATGACATTATAGGTCTCTTCCGCCTCAGGTATCTCTCCATGATATTCCTTCGTGTCCCAATCAAATATCTTACGCATCTCTCCTTTTGCGTGCTTCGCGGCAGGATAATGACATAATCCTATAAACATACCATAGTCATCGGCATTATACGTACAGATTACCGAACCATCAGTACTTGCTTTCTTACCTACAATAAAACTTGTGCAACCGAAAGCTGCCGATGCACTTATAATCAACATTAATAAAACTGCATATCTTCTCATAGTCCTAATATTTTATATGTGCCGTATATGTTTCCTTATTGTTTTTATTATCTATAGCGATGACTTCAAGCCTGTGTAATGTTCCGTTTTTATTCAAGTACTTTCTTAAATCACACGTGTAGACACCTTTTCTCGAGACTCCATCCAAAACCAATTGTCTGTTGTCAATATATCCGTAACATTGCTTCAGTCCACTGCCATCGTCATAAATGCTGGACCTCAGATAATGAGATGACGCTCCCAAGCCCGTTTTCAAAGGCTCTATTACCGGTGGCTTATCATCATACTTTATTTCATAAGTGTCTCCTATATCACGTATATAACCTGTCAGCCAGCCTTTCTTGTACATTCCGCCACAATATCGTGACACGCCATAACTGTTAGAAATATACAACTTGGATGTGTCTTTTACATATTTATTACATTTAATAGATATTCTGGCATATCTGACAAGCGGTAATGAAACGCTGTTGAAAGAATATCTGTCTGACAATTTCTCCGGCTGTCTGTATATTGTTGGAGATATTATCCTGTCCTGAGTCAATGAGTTGGGTTTTACTGTCAATTGTACATTGGGAAGGGAAATACATGTCAGTCTGTCCCATAAAACACGACGGAATAAGTTTGTATGCCTTGGAGGAGACACTGCAAAAGGATTTCTTTCAGCCTTTCCTTCCACTGTGAAATTATACTTGGTATTGTTTCCACTGGCATCCGTCAGGACGTAAGTTATGTGATAATCCCTCTCTTCATCAAAGACAACATATCCTTTATTGGCGTCCGTATTATATATAGGCAGGTGATTTCCCGGTTCCACGAATGACTTCATATACCATGTACCGGTTTTTATAAAATGTTCATAGTCGCCACAATAATCCATCACACGTGTCATACGACCCGGAATCCTGGCTACATCACTTTCAAAGACAAGCCTGCCGTCGACAATCAGTTGTGTTTTACGGACTCCCAATCTGTTATATGTGTTATCCATATAATCATTCGCCCATATGCCGAAACCTATTTTACCCCATGCCGTGTATTTGCCGGCGATGTTTAAAGCAGACAATGAAAAGCTCTGCTTTCTTGTCGAGCCGCAGAACACCCCACCCCCCGCCTGAGGATAGACCATAATTCCGTGCGCCAACGGTGGTGTGGTGTCTTTTATATATTTACCGAAAAACATGAGCGGATCCATCATGTCACCGCTTTCAGACTCATACATTTCCATATGTATGTGCGGTGCAGTGCTTGAGCCGGTATTTCCACTTATCGCAATAACCTGTCCTTTTGCCACAGGACATTCGTATGGAGCCAAAGCAATGTCCACATTGTAATTCTTGCTCGCACGCTGTCTCTCTCTTACGATATTCTCAATCTTCGGACAGAAAGCATTCAAATGACAGAACATGCTGGTGTATCCCTCGGGATGCTTTACATAGACAGCCTTTCCATAGCCATACTTGCCTATCACAACCCTTGACACGTATCCGGACCCCACCGAGAACACCGGCTTATTCTCAACACGTTCTGTTTTTATGTCTATACCGCCGTGAAAATGATGAGCACGCGGCTCACCAAAGTTCCCCGCAAATGACATCTCATAATTCACCGGCGGTAAAAAGCTTATGATTGATAGTAATATACCGATAAACATCAGCAGGCTTTAAAGCTCATGTCCAGACCTTTGACCGAATGAGTAAGTGCTCCGACCGAAATGAAGTCAACCCCGCACTCCGCATAATCGCGTATCGTGTCATAAGTGATACCTCCACTCGATTCAGTTTCATAGCGTCCGTTTATTATCTGAACAGCCTTTTTAGTATCTTCTACAGAAAAATTATCCAACATAATCCTGTCAACTCCGCCGTGAGAAAGAACCTTATCCAGCTCGTCGAAAGAACGTACCTCTATCTCGATTTTGAGGTCAAGGTTCTTTTTCTTCAGATATTCATGACAACGGTTAATGGCGTTTTCTATGCCCCCGGCAAAATCAATGTGATTATCCTTCAGCAAAATCATATCAAACAATCCTATTCTATGATTCATGCCTCCGCCTATCAAAACAGCCTGCTTTTCGAGGATACGCATTCCGGGCGTTGTCTTGCGCGTGTCAAGAATATGTGTTTTGGTGCCTTCTATACGTTTCACATATTTATTGGTCATTGTCGCAATGCCGCTCATACGCTGCATTATATTAAGCATGAGACGCTCCGTCTGCAACAGCGAACGCACTTTTCCGCTCACAACCATAGCTATATCACCGGCTTTTACGGGTTCACCGTCATTGATAAGCACCTCGACCGACATTGTAGAATCAAACCTGTCAAACACCTTTTTTGCCACCTCGACACCAGCCAGGATACCGTTCTCCTTTATAAGAAGATGCGATTTACCCATCGCATCTTCCGGTATGCAACACAATGTGGTATGATCTCCGTCACCTATGTCTTCTGCAAAAGCAAGATCTATAAGACGTTCCTCCAATTCGTTTACACTTAACATATTACTTGAAATTTAATTTTAATACTCGCTGTTTAATATTTTATTATCCTTATAAGCTACAAGCGTGCCATCCGTATTGACCACGACGATTGTTCCTCCTACCCATTCAGTGCGAGCCGGTTCCTTCTTAAATTCATATAAACCGACAACATTATGTCCTTCAACCTCCACGACACCATTTACAATCGTAGTATTTCCGAAGATGACACGATTAGCGGCAAACCGTCTTTTTTCATTCATTACTATTTCCTTTTCGTCATTTCTGCCGGCAGCATTTTCTCATCCAAAGGTCTTACCACAGTTCTTTCGAAACGTTTTGGAGCCACCGATTTCACCTGACTTTCAGAATGTGACCCTGTCCTAACTACCGGAACAGAATCCACCTTGCCCACTCTTACAGTATCATTCTTCTGTACCGGCGGCAGTTTCGGCTGATGCATCCTTACCATACGTATATTATACAACACCAACAATCTGAGAGTTGTAGATGAGGACGCTGCCCTGTCGTTGTCATTTACGAGGAAATACCCGGTTATTTCCTTTATACCGAGATTTTCTGTATCTTCAACCTGCAAATGATAACGCGATGTAGAAGTTATGTTTATTGTGCGCGAGGCGACGCTGTCATTATTGAATTTCAGTGCCAAAACCGCCACCGCATTCCTCATTCCGTCCTGATATATAAACCGGGTATCAAAATCAAGGATAATCTTATCACCTTTATAGAAAGCCGTATCAGCCTTGATTTTATACATATAAACATTTGACGCCTCCTGCGGATAAAGCACCAGCATCCTTCTACGGTTCCATATATCAGTCGTGTCATTACTTGATGAGAGATTGCCGAACTTGCTAATCTCACTTACCGACGCCCCTTGTGCCGCAGCCTCATTCGTAAATCGCTCGGCAAGATGCTTGTATATATCATGCAGTAACTTCGTATGTCTGCTATAATAAAGCAGAGAACTGTCCAGTTCCATCTGCGTAACACCATACTTTTTCAGTATGTTTGCCCTAAACGAACGCATTGTCAGCGTGTCGCCGCCGTTCTGTCTGACAATCTCTTCCGCAAGATGATATTCATAAAGAATATCCTCCATATCATCCGGCTGGATATAATCTCTGTCGACAGAAGGTTTGCATGACAAAACGCAAACCATAATCAGCATGAGAGACACTTGCCATTTTGCAAGACGAAACGTCAGACGGTTTTTCATATTCACACTTTTTTGCCTGTCATTCTTCGGTGACATCCCTGTCCGGATTTCCGGAGTCTGCCTTGCGAGAATGCAACAGCACTTCATTTATACTTTCCAGTTCTTTACGGTAGAAAATAAACAACACAACGGCACCCACACTTATGCATGCGTCAGCAAAATTGAAAACAGGAGAGAAGAATATGAATTCCCTGCCTCCCCAGAACGGCATCCAGTCGGGCCATGTAGTCACTATGAGGGGGAAATAGAACATATCAACCACCTTTCCATGCAGGAATGACGCATAACCGCTACCGAATGGCACTAGCCCAGCCACATCGAACGGTGTCGACGCTTCGAATATCAAACCGTAAAACATCGAGTCGAATATATTTCCCGCAGCACCGGCGAGAATCACCGAAAGGCAAACGACGTATCCTGTAGAATGCTCCCGTCTCACCAGCTTGCATATGTAATAAGCTATGACACCTATCAGGGCTATACGGAACAGACTCAATACCAGTTTGTTGAAGAACGTGATGCCATATGCCATACCGTTGTTCTCGATGAACTCAATAAAAAACCAGTCTGTGACCCGAATTGACTCACCCAGACACATGTTAGTCTTTACCGTGACCTTGATTATCTGGTCGATAATCAAAATCACGGCAATAAGCAATACGGATAATCGTCCGTCAGAAAGAAAAACACTCTTTCTTTTCATTTCTTACGAGCGTTCTTTGATGCCACACTGAGTGTTGCATGCGGAACAGCGCGCAAACGCTCCTTGGGTATCAATTCTCCTGTTATACGATCTATACCGTAAGTCTTGTTTTCTATCCTTACCAAGGCAGCCTCAAGTCCCTGTATGAATTTCTGCTGACGGTTCGCCATCTGCACCAGATCCTCCTTAGACTGAGACGCACTGCCTTCTTCAAGCGCCTTATATGTAGGCGACGTATCATCCACATCGTTGCCGTCAGCGTTCATAAGCTGTCTCATCATAGCACTCTGATCGCGACGGGCAAGACGCAACTTCTCATTTATAATCTCGCGGAACTCCTCAAGTTCACTGTCCGTATAACGTGTCTTTTCTGCCATAAATCAATAGTTTTAAAATTTAGAATAGGTTTCAGTCCAACTTAGTTTTGATTTTTTTCTATCTTGATATTCAATTTATAATCATCAAAGTCAACGCATACGCCATCATTGTCGGCTATCTCAATGCTGTCTGCCAATATCTGGCTCTTGATGTAATCAGCATACTGAGATATGGCAGCGTCCGTCTTTCCGTCCGGTGACACCACGACATTGATTCTGTCAGTTATCTCATAAGCATTGTCCTTACGCATATTCTGTATTCTGTTGACCAGCTCACGGGCAATGCCTTCTCTTCTCAGTTCCTCCGTAAGTTCTATTTCCAACGCCACAGTGAGATTGCCTTCATTTGAAACGAGCCATCCCGGAATGTCCTCACTTATTATCTCCACATCCGCAAGCTCCACTTTCACATTGGCGTCCTCCACATTCAGGTCAACATATCCGTTGCGTTCAAAATCAGAGATTTGAGCTTGGGTGAGCGCATCAATCTGTGCGGCGATGCCCTTCATAAGTCTGCCGAACTTCTTGCCCATAGTGCGGAAGTTGCACTTCACTTTCTTTACTAGGACATCCGAGCCCTCCACAAACTTGAGACTCTTAACATTCACCTCGTTCAATATAAGTGTCTCGACAGCCTCGATGTGTCTTTTCTGCTCTGCGTCGACAGCCGGAATCATGATAGCCTGCAGCGGCTGGCGCACCTTAATGTTCACCTTGCGGCGCAAAGCGAGAATCATGGAAGTAATCTTCTGAGCCATACTCATTCTTGCTTCCAGCTCTTTGTCGATGAGTTTATCGTCAGCAACAGGATAGTCAGAGAGGTGTACCGACTCGACATGTTCTTTTCCGGTCACGCTTATCAGGTCCATGAACAGCTGGTCCGCATAGAACGGCGCAAACGGAGCGAGCAGTTTGGCAACCACCTCAAGACATGTATACAGCGTCTGATAAGCGCTCAGCTTGTCAGCACTCATTTCCTTACCCCAGAAGCGTTTCCTGTTAAGGCGCACATACCAGTTGCTCAGGTCGTTGTTCACAAACGACTCAATAAGGCGTCCAGCCTTTGTCGGATTATACCCGTTCATTTCCGCGTCCACATCTCTTATAAGGGAATGAAGCACGGAGAGTATCCAGCGGTCTATCTCCGGTCTTTCCTCCATCTTCACGTCCTCTTCGCTATAATCGAATCCGTCCACATTGGCATACAGAGCGAAGAAGGAATATGTGTTGTATAATGTTCCGAAGAACTTACGGCGCACCTCGTCCACTCCCTCAGGATTGAACTTCAGGTTATCCCACGGCTCCGAGTTCGTCATCATGTAGAATCTCACCGCATCGGCTCCGTACTTCCCGATCATCTCAAAAGGATCCGTAACATTGCCCACATGCTTGCTCATCTTGTTGCCTTTAGCGTCGAGCACAAGTCCGGTGGATATGACATTCTTGAATGCCACACTGTCGAACACCATGGTGGCGATGGCATGAAGCGTAAAGAACCAGCCACGTGTCTGGTCCACACCCTCGTTGATGAAGTCGGCAGGGAATGCCGTACGGTCGTCAATCTTATCCCTGTTCTCAAACGGATAATGAATCTGTGCGTAAGGCATGGAACCGCTGTCAAACCACACATCGATGAGGTCGGACTCACGTTTCATGGGTTTGCCCGCCTTGCTGACAAGCGTAATCTCATCGACAAACGGACGGTGAAGGTCTATGCGGTCATAATTCTCCTTACTGTAATCATCCGGCACGAATCCGAGGTCCTTCAATGTGTTGGACTGCATGAACCCTGCCGCCACGCTCTTTTCTATCTCATCATACAGCTCGTGCACCGAACCGATGCATATCTCGTTTCCATCCTCATCGCGCCATATCGGCAGCGGAGTGCCCCAAAAGCGGCTGCGGGACAGGTTCCAGTCGTTAAGATTCTCGAGCCAGTTGCCGAACCGTCCTGTACCGGTAGACTCAGGCTGCCAGTTGATTGTCCGGTTCAGCTCCACCATTCTGTCCTTCTTTGCTGTAGAACGGATGAACCAGCTGTCAAGCGGATAGTAAAGTATAGGCTTGTCGGTACGCCAGCAGTGCGGATAATTGTGCACATGCTTTTCTATCTTGAATGCTTTGTTGGATGCTTTAAGGTCCATACAGATTGACACATCAAGCGTCTCGTCCTTATCTGTCAGTGTCTCGTCATAAGCGTTCTTCACATACCTGCCCGCATACTCGTTCCACAACTCCACATTGACGTGCTCCGCAACGAACTTCTCATCAAGCTCCTCCGTAAGGAAATATTTGCCTTGCAGGTCGACAACAGGACGTTCCTGTCCCTTCTTGTCAACCACGACAATTGGCGGCACACCCGCTTTCTTTGCCACGAATGCGTCGTCGGCACCGAAGTTCGGAGCGATATGCACAATGCCCGTACCGTCTTCGGTAGTAACATAATCACCGGAAATCACACGGAAAGCGCCACCGGTCAGCGGAGATATGAACGGAAGGAGCTGCTCATACTCCATCCCGACGAGTTCAGGACCGAGATAACGTCCCACGACTTTCCACGGAATAACCTTGTCACCCTTACTGTATGACTCAAGGTCGGCATCACGACCAGCCTCGCTGAAGTAAGCCGAAAGCCTTTCCTCGGCAAGCACCACCGTCTCAGCCTCACCCGTGTAAGGATTGTAGGTGCGCACTGCCACATAATTGATTTTAGGTCCCACGCAAAGAGCGGAGTTTGCCGCAAGCGTCCATGGGGTTGTTGTCCATGCAAGGAAATAAGCCTCTCCCCATCCGGTCATCTCCTGACGCGGATTCTTTATCTTAAACTGTGCCGTAACAGTGGTGTCCTTCACGTCCCTGTAACACCCAGGCTGGTTAAGCTCATGAGAGCTGAGTCCGGTTCCTGCGGCAGGGCTGTAAGGCTGTATTGTGTATCCTTTGTACAACAGGTCTTTGTTGTAGAGTTGCTTAAGCAGCCACCACAACGTCTCGATATATTTGTTGTCGTATGTGATGTAAGGATTGTCGAGATCGACGAAATATCCCATTTTCTCCGTGAGCGAGCGCCACTCCGCCGTGAATTTCATCACGTTCTCGCGGCACTTGTTGTTATAGTCGCGCACGGAGATGTACTTTTCGGAATCCTTGTTGTCTATATCCGCCTTTGTGATTCCGAGTTCCTTCTCCACTCCAAGTTCCACAGGAAGTCCGTGTGTGTCCCATCCTGCCTTACGATGAACCTGGAAGCCCTTCATCGTCTTATATCTGTTGAATGTATCTTTTATGCTTCTTGCAAGGACATGATGGATTCCCGGGTGACCGTTTGCCGAAGGCGGACCCTCAAAGAAAACAAACTGAGGACATCCCTCACGTTCGTCTATCGATTTATGGAAAATATCTTTCTTATTCCACTCTGCCAGCACCTCGTCATTAGTTGCCGTCAAATTGAGCCCGTTATGCTCTGTGAACTTCTTTACCATGTCTTCTTTTTTGTAATTTAATATATGGCTGCAAAGGTAAAAAAAATATATTTTACAGCCAAAAAATAGGATGGAAAGATTACGGTATGAAAGATGCTGTAAATATATTATAACATTCTGAAACCTTCAACCCGAATCGGAGGCTGGAACACTTGTCGCAGATTTACCATTGAATGACGGTTGCCCATTCCTCCTTCGCTCTGCTGCGACCGCCTTGTCTCCCCTTTTTCCCTACGCAGCATGCACGAGGTCTTTTACTAAAACGTAAGGCACCATATCCGGCAGCAGCATGAGATAGGAATGAAGTCTGACGACCGAGTTTGGTTGAAGAGCCGCTGATGACCGACAACAAGACACGGCATTAACAGGGGAACAACAAGAGTCAGCTTAATTGAATATAATCAATCATAATCAGCCACATGCCTGCGCATATGTCATCATATTCGGATTATTCTGCGACGACATCGGTTTTGAATCAAAATACGCCGAAAATGGAGATGTCAGACAACCGTATGTATATCAGTCATTTGCGCAAAACGACGGCATAATCATGTTTCATCCGCTCTCCGAAACGGGCTTTTCCGTCGGGCGAAAGATACTGTTCCGTACTGCGTAACGCACTGTTCCGTAGAGTCAGAATGCCTTTACGGGAGCGCGATAAAGCCTCTTCCGCCGAATCCACATGCAAGGACAGCTGTCTGCAAGAACCTTAACGACATCCTGACACGACTTTTTCCGGCGTATCGCATTACAGAAGCGGCTTGTCTACATATGTTAAACAGGGGTTCTTTTTAAGTTAAAAAGCTTAACGCGAAAGCATCCCTGCATGTTATTATCATACAAGACAATGTAGCCGTAAGAAGGACAGTGCACGCATGCCGGCACAATACGCGGTAATCACAAAACGCAGGTTGTATGGCGTAACGACCTGCCGGAAAACAGTTTACAGCCATTGCGCTAAAGCGACACTTACCCGCTCCAAAGCCGTAAATAAAACATATTAGCCGTAATATACAATAATGACGGAAGAAGAACGTTATATTCAATATGAAAAAGACAGTACTCTTTATATATATACTGCTGCTTTGCGCCGTTGCGGCTCATTCCCAATCGTTTGTTCTCCAAGGAAGGGTGACCGACGAACAGATGAACCCTATCGAGCTTGCGTCTGTGTCGTGCCTCCAACAGGGCAAGGTAACGATGACATCGCTAAAAGGCGAATTCAGCATGACCTTGCAGTCCGCCGACTCGGTAGTCGTACGTTTCTCGATGGTAGGATACAAGACAAAGACACGTGTGCTGCGCAACCCGCGCGGCAAGCAGACCCTTCAGGTTGTACTCTACAGCAACAACGTGCTCTCGGACGTTGTTGTGACGGGAACAAAACAACAGACCGGACAGACACAGGACATCAACAAAGAAGACCTCCGGCACATGCCTTCAACAACAGGAAATGCCGTAGAGGAACTCATACAGGGACAGGCAGGAGTGTCAACACACAATGAGCTGTCCTCACAATATAACGTGCGCGGAGGGTCGTTCGACGAGAACAGCGTATATATCAACAATATAGAGATATACCGTCCTCTGCTGGTAAGAAGCGGACAGCAGGAAGGATTGTCTATCATCAATCCTGACATGGTTGAGAAAATAGGCTTCTCCACCGGAGGATTCGAAGCCAAATATGGCGACAAGATGTCGTCGGCACTTGACATTACATACAGATTTCCAAAAAAGCTGGAAGCATCCGCCACGGCAAGTCTGCTCGGAGCGAGCGCATATGTGGGCTATGGGAACAAAAAATTCTCGATAAGCAACGGCATAAGATATAAGACAACCCAATATCTGTTGGGCACAATGGACACAAAAGGAGAATACCGCCCGAACTTCATCGACTATCAGGCGTTCCTCAACTATACGCCCAACGACAGGTGGAGAATAAGTTTTCTGGGTAACATATCAGACAATCACTACAACTTCTATCCTGAAGACCGCGAGACAAGTTTCGGCACTATGGAAGACGTGAAATCGTTCAGAGTATACTTCGACGGGCAGGAGAAGGACGTATTCCGCACTTATTTCGGTTCTCTCGACATAACGCGCAATTTCGGGAAAAACACATCTCTGTCGCTCATCGCCTCGGCATTCCACACAAAAGAACAGGAAACTTATGACATACAAGGGCAGTACTGGCTCACACAGACAGAGACGAGCGAGAACCTTGGAGTGGGAACCTACTTCCAGCATGCCCGAAACTACATGAAGGCAAACGTGCAGAGCGTGAAGCTTCTGCTGAAGACAAAAACCAAAAAGCATACCATAGAGACGGCTTTAACATTCAAAAGCGAGCGTATAAAAGAGAATTCGGTTGAATATGAAATGCGGGACTCGAGCGGATACAGCATACCCCACACCGGCGAAAGCCTCCACATGATATACTCAATGCGTGCGCGGAACACACTGAAAGCCAACCGCATTGAGGCTTACGCCCAGGACACTTACAGATTCACAAGTCCGGGAGAGCATACGCTTTTTACCCTTAACTATGGAGTAAGGCTCAGTCACTGGAGCTTCAACGGTGAGACAACGGTGAGTCCGAGGATGTCGCTCGGAGTCATACCTGCCTTCAACCATAACGTAACGATGAGATTCGCCACCGGTCTTTACTATCAGGCACCTTTCTATAAGGAAATACGTGACACAACAGCAATTGACGGAGTGACATACGCCACACTCAACAAAAAGACAAAAAGCCAGCGTTCCATACACTTCATAGCAGGCATGGACTATCGTTTCAAAATAAGCAAGCGTCCATACAAATTCACCGCTGAGGCTTACTATAAGGCTTTGAGCGACCTTGTGCCTTACAGTGTAAACAATGTGAAGGTTGTCTATTACGGAAATAACGAGTGCAGCGGACATGCCGCCGGACTCGACATGAAGCTTTACGGAGAGTTCGTTCCGGGATACGACTCGTGGATAAGCCTGTCACTCATGGACACAAACATGAAACTGAACGGGAAGAACATACCTCTGCCAACAGACCAGAGATATGCCGTGAGCCTTTACTTCACGGACTATTTCCCTGGAACAGAGAGGTGGAGAATGTTTCTCAAACTTGCCTATGCCGACGGTCTCCCGTTCTCGGCACCGCATCAGGAGCTTGAGAGCAACGTATTCAGGGCTCCGGCATACAAACGCGCGGACATCGGACTGAACTACCGTCTGGTTAACAACGAGAACAGGCAGAACGGGCGGTTCTTCAAGAATGTGTGGCTCGGACTGGAATGTCTGAATCTTTTCGGAATAAACAACGTGAACTCTTATTACTGGATTACTGACGTAACAAACCAGCAATATGCCGTGCCTAACTATCTGACCGGCAGGCAGATAAATTTCCGAGTTTCCGTAGATCTGTAAAACATATAAAGATGATAACAAATACACGCAATCTTATGGCTGCCGTAATGCTGTCTGTTTGCACACTGACAGCTAACGGACAGAACAACGAAATAAAGTCGGACAGGATAGCCTCACTGCAGGTTGTAGCCGGAGACGACTGGCTGTCGCCACCGGTAATGATACTCGGAGTTGACGAACCCATCACCATTTCGTTTGACGACATGACGCATGAATATCACAGGTATGCCTACAGGATTGAGCACTGCGAAGCTGACTGGACAACATCTGACGCACTGTTCACAAGCGATTACTGTGAAGGATTCACAGACGGGAATACCATCGACGATGTCAGGAAATCACTAAACACCAATGTCCTTTATACACATTACAGACTGAGGATACCGAATGAAAGATGCAACATCAAAATGAGCGGCAACTATCGCGTGACAATATATGACGACAACACGTCTGAGGAGGTAGCCACAGCATGCTTCATGGTAGCAGAGCAACGTGCAGGCATACAACTGGAAGCGACCACCAATACCGATATTGACACGAACGGGGCGCATCAGCAGATAGGAATGAAGATAAACTATGCAGGACTTAAAGTGAACAATCCCGGACAGGAAATAAAGACTGTGGTCATGCAGAACGGAAGATGGGACAATGCCGTTGTAAATGCCGAGCCGCAATACATCATGCCAGACGGTCTGCAATGGACTCACAACAGACAGCTGATATTTGACGGAGGAAACGAATACAGGAAATTTGAGACACTCGACGTTTCGCACACAACCATGGGACTTGAGTCAGTGAAGTGGGACGGCAGGGATTATCACGCCTATGTGTGGACTGACGAGCCGCGCAACAGCTATGTGTATGATGAAGACGCAAACGGAGCTTTCTACATAAGAAACAGTGACAACATAGAGAACGACTGCATGTCAGAATATGTATATGTCCACTTTGCTCTTAAAACAGCAACTACCGACAACGACATATTTATAAACGGTGTATGGACAAACGGCAGTCTCACACCGGAATACCGCATGAGCTATAACCCGGAAAGCGGATTATACGAAAATGTGATTATGCTTAAACAGGGATATTACTCATATCAATATCTTATAAGAACAGACGACGGCAGTCTCAAGCCACTTCAAAGCGAAGGCAATTTCTGCTATACCGAAAACAAATACCAGTGTCTGGTGTATTACAGGGCAGCCGGAGACAGGACAGACAGGCTTGTGGGATACAGACAGATTGTGATAAACTGACACGATTACGCCAAGTCAGTGATGTCAATGAACAGATTCTAATCGCCCTTTATACGCTTTATAAGCTTACCGTCGAACGAGAATATCATCTCAACCATAAAGCTGCTTGAAGAATTGGGTATTCCCAGCACTGCGAAATAATGCACGCCCTCATCGTCAATCTTGTAATACACCATATCGCTGAAGACAGACTGCCTGAGATATTGGGATGACACCTGCGCAGAGAAATCATCCTTTGTTATGTTGCTTGAATAAACCCTTTCGGCACCACAGAAAAGGCTGAAATGGATTATGTTGTCATAGTAGTTGGTGTACACCTCCACCCCATCGTCGTTGTATGCCGCCTTTGGAACCTTGTATGTTGTGGGGTTTATCTGAACATAACAATGATACTTCTTATCATTATAATATACGACAGTATCCTTTTTTATCAGCCTGTTCTGGTTGACGGAGACTATCGATGTCTTATTAAACAGTTTGAGATAACTGGAATCGCTGCTTTTGACAAGCCTCATATGCTCGCCGTTCTGACTGACAAACTCGAAGAGATGAGGTGTCCTTTTGATTACGGGATATTTTGTCTTGTTTGCCCCATACAGGACAAACGAGTCTCTTTCTATTCGGAAATATACAGGTACACTGATTGTGTCGGGGAAATAAACGGTGTCACCTTTTATTCTGAAGGCAACGTCCTCATCGTCCTCATTTATCCAGATGCCCTGCAATTCTTTTTTTGCCAAGGCATCTTCCTCGACCGTCTCTGTCTTCTTGCCCTTTGAACAGCCACACAGAAACGAGACACATATTAGAATAAAAGCGGATAATGCATAATGTCTCATCATACAATCACTAATCAGTGGTCTTCTTACAAACTAATTTGCATCAGTCGAACAAATCAGCCTCGCCAAGCGACTTGCCGTTAAGGTCCTTCTCGCTCGTCTTTATATCATTAATGTCTATAGGCCATTTTATATCTATGGTTTCGTCATTCCATCTTATGCTCGCCTCATGCTGAGGAGCATATACGTTGTCAACCTTATATGTGAAAACAGCCTCATCGCTAAGCACAAGAAAGCCATGCGCGAAACCGCGCGGAATAAACAGCTGGCGTTTGTTTTCCCCGCTTAGCTCCACCATGACATATTTTCCGAATGTGGCAGACGATTTACGTATGTCCACAGCGACATCCACCACCCGTCCTTTTATTACGCGCACCAGCTTCGCCTGTGAGAAGTCTCCTTTCTGATAATGAAGGCCGCGCAATACGCCATAACTTGATTTGGATTCATTATCCTGCACGAAAGAAACCTTTCCTACATGTTCCTCGAACTCATCTTTCTTCCATGCCTCAAAGAAATATCCGCGGGCATCGTTAAATACTTTCGGTTCGATAATCCAAACTCCGTCAATACAGGTTTTTATGTATTCCATATAGATATTTTATCTTCAAAATATGATGAAATTATCTTCATAATAAAAGGACATATCTGTCCTACAAACGCAAAGATAATACATTTATGCCGATTACCAAAACAAAAAATACTATTTAATTACCAAGCTGATTTTTTTGAATTATTTAGTTGGAAAAGTCATCCGTTTTATTTAAATTTGCACTCGTGATTGAATTAGAAAGACATATTACAAAACTATTACTCACCAACGATTGTGTAATCGTACCGGATTTCGGAGGCTTCATGACTCATCATATAGATTCTATATATGATCATGACGCGAAGACATTCTATCCCCCGTTAAGAACGCTCGGATTTAATCCTCAACTGAAAATAAACGACTCGCTGCTTGTTCAATCATACGTTGAGGTATACGATATAAGCTATCCGGAGGCACTCACGCGCATAGAGAACGACGTGACGCGGCTGAAAGGCATTCTCGCAAAGAATGGCGAGTATGAGTTGTATGGTCTTGGAGTGATATACATACAAGATGACGGCAGCTATGATTTCAAGCCATGCGAGGCAGGGATCCTTACCCCGGACTACTATGGCCTGAGTACATTTTCGGCTGACATTATCAGCAACAGTCACAAAAACACTGTTGAAAAAAGACACAAAGACAGCATAAGCCACGCAGAGAGCGAGATAAAGACAATTGCGGTTGCTCCTGAATCAGAAGAAAAAGGCAAAAAGATTTCAAAAGAAAAGACCATAACGCTGAATATCCCGATTGCGTCAATAAAGGAAATTGCCGCCGCATGCATCATCTTCGTGCTGTTTTTCCTCATACCCTCACCCGTAGGAGAAAACAGCACATCAGGCATAACCAAAAGCAGGATAGACACAAACATGCTTTTGAACATAATGCCTAAAGACATCACTTTGGGCACACCGAAATTCAAACCGGCAAAAGAACCGGCAAAATGTGCAGACGGCATTAAAAAGGATTGTAAAGCCACAGCCATCTCGGATTCAAACAAAACTGGCAGCACTTATTTCAGCATTGTGCTTGCAAGTAAGGTTTCGAAGAAAAACGCGGAAGCCTATGTAAGGCTTCTGCACAAGAAAGGATTTGAAAAAGCTGAAGTTTACACCACATCCAGCGGCTCCAAAGTAATATATGACAAATTCGCGACACGAAAAGACGCCAACAGAATTCTTAACATGCTGAATACCGACATAGACTTTTCAGACGCCTGGATTACAAGCATAACAGAAAAATAATGAAGAGAGTACGCTGTCCTAAATGTGAGAGATATATCATTTTTGATGAGACCAGATATAATAATGGTCAGAATCTTGTATTTGAATGTCCTGACTGCGGAAAGCAGTTTAGCATCAGAATGGGTGTATCAAAATTGAACAACATACAGCGCAAAGAAGACCTGTCCGAAAAGGAAGAAAACAATGAATACGGATATATTGTAGTAATTGAGAATGTTTTCCACTACAAACAAATCATACCGTTAAGTTTAGGCGAGAACGTCATCGGGCGTCACATGAAAGGGAATGACATAAACTGCCCCATAGAGACAAACGACCCCAGCATAGACATGACCCACTGCTCGATTACCGTGAAGAAAAACAATAATGGAACACTGAAATACATATTGAAGGACGGACCGAGCAACACAGGGACATTCGTGGACAATGACATCCTGCGAAACAGGGAATGCAGAATAATCGGAAACGGCTCGCTGTTCACCATAGGTGCCACAAGCATAATCCTGCACACGCCGGAAGAAGAATCTGAATAAGTTTGATATTATAACTAGACATCCATAATTTATATAATTTTATAGTCAGACGTAAGCTTTATAAAAGAAAATTTGTAATTTTGCAAAAATAGGATCTCTTGTTGGTTGCGTGAAGTAAAAAAACGCTATACAATAAGGCATGATTTTGTCCAGCAACAGATAATCCAGTTAATTAATGAAAATTGCAATTTTAAAATATAAAGCCGGCAACATTTATTCCGTTATCAATTCACTGAAAAGATTAGGAGTAGAACCTGTGGTAACGGATGACGTGAATGAAGTGATGACCGCAGACAAGGTGATACTTCCGGGGCAAGGCGAGGCAAAATCTGTCATGCAGTATCTTTATTCCCATAATTTGAATGAAGTAATATGCAATCTGCGTCAGCCGGTACTTGGCATATGCATAGGAATGCAGTTGATGTGCCGTCATTCAGAGGAAGGAGACACCAATTGTCTTGATATATTCCACGTAGACATAAAACGCTTTATCGCGCGGTCAAATCAGGATAAGATACCTGCTGTAGGGTGGAACGAAATATCAAATTTAAAATCACCGCTATTCAAAGATATTGTCAGGAAAGAATTCGTCTACTTCATACACAGCTACTATGCTCCGCTATCTGCCTATACAATTGCAGATACAGACTATATATTACCGTACTCCGCGGCATTAAATTACAAAAATTTTTATGCCGTGCAGTTCCATCCCGAAAAGAGCGGAGATGTCGGAGAAAAAATTCTTAATAATTTTCTTAGCCTATGATAAGATTAATTCCTGCGATTGATATTATAGACGGCAAATGCGTGCGCCTTACAAAAGGCGATTATAACGAGAAAACAATATACCGCGAGAATCCGGTTGATGCCGCAAAAGAATTCGAACAGATGGGACTGACACACCTCCATCTGGTTGATCTTGACGGTGCAAAATCAAGTCACGTGACAAACATTCACGTATTGAGAGAAATAAGCGCAAAAACAAAATTGTGCATTGATTTCGGCGGAGGCATAAAATCGGATGATGACATAAAAGCTGTTTTTGAGAACGGGGCAAACATGGCGACAATCGGAAGCGTTGCCGTAAAAGAGCCGTCTCTTTTTTATAAATGGTTACAGGAATATGGCGCAGAAAGAATTATCTTAGGAGCTGACATCAAAAACGATAATATTGCGGTGAACGGATGGAAAGAGGAGACAAATGAAAATATATATTCCTTTTTAAGACTGTATATCAATCATGGAGTAAGGAACATACTATGTACGGACATAACAAAAGACGGGACATTGTCCGGTCCAGCATATGATCTATACGGAGAAATATTAAAGAGATTTCCGGGAATAAATTTGATTGCAAGCGGCGGAGTATCCTCTAATGAGGATATCATGCAACTTGACAGATTAGGTGTAAGTGCTGTAGTGTTCGGGAAAGCATATTACGAGCACAGAATAAACATAAATACATTGATGGAGCATGTGTAACGGACTGGCAAAAAGAATCATACCGTGTCTTGACATAAAGGACGGCAACACCGTAAAAGGTGTTAACTTTCAGAATCTGCAGCAAGCCGGAGACCCTGTGCAGCTTGCAAAACGATACAATGAGGAAGGTGCTGACGAACTGGTGTTCTTGGATATAACAGCAACAGTAGAGGGACGGAAGACTTTTACAAAACTTGTCTCTAAGATAGCATCTGAAATAAACATCCCTTTCGCCGTGGGCGGAGGCATCGATTCATTCGAGGATATAGAAAGACTGTTAGGAGCCGGAGCCGATAAAGTAAGCATCAATTCGGCTGCTATCAAAAACCCAGAAATCATAGACAGAATAACCAATGCATTCGGCTCTCAAGTTTGCATATGTGCCATTGACGCACAGTTCGACGGCACAGACTGGTTTTGCTATATCAAAGGAGGACGGGAGAAAACGGCATTTAAGTTGTTGGACTGGGCTAAAGAAGCAGAAAGCCGTGGAGCGGGAGAAATTCTATTTACAAGTATGAATCATGACGGAGTAAAAAACGGATATGCAAACGAGACCTTGGCAGAACTGGCTGAACACCTCAAGATACCGATAATTGCAAGCGGTGGAGCGGGTAAAAAAGAAGACTTCGTTGATGTATTCAATATAGGGAAGGCTGACGCAGCGCTCGCAGCCAGCGTCTTTCACTTTGGAGAAATCAAAATTAAAGAATTGAAACAATATCTTTCTGACAATCACATAAAGGTAAGGATATAAAATACAAATAGAAAATATATGAAAATAGACTTTGAAAAAATGGGAGGTCTCGTTCCTGCAATCATACAAGATGCCAAGACAAAAAATGTACTCATGTTAGGTTACATGAACGATGCAGCATATAATAAGACTATAGAGACAAAGAAGGTCACATTTTGGAGCAGGTCAAGAAATTGTCTGTGGACCAAAGGAGAGACTTCAGGCAATACTCTGGAACTTGTCAGCATAAATATAGATTGTGATAATGATACTTTATTGGTAAAAGCACATCCTACAGGACCGGTATGCCATACAGGAAGCGACACGTGTTGGAAAGAATCAAACAAAGACAACGGTACTTCGTTCTTGTCTGAACTACAAGACTTTATATCGACAAGATACAAGGAAATGCCGGAAGGCTCCTACACAACATCCTTATTCAAGGAAGGCGTCAACCGTATGGCACAGAAAGTGGGAGAAGAGGCTGTAGAAGCCGTCATAGAAGCAACAAACGGTACAAATGAACGTTTAGTTTATGAATGCTCTGATTTAATATATCATATGATAGTTCTTTTAACAAGCAAAGGACTTAGTATAAACGATGTAATCAGAGAGTTGGAAACAAGACACAGCCCATCATGGCATAAACATTAATATATAATTGATTATGTTAGTTGATTATCAAAAAGTAAATATATATCAAGGCGGTGAACCGATACTGAAAGATGTGGAGTTTTCTGTCGACACCGACCAATTTATATATATTATAGGTAAAGTAGGCTCAGGAAAAAGTTCATTACTGAAAACAATGTATTGTGAACTGGACATACCGAAACAAGAAGCTCAGAAAGCAGAAGTTCTTGGGCGTGATTTATTAACATTGAAACGCCGTGATATCCCTGCTCTAAGAAAGGAAATGGGGATTATATTCCAGGACTTCCAACTGCTGCATGACAGAAGTGTATTCAAAAACCTACAGTTCATCCTACATTCGACAGGATGGAAATCGAATAAAGATATTAATAATAGAATAGAACAAGTTCTTTCTGACGTCGGTATGTCAGATAAAAAAGACAAATATCCGCATGAACTTTCCGGAGGCGAACAGCAACGTATTGCAATTGCAAGAGCAGTACTTAATACACCGAAAATAATAATTGCAGATGAACCGACTGGTAATCTTGATCCGGAGACAGCAAATAACATTGTCGAATTATTGAGAAAGATTACAGAATCAGGAACATCTGTCATTATGTCGACACACAACATATCCATGCTGAAAAAATATCCTGGTATTATTTATAAATGCGAGGATGGTTCTTTGACTAACATAACAAATGAGTATTATAACGCTCAGAAAGTATAATATCCAATACATTCACACAATAATAGAAATTAAATATAAAAAGATACGAATATGAAGGTAATGAAATTTGGCGGGACATCTGTTGGTTCCCCGGAAAGAATGAAGGCCGTTGCTTCAATGGTTGCGTCTGACACGGAACATCCTGTATTTATAGTATTGTCTGCTATGTCAGGAACGACTAATTCACTTATAGAAATATCAAATTACTTATATAAGAAAAATACAGACGGAGCAAATGAGGTTATAAACAATCTTGAAAGGAAATATAAACAACACGTAGAGGAACTGTACTCTACTGATGAATATAAAACAAAAGCACATGAGTTCATACGCAATGAATTCAACTACTTACGTTCTTTCACAAAAGATTTGTTTACAAGTTTTGAGGAGAAAAACATTATAGCCCAAGGTGAGATAATAAGCACCAACATGATGACTTATTATTTATTGGAAAACGGAATAAAGGCAACACTTTTATCCGCACTGGATTTCATGCGGACAGACAAGAATGCAGAACCGGACTTGCATTATCTTAAGGAAAAACTGTCCGTTGTCATGAAAGAAAACCAGGGGTATGATGTTTATATTACCCAAGGGTTCATTTGCAGAAACGCATACGGTGAAGTTGATAATCTACAGAGAGGAGGAAGCGACTTTACCGCTTCATTAATCGGAGCGGCCCTTCCCGCAGATGAAATACAAATATGGACTGATATTGATGGTATGCACAATAACGATCCAAGATTTGTTGAGAAAACAGACGCCATACACCAGCTGAATTTTGAAGAAGCTGCGGAATTAGCCTATTTTGGTGCTAAAATACTTCATCCCACATGCGTACAACCGGCAAAATATGCGGGAATACCTGTAAGGCTGAAAAACACCATGGATCCTGCCGCAGAAGGAACCATTATAGATAATGTGCTCATAAAAGGCAAAATCAAGGCGGTAGCGGCAAAAGATAAAATCACTGCAATCAAGATAAAGTCCAGCAGAATGCTATTCGCGACTGGCTTCTTGCGCAAAATATTTGAGATTTTCGAGAGCTATCAAACACCTATCGACATGATTACTACAAGTGAAGTTGGAGTATCCATGAGCATAGATAATTGCACACACTTAAATGAGATTGTCGATGAACTGAAAAAATATGGCACGGTTACAGTTGACACAGACATGTGCATTGTATGCGTTGTCGGAGATTTGGAGTGGAGCAATATTGGTTTTGAGACATTAGTTCTTGACGCAATGAAAGACATTCCAATCCGCATGATATCATACGGAGGCTCCAATTATAATATTTCGTTCTTAATCAAGGCTTCTGATAAAAAACGGGCACTGCAAAGCTTGAGTGACGTATTGTTTAATAAATAAATTAAAAATGAAAACCAATTTTCCTATAAATAAATTTCATAATATAAAAACACCATTTTATTATTATGACAGCGGATTATTGCGTGATACACTGAATATAATTTATAAAGAGACAACAAAATATAAAAACTATTGTATACATTATGCGATAAAAGCAAATTCCAATCCAAAGATATTAAAGATAATCAGCCAATATGGCTTTGGGGCTGACTGTGTAAGCGGTGGAGAGATACAAGCAGCGATTGATGCGGGATTTCCTCCCTCAAAAATTGTGTATGCCGGTGTCGGTAAAAGCGATTGGGAAATAAATCTTGGATTGGACAACAACATTTTTTGCTTTAATGTTGAAAGCACCGCCGAACTTGAAGTTATCAATACTCTCGCGTCACAACGCAATAAAGTCGCAAATGTCGCTTTCCGCATAAATCCGAATATCGGAGCCCACACTCACGCCAACATAACGACCGGACTTGCAGAAAACAAGTTTGGTATAGCAATGGACGATCTTGAAAAGACAATAGAAATATCAACAAGATTAAAAAACATTTCCGTTATCGGACTGCATTTTCACATTGGATCACAAATCCTGGATATGGATGATTTTAAAGCTTTAAGCAATAGAATAAACGATCTCCAAAGCAGACTGAAGCAGCATGGAATTGTACTGCCTAATATAAATGTGGGAGGCGGTCTTGGGATTAATTATGAACATCCGGACATAGAACCCATCCCGGATTTCGCCGGTTATTTCTCCACGTATGCGAAACATCTGCGGATACTCCCGGATCAAAAAGTTCACTTTGAATTGGGACGCTCTGTCGTAGGGCAATGCGGAACACTTATCACACGCCTACTTTATGTTAAGAACGGCTCTTATAAAAAATTTGCAATAGTAGATGCAGGAATGACAGATCTCATTCGCCCCGCACTATATCATGCGTATCATAAGATAGAAAATATCAGCAGTAATGAAGAAGTTGAAACATACGATATTGTCGGACCGATATGTGAATCCAGCGACGTATTTGCCAAATCCATTGAGATTAACAAATGTCATCGCGGAGATATCATAGCTATACGTTCTGCCGGAGCTTATGGTGAGGTTATGGCAAGCCAATACAATTGTAGAGAACTTCCCAAAGGATACATAACAGAAGAATTATGATATTTGATACTTTTTCTATAACAGTCGGAGCATTGCTTGTTTTATTATCATTAGTCACACCTATCCTGAATCCTTTCTTCAGAATAAGAAACGATTTTCGTAATAAAAGTAAAATAAACGATAACGACGACAATGAAACAAAGCCCAAGGTGTCTGTACTCCTGCTGGCATACGATGATACCCAAGAACTGCAGAATTGTATTTCTGCAGTTCTTAATCAAAAATACAATCAAGACTTTGAAATAATTGTAATTATAGAAAAAGGAGATATTATTGCGGAAAACACACTGAGCCCTTATCTAAAAGACAAACGCATATATGTAACATTTGTTCCGTCAAAACCATTATTTATGAGCAGACAGAAACTTGCAATATCATTAGGAGTAAAGGCTGCCCACAACGAATGGATAACAATAATAAAATCCAACGACATCCCTGCCTCCGAAAACTGGTTGTCAGCACTGTCAAGACATTTCAAAAAAGAGACATCGCTCATAATAGGATACGCTAACTATGAGCAAAATACAAAACCGTATTACCGTTTTATAAGACTTCGAACATTATCGTATTTATTACATACGGCTATACATAATACCGCCTACCGTTCAGGCAGTTCGAACATAGCATTCCGTAAATCTACATTTATAGACGGAGATGGGTACCGTGGGAATCTACAACTTGTACATGGAGAGTTCGACTTCATTATAAATAAATATGCAGTAAATGGCAATACAGAAGTAGAAATATCGCCAGATTCTTTCATTCGAGAAAAAGAACCGACAAAAAAAGAATGGAACAAAGACAACATATCATTATATTATATGAATAAAGTACTTCGTCGGACAATACCGCATAAACTTTTATATGATGTAGATGTATTCACGATGTATATCAATTATATTGCAATAATAACAATGATGATATATTCTGCGACTCATATTAATTACATTCTACTGTCAACCTCAATATTCGCATTAATACTGACTCTGACACTACGCACAATTATTGCCAGGAAAGCATTCAGGCAATATGGGGAGAATATCGCATGGATAAAGGTTATACCATATGAACTTTCAACATTCATTAATGATCTTATTTTCCGATTTAAATATTTAAGGTCAGACAAAAATGATTTCACAACTCATAAGATATGAGAATACAATACATCGTTTCATGCCGGTATGATACAAATGATGTCAATGTCCGCTTCATGACATTATTGGAAGAACACATATGTAAATATGACAATATAGAGATGGTAGACAAAGCACCTGATCTTGTTCATATATGCGGAGATTGGGATATCCATACAATAAGACAGATAAAAAAGATCATTCATAGCGAAACTCCTGTAATCTTCACGTCACATGCAGGACTCAGTTTCTTTTCAAGCAAAACACGACAACATCAGAAGATAATGATAAAAAAGATTGTCCGATATGTATCTGCCGTCCATGTATTCGGTCCGCTGGAAAAGGAAATGACGCAGTCCTTATGCCCTCACAATAAAATATATTTTATCTCAAACCCTTCTGTCTCCACAACGACTGACATAAATAAAATGATATTGCAAATGACAGAAATGTACAATAGCGTTATAAGTAATCATGATACATGGAAAAAGGAGAGAATAAAAAACAAAATAAAGGTACTGTATTCAAAAGAAGATAATATATCCGCAATATGCTCAAGGTTTCTATATATAAGATACCTTTTAAACAAAGGATATATACCGATAGAGACTCTTAAGGACACCGCATCCATGATGACAACACAGCAATACGACGAAGACGAAATGGAGAAACTGATAAAAAAGCTTGAGATATATGATTTTGTTTCTTCATTATTGTACGTCATGCACGAGAAAGCGAGTCTCACGGAAGGCTTTATGCCGATACAAAGTGCAAACAACAGATTATCAGAAACAATATTAAATAGAATAATACAAAGTTGAATAATATTATGGAAACCGAACAATATATGCATTCATATGACATGAAGTATCTGCAACTGCTATCACAGTCATTCCCTAATATTTCTGAGGCAAGCACTGAGATAATAAACCTGCAGGCTATACTTCATTTACCCAAAGGCACCGAACACTTTATGGCAGACATACACGGTGAGCACGAGGCATTTCTTCACGTATTAAAGAACGCATCCGGAAATATCCAACGCAAAGTCAATGAGATATTCGGAAACACAATGCGAGAGTCTGACAAACGGGAACTGTGTACTTTAATCTACTATCCCGACCAGAAATTAGAGTTAATAAAAGCATCAGAAAGAGATATAAACGACTGGTATCACATAACTATACACCAGCTTGTGTCCATATGCAGACTTGTGTCCAGCAAATATACACGTTCTAAAGTTCGCAAGGCGTTGCCTGCGGATTTCAGCTATATTATACAAGAATTGTTGCACGAGCGTACAGACGATGTGGATAAAGCAGCATATGTGAATGTCATTATTGATACAATCATATCCACAGGCAGAGCCGACGACTTTATTATAGCAATCTCCAATGTCATACAAAGACTTGCCATTGACCAGCTGCATATCCTTGGAGACATCTACGACCGCGGTCCCGGAGCTCATATCATAATGGACAATCTTTCAGTTTATCACAGTTGGGACATACAGTGGGGCAATCATGACATCCTTTGGATGGGAGCACTTGCCGGGAATAAGGCATGCATATGCAATGTCATCAGACTCTCGTTACGGTATGCCAACATGACAACCCTTGAAGACGGATATGGCATAAACCTGCTTCCGTTAGCAACATTTGCCATGGACACATATCAGGACGACCCATGTGATGAATTTATACCAAAGCTGTATGGAACCACCAAAGGCATGGATGACAAATCACGTCGTCTTGCAGCTCTTATGCATAAAGCCATTACAATAATCCAGTTTAAAGAGGAGGCTGCCATATATAATCGTCATCCGGAATGGAACATGTCGGATAGAATCCTTCTCTCAAAAATCAATTATGAGAAAGGAACCGTGACTATAGACGGCAAAGAATATAATCTGAAAAGCAACCATTTCCCTACAATAGACCCGTCGTGTCCTTACAGGCTTACAGAGGAAGAGGCTTCACTGATGGAAAAGATATGCCATTCATTCCAGGTCAGTGAGAAACTCCACAAGCACATACGACTTATGTTGCAGCACGGATGCATGTATTCTGTCTACAACAACAACTTATTATTTCATGCTTCCATTCCTCTTGATAAAAATGGAACGCTAAAGGAAGTGGAAATAAAACCTGGATATAGATTTTCCGGACGCGATCTGTTCTATAATATAGGAATGATGATCAGAACTGCATTTCAGGAAGACTCCATTCCTGACGATAAGGCATATGCCATAGACTACTTCCTTTATCTTTGGTGCGGTCCGGAAAGCCCACTCTTCGACAAGTCGAAAATGGCGACATTCGAAAGGTACTTTATTGAAGACAAGGAAACCCACCATGAGGAAAAAGGCAATTATTTCAAATTCAGAGACAACGAAGAAGTTGTCGATCGGATTATGGATGCGTTCAACATAAAAGGAGACAACCGTCATATAATAAACGGACATGTGCCTGTACACGTCAGAAGCGGAGAGACCCCGATAAAAGCCAATGGAAAGCTGATGGTGATTGACGGAGGCTTCGCACAGGCTTACCACAAAGAAACCGGTATTGCCGGATACACACTTATATATCACAGCCGTGGCTTCCAACTGGTGCAGCACGAGCCATTTACAAGCACTACTGATGCAATACAACAGTGTACTGACATAAAAGGTACAACTCAGATTGTAGAGATGTCATCACATAGGATGTTGGTTGCGGATACCGATATTGGTGTAGAACTGAACAAACAGATACGTGACCTTGAAAAACTACTATACGCATACAGGCACGGACTGATAAAAGAAAACATAAGAAATAAATGATTATTGGTGTCCGCTAAAACAAAAAACAGCGGTATCTTTATAGAGTCGATTATCTGAATGCGCCTAAGCTATAGTTTATGTATTTATATTTATACAGAAACAAAGGCAACTAAACAGGCTGAATTCCTTGTCCGGAATTCAGCCTTAATTTTTTTTGGGTCTGACAGTTTTAGCAGACACCAATAATAACATTATATATTTATATACAGTCTTACGGCAGACCTGATAAATGTCAGTTTGGAAGAAAGAATAATAAAAGCCAATCACATCAGACTGCCAAAACTGTATTTTGACCAGACTACCGTCTCTTCATCCCTGTTCCGCACTACTGTCGCCATTATGTTTCCAGCTTTATCATGATGCAACACGCTACCATCTCCAATAAAACATCGGAACAATCTGTGTGTGACAGCAGCACGGAATACAGATGAAGTCTGCATGACATGCCCGGTAAATCACCGCGCTGCCGGTTTTATTCTTCCGGAGTGATAAGCTTATATCCTTTTCCGTGAATGTTTATAATCTCGATCTGGTCATCATCCTTAAGATGCTTGCGCAACTTTGTTATATAGACATCCATGGACCGCGCATTGAAATAATTGTCATCAATCCATATTGTCTTTAACGCGAAATCACGCTGGAGTATTTCATTTGCATGGCTGCACAGCAAAGCAAGCAGCTCATTCTCCTTTGTTGTCAGCTTTGTCTGCTTTTCTCCTATTGTCAGCAACTGTTTTTGTGTGTCGAAAGTAAACTGTCCGATATGGTAAATCGTACTTTCCTTGTTTTTCTTTCCACGCACACGGCGCAATATTGCCTCAATTCTGAATACGAGTTCCTCCATAGAGAAAGGTTTTGAGATATAGTCATCAGCACCGATTTTGAAACCTTCCAAGATGTCTTCTTTAAGTGTTTTGGCTGTAAGGAAGATGATTGGAATCTCAGCGTTTGCCTGACGAATCTCCTGCGCAAGGGTGAAACCGTCTTTTTTAGGCATCATAACGTCAAGGACACATATATCAAACTTTGTTTTCATGAAGGCCTTATATCCTGCCTCACCGTCGGGGCACAACTCTGCCATATATCCTTTAGCCTGCAGGTACTCACGAAGAAGCATACCCAAATTTTCGTCGTCTTCGCACAATAAGATTTTAAGTTTCTCGTCCATAATATTTAGCTTTTTATAATTGGTAATTTAATTGTGAATTTTGTTCCTTTTCCAAATTCGCTGTCTACAGAGATGTCACCGTTATGCAGCATCACTATTTTCTTGACATAGGCAAGACCCAAGCCGAATCCCTTTACATCGTGCACATTTCCTGTGTGAACCCTGTAGAACTTATCGAATATCTTTTTCAGATTCTCCTTTTTCAGTCCCAAGCCGGTATCCTTTATTGAAAGATACAGATGCTCATCATCGTTCCATGTTTTTATGTATATGTTTATCGGCTGGTCAGGCTTGCGGTATTTCACCGCATTGTCCAGCAGATTGTTTATGACATTCTGGAAGTGCACCTCATCAACATATATTGCGGGGCGGTCTGCCTTTATGTCCGTATATATCTTGCCGCCTGTATGTTCCACTCTCAACGTGAACGAATGCGTAATGTTCTCCACCATTTCATTCAGATTGAGTTTCTTTTTCTTGAACACCGCCTTCTTTCTGTCGAACATTGACATCTGCAACACTTTCTCTACAAGAAACCTGAGACGCTTTGACTCATCGTTTATCACACCTCCCAGATGTTGCATCATTGTAGGACTCTTTGTCACAGACTCGTCGTTAAGCATCTGTGCGGCAAGAGAGATACTGGCTATAGGAGTCTTCAGTTCATGCGTCATGTTGTTTATGAAGTCGTTCTTTATCTCTGTGTATCTCTTCTGACGGAAGATAATGACTATGGTGAAAATAAATGTGATTATAAGCACCATCGTGAATGCAATTGACGGAATCATGAATCTCACAGAAGAGAATATATATGAATCCATATCAGGGAAATGTATCTTCACCACGCCCATTTTGGCTTGTGGGTCATTTCTGAACAATAGCTGTGAATAAGAATATTCCTCACCTTCGTCAGTATAATCAGGACAACGGTACACCTCTCTTCCGTCTTGCGTGGAGACAGTGAAATGATATGGAATATTTATTCCGTTATTCATCAGTTCCGCCTTCAAATCCTGATCAAGCAGTTTGAAATTGATGCGCTCGTTGAGCGGCTTTTCCGATGCTGAATATAGTATGGAATAAACCACCTCATCCAACAGTGCCTTTTGATATATATACCTGTTTTTTACTATCTCCTGCAGCGATTTTGTCGCTTCAGAGAGAGTGCTTTTATCACTGTTCAGTATCATGCCTTTAGGCATATGCGACGGTTTTACGGTTATGGTCTTCAGCTCAAATGAAGAGTATATTGTACCGTCCTTTCCTGTAACATAATATTGATGTGACTGCTGTATGGTTCCATCGGGGCGCAACGAACGTGTTCCTACAGAATCGCGTCTGAAAGCACGTCGTTCTGTTTCGTTCACGTCTTTTTCAAGGTATCTGAGAGTTTCATTGAGCTCCAGATTTCTTGAAGCCTGATATAGGGCTCTGTTGACAGACTCGTCAAACTGTTCTTTCTTCATGTCCACCATTTCCTGAATATAATTCAGCTGCATGTACAGTAGCGCAAGAAAAGAGAAGCCCATTATGATTGCAATAATCCAAATCGTACTCTTTTTCATATTCGCAAAGATATATCAATCCTTAATCCATTAACAATTTAAAGTTAATATATTATATCTGTTTTAACATAATTAACTTACTAAGGAACTTATAGTTACATATATGCAACTATACTGATTAATCATAATGTGTTTAAAACAACCAAATCGTGAAAAGAACGCAAATGTCCGAGAAAGATGCATGAACGTAACTGACCCCTCACAGACATCAACAACAATTATAATATTCCCTTATTTATAAGTAGATGTTCTAAATTAATTGCAATCATATTGTGTGTTATTCAGGAGCTGCATTTCAAAGTCCGAAGACTGAGTGTAGCGGGCTACACGACCGATGAGACTTTGGGATGAAGCCCTAAAGGCTATGCAATCGAGAGCAAAGCGAGCTTGCACTTGCTTTGCTGAGTGCAGCTTGCCTTATCCAAAGAACGTACAATATGATGGCAAAGAGATATATACATCTTAGAAGATGTATAATATCGGTTAATTTTGAACAGCTACTTATATGGTGTAGTATTCAAGAAAAGGCACAACTTTTTAAAAGCGGTAGAATCCATATATCCGATTCTCACAACAACAAAACATGAACCACATATCTTAAATACACCGCACGAGACACGTGTTTTCTGTTGATTATACCAAATCCATACTAAAATCCGAATCTGTCAACACACTGCCAAAGTCTCTTTTTCACATACCTGTTGACTCTTCGCCGACATCTCGTGTCGCTGACGTAGGCTTGTTTTCCGCTTCTGATAGATGGTGTACGCCACAATTTTCACAAAAACGAAAACCGGTTTGTATGACAACAAGACATAATAAATATTCATTCTGATGCAAATAATGGTGAACATACATATTAATATATTGACATTGATGATTGGAAAGCAAACACACATATATAGGAATATATACAAGCAAATGAGTAGAATTTGAAGACAGAACCTGTAAAATGAGTGATTTTTTACGTACAGGATGAAAAAAGTGAGCTAAAAATTTGTAGGTTTAAAAAAAATGCGTACCTTTGCACCGCATTAAAGAGTTAGTGCTTCGGTGATTCGAAATTAACCGGTATGGAAGTTTGGGTGAGTGGCTGAAACCAGCAGTTTGCTAAACTGCCGTACGTGTTTAACGTACCGGGGGTTCGAATCCCCCAGCTTCCGCATTATTCTTAATAATGCACGCACATGGTGGATTCATCTAATGGTTAGGATACAAGATTCTCAATCTTGGCATAGGGGTTCGATTCCCCTATCCACTACACAAAACACTGAGCAAGGATAACAAGCTGCTCAGTGTTTTTTTATTGTCTTTTTCACAAAGCCATTATATTGACACGGACTGACACAAAACTTGTTTTTCAACTTGAATCATAATTATATTTAACCCAAATCACGACATCATACTTCATTAGTATTTCGTGCCGCAATCATACATATAGATTTGCGTCTTTGTCGATGGATATGGCGGACACCATCGTACAGGAGCGGAAGGAAAGATGGCGGCAGCATATCGGAAGAGAAGTGGAGAACCGGCAGACAAGTGAGAAGACAACTTTTGCGGTATGATGACAAATTAAGAATTAAAGAGTTTTTGGCGGACTGTAATAAATGCGCATTAGCGCAGGTAATGTTCTTGATTCAAACTGCGACGGCACAAACACAAAACAAGAGGAAGCGAATTTCAAAATCGGATATAAAGAGATGATAAATCCCATGTACCGGAATCAAATCGCAAACATGCGCAATATGGTGGAATAAGGAGGAATATGCGGATAACGTCAAGTGACTGAGAATCGTGCAAAAGACAACGGACAACCGAACACCGGCATGTACACAGACTAATGAAGCAAAAACGTAATCCATTGGACATAAGCATATTGCAGATACAAAGTCTGTAAAAAGGTTTTCCTATATTACGGAAAAGGCTTTTTCATCGCACAGGAAAGCCTGTTCTGGCTCTCGAAAAAGCCTGTATTGAACGATGATAAAGGCTATTCTGAGGAATCATATCGTACGCTTACAGAGATAGCTGAATCATTCTGTTCGCAAAAAGAGCATAATTCAAGACATTGGGACGATAAAAACAGCGGAATATATAACCTGCGTTGAAATTACAGAAAAACAATACTACATGAAGAGTGAGCATGCATTGCTCCAGCTCATCTGTTTTATGAAAATATTTTGTCAATATTTTTTACTTCAGACAGAGCTGTCGTCACACTATGTTTATCGCCTCAAGGCTATCAAGGACATATCAGATGACGGCGTTGCATGATGTTGCCTGATATTGTTCCACACATAACCTCTGATCCTCATTTTGCCCCTTTAACAGCCATGCCACAACTCCATGTTCCTTCATCCGCACGGAAGGCACAATGTGATGCTTTAGACCTGAGCCAAGCTTCATACATTCTAAGTGTTCCGAACTGTTGTCTGGCATATTGACTTCCTATTATTTCGAAGATATGACTGCCTACATCGGGCGAAAGCGAGAGACAAGATAATGGCAACAGTGTGGGAGAGGAATTAAGAGACGATAAGCCGAATGAAAAGTGGTTCGGGAGATATGATAACTGAACAGGTTTTATAGCGACATCAAGCATTATAGAAACACAAACAAAACAAACCCCGGAAGTTCTTTTAATGTCTTCCGGGGCTGACGTTATATGAGTCTTGTTCTCACAGACGATCAATTGTTCACGCTTCCGCCGACAATATCAAGCAATTCATTGGTGATGGCTTGCTGTCTGCTCTTGTTGAACTGCAAGTTCAACTCACGCAACAGTTCATCAGCGTTGTCTGTTGCAGTCTGCATA
Source organism: Leyella lascolaii (assembly GCF_900079775.1). Taxonomy (GTDB): domain Bacteria; phylum Bacteroidota; class Bacteroidia; order Bacteroidales; family Bacteroidaceae; genus Prevotella; species Prevotella lascolaii. The sequence continues at coordinate 170,872 of NZ_LT556036.1, read as the reverse complement.
GCAACCATTCTTGCAGCGTGCTCTGAAGCGTTGCTGTCCAAAAGCGCAGTATAAATCATGAGGTTGGCATACCGGGGTATCAAAGCATGCAAAACTGTTTTCATGTCCGGCTCTACGATAAAATTGTCATTAAGCGGGACTGATTTTTCCTTCTTCTCCGCATCCTCCTTTACCTTTTTACGCAAATACTCCATCATGGCAGGTGTTACCGACTTAAGCCGCAAATCCCTGTCATTGTCAGCACCGATATCATAATCCAAATCAATTGGAAGGAACGTCCTGCGCTGCAATATCTGAGAGCCTGCGCTTTTAAAATGATGGTATATCAGTTCAACCTTATCTATCTCGCCTGCCGCATATTTCTCACACAGTTCGGTAGCAATATCTATGCACTGCCCTATTGAAGGTTTTTCAGCCAATTCCGTATAATCTCCCGCACACAGGAAACCATTCTTTTTTGCCTGTTCCGCCACTTTCCTGCCGACAGGATAGATTATTACATTATCCTTGCCTATGGTCTTTCTGTACTCATCCGCAACACTGAACATCATCTTTATGACATTTGCGTTGTATCCGCCGCATAGGCTGCTGTTTGATGAATACACGACTAAAGCGACTTTCTTCACATCCCTAACTTCACTGAATATAGTGTGGGCGTCAACTTCAGATGCAAGAAAAGTCTTCAGGATTCGCTCGAGCATATTCTCATAGGGAAGCATGTTCTCTATCATCTGCTGAGCATGATGAAGTTTTGATGAAGCCACCATCTTCATAGCACTCGTTATTTTTCGGGTACTATTTACCGAAACAATCCGGTTTTTTATTTCTTTCAGTGAGGGCATGCGCAATTAATTTTTATACTGACCGGCAATCTCTGCCATTACTTTCTCTATGATTGATGTCACCTCATCATTGATATTACCTGCTGCAAGCACATCAATCACATCCTTTGAGTGTGACGAGCGAAGCTTGTCGAGGAACGCGTCCTGGCACTCGCGCACTTTGTCAACCGGGACATCATGCATAAGTCCGTGCGTACCACAATACAGTATGGCGACCTGCTCGCCCACAGGCATAGGTGAATACTGACGCTGTATAAGGAGCTGGTTGTTCTTTCTTCCACGGTCGAGCGTCATCGCCGTAACGGCATCCATATCGCTTGAGAACTGCGAGAACGCCTCCAGCTCTCGATATTGCGCCATGTCTATCTTTAGTGTTCCGGCTACCTTCTTCATACTCTTTATCTGCGCTGAACCACCTACACGGCTCACAGAGATACCCACATTTACTGCAGGCCGGAATCCCTGATTGAAGAGGTCTGTCTCAAGATATATCTGTCCGTCTGTAATTGATATCACATTGGTTGGTATATATGCTGAAACGTCACCCGCCTGTGTCTCAATTATAGGAAGGGCTGTGAGCGAACCGCCGCCTTTGACATGCCCTGTCAGACACTCCGGGAGGTCGTTCATCTGTTCCGCAATCTCCTGCTGGTCGTTTATACGTGCCGCACGCTCCAGAAGACGACTGTGCAGATAGAACACGTCACCGGGATATGCCTCACGTCCTGACGGACGACGCAAGATCAGGGAAACCTCACGATAGGCGACCGCCTGCTTTGAAAGGTCATCGTATACGACCAGTGCCGAAAGACCGCGGTCTCTGAAATACTCACCTATGGCGGCTCCTGCAAACGGCGCGTAATACTGCATTGCGGCAGGATCGGCAGCCGTAGCCGAAACAACTATGGTATAAGGCATTGCGCCATGTTCCTTTAACGTTGAGACAAGTGTTGCTACAGTTGAAGCCTTCTGCCCTATTGCCACATATATGCAATATACAGGATTGCCTGCCTCATAAAAGCTCTTCTGATTGATTATCGTATCAAGTGCGATTGCGGTTTTTCCTGTTTGTCTGTCACCGATAATCAGCTCTCGTTGTCCACGTCCGATAGGAATCATTGAGTCGACAGCCTTCAATCCGGTCTGAAGAGGCTCCTTGACCGGCTGACGGTAAATGACTCCGGGCGCCTTTCTGTCAAGAGGCATCTCAAACGCATCTGAAAGATCAATGTCACCCTTTCCGTCAATAGCCTCTCCTAAAGGATTTATGACACGTCCCAAAAGGTTGTCATTCACCCTGATGCTGGCGATTCGCTTTGTACGCTTGACAATCATGCCCTCTTTGATTCCTGATGTGGAACCTAAAAGCACACATCCGACATTATCTTCCTCAAGATTCATCACAATAGCCATCGTGCCATTCTCAAATTCGAGAAGTTCGTTGGCTTCCGCATTACGGAGACCATAGATACGTGCGACACCGTCACTGACCTGAAGCACCGTACCGACTTCGTCAAATCTGGAAGTGTCACTGATGCCCTTCAGCTGCTCTATAAGAACCTGTGATACTTCACTTGGTTTAATTTTATCTGACATTTTATTAATGCTTAATAATTAGTTACTCAACTGTGCCAAGATAGCATTGAGTTTGGCTTTCAAACTTGCATCCATACGATATGTATCATATTCGAGGACGAACCCTCCGATCAGCTCAGGATCGGTGGCTGTCTCAAACTGCACAGTTCCATTAGTCTTACTCTCTACCAGATGCCGCATTCTGTCTTCAACAGACTTTGTTACAGGGGCGGCAGTGACGAGTTTTGCGCTAATAATATTTTTCTGTTTCCTGTAGAGAGTTACATACGAGTTAGCCATGAATTGCAGAATACTTTCCCTGTTCTCCTTCAATACAAGACTAAGAAACGAACGTGTAATGTCACACGGATTATTGCCTGTTGCAGCAACAAGCAATTGTTCTTTAAGCTCTTTTGAAAGCATGGGATTGTCTACCGCTGTACTGAGTTCAGACAAAGTGATATAGTTCTGCGCGAGAACCTGCATCTCTGCATACACTCTGTCCTCCACCCCGGCATCAAGACCTGCTTTCAAAAGAGCCCGTGCGTATCTTACAGATATAACTCCGATGTCCATTATTATTGGAAATTCTTATTATCTGATACAGAAACTTCATCCAGCATGCGGTCAATCAGAATCATCTGCGCCTTATCATCAGTCAAGTTGTTGCGCAGAACCTTTTCTGCTATACCCACACTGAGCAACGCGACTTGCTTACGGATACTGCTTATCGCGGCCACTTTCTCATTTTCAATTTCGGCTTTCGCCTCATTTATCATGCGCTCACTTTCCTTACGTGCCTTTTCACGGGCATCCTGCAAGATTTGGTCACGAGTTGCAGCAGCTTCTTTAAGCAATTCTGCCTGCCTGATACGGGCTTCACGAAGTATGCCCTCACCCTCCTGCTTTATATTTTCCAGCCGCTCAGATGCCTTGTGGGCTTTCTCAAGACTTTCGTCAACATAGCGTTTTCTTTCATCCACTGCTTTGACAATTGTCGAAAATCCCATTTTAGCGACGACAAAAAATACCACCAGAAAAGCGAGCGTCATCCAGAAAATCAATCCCAGATCAGGCGTCAATATTGATGGCAATTGACTAAAATCCATCTGCTGTATAATTTAACTGTTTTTTTCTTTTACTTAATAAGGAATGCACACGCTGCGATAGCAAAAAGAGCACAACCCTCAACGAAGGCAGCTGTAAGAATCATGTTACCCTGAATCTTGCCGGTTGCCTCAGGCTGACGTGCTATGGCGTCCATTGCACTTCCTCCGATTTTGCCAATACCCAAACCTGCACCAATAGTTGCAATACCTGCACCGAGACCGCAGCCCAGCTGTGCCAGACCTTCAGCAGCCAATAAAGTCGAAATAATCATAGCTCTAAAATTGTTTATTATTTATATATAATTATTATTTTAAATTGTCTTTATCATAAATCATTATTCTGTGGCGTGCTCCACATGTGCGAGCCCAATGAATACCGCACTAAGCAATGTAAATACATAAGCTTGTATGAACGCCACCAGTAATTCCAGACAGTTCATGAACAAAAGCATTACTATGCTCAGAGTGTTAAGTCCAAGACCATAGCCTACACCCATAGACCAGCCAAGAAATATAACACAAGTGAAACTCAGTATCACGGCATGTCCTGCCATTATGTTTGCAAAAAGACGTATCATCAATGCGAACGGCTTTGTGAAAACACCGAATAACTCTATTACCGGCATGACGGCAACCGGATATGCTTTAAGAAAGAGAGGAACATCAGGCCAGAATATATCTTTCCAGTAATGCTTGTTTCCGAAAAGGTTTATGGCTATCATCGTACACAAAGCAAGGAAGAAAGTGACATTTATATTTCCTGTGACATTTGCCCCTCCAGGAAAGAACGGAATCAGACCCATTATGTTTGCGGTCAGTATAAAGAAGAATACCGTCAGCAAATAGGGTGAATACTTTCTGTAATGTTTCTCCCCTATCGATGATTTTATCACATCGTCATTTATTGTTGTTATCAGCATCTCCATCATACCTACGAATCCTGAAGGAGCCTGACTTCTTTCGTCATGCTTCTTATACCAACGGGAGCAATACGTGAATATGCAAATCAGCACAATAACAACTATCCAAATCTGGGCAACTGTTTTGGTTATACTCAGATCAAGCGGTCTTACCGAACTTCCGTCAGGCAGCTTCTCGTATATCTTCCCATGCATTTCCTTGTTAAAATAGAAATTATCCGGAAGACTGTGACTTGTACAGAAATGCCACTCGCCTGTCGCGTCGCTTCTTATTATTATGGGTAAGGGAATACTGATATGATTATCCCCATATGTCGCTATATGCCACTCATATGAATCAGAGAGATGCTCCAGCACTATCTCCGGAATATTGAGTCCGCCCTCCTCATCTGCTTTTTCATTGGCAGAAGAAGCAAGTGCCGGCATAAAAACCAACAACAATAATAATATATATTTAATATGTCTCATCTTTAATTTATCCATAAACATATTCTGAACAATCAGGATTTACCGGATACCTTGGCAAAATATATTGCGTGATGAACAAGCAACACGAAATAAAAAGCCACAAATACCAGGAAAAAAGTCATCATCGTCTCACCTCCCATTATTATGTAATACACCAGCATGGTGCCCAAAGCAAGCAACATTCTGAATCCCGAGACAGCAGTATAAAAGCCGGTCAATCCCTCAGGGTTCTTTTCAGCGATTCTCCTCCAGATTACAGCCTCAGCAAAAACTATCATAAGCGAGAATATAATACTTATAATCAGCGGATTTAAAATATCATAAAGATTCCAGACTCTCATTATTATTAATGAAATGAAGAACATTCCAGCAACAAGCATTATACCCTGCCTCAGATAGCATTTGCTTAACTTTTTTACATCTGCCATATGGTTTTCACACTGTTATTGCATTTCAACACACAGGCACACTTCATTTTTCTGAACTTCAACGAATCCGCCCTGTATGTGCAATTTTTTCACTTCACCTTGATAAGAGAATTCAACGTCACCTTGTTCCAATGAAGAAATGATAGGTGCATGGTTGATGAGTATTTCGAACTTTCCGGCTGTTCCCGGTACGAGAACCCTGTCCGCAAATCCCAAATATTCAATTTTTTCCGGTGATACTATCTTTAATTTCAGACTCATATACTCACGTTGCCATTACTTTGCGTTAGCTGCCTCCAAAAGCCTTTTCGCCTTTTCTTTCACGTCCTCTATGGTACCGACATTCAAGAAAGCCTGTTCAGGCAGGTCATCAACCTCTCCATCAAGAATTGCGTTAAATCCCTTAATAGTATCCTCTATCGAAACCATGACTCCAGGAACTCCGGTGAACTGCTCTGCTACGGTAAACGGCTGCGACAGGAATCTCTGTACACGGCGTGCACGGTTTACAGTCAGCTTGTCCTCGTCTGAAAGTTCATCCATTCCCAATATGGCGATAATGTCCTGAAGTTCCTTATAGCGTTGTAATATCTCCTTTACCCTTTGCGCGCATTCATAATGTTCCTTACCCACAATCAGAGGATCCAATATACGCGATGTGCTGCCTAACGGATCCACGGCAGGATAAATACCAAGCTCGGTTATCTTACGCGAGAGTTCCGTTGTGGCATCAAGGTGTGTGAATGTGGTTGCCGGTGCCGGGTCAGTAAGGTCGTCTGCCGGAACGTAAACCGCCTGTACTGACGTGATTGAACCTTTTTTCGTTGAAGTTATTCGTTCCTGCATCGCACCCATTTCGCTGGCAAGTGTCGGCTGGTAACCCACGGCTGAAGGCATTCGACCCAAAAGTGCGGACACCTCAGAGCCTGCCTGGGTGAAACGGAAGATATTATCTATAAAGAACAATATGTCGGCAGCGCCGCCATTCTGTCCTCCATTATCACGGAACTCCTCGGCGACCGTCAGACCGGAAAGCGCTACTGAGGCACGTGCTCCGGGCGGTTCATTCATCTGACCATACACAAGGGTAGCCTGGCTCTTCTTCAGTTCCTCCGGATCAACCAACGAAAGATCCCACTTTCCTTCCTCCATCGCCTTTTTGAACTTCTCGCCATACCTGACGACTCCGGACTCTATCATCTCCCGGATGAGGTCGTTTCCCTCACGGGTTCTTTCTCCCACTCCGGCAAAAACAGAATATCCGTTATGTCCCTTGGCAATATTGTTGATAAGCTCCATAATCAGCACCGTCTTTCCAACGCCCGCTCCACCGAACAGACCGATTTTTCCTCCTTTAAGATAAGGTTCAAGAAGGTCAATGACCTTGATTCCGGTTGCGAGCATTTCTTTCCTTGTAGACAGTTCTTCAAACTGCGGAGCATCACGATGAATAGGATAAGAGCCTTCCATATCGAGCTCTTTCATTCCGTCGATAGGCTGTCCTATCACATTCAGCATCCTTCCCTTTATCTGGTCACCGGCAGGCATCCTTATAGGAGACCCCTGCGGAACTGCCTCCATACCACGCTTCAAGCCATCGGTGTTGTCCATTGCCACACAGCGTACCGTATCCTCTCCTATGTGCTGCTGAACCTCCACGATGAGCTCGCGACCGTCACCGCGGTCAATCTTTAACGCATCATATATTTTCGGCAATACTTTCTCCGAGTCCTGTCCTTTTGTGTCAAAATAGACATCAATAACAGGTCCTATTATCTGAGAAATATGTCCAATGATCTGTGCCATATAAGTTATTTTTTTATTAATATTTTTTCGTATGCAAAGATAAAAAATATTTCCTCATTTGCCCTATCATATCGCTTAAATCTTACCTAAGGGACATTAATAAAGCTGTTTATCCGACAAATGTAAAAGCTTATATACTCAATTCGTCAAGAACCTTTATCAGTTTACGGTCAAATGGTTTGTCACTTCGTATAGCTTCACTGAGAGGTACGTAGACAACCTCATTGTTTCTCACTCCAATCATCACATTTCTTTGTCCCTGCATAATTGCCTCTATGGCTCCGACACCTGTTCGTGAGGCAAGAATCCTGTCGTGAGCACTCGGACGGCCGCCACGCTGCAAATGACCCAATATGGATACGCGCACATCATATTGCGGGAACTCCTTTCTAACACGGTCCGCATAGTAAAGGGCACCGCATTTCGGACTTTCCGAAACAATCACGATACAGCTTTTCTTCGACTTTCTTATTCCGCGTTCCATAAACCTTGACAACTGGTCGACATCCGTAGAATCTTCCGGAATGATAGCAGCCTCGGCACCGCTTGCTATCGCGCTGTTCTGCGCAAGGAATCCCGCATCGCGTCCCATTACCTCTACAAAGAATATGCGCTCATGACTCTGGGCAGTATCCCGTATTCTGTCGACACACTCAACTATCGTATTCAACGTAGTGTCATATCCTATTGTGGAATCCGTACCGTACAAATCGTTATCTATAGTACCCGGCAGTCCGATACAGCACAAGTCATAATCCTGGGCGAAAAGCATGGCTCCAGTCAGCGAACCGTTACCTCCTATCACAACCAATGCGTCTATCTCGTTCGCCTTCAGGTTTTCATAAGCCTTCTGCCTGCCTTCCGGTGTAAGGAATTCCTTTGATCGCGCCGTCTTCAGAATCGTACCGCCGGACATTATTATGCCGCTTACATTCTCCGTGGTGAAATCCTCTATCTCGCCGTTTATCAGTCCGGCATACCCGCGGTATATACCTTTAATCTTGTAACCGTTGCATATTCCCGCGCGCGTCACCGCACGTATTGCTGCATTCATACCGGGCGCGTCACCGCCGGAAGTCAAAACACCGATAGTATTAATCTTTGCCATAATCAACCTTAATATATCATATAAATAAAACAATCATAATAAGAAACCCTGCCAGACCGCCGACCAGACACTTCCATCCAATGTTTCTCATATACCAGCCTACGTGCAGACGTTCCATCTGCATAAGCGCAAGCCCGCTCATGGAACCCGAACACAGGATGTTCCCGCCTACTGCCGACGCGTATGCTATGACTTTCCAATAGAGTCCGTTCTGCACATACGGAGAGACATCCTGGACCATACCTGGAAGAACCGCAGCAGCATCAGCCTCACGAAGGGAAATCATCGTCATCGCGGTAGCGAAATTGTCAAGGACAGAGCTTACCGCACCCGTGAAGACACCCATCAGCCAGACGTTGCTCATCCTTTCATCCAAGAACGCCGCGCATTCAGACATGACACCAGTCTCGCGCACCACTCCCACAACCAGCATTATGCCCATCACGAACAATATCATCTGTATGACACCGTATTGGAGAGCGCGAGGCACACGCCTTTGCACGACATCAGACACATACATGGACTTTCTGTTTACCACCTCATTGAAAACCCACAATACGCCCAATACGCATAACGCTCCGATGAAAGGGCTTAGCTTGGTTATGTTATGGAATGTAGGCACGAACCACAAGCCTCCTATGCCAATCACAAACATGAGCATCTTCTGCCACAGGCTCAGGTTGGCGTCATCGCCACGGTAAGGCATCGTAATCCATTCCGTGTCGAGACGTTCCGGCAAGGAACGCCCAATCCACCACACCGGTATGCACCATGCCGCCAGACATGGCAAGGCAAGCGACAGCGAATAATTTGTAGCCGTCACAAGACCGCTGTTCCACAATACCAGTCCCGTAGGGTCGCCGATGACAGTCAACGCTCCGCCGCAATTCGCGGATATGGCGACAGCGCATCCGAGGAGCATTCTCTGCCTGCGGTTTTTCACCACGCCGTGCATCATTGTCAGCACCATCACTGTCGATGTGAGATTGTCAAGATTTGCCGAAAGCACAAAAGTGAAAGCAGACAATATCCACAGCATCTTCCTGCTGTTGCGTGTCCGCATATACTGGGATATAAAATCAAAGCACCCGTTATTCTGCATTATCTCGACGATTGTCATTGTCGCCAGAATAAACAGGACTATCTCAGATGCCTTACCGACATATTTCAGGAACACATTCTGGGCGATGAACTGCTTGACAAGACTGCCGGAAGGCTCCTCACCGCCGGAAAATATCAGGTATTCATCCAAGTGCTGCTTCAGGACATAATCGCTACCGTTACTTATATACAGCATCCAAGCCAACGTGCCTATAAAAATAGCCACCGCAGTTTTATTTATATTCGTAAGCCTTTCCGTCGAGATAAGGAAAAAACCCACAAACAATATAGCAACAATAACAATTGTCATAAAGCTGAACATATATGTGCAAAGATACACAAATATATCAGAACGGCAAAGCGGAGTCAAACAAATTTAATACGTTTAACAGTACATTAAAAATTAAACACTGCCCTATTATCACGCCGCCATGCACACATTCACTGTTGCCTGCCAGCCCTTCATCAGTCCTACCCGCAGCTGTCGCCATCCGGCAATGTGCCTTTTGCCCTCGCGTCACGCCGGGTCTCTGATAAAAACGGAAGCCTGCACGCCCTGAAGCGACACATAACAGGCATGTGGTATGACAGCCTTTCCGGGTTAAAGAAACAAGCATCCCCACACGTTTTAATAACAGAAACGGCATGCGAATAATATATTTTATTTATATTTGCACCGTAAAAATCCCGCAAGAAACATTTTTATAAAAAACAAAACAAAGAAAAGGACACCACCGCAATGAATGAATTGTATTCATCTCACAACACAGAGCCACTGGTCAGCTTTATCATAACATCATACAACATTCCGTCACACATGATAAAGGAGTGTATCGGCAGTCTTCTGAAATTATCGCTCAGCAACGAAGAGCGTGAGATAATACTGGTTGACGACGGCTCCGACATATCCGTAATTAACGAGATAACCGAACTAAGAGACGAGTTGGTCTACGTACGGCAAAGGAACAAGGGACTCTCCGTAGCACGCAACACCGGACTCATGTATGCCTCTGGCAGATACATACAATTCGTCGACGGCGACGACTTCATAATTCCCGCACCTTACGAGCACTGCCTTGACATAGCAAGATACCAGACGCCGGACATGATAATGTTTAAAATTACAGGCACTACAGACGTAAGTGTACCGTTCTCATACAGTGAGCCTGTAAGCGGCAGCAACTACATGAAAAACAACAATCTCGTAGCTTCAGTATGCGGATTCTTGTTCAGAAGGAACATCCTCGGAGACTTGCGCTTCCGCCCGGGCATAGTCCATGAGGATGAGGACTTCACGCCACAGCTGCTTTTAAGGGCTGAAAATGTCATCTCGACAAACGCATCCGCCTACTATTACAGAAAAAGAAACAACTCCATAACCAACAATAAAGACAAGTCACACATATACAACCGGCTGTCTGATTTCAAGAACGTGATACTTCATCTGCAATCGATAATCGAGACGATACCCGAGACCGACAGACCGGCACTGCAACGGCGGATAGCCCAACTGACAATGGACTACATATACAACATCATCCGTCTCACGCACGACAGGGAATATCTCGACAACGCGATAAGACAGATGAAAGAGCACATGCTGTTTCCTTTGCCTGAGAAAAACTACTCGAAGAAATACGTCTGTTTCAGAAAAGTAGTAAATAACAGACTATTACGCAACCTGTTATTCACAATGACAACAAAATGAAGATACTTTTAATCGGTGAATACAGTAACGTGCACTGGACTCTTGCCGAAGGTCTCAGGCAATTAGGACACACGGTGACGGTCATATCAAACGGTGATTACTGGAAGAACTACAACCGCGACATATCCCTGACAAGAAGCTATTCAAAAGCAGGAGGTCTGAGATACATTACGAAACTCATAAAGACTCTCCCCCTAATGCGCGGATATGACATCGTGCAGATTATCAACCCTATATTTCTGGAGATAAAGGCTGACCTGATCTTTCCGATATACAGATATATCAGAAAGCATAATAACGGACTGGTACTCTGCGCTTTCGGCATGGATTACTACTGGGTCAAGACATGCTGCGACTCCAAACCGCTAAGATACAGCGACTTTAACATTGGCGACAGTCTCCGCAACAACACCGATGCCATAAAAGAACGGAAAGACTGGATAGGCACATCAAAAGAGCGGCTTAACAAATATATCGCTGACGACTGCGACATGATAGTGGCTGGACTTTACGAGTATTTCGTGTGCTACAGGCAGGCTTTCGCCGAAAAGACGGCTTACATCCCGTTCCCCATAAAACCGGAGAGGAACGCACTCCCTTGCGACAGCCGTCCGGGAAACATGCCCTTAAGAATATTCATAGGCATCAACAAGACACGCAACGAATATAAAGGCACTGACATAATGCTTGAAGCGGCGGAGGACATACAACGGAAATATAAGGAAAAGGTGGAACTTATAAAAGTAGAGTCTGTACCTTTCGGGGAATATGTCAGGCTGATGAACAATTCAGACGTCCTGCTTGACCAGCTCTACAGCTACACGCCTGCCATGAACGCGCTGCAAGCCATGGCAAAAGGAATAATATGCGTCGGCGGCGGAGAGCCCGAGAACTATGACATATTGAATGAAGACAGACTGAGACCCGTAGTCAATGTCCTCCCAGAATACGGCAGCGTGTATGACAGTCTTGAACGTCTTGTACTGCATCCCGAGATGATTCCGTCATTGAAAAGACAAAGCATTGAATACATCGGCAAGCATCATGACTATATAAAGGTGGCACGGCAATACGAGTCTCTATATTATAAGATAATCAGTGAGAGGCAATGAAAACCTTTGGCGCCCTGACCACAGACTCACCGGTAAATGCGTTTGACGAGACATGCGGGAAGCAAAAATACGACGGAAAAAAGAAAAAGCCGCACGGGCGGATATGATGAGACATGTCGGCTGGGACGATGCGCATATTCAGCAATACAGTAGAGGCTGTACGAATAATCAAACAATGTAAAGTCCGCGAGAATCGCGCAGAGGCAAAGCAGGAACGTTTTACCGCCGTATACGCGATTTATGACACGTTTTCACAATCCGTTCAATATCAGCACAATACGCAAACAGTCATGAAAAATGCCTTTAAACAGCGTACGAAAAAGGCTTTTCCGCCATGCTGAAGAGGCTCTTCGGGCATATGGAAAAGCCCGTATGGGGACATGACATTGCCTTTTCCGCTACACGGCATGCCTGCCATACAAACCCGGACAGTATGAAAAAGCACTGCGGGAGAGCATATATAAGGAAATAAAGAAGAATTTTGGGGGAGAGCATCTGAATCCGGGCAATATACGGATAAGCCATAACACGCACAAGACAGTGCCCGGGCGTTCATCGCGGTTCTGTTTTCCAGAAAATCAATGTAAAGATTTTTTACTTTCCATTCTGAATAAATATCCATTCCGGATGAACGGTGACGCATGTGCGGACTGCACACGTGAAGCAATCGTAATATTCAAGTCATGGATGATTATAATGAAAAACAGAATCATCTTTCATGTCCGCTGACGTGCGTACAGCGGTTCAGGCATACATGCAAAAGACGTATGTCTGCGGCTGCATGCCTCCTTATGAGAGCCAGGTGTCACACAGACACGCATTGAGTACCGATTGGCTGCAATATAAAAAATTACGTTAAAACCGTCCATTCTTTATTATTTTTTATTTATCTTTGTTCGGTATTAAATTACGATTAACCAATGAGACAAAGAATATATTTACTTATTATCGCATCGTTTGTAGCTTCCTGCGTCCTGTCGCAAGTGCGCAGACAAAAGCACCACAATAAGCCAAGGGTCCAGAACACTGAGACAGAGGAGACGGATATGGCAAGCATGCTTTATGAGAGCATGTTGCCCAACACACAGAAGCTGTTCATAATAGACAGCACCGTTGTTGACCGCAACCGCCTGTCAGACGCCATCCCCCTCCCAAAGGACTATGGACAGATATTGCCATACGACAAGTTTTTCAACACTAAAAAGGGAACTGACACATACGTGTATGTGAACGGATTCGGCAACAAGTGCTTTTATTCTGAGATGTCAGCCGACAGCACATTCAGGCTCATGACCAGAGACCGGCTGAACGACGGCGAATGGAGCCAGCCGCAACTGCTTGAAGGCTTCGACATTCCCTTTACTGAGATAAACTATCCGTACATGACGTCTGACGGAACCACGCTTTACTTTGCGGCAAAGTCTGAAGAAGGGCTCGGCGGATACGACATTTATGTCACTACCTACGACTCCGAGTCAGGCAGATTCCTCAAAGCAGAGAATGTGGGTCTGCCGTTCAACTCAGACAAAGACGACATGATGTATGTCGAAGACGATACAGACGGCATAGCCTGGTTTGCCACCACAAGAAGGCAACCGGAAGGAAAAGTATGCGTCTACACTGTTTCGCTGTCGTCCACAAGGCATAATTACAACGGTGAGATTGATGAGAACACGCTCCGCAACTACGCTGCCATAACAAGCATTAAAGACACATGGGAGTCGGAGGAATCAAGACAGAAAGCCATGGCACGGCTTCAGAAAGCCGTCGCGCGTGACAATAAGGCGGTGGAGTCCGGCACATCCGTCAGCTTTGTCATCAACGACGAGGTGGAATATACAGATTTGTCCGACTTCTCTTCCGACAAGAACAGGTCTCTTTATCTGAGCATCAGGAAACGGCAGAAACAGCTGGACGAAGAGTCCGAACAGACAGAACAACTGCGTGCCAGATACCGCTCGGCAACGGGCTCGGAGCGAAGCAGTCTGGCAACCAAGATTCTGAATGCCGAGAAATCAGGCGAAACGCTCAGACAATCAATCATAAACGACATGAACGCTCTTAGAAAGAGCGAATATGAGCAAATGAAAAAATAACCCTCTAAAACCTATTTATTATGGTAAAGAAGTATTTTGAAGAATCCGAACTAATAATAAATGCAGACGGAAGCATTTTCCACCTACATATCAGACCGGAACAGCTCGCCGGCAAAATAATACTGGTAGGCGACCCCGGACGGGTTGCCACGGTAGCCTCACACTTCACAGAGACAGAATGCGAGACAGAAAGCCGGGAGTTCCATTCAGTCACAGGATACTACAAAGGCAAACGCATCACCGTGATATCAACAGGTATCGGATGCGACAACATCGACATTGTGATGAACGAGATTGACGCCCTTGCCAACATCGATTTCAACACCAGACAGGAAAAAGAACATCTCACACAACTTGAGATAGTGCGCATCGGCACATGCGGAGGACTCCAGCCGCACACTCCCATAGGGACATACATCTGTTCGGAGAAATCTGTCGGCTTCGACGGACTTCTTAATTTCTATGCCGGACGCAACACCGTGTGTGACCTGCAACTGGAGCGCGCGCTGCTTAACCATCTCGGATGGAGCGGAAACATGTGCGCGCCGGCACCTTATGTCATAAGTTCGGACAAGGAACTTGCCGACCGCATTTCCGGTGATGACATGGTGAAGGGCATCACAGTGGCGTGCGGAGGCTTTTTCGGACCGCAGGGCAGACAGCTGCGCCTGCCTCTGGCTGACCCGCACCAGAATGAAAAGATAGAGAGCTTCAGATATGAAGGCATGTGCATAACCAACTTCGAGATGGAAAGCTCAGCCCTTGCGGGTCTCGCACGTCTCATGGGGCACAAAGCCACAACAGTATGCATGGTAATTGCCAACAGGTATGCCAAAGAGGCGAACACAGGCTACAAGAACAAGATAGACGACCTGATAAGAACTGTTCTGGAACGTATATAAACACATAAACACGATAATGACAACATACAGACACCCTGCGCCGGACGGCAATGCAACGGAATACGTATGTTGTCATTATATTTTTATAATACAGATAAACTATATAAATGGGCAGAAACAGCAAGAACAGCTATTCACACATCCTGAAATACACAGGATTGTTTGGAGGCATTCAGTTTCTCAATCTTCTCATATCAATCGTCAGAAATAAGTTTGTCGCACTGATATTAGGTCCCTTGGGAATGGGACTGATATCTCTTTTCAATTCCACGATAAACCTTGTCTCCAACACGACAAACCTCGGCATATCTATGAGCGCGGTCAAGAACATAGCCGAGTCATACGAGAACAGGGATGCGGAGCACATCTCCGGAACAATAAGCATGATTCGATCGTGGAGTCTTATCACCGCCGTTGCGGGCACATTGCTATGCATCATCGCCAGTCCTTTGCTCAATGCGTTCACCTTCACGTGGGGAGACCACACCTTACACTTCATATGTCTCTCCCCCATCGTAGCGCTGATGGCTGTCACGGGAGGCGAGACAGCCATCCTCAAAGGCACCGGACATCTCAACGCCCTTGCCGGAATATCAATAATAAACGTCATAATAGCACTTCTGACATCCGTCCCTATATACTATCTTTTCGGTGAGGCAGGCATCATACCGTCCCTTATCATAATATCACTGTGCCAGATGCTGCTCACCATACACACATCATACAGACTGTTCCCGCTAAGCATATCGATGCGGAAAGACTCGTTGAGACAAGGATTCTACATGGTGAAGCTCGGCTCGGCATTTGTCATTGCAGGCATATTCGGCAGCGGTGCTGACTTTGTAATACGCTCCTTCCTCAACACAACGTCCTCTCTTGACACGGTGGGACTCTACAACGCAGGATATATGATGACAATGGTGTACGCCGGAATGGTGTTCACCGCAATGGAGACCGATTATTTCCCGAGGCTGTCGGCGGTAAACCAGGATGTAAAGAAACGTAACATCATCATCAACAGACAGATAGAAGTGTCGCTCCTTCTGCTCTCACCCATGCTCGTGGCATTCATGGTCAGCCTGCCGCTTCTGCTGCCATTGCTGTACAGCAACAAGTTCATTCCGGTGACAGACATGATACGCATAACCATCATAGCGATGTACCTCAGAACCATAAAGCTCCCCATTGCCTATCTGACATTGGCGAGAGGCAACTCAAAAGCCTATCTGTTTCTTGAGGCTACATACGATGTAATCGTCATAATCCTTACTGTCGTCGGCTTCACGGCATTCGGTCTTGTCGGAGCCGGATACGCAATAACGCTTACATGTATCATAGACGTGTGCATCATCCTGCTGTTCACATATTACAAATACAGATATGTCATCTCCATACCGGTTATAAAATACTTCCTTATCCAGTTCCCCATAGGCATTGCCGCCATGCTTACAATGTTCATAGACAATACCGCAGCATACTGGATTATCGGAATAATTCTTATTTGCACAAGCACTTTCATTTCCTTAAAGATACTTCAAGGAAAGACATCATTGTGGAACAAGCTAATGTCAAAATTCAAATCCTATAACTGAGAAATGTGTCAGGTATCCGTTCTTGTCGCTGTATATAACTCGGCGAAATATATATGTCGCTGTATGGACTCGCTTCTTGCACAGACGCTGAAAGACATACAGATAATATGTATTGACGATTGCTCCACCGACGAATCGCTGGAAATACTCAACAAATACGCCGATACCGACCCTCGGATTGACGTAATATCACTGAAAGAAAACCGTGGACAGGCACACGCACGCAATGAAGGACTCAGTCTGGCGGGCGGGAAATACATAACATTTGTCGACAGCGACGACTGGCTGGAGCCTGATGCGCTGCGTAAAAGTGTCGATGTCTTTACAGAGTATTCTGAAACCGACTGCGTGCTATTCGACGTGGTGACGCGCAATGAAGGCACCGATGAAGAAAAGCTATTCCCCATGCGTCCCTTCAATGAGATGTCTGGAAACGACGCTTTCATCGCAAGCCTCACATGGGACATACACGGCTGGTACATGGTGAGGGCTGAGATACATAAGGCTTTTCCCTATGACGAGACATGCAGGGCATATAGCGATGACAACACCACACGCATCCATTATCTCAACAGCCGCAAAGTGAGGTGCTGCAAAGGCAAATACTATTATTTCCAGAACCCGCTCTCAACGACTCATGCGGTATCCGTGAGACGCTTCGACCACATCAGAGCAAACGAAAGCATGAGGAGACAATTGCTAAGACTCAATGTAGGGAAAGACATTCTGAATCTTTATGAGAAAACAAGATGGCTTGTTCTTGTAGACACCTACATGTTTTATTTCACCAACAGAGCCAGGCTTACGGCAGAGGAACGCTCATACGGACTTGCGGAAATGCACCGCATATGGAGAGATATAGACACAAAGGCTCTTCCGCTTTCATTGAAATACAAGTTCGGATACATGCCTTTCAAATATTCATGGTGCCTGTTCCGCATGCAGGAGGAAATATATTTCATGCTCAAATCGGCTCTTACATAAACAGAAACGCAAGCTGATATCCATACAGAATGTCATTCCCGACATAAGACTGGTTTTGGTCTGCACCAGATAGAATACCCGACGCCTGCATAAGCAAAGGAAAGCTGCATTAAGAAGTCCACATTATTATATATATAAAAGGACACCATTATACATGGAGAATGGCATCATTATACGTGGAGAATGGCATCATTATATATGGAGAGGTGCATCGCGATACCCGCATCCCGTCGTCATGAAAGAACACCGGTGGCTGATTTTGTTTTAAAACAGGCAGCATTTGGCAATTAGAAAGCAAGCTTTCATTGCGCTCACCGGCACTGTCTCATGCACCCAAACAACGCTGTATTATACGCGGACTATCCAAGTAGAGACGCAAAATCTTGCGTCTCACAAGCAAGGATGCGCAATGAAAAGATGTGAGAAAATCCCTGTCGTTGCTGCGGTTTTTGCTCGGGAGACGCAAGAATGCACAATACGCTGAGTTGAAGAAGACCTGTCATTGCTGCGATTTTTACTCGGGAGACGCAAGATTTTGCGTCTCTACAGGGCAGACGCCATCATTATTTCTTATAAAATTCTACTTTTTTACGTATCTTTGTAGAAGATAAGCTGCACTCGGCAATACAAGAACAAGTTCTCATTGCACTCGATTGCGTTATCTTTGTAGAAGATAAGCTGCACTCGGCAATGTAAGAACAAGTTCTCATTGCACTCGATTGCGTTATCTTTGTAGAAGATAAGCTGCACTCGGCAATACAAAGGCTGGCATCATTATCATTGATTTGCACATATTTGTATTTCATAAAAAGCATGTCACAGGAACGCAAATACATAGCAATCGACCTGAAATCGTTCTACGCTTCAGTAGAATGTGTGGAACGCGGGCTTAATCCGCTCACGACAAATCTTGTCGTGGCGGACGTCTCGCGCACAGAAAAGACAATATGCCTTGCCGTCTCACCGTCACTGAAAAAGTACGGTATAAGCGGACGCGCAAGACTTTTCGAGGTGATAGAGCGTGTGACCCAGCTGAACAACGGACGCAGAAGACAACTTGCAGGCAGGCAATTTGCAGGGAAATCAGTATCGGAGGACGAGCTCAACTCGCATCCCGAACTCGAAGCAGACTATATTGCCGCAACGCCACGGATGGCTCTTTACGTCAAATACAGTACACGGATATACGATATATACCTGAAATATATATCAGAAAACGACATACATGTATACTCCATCGACGAGGTTTTCATGGACGTGACCGATTATCTCGGATACTACAAGATGTCCGCCCACGAGCTCGCAATGACCATAATACGTGACGTACTGAGCCAGACAGGCATCACGGCAACCGCAGGAATAGGCACAAACCTTTATCTCTGCAAAATAGCGATGGACATAGTGGCGAAACACATTCCTGCCGACAAGGACGGAGTGAGAATAGCCGAGCTCGACGAAATGACATACCGGCGCACCCTGTGGGACCATGAACCGCTCACAGACTTCTGGAGAGTGGGACGTGGAATAGCCAACAAGCTCGAAAAATACGGCATACGCACCATGGGACAGATTGCCAGATACTCAATAGACAGGGAGGAACTGTTCTACAGACTGTTCGGAGTAAATGCCGAGCTTCTCATAGACCATGCCTGGGGATGGGAACCGTGCACAATGGATATGGTAAAGAGCTACAGGTCGGAAAGCAACTCTCTGTGCACCGGACAGGTGCTTCAGTACGCATACGATTATAAAAAGGCACGCATAGTACTGATGGAAATGGCTGACGCGGCATCGCTCGACCTTCTCGACAAGCACCTTGTCACCGACCAGATTGTCCTTACCATAGGATACGACACGGCAAGCATCACCGATCCGGACATCAGGGATTCGTATCACGGAGAGATAGTGACCGACCGCTACGGACGCAAAGTGCCCAAGCACGCACACGGTACTGCCAACATAGGACGCTTCACATCATCAGCCTCCCTGATATCCGAAACAGCCACAAGACTGTATGACAGAATTGTCAACCCCCAACTGCTCATACGCCGGATCAACCTCACTACGAATCACGTTATGGACGAGAACCGTACTGACAGGAAAGCCGCTCCGGTGGAGCTTGACCTTTTCACTGACTATGAACAGCTTGAAAAGGAAAAGCGGAAAGAAGACGAAAGGCTGGAGAAAGAACGGAGAATGCAGAAGACACTGCTGAAAATAAAGAAGAAATACGGAAAGAACACCATACTGAAAGGACTGAACTTTGAGGACGGAGCCACGGCACGAATGCGCAACAATCAGATAGGAGGGCACAACGCATGACACATAAGTATGACGACATAATAAACCTGCCGCACCATGTTTCTGAAAAGCATCCACAGATGTCGATGCAGAGCCGCGCCGCACAGTTCGCTCCGTTCTCCGCATTGTCGGGTCACGGTGCCGCCATACGCGAGACGGCACGTCAGACATCACGCTTCATTGAGTATGACGACAACCATGCCGAGATGCTTGACCGGAAGATACACACGCTTCTTGAAGGGCAGTACAGACACACGACCACTGCCATAACCTACTTCAAACCTGACAAGAGAAAAGCCGGAGGCAGCTACCGGACGATACGTTCGGTAATAAATGAAATAGATACAGTAAACAAAACATTAGTTCTACCCGACGGGGAAACAATACCGTTCGAATATATATACGACATCGAGACAGGATGTCCGGATACGGAGACAGACGGGCTGACGCGGTGACAGCCATTCTCTAAAAGCCCGTCTTTTATAATTCTCATGACATATACGCCGCGCTCCGTTTCACGGAATATTCATATACACCGGCAACCAGACGGCAACCAGCAAACCGACAGGCATCATCCGACCATATGAAATGCGGCATACGCATCATTTTCCGCTCTGCTACAGACAGACAAACAACAAGGGCTGTCCGCCGGACAAAAGCCATACGGACAGCCCTCATTACCAATCTCGCGAGACCGTTTTTATCAGGTCAGGTCCACCGGAACACATTCGTGCGTCATGACATGTCATCAATCATAATCACATCGAATAGCAACCGGACGTCATGATGTGCCTGATAAACCGGTGTCCTATTATCTCTTCACATGCTTTGATGTTATCACACTGCCGTCAGGCATTGTCTTTCTCACAACATAAACGCCCTTAGACGGAGAGTCGACACGACGTCCCTGCATGTCGAACCAGTCGGTACGCACAGGCTTGACATCCGCATCAAGTCCCGACACAGACGTCCCCACCGGCTCCTTCCACCAGGTTATCTCAGAGACATTGGTCACACCACCGGCTGTATACACGCTTTGCAGACCAAGAGCATCAAGCTCGTCCTCATAGAAATAGAAACGGTGGTAGTCGTTGGCGGCAGCCGGGAAGTCGTATTGGTCGGAGAACGAATAGGCGACAAGAGACATCGGAGCTTCAAGACGTGTATATTTGTCGGGCGTGAAGGTGTATACCGAGTCCGCACCTACATACACACGGTAAGACAAACCATCAGCATCGATAGGATTGCCGTCAACATCCTTACTGTGCAGATAGAACCTTACCTCTCTGCCATAATACGGGTCATAGCCGCTGACATCATTGAACTCAGGTGCCGCAGGGACTGCCGGCTTCACTTCTATCTTAGAGTAAGACGGCATGATGTAGCTCTCCAGAAGCCGCCCGCCCTTCATGTCAGCCGCAATGATATACACATAGTCGGGCTCAGACGTGATGGTGTTTTTCTGCTCGTCGACCTTCAGCACCATTGTCTCCACCAGTCCGAGCGTCTTGCCTGCGTCAGTCTCCACAATCTTGCCGGGCAGAAGGAAGTAGTGGACGTTCCACACGTTGTCCGCTCCGACATATTGAGGCTTGACAGTAATCACTCCGTTGCTGTAGCTTCCTTTTATCCAATAGCCATTAGAAGGATTCTCCGGGTCGCTCAGATACACGTCTTCCCCGTCGAACGCCACGCTTGCCTTGGCGGTGAGACTCTCATTATAGTTTGTGCTGAAGCTCATGTTGTAAGGCACGGGAGTCACACCCTCCGGAAGCTTCACTGCCTCATACGGGTTCGGCATTATGGTAAGCTCTCCCACTGCAGAGCCTTCAAGGGATCCTCCACGGTAGACTGTGGCGAGCAGAGCCTTAGGGTCGCCGAACACCTCTCCCTCAATGCGCTGCTGGCGAAGCACCCCGTCAGTGTATGTGAAATACACGTCACCGTCTATCTCGCCGTTCTCACGCTCGTCCAGCACCCATTTCACCTTGCCGTTCTCCTCTTTTGCGACGAGACGCATGATGTATATTGTCTCTCCATAATACTCGTCATAGCCGATTGCCTGAGGCGTATGCGCAACGTAGCGACCGTCTGACGTGGGCTCAAGCTTGAGATATGAGCCTGCACGGTATCCGGGAACAGGATTGTAGATGTAGATGTTTCCGTCTGTTCCCTTTACATATGACGCCACACCGTTGTAGGTCTGCTGCCTCATCATCTGGTTCTGCTCATAAGTGTAGGCGAAGTTCTTGCCGATGACATCGGTAATGTTCTCTCCCTCCGGCTGCTCGCTGATGATTGTCGAGTAAGAGGGCCATTCGATGGCAGACTTCCTGTTCTGGGCTGAAGCCGACAGCGACACAGCCAGAATACCGAGACCAAGTAAAGTTTTTTTCATGTTGTGATTGTTTTAAAGCAAGTGAACGCACGTCTGACAGTCACTTGCCGGGGTTGTACATTAAGTTGGATAACCGCTTATGACGCACAGTAACGGAATCGTATTTCGGTCTGGCGTCATGTGTTTTACATATCTTGAATCATGCCGGAAAATATTTTTCTACAGTCTGAATACAAGCCGGCTAACGCTGATATGTTGTCACAAAGTTAGCATTTATATACATTCGACGCATCATCAAGACTGTAAAAAACAAGCCGAATGCAACGTTTTAACAATTATTATAAGCATAATGTCACTTTCAGTAAACATTATGTCGCAAAATGAACAACACACAATTAAATATCCTCACATAAGTAAGCTTACGGCTGAAGAATGCCCGTTCGCCGATACAAGTGAGCGTAATGCCGCCGGACATCACGCGGTCTTATGTCCGGCATTCACTTCAGCGCGTCAGCAAACAGCCGTTGCATGCCAAACGCGGATGCGGGACAAAAAAGCAGGACAGCAAGGAAGGAATGAATATTTATACGGTAATGACGGTAAAAAATATTGACACGGGAAATTCGCAAAACAGAAACGCAAAGACGGGAAAATACGTATATAACACGCATATATATACGACAGCCGTCGCATAGAAGCATACGGAAAGAGCGGAAAAGGCTCTCCCGCATAACTGAAACGACCGTTTCATGGCTCCGCAAAGGCTGTTCCACGACACGGAAAAGGCTGTTCGGGACATCCAAACAGCCTTTTCCGCGGCTCAGAATAAGGCTCCTGAGCACACGTGGAAATGTATATGCCTGTATGACAGCGTCTTATCTCACATCTCCAAAACTCGCGTATTTGTCGCAGCACATCATCTACATCGCCTACAGACGAGTATCTGAGAGTTGACGCCATGCCTGTAACGCATAACTATTCACCTTTCCGCATAATCATGCAAGAATGACAGGACGAGTCATTCAGCACCAAGCCCGAAACCGAACGTGTTTCTCAGTTCCTCATAAATGCGCTGCACGGGCAATCCCATAACATTGAAATAGCTGCCGCGCAGCGATGTGACACCTATATATCCTATCCATTCCTGAATGCCATAAGCTCCAGCCTTATCAAACGGACGGTAGTTTCTGACATAGTAGTCTATCTCTTCATCGCTGAGACTCTTGAACGTCACCTCACTCGTGACGGCAAAGCTGCGCTGCAGGTCATATGTGGTGAGACACACTCCCGTAGTAACCTCATGGGTGCGTCCGCCCAGCTTGCGCAGCATGCTCCTCGCCTCGTCCTCACCGGAAGACTTTCCGAGAATCTCATTACCGACAATGACAACCGTATCGGCGGTTATCACAAGCTCGCCGTCGGCTATGTCGTAAGCCGCAGCCTTCTCTTTCGCAATGTACAGCGGCACCTCGCTCAAAGGCAGTTCTGGAGGATACGACTCGTCTATCCCGCTGATGACCCTTACCTCAAAACCGATTCCCAAACCTGCGAAAAGTTCCTTTCTCCGCGGTGAGTTGCTCGACAGTATTACTTTATATTTATTCGTCTTCATTCTGTTTTCTTTTTTATTGACATACATCCGGACACGTACGCGCGCACATCACGTCACCATCCGAAAGCCTTTTCGTCAGCCATCCATTTGCCTTGGGCACGAAGCACCTGCTCGATAATGTCGCGCGCGCAGCCACACCCTCCCGCTCTACCGCTCACATAGCGGCTCACAGACTTTATGTCGGGGCATGCGTCGGAAGGACAGCAGGCACATCCCACTGTGCTCATGACCTCATAGTCGGGCACATCGTCGCCCACATATATCACCTCCTCGTCCGTAAGTCCGCTGCCGTCTCTGAACCTTTCGTAATCGCGGATCTTCACCGCACATCCCATGAAGATGTCTCTCACGCCGAGACGCTCATACCTCAACCTTACCGCCTCGGTGTTGCCGCCTGTCATTATGACTATACGCAGTCCCATCTTGCATGCCAGCTGTATGGCATAGCCGTCCTTTATGTTCACCGTACGCAACGGCTCTCCGTCGGGCGCGAGCACGACAGTCTCAGCAGACAGCACTCCATCGACATCAAAAATGACAGCTTTTATTTTACAAAGATCGTAATCAATCATGACTTGTTTCTTATTTTGTGTATCCCATCAGACATTATCCCGTAAATCTCCCTGAACTCAGGCTCATCCGAGAGCAGACTCAGATGGCGGTCAATAACGTTCCTGTCGTTGCGCACGGCAGGACCGGTCTGCGCGTCGGACGGCGTCATGGAGTGTATTTTTGAAGCCACCTCGTCTATAAGCGGATACATATATTCGAAAGGAATGCCGTGGCTCCGCATGATGTGGGAGGCGACATTGTAACAGTGATTCACGAAATTGGACGCAAACACAGCGGCAAGATGCAGATACTTGCGGTCATCGCTGCCCAGCGGAACGACGCTGTCGCTTATCTCCCGGCACATCGTCTGAAGCACGCCGCGCGTCCCGTCGTCTGACGCCTCGATGAAGCACGGAATCTTTCTGAAATCGAGTCTCGCGTCCTTGGAAAACGTCTGCATGGGATAGACAACACCGTAATGGCGCGCGTGCCCGCGGAAGATGTCTGCCGGAATGCTGCCCGCCGTATGCACGAAGATGCCTCCGTCTCGTCCGGCGCACAGTTGCGGGACAATCTGCGGCAAGGCTGAATCGCTGACAGAAAGCACATACACGTCGGAGTCAGTGTTGATATTGCCTATCTCTGTCTGCGCCTCGCATCCGAGCAATGCGGCAAGCCGGGTGGCAGACTGCATGGTGCGGCTGTACACCTGCTCTATTGTATTGCCAGCATCAGCCAGAGCCTTGCCCAAATGAGTAGCCAGATTTCCGGCGCCGATAAGTGTTATTCTCATATTCTGATTATTATGTATGTTTGTATTTTAAAACGAATCGCATCAATCATACAGCCGGAACGGCTTGCTTACCTGCCCGCAGGTTCCCCACCCCTGTTACGCTCCGCAGCCGTCATTCCGCCTCATGACTTTGCCGGTGAAGCCGTCCGCGTCTTCTATAAAAGCAGAGACTCATCCCGACAACATCAGTCCGGAAGATGGATGAAGGATGATGCCGACTCGCATTTAAGTGGCAAATTTAATCATTCTTGCCCAATAATAGATTCTGAAATTATGCTTTTTAGAAAAGATTTGTTATTTTTGCCATATGAACGGAATAAGCATACGGCTTATACAAAAGAGCGAAGAGCTGCCGGAAATGGTTTGCGACAACTTTTTCCACAGTACCGATTTTTTCCTTATAGCGGAAAAAACGCCCGGCTATGCTCCGCTCATGGCTGTTGCAGAAGACAGGAACGGAGAAGTGCACGCACACCTCCTGGCTCTCATATGCCGGCACGGAAGACTGTTTCCGCCATATCTCTACACACACGGAAGGGTTTACGGAGAGGGCGAATATGCTCCCGGCGAGGACAGAGAACTGCTTTTCAGCATGATGCTCAAGGCTGTAACGCAGAAATTCAACCACAAACTGTGCCTGTATATCGAGTTCAGCGACATTAGCAACAAGATGTTCGCGTACAGGCATTTCAGACAAAACGGATACTTCCCGATACCATGGCAGGAAATACACAACTCTCTTCACAGCCTTCCTCCGGAAAAACGCATAAGCGAGAAAGCCTTGTCCAAAATAGAGACTGCGGAAAAACACGGTGTATACACAAGAGAAGCGGAAAGCGAGGAAGAGCTGGGCGCATTCTACAAACTGCTGCGTAGCTACTTCAGATTCAAGACAAGACGCTCTATTCCCCACAGGAAGATGTTCAGCATGCTGAACTCCGAAGGCGACAGCAAGACATTCGTGACAATATACAAAAACAAGATAATAGGAGGATGCGTGTGTCTTTATTCCGGCAAAAACTCATATATGTGGTATCTGGCATCAAAACGCAAGACTTACATTCACCTCTCTCCGGCAAGCATAACGGTATGGGCTGCCATAAAATATGCTTACACACACGGGTATGAACACATTTATTTTCTTGACGCCGGACTCCCTTTCCGCAACAATCCGTTCAGAGAATTCATACTGAGTTTCGGAGGAAAGCCGGTCTCTAAATACAGATGGTTCAGGCTGCCGGTACCATACATCAACAGATTCCTGTCATGGTGCTACAATGACAAATAAACAATAAGCAAATCATAATGAAAGTTTTAAAAGAAAGAATCCTGAAAGAAGGAAGATGTTATCCCGGCGGGATACTGAAGGTTGACAAGTTCATAAACCATCAGATGGACCCAAACCTGATGAAGGATATTGCCGTGGAGTTTATAAGACGCTTTGCGTCAAGCAATGTCAACAAGATACTTACGATAGAGGCATCGGGCATCGCACCGGCAATAATGATGGGTTTTCTACTCAATCTTCCCGTTGTCTTTGCAAAAAAGAAGAAACCCAACACGATGGAGAACATGCTGTCGACAACTGTGTCGTCGTTCACCAAACAAAGACAATACAACGTCATCATAAGCAGGGAATATCTGAACGAAAACGACAGGGTGCTTTTCATCGACGATTTCCTCGCCTACGGCAATGCTGCCAAAGGCATCATGGAACTCGTCGAGCAGTCGGGCGCGGAACTCGTCGGAATGGGTTTCATAATTGAAAAAGCATTCCAGGACGGCGGCAGATATCTCAGAGAGAAAGGAATACATGTGGAATCGCTCGCCATAATAGAGTCGCTGGACAACTGCCAGATAAAGCTTAAAGAAGAATAAATACCCGACAGACTCACCGCCGTATCGCCGGAGCGACATTCCGGCGTTATGACGGAATGAGTGTTCAGAAATCAACGCAGCAGAACATTAACCTTATTTAACCACAAAAAGTCATGCAAAACACCGTCAAATCCGGATTATTTTTGTACCTTTGCAAGGTTTTAAAGGCATCTTTTATTAGTAAGCTGAATATCAGGCAGTTAGAATTAATGTATTCAGGATGAGACAACTAAAGATTCAGAAAAGTATCACAAACCGTTCGAGTGAAGCATTGGACAAATATCTTGTGGAAATCGGACGCGCTCCTCTAATCTCTATCGACGAAGAAATTGAGCTCGCACAAAAGATCAAGAAAGGTGGTCCGGAAGGCGAGAAAGCCAAAGACAAGCTTGTCACGGCAAACCTGCGCTTTGTCGTATCCGTTGCCAAACAGTACCAGCATCAAGGACTTACACTGACAGACCTTATCGATGAGGGGAATATCGGATTGATTAAAGCTGCTCAAAAATTCGATGAGACAAGAGGATTCAAATTTATTTCATACGCTGTATGGTGGATAAGACAGAGCATCTTACAGGCAATAGCCGAACAGAGCCGCATTGTAAGACTGCCGTTGAATCAGGTTGGTTCACTCAACAAAATAAACCATGAGATAAACAAATTCGAGCAGGAAAACCAAAGACATCCGTCCGTGTCGGAGCTTTCAGACGCAACAAACATTGACGAGGAAAAGATCGGACAAAGTCTTATGGCTGACGGACACCACGTAAGTATTGACGCGCCGTTTCAGGACGGTGAGGACAACTGCATGCTTGACGTAATGGCAAGCGGTGACGACAGCCGGACAGACAGACAGGTGGATCACGAGTCAATGGCACTCGAGCTGAACTCCGTACTCAACAAGGTATTGAAAGACCGCGAGATTACAATCATACGCGAATGCTTCGGTATCGGATGTCATGAAAAAGGTCTCGAAGAGATAGGTGACCAGCTTGGTCTTACTCGCGAACGCGTAAGGCAAATAAGAGAGAAAAGTATCGCAAAGCTGCGCGACAGCGGCAATGCGAAAATATTGATGAAATATCTCGGATAATATGTTTCCGCAAACACAACACGGGAATAAGTGACATTAAATCCGAAAGAAAACAGTTTATACCTCGACAAGCATTGTCTTTGTCGAGGTTTTTTCATTAAACAGGCTGCGTCCGGAAATCTGAAAGAAAGCTTTCATCGCACTCGCTGGCACTGTTTATCTAAAAGAACAGACAGACCAATATATCTTTTTTAAATTATTATTATGGTGCACATATAAAGCGGACTGTCCCCTATAATAAAATAGAAATATCTTATTGCCATCACCGGTACCGTTTTTATAGTCCATAAATGACACTTTTCTTATTTATTGTCAAGCTACAGCTTGCTTCACAGACAGCATAAATGAGATTATTGCAAGAGAGTTGGGGACAACCGTTTATTTTGCGCATCCATACTCTTCACGGGAAAAGAGAGCTATAGAAAACGTGAATGGACTTATCAGACAATATATATCAAAGAAACCGGTTTCAAGAGAATATCCAAGGTGATGGTTAAACATATTATAGAGAAACCAAATAACAGACCAAGGAAAAAGAATCTGTTTACAAAGTCTAAAGATATTATCAAGAAAAGAATGATGTGATTTTGTACTTGCTTATGGAATCCGTCCTGGCGGCGGATTACGTTAAAGAACTTTAAATTATAACGCAAAACAACCGTAATAATCAAAAAAACAATACTTTTGCAGGCGATTACGAAGGAAAGGTGCTCGAGTGGCTGAAGAGGCACGCCTGGAAAGCGTGTGTGCGTCAAAAGCGTACCGGGGGTTCGAATCCCCCTCTTTCCGCATCAAAAATATACCCTTGTATGAGAACAATGATTGCACGTTTTGCAATAGCTTTTATATCCGTATTCTTTTTCAATGCCGTTTGTTCCGCATCATCACCCGACAGTGTTTCCGTAAAAAACATTCCTGCGGCATCAGACGTCATCAGTCCAGACATGTCAGACGAGTTGCAAGACGAGTCAGACAGCGCGTTTCTCGCATCCACAATAGGGTCTGCCGGGAAACAGAGTTTACAAAAAGTCCTGAAGACGAAGTTCATCGAGGGTGACGCCGCCTTCATGTCGCTTGTGGCACTTGTACTTGTCATCGGTCTTGCTTTCTGCATAGAGCGGATCATATATCTAAGTCTGTCGGAGATAAACGCAAAGAAATTCATGGCAGATTTGAGCGACAAGGTAGAGGCAGGCGATATCGACGGAGCGAAAAACCAGTGTCGCGAGACGCGCGGTCCGGTGGCTTCCATCTGCTATCAAGGTCTGTTGCGCATTGACGAATCCATTGAAAACGTGGAACGTTCGGTAGCTTCATACGGTTCGGTGCAGTCGGCAAATCTCGAGAAAGGATGCTCATGGATAACCATGTTCATTGTAATGGCTCCGTCGCTCGGGTTTCTCGGTACGGTCATAGGCATCGTAATGGCTTTCGGAGACATACAGCAGGCAGGTGACATAAGTGCCACAGCAGTTGCCGCCGGAATGAAGGTTGCGCTCATAACAACCATCTTCGGTATAATCGTCGCATTGATTCTGCAACTTTTCTATACCTATGTCATTTCAAAAATAGACCATATCGTGTCCCAGATGGAAGAGAGTGCCATAACCCTTCTTGATGCCATCGCCAAATACAAATTGAGGAAATGAAACATCCAAACCTGCGACACTATTCCACGGAAAAAATATCCCACAGGGTTCTCTATGCCCTCACAGCCGTGACAGCGGTTGTGTTCTGTCTTTTCTACTTCGTTGACTTCGACCACCCGTTCTACGACAACCCTGAATACAATGCGCCTAAGTTCACCGGATTACTCATCGGTTTCATCGTTTTCTTCGTGGCTGCTTCTGTCCTGACAGGGTTTGTAGCACTGGCTGTAAGCATACGCAAGAACGGCAGAGCGGGCGATGTTGTGAACGGAATACACACGGCTCGCATCACTTCAGCGATTGTGGCGTTCACCGCACTGCTTCTTATCATTACATTTGTTTTAGGTTCTGACGCCTCCATATACATCAACGGAGAGAAATATCAGGATGCTTTCTGGCTCAAAACAGCCGACATGTTTGTCAGCTCTATCATAATAATGCTATCTCTGGCGGTGGCAGCTGTCGTTTACGGTACAACCCGTTATTTCAGAAAAAAGGACAATAAATGCTGATAAAGAGAAAGAAACATACTGTCCCGACGCTTGATGCCACCTCAACAGCCGATATATCCTTCATGCTGCTGACGTTCTTTCTTGTCACCACTTCAATGGATTCGGACAAAGGACTCATACGTCAGCTTCCTCCCGCAGACACCAAGGAAAATACAGAGACGCCCACTGTGGCAAGAGAGAATCTGATGATGTTCAAGATAACATCGTCCGACCAGATACTGCTTAACGACACCGTGGTGTCGACAACAAACCTCCGTAATGACATAAGCGAGTTCATAAAGGCGCGCGGTGACAAACATTCGATTGCCATCGACGCTGCCCCCTCCTCATCATATGAGACATACTTCAGACTTCAGAACGAGATAGCCGCAGCCTATGGAATGGTGCGCGACGACGTGGCACGCAGGAATTTCAGCCGCAGTTACAGGCAATGCGATGAAGACGAGCGCGAGTATGTGAGGAACAAGTGCCGGGAACGCATTGTCGAGATATATGACCAGGAAGGAGGAATGCAACATGCAGATTAGACGGCACCGCAGACCCGAGGTACCGACGCTCAACACCGCGTCGCTGCCCGACCTCATATTCACCGTCCTTTTCTTCTTCATGATGGTCACACACATGCGTAACGTCACGCCAAAGGTGCAATATCACGTTCCGGAGGGAAAAGAACTGACACGCCTCTCAAAGAAAAACATAATCTACTATATATATATAGGTGTGCCGACACAGCCCGCCAACGTCCCGCGACAAGAACACAAAACCCTCATACAGCTCAACAACAAGTATGTGACCCCTACGGACATCACGGACTATATGACATTTGAGATGGCTTCAATGATACCTTCCGAGCGCGACCGCGTTATGGTATCGATAAAGGCAGACCGCTCAACGCACATGCGTATTATAAGCGATGTGCGTCAGGCACTGCGTCAGGCGGGAGTGCGCAGAATAAGTCTGTCGGCGACAGGCGTTAATGATAAATTAATACAAAAATGATGTGAATCTGTTGTTTTATTCATCATTTTATCATACCTTTGCGTAAAACATAAATTATAATGGCATATCACAGTTTAGATTTATTGGATAAGAAGATTCTGAAACTAATTGCCGAAGACGCCCGCATACCGTTTCTTGAAGTAGCAAGAGTATGCAACGTCAGCGGTGCGGCAATACATCAGCGCATTCAGAAACTGACAAGCATTGGCATCCTGAAAGGCTCACAGTTCATCATAGACCCGGAAATGATAGGTTACGACACTTGTGCCTACATCGGATTGTGTCTTAAAAATCCCGAAAGATTCAGTGAAGTGGTTGACGAACTGAGGAAAATACCCGAAGTAGTGGAGTGTCATTACACCACGGGAGCCTTCGACATGTTCATAAAGATATACGCTTTCAACAACCATCATCTGCTTGACATAATCCACGACAAGCTCCAACCTCTCGGTCTGGCACGCAGCGAGACACTGATATCATTCAATGCCGCAATCAGCCGACAGGTACCCATATCCGACATTCTCGTGTCAAAGGACGACGAGAAAGCATGATTCAGTACAATATTGTTTGATATTTTCATAAACAGTCCGGTGACAGGTGGTATTCATTATCTATACTACCCGTTGCCGGATTGTTTTCTTATATTCTCTCGTAATCGGAAAAAGAAAATTCAAACTGATGTTTCGCGTCTTTTGAATGACTCTCTCTGTTTACGAGAGTCCAGTCTGAATAGTCTGGGAAAAACACATCTGCTTCCTGCGGTGTGTCCTCTATCTCAGTGAGAAGAAGCCTGTCGGCATATTTCATAGCCTGTGCGTAGACACTCGCGCCCCCTATTATGAAGACGTCCTCATCCTCATTGCAGTGTCGCAAAGCATCCTCCAGCGAAGCAAACCGCTCGCATCCTGGAAAATCACCTGTACTGCGGCTCAACACCACATTGCGTCTGTGAGGCAGCGCGCCTTTCGGCAAAGACTCGAATGTGCGGCGTCCCATGATTATGGTATGTCCTGTAGTGAGAGCCTTGAAACGTTTAAGGTCGTCAGGCAACCAGTAAAGCAGTTTGTTGTTATAGCCTATGGCACGGTTGCGCGCCACGGCAGCGATTATGTTTATGCTCATTGTCCGGTATATACATTAGTTTATATCACACGCTCACCTTTGCGCTTATATGCTCCCACGGGTCATATCCTTCCAGGGAGAAGTCCTCATATCTGAAGTCGAACAGGTTTTTCACATCCTTGTTAAGAATCATTCTCGGCAGCTGTCGTGGCGTGCGCGTGAGCTGCAGACGCGCCTGCTCGAGATGGTTCAGATACAGATGTGTGTCTCCGGTAGTGTGTATGAAGTCACCAGCTTTCAGTCCGGTAACCTGTGCCATCATCATAAGCAGAAGTGCATATGAGGCAATGTTGAACGGCACACCGAGGAATGTGTCGGCAGAACGCTGGTACAGTTGCAGTGAAAGCCGTCCGTCTGCCACATAAAACTGGAACAGACAATGGCACGGTGGCAACGCCATGCTGTCGACCTCAGCCGGATTCCACGCGCTGACAATCATACGCCGCGAGTCAGGATGATGCTTTATCAGGTCTATCACGTTGCCTATCTGATCTATCGTACCTCCGTCGTAGTCGGGCCACGAACGCCACTGATGTCCGTACACCGGTCCGAGGTCACCGTTCTCATCAGCCCATTCGTTCCAGATTCTCACCCCATGCTCCTGAAGATACCTCACGTTTGTGTCGCCTTTGAGAAACCACAGAAGTTCGTATATTATCGACTTCAGATGCAGTTTCTTTGTCGTGAGCAGCGGGAAACCGTCTTCCATATTGAATCTCATCTGGTGACCGAACACGCTAAGCGTTCCCGTTCCCGTGCGGTCAGCCTTTTTTATGCCCTCCGTCATTATACGGTTGAGCAAGTCAAGATATTGTTTCATTTTTCTTGTGAATAAACTCTTTTTGTTCAGGAATGTGCCGGCTTTTAATCTTCCATTCCTGCGGATACAGATTGTTGACGCGGTTGCCGATGTTCTTGCCGAACCCTATAGGAGTGTCTTTGTATGTGAAGAGCACAAAACCCTTGGGAGTACCGTCAGGCACTGCCACCGTCTCCTTGCGCAGATATCCGATTGCCTGTGCATAGTCTAAGTCCACACAGGCGAAGCGGCTGCGGTCGAGCAGCGCCGATAAAGCCAGCGACTGGTCAGGAACAATGTCCTTTCCCTTGCGTGTACCGATGGTCACTCCGGCGTGCATGACATTGAGGCAACCCACAATAGAGTCATAGACATCAGCCCATCTTTTCGGGACAGCCACCACGGTGTCGCCCTTTTCCCTTGTCTCAAAACCGTCGCTTCCGACGAGAGGCAGGCTTACGGGCATGGCAGACTTCCTGTTCCGCTTCCTGACGCCAGCAGTCCTTAACGGTGTGGAGGCATCCCCATGTTTCCTCAAAACGGTCATGAAGAGTCCCTCACCCTCACTTGTCCCGGGCAGGAAACGGTAAGACGGGTTACTGCCTGCCAGTGCTCCCGTGACATGCCATTCCGGACTGACGGCTATCTCCACAAAGTCCGCCCCCAGTTCTCCGGCTATCCACGCCGCGTTCTCCTCGTTCTCATGAGCGTTGAACGTGCATGTGGAATATATCATGAGTCCTCCAGGTTTCAGGCAAGACCATATGTCGCCGACTATCTCACGTTGCAGACGGCGGCAGTTCTCCACATTCTGAACGTTCCATCCGGCTATCGCGTCCACGTCTTTGCGGAACATGCCCTCCCCGGAACAGGGTACATCGGCAAGTATAACGTCAAACATAAGCCCTGACTTCCTGAAATCACGCGGATAGTTGTTGGTCACAATGACATCAGGATGACCGAATTTCTGCATATTCTCACTAAGGACATTAGCTCTTGTCCTTATCGGTTCGTTGGCTATGAGCAGGCTGCCTTCCGGAAGAAACGTACGGCACACCGTGGATTTCCCGCCCGGTGCGGCGCACAGGTCGAGCATCGTCACACCGTGGCTCACCGTCTGCCGCAGCACATGAGCCACGAACATGGACGCAGCCTCCTGCACATAGTATGTTCCCGCATGCAGCAAGGGGTCGAACGTGAAGTTTGGTCTCCCGTCGAGATACATCCCCGTAGGACACCACGCCACATCCTTTCTCTTTCCGCTTATTGCAGTGTTGGCAATGTCACACTTCATCGGATTGAGCCTTATACTGACAGGCGGCTCGGCTTTCAGACCCTCCATGAGTGTCTCAAAGCGTTCATCTCCCATCAGCTCTTTTGTATATTTTACGAATTCTTCGGGCAGTGTCATGACCATTGTCGTAATTTATATGCAAATGTAACAAATATATTTCACAATCGGTGCATTATCTTCCGTAGGATTGCGATGCAGTGATGTTTTACGCGAAACAGGCGTACGAATCGTCGACATATACAAAAGACGCGTTAAAAAGCTTATTAATCCGACAAACTAAGTTAAAATGCAACAATCACACACAATGCGTATCAAATATATTATTACATTTGTCGAACATTGGTTTATTAACACACCACGATGAAATTCCATAATCGAGAAGAATAAGGAAAAACCTTATTATATACACACATAAGCCGATTGGAATACTGTATGGTGCAATTTACATAAATAAAGAATTTGAAATCATGCCTAAACTAAAACTAAATGTTCACGACAAACATGTAAGATGCCGGAAAATACATACTTATGCTGACGTGACACAATCCCTGCCATGACTGGAAGGAAAAACAGAAAAATACCGCCAATATGACCGAATAACAACAATAACAAATACAAACCTCAAAACAACAGCCAGACTATGAACATAAGATTCCTTACTATCATATCACTATTCGCAGCACAACTCGCATACGCCAATGGCAATAAAGACAGTGTAATCGTAGCAGACATGCACCTTAATACAAAAGGAATGCAGATGTGCATGCCTGCACATGAGGTAGAGAAAGAGGACGGATATAAAGGTATCCCTGACAACACCGCCAATAAAATAATGACATGCAATCTCACGAAAGCAAGGAAAGTACTGAATCTTGTGACAGGTATCCAAAGCAACGGAAGGTGCTTTTGTGTTCTTGACATGAACAACAACCGGGACTTTTCTGACGACTACTGTTACAGGTTCAGACTAAGCGAAGATGACACTATTGATGAATTCAGCAAGCAACCTCTTGTCTATGACACCAGCAACGGAAAGAAAGCCGCACTGTGGATAGCTCCCATATTCATATGGAAAGACGGAATTGAAAGAGACGACATAAGTAATTTGGAATGCCTGATAAACTTCGGATACGCTTATGGATGCGACATCAACGTCAGCGGAAAGGACTATCACATCGATATCTATCCTTTCGGAAGCAAACGTTACCAATACAAAATAAACAAGACTCAGAAAGAAAGCAAGTATGTGGGCACACCTGCAAGAATAGGAAACGTATGCCTCAATGTGACAGACATTGACGAATCACAGCAGGCATGCACCATAAATATAAGGACAATAAACGGAACGGAAGACCTGCCTACGGTACCTAACGAAGGATTCAAGGCTCCTGTTTTCGAATGTAAAGATATTAAAGGCAAACCGTTCTCGTTAGAAAAAGAGAGAGGAAAATATGTCCTCATCGACTTTTGGGGCACTTGGTGCAATCCGTGCATAGCAGCATTGCCCACACTGAGAGAAATATATGAGAAATATGGCAAGAAGATAAAAATCGTCAGTATAGCAACCGACCTCGACAGCGGACACTCAGTATCACACGCCATACCAACCCTTAAGTCTGTAATCAAGAAACATAAAATGGAATGGACCAACATTCATGGAGGCTTGACTCTTGAAGGTCCAATAATAAAAAAGTATATGATAGAAAGCTATCCCACATCCGTATTGATAGATCCGGACGGTGTGATAGTGAGCATGGACTCAGGTACTCAGGGCTTGAAGGACGTAGAGAAAGTGATTGAAAAAATATTCGAAAATGACAACAATGACTGAAATGGAACATACAACATAGCATTCTTCAGTACAGTCCGCGTAAGACTTCATTCTTACTCCGCGCCTCTGCCTGCCTGATTGCTTTCCATTTTTCGTGGAGATGCAGCGGTATACTCAACGTAAAGGCAGGAAACAAGATGCCTGAGGAAGCGCGGAAGAAGGATGAACTGCTGGAAGGCAATGTGTATGCCTGTATGGCATACACACCGATAACAGAAGATTTATGTCATAGGGACATGCCTGTAGCTTATTATCATTAACACAACAAAGAAACCGTTGTGGCTGAAACAGGCGCGGATGTCACCACCACTCTACATGCAACCGCAGCCATATAAAACAAAAGAGCCACACCATGCGGTTGCACGTGTGACTCCTCTATGTCTAAAGAAAGACTGTGCGTCTTTATTTCACTTTGTCTACAATAGCCTTGAACGCTTCCGGATTGTTTACAGCGAGGTCGGCAAGAACCTTACGGTTGATCTCGATGCCAGCCTTGTGAAGCGCACCCATAAGCGTAGAGTAGCTCATGTTTTCAAGGCGTGCCGCAGCATTTATACGCTGGATCCACAATGAGCGGAAGTTGCGTTTCTTGTTACGACGGTCGCGATAAGCGTATGTGAGACCCTTCTCCCATGTATTTTTAGCAACCGTCCAGACATTCTTTCTTGCACCATAGTAACCCTTGGTGAGCTTAAGAATTCTTGTTCTTCTTGCTTTCGAAGCAACGTGATTTACTGATCTTGGCATAGTTTTGTTTTCCTTTTAATGTTTTGACTAATTTAAATTAACGGAGGCAGAGCATATCACGCACCGCTTTCAGGTTGCTACCGTCTACCATTGTCTGGTGAACGAGGTTTCTCTTCTGCTTCTTTGTCTTCTTAGTCAAGATGTGACTGTGGTAAGCATGATGTCTTTTAATCTTACCCGTACCGGTGAAAGTGAATCTTTTCTTGGCACCGGACTTTGTCTTCTGTTTTGGCATTGTTTTATGTTTTAAATTATTGTTTATGCAGTGGCAACGCATATACCCGGCGTTACGCACTTTATCTTATTCCATGTTGAGTTTTTTCAGAGCCTCTTCGCTGATTTTCGCGTTTGCAAGCAGACCGCCGTTCGCAGGTGTGTCGGTGCCGGTCTCAGCCGTATTCGCGTCAGCCTGACTTTTCTGTTCAGCCTCACGACGCTCACGGTCGAGCTTCTGCTGGCTTTTCTTAGCCACACCGGCTTTCTTCGGCGCAAGATAGAGAAACATCTTTTTGCCGTCAAGCTTCGGCAGCTGCTCCACCTTGGCAAACTCCTCCAAGTCGTTGGCAAAGCGCAGAAGCAGGACTTCTCCCTGTTCCTTGAAAAGAATAGAGCGTCCTCTAAAGAACACGTAGGCACGCACCTTATTTCCTGAGCTCAGGAATTCTTTCGCATGCTTGAGCTTGAAATTATAGTCATGCTCGTCGGTCTGAGGTCCGAAACGTATCTCCTTTATATCAACCTTAGCCTGCTTGGCTTTCATCTCTTTGGCATGCTTCTTCTGCTGATATAAGAATTTGCTGTAGTCGATGAGACGACAAACAGGAGGTTGCGCATTGGGAGATATCTCCACAAGGTCGACACCTTGATCGCGGGCCATATCCAATGCCTGACGTGTCGGCATAACTGTCGAACCGTCTTCTCCAACAACTCGTACTTCCCTAACGCGAATTTGCTCATTCACGCGGTACTGATTCTTCATTTTGTCATTCTTCATCCAACTATTTTATGATAAGCGAGTGCAAAGTTA
This sequence comes from Leyella lascolaii, assembly GCF_900079775.1. GTDB lineage: Bacteria > Bacteroidota > Bacteroidia > Bacteroidales > Bacteroidaceae > Prevotella > Prevotella lascolaii. Next base: position 132,574 of record NZ_LT556036.1, on the reverse strand, counting down.
CCACATTTCAGCCAATCGGCAAAATATTTCATTGTTTTTCTTTAACCCGAATCGGTCATTAGAACGCCGATTGTACATTTAAGGTTTATTGTCAGCTCTTCAGCATTCTTCCGCACTGCTGCCGTCATCTTGTATACTGCTTTTTCCCGGTGTAGCCCGCTACATCTTCGATAAAGCAGGATACGATCCGGCTGACAGCAGCACGAAATAAGAATGGAAGTCTAATGACCGATTCGGGTTTAAACTTAGCCTGTCATTCGGCTTCAGACTGTTTCCGCGCCCACTGCCGCATCCCATCTGACCGTTTTACCAGAGAAACATATGCATGCATAAAGGCAAGGTGCGCCGCGTGGAATAAGACGGAATACGGACATAATCTGCCGGACAGTCGGACATAAACATCTGAGACCTGTCAGAGAAGACAAGTGGAAAAAATGTGAAAATGCAGACAATGTAAAGTCGCTGAGAATCGCGAATAATCAAACCTGAACCAATCAGCACAGCTATATGCGCTATTTTCGCCACATTCACAACCCGTTGGATATTAGCGGATTGCACATATCATCAATATATATGCCTTTTTTAGTTGCACGAAAAAGGCTTTTCGGGCATGCGGAAAAGCCCGTATGGGCATGCGGAACGGCATGTATGAGAACCTCAAACAGGCTTTTCCGGAGTATGACAAAACGTCTTGGAGAAAAGAAAAGAGATGCTGTATCAATGTCAAAATGTAAAAACAAGGAATAAAGTATAAATATTGCGGAATATCATTAGATGCATGCAGTTATAAATTTGACAGAAAACGGGCGCAAGACAGCGGCATCATGCTTTCACGATTTCTATTTCGTGAAAAAACAATGTAAAGATTTTTTACTGTCCGTTCACCGGAAACCATTCATTAATCAGGAACGTGGGTACCGGGGACAAGGACACGCAAAAACGTCCATAACATTTGAACGGCACACCGGTTTTCCGCCTTTCATCGCGGACCGACAGCATTACTTCATCCGCGTCTTGTGACGATGACAGGCAGACAGTTTTCAGCTCATGATAAAAATGTGGCTTAACATGCCGGGGAAAGGCGGAATAAAACATGTCGGCTGTATGAAGTGCAGACGATGCACAACAACCGATTAGTGATAAAAAACATGTCCGCAATCCCGAAAAGCCGGAATTGCGGACATATCAAACAATATCTTCAGATGTTTACTTCAGATATTTTTCCTTCATATGATACACGCTTATACCATAATTATTTGGCGTAAGCCACAGAACGGGTCTCGCGTATCACGGTGATCTTAACCTGTCCAGGATAGGTCATCTCGCTCTGAATCTTGGTTGCGATTTCAGAAGACAGGTTTTCCGTTTCCTTATCGCTCATCTTGTCAGCCCCCACAATGACACGCAGCTCGCGTCCTGCCTGTATGGCGTAAGTCTTCGTTACGCCGGGATAGCTCATCGCAATCGCCTCAAGGTCATTAAGGCGTTTGATGTAGGCTTCCACTATCTCTCTGCGTGCTCCGGGACGTGCACCTGAGATGGCATCGCAAACCTGAACTATGGGAGCAAGAAGAGTGTTCATCTCCATCTCGTCATGATGGGCTCCGATTGCATTACATATGTCCGGTTTTTCCTTATACTTCTCTGCTATCTTCGCTCCATATAAAGCATGTGGCAACTCACTCTCCTCGTCGGGCACCTTTCCTATATCGTGCAGAAGACCGGCACGCTTTGCCTTTTTGGGGTTGAGTCCCAATTCAGATGCCATCACAGCGCAAAGATTCGCCGTCTCGCGTGCATGCTGCAATAGGTTCTGCCCGTATGAGGATCTGTATTTCATCTTTCCCACTATTCTTATAAGCTCGGGATGCAATCCGTGTATTCCCAAATCAATTGCAGTACGCTTGCCGGTCTCGATTATCTCGTTATCCAACTGCTTCTTCACCTTAGCGACAACTTCCTCAATGCGTGCCGGATGTATACGTCCGTCTGCCACAAGCTGATGTAAGGCAAGACGGCATATCTCTCTTCTTACAGGGTCGAACGCCGAGATGACAATGGCTTCCGGAGTATCGTCAACCACGATCTCGACTCCGGTCGCAGCCTCAAGCGCACGTATGTTTCTGCCCTCACGTCCGATGATTCGTCCCTTCACCTCATCGTTGTCGATGTGGAACACACTGACGGAATTCTCTATTGCGGTTTCGGTAGCCACACGCTGGATTGTCTGTATTACAATCTTCTTGGCTTGGGTGTTTGCATTAAGCTTCGCCTCGTCCATAATCTCGTTAACGTAGCTTGCCGCATCCATTCTCGCCTCATCTTTAAGGCTCTCCACAAGTCTGTTCTTGGCTTCTTCCGCACTGAGACCGGACAGCTCCTCCAATTTCTCACGCTCCTTAATCTGCATTTTCTCCAGTTCTTCCTGCTTAATGCCGAGGAGCTTGTTCTCATTGTCCAGACGCAACTGCATCTGCTCAATCTCCTGTTTGCGCCGTCCCAGTTCTTCCTGACGCTGGTTAAGAGATATCTCACGCTGCTTCAGACGGTTCTCGTTCTGCTGTATTTTCTGATTTCTGACCTGGACCTCCTTCTCAAGCTCAGATTTCTTGTTCAGGAACTTTTCCTTTACCTCAAGCAATTTCTTTTCCTTGATGACCTCAGCCTCTTTGTTGGCAGCATCTATCATCTCGTTGTATTTGCCCTTTATAACATATCGGAAAATCGCATAGCCCGCGACTCCGCCTATAATAAGAGCCACGGCTGCTGTAATTATTATACCTATACCTGTCATATAATTTGTTTTATGTTTGTTTTAGTAATATTCCCTTATCAAACTTGGCTTTCAATAACCTCTTCTATCTCCGAAGTCAGCTTCTTGAGAACATCACTATAAGGAACGGTATCATTGCGTGCAGCCTCCTTCTCATATCTTAAAGCAATGTCAATAAGAGCCATGTAAAGCAGTTCCTTGTCGCTTTTATGGCCTTTAAAAACAGATGCGTACGCATTTACCGTATTTGTTATAAGCACAGCTGCATCTCTATATAACGGTTCCTCTTCTTTTGGAACCATTACCGGCATCTCCGTATCATAGACATGCAATCTTATATGTATTTTCTCCTTATTATCAGTTTCTGCCATCGCTATGTTTATCTTTCACTTACCAATGTGATGCATTTGTTCACATCGCGGATAAGCTTTGATATTTTCTTTTGCGCCGACTCCAAATCGCCATTGGTTATTTCAACCATCCTTGCCATCTTAAGGCTTTCATAATCATTTCTCACCTGAGCCAACTGTCCCTCCATCTTTTCCAATGCAGAGTCACGCTCGTCAATCATTGCCCTCAGCCTGTCATTCTCGTTCTTTATTTTGTTGTATTCAAGAATAAGCTGTCTTACGCGGGTTGTAAAGAGCGCTATAGTTTTCTCATCAGCGTTCATAAATAACTATTTTGGTGACAAAATTAACAGAATAAATTGATAAAACCAAATTTACAGTTAGCTTATTTTATTGATATTTATATATAATATTGAAAACAGTTGTATTTGTTATAGAAGTTCCCAATGATACATGATGTCACTCAGTGTCACTTCTTCTTCCCGTCGTCAACGTTTGCCTTAGGCTCTTTTTTTGCCAACATGACAATCTGATAGACAAAATCGGTTATCCATTTTCTTGAAAAACCGAGACGCTTGTCATACTGTCTGATAGCCACGACTGTTTTTATGACTCCGGCATCCTTATAGTCATTTTTATCAAAAATATCAGAGACTGTTTTCTCTGTCATGCTGTAAATCACCTTTTTCATGAAAGAAGGGAGACGGAGCTTGAACTTCATCAAGTTGCCCATAAGCATCATCAAGTCCTGAGAAAAGCCCTGAAACTGAATAAGATAAGGCTGAACGTCCTGAATCTTGCGGCAATTTTTCTTTATGCTCGCATCTATTTCCTTAAAGAAATCATCGTTCACTCCGTAAAGATCCATAAGCATCTTCATGCAATGCTTCTTCTCTCCTACCCCCAGTTTGTTGTTGACCGTAGGCACATGCAATGTTGATTTGAACACACGCAAGTCCGGCAACATTGCAAGATTTGTTATACCGACATTCGCAGCTATTGACGACTGGAAATAAACCCTTATAAGGTTCATGTAATCTTCCATTCCTCCCGTATTGGAGCCTTCACTTTTTTTCTTTATAAATTTAGATAGGAAACCCATTTTGACATTTCATTATTTGTTAATAACAAGAAATAAATATAAACACAAACTTATAATTTCGCAAAATTACAACAATATCTTTAATAATACAAATATTTCATTACAAATCACACCGATATGAATTACATTAATAATAATAATATTTTCATTACAATTACTGTGGTTTTATCGACTTTTATTTGTAACTTTGTGCCGGATTTATAAACATATTCATCATAATACAAAAGGATAACAACTGATTATCCTACAAAACGGAATACGTATGCAATTATTATAATGAAATAACTGTTTTATGGAAAAATAGCAAACGCAACTAATTTTTGTAATCATATTATGAAAGGAATTATTCTTGCCGGGGGGTCCGGCACAAGACTTTATCCTATCACAAAGGGGATAAGCAAGCAATTAATCCCGATTTTTGACAAACCGATGATTTACTATCCCATATCAGTACTCATGCTGGCTGACATAAGGGATATTCTGATTATATCAACACCTACTGACTTGCCTCTGTTCAAGCGATTGCTTGGCGACGGCAGCGAAATTGGAGTACACTTTGAATATGCCGAGCAGCCGTATCCGGGGGGACTGGCGCAAGCTTTCATTATTGGAGACGAATTCATCGGCAAAGACGATGTGTGCCTTGTCCTTGGTGACAACATCTTTCATGGCGCAGGTTTCACCACGCTATTGCATGACAGCGTTAACAACGCGGAAAAGAAAAACATGGCGACAGTATTCGGATATTATGTGAATGATCCCGAGAGATATGGTGTCGCGGAATTTGACACAAACGGAAAATGCCTCAGCATCGAGGAGAAGCCGGAGCATCCCAAAAGCAACTACGCCGTAGTGGGACTTTATTTTTATCCTAATGATGTCGTAGACGTCGCAAAGAGAATAAAGCCCAGTAAACGAGGCGAGCTTGAGATAACTACAGTCAATCAGGAATATCTCAGTCAGGACCGCCTTATGGTTCAGACACTGCAAAGAGGATTCGCGTGGCTTGACACAGGCACACACGACAGCCTGTCTGAAGCCAGCACCTTCATTGAGGTAATCGAAAAACGTCAGGGGCTGAAAATAGCATGCCTTGAAGAGATTGCTTTCAAGAAAGGGTGGATAAGCAAAGAATCGCTCTACGCCACAGCACAGCCCATGGCGAAAAATTCATACGGGCAATATCTGCTGAATTTAATTAAAGACTAACAATAAATACCGTATTACTTATAAACATGGAAGAAAGCAAGAACATCGGATTATACAACGTCCAGCAAGAGCAGGAAGAAAAATCTTCTTTCGATTTCAAAACGTTATATACAGTTTTTTTATTAAACTGGAAATGGTTCGTGTTGTCTATTATAATATGTGTTGCGGCAGCTGCCATATATCTAAGATACACAACGCCGAAATATCAGGCTTATGCCAAGTTCCTCATAATGGACAATGACAACAACCATAGGAGCAGCCGCAACTCTATAATGGCAACGGCAAACCTCGGTACGCTTACAAACTCAATGGGAATTGACAATGAGATTGAAATATTGAAATCAAGATCCATCGCCCAGCAAGTAGTAAGAGAACTGAAGTTGTATGTATCTTACATGAATGTAGGCAAGGTTAAGGACACACCGATGTATAAGACGCAGCCCATCAATGTTGACCTTGACCCGGGCAGTCTTGAAAAACTTAAAGCACCGATTTCGCTCGAAATAACACGTGAGGGCAGCAACTATCATATCACGGGTACATATTTTTACATATCACAGACAGACCCGTCAAAAAACAAACAATACAATATTGACAAAAGTTTCAGCCAGCTTCCAACAAGCATCAACACACGCAGCGGAATCATCACCGTCACATCCAACAGCATGACACCCATGGCTGACGGAACGACATTGAAAGTGCAGATTATGTCACCGGAGGCTGCGGCATACAAATACATTGGAGAGCTGTCTGTATCACAGATTTCAAAAACCACCACAATCACCCAGCTTAGCCTCAACGATGAGCTCCCGCTCAGAGCGATGGACTACCTGAAACAGCTCACAATATGCTACAATCGTCAGTCGAATGAAGACAAAAACGAGATTGCCATACGTACAGAAGAATTCATAAACGGACGTCTTGAGAAAATAAACGCCGAGCTTGGAGACACTGAAGGCTCGCTTGAGGATTACAAAAAGCGCAACAACATGGTCGAGCTGAAAATAAACGCGCAGCAGGCTGTGATGAATCAGGACGCATACAGTCAGCGTCTTGCAGAGGCAAACACACAGGTTGCGCTTCTTCAAAGCATCAGCGAATACATGAATGAGCCTGAAAACAAATATCAGACTCTGCCGTCTAATGTAGGACTTACAGATGAGTCTGCGACCGATCTTATAAACAAATATAATGACATTGTGCTCAAACGTAACGAGCTGTTGCGCAGTGCCAGTGAGAACAGTCCTATTGTCACACCACTTACAGCACAGCTTGACGACCTGTCAAACAGCATACGGCGCGCCATGAACCAGGCTCGCAGAAGCATGGAGATTCAGCGCAACAGCGTAGCACAACAGTATGGCAAATACGCAAGTCAGATTGCGGCAACTCCCGAACAGGAGCGCATCCTTACACAGATAGGACGTCAGCAGGATGTAAAGTCGGGTCTTTATCTGACACTTCTACAGAAACGCGAGGAGAACTCCATATCACTCGCGGCGACAGCAGATAAGGGTAAGCTCATAGACGACCCGATTGTCATAGGTAAGGTAAGCCCGAAATCAACTGAGATAATCCTGTCTGCCATTGTCCTTGCACTTGCCATACCTTCGCTCATTCTGTTCCTTATCAGACTGTTCCGCTACAAGATTGAGGGTCACGATGATGTAGAGAATCTCACATCACTGCCAATCATCGCTGATGTGGCAATCGCAAGCGACAGCACAAAGACCAAAGAAGGCATCGTGGTACATGAGAACCAGAACAGCCAGATGGTCGAGATATTCCGCTCTATGCGTACGAACCTGCAGTTCATGCTTGGAGAAGGAAAGAAGACAATCATGTTCACATCGTGCAACTCAGGCGAAGGAAAGACATTCAACGCTGCCAATCTGGCGATGAGTTTCGCTCTGCTTGACAAAAAAGTAATTTTTGTCGGTCTTGACATACGCAAGCCTCGTCTCGCAGATCTCTTCAACATCAACGACCATCATCGTGGAATAACACCATTGCTCGTCAAAAACGATCCGACAGAAGAAGATGTGAAATCACAGATTATAAGCTCCGGCATAAACAACAAACTTGACTTGCTCATGGCTGGTCCTATTCCGCCGAATCCTACAGAGCTTGTGTCACGCGACTCACTCAACAAGATTTTTGCAATACTCAGAAAGAATTATGACTATGTGATTATAGATACTGCACCTGTCGGACTGGTTACTGATACGCTCCACATCGGACGCGTAGCCGACATCACGGTGTATGTCTGCAGAGCAGACTTCACTCAGAAGAGCGATTTCAAGACCATAAACGATCTCGACAAAGAGAAGAAACTGCCTAAGATGTGCATCGTCATAAACGGAATAGACATGTCGAAGAGAAAATACGGATACTATTACGGATATCACAAATATGGATATTATGGTAATTACAATAGCCAGTATGGTGATAAAAACGACACTTCCGTAAAATTATAATCAGAAAATAAAACTGTAAGAAATGATAATTGCTGTTGACTTTGACGGAACAATAGTTGAGAACCGCTATCCTGAAATAGGCGAAGAAATACCGTTTGCCACAGAAACAATCCGTATGCTGATTTCTGAAAGAAACAGGATAATATTATGGACAGTACGTGAAGGCAAGTATCTTGAGGATGCCGTCGCATGGTGCCGCGAGCGTGGCATCGAATTCTACGCCATAAACAAGGACTATCCTGAGGAGAAGATGGAAAACAACAAACATTTTTCCAGAAAAATCAAAGCCGACATGTTTATTGACGACCGTAACGTAGGAGGATTGCCGGAATGGGGAGAGATTTACCGTATGATACACGAAAAGAAAAGCTATGAAGACATCATAGCCGAGCGCCACAATACATCTTTCTCCGAAAAGACTTCCAAAAGAAAGAAACACTGGTGGAACTTGTAGAACCGGACAAGCCTGACTTGTCAGAGAAGATTCACAAATTCTTCTACATATAAAATTCTAAGGAATTGCTCAGGTCTGCGCTGTCAACGCACGCCTGAGCAATTTTCATGCAAATGAACTCTCTCCTCACTTCATTGGAACATGATTGTTTTATTACCGTCACGTCATTCTGTTCAAGCCCGCTTACATATCGTCATCATATCATTTGTGTTTCGTTTATGCCGAGATTAAATCTGACTGCATCGGAAAAAGCAAGAAACCAAACGAGCAAAGAGATACGGAAGAGAAATGGAGTCTTATGACCGAATGTGTGTGAAAACAAAATGTGAATTTTGAAACATACTCAATCATCATACCTCGTCCCTGTTTCGTACTGCTGTCAGTCTGATCATTTTCGCATTTGTATAATATTCCTGAAAAGTACAAAAGATAAAGACGGGAAACAAGATGGCAGCATAAGAGAGTAAGAATGCTGGAAAGCCTGCAATGAAGTAAAAATGGTGAGTTGTCAGTTTAATGTCATATTCGGGACAAACGTTGCAATGTCACAAACTGGTAAAAAATCTTCAGCGTCACCGCATAAAAGCCTCGGTGCATCACTTTTCTTTATGTCAAGGCATTGTTTTATAAAAAAAGTGTCAACAATTAGTACACATTTGTTTTAGAATGCAGCATCATTATCTTGTGTTCCGGGCTATCTGTCATGACATGTCAGCCAGAATGGCTTCATCAACAAGCCGTAGATATGTCTGTCTAAAATAAATGAGCACTAATTGTTGACATTTTATTTAGTGTTTATTTGGCAGATTCTGTCACATCCCATCCTACAGCTGATGCTCCAAGCACGGCAGCTGAAGAGCCCTCCAGACCGCTGATGAGGAACTTCGCCTTACCCTTGAATATGTTCAGCACGCGCTCATCGTAAGCCTTCTTGATAGGATTCATAATCAGATCACCAGCCTTTGTCAGACCACCGAAGAATATAAATGCCTCCGGTGAAGAGAATGCGGCGAAGTTCGCGCAAGCCTCACCAAGTAGTTTTCCGGTAAACTCATATACTCCGAGTGCGAGTTTGTCGCCCTTCTCAGCAGCCATCGACACATCATAAGATGTGATTTCATCTGGATTCAAATCACGAAGCAAAGACGGCTCATCCGTCGTGTTGAGTATCTCACGCGCCGTACGTGCCACACCGGTTGCCGAGCAATAAGCCTCAAGACAGCCGTTACGGCCGCATCCGCACGAGCGTCCGTTCTCCTTCACGATGACATGACCGAGCTCACCGGCGAAACCATCACATCCGTAAACAAGCTGTCCGTTAACGACAATACCCGAGCCCACACCTGTTCCAAGCGTAATAACAATGAAGTTTTTCATTCCGCGCGCAACACCATAAGTCATCTCTCCGATTGCAGCTGCGTTGGCGTCATTGGTAAGAGCCACAGGTATGCCGAGAGCCTTTGAGAACATATCCGCCAACGGAACTACTCCGTCGTGTCCCCATTCAAGATTCGGTGCGAACTCAATTGTTCCGTTATAATAGTTACCATTGGGCGCGCCAATTCCCATTGCCTTGATCTTATCTATTCCACCCACCTGGTCAATGATAATCTTGAGCGCGTCTACAGACGCCTTAACATAGTCGTCCACATTATTATAACCCTGTGTCTTGATGGCTGTTGTGGCCTTTATGTCCCCTCTGCTGTCCACGATACCGAAAACAGAGTTTGTTCCACCTAAGTCCAAACCGATTACATACGGTTTCATTATTGGTTCTGCATTCATGTCTTTATTATTTTATAGTTAATTAATAGTAATAAACCTACATCGCAACGCCCCCCATCATGGCTGAATAACGCCACACAACACAAGGGCACTACACCCCGTCAGGTGCACTGACTTTCATAGGCAAAGGTATTAAAAAATACTCACAACGCACAAAGTTTGCAATAAAAAATTTGTCCATATCATATAAAATTCGCAATTTTGCACATGATATGCCGTTTCCGTTTCACATAGACATACTCGATTTAATATTCAAAGGAATATTAATCGGAATATTTGTATCTGCGCCGATGGGGCCGGTCGGGATTCTGTGTGTTCAGAGAACACTCAACAAGGGCCGCTGGTACGGATTCGTAACAGGTGTCGGTGCCGCGATAAGCGACATCATATACGCGCTTATCACAGGCTTTGGAATGAGCTTTGTAATGGATCTTATTACAAATCCCCAAAACCTTTTCATTCTGAAAATAACAGGAAGCACACTGCTTCTTCTGTTCGGTATATACTGCTTCATGAGCAACCCCACGAAAAACATGCACATCAGCGGCAACAAGAAAGGGACGCTCATATACAACGGTGTGACCGCTTTCTGGGTGACATTCCTCAACCCGCTGATAATATTCCTGTTCATGGTGCTCTTCGCCCAGTTCTCTTTCGTGATTCCCGACCATCCGCTGGAGATGTCCATAGGCTATCTCAGCATCATATGCGGAGCCATTCTATGGTGGTTCGGACTTACCTGGCTCATCGACAAGATACGCGGACAGTTCGACAACAAGGGCATAATCATAATAAACAAGATTATCGGGTGTCTCGTCATAATCATTTCACTGATTATACTTATCGGCACAGTCTTCAATCTCTATACATTCCATTACTGACGGCTGTTGCCTTGACGGCAATGCAGAAGACACCGTCACACGTCGCCCACCTATTATAAAATTTTTCACATACAATGTATATAGCACAGGAATTGCACGAAAAGAATATAGCCGAATACGTTCTTTACATGTGGCAGATAGAGGATTTGATACGCGCCTACGGATGCTCTCTATCACGCATAAGCAAGGAATACATTTCCAGATTCGGATATACCGATGAACAGAAAGAGGAGGTGACCGACTGGTATGGCAACCTTATACGGATGATGAACATTGAAGGGAAACGCCAGGGTGGGCACCTTCAGATAAACACAATAATAATACAGCAGCTTAACGAACTGCACAACAGCCTGCTGCAAAGCAGCCGCTTCCCGTTCTACAATGCGGAATACTACAAGGTGTTGCCGTTCATCGTGGAACTGAGAAACAAAGGTGACAAAAACCTCAATGAGATAGAAACATGCATGAACGCCCTGTACGGCACAATGATGCTGCGGCTTCAGAACAGGCAGATAAGCCCCGACACAGAGCATGCGATAAAGGAGATATCGACATTCATCGGAATGCTGAACGATTATTATATGAAAGACAAAAAGGAAGGTTTGATTTTTGACGAAGACTAAAAATACTGAGACAATATGAACATCTTGATTACAGGCTGTAACGGACAGCTGGGAAACGAACTCCGCTTAATTGAAAAAAACTATCCGCAACATACTTTTTTCAACACCGATGTGAATGAGCTCGACATCACCGACGCTGAAGCCATCGGCAGATTTGTATCGTCCAACAGTATCGATGTCATCATCAACTGCGCGGCATACACGGCTGTAGACAAGGCAGAGAGCAACAGCGGGCTGTGCAGGATGCTCAACGCGGAGGCTCCGGCATATCTTGCCGAGGCTGTCGCCAAGAGAAACGGACGCATGATACAGGTTTCCACCGACTACGTGTTCGACGGAACAAAACACACGCCATACGTTGAGACAGACACTCCGTGCCCCGACAGCGTATACGGAAAGACCAAGCTCGACGGTGAAAAAGCAGTCATGCAGGCTTGCCCCGACGCCATGATAATACGCACGGCGTGGCTCTACAGCTCTTTCGGAAACAACTTCGTGAAGACAATGATGCGCCTCGGCAAAGAAAAGGAGCAGCTCAACGTCATATTCGACCAGATAGGCACGCCGACTTATGCGCGCGACCTTGCCATAGCAATAATGACTGCCGTTGAGCAGGGCATCGTACCGGGAATCTACCATTTCTCAAACGAAGGTGTCATAAGCTGGTATGATTTCACAAAAGCCATACACCGTCTGAGCGGCATAAGCACATGCCACGTACGCCCGATACACACATCCGAATACCCCACACCGGCGTCGCGGCCGCACTACTCGGTGCTCGACAAGACAAAATTCAAGCAGACTTACAATATCGAGATACCTTATTGGGAGGACAGCCTTGCCGAATGTATTACCATACTAAACAAATAGACGATGAATCAGGAGATTTCAAGAAGAAGGACATTTGCCATCATATCACACCCGGATGCCGGAAAGACAACACTCACTGAGAAGTTCCTGCTGTTTGGCGGACAGATACAGGTGGCGGGAGCCGTAAAAAACAACAAGATACGCAAGACCGCCACATCCGACTGGATGGAGATAGAGAAGCAGCGCGGAATATCGGTCTCGACCTCAGTGATGGAGTTCGACTACAACGGATATAAGATAAACATACTCGACACGCCAGGTCACCAGGACTTCGCTGAGGACACCTACCGCACACTGACAGCCGTCGACTCTGCGATAATCGTAGTGGACGGTGCCAAAGGTGTGGAGACACAGACACGCAAACTAATGGAAGTGTGCCGCATGCGCAACACGCCTGTCATCATATTCATCAACAAGATGGACCGCGAAGGACGCGACCCGTTCGACCTGCTCGACGAACTTGAGGAAGAGCTGAGCATAAGCGTGCGCCCTCTCTCGTGGCCCATCAACATAGGAGCGAAGTTCAAAGGCGTATACAACATATACGAGAACAAGCTCGACCTGTTCAAGCCCGACAAGCAGCGCGTTACCGAAAAAGTAGAGATTGACGTCAACAGCGAGGAGCTGGAAAGCCACATCGGAGAGCAGGATGCCAGACAACTGCGCGATGACATCGAACTGATAGACGGTGTCTACCCTGAGTTCGATGTGGAGTCATATCGCGCCGCAAAGGTGGCTCCGGTGTTCTTCGGCTCCGCACTCAACAACTTCGGTGTGCAGGAGTTGCTCAACTGTTTTGTAGAAATAGCTCCGTCGCCAAAGCCCACAAAGGCTGAGGAGCGCGACATCGACCCAGAGGAGCCGAGATTCACTGGATTCATATTCAAGATAACAGCCAACATCGACCCCAACCACCGCTCATGCATCGCCTACTGCAAGGTGTGCAGCGGAAAGTTCGAGCGCAACCATCCTTATCTGCACGTGCGTCTTGGCAAGACGGTGCGCTTCTCTTCGCCAACACAATTCATGGCACAGCGCAAGAGCACCATTGATGAGGCCTATCCTGGCGACATCGTAGGACTGCCCGACAACGGCATATTCAAGATTGGCGACACGCTGACAGACGGAGAGCAGCTTCACTTCCGCGGACTGCCGTCGTTCTCGCCGGAAATGTTCAAGTACATAGAGAATGACGACCCCATGAAGTCAAAGCAGCTTGAGAAAGGCATCAGCCAGCTCATGGACGAGGGTGTGGCACAGCTGTTTGTCAACCAGTTCAACGGACGCAAGATTATCGGAACTGTCGGACAACTGCAGTTTGAGGTCATTCAGTACAGGCTTGAGAACGAATACAACGCGAAATGCCGTTGGGAACCGGTACATCTCTACAAGGCATGCTGGATAGAAAGCGACGACGAGGCGGAGTTCGAGTCGTTCAAGAAACGCAAGTTCCAGTATATGGCAAAAGACCGCGAAGGGCGCGATGTGTTCCTTGCCGACTCCGGCTACGTGCTCAGCATGGCGCAGCAGGACTTCAAGCACATCAGGTTCCACTTCACATCAGAGTTCTGACAACACAAAGCAAGTTTTTCACATATGCAGTGCATGACTGTAGGTGACGGGCTCACGCTCATCTGCCGCGACACAGTCATACACTGCTTTTCTGTTTTCCATCCTACGTGGCGCACATTCGCATCCTACGGCACACACATCCCGAGCCAGTTGCCTACGATGGTCTTGCCCTGAGGCGTAAGCACGCTTTCCGGATGAAACTGTATTCCGCGCACGTCATACTCCCTATGCCTTACCGCCATTATCTGTCCGTCATCAGCGACAGCCGTCACCTCCAGACTGTCCGGGAAACCGCTTCTGTCAATAACCCAACTGTGATAACGTCCGACATAAAAGCGTTCGGACAGACCGTCGAAAATACAGTCGTCCACCAGCTTACGGCATTCGGTCTGCATTCCGTGGCACACCGACTTCATGTTCATGAGCCTCGCGCCGAACACCTCGCCTATTGCCTGATGACCGAGACACACTCCAAGCAACGGCTTTGAGCTGCCATACGTTCTTACAACGTCCATCAGCATGCCAGCCTCCGAGGGGACTCCCGGACCGGGACTGAGAATGATGCCGTCGAACACTCCCAGACCGCCCAAATCAAAACTGTCGTTACGCAGAACGGTCACATCGGCACCGAGTTCCTTTACCATATGTGACAGATTGTATGTAAAGGAGTCATAATTGTCTACTATCAGTATTTTTTTCATAACATCATATATTTTCAGCCAGTTCAACAGCCTTGCGCAATGCCGCAAGCTTATTGTTCACCTCCTGCAGTTCGTAGTCCTCATCGCTTGCGGCGACAATGCCTCCGCCTGCCTGAAAGCACAGTTCATTGTTCCTGCTTATAAACGTGCGTATCGTTATCGCCTGATTCAGACTGCCGTCCAGTCCTATATAGCCTATACATCCTCCGTACGCGCCACGGCTGTGCGGCTCATATTCGCTTATCAGCTGCATCGCCCTCACTTTCGGAGCACCAGACAGCGTACCGGCAGGAAACGTGTCGATGAATGTCCTGACAGGGTTGGAGTCCTTGTCAAGCGTTCCGCTCACACGGCTTACCAGATGTATGACATGCGAATAGAACTGCATGTCTTTAAAGAAATCAAGCTTCACTCCGTGGCAGTTACGGCTCAGATCATTACGGGCAAGATCCACGAGCATCACGTGTTCGGCATTCTCCTTAGCGTCGTTCCGCAGATACTCAGCCGCCTTGATGTCCTGTGCCTCACAGCCGGTGCGTCCCGTCGTTCCGGCAATCGGGTCTATATACGCCTTGCCGTTCTCTATACGGCAATGTGTCTCTGGCGATGAACCGAAGATGCGGAATCCCCCGAAATCAAAATAAAACAGATACGGACTCGGATTGATGCTTCTTAACGTACGGTACAGTTTGAAGTCATCGCCTTTATATTTTTGCTTGAACCGCCGTGAGAGAACCATCTGAAAGACGTCTCCTTTCAGACAATGCTGAATGCCCCGGCGTATGTTTGCCTTGTGCTCATCATCTGTCAGAGTGGAGACACATCCGCCGACAGCCCTGAAACCATACTCCCTTACAGTCATCCTGTTTATGTCATGCTCCAGCATGTCAAGCTCGTCATTGGCGCAGTCTTCCGCATGCCCGCCACAGTTTTCCTCACACATCACGGTGACTGTCATTCTGCTGGTATAATGCTCGAACACGATTATGTCCTTATACATTATATATAATATGTCGGGGATGCCCCCTTCCTCAGCCGGAGTTTTCCTTACAGGGATATTCTCAAAATATCTCACGGCGTCGAACGCCATATATCCGAACACCCCGCAACTGCAGGCACCGTCGCCGGAAACCTTGAACCTGCCAAGAAAACTGTTTATGGCGTCGTCGCAACCGAAATCCTCACTTATACTGCGCGTCTCCGATGAGCCGTCAGGGAATTTCATTTCCACCAGTCCGTCGCATACGGATATGCTTGCAATCGGATTTATTCCGATGTACGACCTGCTGTTCGACGAGTCATGATAATCAGAACTTTCCATCAACACGCTTTGCGGGTAAAGGTCGCGCAGCCGCATATACACAGCCACCGGAGTATTTATGTCAGCGAGCATTGTGCGCGTCTCAGTATGATAGGCATACACAGTCTTATCCATATCACGTAAATTTTAAAGTAGATGTTCTAAATTAATTGCTATCATATTGTGTGCTGTTCAGGAGCTACATTTCAAAGACGAAGAGGGAGTGTAGCGGGCTACACGACCGATGAGACTTTGGAATGAAGCCCTGAAGAGCGCACAGGATGACGACAAAGATATATATAACATATAAGTATTTTTATAATATCGGTTAATTTTGAACAGCTACTGAATCATTCATACATATTGTTTTCTACATCTCTTCTTATTCCGCCGCATTTCAGAAGTCGCCGTATTCGCCAGCCATGCTTCTGTTGGCAAGATACGTACACACGTCCTTGTCTCCACGTCCGCTTACCGTAAGCACCACAACATCGTCAGGCGAGAACTTCATTTTCGGCAGTACGGCAAGGGCATGCGCGCTCTCGAGTGCAGGGATGATGCCCTCGAGGCGTGTCAGCTCATATCCTGCTCTCACCGCCTCGTCATCGTTTACAGCCATCACCTTCACCCTACCCTCACTTACCATATGCGCATGCATTGGTCCTATACCGGGATAGTCGAGTCCGGCAGATATGCTGAACGCCTCTTCTATCTGTCCGTCCGGCGTCT
Organism: Leyella lascolaii; assembly: GCF_900079775.1. Lineage (GTDB taxonomy): Bacteria > Bacteroidota > Bacteroidia > Bacteroidales > Bacteroidaceae > Prevotella > Prevotella lascolaii. The sequence continues at coordinate 115,748 of NZ_LT556036.1, read as the reverse complement.
GCATCACGAGCGTACGCGCGCCGTGCAGGATGCCTTCCGTTCCGCAATGCACCGTAGCCGCCGTCCGTCCCGAGCCGATGCCGCATCCTCCCGCCTCGGCAAGTATCATCCTCACACGCATGTCATCGGCATAATGATACATCGTTCCGGCAGAGTTGCTTCCTCCTCCGACACAGGCTATGAGATAATCCGGATAGTCGCGTCCTGTCTTTTCCTTCAGCTGCCATCTTATTTCCTCTGAAATGACACTTTGCATTCTTGCCACAATATCAGGATACGGGTGCGGTCCCATGGTGCTGCCGACGATATAGAATGTGTCCTTCGGGTGCGAGCACCAGTCGCGTATGGCTTCCGAGCAGGCGTCGCTCAGCGTCATGTTGCCGGTCGTCACCGGATGGACCTCCGCGCCGAGCATCCTCATACGTTCCACATTCGTATGCTGACGCTCCACATCGGTCTTGCCCATGAAAATCTCGCATCTCATGCCCATGAGCGCGCACACGGTTGCCGTAGCAACTCCGTGCTGTCCGGCACCTGTCTCCGCTATGATGCGTGTCTTTCCCATCCTGCGTGCCATCAGTATCTGCCCCACCGTGTTGTTTATCTTATGCGCTCCGGTATGGTTCAGATCCTCACGTTTAAGATAAAGCCTGCATCCGTATTTTGCGCTCATGCGTCTTGCATGATACAACGGAGACGGTCTGCCCACATAGTCTCTGAGCAACTCATGATATTCCTTCCTGAACGCCTCACTGTCTATTATGCTGCGGTAAGCGTCCTGCAGATCGGTCACACACTTGTGGAGAATCTCCGGCACATAAGCGCCTCCGAAACGTCCGTAATACCCGTTTCTGTCAGCAATACAGTTTCCACTCATATTCTTTTTCGTTTTAATCGTGTTTACATTATGACTCGCCGCATATCACAATCCGAGAGTCTGGTACAAGGCGTCGGCTGCCTTCTCGGCATCCCCGCATTCATTGAGCAGCGTCACAAACCTGCTTCCTATTATCGCTCCCGCCGAATACTGCCGGGCACTGTCGAGAGTCTGCCTGTTGCTTATGCCGAAACCGGTCATGCACGGATTCTTAAGTCCGAGACTTTCCACATGCCTGAAGTACTCCGTGGCACTGCCGTCAAAACTGTCTCTTGCCCCTGTCGTGCCCGCACAGCTCACCATGTATATGAAGCTTTCGGTGTTATTGTCTATAAGACGTATGCGTTCATCGTCCGTCTCCGGGGTAATCATCATTATCACGCTCACTCCGTATTTGTCCGCAAGAGGCTTTACACTTGCAAGATAATCGGCAAGAGGCAAATCAGGGATGATGACTCCGGACACCCCGCAGTCGACACACCTCATGAAGAACCGCTCCAAACCGTGGCGCAATATCACGTTGAGATAGCACATGATGACTACCGGAACGGTTATCTCCGCCCTCACCTCGTAAAGCTCTGAGAGTATACCGTTGAGAGTGGTGCCGTTTTTAAGCGACACAGACGCCGCGTGCTGAATCACCGGTCCGTCGGCAAGAGGCGCGCTGAACGGCACACCCACCTCCACCATATCCACGCCTCTGCCCTGCAGTGCCTTCAGCACTTCGCCTGTGTTTCCGGCTACCGGACATCCCGCGCAGAAATATACTGACAACAGCTTGCGCTCACCGCGTTCTGCGAACATTCTGTTTATTCTGTTCATAATAGATATTTTTTGTTCCAACGACATGAAAATGACAGGCTTCCTGGTATCTGCCTTTGCGCTAACTACGCAGCCTTTCTATAAAATCGGCGACCTTCGCCGCGTCCTTGACTGCCGGAGCCGTCTCGAAACGCGAGTTTATGTCCACGCCCGCAAACATGGGATGCGATATCATCCTGATTCTGTCAGCGTCTTCAGGACCGATGCCTCCGCTCAGCAAGAAAGGCGTCTGGCATGAATAAGAGTCAAGCATATCCCAGTCGAACTGCCTGCCGCTGCCTCCACGTTCCTCACACGCAGTATCGAAAAGAAACATGTCAACATGTCCCTCATACTCCGCACATTTCCCGAAATCGTCTCTTCCCGAAACATGGATTGCCTTGATGATTTTCAGTCCTGACCGGATGTCAGGGTCAATCGTGCGGCGCAGGTTGTCTATCATCACCGTGCTCTCGTTCCCATGCAGCTGCACGCAGTCGAGTCCGTAGTTGTATACTCTCGTGATGATGTTCTGAGGCATGTCGTCAGCAAACACTCCCACGAGCGTGATGCCATCAGCCGGCTTGCGCCCGCAGCCGTTTCCGGCGGCGAAACGCCTGTCCGGGAAATCGGGAATGAGTCCCGAACGCGAATTCACCATACTCACATAGCGCGGGCTTTCCTTGCAGAACACGAGCCCCGCCATGTCGGCTCCCGCCTCCTTCACAGCGCGAATGTTTCCGGCATCGCGCATGCCGCATACTTTTACTATCATAATATTATATTTTAATTTTTGAAATAAAGTCAGCCAAAGCCTTGCCGGGGTCGGGACTGCTCATGAAATGTCCGCCGACAAGAAAACCTCTGTATCCGGCATCACGCAGAAGACTCACCACGGAAGGGTCAGAAAGTCCGCTCTCGCTCACAAGGCACGCGCCATGCGGAAGGTCGGAGACAAAGCGGAAGGAATTTGCCACATCGGTAACAAACGTACCGAGATTGCGGTTGTTCACTCCGAACATGTCAGGGTCGCAGTCGGCATGTTCCAGCTCGCGGGCGGTGTGCATCTCAAGCAGGACCTCCAGTCCGAGACCGTGTGCCACACGCGCAAACGAGCGGCACGTGTCCACAGTGAGCACCGAAGCGATGAGCAACACAGCCGAAGCCCCGCTAAGACGCGCCTGAAAAAGCTGATACTCGTCAACTATGAAATTCTTATACAGCACGGGCAAAGTGACGCCTGAAGCAAGTGCCTCGCCCACATTGCCGTCGCAACCGCCGAAAAAGCGGCTGTCTGTCAGTATGCTCAACGCCGCGGCTCCGTTGTGCTCGTAGTCGTGTGGCACCTTGTCAGCACGCGCGTCACGGTTTATCCATCCTGCCGAAGGCGACTTGCGCTTGAACTCGGCTATGATGCCCGTCGCCGAGTCCATAACGGCTTTCCTCATGGACGGACGCTCCGCCCCGTCACCGCACTCCATGTCACGCTCTGCCATGGCATGAATCTCACGGTCAGGAAGCGTCTGCCTGAACCGCCTCACCTCCTCCTTCTTGCAGGCTACTATATCCTGAAGTATATCTCCCATCATGAATTTATCTCTGCGAATTTACGGAATGTGGCAAGAGCCTTGCCGCTGTCTATCGACTCGCGCGCGATGTCTATGCATTCATCTATGCTCTTGCGTCCTTTTTCATATACCTGTATGCCGAAAGCGGCGTTGGCTATCACAATGTCTTTCTGTGCAGGCAATGCCCTGTTCTCAAGCACACTGTCGAATATCTCGGCTGCCTGCGTCTCGTCCGCGCCTGCCGACAGTTCCTCGGGACCTGCCGTAAGAAGTCCCAGCTCTGACGGACTGAACACACGCTCGTAGTCGTTTGTCGTGACCTTGAAGTCTCCGGTGAGCGATATTTCGTCATATCCGTCGATGCTGTTTACTATGGCGTAGTCGATGCCTATCTCACGATACACGCTGTCATAAAGGCGCATCTGGTCGAGCGTTGCCACTCCGAGCATCTGGCAAGAGGGGCGCGACGGATTCACTATCGGTCCGAGCAGGTTGAAACATGTGGGAAACTGCAAAGCCTTACGCAAAGGACCGACACACTTCATAGCCCTGGCGAAAAGCTGGGCATGCAGATAGGCTATGCCGCACTCGTTTATGGAGCGGTTGAGCTGAGCCGTGTCGCTGGTGAACTTCACGCCATGGCATTCTATCACATTGGACGCTCCGCTTGTCGACGTGGCGGCATAATTGCCGTGCTTTGCCACCTTGTAGCCAGCGCCAGCTATGACAAAGCATGCCGTGGTGGAGATGTTGAACGTGTTCTTACGGTCGCCTCCCGTACCTACCACATCGATGTAGCGGTCGCAGTCGAGGACGGCAGGCACACCGGTAGCAAGTATGCCGTCGCGGAAACCGAGCAGCTCGTCCACTGTTATGCCGCGCATCTGTATGCCGGTGAGCAGAGCCGTGAGCTGCTCGTTGGAATACATGCCGCGCGTTATGCCCACAAGGATGTCGCAAGTCTCCTTCCTTGTGAGGCTTTCATGATTGAGTATTCTTTCCAATAATTCTTTCATAATGACATTACATTAAGTTTTCGGGATTAAACCGTATATATAACAAAAAGGAGACCTGTCGCAAGAACAGGCCTCCTATGAATATCTTTACAAGTTTTCACACGGCAGTGTTGCTCACGACTTTTTCAATCTTGAGAAACGCCACCACCATGATGTGAACATTACATTCTTCATATTGTCTCGTTTAATACTTGTCATAACATGCGCCATCACGCTTTTTCAGGAAACGGTATTCCCGACATTAGCGGACAGCCTGAATGACTCTGATGTTGCAAAACTACACATTTTTATCAAACTGACAAACTTTTTGCATGTTTTTTTTGTAATTTCTTGTAAATGTAATCATGTCACACATTAATATATATACATTGTTTACATCGTCATAAGTAAGCATACGGTGAGGAGGTTACGGGTGGACGGCAGTGTCGGAAGCATAGCCATGACACGGAACGGACAACACATAAAAATGTAAAATACAGACATCATGATAATGGCATATGTTAAATCAGCCGCCGCAGGAGGCGGTTGTTTACGACAGACATCTGAATGGCGTCCGAAAACGCGCATTTTCATGGGCACGCGCATAGCATTGCATATCAGGGCATTATGCCGGTACACCGTTGCGACAGCATTTCCACATCATTGCGGAAAAGGCTTTTCCGCCTTACGGAAGAGGCTTTCCGGCAATGCGAAACACGCTTTCCGGACACACGAAACACACCGTCCGGAACGCCGGAAGAGCCTTTCCTGCAACTCCGGCACATCCGGAAGAGACCGCAGTTGGCATGAAACGCACATGCAGAACGCAAAAAGACGCTATGCGGAAGCCGGAATGGGAAATGCCGGGGCATAATATGTCTGCCCGATTTAACTTAAAAAATCAAAATGCGAAGACATCCTGCGGCATACCGGACCATACGGCTTTAGAAGCGAATCAGGCATTATGCATCATCCGTGTTCCGCACTGCCGTAAAGCGGTTTTTATTACTCTATTGCATAATGCGCAATTGTTTGCACCTGACAAAAGCATGTGACAAAATGACGGAGGCAGCACGGAATGCATACGCGGAGCCTGCGTCAAAACATAACAGTGGTTCGGGCGGTATGATGAAGTGTAAACGGTTAAAGTTGGAATAATATTTAAAAATATACTGCCGGTATGTAATAAACCCAGTTATATGCCGTTATCTGAATATAAACAAGAACTAACAATTGCCTATGAAACATTTTACCCCTGAAGATCTGAAACCGTCGGAAATGACTCTTAACATCATCCGACAGATTGCATACACCTACAGAGTGATGAAAATAAACGGACACAACGAGGTGTACTGCCTTAACTGAAAAGAGCGGACTGACATGGAAACATTGATATCACCGTCACTTCTTTCGGCAGATTTCCTCAATCTGAAAGACGAGATTGAGATGATAAACCGCAGCGAGGCGGACTGGCTACACCTCGATGTGATGGACGGAGTGTTCGTACCCAACATTTCGTTCGGATTTCCGGTAATAGACGCCGTGGCGAAAGCATGCACCAAACCGCTCGACGTGCACCTCATGATAGTGCATCCGGAAAACTACATCAGGCAGGTGGCAGCCACCGGAGCCATGATAATGAACGTGCACTACGAGGCATGCACGCATCTCCACCGCACGGTGCAGGAGATTCACGCCGCCGGAATGAAGGCTGCCGTGACTCTGAACCCAGCCACACCGGTGTGCGTCCTGGAGGATATAATAAACGATGTGGAGATGGTGCTGCTCATGAGCGTCAATCCCGGTTTCGGCGGACAGAAGTTCATAGCCAACACCTTAAACAAAGTGGAGAGACTGCGCGCACTCATAGACAGGTCGCAGAGCAAGGCTCTCATTGAGGTGGACGGAGGTGTTCAGGCTGAGACAGCCCCCATGCTTGTAAGAGCCGGAGCCGACGTGCTGGTGAGCGGAAGCTACATATTCAAGGCAGCCGACCCCATAGCCACAATCAGCTCTCTGAAACACACCTTGCAGCACGGCTGACAACGTCAGGCAAGCTGCAAGGCTATGTTGTTGTCTTTGGCAAGACGGCGCAGATTGAGTATGGCATAACGCATGCGACCCAAGGCTGTGTTGATGCTCACGTTGGTTGTCTCGGCTATCTCCTTGAACGACATCTGCTGATAGAAACGCATGAAGACAACCTCGCGCTGAGGCGCAGGAAGGGTGTTGAGCAGCTTGCGCACATCACGCATCACCTGTTCGTTGACAAAGTAGTTCTCTATGTTGCCCACCAGGAACTCGTTGCCGCACATGTTGGAAAGGTCGTTGTCGAGCGTCGGCTCCACTATCCTGCCAAGACGCTGCTCACGATACCAGTCCATTATCACGTTGTGGGCAATGCGCATTATCCATGCCCCGAACTTGCCGCTCGTGGTGTATTTGCGCTGCTGAAGCTTGGATATGACTTTCACGAAAGTCTCCTGAAAAATGTCATCGGCAGTGTTGCGGTCACGCACAACAAACAGAATATACGAGAAAAGCTTCGACTGATTGCGCGACAGAAGCAAATCAAACGCCCTGTTGTTCCCATCGATATATGACAACGCCAACTCCTCGTCGGTCATATCGTGAATTGTTTTCATCTTTATTGATATTTTCTGATTCCTAAGTAGAGACTGTATCGATAGGCAAATATTTTTTAGTTCGTATATAAGATGAACAATAGTGGGGTTTAATGTTTACAAAGGTAAAGACTTTCAACGTAAACACCAAATTATTTAACAAAAAAGAGGTTGGCGCAGGATGCTACCAACCTCGAGGGACGATTTCGTAAATCTCGAAATCATAAAAATCATGTCGCAAATATAAACTTTTACTTTGACAATTCCAAATATTTCATACATAATTGCATCTTTTTTAACATTATCGTCACTGCATAACGCTTTTTGTCTACATTATGACGCATGAGAGTCTCACAGAAAGCCTGCAACTGCAATTTATTTAACCGAAAATTAATATTATATGTGTTGCAACTTTGAGTTATATTGCCTATCTTTGCTCTTGTAAAACTTATTTTAATAACCAATAAACATTATCACTATGAACAAAATTTTACGTTTTTCACTATTCAGTCTGCTGGCAATGCTGTCAAGCACAATGTTTGCCGAGACTGAAAAATTCGTCTTTACAGGCGACGAGGCTTATGGTATGACACTCCTGAGCGGAACCACAAATGAGTATAACCCTGACCCATATGAGTGCAAAGAAGGAGAAGTGACTCTTACATTAAACGGTGGTACACGTTGGTGGGCAGCCTCAAAAGGAAACGAGCTGCGTTTTTATAAAGAATCAAGCATGACCATCAGTGTTCCCGCAGGAAAGACTATAACAAAGGTTGTGCTCAATGCAAGTGCACCGGCAAACTTTTCCTCCACATCCGGCACATACAGCGACGGCACATGGACAGGCAATGCGACAAGTGTTGACATACAGTGCACCATCGAAAAGAAGAACACTCCGATATACGACATCGAGGTTACATATCAAAGCTCTGAGGTACCTGTAAAGAAGGATCCGCAGCTTGCGTTCAGCGAGACTGAAGTAACAGCAACCATGGGTGAGGCTTTCACAGCTCCTACTCTTACAAAAGAGACAACCGCAGACGTGACATATTCGTCAGACAATGAGGAAGTAGCTACTGTTGACGCTCAGACAGGTGCGGTTACAATCGTTGCTGTCGGAACTGCCAAGATAACCGCTCAGGCTGAAGAGAATGACGAATTTGCATCTGGTTCTGCATCATACACCATAACGGTTAAGAACCCCGTTCTCACAGAAGTAACTCTTCCGTACTCAGAGTCATTCAAGGACGACCAGGGCTCGTTTGTCATCGAAGACGTTAATCTGTCTGATCTGACATACGTGTGGAAACATGATAGCAAATACGGTTACATGAAAGCATCGGCATACGCAGGCTCAAACAAGGCTGCTGAAAGCTGGCTTGTTTCTCCCACCATCAATATGACAGAAATCGCAGAAGCTACTCTCGCTTTTGACCAGTGCATAAACAAATTCTTCGGAACAGTAGAGGACGAAGCGACACTTTGGGTAAAAGAAGAAGGCGGTGAGTGGAATCAGATTACAATAACCTATCCTACTCTTCCGGAATCAGGCAACTGGTCGGACTTTGAAACACAGACTGTTGACCTCACACCTTATGCAGGCAAGAAAATCAAAATCGGTTTCAAATATACAAGTACAGAAGAGGCTGCCGGCACATGGGAAATCAAAAACATTTCAATAACAGGCTTGGCAACTGGCATCAACAAGGTTGAGACAGACACAGAAGACGCAAATGCTCCTGTATACAACCTCTCCGGACAGCGCGTGAACGACTCTTACAAAGGCATAGTAATCAAGAACGGTAAGAAGTATATCAACAGATAAGAAACTTACTGACTTCAAATAAAAACAGACAGCCGTGTCTTTCGGCTGTCTGTTTTTTGTTTACACTTCCACAACAGCATTTTCCGTATATGACGATTCATCGCATGACATCAAACTGAATGAAAGATTAACAACTGGAAACAAAAAAGGTTCCGGAAAACATCATGCTTTTTCCGGAACCTTTATTATTATATTTGAGTCCCCGACAAGGTCGGGACTACATTTTCTGACGGTTATTTCTCTGTTGCGTCAGACGTCTTGCTCTTGCTTTTTGTCGCTGAAACTGTTTTCTTTTTAACGGCAGGTTTGGCAGGCGCAGGTTTTGCGGCAGGAGCCGCCATAGCCTCCATCTCGGCACGGAGCTTTGTCTCGGCAGCCTCAATCTTCTCTATTTTGGTCTGCAAACGCACTATCTCCTTGTTCTTCATCTCAATCTCCTCGTCCTGATTCTTTATTGTCGTAAGAAGCGAACTGAGCTCATCGTTGTCTATCTCATCAGGATAAAGAGAGTTCACCCGGCTGATGAAGTCGCCCAGGATGTTCATGTAGTTGGTGAAAGCGTCAAACGGACTGCTGTATATTCCGCGGTCAAGCCCGACGTTGGAAGGCTTTGTCGTCATCAGACGGAAATTGTTTGATGCCTGCAGATAATCCCAGTCCTGATTTATACGCGGGTCGTTCGCGATGCGCACACGGTCTGCCACGCCATAAAGTTTGTCGAAAGCCTCACGCTGCATGGGGTTTCCGAGCCAGCTGCTTACGTCACGCTCCTCATCAGTCCAGCTCAAAGTGTCGGGTACATCAAGCGTCCCCACGCTGTTCACAGTCTCACATATCTCTGACGGAGTGGCAAATCCTATGTTGCGTTCTTTGGCACATGCGGGTATCGCTTTAAGGAATTCCAGGATGTTGCTCGACAAAGGCTGTGCGATGCCAAGAGCCGAAAGTTCCATGAAGAGGTTTATTATCTTCTCGTCTTCATTCAGGTTTGCGATTTTGTCCACATACCTGTCTGCGAACAACGGGAACTCTTCCCATTCGCTGTTGTTGAAGCGCAGAGATATGTCATCACTCAGATTGACATCGCGAAGCAACAGTTTCAGCTTAGGAGCCGTGGCACACGAATATACATAATGAGGAGATTTCCAGCCGAGAACATGCTTCGCACCTTCGGTAAGCATACCCTTGAAGCCCATGTCTGCTACCTGCTGACCGATGTCATCGCTGTATATAAGGGATGAATTACGCAACACTTTGGGCGTCTGTCCGAAATATCCATTCATCTTCTCACACTGTCTCTTCACCTCAGCGGCGAAATTCTCATGGTTGACAAGTGATGCAAGTCCGTGTGAATATGGCTCTGCGAGAAACTCCACACAGCCCGTCTCGTTAAGTTCCTGAAGCTTTTCTATCACCTGCGGCGCGTGTATTTCAAGCTGCTCCATGCCTACGCCGGAAAGCGAGAAAGCCACTTTGAAGTAGCCGTTGTGCGCCTTTATCATTTCCAGCAAGGTGTTCAGGGCGGGCATGTAAGACCGTTCCGCAATGTTGTTTATTCTGAACTCATTCTCATAATCATCATAATAATAATGATCTGTACCGATGTCAAAGAAACGATAACGTTTCAATTGTATCATCTGATGTATCTCGAAATATAAGCAAATCGTTTTCATAGATTCCCTGATTTATAGTTTATAGTTGATGGTTTATTGTACGTTCATATAGCTCTCTTATCCATGCGCCAACCTTCTCCCATGTAATCTGGTCGACCTCTTTCCTTCCTTCGCTCTGCAGATACTTGAAAAGGCTGTCGTTACTGCATATCGAATAGATAGCGTCGGCAAGCGCGTGGATGTCCCAATAATCCACTTTTATACAATTATTGAGTATCTCCGCGCATCCGCTCTGCTTGGATATTATGGTAGGAGTGCCGCATTGCATAGCCTCAAGAGGCGATATTCCGAACGGCTCGCTCACCGACGGCATTACGTAAACGTCCGAGTCTTTAAGACATTCGTACACTTCCTTACCGCGCATGAAGCCCGGGAAATGGAAGCGGTCTGCTATTCCGCGTTCAGCGGCAAGGTATATCATTGCGTTCATCATGTCTCCGCTGCCTGCCATACAGAAGCGCACGTTCCTTGTACGGTGCAATACCATATTGGCAGCCTCAACGAAATACTCCGGACCTTTCTGCATAGTGATGCGTCCGAGGAACGTCACGACCTTGTCCTTTCCCGTATGGTCCGGGCGTGGAATGTCCTGAAGCTCCTGCCTCAAAGGATAAACGGCATTATGAACGGTGAAACATTTACGCGGATCCTGATGGTACTGGTTTATCACAGTCTGACGTGTCAGCTCAGAAACACACATTATACAGTCCGCGTTGTCCATTCCGTCTTTCTCTATGGAATACACCGTTGGATTGACCTTTCCGCGAGAACGGTCAAAGTCGGTTGCATGAACGTGTATGCACAAAGGCTTTCCGCTTACATATTTTGCATTTATTCCCGCCGGGAAAGTGAGCCAGTCGTGGGCATGAATAATATCAAACTCCTGCTGCCGCGCCACAACTCCGGCAATAATCGAATAATTGTTGATTTCTTCATGCAGGTTTGACGGATATCCTCCGGCAAACTCCATGCATCCGAGATCATTGACATGCATATAGTTGAAATCAGCATATATATGGTCACGAAGCTTGTAATACAAGTCAGGAGACATAATATTGCCTATCCTGCTCTGCACATAATCATAACTGACATCGCGCCACGCGATAGGCACCGCGTTCATTGCCAGAATGTCGGCAGCGTGCTTGCTCTCATCTCCCCAAGGTTTCGGAAGACATAAGGTTATGCTGACGTCACCCTGAGCATGCAGTCCTTCCGATATACCATAATTCGCAGTAGCCAGTCCACCATATACATGAGGAGGATACTCCCATCCGAACATCAAGACTTTCATAACTAAAATCCTCCTTTACATTAATATTTATACTTTTCAAGAAACTCCAATGTACGCAGTATTTCCGCCACATTTATGGCAAAGGAAATGGCTCCTCTGCCGTTGAAAGGCGGATTTCCGTCAAACAACTCGGGGATTGTTCCGACACAATGGCGTGTCATCTCGTCTTCATATCCCACCATCTGGCGCTCTATAAAGCTCAGTCTTGTGCGCTTGTAAAGCCTGAGGCATGCCTCCATATAGAATCCGCCGAGCCACGGCCATGCCGTTCCCTGATGATAGGCATGGTCTCTTTGAGTCTGCGGACCGACATACATCGGGTTGTATTCTCCGCTTTTCGGTGACAGCGAACGGAGTCCCTTCTGAGTAAGAAGTTCCCTTGTGCACATATCAAGAACACTCTTTTTCTGAGCCTTATCCAATGGAGAGTATTCCAGAGCGACGGCAAATATCATATTCGGGCGTACGCTCCAGTCAACATTGTCGCCGTCGACATAATCAAACAGATAGCCATGCTCATTGAAGAACGTGCTTACAAAAGAGTGCATACAAAGTTCCGACATCTTCTCCAGACGCGACGCAGCCTCGAGGTCTCCACCGGTTGTCGCCACCGAAGAGCAGAAACACAGCGCGTTATACCACAATGCGTTGAACTCTACAATATATCCTGTTCTCGGAACGACAGGTCTGCCGTTCACTGTCGAGTTCATCCACGTGACGGCTTTTTCGCGTCCGTTGCTATACAAAAGACCGTTTTCTTTCAATATAAGGTTCGGATGCTTGCCGTCAATGATATAATATACGATATCCTTGAGCAATGCGCCATACATCTGGAAGCACTTCTCGCTTCCCACATGCTTCTCATACTGCTGTATTGCCCATACCGCCCATAGCAGTACGTCAGGCTGTTCAATCTCGTAAATCTTCACCGACAGCGGTTTGCCTTCCATAAACTCGCGCAGTCCGCGCTCCGCTGTCTTCATCACAAGTTCGAAATAATCCTGCTCCTCTATAGAGAGAGTAAGACCCGGAAGAGCGATGAACGTATCGCGCGCACGGCTCTTGAACCACGGATATCCGGCAAGAATATACCGGTCGTCATTGCTTGCCCTGTTATGGAACTGGTGAGCCGCGTTCACAAGACAGTGGAAGAAGTTGTCTCTCGGACTGCGCTCGCTCACCTCTTTGTCAAACAGTTGCTGAAGCTCTCCGGTGTTGCTGGCAGACGTGGACGCCGCAAAAACGACACTCTCTCCCTTCTTTATATCCATCTCAAAATATCCCGGAACATACAGGTCTTCGTTTGAGGCATATCCGCGTTCCTGTTCTTTGGGATATTCCACGTTGCGATACCAGTCCGGCTGGAACACGAACGTGTTGCCCTTACTGAACTGCATGTAAAGATCCGGGTATCCGGCATACATGCATGTGGATATTCCGTTCTCCACATTGGAGTAATCACGTGAAGCCACAGAATTCTCATGGGTGAACTGCCTTACGCTCCGGAATGCCAGAAACGGCTTGAAACGCAGCTTTGTCTCCGAATGCGCGTCCACCAGTGTGTAGCGTATGAGAATCCTGTCCTCATAATGCTGGAACACCACTTCTTTCTTCAGCAGCACTCCTCCGACACGGTATAAGGTTGTAGGAACCTTGTCACAATCAAACTCACGAATGTATTTGTGTCCTTTCGGATTGAAATTCTCCCCGTTATACTTATGAAGTCCGAGATTAAACTCTGCTCCATGCTGTATAACAGTTGTATCAAGAGAGGACAACAACACATGATTTTCATCATCCAGCTCAGGGACAGGAACGACAAGCAGACCATGATACTTGCGTGTATTACAGTCAACTATTGTCGAACAGGAATAAGCGCCCGAGCGATTGGTCCTAAGCAATTCTCTTGAGAGAGACTCTTCGAGATTTGTCATCAGAGCTTTTTCAAATCGCAAATAACCCATAGTTTTAAGGTTTTATATTAAGTAATTATTATGGTTAGCTATCTTTATAGATTCTACATTAACACTTCCAAAGGTAATAATTTTTAATATAATCGCAAAGAAAATACATGCATATTTTTGATAACAGGCACATTTTTACATTTCTCCAAAGTATTTTCCGTAAATTCGTATATCATGAAATGACATTAACAAAATGTCGTATCATTGCGACATATAATGACAAGAGACACAGTGCAATGTACGGAGACGGCTGTCAAGGAAAGGTTACAGATATGTATAAGTCATGGTTTTGCTTCGGAATAATGTGCGGGAAGCCGTTCAGGAAAGGCTTTTCCGCATAGCGGAGGAGGAAACAGTGCGCACGCCGGAAGCCTGAACTGAACAGCCTTATGCACGCACGCGGATATCACTGCGGTATTATGAAATTGACGACCTCCTGCTCCACCGTTATATTAAACGGTCCGACGGGAGCGTTCATCATCCGTCCGTCTATGCCGACAGGTGCCTTGTGCGCCTCCACCACTTCCACTTTCTGGGTGCGGTAAGGATGCACGCTCTTATGATTGAGGAACTTTCCTTTAAGAAACAAGTATATTCCTTCAAACAGCTGTGTCATTTCCGGATGATAAACCACCGAGACATCGAGCAAACCATTATACGGAACGGCATTCGGAGTCTGTCCGTAGCCCGATGCGTTTCCCACACAAACCGTCATGACATTGCGCTTCACGACATCCGTATTTATCTTCAGATGCATTCTGTATTCCATACGCTGGAATATCATAAGTATGAAAGAAGAGACGTATGAAAGCGTGCGCGATCCGAAAAATCGGCGCGTCCGGCGGCGTATGTTCATCACCGAAGCTATGAAACCTATATTTACACAGTTGAGGAAATATCGTCTGCAAGCCTCTCCCTTGCGGTTTGTGTATCTCACACATCCGAGATCTATCTTCCTCACACGATGGTTCTTCAGCGACTCCACAGCCTTCTCCGGCTCGCTTTCACGCAGTCCCCAGAAATGCGCGAAGTCGTTGATGATGCCGTTTGGTATCACTCCGAGCGATATCCCGTCGCGCACTTTCGCCTCCATCTGCATAAGACAGTTCACAGCATCGTTGAGAGCGGAATCGCCGCCCACAATGACTATTGTCTTATAGCCGTTGTTTATCATCATCCTGACAAGCCTTTCCACACCCGCCATGCTCTCGCTCTGCACGTAATCGAAGTCAATGCCGTTGTCCCGCAAACACTTCTCTATCTTGTTCCAGCGTTTGCTTTTGTGTCTTTTGTCGTCGTGTTTGGGACAGTAAAGAATGCCCCATCGCTTGTCATTATCCATATCGATGCTATGATTGTGTAACAATTAGTTTCCTTATATGTTCCAGCTTGTCAGCCAGCGGCATGTGCCAGTCTATCCAGTTTATGGTGAATCCGCGCCGCTCCATGCCTCTGAACCACGTCATCTGACGCTTTGCGAACTGGTGTATGGCTATCTCGAGACTCCTGAACATTTCGTCGCGGGTGATTCTGCCCGTCACGTATTCCGTCACATATTTATATTCCAGACCATAATAGATAAGGTCCTCCGCAGACAAGCCGCTGCCGAGCAGCCCTTCCACCTCCTCCACAAGACCGTGCCCAAGACGTTGTCTGAGCCGCTCTGTTATTCTCGCGCGCCGGCTTTCACGGTCGATGTCCACACCTATTATAACCGACTCCACCGGAGGAAAATCCCTGTTCGACGACGGATGACTCAGGTTATACTCCTCTATCTCTATTGCCCTCACCGCTCTCTGAGCCGTGTCCACATCAGAGCGGTTGTGCATACACGAACGATTGCGCGCCTTCATCTCTGTGAGAATAGCCGTCAGTTCCTCAAGCGTCTTGCCCGAAAGGCTCCGCCGCAGTTCCGCGTTCTGCGGCACGGTGGACAGCGAGTATCCCTTCAGCACACTTTCTATGTAAAGCCCGGAGCCTCCGCAGAGTATCGGCATGACGCCTCTTTGCCTTATCTCCGAATATATTTTATGGAAGTCGTGCTGGTATTCGTATATGTTATATTTGTATCCCGGGTCAACGATGTCTATAAGATGGTATTTTATCTGTGTCCCGTTCACCACATAATCGTCAAGATCCTTGCCTGTACCGATGGTCATCCCGCGATACACCTGGCGCGAGTCGGCACTGATTATCTCCGCTCCGGTCTCATAAGCCAGAGCTGCCGCAAGCGCGGTCTTTCCGCTTGCCGTCGGTCCCAATATGGTAATCAATTTTGACATCCGCCGACAAAAATAATAAAAAAAAGCCGTCCGGCAATACCGGACGGCTCTGTTTTTATCGGTATAAGCGAAGTTTTGCCATCTCAGGGCAGAAACCATAGGTCTCCGTCAAAGACAGCTCCGCTCCTTTGCGTTACTTATCCGTTAACCTTCTTCATGTGAGCGATGAGTTCGAGAACCTTGTTAGAGTAACCGATCTCATTGTCATACCAAGAAACAACCTTTACGAATGTGTCTGTCAGAGCGATACCTGCTTTAGCGTCGAAGATAGAAGTGCGTGTGTCGCCCAGGAAGTCTGAAGAAACCACAGCGTCCTCTGTGTATCCCAGTACACCCTTGAGCTCGCCCTCAGAAGCCTCTTTCATAGCAGCGCATATCTCAGCATATGTAGCCGGTTTTGCGAGGTTTACAGTCAGGTCTACTACAGAAACGTCAAGAGTAGGAACACGCATAGACATACCTGTCAGCTTGCCGTTCAGTTCAGGAATAACCTTACCTACAGCCTTTGCAGCACCTGTAGAAGACGGGATGATGTTGCCTGAAGCAGCGCGGCCGCCACGCCAGTCCTTCATAGACGGACCGTCAACAGTCTTCTGTGTAGCTGTTGTAGAGTGTACGGTTGTCATAAGACCGTCTGTGATGCCGAACTTGTCGTTCAGAACCTTGGCTATAGGAGCCAGACAGTTTGTTGTGCAAGATGCGTTTGATACGAACTGTGTGCCCTTTACATACTTGTCGAAGTTAACACCGCAAACGAACATTGGAGTATCGTCCTTTGAAGGAGCAGACATAACAACATATTTAGCACCAGCCTCGATGTGAGCCTGAGCCTTCTCCTTTGTAAGGAACAGACCTGTAGATTCAACTACATATTCAGCCTCTACTTCGTTCCACTTCAGGTCAGCGGGGTTGCGCTCTGCTGTAACGCGGATTTCCTTGCCGTTGACAATGAGCTTGCTGTTCTCAACGTCTACATCGATAGTACCGTTGAAAGCACCGTGCATTGTGTCATACTTGAGCATGTATGCCAAGTAGTCAACCGGGCAAAGATCGTTGATACCTACTACCTGAATGTCATCGCGGTTCTGTGCAGCGCGAAAAACGAAACGGCCGATACGACCAAATCCGTTAATACCAATTTTTATCATTTTACTTTATGTTTTATAAAGGGTTAAAATATATTATCCTTAAATACGGGGTGGCTGCCGACAGTCAGAATCCGGGGTTGCCGGCACGCCCCGCAGCGAATATCGCAAATAAATTCACTTTTATTCGTCTGACGTGTGCAAAGTTACAAAATAAATTCTATATTTGCATAGAATTACAGTATTAAATAATATAAAATTCAAGTATGAAAAGTTTCTTTAAAGAGTTTAAGGATTTCGCCATTAGGGGCAACGTTGTCGACATGGCTGTGGGTGTAATCATCGGAGGCGCTTTCGGGAAGATTGTGTCGTCCATAGTGAATGACATAATAATGCCTCCGATAGGCTGGCTGATAGGTGGAGTGAACTTCAACGACCTGAAAGTGACCCTGCCGTCCATCCATGATGCAGCAGAGGGCGTGGCACCGGCGACAATCAACTACGGCAGTTTCATACAGACTGTCATCGACTTCACCATCATCGCTTTCTGTGTTTTCCTCATGATAAAGCTCATCAACAAGATGATGAAAAAGAAAGCTGAGGAGAAGGAAAAGCCCGCAGCTCCGGCACCTTCCAAGGAAGAGGTTCTGCTTACGGAGATACGCGACATCCTGAAAGAGAAGAAATAAGGCTCGCGCGTGATGCGTACAGCCAATTCAGCCCGACCCGGTCTTAATACAGTTATGGCTGTTTTATAATCTATTGTCGACTTTCTTTATTTTTTCCGCGCTGATGCCGCCATCCTGTTTTCCGATTTTTGCACGTTGATGCCCATCACATCCATACAAAAGAGCGATAAAAACAGCATGTAGGCAGAACGAAGTGCTGATAGAACAAAATGACCGATTAGGGTTTAAGTCCGGTCTTTCGGGACCGGACTTTTTCATTTACATCCAAGCATACAATCTTTTCCGCAAGACCGTCATGGCGCGTTCCCGGTGTCATGGCATATAACACACGTCCGTCCCCCTCCACGACAGCCGAACAGCAATTATGTCCACACTCCTTCCACTACGCATGTCGGAACGACAGGAATGATGGCGGCAATGAGGCGTAATGCGCATTGCGCCATATGTGAAAACCGTCATGAAAGGGCAAAGACGTCCTGACAGCGGGCAATGGCTGTATGTGCAGCATGAGGCGGCATTTCACATTTATATATAACGCACCGGAAGGACACGGCATGGCTCTCCCTTAATGACTCCCCTGCCGCACAGAGATGGAATTAACTTAAATCCGAGATTATTTTAACACTCCGATTTTCCTGCTTACAGAATGCGTAACAGCAGGAAAAGCCTTCCGGAAGTCATGAAAAATATATTCCGCCAACAGTACGCAGGCGTTCTTCACTCCCGAAAAGCCCGTTCCGCAATGCGTGGAAGGCTCTCTGACGACACCAGACAGCACGTTTGGCACTACAGGAAAGCCTGTTTCGCAAGTCCGAAAGCACCGTTCCGCACAACAACAATAAGACTTCCGGAGCACATTATTTCACAATCTACTGACTGACAACGCATTGCGCAAACCGCTCATTTCCGAGCCATACGCGGCAAAAAAGAATCCGGCTGGAAATACGCGAGTATTGCGGACATACGCATCCGGTGATTGCCGGTTTTAATTGTCTTATTTCGCATATCTCAGACTAATGGCCTCCGCATCCATGCAGTATATCCTCCTTACATATATAAAGACGCTCCCGAACACCGGAACATAATGACACAAGCACCGGCTTCGCGGTTGTCTTCCCCTGCATTTTGTCATGTCGTGTTTGCAATTTGCGGTAAAAATACGACAAATGGTTTTGTTTCTATCCGTAAAAGTATTACCTTTGCAATATAAATTAATAAAAATTTACAGTTGTTTTATCTTTCAGGATATTCAAGGAAAACTAAAGACAAGAGGAAAAATGAGAGTACTGACATTCAGACCGAAACTTATTTCAACGCTCAGAAACTACAACCGGAAGACTTTCATGGCTGATGTCATGGCAGGAGTGATAGTGGGCATCGTGGCTCTGCCGCTTGCCATAGCCTTCGGCATAGCCTCGGGAGTGACACCGGAGAAAGGCATCATCACCGCCATAGTGGCAGGCTTCATCATCTCAATGGCAGGAGGCAGCAAGGTGCAGATAGGCGGACCCACCGGAGCTTTCATCGTAATAATATATGGTATAATACAGCAATACGGCATGCAAGGGCTCACCATAGCCACGCTCATGGCTGGAGTGTTCCTGCTGCTCTTCGGACTTCTGCAGCTGGGCACCATCATAAAGTTCATTCCCTATCCCATAATTGTGGGATTCACCAGCGGTATTGCCGTCACGATTTTCACCACACAGATAAAGGACCTGTTCGGAATGACAATAAGCGACATGCCGTCAGACTTCACCGAAAAGTGGATAGCCTATTTCCGGAATTTCCACACCGCCGACATGTGGAGTGTTTTAATAGGTGTGATGAGCATCGTCATAATATCCGCCACACCGAGATTCAGCAAGAAGATTCCCGGTTCGCTCATCGCCATAATACTGATGACACTGTTTGCCGCAGTACTTAAAAACCGGTTCGGAGTGATGTCCGTAGAGACCATTGGCGACCGTTTCTCCATTAACTCAGGGCTTCCCGACGCGCAACTGCCTGAAATGACGTGGGCGACAGTGAAGGCTCTCGTGTCTCCGGCATTCACCATCGCCATACTCGGAGCCATAGAGAGCCTGCTCTCGGCTACGGTAGCAGACGGTGTGACGGGCGACCGTCACGACTCCAACACCGAACTTATGGGTCAGGGAATAGCCAACCTCGTATCTCCACTTTTCGGAGGCATACCTGCAACGGGAGCCATAGCACGCACCATGACCAACATCAACAACGGAGGAAAGACGCCGGTAGCCGGAATAGTACACGCTGTGGTGCTGCTGCTCATATTCCTTTTCCTTATGCCGCTGGCAAGATACATACCGATGGCATGCCTTGCCGGAGTGCTCGTGGTGGTGGCATACGGCATGTGCGGATGGCGTTCGTTCGTGACGCTTCTGAAGAATCCGAAGAGCGACATAACCGTACTTGTAATAACATTCCTGCTGACCATCATCTTCGACCTGACCATCGCGATAGAAGTGGGACTGATAATAGCATGCCTGCTCTTCATGAGACGAATGGCGGAGACGACAGACGTGAAGGTGGTGCTCGACGAGATTGACCCCTACGAGGACACCGACCTCGAACACGAGAACAACGAACACCTCGCCATACCCAAGGGTGTGGAGGTGTATGAGATAAACGGTCCTTACTTCTTCGGTGCCGGAAACAGGTTCGAGGAAATAATGGCTAATATGGGCGAGAGGCCGAAAGTGCGCATAATAAGAATGAGAAAGGTGCCGTTTGTAGACTCCACCGGCATACACAATCTGTCGAACATGTGCCTGATGAGCCAGAAAGAAGGAATAAGGATTGTGCTCTCGGGCGTGAATCCGAAGGTGCACAAGGTGCTCGGACATGCCGGATTCTACGACATGATTGGCGAAGAGAACATATGCAGCCACATCGACATCGCACTGGCAAAGGCAAAGGAAATTGTGGAAAACGGCAGTGTGAGGCAGCATACAGTCCGCTGAACATAGGACAGACATTAACTGAAAAGAGGCAGAAAGGCGGAAACCGTAGCATGTTTCCGCCTTTCTGCCTGCATATACCGGTCCTCTCACACGTCCCGAAGCCTCATCATGACCACACACCCGACCGCCGCTCATCCGAACACCACCAGCTCTCTTGGCAGCTCAATGGTCTTCTTGCGCTCAAACCAGAGTCTGTTGCTGCCGCTGATATGCCTCACGGTGTGTCCCGATATGATGTAATAACGCAAGGCGTAGGCGTCCATATGTTCGGCAAAAGCCGCTTTTATGCGCGAGCATTTCTCGTTCACGGCATTGTTGAGCGGATTGGTAAGCCGCCCGACACTCTCTCTTATCACCTGCCGGCTCACCCTGTTGCACATCGGAGTATATATTTCCGCAAGCTCGTCGGCATAGTCACGGAGTCGCTTGAACTCTATTCCCTCAACATGATTGAGAAAAAGGATGTATAGAGCCTTGTGCAGAGGCGACAGCTCAACCTCCTTGTTCCATTTGGCGAGTATGAAACGATAGTCTGGCGTAATACGCAGTACACTCAGGCTGTCGCGCGCCGCCTCCACGCACAGCCGCTCAAGATTGACACCGCCTATGCCTTGCAGCATAAGGTCGTAGCGTCCCTCAGCCTGAAGCTCCGTGCATATTCTGCGAAGCATTTCCACTTTTTCGTCGTTGCTCATACGTGTGTCATGAATTACTCGTCGTGGTCTTCAAAGATTGTAGTGGAGAATTTCCTCCAGTATTCCTTCATCTTTTCCACGATGTGTCTGGACGACGGAAGTTCGTCTTTCATTACGTTGTCCTCGTCATTACGTGCATCACCGCATTCCTGCCCGTCACTGTTTTCCATATCAGCCGCCGCCTCACAGATGTCCGCCGGTGTGGTTTCTACGGTGTTTCTCTTAGTCTGTCTGCGTCCCTTGCCATAGAGTTTCTCTATTATCATGTTCAGATATTCCCCGTCGGTAAGGTCGAGTTCCTTCATCTTCTCCTCATCCCAAAGCCTGTTCTCGAATCCTGTCGCGAGAATGGTGAGCTTCACATCCTGTCCGAGAGAGTCGTCCCGGGCTATTCCCCATATGACGTCGATGTCTGGATTGAGCGAATCGGTGAACGCGTCAATCTCATCCATCTCATCCACATACAGCTCCGCCTCCGAACTGGTATATATGTTGAACAGAATCCTCTGTGCCTTGTCAATGTCGCTTCCGTAAAGAAGCGGAGAGTTGAGAGCGTCCTCAAACGCCTTTTCCACGCGGTGTTGCCCTGACGCCCTTCCCATTGCCATAATAGCTCCGCCGCCATTACGCATGGTGGTCTCCACATCGCGGAAGTCGGTGTCGATGTTTCCGGTGATGGTGATAAGCTCAGAGATGCTCCTTGTGGCGTTGCACAACACCTGGTCGGCACGCCTGAACGCTTCCGTCACCGGTATGTGCTCGCTGTTGTACACATTGCATATCTGCTGGTTGTTTATTATCAGCAGCGCGTCCACATTCTTGCGCATCTCCTCCAGTCCTTTCAAAGCCTTCAGTATCTTTCTGCGTTTCTCGAAGTAGAAAGGCAGTGTCACGATTCCTATTGTGAGTATTCCCATCTGCCTTGCCACACCTGCCACAAAAGGCGCGGCGCCTGTTCCGGTGCCGCTTCCCATGCCTGCGGTTATGAAAGCCATCTGTGTCCCGTCGCTGAAAAGCCTCTTCAGCTCCTCTGTGTTCAGCTCTGCCTCCTTACGTCCGCGCTCCGGGTCGGCTCCGGCTCCAAGACCGGTCTTTCCCAACAGCACCTTGTGTGGCACGGGCGACGAATTGAGCGAGGATGTGTTTGTGTCGCACACGCAGAAGCTCACGCCGTCTATTCCCTCCCTGAACATGTTGCTGGCAGCGTTGCATCCTCCTCCGCCTACACCCACTACCTTTATTATCTTTCTCTTGGACAAATCTTCCGGTATCGGAAAATCAAGCAATTCGACATTTCCATCCATAAATATAAAGTAAAAAAACAGTTGTAATTGCAAAACTAATGTTTTTCTTTTCGTCCGTAGAACAAATGGGAAAAACAAACCTTGCAAAAGCTGAAAAAAGCCGGAACGGACGGCTCAATCGTCTGCAAGTCTTCGGTCTGAGTTGTGTCAGCCATCATCATACGTAGCGGGAACGCGAAAGGCAGACGTGACGGGAATCGGTTCCGGATTGAATACTCCTCCATACAGCCTTCAATCGCCCGTCATATCAGTAAACGCTCCGCTACACAACAAGCCGTCGCAACGGAACCGCATACGGATAAAATAAAGGTAGGAGGAATGTTTCATTGTCCCTCCTACCCTTCTTACATTTTATCATTATCCGAATACGGAAGTGATG
The DNA here is from genome assembly GCF_900079775.1 of Leyella lascolaii. Classification (GTDB taxonomy): domain Bacteria; phylum Bacteroidota; class Bacteroidia; order Bacteroidales; family Bacteroidaceae; genus Prevotella; species Prevotella lascolaii. Next base: position 92,712 of record NZ_LT556036.1, on the reverse strand, counting down.
CTGTCATCATTCCCACTCTATTGTCGAAGGTGGTTTTGAGGAAATGTCATAGCATACACGGTTTACTCCCTTTACCTTATTGATAATCTCATTCGACACCTTTGCCATGAAGTCGTAAGGAAGATGCGCCCAGTCGGCTGTCATGGCGTCTGTGGACGTCACCGCTCTGAGTGCGACAGGATGCTCGTATGTGCGCTCGTCGCCCATTACTCCCACGCTTCTGACTGTCGACAGCAGCACGGTTCCCGCCTGCCAGACTTTGTCATAAAGACGCTCTCCGTCCTCGCAGATGTAGTTCTGCATGTTCGTTATATATATGTCATCGGCATCCTGGAGTATGCGTACCTTCTCCGGTGTGATGTCACCAAGTATTCTCACGGCGAGTCCGGGACCTGGGAACGGGTGGCGTTTGATAAGACGTTCGGGCATGCCGAGCTGATATCCTATGCGGCGCACCTCATCCTTGAAAAGCCATTTCAGCGGTTCGCAAAGCTGCAGATGCATCTCTTCCGGCAGTCCGCCCACATTGTGATGGCTTTTTATCACCTTTCCGGTGATGTTGAGGCTTTCTATACGGTCAGGATATATGGTGCCCTGAGCGAGCCATTTGGCGTCTGTTATCTTCTTTGCCTCGGCGTTGAACACCTCCACAAAATCGCGTCCGATTATCTTGCGCTTCTTTTCCGGGTCGTCAATCCCTTCCAAATCCTTGAAGAACTTGCTGCTCGCGTCGACTCCTATTACATTAAGTCCGAGACCTTCATAATCCTTCATCACCTGAGCGAACTCGTTCTTGCGCAACATTCCGTGGTCTACGAATATGCATGTAAGGTTCTTACCTATCGCCTTATGCAGCAAGACGGCACACACCGAAGAGTCGACGCCTCCGGAAAGTCCGAGAATCACGCGGTCGTCTCCGAGCTGTTCCTTTAGCTCCGCAACCGTACTTTCGACGAAAGAGGCGGCACTCCACTCCTGACGGCTGCCGCAAATGCCGACCACGAAGTTCTTTAACAGAAGCGAGCCTTGAAGAGTATGGAACACCTCAGGATGGAACTGGACAGCCCATACAGGCTTTTCGGAAGACGCATATGCCGCAAACTTGACATCTTCGGTCGACGCTATCACACGGCAGTCTGACGGTATTGCGGTGATTGTGTCGCCGTGGCTCATCCACACCTGCGACTTGTCTTCGAAGCCACGGAACAGCGGGTCGGCAGTGTCAATGTACTGAAGATGGGCACGTCCGTACTCCCGCGTCTCGGTGCGCTCCACCTTTCCGCCGTTTGCATAGGATATGAACTGAGCTCCGTAGCATATACCCAGCACCGGATATTTGCCGACAAATCTGGAAAGATCAACCTTGAAAGCCTGCTCGTCGTGCACGGAATATGGCGAGCCACTCAGTATCACGCCGATGATTCCCTCTTCATCATCAGGGAACTTGTTGTAAGGAAGAATCTCACAGAAGGTATCCAGCTCGCGTACTCTGCGACCAATGAGCTGTGTGGTCTGCGAACCGAAATCGAGTATTATTATCTTCTGTTGCATTATATATTAATTATTAGTGTGTTCATTCTTTATTCAGATTTCTGACAAAAGCATCCGCGTCGTGCAGAACCGACAGCTTTCCGACATCCATAAGCCGCAAGTCGCTCTTGCACCATCCACGGATGTCAGCTCCGGCACATTCTTTCAGATAGAAATCCATTATTCCGAACTTCTCCGGGAAAGCGTCCATCATCCTTAGCAACGATGGAGATATGACATGTATTCCGGAAAAAGCAAGCATGCGACAAGTCTGAACGTCGATGTCTTTATACGGAGATTTCACCTCGCCGGTCTGAAGGTTGGTCCATCCTTTCAGACGCATGTCATCGTCAAAAAGCAAATATCGGTTTGTCTCACGGCTGCTCACAAGAAGCGTGGCGTCCGCCGTCCTGCCGCAGTCATAGAATTTTCTGAGGTTCACATTGCTGATAATGTCTACATTATGGATAAGAACCGGAGAGTCGCCGGAGAAGAAACGGGAGGCTTTCTTTATTCCACCTCCGGTATCAAGAAGCCTGTCCGACTCGTCCGACACCTTTATATCGATGCCGAAATTGTCGTTCGCACGAAGATAATCGAGTATCTGCCCGGCGAAATGATGCACATTTATGACTATTCTGGAAGCACCTGCGTTTTTCAGATTCATTATCACGCGATGCAGCAGAGTCTCGCCTCCGACTTCCACCAGAGCTTTCGGAATGGTGTCGGTGATTGGCTTCAAACGTGTGCCGAGCCCGGCAGCAAATATCATTGCCTGCATCATCTTCAAGTAAAAAAGGATTTTTTACACGTGCAAAATTACTTATTTTATTTTAAACGGCAAAGGTTTTCACCCTGCGTTTGAATCTCTCGCCTTCAATACCTGCTCTATATTCTGCTCACGATGTACGATTCTCACCTCGATACCATACTTCGAATTGAGGTGCTCGGCAAGATGCTGGGCTGAATAAACGCTTCGATGCTGACCGCCGGTACAGCCGAACGAGAACATCAGATCGGTAAAGCCGCGCTGGATGTAACGCTCCACGTGCCTGTCCGCAAGTGAGTACACGCTGTCGAGAAAGGTAAGAATCTCACCGTCATCCTCCAGAAAGCGGATGACAGGTTCGTCAAGTCCCGTCAGCTTTTTGTATGGTTCATAACGTCCCGGATTATGAGTCGACCTGCAATCGAACACATATCCGCCGCCGTTTCCAGAATCATCGGCTGGTATTCCCTTTCTGTAAGAGAAGCTGAACACGCGGACCACAAGCGGACCCTTGCCGTCATACTTGGAGAAAGTGGCAGGTCCGTCCTGCGGATGAGCACTGAACACATTGTCGTCCGTTGTTTTAAATCCGTCGGAACGGTTAAGCGCAGGCTGCTCTATCCTCGCATACTGCGGCAGTTCTGTCAGCCTCCGCAACATGTCCATCATATAGGGATAAGGGAAAGACCGCTGCATGGCGAGCAACTCGCGCAGGTTCTCCATAGCCAAAGGTATGGAGTCGAGGAAATGTCTCTTACGTTCAAAATAACCTCTGAAGCCATACGCGCCCAACACCTGAAGCGTACGGAAGAGCACGAACAGTCCCAACCGCTCCACGAAATAACGCACAGAAGGAACTTCGACATAGTCTTTCAGCGAATTATAATATACAGCCACAAGCTCACGTCTCAGTTTATGGGGATACCTTGCGGACGCCTGCCAAAGGAAAGAAGCAAGATCATAGTAGTAAGGACCTTTGCGTCCGCCCTGGAAGTCTATGAAATACGGATGCCCTCCGGCATCAAGCATCACGTTGCGCGCCTGAAAGTCACGGTAAAGAAAACAGTCTGAAGTCTCGGCGGTGAGGTCTTTTGCGAACAGCCTGAAGTTTGCCTCAAGCTTCAGCTCATGGAAATCGAGCTCCGAAGGTTTGAGAAAACAATATTTGAAATAATTGAGATCGAACAGCACACTTGCCTCATCAAACTCAGGCTGCGGGTAACAATTCTCCCACTCCAGACCGCGCGCGCCGCGTATCTGAATGTTTGGCAGCTGCCGGATTGTCTCAGTCAGCAGAGCCTTCTCACGCTGATTATACCTCCCGCCTGCCTGTCTGCCGCCGCTCAAAGCGTCGAACAGAGACACCGTACCGAGGTCAGTCTGCAAATAACACAACTCATCCTCGCTTGCGGCAAGAATCTGCGGCACAGGCAACCGGCGTCTTGTGAAATGTCCGGACAAATAAATGAATGCGTGATTCTCATCGCGGCTGGTTCCTATCACACCTATGACAGTCGCGCCGTCAGCATCCGCCATACGGTAATACTCACGGTTGCTTCCAGCCATCTGCAGTTTCTCAATGTGTACAGGAGACTCTCCACGCCATTGTCTGTACAGGTTTATCAACTTCTCCAAAACGTTCCTATTATATTATGTCAAACTTTTTATTCACACACAAGGACTGACAAACGATGCCAGACACTGTTTTTTTAAAGAGAACAGGCTGCGCCCGGCAATCTGTGAGCAAGCTCTCATTGCTCTCACCGGCACTGTTTTTTTTAAACAAAAACATACCTCCGCCAAATCACCCGTCTCTAAAATGCGCAGTCTGTAAGAACCGTCCGTAGTGCAGGCATCGCAGTCCTATCACATCGCGAAATTAAAAAAAAAACATCAGAAAACCGCACTTGCAGCATTAAAAAGCGCAAGTGCGGTCAAAGTCGTCAGTCAGTAAGACTGCGGAATCACTGTTTTATTATTTTCGCCGTATAGACCTTATCATCACACCAAGCCTTGAGGAGATATACTCCAGCCGTCAAATCCGTCATGTCAATGCTCGAACAGTTGCCGTCCAAGACCTTTGCAACACTGCCGGACACTGAGCACAGACTGACTTTTGACACATTCCCGTCACATGACAGATTGAGTCTGTCCTTCACCGGATTAGGATATACCGACATTCTGCCGTTTTTCTCCACTTCCGAGATGTTGTCTGCGACCTCTGCAGTGAAATGGTATGAGCCTGAGCCGAGGCTGTAAACCATCATTCCATCCTCATATTTCACGAACTCGACTCCTTCCGCCTCCGATGCAGGCACGCCGTTTTCATAAACCGCCGCGTTCTCGCCTGTCACAGGAAGATAAAGCGTTGCGGTGGCATTTGCAGGAACAACGACCTTATAATCATGCAATACGCCATCACCGGCAGTCCATGAAGAGACTATCTTTCCATAATTACAGTCGTAGCCGCAGTCCACTTTGTTTATCCTTTCCTGTCCGTCCGGTATGGAGGAACGGCTGTCTATGCACGGGCGAAGGATGATATGCCTGAATCCGGGATTATCCTCACTTACAGCGATACCAGCCATATTGCGGTACATCCATTCGCCCACCGCACCATAAGCATAATGGTTGAACGAGTTCATCGAAGCGTCACCGAAACCTTTTTCCTTTGTATAAGAATCCCATCTCTCCCACATTGTGGTAGCTCCCTGGTCTATGCTGTAGAGCCATGAAGGACATTCTCTCTGCTGCAACAGGTTGTATGCCTTGTCTGCAAGTCCGTTGTCAGACAGTGTGGTATTGATGACCGCCGTACCGACAAAGCCAGTATTAAGTTTCTCACCGTTTGATGTGATAAGGCTCTCAAGCCGTTTCGTGAGATAGTCATACTGGTTCTGATCCTTGTACAAGCCGAAGTTGAGAGCCAGAAGGCATGCTGTCTGTGTAGGACGTCGCAATGCTCCTGTCGAGGAAATGAAGAAACGGCTCTGGAACTCGTCCTTTATATTATTGAACAAAGTCTCATACATGTCAGCCTTCCGTGCGTATTCGTCGTTCTCGGATTGGCTCAACACCCTTGACATCTTAGCCATAAGGCGGGCGTCATAAGCATAATATGCCACACTGACATAGCGCGGATCTGTCGTTGCGAACGACAGCCAGTCGCCGTGAGCAGTGCCTCCACCCTGATACTTATAGCCGTCGCCCTGCTGCGTCGAGAGCCATGTCATGTATCTCTCCATCGACTCATAATTGTCCTCTATTATGCTCTTGTCTCCCGACATGAGGTAAACGTTCCACGGCACGATGATGCCTGCGTCCGCCCACGCGCCGTTTCCGAATTCCGTCCAGCTAACAGGAGCGATGTCATAGTAAGCCCCGTCCTCACGCTGACCGTCGCGTACGTCTGTCATCCACTTCTCATAGAATGCGGAGACATTCGAATTATACATCGCGGTATTTGTGAAAACCTGCGTGTCGGCAGTCCATCCCAACCGCTCGTCACGCTGCGGACAGTCTGTCGGAACAGAGATAAGGTTGCTGCGCTGCCCCCATATGATATTGCTGAACAGTCTGTTCACCATGTCGTTATCGGTCGTGACATATCCTATATCCTCATGCGACGAGCTTATGGGAACGCCTTTTATTGAAACCACCTCCACGTCTTCAGTCGGAGTAAGCTCGCAATAACGGAATCCGTAGAATGTCGTTGTAGGACTGTAAGTCTCGTTTTCCACACCCGACATTGTATAATACAGTTCCGCCTTAGCCGTGCGTAGATTGGCAAGATAGAGACTTCCCCCGGGACCGTCGTTGGCTCTGCTCTTCTCTCCGGTGTCGTTCAGCATCTCCGCAAAACGCAGATGCAGACGAGTGCTGCGCTTGCCGTTGACCTTGAACTCGACCCATCCTGCAAAGTTCTGACCGAAGTCGAATATGACAGACTGCCCCTTCCTGAGTTTCACCGGAGCGTCTCCGTCCACCTTGTCCACGACATTTATCATGCCGTAATCGCCCGAACCTTCTGTCGTACCCTCGTATATCGTGGCAGTCTTTACGGACAGTATGTTGTCGTCAAGCACCTTTACGAAAGGTCCTTTCTCCGCTTCTATCACGCCGTTGAAGCCAGTATTCTCAGCCACGGCATTCCATGTACTGATGTCGCTTCCGTTCCAGTCGGTCACGATGCGTGCGTCATACACCTCTCCGTCGTATATATCACCACTCTTCACGGCACCTTTTCTTGAAGACGCCCATGTGTCGTCGGTCACGATGACACCAGTAGTGTTGTCGTCATATGTTATCACCAGCTTGGCGATGAACCCTGTCTCAGGCGCGCCGTATATGCCTTTGGCTATCGCTCCAGCCCACCATCCCGGCGTGACGACAGCCCCTATGGTGTTCCTGCCTTCCACAAACAGTGACGTGACATCGTGCGACTGATAGAACACACGCTTGCGATAATCGGTCCAGCCGGGCTTGAGTTCCTCGTATACGGTTGTGCCGTCAGGCTGAAGATGTCCCACCCTACGTCCGTTGACAAACACATCATAGACACCGAGAGCCGACGTGTAGAGTTTCGCTGACCTTACTTTCTTCTCCACCGTAAAGTCCTTGCGGAACATCGGAGCTCCGTATGTGGCATCCTGCATCATGCGGTTTTCGGTTCCGGTGACATGCATGTGGCACTTGCGGTTGCCGTCTACCACGACGATGTCCGGACTGTAGAAATATTCGGAGTTTTCGCTTTCAAAATCTTCAAAGAACACCACCTCCGGCTCTCCGTCACCGTCAAATACGGTCATTTTCAGATTGTCAAAGTATGCTTCCTCCTTTACTGTAGCGGAAGTATTGTCTACCCGGAGTCCGAGATCGCCTTTCGCCAGTACACCAGAATTGTCGGTATACGTATCGACCAGTTCTCCGTCAATAAAAGTCTTTATCACGTTGCCGTCCACATCTATGGTGATGTGACGCTCATGACCAAGAAGGTCATCCTTCGAGAAAGCCGTAATCCTGACGTCCTCGTGCCACGGCGTCGTACTGTTGTTGTAAATATGTCGGCGCACGAGCGGCACATCACTGTCGGCAGTGTTTATCTGCCACATGAAATAAGTGTTACGGGCGGTAGCTCCGAACACAACTGCGGCATTGTCTCTTATAAGGGTCATGTCGGTCTCCACCCTATATCTCAGATTCGGGACAACCTTCTTCTGCCATGCGTACACGCTCTGCTGCGTGGAGCCTACCACATAGAGCCTGCCGCCGACAACCTCACCAGCCGTGAAGCCGTTTGTCTTGGAGAAATCCTCCGAGAACAGAACGTTGTCTGAAGACGTGGAAACCCTCACGTTGTCGAAGTATGCCGTCTCCGGCTGCATGTCGTAGTCGCCGTAATCCTGACGTATACCTACATCACCATAAGGGAAATCGCCGTCGCGCTCATCTATCATGACATCATTGAGGAAGGTTGTGGCACGGTGTCCGCCGTCAGTCACCTCTATGCGCAGACGGTAAGTCTCACCGTTCCGCAGACTGACAATGCCGTTGAGCTCTTTCTCTCCGAGCAAAGCCGGATTGCCGTTGTTCCACACATGCGGGCGGAACTTGGGATTGCCCGTATCGGTAGTGTTGAACTGCCACATATAGAAATTGCCCTCTCCTGTCTTTGCGAAGCATATGCCAGCAGCCGTGTGCTCAATCTCGAAATCCATCTCCACAGTATAGTCGCTCACACTCCCGACAGACGTGCCATAAGCCTCATCGGACGCCTTTATCCATTTGGCGCCGCTCCATCCCGACCCCATGAGTCCGGTGTCGAAATAAGCCTGTTCGTCAGAACGAGCCTCATTGCCTTTGTTGTCTCTCACAGTGACGCTCCAGAAATAGCGTGTGGACGGCTGCAGGGATATGCCCTCCGCCGGCACGTTGGACGATTCAGACGACTCGATGACACCGGAATCCCACACGACGCTGCCGTCACTCGCGCCTTCAGTGACGACAATGCGGTAGGAAGTCTGCAAGACAGACCTTTCGTCCGACTCCAGTTTCCAGCTGAAACAAGGTTCGGTGTCGTCAATGCCCTGCGGATTCTTCTGCGTCATCACGCGCAGTCCGGTCACCCCCAGCGCACCGTACGCATTGGCACACATCAGGAGCAACGACACAAATAATAAGTTTCTTCCAATCATAATGATAAAAAATAGGTTAGATCTTTAAAAAAGCGAGACACGCCGTCTGCAACTGCGGCGTATCAGGCATTTGACATTCTGTATGGCACAAATGTAATAATAATATGTATGCAATGCAAAAAAGAGAAGATGATAACGGACATACAGTACACAAAGACTGCCAAAAAACTGACTGGCAGTATCAAAAAACTTATACCGAAAAACAAAAAACAGGGGATGGCTTCATAAAAAGCCACCCCCTGAATATACTTGTCTCTGATGTTTCAGTATTACATCATGCCGCCCATTCCAGGCTGTGCCATAGGCATTGCCGGCTTCTCCTCGGGCTTGTCAACAATGAGACACTCTGTGGTAAGGAACATGCCAGCTATCGAAGCGGCGTTCTCAAGAGCCACACGTGCCACCTTAGCCGGGTCGATAACACCCTTATGGCGCAGATCCTCATAGCAGTCTGTGCGTGCGTTGTAACCGAAGTCGCCTTCGCCCTCGCGCACTTTCTGCACTACGACAGCACCCTCACCTCCGGCGTTTGTCACAATCTGGCGCAGCGGCTCCTCTATTGCGCGAGCCACGATGTTGATACCGGTCTGCTCGTCAGCGTTGTCTCCCTTGAGGTCTTTGAGAGCTTCCTGTGCGCGGATGTATGTAGTACCGCCGCCGACTACCACACCTTCCTCTATGGCTGCACGTGTAGCGCAGAGCGCGTCGTCCACGCGGTCCTTCTTTTCTTTCATCTCCACCTCGCTGTTGGCGCCCACATAGAGCACTGCGACACCGCCTGAGAGCTTGGCAAGACGCTCCTGCAGCTTCTCCTTGTCGTAAGAGCTTGTGGTGTTGGAAATCTCGTTCTTTATCTGTGCTATGCGGTCTGCGATGAGCTGTTTGTCACCTGCACCGTTCACGATGGTAGTGGTGTCCTTGTTGACAGTCACCTTGTCGCATGTTCCGCACATGTCGAGAGTAGCCTTGTCGAGTGTCAGACCCTTCTCCTCGCTCACGACAACACCGCCTGTAAGAACCGCGATGTCCTCGAGCATAGCCTTGCGGCGGTCGCCGAATCCGGGAGCCTTGACAGCGCATATCTTCAGTCCGCCACGCAGACGGTTGACAACCAGTGTGGTGAGAGCCTCAGAGTCAACGTCCTCAGCGATGACGAGCATCGGGCGTCCGCTTTCTGCCGCCGGCTGGAGAATGGGCAGGAAGTCCTTCAGGTTGCTGATTTTCTTGTCGTAGATGAGAATATACGGATTGTCCATCACACACTCCATCTTGTCGGCGTCTGTAACGAAATATCCGCTCAGATAGCCGCGGTCGAACTGCATACCCTCAACAACACCGATGCTTGTGTCGCGGCTCTTGCTTTCCTCGATGGTGATGACACCGTCTTTGGAAACCTTGCGCATAGCGTCGGCGAGCAGCTTGCCTATCTCGGGGTCGTTGTTGGCAGACACTGTAGCCACCTGCTCTATCTTGTCATAGTTGTCGCCCACAACCTCAGCGTTGTCCTTGATGAAACCTACGACAGCGTCTACAGCCTTGTCTATACCGCGCTTCAGATCCATAGGATTAGCTCCGGCAGTGACGTTCTTCAGACCTTCGGTAACGATAGCCTGTGTCAGAATGGTTGCGGTAGTGGTACCGTCGCCGGCGTCGTCGCCTGTCTTGCTTGCGACGCTCTTCACGAGCTGTGCTCCGGTGTTCTCGAAGCGGTCCTCAAGCTCAATCTCCTTTGCCACGGTAACGCCGTCCTTTGTTATCTGCGGAGCGCCGAACTTCTTCTCTATTACAACGTTGCGTCCTTTAGGACCGAGTGTCACCTTGACAGCGTTTGCGAGCTGATCCACACCTCTTTTGAGCAGATCGCGCGATTCTATGTTATATTTTATTTCCTTAGCCATAATTGTCTTATTTTTTTATCTGTTGTTTTTTAAATGTTTGCATGCGGTTGATCAGCCCACGACAGCGAGCACATCGCTCTGGCGCATGATGAGATATTTCACACCCTCATACTCGAGCTCGGTTCCCGAATATTTGCCATAAAGCACTTCGTCGCCCTCTTTCAATACCATAGGTTCGTCCTTTGTACCATTTCCGGCGGCTACCACCTTGCCGTGCTGCGGCTTTTCTTTGGCTGTATCAGGAATGATTATTCCTCCCACTTTTTCTTCAGCTTGTGCCGGAAGTACCAGCACTCTGTCTGCTAACGGTTTAATGTTCATAATGGTTATATGTTTAAAGTTTAATCTGAATTTACTTTCCGGGCGCGCCCTCTTCGGACGCTTTCACCTTGCTAACAGCCAAAACCATGCCAAAAAAGGATGACTGACAGATTTGTCATCAGCATACTGACAATTCTGTCACATTCTGACGGCATGCCGGACAGCTGCCGAGGAGCCTCTGAAACATGCCAGCCTGACCGGCAGGAGGCAGTCAGGACACCAATGACAAATGTATGACGCGCTGTCAGACATCTGTTCCCCTGACGCGGAGCAGACCCCATAACGCGCCCGGATTCCGGCAGACATGTCTTGCGACATCTCCGGCAAAAGCGCGAACCGCCTGTCATGACAGCAGCGCGGAATAATGAAGATGTCTTACGATATGCTTGTTCGGAACGGGTGAATATATATTCAGTACGATTGTATATTTATGCATAAACTGCGGAAAAGATTCCGTCATATCGCGTCATGGCGCGATTATTCGCAGCGGCAATGTGTTTTTGTCGTGAAAACGCGATTCTTAAGACTTACACGTAACACGTTGTCTACCAACTGTTTGCCGTAAAGCACGCGATGAGAGAGAAAAAACGGAGGTGCGGAAAAGCCTTTTCCGACACACGGAAAAGCCCGTTCCGTCATACAGGAAAGGCTTTGCGGAGAGACAAGACAGTGTCTGCGGTGAGACGGAAAGCACCGTTTGGCATGCCGGAATGACGGAAATCGCTTCGCGGAGATGCCCGCAACGTGTTTCTGAAGGTGTTTTCCTGCCCTACGGCATTCTGTTTTGAAGATTACGGATGTAAATATTTTTTACTTCCGGAAATGAATTTTTATGCATAAACAGAAGCCCACCGGATGACAATACGCAAACAGACAGACACCGCACATACGTCATGACACCGAACAAAAAATGCGGTATGCCGAAGAAATATCCGACATCAGGCTATTCATAATTTATATATTGTGCAGTTGACGGACATGAGATATTCGGCTCATGCCGGAGATGCGGGCTGACAGACAGATAAAAAGCGTGACGCGGACTCCCGGCTGTTGTGCGGAAAAGAGATGGTGGAAAACAGGTGATGTGCTGATATCTTATTTGCATTATGATGGTTTATATGAAATAAAACAGATAGAACGCAAGGACTGCATGAGTGACAAGAATGGCAGGAACGCCATATCTGAACTTGCGGTGGAGCGTCTTATGACGCCATACCTTCATGCCCGCCCACGCCCCGACGCTTCCTCCCACGGCGGCATACATGAGCAGCGATGCCTCGGAAATGCGCCTGCGCCTGTGCGCGGCATTCCACTTGTCTATTCCGAAAGCGATGAAAGCCGCCAGATTGACGGCGGCAAGATAAGTCAGGAGGATATATAATAGATGTGTATTCATATGTCAGTTTATTTTCATTTTAACCCGGATTGTTATCAGACTTCATCCTTTTTCCGTACTACTGTCAGACATGTTGCCTTCCGCTTTTGCCGAAGATGCGGAGTGCCACACCAAGCAGGAGCGGGAAGATGGATGGTGCCAACAGTGAGGAAGAGGGATTAAGAGCATATAAATCAAGTGAGAAGCGCACTTTGGCTGGTCTGATGACAATTCGCGTTCAGTATTTTCCCTTACACCATGTCTCACTCCACGTTTATAAGCTCGATGTCGAAGACAAGCGCGGAGCAGCCCAGAATGTCACCCGACGCCTTGCGTCCGTACCCTTTCTGCCATGGGACAAACACCTGCCAGCGGTCTCCCGAGCGCATGTGGCACAACGCGGTGCGCAATCCCTCAATGAGTGTGTCCACACGAAACGCTTCCGGACAGGAGCGCACACGCGAGTCGTCGAACACCGTTCCGGAGACAAGCGTTCCGGTGTAGTGCACGGTGACAATGCTGCGGGGACCTGCCACGACCGAGCCGGAGCCTTCAGCCAGGACCTTATACAGCACTCCCCCTTCAAGCTCACGCACCCCTTCCCCGTCTGCCATCCGTGCCATGAAACTCTCGTTCTGCCGTCTGTATACTTCTTTACGGTTCATACGTATTCTATTTTCAGTTCGTCTGTCACCACAAAATCATCATCCGCCGGATTCTCCGGAACGTATATGATGCGCATGCCACGGCATGAGGACGGAATCTTAATGGTGTCGAGGGCAAGCCAGCAAGGCGGTCCGTAATCGTAGGACCTGCCTGTGAGCACTATCCTCAAAGACACTAAGTCGAACTCATAATAGCCGCCTCCCAGACATTTCTCGCCCGGCTGCAACAGATGTTTGTGCAGGCACACCCTTCCAAAACGGAAGAAGCCTTTGTCTGTAATTATGAATTTGGGTTGTTCCATCTTATTCGCAGATTCAGGAAATATCACCGTCAAGGCATTGAAAGCTGACGCGACGTGAGTCAGTTCTTTGATTCCCGAGTGCAGCTTATCTTATACAAAGATAATGCAAACGAGCGGAAAGAGAGCTGGCTCTTAATTTCCCGAGTGCAGTTTATCTTATACAAAGATAACGCAAACGAGCGGAAAGAGAGCTGGCTCTTAATTTCCCGAGTGCAGCTTATCTTATACAAAGATAATGAAAGGTGAGTGCAGAAACAAGGAAGGAAAACGTAGTTTTACTTAGCTTGGTACTGCCGAACCGCATCTTATCTTATGCAAAGGTACTCCTTATGTTTCAAATAGCATCCATTATGACCACACAAAAATGGCATTCTGTGTGTTTTTCCTTCATGACAGTCATAACGGCAATACTTCCATAAAACTGTCATGAAACGAATTGAATGGATATTACATAAATGATAAAAACTGAATACTCGAAAAATATGACGTCAATGAAAGGCTATTTTAATTAAAATACACTATCTTTGCATAAGATAAGATGCGGTTCGGCAGTACCAAGTTAAGTAAAACTCCGTTTCTCTTACTTGTTCCTGCGCTCACCTTTCATTATCTTTGCATAAGATAAGATGCGGTTCGGCAGTACCAAGTTAAGTAAAACTACGTTTCCCTTACTTGTCTCTGCACTCACCTTTCATCATCTTTGCATAAGATAAGATGCGGTTCGGCAGTACCAAGTTAAGTAAAAACTCCGTTTCCCTTACTTGTTCCTGCACTCACCTTTCATCATCTTTGCATGATATAGCAGCATCCGGCAATGTAAGAGCAGGCTCTGTTTCAGTCCGTTTGCGCTTTATTGAAGAAAAAGCATTATTTTACTTATACTATAATCCTGAATTCGTATGAAAAATTTCTTTAAACAAGTCCTTGCGACAGTTGTCGGACTGATAGCCTTCGGAGCTATCGTAACCTTCATGGGAATAATAAGCATAGTGGGAATGATTGCCTCAGGCGACAGCACTCCTGAAGTGAGCAATAACTCCGTAATGGTGCTCAATCTGTCCGGCGTGATAGACGAGCAGGGACAGGAGGACTTCCTCGGAACACTCACAGGAAACACGATGAGCAACCTCGGGCTCGACAATATGCTGTCTGCCATAAAGAAGGCTAAAGACAACGACAAGATAAAAGGCATATACATAGAGGCGGGAATATTGCAGGCAGGATACGCCACAATGCAGGAGATACGCAACGCCCTGCTCGACTTCAAGAAGAAAGGAAAGTGGATTGTAGCATACGGAGACACTTACACTCAGGGCACTTACTACATAGCCAGCGCAGCCGACAAGGTGTACCTTAATCCGAAAGGTATGATAGACTGGCACGGACTGGGCGCACAGCCACAGTTCTATAAAGACCTTATGGCTAAGTTCGGGGTGAGATATCAGGTTGTAAAGGTGGGAACATACAAGAGTTTCACCGAGACCTACACCGAAGACAAGATGAGCGACGCCAACCGCACGCAAGTGTCGGCATACATCAACGGCACGTGGAACAACATATGCAAGGCTGTGTCTGAAAGCAGAAAGATAAGCACCGACTCGCTCAACGCCTACGCTGACAGACTAATAACGTTCGAGCCGGCGGAGAACATACTGAAATACAAGATGGTGGACGGACTGATATATGCCGACCAGGTGAAGGATGAGATAAAGAAAATGCTCAAAATAGGAAAGGACAAAAAGATAAAACAGATAGGACTTTCCGAAATGGCGAACATCAAAGACAAGAAAGCTAAGGGCGATGAGATTGCCGTGTACTACGCATATGGCAGCATCGTGCAGTCGGGGGCGGCATCGGTGCTCTCACAAGAGCACAGCATCGTGGGTCCGGAGGTGTGCAAGGACCTTGAGGACCTGATGAACGACGATGACGTCAAGGCAGTGGTGGTGCGCATAAATTCAGGCGGAGGAGACGCTTATGCGTCAGAACAGCTGTGGCACCAGATGGTGGAACTGAAAAAGAAGAAACCGGTGGTAGTGTCGATGGGCGACTATGCCGCATCAGGAGCCTACTACATGAGCTGTCCGGCAAACTGGATTGTGGCGCAGCCTAACACGCTCACCGGAAGCATCGGTATATTCGCAGCCATACCGGACATGAGCGGACTGATAACACAGAAGCTGGGAGTGAAGTTCGACGAGGTGAAGACAAACCGTAACAGTACGTTCGGCAACGTCATGGCACGTCCGTTCAACGATGAGGAACTGGACTACCTGCAGGCTTACGTGAACCGTGGCTACCAGCTGTTCCGCCAGCGCGTGGCTGACGGCAGACGCCAGAAGACCGCCGACATAGAGAAAGTGGCGCAAGGAAGAGTGTGGCTCGGCAGCGACGCATTGAAGATAAAGCTTGTCGACGAGCTCGGAGGACTCAATCAGGCTGTGGCAAAGGCGGCGTCGCTCGCTAAACTGAAAGAGTATCACACGAAGAACTATCCTGCCGTGCCAAGCTGGACCGAACAGCTGATGGCGTCAGCAGGACGCAATAATTATCTTGACGAACAGCTCAGACTGACACTGGGCGACCTGTACGAACCGTTTGTCATGCTGAGAAGCATGAACGAGAGGGAGGTGCTACAGGCTCGTATTCCGTTTGTACTGAACATAAAATGAGGACAGAAGGGGATTTCATAAAAATAAACGAATGGCTGCTGCCGCTGAGCTGGCTCTACGGCATCGGAGTGAGATTCAGAAACATGATGTTCGACATCGGTATTCTGAAAAGCAGACGGTATGACATCCCCATAATATCTGTAGGCAACATAACTGTGGGCGGATCGGGCAAGACTCCGCACGTGGAATATCTAATTTCGCTGCTTGAAAAAAGAGCGAAAGTGGCTGTGCTGAGCCGGGGCTACAAGAGAAAGAGCCGCGGATATGTGCTCGCGAAGGAAGACACGGCAATGCGCGACATAGGTGACGAGCCGTATCAGATGAAGAAGAAATTCGGAAACATACACATAGCCGTGGACAAAGACAGACGGCACGGCATAGAACGGCTCACATCAGACAGGGAGACAAAGGACACTGAGGTGATTCTGCTCGACGACGCCTACCAGCACAGATATGTAAAAGCAGGCATAAGCATACTGCTCGTGGACTATCACAGGCTGATAATATACGACAGACTGCTGCCTGCCGGACGCCTGCGAGAGCCTCAGTCGGGCAAGTCGAGAGCCGACATCGTAATAGTGACAAAGTGTCCCAAGGACCTCAAACCGATGGAATACCGTGTACTGCAAAGGGCTATGGGGCTTTATCCTTATCAGAAGCTGTTCTTCACGTCGATAGAGTACTGCGGACTGAAAGCTCTCTTCGGAAACAGGGAAATGGCGCTTTCTGAAATAAGAAAGGACACAAACATACTGCTGCTGACCGGAATAGCCTCTCCACAGCAGATTGTGATGGACATCAAGCCTTATTCGAAGAACATTCATCCGATGACGTTTGCCGACCACCATCAGTTCACAGCGGAAGACATAAAGGAGATAAACCGCAGATTCAACAGCTTGCCGCAACCGCGTATGATTGTGACTACGGAAAAGGACGGAGCAAGACTGGAAGACGCCGACGGACTGGAAAAAGAGACAAAAGACAATATTTTCGTCCTGCCGATAAGAGTGAGATTCATGTCGGACGGAGAAAAGACATTCAACAATAAAATAATAAGCTATGTACGGAAAAATACAAGAAACAGCACAATGGCTGAAAGAGAGAATGACAACAGCTCCGCAGACAGCCATCATCCTGGGCACAGGTCTGGGACAATTAGCTTCAGAAATAACTGACAGTTACGAATTTCCTTATCAGGATATACCTAATTTCCCGGTTTCTACAGTAGAAGGACACGCAGGTAAACTTATATTCGGAAAACTCGGGGACAAGGACATCATGGCAATGGAAGGACGATTCCATTATTATGAGGGATACTCGATGAAGGAGGTGACATTCCCTATAAGAGTGATGTATGAGCTTGGCATCAAGACTCTTTTCGTATCGAACGCTTCCGGAGGAATGAACCCTGAGTTCAAGATAGGCGATCTGATGATTATCACAGACCACATAAACTTCTTCCCCGAACATCCTCTGAGAGGAAAGAACTTCCCCACCGGACCACGTTTTCCGGACATGCACGAGACATATGACCGCGAACTGATAGCAAAGGCAGAGGCTATAGCCGTGGAGAAAGGCATACGTCTGGTACACGGTGTGTATATGGGCGTGCAGGGACCTACATTCGAGACACCGGCAGAATATAAGATGTATCATCGCATGGGTGCCGACGCTGTAGGCATGAGCACCGTCCCCGAGGTAATAGTGGCGCATCATTGCGGAATAAGAACGTTCGGAATAAGCATCATAACCGACCTCGGACTTGAGGACACACCGGTGGAAGTGAGCCATGAAGAGGTGCAGGTGGCAGCAAATAAGGCGCAGCCGCTGATGACAGAGATAATGAGGGAGATGATAAACAGGGCATAACAGACATGACTGAGATTTCAAGACTGGGTGAGTTCGGACTGATAGAGCATCTCACTAAAGACATAAAGATAAAAAACGAATCTACAAAGTACGGCGTGGGAGACGACTGCGCCGTACTTCATTATCCGCATTCCGAAGTGCTCATAACAACAGACATGCTGATGGAGGGCGTGCATTTCGACCTGACATATATCGACATGCAGCATCTGGGATATAAATCGGCAATGGTGAACATAAGCGACATCTTCGCCATGAACGGCACACCGCGGCAGATGGTAGTGAGTCTCGCACTGAGCAAACGATTCTCGATAGAGGACGTTGAACAGTTCTACAGCGGACTGCGGATGGCGTGCGACAAATGGGGAGTCGACGTTGTGGGCGGAGACACGACATCATCCTACACCGGACTGGCTATAAGCATAACATGCATAGGCGAAGCTGAAAAGGACAAGATAGTATACCGCAACGGTGCAAAAGAGACTGACCTGATATGCGTAAGCGGCGATCTCGGTGCGGCTTATATGGGACTTCAGCTTCTGGAACGGGAAAAATCGGTGTATTACCAGCAGGTGAATGAGGCAAGAAAAAAAGATGACAAACGCGCGCTGGAGGAACTGGCGCACTTCCAGCCTGACTTCGCCGGTAAGGAATACTTGCTGCAACGACAGCTGCAACCGGAAGCACGGGGAGATGTTCTTGCCAAACTGCGCGAGAACAATATACGCCCTACTGCCATGATGGACATAAGCGACGGACTGAGCAGTGAACTTATGCATATATGCAAGCAAAGTAACTGCGGATGCAGAATATACGAGAAAAACATACCGATAGACTATCAGACGGCTGTAATGGCTGAAGAACTGAACATGAATGTGACGACATGTGCGCTGAACGGAGGCGAAGACTATGAATTGCTGTTCACCGTTCCGATAGGCGACCATGAGAAAATAGAGGCAATGGATGGTGTGAAACTTATCGGACACATCACGCGCCCGGAACTCGGACAGATGCTCGTAACATTCGACAACAACGAATTTGAACTGAAGGCACAAGGATGGAATCCGTTGAGATAACCATATTGCGTATAACATAACGCAAATACAACGTCATACGCAACATAAATACAACGTCAGATACAAGCAAAAAGAGTCTGATAACGGTATATTTCCGGAAAATAAAAAACGTGATACAATATCATACATCAACCGGTGTTATATTGCATTTCCGACTCTTTCGCACTGCTTTTTAAAAAAAAACAGTGCCAGTGAGCGCAATGGGAGCTTGCTCACATATTGCCAAGCGCAGCCTGTTTTATAAAAAATGCAATAAAAAATTTTGCATTACGGATTATTTTCCGTACCTTTGCAACCGCAAATAAGCACTGAAGATGGTGCCATAGCTCAGTTGGTAGAGCAAAGGACTGAAAATCCTTGTGTCACTGGTTCGATTCCCGTTGGCACCACTTTAAAGAAAATCAAATAGCAGCAAAACTCCTGATTTCCAAGCGAAATCGGGAGTTTATGCTTTACAGAATGTCAAAAAACGAACAGAGGAGACTTCCTCCAATGGTATAATATAAAAATAAAAAAAGCGTAATGCTTGTCTTATAACTTAATAACACAGGAAATTTTAAAATCGGCTACAAGGATAGTATAACGATTCTCACGCATGCAGCGTGGGGTATTATTGTTACTTCTGAATCTTATATTTTCTGCTATATTCAAGTTAAAAGTATGGCATAGTTGGCTCACGCTTTCAATATATAGTTAAAATCCTGATAGGGGCAATCTGGAATATGAAAATATGAATATGAACAAAATTATCACAGCATTTGCGCTCATAGCTGTTATTCTGGCATCGGCTTGTAGTGATGATGAGCCTAAAGACGCAATCAAGGAAATAAAGATGTCCGTTTCGTCAGAAACAACATACAGTTATGTTAACGGCAGTGAACAGCTCGTAGAGTGCATGCTCGTCATGTCGGAAGATAATCCAGGAGTATGGGAGCCTCTCAGATTAAATGGCATAGAGGGTTTTACATACGAGAAAGGACATGAATATTATCTTTCGGTAAAGCGCAGAAAACTTGCAAATCCATCTGCGGATGGTTCTGACCGTACATATTCACTCATCCGTATTCTTGATGACAGATACGTCACAGAGCATGAAATACCAACAGAAACACCGATAACATCTGAAGAAGATATCAAATACTATGATTTATGCCCTATTAATAAATATGCATCCGCCAATGGATATATTGTAGATGAGAATGGTAAAATAATCTATGACGACGATTACGGTTCATCTCTTCCTTCATATGCTAATGCCCGTATCTGGCTGGAAGACATCCTTGACAAAGAAGATCCAAATTGGGTGAAATTTGAGTCAGTGCCTTACATGGCAACATATTCGTTTGTACTGTCTCCGCTCACCGATGAGATTCGTTTGGTACGAAACGGTTCATCCGGACCAATGTTCAAAGATGTTGTACCTGAAAATGAGTTTTCACATATTACCCAATCAATGCAATCAGGCGAAGAAATACGCTATGCTCTAATCCTTGCAAATGTATATAAGAACGGTATCCAGAAATTGGAGTTTACCATAAGAAAACAATAACAGATATAAGCAGTCAAATTTTACCATCACTCAATTTTCTTACAAAATCGAATCTGCATAACATCGCCTACCCAATTTTAGTGTATGGCGATGTTTTTGTTGTTAAGTATCGTTAGTGTCCGCTAAAACTCAAAAATCATAACAGCTCCAAACGTAATGCAGATAATCGCAATTTAGCATTATATCCTATTTCTTTTGCATAATTTCGATCTACATGTATCTAAGCAATCAAAACTTTTTTGTATCCTTAGGCACATACATTCTTTATAAGATATGCGCTATGGATAAGGACTATCAGAACACGGGCAACATCCTGGAAGTGACGGGCGGTGATGAAGCAAAGAAGCCCGAACACGCAATCACAGCAGAAATCAGCATTGAGGTGACGGGTGAGAATGGACCGACGAAGTACGACAAACACCGTGAGCGTTGGGTGGTAGTTGCCATGTGGTCTTTTGTTGCCTTTGTCATTTCCGCGTTACTCTTCACACTTGTGGATGTGAATATATATTCATTCTACACTCTTGTTATAAGCACCGCCGTATGGGTCTTTTCATCAACCAAATCTTCAGATATTGACCCCGAAGACACAATGGACACAATCACATGGTATTACGGCGTGCTTTAGCCTTCGCCTACTTTTCCAACATCTGCTCAAACCTCTGCAAGGCGTATTCCCTGCTGATATACTCGACTTTCTCTCCGTATGCAGCTGTACTCTCCGCATCCCATGGAAACGGCAGAAGGGTGCGCGGTGTAAGATTTTTCCTCATATACGGCTGTATGACTATCACCGCCTGCATGCGCATACGGTCCCATCCGTAATAATGGC
>NZ_LT556036.1:67894-69062 GCF_900079775.1 Leyella lascolaii | reverse complement strand
GCTCCGTCACCACATCGCCGTGTGCGGCAGTTACGGAATGTTGACCGTATCTGCCATCGCTCTCGCCGTTCGGCTTAAACTTAGGACCCGACTGACCCCGGGTTGATTGGCATTGCCCGGGAAACCTCGGTCTTGCGGCGGGGGACAATCTCAGTCCCCTTGTCGTTACTTATACCTACATTTGCTTTTCCATACCCTCCAGGAAAGGTCACCCTTTCCATTCGACGCGTATGGAATGCTCCCCTACCGATACTTTTAAAATTGCTATCCCGCGCCTTCGGTATCTGTCTTATACCCGATTATTATCCACGCAAGGACCCTCGACCAGTGAGCTGTTACGCACTCTTTGAATGAATGGCTGCTTCCAAGCCAACATCCTGGCTGTCTTCGGGACCTCACTTCGTTAGACTAACTCAGACAGAATTCCGGGACCTTAGACGGCGGTCTGGATTCTTCTCCTCTCGGGGACGGACCTTAGCACCCGCCCCCTTACTGCACGGCTGCGACTCATGCGCATTCGGAGTTCGTCAGGACTTGGCAGGCGGTGAAACCCCCTCATCCTATCGGTCGCTCTACCTCACATGACTAACACCGCACGCTGCACCTAAATGCATTTCGGGGAGTACGAGCTATCTCCAAGTTTGATTGGCCTTTCACTCCTACACTCGGCTCATCCGGAAGCTTTTCAACGCTTATCGGTGCGGACCTCCATCCCGTGTTACCGGGACTTCATCCTGGCCAAGTGTAGATCACTTGGTTTCGCGTCTGCCTCCGCCGACTCATACGCCCTCTTCAGGCTCGCTTTCACTGCGGATACGGATGTCATCATCCTTAACCTTGCCGGCGACGGCAACTCGTAGGTTCATTATGCAAAAGGCACGCCGTCACATGATATACATGCTCCGACCGCTTGTAGGCGCAGGGGTTCAGGAGCTCTTTCACTCCCCTGCTCGGGGTTCTTTTCACCTTTCCCTCACGGTACTGGTACACTATCGGTCTCACGGGAGTATTTAGCCTTGCCGGATGGGCCCGGCGGATTCGCGCAGGATTACTCGTGTCCCGCGTTACTCAGGAGTACGCCTGACATGCCCTGACTTCGCATACAGGACTGTCACCTTCTGCGGTCCGTCTTTCCAGACGGTTCCGCTCGTCATCACATGCCATCATG
>NZ_LT556036.1:0-67793 GCF_900079775.1 Leyella lascolaii | reverse complement strand
CGCTTCAGTACTTCGTTCCTGAAAGCGGATGCAAAGGTATACACTTTTTCAGCTTAATCCAAATCTTTTGAAGAAAAAGTTTCGTTTTAAGATGGATTTTAACAGATATTCACAAACAAAGTCTTAAAATATGAAAAAGACACATTATTATATTATAAAAGCACCAACATACGAGGAGAAAAGCAAAGGACAACCATTCAACAGCAATAAGCCGGAAAATGGAAACAAATCATCCGTAAAACAAACGACAGGCTGTGAACGGAAATGAAAAATGAAACAAATGCGTCATAAGACAAAACAAGCAACACGACAAGCCGACCACGGTGAATCGGAAAGAACGGGCTGCCCAACCGAGGAAAAGCCGAAGAGGAGACACATTATAAAAACGCATATTCATGCAATATGATTATGAAAGAATGAATATTCATGCGGCGCAAAGTCGCTGAGAATCGTTCAAAACCTGACGGCAATCATTCTGCCTCCGTACACGCAGTTTTTAAGCACAAAACATAACCTCCTGAATATCAAGATATTGCCGGAGAGAAAGCGTCGGAGGGCATTTTCAGTAACATGGAAAAGGCTTTTCCACAGTGCGAGAAAGCCCATTTGAGCACGCGGGAAAGCCCATATGGGAAGGCGGGAAAGGCTTTACGGCTATGCAATAATATTACAGGAAGAGGCAGACCAAGGCAACATGGCACCGAAAAACAGGCGTGACCGGGAAATATGGAGGAGTGATACGGAGGAAAACACAAAACATAAAGCATGCAGAAGAAAGGAAAGCGGACAAGATAGAGAGTCCGCGCGCCAGCACAGCTTCTATTTTGCGAAAAAAGAATGTCAATATTTTTTACCTTCGGTATTGCATAAATATTCAGTCCGGCAGAGCGCAGCAGCAGCATGCTGACGACAGTGCGAGATAAGAATGGAAATCTAATTACCTATTCGGGTTAACAATAAAGCAAACAATGTTAACAATAAAGCAAACCATGAAAACACCGACCGGCACACATCCTCAGACAATGCTGAAGTGCCGGCAAGTGGAAATGGTGTACCGGGACAAAAAAAAGAATCCCTCTCCTTTTGCCGGAGAGAGATTCTCTTATTTAGTTATAAAGTAACTGCGAACTTATTTCACAACGAACTTCTTGCCGTTCTGGATGTAAATGCCACGCTGTGTAGCACTCTTCACCTGAACACCCTGGAGGTTGTAAATCTTACCGTCCTTAACAGTCTCAGCGTCGTCTGTCACTCCATTGATGCCTGTAGGAGTCTGTGTACCGAGGTAAGTCAGACGGAAGTTGTCAAGACATACCCAGTCTTTCTCAGCACCACCTTCTTTGTGAACACCGATTGTGAGCACGCCGTCATCACCTACCTGAACAAGGAGACTGTTCTTGTAAGCACCTACCTGGAAGTAGTTTGTAGCCTGCTGCGGGTTGTTAGGAATCCAGCCTACAGAAGTGTTGCTGTTCCATCCGTAGCCAGGAGCATAGTTAGCATACTGATCTATTGTAACAAGCGGAGTTGTGATCTGATTCATGTTGGCATCCCAAGCAAAGAGATTTGCAAGCTGCTTCGGCTCATAACCGCCGGCTGCGATAGCCTGTGTATAGTCAACCTCTGTGCAGTCGCGATAGTAACCCTGAACTGAAAGGATGTAATATCCGGGCTTCAGGTCGTAAATGGTCTGAGAGATATCAACAGGATCCTGGTTGAAAGCCTCGAAAGCGAAGTCGTGGTTATTCGATCCGCGGTTGTAGATTGTACCGTTGGTGTGCTCCCAAGCATACTCCTCACCGCTCAGGTTGTCCCAACCACCGCTGATTTCATACTCACGCTGGTTGAAGTTAGGCATCTTGATGGCGTAAGAAGCGTCAACAGGGTTCTCCTCGGTTGCAGCCTCGAGCAGAGCGTCGCGGTCTTCCTTAGAAACGAGAATCCACATGTTGTCCTCATCGCCATTTTCGTCAGCCACGTTAGAGTCTACTGCGGAGTAGCTTCCCTTACGGAATCCAAGCAGATACTTATTGTTTGCTGCCTCCTCCTTACTGAGTGATTCGAGGTTGCCGCGCTTGATGTTGTATACACCTTCCTTAACCTGAACGAATGTCCAAGGATCCTGAGCACCGGTATCGCAATAGCCACCGTAGTTCAGATAGTGCTGATTTTCACCGTTCTTCAGACGTGTGTCTATAACGAATGTGTTAGCCTGATCGGTCTCTACGAGAGTAACCATGATGCCCGGGAATCCTACAGCTGCGTGTGCGCCCCAGTCGTCGCCACCGCAGAAGAAACGCTTCTGACCTACGTTGTAGAGATAGAACGAGCCTGCAGCAGGAGCGTTGCCCTTGAATACATTCTCATGCTTCTCGGCAGCGTTGAGACGGCGTGCCATACGGAGGTTGTCGAGAGCAGTGTTGATGGCGTCTGATGCCACAGCGTTGGCAACAGCGTCTGTAGCGGCTGTCATAGCGTCGCCTTCCACTTTCTCATTCTGAGAGAGAGCCACCGTCTGTCTGAGGAATGTAGCGTTTGTGCTGGTCTCGTTCATGAGCTGGATAGCGTTTGTGATGGCTGTAGAAGCCTCACCCATCTGTGTGGCGTCTGTAGAAGTCTCATAAACAGACTTACCGTTAGCCAGAGCCTCGTCGAACATCTTGTTGATTGCGTCGGTAGAACGTGCCGTTACAGCCTCAGCGTCCTTTATAGCCTGTGCGAGAGTTTCCTTAACCTGGTCGATATCAATCTTAGAGCCGTAGTATGTCAGCTTGAAGTTGTCCACGATAATCCAGTCGTCGTTCACTCCCTGTTCTTTCTTAACACCGATAGAGAGAGAACCGCCGGCAACAGAAGTCTTGATTTCCGGGTTCCAGTAAGCGCCGTGGAACAGTGCCCATGAAGCCTGGTCGGTGCTGTTCGGCACCCACTTGCCGCTCTCGATAGGATCGAGGAAGTCCGGATCGGTCATCTTGGCGTTATACTCATAGCCCTTTTCGTATGCATCCTTGGCACCCTCGAAGATGGAAATCATAGGAGCGGTGGTTGTGTTTGCGAAGTAAGTGGCATAGTGGTTCTCTTTTCCATCCTTATAAAGGTCGTAAGCGAAGAGGCTGTTTCCGTCCCAGTCCTTAACGTCGTCAGCAGAGCCCTCGCGGTAGTATCCCTGCAGAGTCATACCATATGTACCGTTAGGAATGTCGTTCAGAGTCTGTGTGATGGAAGCAGAGTAAGAGCTCCACATCTCGTATACGCGGTTACAGTTAACCATTCCGTCTCCCGTATTGCCCTTTGCAGGTCCTGAATGACCTTCGGGCAGCTGGTCGCCGGAGATAGCTATGATCCACTTGTCTATACGGCTGTCCTGATTGGCAAACTGAGGACAACCGATGAGCCATGTTGCGTCAGCACTGCCGTTAAGCTCTGCCTGCTTCTTCATGTACTCTATACGCTCTTCTCTTGTTACGAGCTGCCATACGTCGTTTTCGCCATCATAATCCTGTCCGGAAACCAACCAGCCGTCCGCTCCTACATAAAGATAAGGATATTCTCCGGCATTTGCACAGATTCTTACCGCATTGGGGACATTCGCATCATCAGCAGGCTCTATTATCCACTGCGTCAAAGCCGCGCCGGTATCAAGATAAAGATTATCCCAGTTCAGACTATTGTTATGCCTGAACTTAGGATTAAGCTGATACATAGCATCTGCTCCCTCAACCAATTTACATGTAACCTCCCAGTCCATACCTCTTGTTCCGAGTTCACCGCGTGTTGTCCAGCGTGAGCCGTCATTCGGAGTTGCTGAGATGTTGTCGTCATTGTTCTGCAGCCATTTGCCCGACTTTACATTGTAAAGATAATAGTCGGCTGTCGCATCCACCTCAGCCACAGGTCTCGTACCGGTAAACGGCGACGTCAACTGAGCCGACATGGTAACACTACCAAGCAAGCCCAAGCCCAACATAAGTAATTGTTTTTTCATACTTAGCTTTAGTTTTAGTTAATAATTTGATAAATCAACAATATTCTGAAAACAGGTTCCTGCATGTCACTCACGCTGACCCGTTATTGTCTTTTTATAATAGTATGACAAAGAGACGAAAATAAAGCTTCTTAATAATCTTAATGAAAGCAACCGACTCACCTCATCATGCATCAGTCTTTTCAGTTATCGGTTTCTCTGTCAAGTTATTAGTTATTCTATATTTGCTTCAATAGTCATCGGCAAATATATAAAATATTTGTATAACAGCATCTATGTTATGCATATTTATTAATATAATAATTGTTAAAGACGTATTTTCATGTTATATCAAATGAGACAGATGAGAAACCGACAGAGGCTGTAACTCGGATTGGAAAACAGGGAAAATGGGCATGGGCTGCGCACGCCACGCATAAGGGAAAGCCAAGGAGGAGGAAAGGCAGTGCGGGAGTTTCCGTATGATGTAACACAGATGTAACATATGTGACACAGGAACGAAAAATAAAACAATGAACTTTGCGACAGAGAATGCGCCGCCGGTAGCAGACGGGACAAGTATCGGGACTATCCGGCTGCGCGTATCACGGACAAAGACACAGAACGGCAGAATACATAAGCCACACCTTATTATATAATATATATAGAACAGACAAGACATGAGACTGATAAAGACACTGACACTTGCGGCACTCGCAACACTGACGTCCGGGGGCATCACGGCACAGGAAAAAGCCACTACCGACTACCGTCCGAACATACACGGGACAATAAGGGGCAAATATGAAT
The DNA here is from genome assembly GCF_900079775.1 of Leyella lascolaii. Lineage (GTDB taxonomy): Bacteria > Bacteroidota > Bacteroidia > Bacteroidales > Bacteroidaceae > Prevotella > Prevotella lascolaii. Next base: position 63,019 of record NZ_LT556036.1, on the reverse strand, counting down.
ATCAGACCGAAGAGGGAAAGGGACGCTTCCAGGTGCGCAACGCGCGCATAAGCGTGGACGGAAACATAACTCCGATAATATCTTACAAGGCTGAGATAGACCTTTGCGACGAAGGCTCCATAAAGATGCTCGATGCCTATACGAGGCTGAAGCCTGTGAAATCGTTGCAGTTCACCATCGGACAGATGCGTGTGCCGTTCACCATCGACGCCCACCGCTCACCGCATCAACAGTATTTCGCCAACCGCTCTTTCATAGCCAAGCAGGTGGGCAACGTGCGAGACGTGGGTGCGGCTGTGGGCTACGACTTCAATGTAGGGTTCCCCATAAAGCTTGAGGCGGGCATGTTCAACGGAAGCGGACTGACAAACCAGAAGGATTTCTGGACAAACAACGTGAACTTCTCGGCAAAGGCGCAGATGTTCTTTCCGCACGGATTCAACCTCACTCTGAGCACTCAGAAGATAAGACCCGACCATATCAGCGTGATGATGTATGACGCCGGAGCCTACTATCACAGCCGGGGATGGCACGTCGAGGCTGAATATCTGCTGAAGACATACGCCGACGGGGCTTTCGACAACGTGCATGCGTTCAACGCCTTCGCAAGCTATGACTTCAGACTGGGCAAGGGCGCGCTGAGATATATCACTCCGCTGGTGCGCTACGACTACATGACCGACCACAGCGACGGCATGCGCTACAAAGACGGAGAGGAGGACACGGAGGGCAAGCTCATCACCAACGACTACCGCAGGTCGCGCCTCACGGGCGGTCTTACACTGAGTTTCAGCAAGCCGTTCATAAGCGACATACGCATAAACTACGAGAAATACTTCTACCGCGACGGTGCCATACCCAAACCGTCAGAACGCGACAAGATTGTGGTGGAGTTCATGACGCGGTTCTGACGCGACACTCCGCGTTTCCGTCATTTCCACCTCCATGTCTTGAATATGACATGTCCGAGATGGCTCACCACACTGAACATCCTTGTCTGAAACAGCGATTTTCCGGCAATTATCATTATTACGGCAGTCAGTATGAGCACTATCCCGGCAGCAAGACGCGGTGTGAGCTGTTCGCCGAACACCGCAACGCCTATCACCACCGCCGTGAGCGGCTCGAGAGCGCCCATCACGGCTGTAGGAGTGGAGCCCGTCTCATGCACAGATATGGTCATCAGCACAAGTGAAAACACCGTGGGCAGAAGAGCGAGCATGAACGCGCACGACCACATGCGGGGCGTGGTGAGCATCTGTATGTGCAGACCCGTGATGAAAGAATTGGTAAGAACGGTGAGCATACCGAAGAAAAGCACATAAAAAGTGAGCTTCATCGACGACATGCGCAGCGGCGACTTGTTCACCACCACTATGTAGACGGCATAGCTGAGCGAGGAGAACATCACGAGCATCACGCCTCTTGTGCTGAGCGTCGCACCTCCGTCACCATGATAAAGCATGGCTATGCCCGAAAGGGCAAGCATTATGGCGAACACCGATACGGCTGGAAGCCTTTCCTTGAACAGCAGCGCCATGATGACAGCCACCATCACCGGATAGACAAAAAGCAGCGTGGAGGCTATGCCGGCATCCATGAAACAGAAGCTGAAATACAGCGTTATGGACGACGTGGAGAACACCACTCCGAGCGCGCAAAGCAAGGACAGCTCTCTCCTACTTACCTTCAGGCTCTTTCGCCGCGCCGCCATGAGCATGCCGAGCATCACTACAGCAAGCGCGAACCTGTAGAACAGCACCGAGTTGGCGTTTATTCCGTCTTCATAAAGATACAACGCACCCAACGGATTGGTGCCGTAACATACGGCGGCTCCTATGCCGCACAGATATCCTTTAAGTTTAGACTGCATGGTCTTTTTATAGTGTCAATCCTGATTCTTTATTCTTATGAGCAAGTTGGAGAGAATGGCTGCCACACCGCCGGTGGTGATGCCGGAAGAGAATATGGACGCAACCTCGTGCGGCAGACCTGAAAGTATGTCGGGCACAAGCTCCACACTGAGTCCGAGCGAAAAGCTGACAGCCATGACGAGCACCTCTTTCCGCCCTATCTTCTGCGACGCGATGATGCGTATTCCGGCTGTAGCCACCGTGCCGAACATCAGCAGCGTGGCTCCGCCGAGCACCGGCTCGGGCATCAGCGAGAACACAAGGCTCACGGCAGGGAATAGTCCGAGCAGCACAAGAAACAGCGCGATGAAATATCCCACATACCGACTGGCGACACCGGTGAGCTGTATCATGCCGTTGTTCTGGGCGAATATGGAATTGGGGAAAGAGTTGAACACCGCGGCAAGAAATGAAGTCAGACCGTTTGCCACCACTCCGCCGGACACACGCTTGTCGAACACCTTGCCCTCCACAGGCTCTCCCGATATCAGTGAGTTGGCTGTTATGTCGCCGTAAGCCTCTATCGCCGTTATCACGAAGATGATGCTCAGGGAGATGAACGCCGACCAGTCGAAGTCTATGCCATACTTGAATGGCTGCGGAAGATAGAATCCCGAATAGCTGCCTGCCGCCGAGAAGTCGATCATTCCCATAGCCCACGCAACCACATAACCCACTACAAGACCTATCACTACAGAGCTCATGCGCAGCATGCGGTTGCGGCAGCTGTTGAAGAAAACGATGACAAGCAACACCAGTCCGGCAAGCATCAGATTGCGCATGCTTCCGAACGTGCCGTCGGCAACGGCTGAGTTGCCCCCTCCGCAAGCCGACACGCCCACCTTGATGAGACACAGTCCGATGAGCGTCACCACTATGCCCGACACCACCGGCGTTATTATGCGTCTCGCATACCGCAGCATGCATCCCACAATCACCTCTATGAACGAGGCTGCCATGCACGTTCCGAATATCACGGCAGGACCGCCCGCCATTCCCGCGGCTATCACCGGACCTATGAACGAATAGCTCGTGCCCTGGATGCAAAGCAGTCCCGCGCCGACGGCACCGAACCTGCGGCACTGCACGAACGTCGCCACGCCCGAGGCGAAGAGAGCCATCGACACCATGTAGCTCGTGGTGTGAAGGTCGAATCCGAGTTGTGAGGCGATGATGAGCGGCGGAGTCATTATAGCCACAAATATCGCCAGGAGGTGCTGCATGGCAGCGAAGAGCGTCTCGATGAGCGGCGGTCTGTCGTTAAGCGCGTAGATGATGTCACTGTTTTTTCCCATATTCACGATATATATATCATTTGACCGGCAAAATTAACAAAAAACATTGTAACACAAGAAAGCACGTGCCGCATAGATAAAAAAAACGCGCTTTCTCACGAAAGCGCGCTACCTTAAAGCTTACAATAATACCTAATACCTAATTGAAAATAATTCTGGTCTTCCTGTTCAATTTTTTCACCTAAATGGAACAAACCATAAATCTTATTCTCCTTCCGGAGCTTTGTCTATGAGATCCATAAACTGGTCAAGCTTCGGAGTTATGATGATCTGCGTACGGCGGTTGCGCTGCTTGCCCACTTCGGTAGAGTTGTCAGTGAGCGGGTTGTATTCGCCGCGTCCGCCTGCCGTAAGTCTCTTAGGATTGACGCCGTAATTGTTCTGCAGATACTGCACTACGCTTGACGCACGCAGACAAGAGAGGTCCCAGTTGTTGCGTATGTTCTTCATCTGCGGGCTTGAAGTGTTCACCGGAACGTTGTCCGTGTTACCCTCAATCAGCACGTCATAGTCCTTGTAGTCCATTATAATCTTAGCGATTTTGCTCAATGTCTCCGCCGCGCGGTCGTTTATCTCATAGCTTCCGCTCTTGTAAAGCATGTTGTCGGCAAGCGATATGTAGACAACGCCTTTGAGCACCTGGACGTCCACTTCCTTGAGTTCCTCCTTGCTCAGGGAGCGTGTCAGATTGTTGGTAAGCACGAGGTTGAGCGAGTCAGACTTCGATTTCACCTCCACAAGATGGCGTATATACTGGTTAGACTCGTTAATCTGATCCACCAGCTTGGAGATATTGATATTGTTAGAGCCTGCGTTTGTAAGGCTCTTGTCAAGCGACTGCTGCAGAGCTGCGTAATCCTTGTTCTGACGTTCGAGCTGATCTTCGAGCGACTGTACGCGAGTCTGTGCCGCTGCAAGCTGCGCGTTTGCTTCTGCCAGCTTGTCTTTCGTGCTCTGATAGTTGCCCATCAGTTCCTTGTTCTCAAAGCGGCAGTTCTCCAGATCCTTTTTGCTGGCACAACCGGTCATGAGCATCAGTCCGGCGGCGACAGCCAAAATAGCTACGTTTGTTCTTTTCATAAATATCAATGTTTAGTTATTTCGTTATCAGACTTTTGTCGTAAAGCTACATATAAGACGTATTAATAATGACAATGTTGCTTACAGTTTACACTGTTTAACTACCAAATTAGCAATTTAACATTATTTTAGCACATATTCAGTTAATCCTTAACAGGTTATGAGAAAAGCGGCTGTCCCGCGCATATCTGCCGGACAGCCGCCCTGAATGTCATTTCAGCGTTCCGCTCATTTGTAGAGTTCAAGCTCGTAAATGCGCACCGTGCTGTCGTTCACGCCCTGTGCCGGACCCGTGACATACAGCCGCACATAGCGTGCCTTTACCGGCTTGATGCTGCGGTTCACGTCGTTGCTTCTGTTGCCGTCAATCATGTCGACGGTCTGCCACTCCTCTGTCTGGGAGTTGCGCACCTGCAACAGACATGCGCGTGTGATGTAATTTGAAGACTCGGCTCCCGCGTTCAGTATTCTCCAACCGCTGAATTCTTTCTCCTCTCCAAGGTCGAAAGCCACATAGTTAGGAGCTTTTCCTGTGTCACACCACTTGGTGTCGGCGTCTCCGTCCACGAGTTTCACGGCAGCCTCATCATCGTTCACCTGTCCTGAAACGGCAACCACCTTCGCTCCCTTGAGAATGTTCGTGCGCACGGCGTCGGTTTCCGAGCCGTCGGTCTTGTTTGCCGTACAGAACAGTCTGCCTGCCGGCTTCACGGTGTTCTTCTCGTTCACAGCCGTTGCGGCGAAGACAACGACGTTCTTGTCTGACGGAAGTATTATCTCGGTAGCACCCTCCGGAATGTCAATACCATACTTGAACATATACGTGAACTCATATACACGGTCCTCATATTCGGCGTGGCTGTGTGTGCCTACATAGGCAACCTCGGCATCTTTCAGGTATCCCTTGGTGTGACCCTCATGTCCCCACTGTCCTACGAAGCCTGTATAATAAGGCACGTTCACCGTCTGGCGGGTTTTGCCCACAGTGAATGTGGCGTTGCGGTCGCCTGATGAAGAAGCCGCGAGCAGATACACCTTATTATATTTACCGCCTGCCGGCAGCTTTATTGTGTCACCGTCGCATGCGAGTCCGTTGTTTGTATCCATTTCTCCGAATGTGAAATGCACTCCGTCCACGGTGAGTCCGTCCTTAGGCAGAAGTTCTGCCGCATAGCTGTTGCCACCCTCAAAGTTGCCGGCTGCGCGGAACTCGTTGTATGAGAAACAGTTCTTGTTGAACGGCAGTTCCAGACTTCTTGCGTCAGCGAAGCATGTACCGGCTTTCTCCGACACGTTGTCCTTCAGTTTGAGACGATAGGTCTTCACGCTGAACGGCTTTATGCTGACGCTCAGCTTGTTGCCGCTGAACGATGCGGAACCTGTCTCTTTCTCCGTACCGTCAGCCTCCACAGCCTTCACTATGTCTGCGGCGAAAGTGAGGTTCGCGCTCTGAGCCTCCTTACCGGCAGTCTCATAAACGCGCACGACATACTCATCGCCGGTCTCAGCCTTCTTCAGCGCGCGCACAACAACGTTGTCGTTGTCTGACGATACGAACGAGAACTCACGTCCGAGGTCACCCTTATGCTTCGGCGACTTGAACGCCCTTATCGGACTGTTGTAGGCTGTAGCCATCTGCACGGTCTCTGTCTTGTCGAGCTGTCCCTCATGTCCCACGATGCTGTAAGTGAACTCATGATATCCCAGATCCTGACGGTCCTGATAAGCATATCCGCCTCCCGGTTTCGGAGAGAAGAGGAGCGACAGGCGTATTGTGTTGTCGTCCGGCTTGTCCCATCCGTATTTTGAGTCGTTGAGCACGGTCACGCCGTAGTTGCCCGAACGGTCGGTCAGGTCGGTCCATTCATGAGAATACACCTCATAACTGTTCTCGCGGTTGTTTCCGCGCTCCACACTTCCGAGTCCGATGTCGTAAGTAGCCTTCTCATTGCTTACGGTGAGAGGGAACTGAACCTTCAGCAGCGCGTTGAGCGAGCGCCAGTCCACCTCGTTGTAGAAGTCGATGCGGTCTGCCTGACTTCCCTCATACAGACGTATATACTGGTTTATCTTCGTGTCGCCATAGCTCTTTGTGACACGCAGCGACTTGCGGAGCGGACCGTTCTCTACCATCGTCACGCTCACGTTTTCCTTTATGTCGACAGGAGCCTTGTCCACAGTGTGCTTCAGAATCTCCCATGCGGGCCATGCCTCCGACCGGCAGTCGTCGAATATGACGAGTCCGATGGACTTTCCGGCAGCCACGAGTTCCTTGCCGTTACGTTTGTCGATGAGCGACGAGATGTTGCCTATCTTGTCAAGCGTAACCTTGTATACGGAGTTCTCTATCATGTTGGCAGACTTGATTACAGGCGCGGAAGCCTTTCCGCCAGCCTTCACGCTGTACACCGAGAAGCCCGTAGACGGCACACTCGCGTCGACGAGCAGACTGCGCTTTCCCTTCGAGTCGGTCACCACCTGCGACGCAACCTTGCGCCCTTTGGCATCGGTCACACTGTAGGAAGCAGCCATGTCGGGCAGAGTGATGCTTGTCACCGCGCTCACGGGGAATGCCTGTGTGTTGTAGAGCACCACCGGAGTGCCCGACACGTTGGTGTTCATGCGGTTTGCCACACCGCTCACCGCAGTCGTGAGGTTGTTTGAGAAACGCTGCAGCGAGATAAGCTCGTCGTTCCATGAGAACTCATACGCACGCGGTATACTTGTTCCGGGAAGGTCGTCATGGAACTGATGCAGGAGCACGCGCTTCCAGCTTTCGGTGAGGTCGCGCAACGGATAGGCACCCTGTCCGAGCCATTCGGCAACCACGGAGGCACGCTCGGCTGCGTCGCCGAGGTTCTCGTTCTGGCGGTTGTAAAGCTTCATGGCAGCCTGAGAGGTGTAGCATCCCGTGCCGTGAACGTCCATGAAGAGCTCTCCGTCATGCACCGGCAGCTCGGGATGATTCTCGTAAGGCAGGAAGTCCTTGTATATCTGGTCGCTCGTCGCGCTTATTATCTCTATCGGACCGTCGCCCTTTATTCCTTTTTCCAGACCTCTCACCGATGCCAGATTGGGCGAGCCGCCCGTGTCGCCCGTACCGTAATAGCGGTATACCATGTTGAGCGGGCTCTCGGCTATTTCCTTCATCAGCCTCTTGCTGTGCGACATGTCGGCGTCGGGGAATCTCTCGCCGTAGCCGAATCCGTGCGTCATCATGATGCGGCTTCCGTCTATACCCTGCCACAGTCCGATGGTGAACGGATATTTCTTTCCGCCCTCATAGAAGGCATGGTTTCTCCATCCGAGCTTCTGTGTGGAGAAGCCGATGAGTCCGCAATGGCTTGCAAGCGTAGGTATGAAATAGCTGAAGCCGAAGCAGTCGGGCAGGAACACGTCGGTGCTTTCCTTGCCGAACTCGCTGCGATAGAAACTCTGACCCAGCAGGATGTTGCGCAGCCACGACTCGGGCGACACGATCACCGTCTCGTTGGCGTCCCAGCCGCTTCCCGTAAGATGCCACCGTCCGTTGGCTACATACTTCTTCATCTTCTCGTACTGCAACGGATAGTACTCCTTCATCCACGAGTATTTCACCGCACCTTCAAAGTTGAACACATAGTCCGGGTAGTTGTCGAGCAGATAAAGGTTCTGGTTTATGGTGTTCCATACATAATGCTTGATGGTGGTCTGTATGTCCCAGTTCCACTGAGTGTCCAGATGGGCGTCAGCCACCATGTAGGCTTTCATCTTCTTGCCGCCGCTGTCCTGAGCCGACACAGTGCCGAGCGTCATGCAGGAGGCAAGAGCCATCAATAAGATTTTTTTATGCATAACAGTTATTATTGAATATAATTAGGTTAAAATATGTACATTCCATCAAGCCGGTCAGGTGTGAGGATAATGCAAACGAGCGGAAAAAAAGCGTGCTTTCAGTTTCCCGAGTGCAGCTTATCTTCTACAAAGATACACAGATATCTCTGTTTTCACCATTTCCTTTATTTATAATAACAACCTTGGAATGAAAAAAATAAAAAATCGGGGAGCAAAATTCAAAACATTAACAAAATTTATACATCTGTTCATATTAAAACAATGGTGCCGGCATTGCCGCCGAAAGCCTCCTTCGTCCGATTACCGCCACATCGTCAAATATTCCGCCCAGTCCTGTCATACCGATTGTCCTACACATATATAATACTTTCTTTTACATTATACCATACTTTTGCTGCCCTATTATACACATTTTACAGCGATACATCATACATTTATTCCTTTTTATTATTATATTTGTTCACAGCTTCGCCCAAACCGTATCACCACGGCGAATATGCCGTGACAACGGACGAAGAACCGATAAAAACCTACACTCAACAATCATAACACATACCGCATATGAGAAAAAACATCATCATTTCAATGCTTGCCGCCGTCTCACTGTCGACAGCGCAGGCGCAGGGACCGGCAAAATACGACCCCTCCGTGCAACCCGGAGAGATGCAGTATTTCACCCCTGCCGGAGGAAACCAGTTCGTAGGCGACTGCATTCCGTTCTTCCACGGCGGCACGTTCTATCTCTACTGGCTCCTCGACGAGGGGCATCACGGCTCGCTCAACGGTCTCGGAGGACACCAGTGGTGTGTCAGCACCACGCGCGACCTGAAGACATGGACCCACCACCCCATAGCCATCGGCATAGACGAAGACTGGGAGAAGTCCATCTGCACAGGCTCTGTGGTGAGCGACGGAGACAAGTTCTATGCCTTCTATGCCACACGACTGCTCACAGACGGCAACAACGTGGCAGAGCAACTGAGCTATGCCGTGAGCAGCGACGCGCTATCCTTCACCAAGCAAAAGCCCAACCCGTTCTACACATCAGCCCCGGGCTACAGCACACGCAACTTCCGCGACCCGAAGGCTACCATAGACAGCGAAGGCACTTTCCATCTTTTCGTGTCCAGCGAGAAGAATGAGGCGACGATAAACGAGGGAAAAGGTTGTCTGGTACACATGACATCCACCGACCTGAAGACATGGCAGGTGGGTGAGCCGGTGCTCTCCGGAACAATACACGTGCCCGAATGTCCCGACTACTTTGAGTGGAACGGCTGGTATTATCTCGTCTACGGACAGGCGGGAGACACCTACTATCTCAAGTCGCGCTCGCCTTACGGTCCGTGGGAGTATCCAGAATCGCAGGCTCTGCTCGAACAGTGGGTCAACGTGGCTAAGACAGCCGCCTTCACAGACGGACGCCGCATAGTGGCGGGATGGGTGCCGAGCCGCAACGGCAACACCGACTCGGGAGGCGAGCTCTTCGGTGGCTGCGTCGTGCTGCGTGAGGCTCTGCAGCTCGACAACGGCGACCTCGCCACCCGACTGCCTGAAGAGGTGATGCCGCAAACAGACTCTCCGCTAAGCCTCACCCTCACTCCCACCGACGGCGCGACGGTCTCCTCGCCGGGCAGCATCAGCGTGGACGCGCGCGGCGACATATGCGGAGCGCATGCCACGGGAGTGCCATACAACTGCGTAGTAACGCTCGACGTCATTCCGGAAGGCAACTACGAGGAGTTCGGCATGTTCCTGCGCTCAGAGGACAAAGGCATAAACAGCTATAAACTGTCATTCAACAGCGACAACCGCACAGTACGCCTGCACGACTCTTCCATCTCCGCCGTCACCGGACTCGACAAACCCATGAAGCTCACAATAGTGATGAAAGGCGACATAATAGACGTATGCGTGGACAACAGGAGATGCATCGTCAATCGTCTTCCGGAAAAGAAGGGCTCCCAGCTGTGCTTCTTCGCACGCAACGGAAAGCTGAGGTTCGAGAACATAAAGGTGTGCCCGATAACAGGCGACGCCTCTAAGCGATGACGGCTGTGGCGCAAGCCGCTGTCCGCTGTGCCGTGACGGCGGCAACGCATCGTGTGTGCGAATGCATATTTATGCAATTATGAAAGTAAAAAATATTTACAGCGGGAATTTGCAAAAGAAAGTGACGCATGCCGGAACGGACAGTACCGGAACATGGATGTTTGCACGCGGATTTGTGCGAACGGATATATAAAACGTGATATATATCATAATTCGCAGCCGGAAAACCCCGTTTCCGTATTTTGCTTCCACACGGAGGCGGTGCGGAAGGGACTGTTCCACACCCTCGGAAAGCCTTTTTCATGATGCTGGAAAGGCTTTTCCGCACTCCCGAACGGGCTCTTCGGCATGGCGGTATGGTGTCTCCCGAATCACCGTTCCGGTAAACATGCTGTATATCAGAGCCTTACCTTAAACGCGAAATACGCGCGTATATGGCGGCGAAAAGTTTTTCCTGACTTTCAGAGGCATTCTCGCGGGGTTGGTGATGAATAAATATACACGTGCGGCACCGGCATTGCATATTTATACATAAACATGTATCATATATTATGAGACCCGCAGACACATTATTGAAATATATGAGCGGTGATTTGAAACGAATATCAGAAAATTGGTGTATCTTTGCAGAAGATATGCTGCACTCGGGAAATTGAAAGCCAGCTTTCTTTCCACTCGCTTGCAATATCTTTGCAAAAGATATGCTGCGGCACCCGATTACCCAATCGCACGATGCCGCCGCGGCACATCATCCCGCACTCACCGCTGCGGCGGACGCACGGCGCGAAAGCTCAGAACAAAACAATACAAAACATTATAAATCATGATTCTCTTTTTCAAGACTTCACAGCAGAGCGTGATAGCGACAGACGTTGACCATCAGCTCAGTAAAGACGAAATCAACGAACTTAGTTGGCTCTACGGTGACGCCGCACTCATCGGGAGCGAAAAGGTGGAAGGCTATTTCGTGGGACCGCGCCGCGAGATGATCACACCATGGAGTACGAATGCCGTAGAGATTACACAGAACATGAATCTTCACGGCATTTCGCGTATTGAGGAGTTCTTCCCCGTTGAGAACGAGGACTCGGAGCACGACCCGATGCTGCAACGCATGTACAACGGACTCGACCAGAACGTGTTCACAGTGAACCGCAAACCGGAGCCCATAAGGCACGTGGAGAATCTTGAGGAATACAACGAGCAGGAGGGACTGGCTCTCTCGCCGGAGGAGATGGAGTATCTCCACAAGATTGAAAAGCAGCTCGGCAGACCGCTGACCGACTCTGAGATATTCGGATTCGCGCAGATAAACTCGGAGCATTGCCGCCATAAGATATTCGGAGGGACATTCATCATCGACGGCAAAGAGATGGAGTCGAGCCTCTTCGCCATGATAAAGAGGACGACACAGGAGAACCCCAACAAGATTCTGTCGGCTTACAAGGACAACGTGGCGTTCGCCGAGGGACCGGTGGTCGAACAGTTCGCACCCGAGGACCAGTCCACATCCGACTACTTCCGGGTGAAGGACATCGAGAGCGTGATATCGCTCAAGGCTGAGACTCACAACTTCCCGACAACCGTGGAGCCCTTCAACGGAGCGGCGACAGGCACGGGAGGAGAGATACGCGACCGTATGGGAGGCGGCACCGGCTCATGGCCCATTGCGGGAACAGCGGTGTATATGACGGCGTATCCGAGACTGAAGCCCATCCCGACCTCCCCGGTGGGGAGGGGATGCGAGGCTTGCGAGACTGGCGGAACCAACAACTTATCTGACGATACAAAGTCCGTAGCTTCGGATAATAACGTTGCAGGCAATGATGAAATAAATAAATCGAAGGCAGAGACAAGACAATCGGTTGCGGATAATACCGCCCCCTCCCCTCAGCCCTCTTCTCCCCTCCCCACCGGGGAGGCTGGGAGGGGCTTCCTCTGGGAATCAATCCTGCCCGTACGCAAGTGGCTCTACCAGACTCCGGAGCAGATTCTCATAAAGGCGTCCAACGGTGCGAGCGACTTCGGAAACAAGTTCGGACAACCGCTCATCTGCGGTTCAGTGCTCACCTTCGAGCACAAGGAGGGTGAGGAGAAGTATGCCTACGACAAGGTGATAATGCTCGCCGGAGGCGTGGGATACGGCACACGGCGCGACTGCCTGAAGAAAGAGCCGCAGAAAGGGAATAAGGTCGTAGTGGTGGGAGGCGACAACTACCGCATCGGTCTGGGCGGAGGCTCGGTGTCGTCGGTAGACACCGGACGCTATTCAAACGGCATAGAGCTCAACGCTGTGCAACGTGCCAACCCCGAAATGCAGAAGCGTGCCTACAATCTTGTGCGTGCCTTGTGCGAGGAAGACACAAATCCGGTTGTCAGCATACACGACCACGGCTCGGCAGGACACCTCAACTGCCTGTCAGAACTTGTAGAGGAGTGCGGCGGAGAGATTGACATGACAAAGCTGCCGATAGGCGACAAGACGCTCTCGGCGAAGGAGATAATAGCAAACGAGAGCCAGGAGCGAATGGGACTGCTCATCGACGAGAAGCACATCGACCATGTACGGCGCATCGCCGAGCGCGAGCGCGCGCCGCTCTATGTGGTGGGCGAGACGACAGGCGACGCGCACTTCTCATTCGTGCAGGGCGACGGCGTGCGACCGTTCGACCTCGACGTGGCACAGATGTTCGGCCACTCGCCGAAGACAATAATGAGGGACGAGACTGTGGAACGGCACTATGCGGACGCTGACTACTGCGATGTGACCAAACAGCCGGAGATGCTCGACGAGTATGTGAGCAACGTGCTGCAGCTCGAGGCGGTGGCTTGCAAGGACTGGCTCACCAACAAGGTGGACCGCTCCGTAACCGGAAAGATCGCCCGCCAGCAGTGTCAGGGACAGCTGCAACTGCCGTTGAGCGACTGCGGAGTGGTGGCTCTCGACTATCGCGGACGCAAAGGCATCGCCACGGCTCTGGGACATGCGCCGCAGGCAGGGCTCGCTTCGCCAGAGGCAGGCAGCGTGCTCTCTGTGGCAGAGGCTCTCACCAACATCGTGTGGGCGCCGCTCAGCGACGGTATGAAGAGCGTGTCTCTCTCCGCCAACTGGATGTGGCCCTGCCGCTCACAGAAGGGTGAGGACGCCCGTCTCTACTCTGCCGTAAGCGCACTGAGCGACTTCTGCATCGCGCTTCAGGTGAATGTGCCAACAGGAAAAGACTCCCTGTCGATGACACAGCAGTATCCAGGCGGCGAGAAAATCATCTCTCCGGGTACAGTCATCGTGAGCGCGGGAGGAGAGGTGAGCGACATACGCAAGGTGGTGTCGCCCGTGGCTGTGAACGACAAGAACTCGTCGTTCTATCACATCGACTTCTCCTTCGACAAGCAACGGCTCGGAGGAAGTGCCTTCGCACAGACAATGGGCAAGGTGGGCGATGATGTTCCGACAGTGAAAAACCCGGAATACTTCGCCGACTGCTTCGGGGCTGTGCAGCAGATGATAGGCAAAGGCTGGATAATGGCAGGTCACGACATCAGCGCGGGAGGTCTCATCACCACCCTGCTCGAGATGTGTTTCGCCAACACAAAGGGCGGAATGCACATCAACCTGCACGACATACAGGACGACGACATGGTGAAACTACTCTTCTCGGAGAACCCGGGAGTGGTCATACAGGTGTCTGACAAGCATAAGGAGGAGTTCGCCAGATTCATGGAAGACGAGGGTATAGGCTACGCCAAGATAGGCTATCCCACACCGAAGGAGCGCACCATAGTCGTAAAGAAGGGTGCGTTCGAACATACATTCGACATCGACGCGCTGCGCAAGGTATGGTATACCACATCCTATCTGCTCGACCGCGACCAGAGTTTCAACGGATATGCGGAGCAAAGGTTCGCCAACTACAGCAGCCAGCCGATTGAGATGAAGTTCAACGACAGCTTCAAAGGCACACTCCAGAGCTACGGATTGTCTGCCGACAGGCGCGGACGCTCGGGCATAAAGGCTGCCATCATACGCGAGAAGGGAACCAACGGCGAGCGAGAGATGGCTTACTCGCTCTATCTGGCAGGCTTCGACGTGAAGGACGTGATGATGACCGACCTCATCAGCGGGCGCGAGACACTGGAGGACATCAGCATGATAGTGTTCTGCGGAGGATTCTCCAACTCCGACGTTCTCGGCTCTGCCAAGGGATGGGCGGGCGCGTTCCTCTTCAACCCGAAGGCAAAGGAGGCTCTCGACAGGTTCTATGCGAGGGAGGACACTCTGTCGCTCGGCATATGCAACGGATGCCAGCTGATGGTGGAGCTCAACCTTATCAACCCTGAGCACACAAGCCGCGCACACATGCTTCACAACGACTCGCACAAGTTTGAGAGCGCGTTCCTCGGTCTGGACATACCGCAGAACAACAGCGTGATGTTCTCATCGCTCGCCGGAAGCAAACTCGGCATATGGGTGGCTCACGGAGAAGGGAAGTTCTCTCTGCCCGAGTCGGAAGACAGATACAACATCGTGGCGAAGTACAGCTACGGCGACTATCCGGCAAACCCGAACGGGTCAGACTACAACGTTGCCGGCATCTGCTCGGCTGACGGACGCCACGTGGCGATGATGCCGCACTTGGAGCGCGCCATCTTCCCGTGGCAGAACGCATGGTATCCTGCCGATCGCGCTGGCGACGAGGTGACACCGTGGATAGAGGCGTTCGTAAACGCACGCAAATGGATAGAGAAGCACTGATAATTCTACATAAGACAAGAAGACAGGAAAGCGCGAGCCACGCCCGGACACAAACGGGCTTGCCGCGCTCCTGTTTCATGTATTGAACACAAAAGCGTCACATAAACACACAGGAAGGGCTTTTTGCGCCAAGGCGAAGACATTTTCACGCACAGCGCAAAAGACAACACAGAATCAAATTCCCGCACATGGCAAACATTTATATACAGTCTTTCAAGACGTTCTTCAAGATTGGCGCCTTCACACTCGGGGGCGGATACGCCATGATTCCGATAATAGAGGCAGAGGTGGTGGACAAATACAAATGGATAGAAAAGGAGGAGTTTCTCGACCTCATAGCCATAGCGCAGAGCTGTCCGGGAGTGTTTGCCATAAACGTTAGCATATTCATAGGCTACAAGCTGCGCAAGCTGAGAGGCGCGCTGTGCACTTGTCTGGGCACGGCTCTGCCGTCGTTCCTCATCATCCTGCTCATTGCGATGTTCTTCAAACGCTTTGAGGACAACACCACTGTGGAAGCCATATTCCGCGGCATCAGACCGGCTGTGGTGGCACTCATAGCCGCTCCCACGTTCAGTCTGGCAAAAAGCGCTGGCATAACGATAACAAACTGCTGGATTCCGATAGTAAGCGCGCTGCTCATATGGCAGATCGGGGTGAATCCCATATTCATAATCATCGCCGCAGGATTAGGCGGCTATCTCTACGGAAAACTGTTAAAACCAACGGAATGATATTCTTAGAACTCTTCATAACATTCTTCCAGATAGGTCTCTTCGGATTCGGAGGGGGATACGGAATGCTGTCGCTCATACAGACGGAGACCGTGGTGAGGCATCAGTGGCTCACTTCGGCGGAGTTTACAAACATTGTCGCCATAAGCCAGATGACTCCGGGACCTATCGGAATAAACTCGGCGACATACTGCGGGTACACTGCCGTGCACAACGCTGGCTTCAACGAGACCATGGCTGTGCTGGGAAGCGCAACCGCGACGTTCGCACTTGTGCTGCCGTCGCTCATTCTCATGATACTCATATGCCGGATTTTTCTGAAGTATATGCACACGCAACCGGTGCAGGACGTGTTCAGCGGACTGCGCCCGGCGGTGGTAGGACTGCTCGGAGCGGCTGCTCTGCTGCTCATGACAAAGGAGAACTTCTCCTCCGTTGAGGAGAATCCGTGGCAGTTCTGGATAAGTGTCTGGCTGTTCGTGGCTACGTATGTGGGCACGAAAGTGATGAGGATAAACCCTATAAAGATGATTGGCTGGGCGGCGTTCGCGGGTCTGATGCTGCTCTACTGAGACGTCCGGCAAACTGGCGGCAGTAAAAACCGGATACAGGACAATCTGTATCATGGTGAGGTGAGGCTGCCTATATATATTAATAATGTGAACCTCCCGCTGCGGAACGCCTTTACGCAGCGGGAGGTTCATATTTTACAGGCATGAAAGACACCACGTTACGGCATACCGTCAATAGTCTTCCGCGTTGGCAAGGTTCCAAAGATTGAGGAACGCGGCGCGTGTTATGTTCATCACCTTGTCGTAGTTGATGCGCAGGGCTTCGTCTCCCGGCTTGTGATAATCGGGATGGCCGTCGGTGTGATACCATATTATAGGAATGTCCTTCCTTGCGAACGACACGTTGTCACTGCCTCCGATGGACTTGTCCGACGGCCGGTAGTCTGGCTCGAGGCGCAGTCCGTACTCTGCGATGTCGTGCCTCAGCCATTCTCCGAAGGCGGGTTTGGTGTCGCTGTAGAAGTACACCGTGTGGCGCGGACGGTCGGGCTTGTTGTTACGTCCTATCATGTCGAAATTGAGATATGCCTTTATCTTGTCGAGGAAAGCGCATGTACTGACAAAGTGGCGTGAACCGTACAGACCGGCTTCCTCACCGTCCCAGAATGCGAAAATGACATTCCGCTCAGGCTGTATGCCGCTTTCCGCAAACGCGCGGGCTATCTGCAGCACCGCACTTACGCCAGAGGCGTTGTCGTCGGCACCGTTGTAGATGGAGTCACCGTCAACCTTCGCGCCCACACCAAGATGATCGAAGTGTGCTCCTACAACCACATACTCGTCCGGATTGCGCCCTTCTATCATCCCGAGAACGTTTTTCATCGCCACTCTCACCGAGTCGTTGCGCTCCCTGAGTCTCACCGTCACATCGAAAGGATGGCTGTATGAGGAGCCGAGAGGGCTTATTCCGTACTGCCGCAGCATCGACTCGATGTACGCGGCGGCAACGCTCGCCCAGTCGCTTCCGGTCTTCCTGCCATACAGACAGTCGGAGGCGAGAAAACCGATATGCGCTCTCGCCGCCTCCACCGTGATTGTGTTCATCGCCGTTTCCTTAGCCGCCCTCACCTTCTTCGGGCTGTTCGGGTAAGGAGCGGAGGCGTCGGCAGCAAGCGGAAACACGGTCGCTGCAACACAGAATATCAACAATAACTTCTTTATCATATACTTTTCATTTTATAACAAACGATTACCTGACGCACAGAAAAAACCTTTCCATGTCACGTCAGCCGCGTCCTCCGCCGATAACCATGTCCTTCACATTCCTGCAGAAACTGATGTCGGTAAGCAGATCGTCTATGTTCACGTGCATGCGATAACGCCAGTAATGATGTGAGTCAGCCGGAACATTCACACGCTCGGCATCGGCATCGCGCCTGCGGAGACGCTCGTCGACAGCCATCCAGTCCTGTATGGCAATGACACAAATCATAGACGGACACGCCAGATGGCGCGCGATGATTTCCCGTGCCAGCCATCCCGGCATGGGATGTGGAGCCTCTCCATGCATGCCGAGCGTCACATTATAATAATATCTTGCACGTTCGCGGTCCTCATCCCACCACTGACGCATCGTAGGAGTGTCGTGCGTGGAGATGGTGCAGACCGAACGGTAAGGGAAACGGTTGATGTCCGCGAATCGGTCGCCCCATTGTTTCGGCATCGTCTGAAGTTCCAGACTGAGTATGCGCAGCTCATCCATCACCCAAGACACGCATTCCGGCACCATGCCAAGGTCTTCGGCACACGCCAGCATATGCGTCGCCTGCGTGATGACAGGCAGCTTTCTCATAGCCTCACGATACCAGAACTGGTTGTTGCGACGGTAATAATAATCGTCATAAAGCCTGTTGAAGGCATTCCGGTCAGTCTCTCCGAGTGCCTTGTAAGCATATCCGAACTGTGCGGAAATGCGCGGATGGAACTTCTGCGGGTCCTTATGGTCGCGGACGAAAAGCACTCCGCTCACAAGCGAACACAGTCCGTCGCGCACCGATATGTCGTCCGCCGACCTGCTGTCCTCAAACGCCGCGTATATGAGACGCTGCGTGGCATACTCCGGCTTAAGCCTGTAGACATCGCTGTGTGAATGGTCCAGATAAGTGTCGGCAACCTTTCCGGCACGCTCACCGAACACCTCAGCCACCACGTTCTCCGTGATGAACGGCTCGACAAAGAGCTGTTCGCGGAAGTGAAGACCGTATGCCTCTATCTCCTCACGCGTGAGTCCGAGTGCGGGAGAGAAGTGTCCGATGCGCGCATCCACCGCTCCGACAGGTATCTCCCATATGCGGAAGAAGCCGAGAACATGGTCTATGCGGTACGCATCGAAGAACACCGACATATGGCGCAGCCTCCTTATCCACCACATACAGCCGTCGTCAAGCATCCGCTGCCAGTTGTACGTAGGGAATTCCCAGTTCTGTCCTTTCTCCGAAAAGGCGTCGGGCGGTGCTCCCGCCTGTCCGTCGAGATTGAAATATTCAGGTTCCTGCCACACGTCGCAGCCGTTGCGGTTCACTCCGATAGGTATGTCACCCTTCAGCACGACGCCCTGCAGGACCGCATAATCGTGCACCTCACGCAACTGTGTGTACAATATGAACTGCACATAATAATAGAACGCGACACTCCGGAACATATCGTCCTGCGGATCGGAAAGTGCCTTCCGCTCGCTCTCGTCCCAACGGTTGTGCTCCTTCCACAGCCGGAACTCGGCGGTGCCGTAGCTGTCGCGCAGACTGCAATAGCACGCATAAGGCACGAGCCATGAGTCGTTCTCACTGAAGAAAGCGGCAAACGCCGCGGAGGAAAGCACTTTCCCTCCCTCCTGTCTGTACAGGACGCGCAGATAATCGAACTTCGCCCTGCCCACACGCTCGTAGTCGATGGCTGGCAAGGCGTTGAGTTCCTCGCGCAGAACCTCATATTGCAGTCTGACCTTCCTGTCGGCTACAGGCGGCAGCCTTGACAGATCCACATACTGCGGATGCAGTGCGAAGACGCTTATACAGCTGTAAGGATAGGAGTCTCTCCACGTATGCGTTGTCGTGGTATCGTTCACCGGCAGTATCTGCAAGACTCTCTGACCTGTCCGCGCCACCCAGTCGACCATCTTTCTAAGGTCGCCGAAGTCGCCCACTCCGAAGCTTTTCTCCGACCGAAGCGAGAAAACCGGCACAAGCGTACCGGCAAGCCGACGCGGAGCGATGTCGAAATCGGCATTCCGCAGACAGTATGTCCTGACCTCTCCGGGACGGCACAGACATGCCCTGAACACCCTGTTGCCGCCTTTCTCCCACATGAACGCGCTGCCGTCAGCACCGTTTACCGCCACGAACTTGAACTCCAAAGCCTTTCCGGAGAACATTGCCGCATCCAGATCAGCTATCCATTCGTTGACATTATGCTCTGTCATGGACACTCCCTTCGCCACATCCCACATGCCGAGAGCGTCGTGACTGCCCGTGATGACCAGCCGTTCGCCCTCTCTAAGTTGCGGCGCGTGCACTACAAACCGCACCACCGAGCCATAAGACGCAGGCTTCACACTCTGCAAGCGTGCATGGTTTACGCATGCGGAGAAGGCTGATGAATAGAGCCAGGAGGCGGCAGGCATGTCCATCCACATGTCATTCATCTCATAAGAAGCCGCCCCCAGCACCGAGAACTCAAGGCGGTGAAGGTAAAGAATCCACTCTCTCCGCACCACGCGGCCTCCGCTTCCCACACTATAATAATATGTTATCACGGGATGACTTTCCGAATGGAAGTTCTCGAGCGTGCAGCTCCAGTGCCTCCCGTCGCCCGTAGACATGCGATAGACACGCGGCTTGCAGTCACCGGCATTCGCTCCGGTGAATACGTTCAGCATCAGTTCCTCACCGGAAACGGTGTTGTATTCGATATAAAACTTCAGTTTCATACGGTTTTCGATTGTCCTGTTAACGTTATAAGCATACCGCCCCGCACCGGCTGCGACAAGCTTCCGGCTGCCGGGAACAGCCCGACAAGGCATATTTGCTTACGCAAACTTACACAAAAAATTCGAAAAAAAGAACATTTGAAGGAAAGTTTATGCATCCTGTCCAAGCATGAGCCGCACCGCCACATGTCACAGGCGGATGCACACCATCACACCCTCTGCCCCCACGCCTACAGAATAGCGGCTCTGCTCTCCGGTTATCAGGTCGCCGAGAAAATAGCCCGCCTCGGTGGCAAGTATGCCTATCGCCGCTCCGGCAAGCACATCGTCCCACTCATGGCGGTGCCGTCTCACACGGTCGACAGCCGTCACCGCCGCCACTCCGTAGCCCGCCACGCTTATCCACGGCGACACCTTTCCATACTCCTTATGCAGGATTGTGGCTCCGGCAAAGGCGAACGAGGTGTGTCCCGAAGGGAAAGCGTCGTCTCCGGTACCGTCAGGCCGGTTGTCCTTTATGGCTGCCTTCAGTCCCCATGTGACGCCTACGGTGATGGCACACGATGTCGCCGTGTTGACCAACAGCCTCTTCCATGAGCTTGCCCCCTCCACTCCCGACGCCTTCAGAGCGTATACCGACGCTATGGGAACAAAGCGCAGATAGTCGTCTATGCCGTCTCCGTGATAGCTCTTATGCTGCGCATGCGCCGGAAGGGCGCACATAACAAAAAGAAGAACAACAAGTTTTCTCATACCATAATAATAATATCCAAATGTCATAATAAAAATATCCCGACCCATCCTGCGCAGGAACGCATGGCATGACAGCCGCAAGCGTGGAATGACCACAGGCACTCTGCGCGCAAGGACAAACAAAAAAGGGAATGCGCCACTGCCGGCATACATTCCCATATCTGATTCGTTCTATATCTTTTTAGCCAAGACCGGTGTCACGGATTAAGAGTATCTGAGTATCTGTCCGGCACGTATGCGCATAGTCTTGCGTATTCTGTTGAGCTTGCATATCTCGTCCACAGTGATGCCATACTTCCTGGCGATGCTCTCCAGCGTCTCTCCCGACGCCACCTTATGATAAAGCACCTTGCCGCCGAACTCAGAGTCAGCCTCGCTGCTGTCTATTCCCTTCACCAGATCAGGCGTATATCCGCCGTTGCCTATCTTGCCGCGGAGGCGCGTAGCCTCACGTGATTCCTCTTCATAAGTGTCCTTGTTGTAGACATAATAGTCGCCCGTGACATCCTGCTCGCGGAAGTCGAACATGAGAGCCGGATTGAGCGCCACTCCGCAGAGGCGTGTCTCGAAGTGCAGGTGCGACCCTGTGCTACGTCCGGTGTTGCCACCCAGACCTATCGCCTCGCCCGCACGCACCATCTGGTTTTCCTTCACAAGATTCTTCGACATATGCGCGTAGGTGGTCTCCAGACCGTTGTTGTGGCGTATGACGACATAATTGCCGTATCCCCTGCGCTCATAGCTCACCACACGCACCTTGCCGCTGAACGCCGCGCGGATGGTGTCGCCTATGTAAACCTTGATGTCCAGTCCTTTGTGATTCCTGCCCCAACGCCATCCGAAGTTGCTTGTCACCACACGGCTCGGTGTCGGCATGCAGAAGTTACGCAGGTCTATGCGGTAGCGGTCTGGCATTTCGGTGGCACGGTGTGCGTAAGAGTTGTCCCAGTCGTCGTAGAGTCTGGCTGCCGGCGACTCCATTTCCTCTCTGGCAGTGATGTTCTTCAACATGATGGTGTCCACCGTCTTCATCTTCCTGTCGATGGGAGCCTGCCTTGCCAAGAGGTCCTGTCCCGATGCCTGCGTTGCCGAAAAAGCCAACAATGCGCCTATAAATAATGTCCTAACAAGTCTTTTCAAAATCTTATTTTTTTAGGTGTCCAATATCAATAGGGAACAAACGGATTATTCCTTCAAAAGGTGTATAATGGACAAAAAGTATTACATAAAACTTAAAAACACCGCAAAGATACTCGTTTTTTCTCATAACCGGTGTCTGTTTAACAGATTTTATCTATTTTTTAGCAAATGTGCTATTAATCAGACGATTATTATCAACACCTCTGTATAAACACGCACGCATGCGCGTATGGCGCGTGAGACCGCGCAGGGACGCCCTGACGTCAGCTTATCGCTCCCCAGTTGACGTTGCTGTCGCGCAGCTGCGCCAGTCTTTGCCACAGCATTCCGAACTCCGGACTCTCGCATTTCGGGTCGGCGTCTATTATCTTCTGCGCCTCGTCACGTGCCAGCTGGACGAGCTGACCGTCGCGTGCGATGTCCGCAATCTTCAGGTCGAATGCCACACCGCTCTGCTGCGTGCCCTCCAGATCGCCCGGACCGCGCAGTTTGAGGTCAGCCTCGGCTATACGGAACCCGTCGTTTGTCTGGCACATGATGTCAATGCGCTTGCGCGTCTCGGCAGACAGCTTGTATCCGGTGACGAGGATGCAGTAGCTCTGATCGGCTCCGCGCCCCACCCTTCCACGCAACTGATGGAGCTGCGAAAGCCCGAACCGCTGCGCGTCGAGTATCACCATGACCGACGCGTTGGGCACGTTCACGCCCACCTCAATGACGGTCGTGGCGACGAGAATCTGCGTCTCACCGCTCACAAACTTACGCATCTCGGCGTCCTTCTCGGCAGGTTTCATG
This sequence comes from Leyella lascolaii, assembly GCF_900079775.1. Taxonomy (GTDB): domain Bacteria; phylum Bacteroidota; class Bacteroidia; order Bacteroidales; family Bacteroidaceae; genus Prevotella; species Prevotella lascolaii. Next base: position 40,173 of record NZ_LT556036.1, on the reverse strand, counting down.
CGTCCGTGCACCTTACTGAGCCTGCATTCGGGGAATATCTCGCACAGGGCGGTATATCCTTCCTCGAGGTTTTTGAGGTCGCTCTTCTCGCTCTCGCTTATTACGGGGAACACGAAGTAAACCTGCCGTCCCGCCTTTATCTGCTTGCGGATGCCGTCGTAAAGGCTCACGGTCTGGCTGTCATACTTGTGCATGGTGCGCACAGGCTTGCGTCCGGGCGGCAGTTCGTCGATGACGCTCACGTCGAGATCGCCGTATATGGTCATGGCGAGGGTACGCGGGATGGGCGTGGCGGTCATCACGAGAATGTGGGGAGGATTGTCGCTCTTGCTCCAAAGGCGTGCGCGCTGCGCCACACCGAACCGGTGCTGCTCGTCGATGACGGCGAGTCCGAGGCAGGAGAAGCGCACGGTGTCCTCCACCACGGCGTGAGTGCCTACGAGGATATTCACCTTTCCGGCAAGGAGGTCGTCGAGCACCATGCGGCGTCGGCGTCCCTTGACGGTGCCGGTGAGCAGCTCCACCCTCACGTCCATGTCGCCGAGGAAGTTGCGTATCGTGTCGAAATGCTGCTCTGCCAGTATCTCAGTGGGAGCCATGATGCACGCCTGATAACCGTTGCCCACGGCTATGAGCATCGCCATGAGCGCCACAAGTGTCTTGCCCGAGCCCACGTCGCCCTGCAGCAGGCGGTTCATCTGCTCACCGGAACGCATGTCGTCGTGTATCTCATGCATCACCCTCTTCTGCGCTCCGGTAAGCGGGAATGGCAGACGGTCGTGGAAGAACGTGTGCAGCAGGTCGCCTGCGCGCCTCAGCACATAGCCCCTGTAGTGGCGGCGGCGGTCGCTCACGTAGCGCACGATGTTGAGCTGGACATAGAAGAGCTCCTCAAACTTGAGCCGCTGTCGTGCCCGCTGCATCTCCTCGGTGTTGCGCGGATAGTGTATGGCGCGCATAGCCGTGTCGCGCGACATGAGATGGAGCGGACCGGTGATGAACGGAGGGAGCGTCTCCTGAAGCGGACGCGGTATGAGGGTGAGCAGGGTCCTTATGGTCTTCTCCACCGCATGCGAGTTCATTCCGTTCTTCTTCATGCGCTCGGTGGTGGAATAATAGGGCTGTAGTCCCATCTGCGAGAGGTTCAGGTCTGAAGCCTTGTCGATGTCGGGATGGGCAAACTGGTATCGTCCGTTGAACACGGTGGGGCGTCCGAAGACTACGTATTCCTCGTTTATCTTGTACTGCTGATAGAGATATTGTCCGCCTCTGAACCACACAATGTCCACCATCCCGGTGCCGTCGGTGAAGTGTGCCACGATGCGCTTCTGCCTCACTCCCGTGGCAAACTCCTCAAAACTGACTATGCGCCCCATTATCTGCACGAAGGGCATGTCGCCCGTCAGCTCGCGTATGCTGTACACACGGCTGCGGTCGATGTACTTGTAGGGGAAGTACTCAAGCAGCTGCCCCCACGTCGTGATGTTCAGATCCTTTGCCAGAATGTCCCTTCTTCTCGGACCGACACCCGGCAGATACTTTATGTCCTGGTCGAAAACTTCGCTCACGGGCAGACTTTTAATAATGACTCGGCTATGATAAGGTCGGACGGAGTGGTGATTTTGATGTTCTCACGGTTGCCGTCCACCATCGCCACACCATGTCCGGACGCCTCTATGACAGACGCGTCGTCGGTGAACGACGGAGAGTAAGGACGGTCGAAGGCACGGCGTGCGAGGGCTATGTCGAACACCTGCGGTGTCTGCACCACACGGTAGGAGTCGCGCCGCACGTTGTGTCCGCCGCCGTCAGCACCGACAAGGCGCAGCGTGTCGGTGACGGGCACGACGGGAATGGCTGCCCCATGCTCACGCGCGGCGGCATAGCAGCGGTGTATCACCTCCTCCGACACGAACGGGCGCACACCGTCGTGTATGCCCACAAGCCCGTCGGCGTCAGCCGGTATGGCAAGAAGTCCGTTGCGCGACGATGCGAAGCGGGTGTCGCCCCCGGCTGTGACAGTGTGCTCCACATCGAACGAATGGTGACGGCAGAGGCTGTCCCAATAGTCGTGCTGGCTCTCGGGAAGCACAAGGATGATGCCCGCCCGAGGCATCGCTCCGGCAAAACGGCTTATGGTGCGCATAAGCACCGGCACGCCGCCGAGCGGGAGAAACTGTTTGGGCACGTCGCTGCCCATGCGCAGACCCTTTCCGCCTGCCACTATTATGACGTAATCCATCGTTTCAGTTTTTTTACAGCCAAGATGTTAAAACCATTCATCTGCCTGACAGCAGGACAGTCCATGCCGTGCCGTCAGGCGTAAAGTGCGGACATTTAACGCCAGAAGAAGCCCATGCCTTCAGCCACCTCGCGCGACTTCTCCGCGCCTTCCAGCATCTCCAGAAGCCTGTAGGCGTAGGGCAGCGTTGCTGCAGGTCCCTTGCCGGTGACGATGTTTCCGTCCACGGTTACAAGCTCAGAGGTGTACTCCGCGCCCTCAAGATACTTGTCGAACCCTGGATAGCATGTGGCGCGGCGGGCTTTGAGCAGCCCCATGCGTCCGAGAACCATGGGCGCGGCACATATCGCTCCGATGAGCTTTCCGGCACTGTTGTGAGCTGCAAGCACAGTGTGCAGACCCTCATGCATGTCGAGAGTAGCCGAGCCGGGCATTCCGCCGGGAAGCATAAGCAGGTCGGCGTCGGAAAAATCAGCGTCCTCAAACAGCATGTCAGCCTTTACCGTGACACCGTGGGAAGTGCTTACCATCTCAGAGCCTGTGACGCTCACCGTCTTCACATCCACTCCTCCGCGACGCAGAACGTCCACCGGACCCATGCCTTCGACCTCCTCGAAGCCGTCGGCAAGAAACTCATATACTTTTGCCATTGTCTCTTTTATTGGTTATGTTCAATTGCAAACTTACACATTTTTTTTGAAATTACGGTATGGCGGATATTTAAAAGAAACAAAATAAGACCACGGCTGACATTACGGACTGCCTGTAATGAGCACCCGGGCGGCGCAAACAACCGCATCGCTATAACTCAAACGAAGCCGCCCATTGAAAAGATTATGACACTATACGGATGACGACTGTAGGCTGACGTGTGATAAAAACAGTATTCCGAAGGATTGCCGAGTACACCATATAATAACAAACGCCACACACTGAAGGGACATGCATAACCGCGCAATGTGTCTACTGTCGCGGAATATTCGAACAACGACATCCTCACGAGAACCGTTTATTTGCAGGCGGAAAGCTGTCAGGCGGCAAATACGCGGATTTTCGGCATTTCAGATAATATGCTGTGACACAGCCGATTGCACAAAACAACATGGAAACAATCATTTTTCGGAGCCGCGAAACGGGCTTTATCGCAACGCGAAAGAGGCTTTTCCGCATCACGGAAAAGGCTTTACGGCAGTACACAAGAGCCTTTCTGGCACGGAGAAAAAGTCAATCGGGAAGAACGGGAGAGCCGGAATAGGAGGGAAATACCAACTGTATAGTATAAAAGAACAGCGGAAACGGTGGCACGGCATGCCCGGACGGCTGATGCGTAGAGTGCTGGGGCGGCACCTCGCTCACAGATTGCAAAAAGCCGATGTAAAGATTTTTTACTGCCCTGTCTTACGGATGTGCGGAGCGGCGGAAGGTGCAGGGAGACGCCGGTGATGCCGGTTCACCTGCCGTCGAGGGCGAAGAAACGCCACAGCGGAGCCGCCATGAGCGACTGCATGAACTCGCCCCGGCAGAGCATGTCGTATACGCGGCTGCGCTCCATACAGTATACCTCGACGTCCTCTGTCGCGTCGAGATGCTGCGTATCGGTCTTCGTGACTCCCCGCGCCACGAAACAACGGGTGATGTTGGTGTTTGTCGAGGCATTGGCAGAGAGCTGCATGAGCTCGTGCCACTCTCCTCCGGTATATCCGGTTTCCTCAAACAGCTCGCGACGGGCGGACTCCTCAGGCGTCTCACCCTTCTCGCACACACCGGCACACAGCTCGAACGACGTGCGCCCGAGTCCGTGGCGATACTGTCTCACGAGCACGAAGCGGTCGTCGGGGGTGATGGCTATGACGTTGACCCAGTCGGGATACTCAAGCACATAATACTCATCGTTCACTCTGCCGTCGGGCAGTCTCACCTTGTCGCGGCGTGCCGTGAGCCACGGTCTGCGGATGATGTACTCGCTGTGGAGCACGTCCCATTTCATGTCTTTCATATTGTGATGTGTCTGTTTTTTGTATACTTATATGCCGCATGTGCCTGAATACAGTCGGGCGAGTGCCTTCTGATGTCACTGCGGGGGCGCGACCGGCAGGGCGTTCCGGCTCAACTGCGCTTTCTGAGACAGCGTATCGCGCTGTCAGCCAAGACGAACAGCAATGTGACAAGAAGCGACTCGACGGCGTTGACAAGCAGATTGAGGTCTTTCCATTCCTCGTAAGGCACTATCCGGCGTACCGCTCCGTTGACCGCCATGACAAGAATGAATACGATAAAATAGCGCGCCAGACGACGCTTTAAGGCAGGTTTCATTTGCATAAGTAGCTGTTCAAAATTAACCGATATTATAAAATTACTAATATGTTATATATCTTTGCCATCATCCTGTGCGCTGTTCAGGGCTTCATCCCAAAGTCTCATCGGTCGTGTAGCCCGCTACACTCCCTCTTCGGACTTTGGAATGCAGCTCCAGAACAGTACACAATATGATGGCAATTAATTTAGAACATCTACTTAAAAAAGATTATCTTACAGCATAAGACAATGTTATTATACTGCGGATGACACATTGCGGCTCAGCGCGAAGGACGCCGCGGAAGGCTCTCTGCGGACCGACGGCATGGCAGGACGAAGGAGTCAGTCGAGCTCAACGTGGCTCACGCTCACCTTCTCGTGCAGGAATATCTGCGCGTTTTCCCTGAACTTGTCCTCGCTCTCGGTGGTGAAATAGCGGCAGGTTCCGCCCTGCGTTATGTTCGCGGCGATGTCGCGGTGACGCTCCAGATAGTTGCTGAGACTCTCCGCCACATAATGTCCCTGCGGCACGATGCGCACACCGTCGGGCACATTCTTCACTATGCTGTTCATAAGGAGCGGATAGTGGGTGCAGCCGAGCACGATGGTGTCGATGAGAGGGTCGGTACGCATGAGCTGGTCGATGCGTTTCTTCACGAAATAGTCGGCTCCGGGACTGTCCGCCTCGTTTGCCTCCACGATGGCAGCCCACAACGGACATGCCACACCGGACACTGTGATGTCGGGGAACAGCTTGCCTATCTCGAGCGAATAGCTCCTGCTCCGCACGGTGCCTTCGGTGGCGAGGATGCCCACATGACGGCTTCGCGTGAGGCTTCCGATGTTCTCCGCCGTCGGACGGATGATGCCGAGCACGCGCCGTTTTGGGTCAAGCTCAGGCAGATCGCGCTGCTGTATGGTGCGCAAAGCCTTTGCCGAGGCGGTGTTGCAGCCGAGTATCACAAGATGGCATCCCATGGAGAAGAGCTTTATCACCGCCTGACGGGTGAACTGATAAACCACTTCGAACGAGCGCGAACCGTAAGGCGCGCGCGCATTGTCGCCCAGATACATGTAGTCGTATGCCGGAAGGAGCTGGCGGATGCCATGGAGTACGGTGAGCCCTCCGTACCCTGAGTCGAACACCCCGATGGGTCCCGGGGCTGATGGAAAGATGTTTTCGTGCCGCATCATCAGTGTATGTTCAGTGCCGTTCTGAGCAAAGGAGCGATGTTCTCGCCGCAAGTGGCGTCGAGATAAGGGCATGCGTCTCCGTCGGTATTGAGCACAAAGGCATACCCGCGCTCACGTCCTATGCGACGCACTGCCTCGAATATCCTCTCACGCAGGGGTGCGTAAGCGTCCTTGCGTGCCTCGTCGAGCAGCCGGACAGCCTCTTTCTTGAAAGCGACGTTCTTTTCCATTATCTCCTGAAGCTCCGTCTGACGCTTGGACAGAATGGAAGGTATCAGGTCGCGCTGCGTCTCGAGAAACTCCTCATACTTGGCGTTGAACTCATCCTCGGCACGTTTCATCTCCTCGTCGTACTTGGCACGCAGGTCAGCGAGGTTTTTCTGAGCCACCGCATACTCCGGCATGGCAGTGAAAACTGAGTCAAGACTGAAATAGCCATACCTCAGTGACTGTGCCCGGGAAGTGCATACCATGACTGAAAACATTAACAGAAAGAACAGCTTTTTCATAATATTCAGAAAAGATAAAAACTGTGCCATGACAATGATGGCACAGTATGGTTGGTTGTTGATTATGTGTTGCTTACTTCATCTTGTTAAGCTCTGCCTTCACCTCTGCGGTAACGTCCTTGCTGAGCGTGTCGCTTACATAAGGTATTCCGGCTGAGAGGTCCATGATGTAGACGTAACCGCCAGCCTTGCCGACAGCCTTTATGGCATCGAGAAGCTTTGTGGTGATGGGCTGCATCTTCTCCTGCTGTGCCTTCTGGAATGCCTCCGAGTTGTCCTGATAAGCCTGCTGGATCTTCTGCTGAAGGGTCATGAGCTCTGTCTCTGTCTCCTTCTGCTTTGTCTCATTCATGGTAGACTTGTTCTTGTCGTACTCGGCAGCCTTGCGCTGCAGTTCGTCCTGCATGGCTTTGAGGTCGTTCTCATACTGCTTTGCAGTTGCCTCGAGCTCACCGCGCACCTTTATCAGCTCGGGCATGGACGACATTATCTCCTGCGTGTTAAGGTGACCGAACTTCGGTGTCTGTGCGAATGCTGCCAGCGGGGCAAACATGATCAACATTAAAATAAGCTTTTTCATTTTCTTTTTTTGTTTATTGTGTTATTTGTTCTGTTTGTTTATACTTGACTGTGCGGTGTCTGCCGCATTGCGCGTCAGTTGGAGTAGCCCAGCTTCTCGAGCACCTCGTTGCTGATGTCTATCTTCGGCGAGCCGAATATGATGCCCGTGTCGCTGGCACGGTCGAGCACGAGCGAATAGCCGCGCAGCTCGGATATCTCCTTCACGGCGTTGTATATCTCGTCCTGTATGGGGGTCATGAGGCTCTCGCGCTTCTTGAACAGCTCTCCTTCGGGGCCGAAATACTTGCGCTTAAGCTCACCCGCCTCCTTCTCCTTATTCATTATCGCCTCCTGACGTTCCTTCTTCTGCTCCTGAGAGAGGAACACTACCTCGTTCTGGTAGTTCTTATACATTGTGGACGCCTCGTTGCTTATGGCATCCACCTCCGCCTGCCACTTCTTCGAAACCTGGTTGAGCTGTTCGTTGGCACGTTCGTAGGCAGGGATGTTGTTCAGTATATATTCCATGTCGAGCAAGGCAAACTTCTGTGCCCCGGCGGTCATGGCTGTCATCGCCAATACGGCAATTATAAGTATCTTCTTCATAATATGTCCTCCTTGTTTTATTGTTAATGACATCTGCGTGATGTTCCGTCCGTCAGAATTCCTGTCCGAGAATGAAGTGGAAATTGCTTCCGCCCTTCACTCCGAACACCTTGTCGAAACCGTATGCCCAGTCGATACCCATCATGCCGACCATCGGAAGGAAGATGCGGACACCTATACCGGCAGAACGTTTCATGTCGAACGGATTGAACTTCTTGGTGTCGTTCCATGCGTTTCCAGCCTCAAGGAACGTCAGACCGTATATCGTTGTGTTGCCGAGCAGGAACGGATAGCGAAGCTCGAGAGTCATGCGGTCGTAGGCATATCCCTCATATCCGTAAGGCGTAAGCGAGCCGTTCTCGTATCCGCGCAGTCCTATCGTTTCCTCGGCATAGCCGGTGGAGTAGCCTGTCATACCGTCACCACCCATGTAGTAGGTCTCGAACGGTGACTTCTTGTACTTGTTGTAGCTGCCGAGCAAGCCGAACTCAACTCGCGTCATGAGCACGAAGCACTTGTTGCCGCCCGAAAGCGCGGTGAAGGTTCTTGCCTTCAGCTTCCACTTGTGATACTCTATCCAGCGGTATTTCTCCTGCTGCTCGCGGTCGAAATTGGGCGACTGGGAGTTTGTGGCGAGGTTCTTGTAGTCTTTGTTGTCCCACGCCGACCATGGCGGAGTGAGCGACAGCGACAAGAGGAACTCCGAACCGCGCCTCGGGAAAAGCTGGCTGTCGGTGGAGACACGGCTGAGCGACACGGTGAAGTTGAGGTTGTTGGAGTTTCCGTTGGTAAGAAGGAAGTAACTCCAGTTCTTCAGCATGTAGCGCGTATAGGCGAGCTGCAGCGACAGAGTGAAGTAATCGTCCGGCCAGCGGAGCTGCTTGCCCCATCCTATCGAGGCTCCGAAGAGCTGCACATACTTGTCCGGGTCGTAATAGTTCTCGTAGTTGTTGTATATGCTGCTGCCGTATCCGTACAGATAATTGTAGTAGTTATTGAAATAAGCGCTGTTGTAATAGTTGCTCGACACGTCTGTCTGCTTTGAGAAGAACACACCTACGTTGAACTGGATAGGTCTCTTTCCGCCGAACCAATTGGTGGAATAGTTCACGTTGTAAGACTGGTAGTAAGTACCGTTTGTCTGTGCTCCGAAGGAGAGAACCTCTCCGTCGCCTATCGGCATGATGCCCCGGTGCTCACGGTTCTTGTTGAAGAGGTTGCGCATGGAGAAGTTGGTGAGCTTCACTCCCACACGTCCTATCACACCGGTCTGTCCCCATCCGAGCGAGAACTCGACCTGGTCGTTGGTCTTCTGCTCCAGATTCCAGTTGATGTCAACGGTTCCGTCGTCCTCGTTAGGAACTGGTTCAGGATTTATTTTTTCCTCATTGAAATGTCCCATTGCCGCAATCTCACGCATCGAACGCATCAGTGACTCCTTCGAGAAGAGGTCGCCCGGCTTCGTTCTTAGCTCGCGGCGCACCACGTTCTCATACAGACGGTCGTTTCCGTTGATACGTACGCGGCTCACACGAGCCTGCTGTCTTTCTATGATACGCATCTCAAGGTCGATTGAGTCGCCGTCGATATTGATTTCGGCAGGAGTGAGCTCATAGAAGATATAGCCGTTGTTCCAGTACAGGTTGCCCACTGCGTCCTCGTCTTCATTAAGCCGCTTGTTCATGAGCTTCTGATTATAGACGTCGCCTTTCTTCATACCGAACACCTTGGCAAGCAGGTCTGAAGGATAGACGGTGTTTCCCACCCACGTGATATTGCGCAGATAGTACTTCTGTCCTTCCTCTACCTTCACATAAACATTGACGTGCCGGTCGTCGACATTCCATACACTGTCCTTCAGTATCACCGCATCGCGGTATCCGTTCTCGTTATACTTTTCGATGAGACGCTGCTTGTCAGCCTTCCATCGTTCCGGAGTGAACTTCTTTGACTTAAGGAATGTGGACAGCTTTCCTGCCTCATGGGTTTTCGAGAAAGCTCCTTTGCGGAACAGTCCGCCTTTTATCTTGCTGTCGGAGAAGGCTTTGTTGCCGTCAATAATGATGCTCCTTACCTTCATCTTCTGCTTTTTGTCTATTATGACATCAAGTATAACCTGATTCTTGTTTGTCACATCCGGACGCTCGATGATGTTTATCTCAGCGTTCTTGAAGCCTTTCTCGTCGAAGTAACCCTTTGCGATGAGCTTGGCACGGTCAAGGGTGTTAGGCGTCACCTGAAGTCCCTTGAGCAGTCCGAGTTTCTCTTCCATGTCGGAACGCTCCGACTTCTTGATGCCGATATAGTTCACCTCAGACACCCGGGGGTTGGCACGCAGCCTGATGTTAAGGTACGCCTTGTCGGCGACAAGCGAGTCGACAACAATCGAAACATCAGAGAAAAGCCTGTAATTCCAGTATTTCTTGACAGCCTCGGTGAGTTCGTTGCCCGGCAGGGAGATAGTCTGTCCGACTGAAAGACCGGATATTCCGGTGAGCATATAGTCCTCGTAACCGTCAACTCCAGACACCGTTATTCCGCCGATGGTAACAGTCCTCGGTGTGCCGGCATAGGAAATGTCGGGATAAACTATCTTGTCCTGTGCGCTGGCACATACGCTCCAGACGAGCGTTGCCACGGCAATCAACAGCTTTCTTACATTCATAGTCGCTTAATATAATCTTTCATCAAGAGCAGGAACAGTGCTTTCCCTATTCCGTTTCACCGGGATATGTCCGCCGTTCCACGTTTATTATCATTCAGTTTTTATATTTCCTTATACACAACAAGCCTGCATGCCTTCATGCATGCCTGTCTTCCGCCGTCAGCGGCAGTCGCCGTCCTCCACCTGCTCGCCTGTCTTTCCGAACCGGCGCTGGCGTCCCTGATAGCTTATTATAGCCTTGTGAAGGTCGTCCTCGCTGAAATCGGGCCAGTAGGTGTCGCAGAAGTACAGCTCGCTGTAGGCTATCTGCCACAGCAGATAATTGCTCACTCTCACCTCGCCTCCGGTTCTTATGAGCAGGTCGGGGTCCGGCATGAAGGAGGTGACAAGGTTCTCCGACACCATATCCTCGTCAATGTCGTCGGGCGAAAGAGCCTTTTCCGCCACACGCTCGGCAATGTTTCTTACAGCGCGTGTTATCTCCCAGCGTGCCGAATAGCTCAGAGCCACGACCATGGTCATCGCCGTATTGCCCGCCGTATGCTCTTCCGTCTCTGCCAGCTTGCGCCTTACCTCCTCCGGCAAGCGTCCTATATCACCGATGACACGGAACCTCACGTTGTTCTTCATGAATATCTCGTCCTCGAGTGATGACAGTACAAGCCCCATGAGAGCAGCCACTTCACCGGCAGGTCTGTTCCAGTTCTCTGTGGAGAAGGTGTAGAGCGTGAGATACCTGACGCCCAGACGCGTACACTCCGAGGTGATTCTTCTTACAGTGTCGACACCAGCCTGATGCCCGAAACTGCGCGGTTTGCCGCGTTCGGCAGCCCATCTGCCATTGCCGTCCATAATGATTGCAATGTGCCGGGGAACATTGTTTCTGTCTAAAACGTCAAGCATATAAACCAGATATTTTATTGTTAGCAATAGAGTACGCCACAGTGTGTCAGCCGTTCGTCATTCATCGTCGTTATGACAAGTGCGGCACTTAGGCATGAAACTGTATGTGAGCGTTATCTGCAATGCCGAGTAGCAGTCGGTGTTCTTGAACGGTCCGGTGCTCTTTATGCCGTAGGGGTCCTTCACACCGTCAAGTTCGTCGCTCAGCGAGAAGTGCATCGCCCATTCCAGACCGAGGTTCAGCCTTTCTCCTATTTTATATTTCACACCCACACCTAAAGGTATATTGCCCGTAAAGACATTCTTTCCGCCTCCCGAGGCGTAGGTGGCACCGATGCCTGCGAAGACAAACGGCGTTATTCTTTTTGCCCCGCGATAATCCTGTCCGGTGCCGTATGGCCAGAAGTTGTATTCGTACACCAGACTCAGATCTGCGAGTGTATTGCTGAAATCATATTGGTTCTCCCTGTAGTCGGGGTAATATGTCTGCACATCTTTGGACGAACCCTTCAGCTTGCCGTAGCTTCCGGTGAGCTTCAGACCCATATACGGATTGAATATACGGCGCAGCACGAGCGACGCCATCGGCTGCATGTTCTTAAGGATACTGCCGTTAAAGTCGCCTTCATAAGACATCATGCCCACTCCCGCACCTATTTCCATGCGATACTGGTCGTCGGTCTGTGCGCCGGCAAAGACCGAGCAGGCTGTCAGGATGATCGTTATGAAGGCCTTTCTCATTTCATATCATTCGATGAACATGTTCTCTTCCTTTATCCACCCGAGTCTGTTGGTGCGTCCGCGCCACACCTGTCCGCTTCCTCCGCAGACCAGCCAGATGTAGCTGTTCTTATCTACGGTGATGGCAAAAGAGCCGGGTGACACCTTTATTCCGCCCGGAACAGTCACCACGGAGTCCTTGCGCCACGTTATGCCGCCGTCCGCGCTGCGGTAGAACTGGTCGAACGCACTGTGCTGCGCGCCTCCGAGGCTTTCTCCGCCCACTGCAAGTATGCAGTTGTCATAGCCCACTGTCTGTATGTTATTAAGGCGCGGAGCCTTGTACTTGTTGTCTGAAGAGACGTCATAGTATGTCCACGGCTGGTTCTCGCTGTAGTCCGCGCCCTCGTCAACCTTACCCCATACCATGGAAACCGTGTCGTCCGGGTGCTCCGCAACGCTGCGGTTGCCCACAAGAACCACCCTGTCAGTAGACTTGTTTGTGGGCATCGGCGAGCACACATAGGTAATGTCCGTATCAGGAAGGAGGTCACCGGTGGCGTCAGTCAGGGCAAGTGTCCATGTGGCACCGTCGTCCTCCGACTCCACGAGACATCCGTCCGTGTCGTAGGCATACAGTCTGAAGCTGCTTGCCGCTACCAGTTGTCTGAGCTGAGTGCGTGCCGCAACAACCCAGGCATTGCCGTCTGAGGTCTTGAACAACGCTCCGTTGTCATAGACATACGCGCATCCGTTGCTTGTCACAACGCTCCTGTAAGCGTCAGCAGACAGCTCCGCGCCTATTTTTGACGTGATGTCTGTCCATGCCGCGCCGTCTTCCGAGGCATATACGAGAGTGTTGCTGCCATTGCTGCCAAGCACCAACAGCCGTCCGTCCAGAGCCACAGCCCTCATGCCTACGAGTCCGGCAAGGGCATTGTCGGTGGTCATCTTCTTCCACACGAAGTCCTCCGCGTTCTCCTTATGCACGTTCACTCTCACCGTGTATTTCCTGTATGCGACTCCCGAATTGCTGTATACGTAGAAGTCGCGCGGCACTGAGAAGTCAGTAGAGTCGGTGCTGTTGAAGTATTTCAGCGAGTCGCTTGTCATGCTCTTTATTCCCACATATCCCGCTTTCTTTGAGCCTATGGAGCACAACACCTTCTTTGCGTCGACGCCCAAAGGCAGAGAATCGGGATTGTATATCTCACATTTGACCTGATCTATATAGAATTTGTGACCGCTGTAATCCACGGATTTCCTGTATGTACTGTCTTTCCCTTGCGATGATTTGGTGTGAAAAACCTGATTGAGTTTTCCCAATGTGAACGATGTTATCGCGGTATCGTCCGAATAGACGAAGTCGTTGTCGTCGTTAAGACATGATGCCAGCGACAGTATTCCGCAGACAACAACCATCAAAGGTATCAGTTTTATTTTCATTTTTACACTCGAACTACTTTTAATTTTTAGCTGCAAATTTAATCAGAATTCTGCAAATAGAACCTATTTTTAATGCTTTATTGTGTTATTTAGCTGTTAAAGCCATGTTTTTTAAGTTTGTTTAGTGATTAGCCTGTGCCCCTGTGATTTTTTTAGCATTTGGCGGAAGCGTGGCGTCAAAGCGCGTTCCGGAAGCATATAATATATAATAAGGTGTGGTTCATCGTCACATGCGACAAAAGAAAAAGGCGGCTCCCGATGTGGAAACCGCCTCCGTTTATGTGTTCAAGAAAAATTCTTAGAGTTTCGGACCTGCAGCTACGAGAGCCTTGCCAGCCTCATTGCCTTCGTACTTGGCGAAGTTCTTGATGAAGCGTGCAGCCAGATCCTTTGCCTTCTCCTCCCACTTGCAAGCGCAGTCGTATGTGTCGCGCGGGTCGAGAATCTTCGGGTCAACGCCCGGGAGCTCTGTCGGAACCTCGAAGTTGAACATAGGTATGGTCTTCGTAGGTGCTGTGTTGATAGAGCCGTTGAGGATTGCGTCGATGATGCCACGTGTATCCTTGATAGAGATACGCTTGCCAGTGCCGTTCCATCCTGTGTTTACGAGGTAAGCCTTGGCACCGCTCTTCTCCATCTTCTTAACCAGTTCCTCAGCATACTTTGTAGGATGCAGCTCGAGGAATGCCTGACCGAAGCAAGCCGAGAATGTAGGAGTAGGCTCTGTGATGCCGCGCTCTGTACCGGCGAGCTTTGCTGTGAAGCCTGACAGGAAGTAGTACTTTGTCTGCTCCGGAGTAAGTATTGATACAGGAGGCAGCACGCCGAACGCGTCGGCAGAGAGGAAGATGACCTGCTTTGCAGCCGGAGCGTGGCTTACAGGACGCACGATGTTGTCGATGTGATAGATAGGATAAGACACGCGGGTGTTCTCTGTGGTGCTCTTGTCTGTGAAGTCTATCTTGCCGTTAGCGTCCACTGTGACGTTCTCAAGGAGTGCGTCGCGACGGATAGCGTTGTAGATGTCCGGCTCGCTTTCCTTGTCCAGGTTGATTACCTTAGCGTAGCAGCCACCCTCGAAGTTGAACACTCCGTTGTCGTCCCAGCCGTGCTCGTCGTCACCGATGAGCAGACGCTTCGGGTCGGTAGACAGAGTTGTCTTGCCCGTACCGGACAGACCGAAGAAGATGGCGGTGTTCTCACCGTTCTTGTCGCAGTTTGCAGAGCAGTGCATAGATGCGATGCCCTTCAGCGGCAGGAAGTAGTTCATCATTGAGAACATACCCTTCTTCATCTCACCGCCGTACCATGTGTTGATGATAACCTGCTCTTTTGATGTCACGTTGAATACAACAGCTGTCTCTGAGTTGAAGCCGAGCTCTTTCCAGTTCTCAACCTTTGCCTTTGAAGCGTTGTATACGATGAAGTCCGGCTCGAACTCCTCGAGTTCCTCTTCTGTCGGACGGATGAACATGTTCTTCACGAAGTGAGCCTGCCATGCCACCTCCATGATGAAGCGTACAGCCATGCGTGTGTCCTTGTTGGCACCGCAGAAACCGTCTATTACGTACAGTTTCTTGTTGGAAAGCTCTTTCTTTGCTATTTCCTTAACGGCAGCCCATGCCTCCTGAGAAGCCGGCTTGTTGTCGTTCTTATATTCGTCTGATGTCCACCAAACCGTGTCCTTGGAGTTCTCATCCATAACGATGAACTTGTCCTTAGGAGAACGGCCCGTGTAGATACCTGTCATTACGTTTACTGCTCCGAGCTCAGTCACCTGACCCTTGTCGTAACCTGTGAGGTCGCTTTTTGTCTCCTCTTCGAAAAGAACTTCGTAAGAAGGGTTGTGGAGGACCTCAGTTGTACCTGTGATTCCGTACTTCTCTAAAACTGACTTATCAAATTTTGCCATTTCAATAAATATTTAGATGTGAATAAATCTTCTGTTCCGTTCTTGTCAAGAAAGCCTTGCTCTTGCAAAACCGAGGCAAAGTTATGAAAAAAGAAATAAAACAACAAACTTAATTATCACAAAAAAGGGCACTATAAATCTTTTTATGTTAAAGAACAAAAAAATTTTACCGGCATTGTCTTAATTGCAATTTGGAGTTGGCAAACTACAAAAGTTTTTCCCTAAATTTGCACGCCGGAACCGTCTGTGCGGCATCATCTGCCTGTCAACACGGAGCCACAGGCGGCGCATATACGCCTCATCCTCCGCAAGATGGAGGCTGCGCGCTGCCGTCAGACAATAAAAAACAAACTTAAACATCATGAAAATAACAGACTTCAGTCGGACAAACTCCATCATCAACCAGTATATGTCCGAGATGCGCGACAAGGATTACCAGCACAACCGGCTGCTTTTCCGAAACAACATCATGCGCATAGGCGAGCTCGAGGCATACGAGATAAGCAAGACGCTGAGCTATGAGGAGCGCGAGGTGCGCACACCGCTGGGCACCGCAATGGTAAGCGTTCCGGCAGACAAGGTGGTGCTTGCCACCATCTTCAGGGCGGGACTGCCGTTCCACAGCGGGTTCCTCAACATATTCGACCATGCAGGCAACGCCTTCGTGAGCGCATACCGGGAGTACACCGACCGCTCACACACCGACGTGAGCATACACGTGGAGTATCTCGCAACGCCCGACATAGACGGCAAGACGCTCATCATAGCCGACCCGATGCTTGCCACCGGAGGCTCGATGGAGCTTGCCTACAAGGCTCTGCTCACGAAAGGCACGCCCAAGAACGTGCATGTGGCATGCGTGATAGCCGCGCCGGAGGGCATCGACCACATCAGGAAGACGTTCCCCGACGACCGCACCACGATATGGTGCGCGGCAATCGACCCGGGGCTTAACGAGCACAAATACATCGTACCGGGCTTCGGCGACGCGGGCGACCTGTGCTACGGCGAGAAAATATGATGCCCGGAAACAGGCGGAAGAGCACAGCGCGTCTGTCAAAAAAAACTACAGTCATTCGTCCTCACAGGCAGCCTGCACGCTGACGGGACGGACGGCGGGCGCAAATACGGAGAAAATGGCGTCGCCAGCAACTCTCTGACAGTCAGCCGCTTTGCGGATATAAGGATACGGAACAGCCTCTCATACGGTACGGAACACACCGTTTCGCGCCGCAGGAGAGGCTTTTTCATGCTCCGGAAAAGCACGTTCCGCGTCACGGAAAAGCCCGTATCGGCACACGGAACGGCACATATGGCAGCCGGAAGGCACGCTGACGGCTCCCCCGACACCCCGAAGAAGCCACTCCGGCATGCCCTACGCGCACAGAACGAGGGCGTGAGCCGCACCGCATTTGTCAAAATATATTACCGTCACACCGCCCCTCCCCTTCCCCGGATTTTCTCTCCGCGCGCGCCCATTCTTTAGCGGCAAATATTTGGAGGTTATTCTAATTATGCGTATATTTGCACTATATAGTATTCGGCACGGCATTGCCAAAGACGGGAAAACATGTAAGTTCCTCTCTGACGCAGTAACGGTCTTCCACTATATTTGTTTTTTAAAACAACAAGAATGGCGTCAGATAAACTAAGATTTGCTATATTCGGAAACACTTTTCAGAGCAAGAAGTCGGCATCAATACACAAAGTCATCTCGCATCTGGAACGTCACGGCGCGCGCATACTCATCGACCGCCCGTTCTGCGACTTCCTCATGCGCTACGGACAGATGCCCTCCGCATCGCCCGAGGTGTTCGACGACGACCGCTTTGAAGCCGACTTCGCCATATCTATGGGCGGCGACGGCACGTTCCTGAAGACGGCGGTGAGGGTAGGAATGAAGAACATCCCCATCCTGGGCGTCAACACCGGCAGGCTGGGATTCCTCGCCGACGTCATGCCCGACGAGTTCGGCACGGCCCTGAATGCCATCTACGACGGTCTGTACACCACCGAGAGCCACACCGCCCTCATGGTAAGCACGGGCACGAGACAGCTCCGCAACGAGCCGTTCGCGCTCAACGACATAGCCGTACTCAAGCGCGACAACGCGTCGATGATAAGCATACGCACGTGCATAGACGGCGAACCGCTCGTCACCTATCAGGCGGACGGACTCATAGTGTCGACCCCCACCGGCTCGACAGCCTACTCGCTGTCGAACGGAGGACCCATCATCGTGCCGCGCACCAACACGGTGTGCCTCACGCCGGTGGCTCCGCACAGCCTCAACGTGCGCCCCATAGTGATAAGCGGAGACAGCACCGTGACGCTGAGCGTGGAGTCGCGCTCGCACAACTTCCTGCTTGCCGTCGACGGACGGAGCGAGACCCTCACCGAGGGCACGTCCATAACAATAGAGAAGGCACCCTTCGTCACTAACATAGTGAAGCGTCCAGGGCACAACTACTTCGCGTCGCTGCGCGAGAAGATGATGTGGGGCGCGGACAAACGGAAGGACTGACACATCACCGCAACACGCCACGGCGGGCACGGCAGCGGCACACCGGGAGGCGAAAACAATCTCACCAGATGAAAATCAGACAGATACTCAAGATACCGGACACGCAATACACCGCAGCGCGGATAATGAAATGGCTGTGGGGACAGTGGCGAGGCAACAGGCTGCAGGCGGTGCTCAACGCCGCCACAGGCATAGCGCAGGTCATCACGAGCCTCTCGCAGGTGTGGGCGGTGAAGCATGCCATCGACGTGGCGTCGGGCTCGGCGAAAGGCTCCATATACTTCGCCGTGGGCATCATGGCGGCACTCATACTGTGCGACTTCGCACTGAACATAGCGTCGGTGTGGGTGCGCAACATTCTCGGAATAAAGGCGCAGAACCGCATGCAGCAGCGTATGCTCGACCGCATACTGCGCTCCGAGTGGCGCGGACGGGAGATGCGCCACTCCGGCGACGTGCTCAACCGGCTGGAGTTCGACGTGAACAACGTCATCAACTTCCTCACGGAGACCATCCCCAACACGCTCTCGGTCATCGTGATGTTTGTCAGCGCGTTCTTCTGCCTGTTCCTCATGGACAAGGTTCTCGCCCTTGTCATAGTGGTGCTCATACCCGTATTCCTCATCGGCAGCAAGGTGTATGTGGTCCACATGCGCCGTCTCACACGCTTCGTGCGCGATTCCGACAGCAAGGTTCAGAGCGTCCTGCAGGACACCGTGCAGCACCGCATGCTCATAAAGACACTCGAGAACGACCGCAACATGATAGACAAGCTGGAGCAGACACAGAGCGAGCTGAGGCAGAACGTGGTGAGGCGCACCTCGTGCTCGGTCATCTCAAACCTCGTGCTCAACACCGGCTTCGCCGCAGGATACCTCATCGCCTTCCTATGGGCGGCTCTGCGCATGTCGCAACAGACGCTCACCTTCGGAGGAATGACGGCGTTCCTGCAACTCGTCAACAAGATACAGACTCCCGCCCGCAGCCTCACCAGACTGGTACCTGCGTTCGTCAGCGTGCTCACTGCCGCCGAAAGACTTATGGAACTCGAGGAGAATCCGCTCGAGGAGCAGGGCGAGCCCGTCAGGATGGACGGTCCGTGCGGCATACGTCTCAACGACATCACCTATCTGTATGACGGTGGCTCGCGCAACGTTATAGAACACCTGAGCCACGACTTCGAGCCAGGCTCATGCACGGCTATACTCGGTGAGACAGGCGCAGGCAAGACAACGCTCATCAGGATAATCCTCGCGCTGCTCCATCCACAGCAGGGAACGGCAGAGATATACGACTCTTCATCATCCCACATCCTCTCGCCGCTCATGCGGTGCAACATGGTATACGTGCCGCAGGGCAACACCCTCATGAGCGGAACCATACGCGACAACCTGCTGATGGGAAAGGCTGACGCCACCGACGAGGAGATGAGGGAGGCTCTGAGAAAGAGTTGCGCGGAGTTCGTGAGCGACCTTCCCGACGGGCTCGACACCGTCTGCACCGAGCAGGGAGGCGGACTGAGCGAGGGACAGGCGCAACGCATATCCATCGCACGTGCGCTGCTGCGCGACCGTCCGGTGATGCTCTTCGACGAGGCGACGTCGGCTCTCGACAACGATACGGAGTGCCGGTTGCTGCAGAACATCATGAGCGACCGCTCTAAAACCATCATATTCATAACCCACCGTCCCGCTGTCATAAACTACTGCGACCGTACCCTGAGGGTGGAACGCATCGAACGGACATGACATACGGCTGGCAAGGCTCTTCCACCACACACTGCAACCATGACGGCACGAATGCAGTCTAACATATAAACATCCAAGAAATGTCAATCATAACTCTAAAAGACATCAACAAGACCTACCACGGCGCGCAGCCGCTCCACGTGCTCAAGGGCATAAACCTCGACATCGGGGAGGGCGAGTTCGTCTCCATCATGGGCGCGTCGGGCTCGGGCAAGTCCACACTGCTCAACATTCTCGGCATCCTCGACAACTACGACTCGGGCGAATATCTTCTTGGCGGCACTCTTATAAAAGACCTCTCGGAGAAGCGCGCAGCCGAGTACCGCAACAGGATGATAGGTTTCATCTTCCAGTCTTTCAATCTCATAGCGTTCAAATCGGCGGTGGAGAACGTCGAGCTGCCCCTTTTCTATCAGGGTGTGAGCCGCAGGAAGCGTCATGCCATGGCTATGGAATACCTCGAAAGACTCGGTCTGGCACAGTGGGCAGGGCATTATCCAAACGAACTCTCGGGAGGACAGAAGCAGCGTGTGGCAATAGCGCGCGCGCTGATAACACGTCCGCAGATAATACTTGCCGACGAACCCACCGGCGCACTCGACTCACGGACAAGCGTGGAGGTGATGGAACTGCTCAAGAAACTCAACGAAGAGGAGCACATCACCATCGTCGTGGTGACACACGAGAGCGGTGTGGCAAACGAGACAAACAAGATAATACACATCAAGGACGGACTGATAGGCAACATTGAGGACAATATCGACCACAACGCGAGCCCCTTCGGCACGTCAGGACTAATGAAATGACAGCACGACCATGCGTGACATGATAGCAGAAATACTGACCACGGCAGGGCGCAACAAACTGCGCACGGCTCTTACAGGCTTTTCCGTGGCATGGGGAATATTCATCATCATATTCCTCCTCGGAGCCGGAAACGGACTGCTTAACGCCATCATGCAGAACTCCGGACAGTTTCTGGACAACTCGATGATGGTGTTCGGCGGATACACATCGAAGCCTTACGACGGTCTGAAAGAAGGAAGGCGCATAGAACTCAACGACAACGACATCACGGCTACCGGCAATAACTTCACCGGAAACGTAGAGACGACAGGTGCCGAAATATCGCAGTCGGGGGTCAGGATAGCCTTCGGCGACGAATACGTGAGCGGCAACAGCCTATGCGGGACTTATCCCAACAAGGCTGACATCAACAAGATAAGCATGCTCTACGGACGGTTCGTCAACATGACCGACATACGAGAGCAGCGCAAGACGATAGTCCTGAGCGAGGGACAGGCAAAGGAACTCGCGCCGCACGACATACAGTCGCTCGTCGGAAAGACCGTGGACGTGGGCGGACTCGCATTCAGAGTGGCTGGCATATACAAGGATGACAACAGCCGGATGAACACCGACGCCTACACGGCATTCACCACCCTGCGTGCCATTTACAGCCGGGGCGACAAGGCGGACAGGATATTCTTCACCTTCACCGGTCTCAATACGATGGATGAAAACGAGAAGTTTGAGAGCGCATACCGCGCAGGAATAAACCGCAACCACCGTGCCGCGCCCGACGACGAGGAGGCTGTCTGGCTGTGGAACAGGTTCACGCAGAACATGCAGATGAACCAGGGAACCGACATCATACGCACCGCGCTATGGATAATAGGGCTCTTCACCCTGCTGTCGGGCGTCGTGGGAGTGTCCAACATCATGCTCATAACAGTGAAGGAGCGCACACACGAGTTCGGCATACGCAAGGCGATAGGAGCGAGCCCGTGGTCCATTCTGCGGCTGATCATAACAGAAAGCATCATCATAACAACCTTCTTCGGATACATCGGAATGGTTCTCGGCATAGCCGCGAACATGTATATGGACGCCACCATCGGCAACCGGCAGGTGGACACAGGACTGTTCCAGGCGGCGATGTTCGTCGACCCCACCGTGGGACTGGACGTATGCATACAGGCAACGCTCGTGATGATAGTGGCGGGAACGGTCGCCGGATTCGTCCCGGCACGCCGCGCGGCGCACATCAGACCCATAGAGGCGTTGCGGGCAGAGTGACACTGACCTGCGCGGAAGGGATTGTGAAAACATAAACGACACTGGGATGAAAGTAGACATAGACAGATTCAGGGAGATACTCGACACGCTCACGAGAAACAAAAGCCGCACGTTCCTCACCGGATTCGGCGTGTTCTGGGGCGTGTTCATGCTCGTCGGACTCATAGGAGGAGGCAGCGGACTGAAGGAGATGCTCTCAAACAACTTCGAGGGATTCGCCACCAACGCGGCGATAGTGTTCGCCCAGCCCACCACAAAAGCGCACAACGGACTGCGGAAGGGACGCCAATGGAACATGACTTACAAGGACGTGGACCGGCTGAAGGCTCAGGTGCCGGAGCTGGACGTAGTCACTCCGATGCTGTCGAGATGGAACGGCAACGCCACTTTCAGCGACAAGAAGATCAGTTGCACCGTGAAGGGGACACTGCCCGACTACATCCGGGTGGAGAGTCCGCAGCTTTTCTACGGCAGATACATCAACGACATGGACATAAGACAGCACCGCAAGGTGTGCGTTATAGGCAAGAAGGTGTACAAGACGCTCTTTCCGGGAGGCGGAGACCCGTGCGGACAGCTCGTCAGGATAGACTCCATATATTATAATGTGATAGGTGTCGACTATGCCGCAGGCAACATGAACATCAACGGAAGCGCCGAGGAGAGCGTCGTGGTGCCGCTTTCGCTCATGCAGCAGACATACAATCTGGGCGACAGGGTAGACCTTATATGCGCCACGGCGAAGCCGGGAACGAAGATGAACGAGCTCTCGCAGCGCATGCGCGAGGTAATAGCGAGGGCGCACAACGTGGCTCCCGACGACGAGAAAGCCGTCATGGTGTTCAACACCGAAGTGCTTTTCGGACTGCTCGACAGCCTTTTCTCAGGTGTGAACTTCCTCATATGGCTCGTCGGCATAGGCACACTGCTCGCCGGAGCGATAGGAGTCTCCAACATAATGATGGTGACAGTGCGCGAGCGCACCACCGAGATAGGCATACGGCGGGCTATCGGAGCCACCCCCACCGACATCCTTTCACAAATCATAAGCGAGAGTATCATCCTCACGGCGGTAGCCGGCATGAGCGGCATACTGTTCGTCGTGATAATCCTACAGATGCTTGAGGTGGCTAATACAAGCGACGGCATCGTCGCGGCTCACTTCCAGATAGACTTCTGGACAGCCGTAGGGGCGGTGGCGATGCTAAGTGTCCTCGGGGTGCTGGCAGGTCTCGCACCGGCAGCAAGAGCCATGAGCATAAAGCCGGTCGATGCTATGAGAGACGAGTGACGTACGGAACGCAATGCCAATACATATATCGTAAAACTAAAATACACATATTATAATATATCCGTACACATATTATTATTGTCAAAGAGAATCGTTATAACAAGCATACAAACACACTAACAGATATGAAAAAGTACTTCAAGTTCATAGTCGCGGCTGTCATCGCCTTGATATTCATAGGCACTTTCGTGTTCCTCTACGTCAAATCGCTGCCGCAGCCTGTGGCTTACAACGAGTTCACTCCCAAGAAAGCCGACATCAGAAAGACCACAGTGGTGACGGGAAAGATAGAGCCGCGCAACGAGGTGGCGATAAAGCCGCAGATCTCCGGCATCATAAGCGAACTGCTGAAGGAAGCGGGCAACACGGTGAAAGAGGGTGAGGTGATTGCCAAGGTAAAGGTGATACCGGACATGGGACAGCTCAGTTCGGCACAGTCGCGGCTGCGTCTTGCCAACATAAACGTGAAGCAGGCGCGCACAGACTACCAGCGCGAGAAGGTCCTCTACGACAAAGGACTGGTGTCGGCGGACGAGTATGACAAGATAGCCCAGGCTTACCGGCAGGCGGAGGAAGAGCTTGCCGCGGCGGAGGACAACCTCCAGGTGGTGCGCGACGGTGTGTCGAAGAGCAACGCCAGCGCAAGCTCCACACTCGTGCGCTCCACCATCACGGGCGTGATACTCGACATTCCGGTGAAGGTGGGCAACTCCGTCATCCTGTCGAACACGTTCAACGACGGTACGACAATAGCCTCCGTAGCCGACATGAACGACCTTATCTTCCGCGGCAACATCGACGAGACGGAGGTGGGACGCCTTGTCACGGGCATGCCTATGAAGCTTTCGGTGGGCGCATTGCAGGATACGAAGTTCGACGCGTCGCTCGAATACATCTCGCCGAAGGCTGTCGACAACAACGGAGCCAACCAGTTTGAGATAAAGGCAGCCGTAAAGGTGACCGGCGGCAAGAACATACGTAGCGGCTACAGTGCCAATGCCGAGATAGTGCTCGCGCAGGCAAGGAACGTGCTTACCATTCCCGAGAGCGCCATCGAGTTCGAAGGTGAGGACACATACGTGTATATCGTGAAAGGCGAAGGCGACGAAAAGACATACGAGCGTCGCAAGGTGACAACCGGACTGAGCGACGGCATCAACATCGAAATAAAGAAAGGACTTACCCTGAAAGACAGGGTAAGAGGTCCGAAGATAATAACCGACGACAAGAAAGAGCAGTAACGGCTGGACGGGAAGCCTGTCCTCACAAAGCGCGGACACGACGGCAGCCGCACGTGGGAAGGCTCATGACGGCATAAAGCCACACATATTTATAATATACGACAACGCGGAAGAGGCGGCAGGAAAATTTTTCCGTGCCGCCTCTTCCGCGTTGTCATGTGCCGTAACCGCGCACACCGCGCCACGGCTTCATCCATATACACACACTGTGGAGCCTCCGCTCATTCGGCATATCCGTCCCATATGGACTTCACCTTATACACCTCGAGACTCCTTATCTTTATGTTGTTGCCCCAGAACACGTATCCCTCCTTGCTCGTGCTGCGCACGTCGAGTCCCATGGAGTATGAATACATGCCTCCGTCGACGAACACCTCCGCCATGCTCCTGTCCATGTAGACGTCCGCAGTGAGCATCATGCTGCCCGGATCGTCGGTTGCATAGAACTCGCCGTTAAGCCGGTTGCCGTTCATGTCGTAGTTCACTATGCGCTGTCCCCGGTAGCTCAGTCCGGCGTCGGTGGCATGGCTGAGGTGCATTGTCATACGTATGCGCAGCACGTCGTCGCCGTCAAACTGCCTCATCACGTCGTTCGCCTGCCGCATGCTGAGGTCTTCGCCCGAATAAACCTTCGTGAACAGCTGCTCCACTTCCCTCACCGGACGGCTCGCGAGGCGCAGTCCGCTCCTTGTGTTGAACAGCATCTGTTCCTGCGGAAGGAGCATACAGCCGTTGAAAGGCATTCCTTCGAACGATATCCTTCCCCACGCTATCTTTATCACTCTGCCGTCGTTGGCAGGTATGTTGTTGAACACCTGCGCCGCATACGCGCTTCCGTTGAGGTTGCAAAGCTTTGGTCCGTCGGGCGTGAACGTCTTTCCGTCGAACGAGCCAATCATGTAAGTGCCCGACGCTCCCCACATTACCCACTTCTTGTTGCCGCCGTTTCCGTCCACCGCAACCTCGAAAAGCTCGGGGCATTCCCAGAATCCGGTGATGTGGCTCTGATATGTCCAGTCCTTCAGGTTCACGGAGTTGTATATCGAATGACCGTCGCGCTCGTTGAGCACCATCACCCAGTGCTTGCCCGGAGCATACCAGAACACCTTCGGGTCGCGCGTGTCGTTGGTCTGCCACTTCTCGTGCGAGTCGATGATAGGGTTGCCCTCATACTTCGTGAACGTCATTCCCTCATCCAGACTGTATGCCATGCTCTGCCTCTGTATGCCCTTCGCCGACGTGTAGAACGCCACAAGCGCGGGCGTGCCGTCCTTCGAGTTCCACCCCGCAGTGTTGCCGTAGTCTATCACGGCAGAGCCTGAGAAGATGGTCCCGAGCGTGTCGGGATGGAGCGCCAGAGGCATCTCTCGCCAATGCACGAGGTCGGTGCTCACGGCGTGCGCCCAATGCATGTTCTCCCATTCGCGCTCAAACGGGTTGTGCTGGTAGAACAGATGATACTTGCCTTTATAATAAATGAGTCCGTTGGGGTCGTTTATCCATCCGCGTCTCGTCGTGAAATGATATTGCGGACGGTATTTCTCCTTATACATATTCTCCCCTCCCGCTATGCGGTCGTCCTGACAAACCTTTGCGAGAGCCTCCCCGCTGCCGTCGTAGGTCAGCGTGACGGTCTTGCCCTTCAGCGCGCTCACGTCGCGGAACGTCCAGTAGTCGGGCTCTCCCTCGGCAAGACGTATGACGAAGCGGCATGTCTCTCCGCCCTTTACCGACATCTCCATGGTCTTCCGGTCAGACTTGTGGGATACAGGGAAATTGATGTACTTCTTTGTAATCTTGATTTTTACGTCAGCCGCATCAGCCACGGACACGCATCCGAAAGCCAGCGCGGCAGACAAGAATAATAGCCTGCGCATTCTCATAATCCATTTTATTGTTTATTGTTTGTTTCAGTAACAGATTGTACCAATCATAAGACTGTTTCGTAATATCAGTACAAAAATAATATAAAAAAACTTATAATTGAAATGTATCCGGTCCATTTTATCATTTTTCACGCACTCCGCAGCATGTGTCCCGAGTCCCCGGCACGGCGGAAGGCAGTCCCTCCGCACATCCCGCACAGCACTATGGAAAGGCTCGTCAGACAGAGGTCACGAGCCGTTTCAGCCCCATTCCGTAACACGCTGTGCCACAACGGTTTGGCGAAACGGGCTTTTCGGGCTTGCGAAAGAGCCTCTTTGAGACTGCGGAAGAGGCTCTTTCATGATGCGGAAAAGCCTCTTTCGCAAGCCCGAAAAGCCCGTTTCGCAAACCGTTGTGGCTCAAGCTGTTACACAAGCACGTAAAAACCGCTGTCACGAAGCGTCCGGACATACGACGTGATGAGGACTTATATATAATCCGAAGAATGCCGTCTCTTTTTCAAAAAAACAGTGCCAGTGAGCGCAATGAGAGCTTGCTATCAAATTGCCGAGCGCAGCCTGTTTTATATAAAAACAGTGCCAACGAGCGCAATGAGAGCTTGCTCTCTGATTGCCGAGCGCAGCCTGTTTTATATAAAAACAGTGCCAGTGAGCGCAATGAGAGCTTGCTATCAAATTGCCGAGCGCAGCCTGTTTTATGAAAAAAACATGGACAGAGGCGCAAGACAGTATTGAATTAATGTTAATTCACGTAAATTAATGTTACACAGTCTGTCATTCTGACAAATAAAGGCGTAAATTTAAGGTCACGAACGCATGGCTGTCTTCCTCTGCGCGAGGCATGCCCGCCATATGACAGTGCACAGCCATCGAGACCACATTACCGGAAATCTGTGACACAAGTGACGGATACAGAAAGACAAAACATCTATACAAAAATATGAAATACAGACAACCAGCGCATCTGGCAGCCATCATGTCGCTGTCACTGATGCTATCAAGCTTCGACGACGGCAGGAACGCGCCTGTCGGCATATATCCCGGTGCGCCCGGAGAGAGCTTCGCACCGCTGCTCACCGCCGACGGTTCCTACCGCAACATCGCACTGCGGCGCATGGCTTACGCCTCGTCCTCGCACGACTACAACCTCACGGCGCAGCTCGTCACCGACGGCATCGTGCACAAGACGCAGCCGCCCTACCTCACGGCGGAGACCAACAGCGGAACGCTTCCGCGCCGTGAGAGGGAGTGGGCGATAGACGGAGGCGAGTACACGCGCAACATCCTGATGGGCGAGAAGGCTTTCATCAGCTACCGGTGGCACAACATGAAGGTGAGTGCTAACCGTGTGAAGATAGTATGCAGCATGGCTTACAGCGAGCGGTCAAAGGGCGGATACGCCATCACCGTAAGCTCGCTGACCGGCGGAAAGAAAGGCGCGGCACGGCGGACACTCGGAAAGCTCACCGGCAAAGGACTGCCGGGAAAGGCGTCGAAGAGCAAGGCGCACAGCGACCCGAACAAGAACACCGACGAGGGTCCGATGCTCCCGACACGCAACATCGAGGCGGTGATAGACCTGGGAACGGGCGACGTGAGCTTCGACAACCTGAAGGTGGAGCTCTCCATGCCCGGAGCAGTGCACTGGACCGTGACGGAGATAAAGTTCTTCGACGGCGACCGGGCTGTCACCGACGTGCTGCCGGCAGCGCAGTTCGGCAGCGCGTGGATGAGCGCGAAAGCCGGGACGCAATGGGTTTACGTGGACCTCGGCACACAGTGCGAGTTCGACAAGGTGAGGCTTCACTGGATAAACAAGGCGCGCAGCGGACGCATAGAGTCGTCGGACGACGCACGCAACTGGAAGACCGTGGCGCAGCTGCCTTCCGGCAACGGCAAGACCGACGAGGTGGCGTGTCCCGGAGGCAAGGGCAGATATGTGCGGGTGCTGATGCTCAAGGGAGCCACAGCCGCCCCGTATGTGCTCAGCGAGCTTGAGGTGATGGGTCGCGGAGGACTCACAGCGAAGCCCCAGCCCGTGAAAGGGGGCGGCGACAGCCGCTTCTCTCTCAACGGAGGAGACTGGCGCATACAGCGTGCCTCGGAGGTGAAGGGCGACGGGCGCGCCATATCTTCCACCGGATACGACGCCAGCTCGTGGGCTGTAGCCACCGTGCCCGCAACGGTTCTGATGAGCTACGTGAACATAGGAGCTCTCCCCAATCCCAATTACGCCGACAATCTGATGCAGATTTCCGAGTCGTTCTTCAACTCCGACTTCTGGTACCGCACCGAGTTCGACCTGCCGCAACACATGAAAGGCAAGCGCGTCATGCTCAATCTCGACGGCATAAACTGGAAAGCCGACGTATTCATCAACGGCAGGCAGGCGGCAAGAATAGACGGAGCGTTCATGCGCGGACACTCCGACATCACACCGCTGCTGCGCGACGGACGCAACGTGCTCGCCGTGAGGATAATCAAGAACGCCCATCCGGGAGCGGTGAAGGAGAAATACCGCAAGGACACCGACTTCAACGGAGGTCTTCTGGGATACGACAACCCGACGTTCCACGCCACCATCGGATGGGACTGGATATCGACAATACGCGGCAGGAACATAGGTATATGGAACGACGTGTGGCTCTCCGCCTCCGGAGCGGTGACCATGCGCGACCCTCTGATAACCTCCGAGCTGGCACTGCCCGACACCGCAGCCACCATCACACCGTCGGTCATACTGACCAACCACATGCCTTACAGCGTCAGCGGAACACTGCGCGGATGGATAGGAGGGCTGAAGATAGAGAAGCGCGTGGTGCTCCCCACATACGCGGTGCAGGAGATAGCCTTCCTGCCGGAGGAGTTTCCGGAGCTGCGCAACCGCCGCATGAACCTGTGGTGGCCCAACGGATACGGCACGCCTTACCTCTACGACGCGGGCTTCGAGTTCGTTACGGAGAGGGGAACGTCAGACTCCGTGACCTTCAAGGCGGGCATACGCCAGATGGACTACAAGGACATGGACACGCAGCTGAAGATATACATCAACGGCAGACGGTTCATACCGCTGGGCGGCAACTGGGGATTCAGCGAGAACAACCTGTGCTACCGCGGACGCGAATATGACATTGCGGTGAGAAACCACCGCGACATGAACTTCAACATGATACGCAACTGGGTGGGACAGACAGGCGACGAGGAGTTCTACGAAGCCTGTGACAGATACGGCATAATGGTGTGGCAGGACTTCTGGCTCGCCAACCCGGCGGACGGTCCCGACCCTCTCGACGAGCACATGTTCCTGAGCAACGCCGACGACTACGTGAAACGCATACGCAACCATCCGTCAATCGGCATCTACTGCGGCAGAAACGAGGGCTATCCGCCAGAGTCTATCGACAGACGGCTGCGCCACTTTGTGAAGACGCTGCACCCCGGACTGGGATACATCTCAAGCTCCGCCGACGACGGAGTGAGCGGTCACGGTCCTTACTGGGCACTGCCTCCGAAGGAATACTTCGACCGTCAGACGGGCAAACTGCACTCTGAGCGGGGCATGCCGAACGTAATGACATACGAGGGACTGGCACGTACGCTACGCCCGGAGGCACTGTGGCCGCAGGGCGACGAGTGGGGACAGCACGACTACTGCATGCAGGGCGCACAGCGGGGAGCGACGTTCAACGCCATAATAGAGAAGGCTTTCGGCAAGCCGGACAACGCCGCCGCGTTCACAAAGCTGGCCCAATGGCAGAACTACGACGGCTACCGGGCGATGTATGAGTCGGGAAGCCGCGACCGGCAGGGGCTCCTCATATGGATGAGTCACGCCTGCTGGCCGAGCATGACATGGCAGTGCTACGACTATTATTTCGAACCTACGGCTGCCTTCTTCGGATGCAAGAAGGCTTGCGAGCCGCTCCACATACAGTGGAACGCATCGACCCGCAACGTGGAAGTGGTGAACCTGTGCGCAGGCAACCGCACCGGACTGACCGCCAAAGTGGAGATTACCGACGTCAGGGGACGCACTGTAAAAACCATGCAGGCGACAGTCAGCAGCGACGACGACTCCACCGTAGTGCCCGAGGGACTGCATGTGGACGACAAGGTGAGCCTCAACGGCGGCAACGTATACTTCATACGCCTGTGGCTCAACGACGCGGAGGGACGCACACTGTCGCACAACTTCTACGTGGCATCCAACGATGAGGGCAACCTTCAGGAGCTGAACACACTGCCGCAGACCGCTCTCCGGACATCGGTAAAGGCCACGGGAACACGCTCAACAGTGACCGTGACAAACCCGTCGGACACTCCGGCTATGATGATAAGGCTCAACCTGAAGGCAGGGGACGGCGGACAGATTCTGCCGGTGAGCTACTCCGACAACTACTTCCACCTCATGCCGGGCGAGAGCCGCACCGTTGACGTGAGCTGGAATGCTGCCGACGCAAGAGGCGGAAACGCCTTCATAGAACTGTCGGGATTCAACGTGAAAGAACAGAAAATACAATAGTACTTATCACGAAAACATCCGCAGGCTGACATAAATATGTCGTACATATTGTGACATAGTTCCTGTCAGCCTGCGAAATTCAACAAATATACAGTGTTTTTGTATCTTTTAACATTATATTTTTAGTATTTCCTGTACCTTTGTTGTTATTATTATGTGTGTGAAAGACACGGAACAATTTAAGAACACGTTTGACATCAATCATCAGGATAGAATCATCATATGCAAAATACGTATTGTATAAATCCATGCAGACGTGTTAACTTTGCGACCATATAGTGGTAAACATTCTATATAAATGTGTGTCTGTGAAGATACGTGAATAATAAGCTTCGTTAGGTTAATAATCTTATGAGGAGTCAGGTTTGGCGAAACACGGCTCCTCATTTATTTTTCCATTCGCCGACAAACCGTTATGTTCCATCCGCACCCGCCGCTGCCGTCAGACAAGTCGGTAGGAGCTTTTATGTATGATATTACATACAGAATCAGTAGAAAACGTTTTACAACATGACAGCGACAATGAGCAATGGGGTTGAGGAGACGATAATGAGGCAAAAAAGCAATGTCGGAGGTGTATTCACCTGTTCAGGTAGGATCTCCGCCCGCACAAAGTAGCGACGCAAAATCTTGCGTCTCACAAGGGAGGAACGCATTTATCATCAGCATATTATAGTGCATAAAGGTTGGCGATGGGGTGGTCGGGAGACGCAAGATTTTGCGTCTCTACTGGCTGGCGCATTGTGGTTTTATTGAGGGGGAGATGATGACATGTCGCTGAAAAGCGGTTTTTAATACAGGCAAATACCCCTTCCGCAGCCTTTTCGCCACACACATACATGCATATTTATGCATTCCCGCAGTAAAAAATTTTGACAACGGAAAATCGCGAAAGAGAAAAGCGGAAGCCCGTAAAATGGTTCCCGACGCATGAGACACGGCTCATCGGGCGTCGTAAGAGTCTCTTCCCTACCCTCATACGGGCGCGGGAAGTGTGCGGAAAAGGCGGTATGACGATGCGGGAAAGGCTCAACGGCGACGCCAAAATGCCCTTCCCGTGACGCAAAAGAGGCTTTCCTGCGGTGCGGAAGAGGCTCTTTCGCAAGCCGTCGGTACGTCTTCCGACTCACTAAAAAGCGCAAGCGGTTGACTGACAAGGTGTTGCGCTAATCGTTCAAAACGCGCGTATTTGCAACCGGATGCATTCTCGTGCGCGAAAACAGGAGTATTTTGAAGTTACGGTGAATATTTATTCATACAACGGTATGTCATCACGCATATTTATACAATTATTCCGTGACAAAACAACCGGCATACCGTGATACCACGCAAAAGGCATGGCACACAGTCAGTATGGCGCGAAAAATAAACCGCATTATTTTGTAATGCACGCAGTTTGGTGTATCTTTGCAGAAGATAAGATGCGGTTCGGCAGTATCAAGTTAAGTGAAACTACGTCTCCCTTACTTGCTGTTGCACTCACCTTTCATTATCTTTGCAGAAGATATAGCTGCACTCTGGAAATTGAAAACAAGTTTTCTTTCCACTCGTTTGCAATATCTTTAAATAAGATAAGCTAAAAGCACGCACCCCACATACACACCGGACATTCCGGAAACCGCACCCCACCCATCCGCACACGTACCGACCGGTGCGGAACTTACAGGCTTCCGGACTTTCTGAAAGAGGAAACAAAACATATCATGATAATGGAACAGAAAAACTACAAACGTACAACTGTAACTGCAGCTCTGCCATATGCCAACGGCGGAGTGCACATAGGCCACCTTGCCGGAGTGTATGTTCCGGCTGACATATACGTGCGCTACCTGCGCATGAAGCACCAGGACGTAATCTTCATCGGCGGAAGCGACGAGCACGGAGTGCCCATCACGATACGCGCCAAGAAGGAAGGCATCACGCCGCAGGACGTTGTGGACAGATACCACTCGATGATAAAGAAGAGCTTCGAGGAGTTCGGCATCTCCTTCGACATATACAGCCGCACCACATCGGAGACCCACAGCAAGGTGGCGTCAGACTTTTTCAGAAAGCTGTATGAGGACGGTAAACTGATAGAGAAGACCACAAAGCAGTATTACGACGAGGAGGCGGGACAGTTCCTCGCCGACAGATATATCACAGGCGAGTGCCCGCACTGCCATCACGATGGCGCATACGGCGACCAGTGCGAGCACTGCGGCAGCGACCTCGACCCCACCGAGCTCATCAACCCCAAGTCTGCCATAAGCGGATCGCAGCCCGTGCTGAAGGAGACAAAGAACTGGTATCTGCCTCTCAACGAGTATCAGGACTGGCTGAAGGAATGGATTCTCGAAGGACACAAGGAGTGGCGGTCCAACGTATACGGACAGTG
Organism: Leyella lascolaii; assembly: GCF_900079775.1. Lineage (GTDB taxonomy): Bacteria > Bacteroidota > Bacteroidia > Bacteroidales > Bacteroidaceae > Prevotella > Prevotella lascolaii. The sequence continues at coordinate 7,452 of NZ_LT556036.1, read as the reverse complement.
CAAGAGCTGGCTCGACATGGACCTGCAGCCGAGAGCCATGACGCGCGACCTCGACTGGGGCATACCCGTGCCGGTGGAAGGCGCGGAGGGCAAGGTGCTCTACGTGTGGTTCGACGCGCCGATAGGCTACATCTCAAACACGAAGGAGCTTCTGCCCGACTCATGGGAGAAATGGTGGAAAGACCCGGAGACACGTCTCGTGCACTTCATAGGCAAGGACAACATCGTATTCCACTGCATAGTGTTCCCCGTGATGATGAAGGCGCACGGCGGATACATCATGCCCGACAACGTGCCGGCGAACGAGTTCCTCAACCTCGAGAACGATAAGATAAGCACATCACGCAACTGGGCGGTGTGGCTTCACGAATATCTGGAGGAGCTTCCGGGCAAACAGGACGTGCTGAGATACGTTCTCACGGCTAACGCTCCGGAGACAAAGGACAACAACTTCACATGGAAGGACTTCCAGGACCGCAACAACAACGAGCTGGTAGCCGTATACGGCAACTTCGTAAACCGCGCGCTGCAGCTCACGAAGAAATATTTCGACGGCGTGGTGCCCGAGTGCGGCGAGCTGACAGAGACCGACCGGCAGACCATCAGTGAGTTCAAGGACGTGAAACAGAAGGTGGAGTCGCTGCTCGACGTGTTCAAGTTCCGCGACGCGCAGAAAGAGGCTATGAACCTGGCACGCATCGGCAACAAGTACATCACCGACTGCGAGCCGTGGAAAGTGGCAAAGACCGACATGCAGCGCGTGAAGACCATCCTGTACATATCGCTTCAGCTGGTGGCAAACCTCGACATTGCGTTCGAGCCGTTCCTGCCGTTCAGCAGCAAAAAACTGCGCGGGATGCTCAACGTGGAGGCATACGACTGGGCACAACTCGGCTCTACCGACCTGCTGAAGAGCGGGCACAAGCTCGGCGAACCGTCACTGCTGTTCGAGAAGATAGAGGACGACGTGATAGAACGTCAGCTCCACAAGCTCGAGGAGACAAAGAAGGCGAACGAGGCTGCCGCCTATAAGGCAGAGCCGGTGAAGCAGACAGTGTCGTTCGAAGACTTCGAGAAGCTCGACATACGTGTAGGTCACATAAAGGCATGCGAGAAGGTGAAGAAGGCTAACAAGCTGCTCAAGTTCACCATCGACGACGGTTCGGGCACCGACCGCACCATTGTCTCGGGCATAGCCAAGTACTACAAGCCGGAGGATCTCATAGGCAAGGACGTGCTGTTCATAGCCAACTTCGCACCGCGCAAGCTCATGGGCATAGAGAGCCAGGGCATGATTCTCTCGGCAGAGGACTATGACGGCTCGCTCACCGTGACATCGCTGCTCGGCAAGGTGAAGCCGGGAAGCCGGGTGGGATAAGCCTGTGGTCACGGGACTGCTCCCATAATAATCATCATAATACAAAAACAGACACCCTTATGAAAAGACTATTGACAATTACGATGCTGCTCGTCACTGCCGTGATGTGCGGCGCACAGATGGTGGATCCCGTGAAGTTCACGGCTGAACTGAAGACCGACGGAACGGCGGAAGCCGAGATCGTGTTCAGCGGAAAGATTGACGAGGGATGGCACGTCTACTCCACCAATATAAAAGGAGGACCGATAGAGGCGACATTCAACGTGAACAAGAAGGACGGCATAGAACTCGTGGGCAAGCTCACACCGCACGGAAAGGAGATTGCCGTGTTCGACAAGCTGTTCAACATGCAGGTGCGCTACTTCAGCAACAGCGTGAAGTTCGTACAGAAGATAAGGTTCACAAAACCTGATTACTCCATTGACGCCTATCTGGAATACGGAGCATGCAACGACGAGACGTGCATGCCGCCCACCCAGGTGGAACTGAGGAAAGCGGGGAAGGCTCCTGCCGTAGTCTCGGCGAAGAACGCGCCCGAGGAGAAGAAAGAGGACGTGAAGGCTGCATCAAAGCCTGCCGGGACTGCCGACACAGCCACCGTAGCGGCACAGCCCGCACCCGCAGACACCGCTGCTACAGCCTCACAGACAGCCGCACAGCTCTCAGAGAGCGAGGCGAAAGCCCTGTGGCAACCTGTGATAAAGGAGCTGTCGGCATATGACGAACCGCTCGACACATCGCTCTTCTACATCTTCCTCGCCGGACTGGCGGGCGGATTCCTCGCCCTGTTCACCCCCTGCGTGTGGCCCATAATACCGATGACCGTGAGCTTCTTCCTCAAACGCAACAAGGACAGAGGCAAGGCTATACGCGAGGCAACCACCTACGGCGTGTCCATCGTGGTGATATACGTCGTGCTCGGGCTTGCCGTCACGCTTCTGTTCGGCGCGAGCGCGCTCAACGCGATGTCCACCAACGCCGTGTTCAACATCTTCTTCTGCCTGCTTCTCGTCGTTTTCGCAGCGTCGTTCTTCGGAGCTTTCGAGATAACACTGCCTTCGTCGTGGAGCAACAAGATAGACCGCAAGTCGGAATCGGCAAGCGGACTGCTGAGCATATTCCTCATGGCGTTCACCCTCGCGCTCGTTTCGTTCTCGTGCACCGGTCCCATCATCGGGCTGCTTCTTGTGGCAGTGTCGACCCAAGGCAACATCATCGCACCGACAATAGGCATGCTCGGATTCGCCATCGCACTGGCAATACCGTTCACTCTGTTCGCAATGTTCCCCTCACTGCTTAAGTCCGCGCCCAAGTCGGGAGGATGGATGAACGTTATAAAGGTGGTGCTGGGATTCATAGAACTGGCTTTCGCGCTGAAGTTCCTGTCCGTAGCCGACCTCGCCTACGGCTGGCACATACTCGACCGCGAGACATTCATCGCGCTGTGGATAGCCATATTCGGACTGCTCGGACTCTATCTGCTGGGCATGTTCAACTTCCCGCACGACGACGAGAGACGCCGGACGAACGTCCCGCAGTTCTTCCTCGCGCTGCTGTCGCTGGCATTCACCGCATACATGGTGCCCGGACTGTGGGGCGCGCCGCTCAAGGCTATAAGCGCGTTCACACCGCCCATGAACACGCAGGACTTCAACCTGTATAAGAACGAGGTGCATCCGAGGTTCAAGGACTATGACGCAGGCATGGCGGCGGCACGTCTGGAGGGCAAGCCGGTGATTATAGATTTCACCGGATTCGGGTGTGTCAACTGCCGCGAAATGGAGGCTGCCGTATGGACAGACGCCAATGTCGCCGACATGCTGAACAACAAGTACGTGCTCATCTCGCTCTATGTCGACGACAAGACTCCGCTCAAGGAGCCTCTCACCGTAACCGAGAACGGAACAGAGAGAACGCTGCGCACGGTGGGCGACAAGTGGAGCTATCTGCAGAGAGTGAAGTTCGGAGCCAACACGCAGCCGTTCTATGTGCTGCTCGACAATCAGGGTCGTCCGCTCGCAGGCAGCCGCTCATACGACAAGGACATAAGCGACTACCTGAAGTTCCTGCAGACCGGACTGGAGAGATATGGCGAACGGCAAGCTGAATAAAACCATGACGGCATGTTAGACAAGAATACAAGACAGAGCATCATAGCACTGATACAGCGCGAGGTGGTGCCGGCAGTGGGCTGTACGGAGCCTATCGCCGTGGCTCTCTGCACCGCACGCGCCACCGAGACGCTCGGACAGAGACCGGAGAAGATAACGGTGATGCTGAGCGCGAACATACTGAAGAACGCCATGGGCGTAGGTATACCTGGCACGGGAATGATTGGTCTGCCCATAGCTATAGCTCTGGGAGCCATCGTGGGCAGGTCGGAGTATGAGCTGGAGGTGATAAAGGACGTGACGCCGGAGACACTCGAGGAGGGCAAGGCGTATGTCGAGGAGAAACGGATAGACATAAGACTGAAGGCGGACATCACCGAAAAGCTTTACATCGACGTAGTATGCGAGGCGGCAGGTCATAAGGCGGAGGCGGTGATATCGGGCTCGCACACCAACTTCGTCTACATATCCAAAGACGGAGAGACGCTCCTCGACGTGAAGAACACCGGCTGCGAGGACGGCGACAACGGCGATCCGGAACTCTGCATGCGCACCGTATACGACTTCGCCACCACCACTCCGGTGGACGAGATAGCTTTCATCCTGAAGACAAGACAGTATAACCTGAAGGCTGCCGAAGAGTCTGTCAAAGGCAACTTCGGACATTGTCTGGGCAAGACAATAGACCGTCCGCTCAGTCACGGCATCTTCGGCAACAGCATCTTCTCGCACATACTGTCGAAGACGGCGTCGGCATGCGACGCCAGAATGGGCGGAGCCATGATTCCGGTGATGAGCAACTCAGGGTCGGGAAACCAGGGAATATGCGCCACTAACCCCGTGGCTGTCTATGCGATGGAGAACGAGAACACCGAGGAGGAGCTGATACGCGCGCTCACACTGAGCCATCTCACGGCAATATACATCAAACAGAGCCTCGGCAAACTGTCAGCGGTGTGCGGCTGCGTGGTGGCAAGCATAGGCTCGAGCTGCGGCATCACCTATCTCATGGGAGGCGACTACAACCGCGTGTGCAACTCGGTGAAGAACATGATAGCAAACCTTACGGGCATGATATGCGACGGAGCGAAGCCCAGCTGCTCGCTGAAAATAGCGTCGGGAGTATCCACCGCCCTGCTCTCCTCGCTTCTGGCGATAGAGGGCAGATGCGTGACGGCGGTGGAGGGAATAATCGACGACGACGTGGACCGCTCCATACGCAACCTCACGCGCATCGGGTCGGAGACAATGAACCAGACCGACGAGATGGTGCTCGACATCATGACGCACAAGCAGAACTGCTGAACGGCAAACCCATCGCGCTCTGCCTGAATGCAGACAACGGCACTGCCGCAAGCCAACTGAGGCTCTGACTGTGAGCATAAAACAGATTAAGACAACAGACGTGTCACGACCTTGCGTTGTGGCACGTCTGTCATATATGCGCTGACCGGATGTCTTTACTCCGGCTTTCTGTATATCCTCCGCACCGCAATCATGCCAACGCCGACATGACACACATTATTTCATATACCTTGAAACGGAAAAACACACCACAAGACAGTACGTCGCATATTGTCGTTTTTTATCTTTGAAAAACGAAAAAAGGAAGTATTGACCTTTGAAACGAATAATATACCTCTTTGTAGGAGGTGTTATCTTTATATATTATTAATAAGGTGGAATAGCGGGACGGTGACAGAACGGTATTGATACGTGTGCTAAAAATAGTTAAAACGGACTGTTTTGTATGCTGATATTCGTAATATCATCGCCTATATTTCTTATTTTTGTAGACAAATAGTTTAATTATTGCGACAAAATATCGTAAAAACAGATAAACAGAACAATATGTTTTGGCAATAGCATACACCTCCTACAAAGAAGTGTATTATCCGTTCATACAAAAGGAAGCGGCATTTCAAAACTGCGGTAAGCTAACACAAAACGGCTCAGTGGAAAAGTACTGGGGATGTTTTTTTTGTTTCATAGTATTTTGTATCTTTGCATTATGAACATGCTTGAACAATTAGCCCGTATAGTTCTTCCCAAAGAAATACTGGACAATTTCGATATCGTCAAGATAGAAACAGATGAGTCTGATATTGACTCAATGAGTATGACCATCTATCTAGACGAGCGTATGAATGCTTATCTCCAAAAGCTCGGGGTTCTTTTCACCTTTCCCTCACGGTACTGGTACACTATCGGTCTCACGGGAGTATTTAGCCTTGCCGGATGGGCCCGGCGGATTCGCGCAGGATTACTCGTGTCCCGCGTTACTCAGGAGTACGCCTGACATGCCCTGACTTCGCATACAGGACTGTCACCTTCTGCGGTCCGTCTTTCCAGACGGTTCCGCTCGTCATCACATGCCATCATGGCGTTCCTACAACCCCGCCCCTGCCCGAAGACAGCGGCGGTTTGGGCTCTTCCCCGGTCGCTCGCCACTACTGGGGGAATCATTGATTTATTTTCTCTTCCTCGGGGTACTAAGATGTTTCAGTTCCCCCGGTTCGCCTCGCATCATAACGATGCGATGTCCGCCATTCGAGCGGACGGGTTGTCCCATTCGGAAATCCGCGGGTCACAGGCCATTTGCGCCTTACCGCGGCTTATCGCAGCTTATCACGTCCTTCATCGCCTCCGTGAGCCAAGGCATCCGCCCTGCGCCCTTATTTACTTTCTCGTTCGCACCGCCCATAATGGGACGGCGCGGCTCATACTTTCAGCTGTTCTGCGGCACAACACGCGCTCAAGGCGCGGTATGCACCGGAGTTTTCTTAACTACAGTTTTGCTTGTACAATATGTCAAAGATCTTCGTGACCACAACCATATATATGAATAAGGTGTGTCCTTGGTGGAGAATAACGGATTCGAACCGTTGACCCCCTGCTTGCAAAGCAGGTGCTCTAGCCAGCTGAGCTAATCCCCCTCATGTCTGAGGCAAGGTGATGACCGGAAACCCTCATGAATCACATGACGCTTCTGTGCGCTGTCGCGGGCGTCCCCACCGCCACGTCGGTTCCGCTCGTCATCACATGCCATCATGGCGTTCCTACAACCCCGCCCCTGCCCGAAGACAGCGGCGGTTTGGGCTCTTCCCCGGTCGCTCGCCACTACTGGGGGAATCATTGATTTATTTTCTCTTCCTCGGGGTACTAAGATGTTTCAGTTCCCCCGGTTAGCCTCGCATCCTATGATGCGATGTCCGCCGTTCAAGCGGACGGGTTGTCCCATTCGGAAATCCGCGGGTCACAGGCCATTTGCGCCTTACCGCGGCTTATCGCAGCTTATCACGTCCTTCATCGCCTCCGTGAGCCAAGGCATCCGCCCTGCGCCCTTATTTACTTTCTCGTTCGCGCCGTCCCTCATGGGACTGCGCGGCTCATACTTTCAGCTGTTCTGCGGCACAACACGCGCTCAAGGCGCGGTATGCACCGGAGTTTTCTTAACTACAGTTTTGCTTGTACAATATGTCAAAGATCTTCGTGACCACAACCATATATATTAAATAAGGTGTGTACTTGGTGGAGAATAACGGATTCGAACCGTTGACCTCTTGCATGCCATGCAAGCGCTCTAGCCAGCTGAGCTAATCCCCCAAATCAGAGATGTTAAATTTCCACATGTATATTACAACACATGGACAGATAAATACCCAGCATCATAATTCTCTATGATAAAAACAGATAAGTACAAGAAGGAGAAAACAGACGAGCAAAAGCTCTTATTGAATGAGAATTCACTCCAGAAAGGAGGTGTTCCAGCCGCACCTTCCGGTACGGCTACCTTGTTACGACTTAGCCCCAATCACCGGTTTCACCCTAGGCCGACCCTCGCGGTCACGGACTTCAGGCGCCCCCGGCTTTCATGGCTTGACGGGCGGTGTGTACAAGGCCCGGGAACGTATTCACCGCGCCATGGCTGATGCGCGATTACTAGCGAATCCAGCTTCGTGG
>NZ_LT556035.1:6573-458913 GCF_900079775.1 Leyella lascolaii | reverse complement strand
CAAATGAAAATAGAAACTTCACGGAAGTTTTTGGACTGCACGATTATCGCATACTCATTTCTGAGAAATGGATACAATTACTGTCTTGCAAATGTGTTAGGAAAATGGAAATCGCATACAAGAATGGCACAGCCTTCAGAGAAATTCCGGTGAAAGAAGAGTATGGCTTGTCCATGCTTCTTGCATCGGGTTTTCTCCAAGGATGTGCAGCCAAGCATGAAAGTGGTCGTTGGGGTTTACATCAATGACTTCTTTCTTGCGGTGGAGTATGCAAACAAAATTGTACGGCAAATCAAGGAATGGTGTTTATTTTGATCGGTTAGCCTGCAACCGACAAAAAGAAACACTTTTCCTCATGCCGTACTACTGAGACATGAAAGGGTGGCGTGCCACTGTTTCATGTCGTTTGGATTGTGCGATAAAAAATGGAACTGCGAGTTGTGGCTATAAAAGTCAGCCGTTGTCAGCACGGCAAACAAAGAAAAGTCCTTGGCAGTATAGTCTTGAAGTATTTCAAGGCATACCGCCAAGGATCTTTCTTGCCGTGCCATAGTCGGGGAAAGTTAGTCTGAGATACGAGGACTGTCTTTCTGCGACGACGGCTGACTTTTATACAAAACACACAAAAGGATGAGAATATGCAAACGAAATAGACCATTCAAAAAACAGAAACCCTTGCCACATAAGTTTGAATGGATTGAAATGGCAATAGCAAAGAATAGAGAAGAATATGGTTTAATGAAAACAGATTTATCCAAGCAAAAAATCGAGGATAAAAAATCTTAAAACATTCTTTATCCCCGATTAAATATCGTACCTTTGCAACCGAAAGAGTTCTTTGGATGGTTATGCAAATCACAGCAGGATGCTACATTCTGTTTATTTCTAATTCGTAACCTCTTCTTTTTATGAGATAAAAACTTATCTCATTCTCAATCACTTATAAAAAATACGTACTTTCCAGTTCTGAAACAGCATGTTCCATGCATCGGAAAAGGCATTTACTGTAGCCCATTATGCAAAAACGTTGATATTCAACGTATTACATTTGCGCCCTATAATTCGTGTATACGGACACAGTCTGCTGTTTTCCAGTTCACACGCCATTCTCAGTGACTTTACAAGGTATAAACATTCATTTTCTCATGACAATATTGCGTGAATATGCATTTGCAGCTCTGGTTTTGACGTCTGGATTACGTCATCAACCTTTTGCAGCTATTCAGCCGTATTGTTTCCGCATGGCGTCACGTTGTTGACAGTCAAGACAAGAAGATTGCGGAGTTCCGCAAGCCCATAAGACAGACAGAAAAGAGATATAATTTTATAAAAAGCACAGCATGGGGCAAATAGTTTCTGACAGCAGCAGCCGGTATGACACGACAAAAACGAGTAATGCAATGAACGGTTTGGAGACAAACCGGAATCGTACGTCAGACCTCATATGTATTTTGGTTTGCTATTATGCAGATTGAGTTTCTATTTTATAGAAGATGTATAGGGACAAATCTGTAAAAAGCGGAATACCGGATGGCGGTATAAGTGCAGCTTTTGAATAAAGGTCGGGCAGATGAATAATACCGCGGAATCCATTGTCTTACAGCATTGAGCAGACAAACATAAGTGTTTATATATAAGTGACTTAAAGAGTACATTTTGTATAATTACTTATATCTGCCCCTTATTTTATAAGAAACTAACTATCATTGAAACATTATCATATGCCCCATAAACCTCGATTATTATGATTATTGCGGATGCGGAAATATGAGTAATCGTTAAAAATTATCCGATATTATAAATTTCCCAAGATGTATTTGTGTCCTTACCATCAGATTATGCGCTCTTTATGACTGCATTCCAAAGCCTCATCGGGAGTATTGTCAGCTGCTCTCCTACTACAGTCTTTGAAATGCATCACATAAATATCACGAGTCTGATGGCATTTATTTTAAAACATCCACTTAACAAAAAAATTATAAAATATATACTTCAGATTTTGACATATGCAATAGTTGACGTATCTTTGCAGTAGAATATGGGGTTGTTCCGGTTTGATCGGGATACTCATCAAAATAAAACGAAACCGAGGAAGTTTCTCTTGTTAATGGCGGGCCACATAAAACCCTTATGGGACTAAGCTGTATAGCCGGTGGATTACAAAGACGGAGAGCTCTCAAATCCTATTAGCTCGGAGTTTCATCACATCATCGGGCAACCCCTTTTCTTTTAATTCCCTTTACATTTATATATATGCAATGGTTCCCCGCTTCATAGCGTACATGATGCGGAATATTAACACAAGAACTGTCATTTGAGATTAAATGTATTTCAGCATTATAAAGAAAGGCCGGTCATTGCCCATTCGAAGGAATAGCGACTATATAATAAAGCAGCCGATGACAAAACACTTTTATAAGGCTTCAAGTCTATTTAAAACATTAAATCATTGTATTTATGACAGACGCAGGGTCAGAACCGGTTTGAGTTGAACGGCAAATATATTCACATAAAAATAATAAATCATATTATGTTCTCTGGTATTGTAGAAGAAATGGCGACTGTTGTCGCAATAAGAAAAGAGCATGGAAACATTCATTTTTCCCTTGAATGTTCATTCATAAATGAGTTGAAAATAGATCAGAGCATCTCTCATAACGGCGTATGCCTTACTGTTGTGAATATCGAAAACAACAGTTATACTGTCACGGCCATGAAAGAGACACTTGACAAATCCAACCTCCGATTCCTCAAACCCGGGGATAAAGTCAATGTAGAACGCTCGATGAAATTGAACGAACGGCTGGACGGACATATCGTTCAGGGACACGTGGACGGTACTGCAATATGTAAGGAAATAAAAGATGCCGACGGCTCCACATATTTCACGTTCGAATACGATTTTGACAAAGGCATGGCAAACCGCGGGTATTTCACGGTAGACAAAGGATCTGTGACTGTAAATGGGGTCTCACTGACCGTCTGCAATCCGACAGAAAACACTTTTACAGTCGCAATTATCCCATATACCTATGAGAATACAAACTTCCGCTATATAACAACAGGCAGTGTCGTCAATATCGAGTTTGACATACTCGGCAAATATATAGCAAGACTCCATAGTCTGACAGAATAGTCTCAAGACTGGCATACGATAAAAGAGGCGGGACTTTATCATCCTGCCTCTTTTGCTTGTATGTATATATTATAAGGTCATCCTTGTTGTCAACAATCACGAAGACAACTGTTATAAAAAGCTACATAAACCGTCTGTTTATAAAAAATAATGTTAATATCACAGCCGTATTATAAACAAATCAATTATAATTTCATCTAATGAAATTGTAACGGGAAACCGTCGTTTACACAATACGGAATCAGTTAATACATGATAAGAATTATTGAACTTTAAAACATAAGAAATGAACAAGTATCAAACAACATGTCTGATTGCCATGATAACATTATGCAGCATTGATGTCATGGCGCAGCAATGGACATTGAGAGACTGCATTGAATATGCTTTGGCAAACAATATCTCATTGAAAAAAACTAAATTGCAGGAGTACAGTGCCATTGAAGACATAAAACAAAGTCAGGCTGAGCTGTTGCCTTCACTGAGTTTCTCTACATCCCAGAATGGTACATACCGCCCGTGGCCCGAAGAAGGCAAGGCAACGGTTGACAACGGATATGTGCAGTCAAGCGTTGACAAGGTTTATTATAGCGGGTCATACAGTGTAAGCGGCAACTGGACAGTATGGAACGGAGGACGCAACACAAAGACGATAAAGCTCAATAAGCTTACAGCCGAACAGGCACGGCTCGATTCCGCAGAGACAGCGAACTCCATACAGGAGCAGATAGCACAGCTCTATGTGCAGATATTATATTCAAACGATGCCATAAACGTATGCAAGGAAAGCCTTGAAACAAGCAGGAAAAACGAGGAACGTGGAAAAGAGATGTTCGATGTGGGGAAATTAAGCAAGGCAGACCTCGCACAGCTTACAGCCCAGAGGGCGCAGGACGAATACAACATAGTAGAAGCCGAGAGCAATATGAGAAACTACAAACGGCAGCTCAAACAGGTTCTTCAGATAGCCGACGATAAAGAATTCGACATTGTCATACCGGAAACAACCGACGAGATGGCTTTGAAAAAAATACCTGCTCTCAACGATGTATACGCATCTACACTTACAATAAGACCGGAAATAAAGAACGCCAAGCTCGGTATAGAAAGCAGTGAACTGAGCATTAAAATTGCAAAAGCACAAAGGCTGCCCACCATAGGACTGAACGCCGGCGTATCAACCAACACTACGTCAATGAGCGACAATGCGTGTGGCACACAGCTGAAAAACAATGTAAATGTAGGTGCGGGATTCACCGTCAGCATACCATTGTTTGACAACAGAGCGTCAAAAACGGCTGTAAACAAGGCAAAAATACAAAAGGAGAACTATCTGCTCGAGCTGCAGGACAAACAGACAACGCTCTACTCTACTGTAGAAAACTACTGGCTTCAGGCTGTCACAAACCAGAATAAGTTCAAAGCGGCAAAGTTTTCTACAGAGAGTGCAAGGGCAAGCTACGAGCTGTTAAGCGAACAGTTTGCCCAAGGACTTAAAAATATCGTTGAGCTGATGACAGGTAAGAACAACCTTCTGACAGCCCAGCAAAACGAACTGCAGAGCAAATATCTCGCCATACTGAACATCGATATGCTGAGATTCTACGAAACAGGCGAATTAAAATAAAACATATTCAGTAATCATATAAAGAAATGAAAAGAATCAGTAAGTTATGGATTATTGCCGGCATACTGGCTTTATTAGCGCTGATAATGTGGTTGTTGTCCGGCAATAAGAAAAAAGAGGAGGTTACGTTTGAAACTGTAGCAGCCGCTCCGGCTACAATAAGGAACAGCATAACAGCTACCGGTACCATAGAACCGGTGACTGAGGTAACTGTCGGTACACAGGTTAGCGGAATTGTAAGCAAACTGTATGTGGATTACAACAGTATTGTAAAAAAGGGACAGATAATAGCCGAACTTGATAAGACAAACCTTATAAGTCAGCTAAATACGGCAAAAGCGAATCTGCAGAGTAACGAAAGCAACCTGAAATACCAGACTGCCAACTATAAACGTTACAAGACACTGTACGACAAAGGACTTGTAAGTGCCGACGAGTTTGAGACAGCCCAACTCTCATACAAGCAGGCTAAAGAACAGTACGCATCCTCTAAAGAGGAGGTGAACCGTGCAGAGACGAACCTTGGATATGCAACCATAACATCACCGATAGACGGAGTCGTTCTGTCAAAAGCCGTCGAGGAGGGTCAGACAGTTGCCGCAAGCTTCTCCACTCCTGAACTTTTCACCATAGCGCAGGACCTTACTGACATGCGCGTAGTGGCTGATGTTGACGAGGCAGACATAGGAAGCGTCAAGGAAGGAGACAGGGTCACGTTCACCGTAGACGCCTTCCCGGACGATACGTTTGAAGGTGCTGTGACACAAGTCAGACAGGAAGCCACCACAACAAACAATGTCGTGACATACGAAGTGGTAATAAGCGCTCCTAATGCCGACCTCAAACTGAAGCCAGGTCTTACTGCCAATGTCACCATTTACACAGCCGAGATAAGCGGAGTATTGTGTGTACCGAGCAAAGCGCTAAGATACACACCGACCAAGGAAACCATAGGAAACAAAAAAATACAGGACACTAAAGGCAAAAACAAGGTATGGACTCTTGAGGGAGATAAGATTGTCGCCCACAGTGTAAGCATTGGCGCGACCGACGGAACACATACACAAATCCTTAAAGGAGTGGAATCCGGAACAAAAGTGATAACAGGTATAAGTGTCATGACAGACGAACAACCGGATGAGACTGTCACCGAAAGCAGCCCGTTTGCACCAGGTCCACCTGATAAGAACAAGAAAAAGAAATAACAGAAAAACCGGCTGCACATGGAGAAGAAAACAGTTATAGAACTTCAAAACGTGAAACGGGACTTCATCGTAGGCGACGAGACTGTGCACGCACTGCGAGGCATCTCGTTCAAAATATACGAAGGAGAGTTCGTCACAATAATGGGTAAATCAGGATCGGGCAAGTCTACCCTTCTCAACCAACTGGGATGCCTTGACACTCCAAGCAGTGGAGAGTACTATCTCGACGGTATATCCGTACGCAAGATGTCCAAGTCACAACGCGCGACATTACGCAATAAGAAGATAGGATTCATATTCCAGAACTACAATCTGCTGCCAAAGACGACAAGTATAGAGAATGTGGAACTGCCACTAATGTACAATGCGTCTGTAAATGCTAAGGAACGCCTTGAGCGCGCGACCGAGGCTTTACGCGCAGTAGGGCTTGAAAACCGCATGTATCACAAGTCTAACCAGATGTCAGGAGGACAGATGCAACGCGTGGCAATCGCACGTGCGCTGGTAAACGACCCTGCTGTCATACTTGCCGACGAGGCTACAGGCAACCTCGACACCCGCACTTCATTCGAGATTCTTGTATTATTCCAAAAGCTACATGCGGAAGGTCGCACTATAATATTCGTCACACACAATCCTGACATTGCCAACTATTCGTCACGGAACATAATGTTGCGCGACGGCGTAATAATAAGCGACGAGACAAACAACAACATTCTCTCTGCGAAAGAAGGACTGGCGGCGTTGCCTGTAAACAAGGATGATTGAGCAATAAAAACACAACGAACTGACAATAATAGAAATAGATGAATTACGCTAATCTGTTTAAAATCGCATTGAAAGCCATTGCCGCCAACAAGATGCGCTCTTTTCTGACAGCACTGGGTATCATAATTGGTGTCGCATCGGTTATTACAATGCTTGCGATAGGACAAGGCTCGAAGAAAAGCATACAGGCAAACATTGCCGAAATGGGCTCTAATATGATTATGATACATCCGGGTGCAGACATGAGAGGAGGAGTAAGACAGGATGCCTCATCCATGGAAACGCTGAAGATAAGTGACTATACAACATTGAAAGACGAATGCAACTACATCAAAGGTATCAGTCCGACAGTAACAAGCAGCGGACAGTGGATATACGGCAACAACAATACTCCGTCTACAATATACGGAGTCAGTCAGGACTATCTGGATATCAGACAACTCTCTGTAAGCGACGGAGAGATATTCACAGACGCAGACATAAAGTCGAGCGCGAAAGTCTGCATCTTGGGACAGACCGTGGTTGACAATCTGTTCCCTGACGGTTCTGATCCTATAGGAAAGGTGGTGCGGTTCAACTCCATACCATTCAGAGTCATCGGTGTGCTGAAGAAAAAAGGCTACAACTCAATGGGAATGGACCAGGACGATCTTGCTCTGGCACCCTACACCACTGTCATGAAACGCATTCTGGCACAGACCTATCTGGGCGGAATAACATGTTCTGCCATAACAGAGAACGTTACCGACAAGGCAACGGAGGAAATAACACAGATACTGCGTCGCAACCATAAACTGAAAAACGCCACAAACGACACTCCGGGTGACGAAGACGACTTCAACATACGCTCACAGGAAGAACTGTCGAATATGATGAACTCAACCACCGACATGCTTACAGTGCTTCTGGGATGTGTCGCAGGCATATCTCTGATTGTTGGCGGCATAGGCATTATGAACATAATGTACGTCAGTGTTACCGAACGCACACGCGAAATCGGACTGCGCATGAGTGTCGGAGCACGCGGCATAGACATCCTGAACCAGTTTCTCATAGAAGCGATAATGCTCAGTGTAACCGGTGGAATAATAGGAGTCCTGATAGGTGTAGGAGCGTCTTATGCGGTAAACACATTTGCCCACTGGCCCATTTTCATCCAACCTTGGAGCATCATCATGAGCTTTGCGGTCTGCACATTCACCGGAGTTTTCTTCGGATGGTATCCTGCGAAGAAAGCGGCGCAGCTTGATCCGATAGAAGCCATAAGGTATGAGTAAGCTCCAAACTGTCTGACAATAGTATATCAGACATAAAAACGCGAAGCCGGCAGTATATTTCAATGCTGCCGACTTCACTTATGTTCATACTATCTCGTCAGGACTGGTTACAAAGGTAGTGGCACCATGCTTTTCCAAAAAACTACGGTCGCGGAATCCCCACAGCACACTGATGCACGGCATTCCGCAATTGCGTGCCGTCATGACGTCAACATCGCTATCGCCTATATAAACAGCGCCATTTTTATCAACGCCCAATGCCTTCAGGGCTTCCATCACGGTGTCAGGCGCCGGCTTCTTGCGTATGCCGTCGCGCTCCCCTATCGCAACCTCCACATATCCGCTGAAAAAATGTCGGCACAACTCTTGTGTCGCAGCATAAAACTTATTGCTCACCACTGCCACATTCTTATTTCCTTGTTTCAGACGTTCAAACATCCTCATAACTCCCGGATATGGCTGTGTCGTGTCAAGTCCATGCTCCATGTAATGACTGCGGAACACCGCGTAAGCCTCATCAAACAGCGGGTTATCAACACCTTCCGGAACAACGCGTTCCATCAGTTTCCTCACACCGTTGCCCACGAATCTTCTTACATCGTCAACAGTTCTCTCCGGCATTCCGCAATGTCTCAACGCATAATTACAGCTTGCTGCCAGATCGTCAAGTGTGTTAAGCAGCGTTCCATCAAGATCGAAAACATAAGTTTCGTACATATCGTTATCCTTTGAAAAGTTTCTAAATCTGACACAAAATTACAAAAACATCTGTACAGACAAATAATAATACATAGAAAAAACACAGATAACGCAAACGAGCGGAAAGGGAACCTGCCTTCAAATTCACGTGTGCAGACTATCTCAGACAAATATAATAATATTCGAAGTATGCGTCAGACAATATACATACTGAATAAAAATACGACACCATGACGATGTTTCTCGACACAAGACGCTAAACCGGAATCGCATCAGACTTCCTAAACGGTTTTTTACTATATGTCTGATGAATATTCCGGTTAAGACAAAACAATCTGCCATTCATTACCCAATGACAATCATTTCAACATACAAAAGAGGACACTCCAATCACTGACTCAATTGACTTGAATCACAAATACTATCCAATTGAAACTCTTATGTGTCACTTTTTCTCAGTGATTATATAATATCTTTCCGCATGCAGGTCGTCTCCATTGGTGTGTACAAGTGCCGCCCGTGTAGTGGCATTACCGTAAGTTTCCACCACCTCCGCACCTTCCGGCACAGTCTTAAACTCTGACCTTGTCTCGGTGATTTTTTCTCCCAAATGTTCTTCGAGCAGCCAACGCAATCCGTTTTCCTGCCGTTTGATGTACTCGGCGTCAGTAAGTCCGGATGTATAGGCTACGCCAATTTCAACATAAGGTATATTGTTGCGCACTTGTGTGTCGGTCAACATATACTCATATCTGTTATCAAGCACACAATATATGCCTGATGTTTTTGGATTGTCGAGCACGACATCTCCATATTTCCAGTCGATTCCGAGAAAATCTCTCTCTCGCATGATTTGGTCTACCTTATATTCATACTTCACCTCTCCGTCCTTATATCCTTTGAGAAATATCTGAAAGTCCTTTTTTACGAAGAAATAAGAACTGAACTGGGACATGAATCTTTCAGAGGCGGAATTATAATCATGCTCCTTTTTATATAAACAATACGTATCGGGCATCTCCGGAGAGGAAACGACAAGCGAATCATAATACTGCAGGAATCCCGGGAATCCTACTGGTGAGTATGCATCATTGTTGTCTGTCACTCTGAACTTCAGCATGTCAAACGGTGCCGCCAACGGTGTGTCCAAGTGCATAAATGTTTCCAATTGTACCATTTTGAGCTTGAACTTTGCCTCGTCAGGCACCCCGCCAGGCGAAACAGTGACGTCGCTTATTATGCCAAGCAGACGATAGACATATTTTGTTCCGCCTTGTGAAGGATTTGCCAGAACGTATTTGCGTACCTTCAACTCGTAGGCGTGACCGCGCACATAATCAAAACCCTCGATGCTGCCAATAGCAAGCTCCTGCCATGATGAGGCAGAACGTTCCTTCACAAGCATGTATTCCTTTGGCTCATCAATGCCCCGCACCTGATTCCAAACAGTATTTTCGGACACGTGCATGACAATATCAACGTATGAATTGTCCGTACCGTCATCATTGCCACAACCAATCGACATAAGGCTCAGAGCCGTTAGCAGAAAGAGCGAAAGTCTTTTTATATCCATATCCTATATATTATACAGTCCATAAAATTTGTTTATCCTTAATTCCGCAACACTATTATAAATTAAACTTTTTAAGTACCTGAGCAACAAAAAGTTGCTCAGGATTTTGCCATGTCGAAGAATTCACTTATCTTAGTGTTGCAAAAAATAAACAAGAAAATCCGACGATAGACATGGCAAAAATACAAATTAAATCTGAGAAACTCACTCCTTTTGGAGGAATATTTTCTATCANTGTGCTGAATATCTATACCTGTAATAATGCTTACGCAGACATTTTTCAGACTGATTTTGGATAACGCCTACAACTTATGGGTATGATACTGCGTATTGCCTCAAGTCGCATTGTGGGGTAAGGGAATATTGAGGGTTGCAGTGGGGATTTCTACCTCAATTTATCTGCTAATTCAGTAAGAGAGGACATGTACACGCAAGAAGGACGTTGAAGGGCTTAGTTGAGGATTTGAGGTTTATAACACCTTTAATACTATATTTGCATCTGCACTGTGAATCATTCCAAACATGGCGTCGGTGTCGTACAGTAAAGATAGCTGTGTTTGCTAATGATATCAGACAGCCGTATTCTTGACAAATAAAGCATATTCGGCAATTAAAAATTTATGTAAAAATAATACTTAAATACCGTCGGAGAAAACTATTTAAGTGTTTTAACAGTCATAAGAGAGATTAAGTCATTTGAAGAACAATCATCGGGAAATAGTGCACAATTACACTTATCATCCATCTCTTTGCCTTAATCTGCGCGCTATGAATTTCATGTTCATGATTAAGTCCCGTGTACACGAAGCATTTGTCAATCGTAGAAGGTTGTCATCAAACAAATAACGGCAAAGTAGAGGACGCATGACAAACCGGTTTCTTATTAAATTCTGATATGTAAGAAAATGTTCTTAGCTTGATCCTTTTTGCCGGGCGCAGCTTTCCTTATCCCAAAAGCATACAAGATGACTGTAAAGATATGGATACAACTAAGAGAATTTATAATATAGATTAACGTTAAACAGTTACTTGTATTCTATAATTTTATATTCCATTGTTATAAATATATCCAATGCATTTACTGTATTTCCATGCAGGAAACAGTTAAAGCACAAAAGTCCGTTTTAGTTAATCCTAAGGTATTTTTTTAGTTAACACACATGCGCAATTTAACATTCTGTTTTTCAGATTCTGGGAAATAATATGTCAAACAGAGGTCTCTTTACTTATAAAAAACACACCGCACCGCATACGTTTGAATATCAATGTCAAGCGGAAAAGGCTCTTCCGCATTCCTGAAAGCCGTCTTCCATACTCCAGGAATGTCCATATTGTAATGCGATAAAGCCCGTTTCGACATGCAGAACAGGCTTTATCGTAATGCCGCCGGAAAAGAGCGGTTCTCCGAAACACGATAAAATTCAGATTATCAACAAGTTGCGTTAATGCAGAAATACGCAGTTCTATGGAAAAATATATTATTAATCTCTGAATTATGAAATTATGATGACTCAGAGAAAACGCCGCGACTGATTTTAGTTATCGTATGATGCACATAGGAAACTTCTATCTGAAACCAAAGATAACAGGCGGAACATAAAAACGAAGTCTTCAGTACTTCCGCCTGTTAACAGACAATCATAAGGATGGCTGTCACTTAATATACTCACGGACGGTCTTATGCCAACAGCGAAGTGAATCCTATCTGAGACAGAAACATCTCTCGCGCGACACTCCGGAGAACATTGCTGATGTAATTATTTCTTAAATATGAAATATACAGCAAGCACCAGCAGCACAAATGCCACGAAATGGTTCCAATGCAACTCTGCCTTGAAGGCTATGACGGAGAACACTGTGAACACAGTAAGGGTGATGACCTCCTGAATGACTTTCAACTGCATTATGTCAAACGGACCGCCGTTATCCTTGAACCCCAACCTATTGGCAGGCACTTGCAGACAGTATTCGAAGAATGCCACAGCCCAACTGAAAGCTATCACACCGATAAGCGGAAGGGACGCAAACCAGTTGAACTCCTCCTTCATCTTCAGATGTCCGTACCACGCCACTGTCATGAACACATTTGAGAAAATCAGTAAAATTACAGAATAAACACTTTGTAATGCCATAATATCAATAGTTATTATCCTAAAAAATTCCGTCTTCCGCATCATTGCCGGCACTGTCTCCAGACAGCAGTTTTTCAACACACCTCCACAGACTGTAACATGCTTCCGGGTTGATATGTTCCATCTCGGCAAGCAGACCTTTCATTCTGCTGCGATTGGTAGCCCGTTCGTACGGGCATTTTTTCTTCTGACCAATAAAGCTGCGTACCTCTGCAAGAGAGGCAAGCTCACGTTCACGGATGAGGCACATAGGACGGATGAGGGTCATGTCAAACTTTTTCATTCTCAGCAGAGGAGTCATAGGACTCGGACTTCCGCTAAAAAGCATATTCATAAGTAAAGTCTCAAGGATGTCATCCATATGATGTCCGAGTGCTATCTTGTTGCAGCCCATCTCCTTTGCTTTCTCGAACAGTGCTTTGCGACGGTTCCATGAACAAAGGAAACAGTGAGGCTTGTCCGATTGTTCGGAATATTCATAAGACGTCTCTACATGGAAAAACGGTACGCCATGACTCTCCGAAAATGACCGCAGATAGTCAAGGTCAGAACTGTAGCCCACATTGCTCATCACCACATGCACTGCCACGACCGAGAAGCGCGGCTTGAAAATGCGTGACTTCTCCGCAAGCAACGACAAGAGTGCCAAAGAGTCTTTTCCTCCAGACAATGCAACCATAATCCTGTCACCATCATCTATGAGTCCGTAGCGGGCGATTCCTCTATTGAAACGTGTCCTGATATGCCTCCACAACAAATCTTCATCACTGTATTTTGCCATATCCCGTGATTTGAGCATGCAAAATTACATGAAAATAACGGTTTGAAAAAGAAATTAAAAGAAAGTTTGACATAATGATGAATAAATTCTGTAACTTTGAGGCACATTACTGTTATGAGACATTCATCCAACAGAACAATATATAATATTTAGCTTTCAGAATAACGTTATCATATATTTTATGACTGCAGAAATAGATTTCAACTCTACAACAGAAAATAAAAAGTCCCGCTACGAAGAGTTCACAAGAAAACTTGAAGCTCTCATTTATAATGAACACGACGAAGTGAGCGTAATGGCAAACGTCTCTTCCGCGCTAAAAGAGACATTCGGTTTTTTCTGGGTAGGATTCTACATAGTAAAAGACAACATACTCTCGCTCGGTCCGTTTCAAGGCAGCGTGGCATGCTACCGCATAAAGAAAGGCAACGGAGTTTGCGGAACGGCGTGGGAAAGGAAAGAGACGATTGTGGTGCCGGACGTAGAAAGATTTCCCGGACACATCGCATGCAGCCAACTGTCAAAATCAGAAATTGTAGTGCCGCTGCTAAGACAAGGTGATGTAGCGGCTGTTTTAGACATCGACAGCGACCGCCTTGACAGTTTTGACGATACAGACAGGAGTTGTCTCGAACATATTTGCAGGCTCGTATCAGCCAACATCTACTCAGGACAATGACTTCAATATACATCAACTTGCACATTATCACGACATTAAGGACATAAATAAGGCTGTGATTTCATATTGCCTCATGCATAAGATTATCTTTCATATGCAATAGCTTGGGTATATTCAATCACTCAAAAGTCATAATCTGAGTTTGTCAATAACATTTCACTTTGACTTTCAGAACAATGTCTTAAAAACATTTCACGCAAACAATGGAACACAATGATACAATCTGCGCTGTCGCCACAGCCAGCGGAGGAGCAATAGGAATAATAAGAGTATCCGGAACGGAAGCAATCCGTATCACAGACAAAATATTCCGGCCGGTTGACAAACATAGCACTCCATTGGATAAACGCGACGCCAACACAATAAATTTCGGATTCATCAGAAACGGTAAAGACGAAATAATTGACGAGGTGCTCGTAAGTATTTTCCGCGCACCGCACTCATATACCGGCGAAGACTCCGTGGAAATATCATGTCACGGCTCATCATACGTTCTGCAACAGGTGATGCGCCTTCTTATAGAAAACGGATGTCGCTCAGCCGCACCGGGTGAATATACACAGAGGGCTTTCCTTAACGGCAAGATGGATCTGAGTCAGGCTGAAGCCGTTGCTGACCTTATCAAGTCGACATCGGCTGCCACACACCGCATGGCAATGAACCAGATGCGAGGAGGATTCAGCCATGAATTGTCCACGTTGCGCGACAAACTGCTCAAACTGACATCACTCATGGAGCTTGAACTTGATTTCAGCGACCATGAAGAACTTGAATTTGCCGACCGCGATGAGCTTAAACAGATAGCCTTGCAAGTGAAGTCGAAAATATCAGGTCTCGCTTCATCATTCAACTTAGGAAATGCCATAAAAAACGGCATTCCCGTAGCCATCATCGGGGAAACCAACGCAGGCAAATCAACCTTGCTTAACACTCTCGTTGGTGAAGACCGCGCAATAGTGAGTGATATTCACGGCACAACACGCGATGTGATAGAAGATACGGTTAACATCAATGGAACAGTATTCCGCTTCATTGACACTGCGGGAATAAGAGATACAACAGACACGATTGAACGGCTCGGAATAGACCTTACATTCAAAAAGATAAATCAGGCAGACATTATAATTTGGATGGTTGACGCAACCGAGAAATCTGACAGAATAAAAGAAATATCCAAGAAATTATATCCTTTATGCAAGGATAAACAACTTATTGTTGCCTACAACAAGACCGACATCACAAATCAGCCAGTGTGCACCGAGATAGAGAAATTGCCTCCTCATGCCCATCAAATACACATATCGGCAAAATTCGGTACAAATATCGATAAGCTCAAACAAATGCTCCTGACATTCGCCAATGTGCCAGAAATATCACAAAGTGACATTATTATCACTAATACCCGACACTATGAGGCACTCATCCGTTCACTCGAAGCCGTCAACCGTGTAATTGACGGCATAAACGAAAACATACCTTCTGATCTCGTAGCACAAGACTTGCGCGAATGTATCAGCCATCTCGCTGAAATAACAGGAGGCGAAATCACCAGCGAAGAGACACTACAAAATATATTCAAACACTTTTGCATCGGGAAGTAACTATCTGATTACCAGTGAGTTAAATTGATTACAATCGATTGATATGGCGCTCTTTACGGGCGCCTTTTTTGTTGCTCAAGTATCGTTGATAATCGTTGCTAAGCCTTTTTACGCCATTTTTTGTACCTCCTGTGTACCTCACAAGCCAAAAACAGGGTTTACTGCCTGCCAGATGGTGGATAACCTGGAACGCCTTGGAACGCTGTGGTACGCAATGAAACAGATTTGGCGAACTAAAAAGATAATTAAAATGGCTAGTAACATTGAAATTCAAAAGAAATGCGAGTGGTGTGGCACTATTTTTACCGCCCACAAGATCACTACCGCATACTGTTCACACAGGTGCGCAAACCTCGCATACAAAGATCGAGTTAGAAAAAAACGGATTCAAGAATTTCACTTGAAACATGATGTGGAATTAAAACCTAATTCTGAAAAAGAGTTCTTAACCCCTACTGAAGTTGCCGCATTTTTAGGTGTAGGCCGTACCTCAATTTATCGGTATATTAAAAACGCGGAAATCAAAGCGGTCAGATTTGATGGGAAAACTCTTGTACGGCGTTCGGATATTGATAAGATGTTCGATTACATTATTGCTTCCAATAATGAGAATAAGCCCAAAGAGAAAACTCCAATATCAGATTTCTACACCACAGCTGAAGTCAAGGAAAAATATGGAGTAAAGGATTCCTGGATATTTCATATCGCTAAGGAACATAATATTCCACGAACCTTTCATCGTGGAAAAACCTATTGGAGCAAAAAGCATATTGATGACTACTTTGCAAAGAAAGCTCCCGATCCTGAGATCAAGGAATGGTACAGCACGCAAGACATGCAGGAGAAGTTCGGCATGACGCTAACGGCCATATATTCTTTTGTATCAAAGAATGCCATTCCCAAGAAGAAGGTCGGCATCATGGTGTACTACTCCAAGAAGCATGTGGATATTGCCAAAGGTCTCATAGCTCCCGAAAAGCCCAAATACTACACCATTGCCGAAGCGATGGAGCGATTCAATTTGACGCGGGATCAACTCTACCATTATGTGAAATATCATAATATTCCCCGCATAAAGGTCGGTAAATATACCAAGATCCTGCGGGCAGAGCTGGACAAGTTCTTTGAACCGCCAAAGATAGAATGAGCCGAAAGTTATTTTCCGGTGATAAATACCACCATCAGAACACCTATTTTATTTGCAACAAAAACAAGTATTAATCAAAAAACAATATAGCTATGACACTTACATGCACCAACGTAACTTTGAGACAAAAGCCATTGCGTAACGACCGCATATCTCTTTATCTGGATTATTATCCGGCCATTCGCAATCCTTATACGATGAAGATGAGTCGCCGGGAATTCCTCGGTATCTACATCTATGCCAAACCCAAGAACGAGCAGCAAAGAATGTTCAATCAGGACATGCTGAACAAAGCAGAGGCAATCCGCTGTATCCGTGTCCAGTCGCTTATCAATGAAGAATTTGGGTTCCTGGACAAGAACAAACAAAAGGTAGATTTCCTTGCCTACTTCCGGACAAAGGCACGAGAAAAGTATGAGAAATGGGATTGCGTTTATAATCACTTTGAGAAATTTGTCGGCGGTAAATGTACCTTTGGCGATGTCACCGTGGAACTGTGCGAGAAGTTCAGGGATTACCTGCTCAAATGCAAACAAATCAATCATCCCAATGCTTATATCTCACGTAATTCGGCAGCCGGCTATTATTCTACTTTTCGAGCCCTGTTGAAAATAGCCTACAAAGAGAAGATGCTGCGTGAGAACTTGAACGACTTCCTGGAAAAGATAGAATGGAAAGAGGTCAAGAAAGAGTATCTGACACTTGATGAAGTCAAGAAACTGGCAGCTACACCCTGCAAAATTCCAGTCTTGAAACAGGCCTCCCTGTTTGCCTGCATGACCGGCCTCCGTATCAGTGATATTTTGAAGCTGGACTGGCATGATTTTGAAGTCGGTCCGGATCAAGGTTACTATATCCGTATCTGCACCGAAAAGACTGAAACCGAGGCCACCCTCCCAATCAGTCAGGAGGCACTGGAGTTGTGTGGCGAATGGGGCACTGGAAAAGTCTTCAAAGGCTTAACTCGCTCCATGACTCATCATCCCCTAAAACAATGGATTGCAGAAGCCGGAATCAGAAAGCACATAACCTTCCACTGCTTTCGTCATTCATACGCCGTCATCCAAATCTCTTTAGGTACAGACATTTACACAGTATCGAAGATGTTGACACATAAGAATGTCACCACTACTCAAATCTATGCTGATTTGGTCAATTCCAAGAAGCGAGAGACGGCGAATAAGATTTCGCTGAAATAGTATAAAGTTCTGTAACGTAAGAAGAGTCCGACTAGGTTTTGACCCCATATCGGACTCTTCTTTTTTATTCTATTGTGGCATAGATGGCATAGAAATAAGTACCATATCGAGGACAAATGCTGCCACTTTCTTGGATTTATAGTATGGTATTAATGAAATGACATATATTTGCGCACAAACGATTAGCAAATATCACTATGAATCAGAAAAGTATTGAACATATAACACTCTATTCCCTTGTATTGGTAGGTACTCTTGTTGTTGGCGTTTTAGTTCGTCAGTATGTTTTATCCAAGGGTGTTGATGATTTCAGTAGTATTGTTGCATTTTTTGCAACAGTAATTGTCTTGATGGCAATCTATACCAGTTTACAGACAACTTCCAATCAGTTTCTGCTGCCACGCATAGAAGCTTTTCTGTTTCGTTTCCCTGCTTTTCAAAAGATGAAAAAACACAATGACACCGTTTCTGTTCCAGAAGCCCCTACAATCAAAGAGTCAAAACAAGCTACACCTGATGTCATTGACCCTGCTCCTACCACTGAAGAAGCAATCTCTGAACCTTCAGAATATGAAGTCCTGCGAACCAATTCTATCGCAAAAAAGAATCGTGCTATTCAAACCAAATTGGAAAAGGTCCTTAGCTATACGAAGCAAACTATGGTTGCCTATATGAGTGAAGAAGATCTCAACCGTCTATGCACATACGTTGCAGAATATAGTACAGGCGATACCTTACAAAAGATATCGCCCGTAAAGGTTGACTCACAACTTAAAAGCATTGATATAATGCACTTTGGTTGGAACATCGGCAAGGCTTTTGGCAGGAAGCGTATTCATACCGCCACATTCATCAAGAATGTCTTTGCCCATCCCCTCCGTGACTTGGAAATTTCAACGATTGAACGTAAAATGTCACATACAGAATCAGAGAGCAAGATAAAACTGAACAAAAAAGTATAACAGCAATACCGTTAGGTATTATCGCATTCCAATAGTTAAATCCATTTTCATAACTTTAAGAAGTTTGTAGCCGTAATCATAAATATATTGTGTTAACGACCATTTATCAGGATAATAGAGGCTACATAGAGAAAAGTGTATCTCAACAATAATGTCTGGAAGGCCAATCTCAATTATATTCTTTCTATCTTCATTTTTTTGATGGTATCTTCTATTTTTTTTATCACTTCAATTGAAGCTTTTATTTCTTTTCCTGACAAATTAGGAAGACCTTCATGTCCATGAGAAGATTGATGAAGAACTACTTTTTGATATATAGACATTGCCTGTATATTTTCTGATAGTTTATCAGCTGATTCTGCGGCATTATTGAACTTATTGATAGTCTTCTTAATCTTCTCCCACTGCATGGCTTCTGGCGCATGTCTCATAATATCATTAATTTCCTTGAAAAGTGTTCTTAAATCACTAATGCCGGAGGCATCAATATGAAAAAATCTAAAATCACTTTTCTGGCAAATTTCTTTTATTATGAAAGTGGTTTCTTCTTTTGCACCAGACATCAACAACATGGCTAACTGATGCAGTAGTACCTCAAAATACTGTCTAATGTCATTACCAATATTAATTGTATTTTCTGGGTGATCATCTAGTTCTTTCTCGATTTCTTTTATTCTGTCTACATTCTTCTTGGCATAAACACAATGCTTGTGATTATATTCGTAGATTCCTTGACGTAACCATTTTTGATTTTCTTCTGGAACTTCCTTCAAGAAATGATCACATAGGTTGTAAAAACTAGTATTGTGCGTAAAAATTACTATTTGATAGGACTTGAAACAACTTGTAATATATTGATATAAAAAAGACCGATTGGCAGTGTCTAAACTTGTAATAAAATCATCGAGAACTAAAATCCTCTTTTGGTCAGCCTGTGTAGGTGCCATTAACATAATTGATGACAAAGCAACAATTAATACAATCAGGTGAAGTTTTGCCTCATTGAAATATATTTTTAAAAAATCATCATAATGAAGGTTTTGCTTATCATCATTAATCTTTAGCAAGAACGACCCATTTTGAGACACTGCAACTGTCACTTCTTCAAAGAAAAATTTTTTTAAAACACGGTTTGTCTCACAAACAATTACATCAACGAAATCTTGTGTAACCTCATGATCAATATCATGATGCCCCAAATACATTGATTTTAATAATTGTTTGACATCAATCTGTTTATTAACAGCTAAATCAGCCCCGTCTATCATATATACATGATAACATGAGGTGTCGAAAGTCAAAAAAGATTCCCCGTTAACGGTAATATTAACGGGACTACTCGACATACAATTCTTATAATCTATTAAGATCTGACGTTCGGCATTCAGTCTCCCATCACCTGTTAGATGTGCCGGGATTCTTTCATTTTCAATTCGTTTCTTATGAAAAACATATTTAATAGCTTCATAAATTGAACTTTTTCCAGATCCATTTTCGCCATAACACAATATATTCATTGGTTTCCCCTCAGCAGTAGCATCTCCGAGAACAGCTCTATCACTACCAAAAGCCTTAAAGTTTTCTAATGTTAGCTGTTTCATAACCCTTCTTTTCCATTTACAAAGAAATTTTCTAATAGCTTAGATATATCTTTTATTCGTTTAGTAAATTGGCTATAAGTATAACCTGCAGTGGTGCTTATTAAATTCTTAACCTCCTCTAGCTCAGACATCTTATAAGACTGATAACGTTGATAGATAGGAGTGTTACGCTGTGGCATGTCAAGAACAATATTGTTCCCTAGACTGTTTAAATCGTCATCAAGATTGTCTTTTGGCCAGTTTGAATCAATATGACAGGAATCGATTGACTTGAGAATCTTATCAACTTTATAATTCTTTACGGCCACCTGATTGGGATACTTTAGATAGAAAGCCAATAAGGAAAGTCCTTTCCTCAATCGTCCAGGATAATTCCACATCCATGAATCAATATTCTTTGTCAAATAGTCATCAACTGGCAAATTTGCAGCTACTCTATATATAATATTATAAATCTCAAATTTCACTGACATTGTTGAACCTCTGTAATAGCAATAACGCAAAACTTTTTTTAAGAATTCAATTAAGTCATCTTCGTTAGCCTCTTTGTGAAAGTATAGAAACACTATTAACGCATATACAGGATTCTGATTGGTGTATGCATCTAACACTTGTAGCCAAGCTCCTAATCGTGTAGGCTCTGTACGCTTATAGTAGTACACTTCTATCGCATCTAGTGTCTTCTGTAAATCTTCCAACACTATTTCGTATCCACCTGTTTTAAAGGGAGATTTTGGATCTTTTTGGAAAAACTCTCTTAGTCTTTTTTCGGCTATCACAATTCCCTCTTTACCTCTAATTATATGGTAGTAATAGCGAAATAAATCATCAATTTTAAGTTCTAAGTCATCACATCGAGATATGAGGTTTTTCCATTCTTCTTTGAATTTCTCACCCTTCCCCACTGATAGAGACATATAATAGAGTTTTGCTTTAAAAATATCTGCGTCTTGTAAATCCATACCTCTATTGTTGATGGTTTCAAAAACTAATAAAGCATTTGACCTAGCCTCATCCAAGTCATCGTCTTTCAAAACTATAGGTAGCAGATATATCTTGCTAATAAAAAAATCAACAAATACTTTCTGTTTTTCATCATCCAAACGAGAGAAATACTCTCTCAATAGTGCATAGATGGCAATTGCATTATTCTTCACTTGTTCTGTACTATTCTTATAGTACAGCATCTCTCCCTTCTTTAAGTATTCCAAATAGTCTTTTTCAAAATCTTCTTTTGTTTTTGTGAGAATAGCATCTATTTGTTCTTGATCTTTCACTTCAAAAACATCCGAGAAGATGGTGCTTACAAAATCAGTAGTGCTATCATCCTCATAAGACTCCACCTGTATCATTCTTTTCAGACGATTATTAAACGGATGAAGAATATGAATAGCTTTAAGAAATAACCATAGAGTAATTAAACGTTGTTGCCCGTCAACAACTTCTGGACGATCGTCATGCTCGTCTTCTGCCAATACAATATTTCCCAAAAAATATGAATCGGTACCACTGCTATATGCATCCATTATATCATCATATAGTTGCCTACACTGTTCCATAGTCCATGAATAGTGCCGCTGATAGTTTGGTATTATATACCTGTTGTCATTGGAAAACAATGATTTCAGGTTTTTCTGTTCTGCAGATAAATATAGTGCCATATTTTGCTTAACTAATAAAGTATTCTTATCTATTCGTTTACAAAGATACTTAAATTCCTTGTAATCACTACCAATCACCTCCAAAAGTTATCTCACAGTTATATCCCGGTGATGTTTCCCACCATCAAAACACCAATTTCCTTTGCCAGTGAACAATTAAAAACGAGTACGTATGGCAAATGAACAAATCACTTTTGATAAGCTGCCGCAGGCGGTAGGTTATCTCACAGAACAGATGGAACAAATCCGGCAAATGGTGGCGGCATTGCAACCCCAGGCTTCTTCCGACAAGCATCGTCTTGTTGAAATTGACGAAGCCTGTAAAATCACACGAAAGGCAAAACCTACCATTTACACGCTTGCACGTAAAGGACTGATTCCAGCCTATAAAAAAGGTAAGAAACTATACTTCTATGAAGATGAGTTATTGAAATGGATTGAGTCCGGACGCAAGCAGATGCGGGCCATGTCACTTCAAGAACAGGCAGCGGAGATAGTACATGGAGCGAAACGCAAACCAAAGGGAGGCTATAACTTTTGATTTGCACGGCTATGGAAACCTCCAAATTAACAGCAGAAGGTATTATCGGCGAGGCTGTGCGCATCGGAGCCAAGATGTCTGGTGGTGAGTTCCCAATAGAAGTCTTTCCTATCAGGGTGCAGCGTATTATCAGTAGTTTGCACGACTGTCAGGGCTATCCCGTGGATTATGTTGCTGCGGCTATCCTTGCGGCCATTGCCGTGGGGATTGGCAACTCTCATCTGGTGCAGGTGAAGCGCAACTGGCTGGAAAGTCCCATTCTGTACATGGCACTGATTGGACGCCCCGGAGCGAATAAGAGTCATCCGCTGAGTTTCGCTTTCCAGCCGTTTATTGAACATGACTATTGTCAGAATCAGGAATATCAGAAGTTGTATGCTGAGTATGAACGCACGATGTCCATGAGCAAAAAGGAACGCCTGGAAGCCGGTCTGGATGAGTTTCCGCAGGCTCCCGTGCGCAGACGCTTTCTTGTTTCGGATATTACTCCCGAAGGGTTGAGCCTGATACATGCCCAGAATCCCAGAGGACTCTGCCTTTGGTCGGACGAGCTGTCGGCCTGGTTCAAGAACTTCAATCGCTACAATAACGGTTCGGAAGAACAGTTCTGGCTTTCGGTGTTCAATGCCAAGCCTACGATCTCCGACCGCAAGAGTACGCAAAGTTCCATTTTTATCAGACGTCCCTATATCTCTGTTATCGGTACCATCCAAAAGAAGATTCTGGGCGAATTGGTCAAGGGCGAGCGTTCGAGTAACGGTTTCATAGACCGTATTCTTTTCGTGATGCCTAAATCTGTCTTGAAAAGCAGATGGAACGACCGGGAAACTCCTGAAGAACTGGAAATCCAGTGGCAACAGATTATCGACAAGCTGATCGCACAGGATTGTTCGCATGACGAGAATAATGAGTTGCAGCCTCAATGCCTGCCATTTGATGAAGATGCCAAGCAACGGCTTTACGGTTGGCAGCATGAAAATGCCCGCCAATGTGATATGGAAACCAATGATGCTTTGGTAGGTATTTACTGCAAACTGGAAATCTACATTATTCGGTTTTGTCTGATTATCCAGCTTGCCCGATGGACTTGCGGAGAGTGCGACAAGCATACGATTGACCTTGAAAGCGTGAACCGTGCCATCCTGCTGACTGAGTATTTTCGTACTACAGCTGTAAAAGTGCAGACTGCCGTCAGTCAGGAACAGTTGAGCGAATTACACCGCAACATCTACTTGAATCTGCCTCAGAGATTTACAACGGCAGAAGGTATCGGCATTGCTGAAAGTTACGGGATGAAGGAACATGCTTTCAAGATGTTTCTAAAACGACACATCGGAACATTATTCAGAAAAGAGAATCATGGAGAATACAGTAAATAAACCTGTTACTATGCACATTTTCGCAACCGAGGGGTTTGTGAAGTTGCGAAAATGTGCATAGTAACATCCAAACAGAAAGAAAAATGAACTACAGATTCACATTAGAACCATACAAAGGTGTCAGCACCCGGCACACATGCCCGAACTGCCACCGCAAAAGTTGTTTCGCCAAATACATCGATACGGAAAAACAAATCAGCTTTCCTGACTATGTAGGGCGATGCAACCATGAACAAAAGTGCGGCTACAACTATACGCCCAAAATGTACTTTGATGAGAATCCGATTGCCAAGGAGCGATTGAGTGAAGAGTTTGTACCAGTGTCAAAGCCACGCATCAGTCTCCCTCCTGCGCCATCCTTCATTGAGCCCGAAATTATGAGGCAATCCCTGAAGCTTTATCACACGAACAAGCTGTTTCAGTTCCTGAGTTTCCATTTCGGACAGGAGGCTACCGAAGAGCTGATGTTGCGCTACCATGTAGGAACCTCGAAGCATTGGCCGGGAGCTACGGTCTTTTGGCAGGTCGATATTTCCGGACGTGTACGCACCGGAAAAGTGATGCTCTACAATCCTGGAAGCGGAAGACGGATTAAAGAGCCGCACAACTACATCACGTGGGTACATTCCCTTTTGAAGAAAGAGAATTTCAACCTCCGGCAATGCCTGTTTGGTGAGCACCTTTTGTTTTCCGACCAACAGCGTCCGGTTGCCCTTGTGGAGAGTGAGAAAAGCGCTTTGATATCCAGTTTCTATCTGCCGCAATACCTCTGGATTGCTTCGGGCGGAAAGAACGGTGCGTTCAATCAGGATGCCATGAGCGTATTAAGAAACCGACGTGTTCTGCTCTTCCCCGATCTGGGTGCAACCGACTATTGGAATAGTAAAATGGAGATGATCCGAAGCCTGGGAATAGAGGTTTCTCTCTTCGATTTTATGGAAAGAAACGCAACAAAAGAAGAACGGGATGCGGGTTATGACATTGCAGATTTTCTGCTGAAAGAAGAGACAAAGGAAGCAATTTTCAATCGTCTTATCACGTTGAATCCGGCCTTGAAAACGCTGGTCAAGACCTTCGATTTACGGCTTGTCAATGTGGAGAAAGCACCGCTTTCAGCAACGGTTCAACATACTCGGAAAGGACTTTTCAAACAATGACTTTCAGATGTCTGATTCTCTTCTTTTTCACTGGAGCAAGTTTATGCCGGTGTATTACATTTCCCGGCCACTTGCTCACCTCAAAAGAAGGTGAGACGGCTCCCGATGGTCACAATTATTAATCTCAAAAGCAAATATTATGGACAAGAAAAATACAGTTACAATCCGTCTTACAGACGAACAATTCGGCTGGCTCAGAGCACTCAGCCGGCGCAGTAAACGCAGTCAAAGCGAAGTAGTGCGTTCACTCATTGAACACGGTACGGTGCGCGAACGGATTACGAGAGAAAATCTTGACATCATCCGAAAACTGATTGGCGAAAGTACGAACCTGAATCAGCTTGCCAAACGAGCCAACGCTTACGGTTTTTATCGTGTGGCCGATGAGTGCCGGACCGTCACCCAGCAGATTTCTCAACTCATAAAACAACTCAAGGATGATAGGTAAGATTGTCAAGGGCACATCGTTTTCCGGGTGCGTAAACTATGTGCTGAAAGAAGATAAATCACGCCTGCTGAAAGCGGTTGGTGTCTACGGTTCACCTGAAGAAATAGCGGAGCAATTCGAGTTGCAGACTTTATTGAATGACAAGGTCAAGAACAAGGTCGGCCATATATCATTGAGTTTCTCTGCAGAAGACGGGGACCGCATCCGTGACGATGATGGACTGATGCTGAAAATTGCCCACGACTATATGAAGCTGATGGGAATCGAGAACACGCAGTTCATCATCGCCAGGCATACCGACCGTGATCATCCGCATTGTCACATCGTTTACAACCGGGCGGATAATGACGGCCGCACCATCAGCGACAAGAACGACCGTTACCGGAACGAAAAGGTCTGCAAGATGCTGACAGCCCGTTACCGTTTGCATTTTGCCGAAGGAAAAGAGAATGTCAATTTCATGCGGTTACGTCGTCATGACAAGGTAAAGTATTTTATCTATCATGCCTTGAAACGAGAAGTTCCGAACGCCCGAAGCTGGAGTGAGCTGCGACTGGCCTTACGGAAGTACGGAATTGATACGCAATGGAAGCTAAGTCGCACGACCGGAGAGATGCAAGGTGTCAAGTTCACATGTGACCAACTGACCTTTAGCGGTTCAAAGATTGACCGCCAGTTCAGTTTCCTGAACATCGACCAGGAATTGAGATATAACGCTCTTTCTGCTACCGTGAGCCAACGTCAGGAACAGGCAGAGACCATACGCGAGGAACCTCGGCATGAATACCAACAGGAGAATCATTCCGGTATCAGTCTGGGGTTGTTCACTCCCTCTCCTACGGATTATGATACAGAGGAAGCGATACAGGCCAACCGGCTTAAAAAGAAGAAAAAGAAACCGAAACGCAAACGAGGTTTCAGTCTATAATCAATTTTTATTAACCATCAAAATTCAATTTATTATGAACTATTCCGACTTTATTTACGATTTTAATCTCTATTTGTGTGAGAGATTCGGTTACAGAAACTGTTGTTCCGTTATGCACAACGCCAATGGCATTTGTGTTTCCGTCCATGTTGGCGAAATGGATTTATACATCCGTTTTTGGGAATACAGTTGCGGCGTTGGCAGCATTCCCGACTGGAGCATTATCATTGTGCGCAGCAACTTCAAACGAAACCAACAGGAGAACCTGAAAGACCTTGCTAGCTTCTTCAAGGAGTATGCCCCACGCTATGGTTACAAATACCTCTGCACCGAAGATGATGACTACAAGTATTATCAGACCCTTGGCCTGAAACTTATCCACAAAGGCTTTTTCAGACAATATAATTATGGATTGCCGTTGAAGGAGTTAGAGGTGTAAGAGAATTTATAAGCATTAAGGAAGAGATCTTACTCTTTCTTAATGCTCTTTATAATTATTGTCTTTGCGGAACTAAAAGAGTTTCTTAATATAATGTTTACACAAAAGATCTTATAATACAAATTAAGAATGGTGTGAATCGTATTATTTCATTTAATTTGGCGAAATTCTCTATTTTATAGAGATATTTCTCTAAAAGTCACTACCTGATAGAATAAAAAGACTAATTTTGTAATTAAATTAAAGGCTGTATAAACTAAAAGCCATAGATGTATGCAAGAAAAAGACAAAAATATAAATAGAATAAAGGCTGTACTCGCAGAAAAAAATAAAACGAGTAAATGGTTAGCATGTCAATTAAATAAAGATCAGACGACGGTTTCAAAGTGGTGTACAAACACTTATCAACCTAGTTTAGAGACTTTGGTTAAGATTGCAAAGTGTTTGAATGTTGATGTGAGAGATTTAATTATAAAAACTGAAACCGAATAGTTTATGTATAAAATTGAATGGGATAAAGAAACCGGAGGAATTGTACTCAAATCTTATGTGACACCTGAAACTTTAGGAATATCACCACGTCCTGTGTTTTGGGAAGAATTGGATTTGTTAAAATTAAATGAACTAGGATGGGTCTATCCTCATAGTCAAGAGCCTTTATTGTGGGCATGCAACAAACAATATTACTATCGAGGGGAATATGTATTTGAAGTAAAAGGTGGTAATATCTACGATTCTGCCACGGTTATTCTACAGCAAGGTAAAGAACAACTTAGAATTCAACCTGTAGATGTCAAAGAGATGCTTTACCGTAACAAGGATTTTCTGTTTCTTCTTGAAAGTGAAGCTATAGAATTTATTCGTGATACATATCTACAATATGCATCTGCCAATCGTAGTACCGAACGCGTTGCTTCCAATCAACTTGATTATAATATGCTACTTGCAAGAGCAGAAAAACGTAGCAAGAAAAAAATGGCTATCATAAAAGAGGATTGTGACAGTTTTGATATTGTACCAATAGAAGTTGCAGAAAATGACGGTAAACGTATATATCATGCAACTAAGATAGATCGTTTTCTTGCCTCATTCTCTGGAGGGAAAGACAGCCAAGTAGTTCTTGATCTCTGTACACGAGCCATTCCTTCAACCGATTTTGATGTGATTTATAGTGATACAGGATATGAATTACCTACATCATTAGACTTGTACAAACAAGTTCAAAATCATTATACGTCTTTATATCCAGATTTGAAGTTCTCGATTGCTCGCAATCATGCGTCAGTTCTTAGTTATTGGGATAAGATTGGAACTCCAAGTGATACTCACAGATGGTGCTGTTCCGTTATGAAAACAGCCCCACTATATAGGATGCTTAAGATTGAAGGGACGAATAAACAAGCCCGAGTTTTAGCTTTTGAAGGTACAAGATCAGAAGAAAGTGTACGTCGTTCTAAATACAAACGTATTGGTAAAGGTGTAAAACATGATGTCGTAATTAATGCAAGACCTATTTTAGAATGGAATACAACAGAATTTTTTTTGTACTTATTCAAGTATAATCTATCAATAAATACAGCCTATAGAATAGGTAAGCCACGTGTTGGATGTTTAATTTGTCCTTTTTCTTCCGAATGGGATGATATGATTGTCAATAAAACTTTTCCAAATGAGCTAAAACCTTTTTTATCTCGTCTTGAAAAACTTGCTATTTCAAGGAAGATCCCCAATTGGGAAGAATACATCAAGGGGCACAAATGGAAACTTAGAGCTAGTGGTAAATTTATGCAAACTAATTCAAAAGTTGTATTTAAACAATCTCCAAATGAATTAATTGCAAAAGTCGAAGGAGAACAACAAAATTTTGCTATTTGGATAAAAACACTAGGTAAATGTCATATAAAATTTGATAATAATATAGCAATTGGTGAATTAAAGTATAAAGGACTAATATATACATTTGATATTTCATATCATAGTTCAGATAAAAGAAATTATACAATACATTTTAAAAATATATCTGATATTACGCTAATTGGCTTATTAAAAAGAGTTTTATATAAAAGCACTTACTGTGTTCAATGTGAGGCTTGTGAAGTTGAATGTCCGTCTGGTGCATTAAGCGTATACCCTAAAGTCTCTATAGACAGCACAAAATGTGTAAATTGTTTTAAGTGTTTAAATTTTCATAACAAAGGCTGTATAGTAGCCGATTCTTTAAGTATGACACAGAATGGTAATGAAAAATTAAATGGTATCAGTGCATATGGTACCTTTGGATTACGTGATGAATGGCTCAATGAATTTTTTATTAGTCATAAAGATTTTTGGTTAAACAATTCCCTCGGTAAAAAACAAGTTCCTTCATTTAAGAATTGGTTGAAAGATTCTGAAATTATTGACACGAAAGGAACAATAACACCATTAGGAGAAAAATTGTCTCAGTTATATCAAGATATGCCAGATGTTGTATGGGAAATTATTTGGATTAATCTATCTTCAATAGTTCGTTAAATTTTCCAGGCCCTAAGCGGCCCTGGCAGTAAATAAAACCAGTTCTTTGAAAAGTTTGTCAATAACTTGTGAGTCCGGTTGCAGACCGAACACGCAAATAAATCGATTGAGCATATAAGCGTTATGGATGATCGACTTGCAGGATGATATTGAGAACGGTATTCCCAGTTCCTTGCAGGCGACCTTGGCGATATTGATGCTCTAAGTTACTAATAATCAGCGACTTATGCAATACTTTTATTGCCTAATTATCAATATTTTAGACAATTTTTCAGAGTCTTTTCTAGACCTTTTACAGCTTGCTCAAGCGATAGTTATTGACAGTATTTCAATGAACTTTTATATAGTGAAACCGGATAGCCGGCTTCAAATGTTTAACTTTTAGCGCGGTAAATTTTTACCGAAGTATTGTATCTTATAATTCACCATTAATTAAATGGTTTGTTAATAATATAAATATAGGAACTGTATTCTCAAAAAAAATACTACAAAGTATTTATGAAGAACAGTATAGCGAAGGTTATACAACTTTTAAATATTCATTAGATGCTTTATACAATACTTTTGTATCATCTCCTATAGGAAAAATTTTTCAGCAAAAAGAAGAGCTTACTAAATTTGAAGATATCAGAAATCCTCATAATAACATAAGTGACATAGCAGTTGCTTATTCCTTGTATAAGTATGGTGAACGACATTACTTAAAATCATTTCGAATAGATGATTTATATAACAGTAATGATGGAACGGGAATATTTATTGAATTTGGCCTTGATAAGAATATTTTGGATAAGGCTTTGAGGACTTTAGATTCTTCCACTCCTAGAGTTTTAGTAGCTGAATTAAATATGGGACTTGACAACATAACTCTACTGGATGATTTAAATTCAACTCAAATAATTTCATCATTAACAGATTAAGAATGGCATCACTTCTTAAAATAGGATATTATTCTACAATGATTAATCAAATGAGGCAAGGTCCAAGTTGCAATGGAAAACGAAATAAGGCAAAACC
Source organism: Leyella lascolaii (assembly GCF_900079775.1). Taxonomy (GTDB): domain Bacteria; phylum Bacteroidota; class Bacteroidia; order Bacteroidales; family Bacteroidaceae; genus Prevotella; species Prevotella lascolaii. The sequence continues at coordinate 428,442 of NZ_LT556035.1, read as the reverse complement.
CTTGCTATTATGGACCATTATATCACTAGTAGAAAACAATATTCTTAAAAAGAATATAATTACATTAGAGTTTCTTGAAGACCGATATTATAAAATCCTTAATGATTTTAATGTTCCAAGAACTGTGATTATTTATCCATTCTTTTATCTTAAAAATGATGGCTTTTGGCATCTTAAATGGAAATATGATAAAGAAGCGATTATACAAACACCTACTTTTAAATTCATCAATGATAATATAGATTATGCATATTTTGATGAAGACTTTTGGATTTTGCTTCAAGAAAATAATGCTCGCGAGAAAATAAAAGAAGTATTAATTAAAATGATAACAAACGATTAATGCTATAGCAATGAAATATTCTGATTTTATCACAATACGGGAATCAAAACCGGCATATAATATTAGTAACGAAGAAAAAGGGGAATGGGAAACATTCATTCCCAATGCACAGTTCAATGAAATATTACGTAGAGTTATAAGCGCTGTACGCAATAACGATCAAGATGCACATAAATCATTTTGGATAGACGGAACATATGGTACAGGTAAAAGCCATGCAGCCGCTGTCATTAAGCATTTACTATGTGACAATGTAGAAGATATTCGTGAATATGTAGATGTAGAATATGCAGCTCATCGCTTTGATTTACTACGCCAATCTATATACGATTTACGACAAACAAAGCGATTATTCCCTGTTAATTTATACGGTCCAGAAGGTATTTCGCGAAAAGAAGATTTCTCTCATAGATTGCAAAGTGCCATTAAAAAAGCATTAAAGGCTGCAGGAATAACAAGCTTTTATGTAAAAACTGATTTTGACGATTACGCAAACCATGTAGAAAGTGAGCCTGCATTTTGGGAAGATATTATAGCGCAGAGTCCTAAATTGGAAGCATATACCCCAGATGTTAAAACACTTGCCTCTAAATTGCGTTCAGCAGATACTTCAATTCTTACGCAAGTAAAAGAAGCCTTAGCTGAGCGACGTATGGATATTAGATTAGACAGTGCGAATATTTGTGATTGGTTTTTTGAAATACAAGATAAATTAGCTGAAAATACAGATTTTAGCGGATTACTTATCATTTGGGATGAGTTTACGGATTTAATGAAATCAGATATTGGTCCAAGTTTGCTTGTTGAATTGCAGAATATCACAGAACGAGCAATGGAAACCTGTAATAATAGCTACTTCTTCTTTATATCCCACCCTTCAGCTCTAAATAAACTTGATGCTCAGGAACGAACTAAAACAACAGGGCGCTATCATTATATGAAGTATAATATGGAGACCGTTTCAGCCTTCAAAATTATGTCAAGAAAGTTCAGAATAATAAATACTGAAGGGTATAATACGCTTACAGCAGACTTTTTCAATAGCCATGAAGGCATGTTATCACGTTATGCTAAAGATAGCAATAATGTTGAAGATACAATAAAAGATTTAAGTAACTTATTTCCCATCCATCCAGCGACCGCTAATTTAGCTACATACTATGCGCGAGTTGTAGGATCGTCATCTCGAAGCGTATTTGAATTTATTGGCGCTAACCAAGCTATCAGAGATTTTTTAGATAACGAAGAGAAATTTGCAGACCATGACACTATAACTGCAGACTATCTTTGGGATTATGTTCTTGAAGTTTTTAATGATGATCATCTTCGCTATGGCGCAGTGACGGAACGTTTTAATTCTTATAAATTACAAGTACAGAATCAAGGGATTGATACATTTGCCGTTTTCAAAGGAATATTATTACTCAATGCTCTCAATAATGTTGCAGGAAATGAGACTGTTACGCCAAGTGAAGAAAATGTAAAAAGTTTATTTGAAGGAACAAATATTGAGTACAAAATAGACCAAATATTAGATTGGTTTAATGACAATAGTATTATTCAACGAGCTCCTGGTGGATTATTTTCAATCCAATTCTCGGCATTACCTCCGAAAGAAATCGAGGAGATAAAGTTAGAAATGAAAGCTCAGTTTAAATATACATCTCAAATAGTTACTTATGGACAAGAAGTTAAAAAGGCATTTGACATGCTTACATCTAATGTTAGTCGTCCATTAAGCATTAATTACTATTCTTTATATGTCAATGAAGCTGCTTTACTTCACCAAATTGAAATAGAACTTGAAAAAGCTCAGAGTTATGAACTTTTTCTGGCGATAATGCTTGGCCGAAATGATAATGAAATGAATGAATTGAAAAGCATTGCATCTCGGGCTACAAATGATGAGCGTTTTACAAATGTTGTATTTATGGTATTTGATTCTACTTTTGGAGACAATAATTATGAACGCTTTATAGAATATATGGCAAATGCCCAATGTGCAGCTAGACATAACTTGGCAGATCAACGAACGGCTCATGACAAAAATGCGCAAGCGATGATTGCCGATTGGATGAAGGATATACGACGTGGAAATTTTACTGTATATGTCAAAGGAGAAGTAGAAATGTTTTCCACAATGAAACTTGCTACAACTTTGAATGGAAGTATCTCTCCTTTAGTATTCAATTGTGGTGCTGAAGCTTTAGATTTATTACGAACTCGTGCCCCAAAAACATTCTGGAAAAATCAGCAAGCTAAAGAAACAGCTAAAAACATATTAATGTTCAATACACTTGATGAAATTTTAAGTAAGGCAGCAGGTCCTGCTATGCCATTAAAATTTTTATTCCAAGATGCTGTAGACGATAATTTGAACTGGAAAGATGATGTTGATAAGCATCATCCACTATATTTGGTATATGATTTTGTAAATAGAAAAATAAAGAATGCAGATAAAACAAAAGAATTCAATTTAGCTGAGAAATTTATAGAATTAACACGTCCGCCATACGGCTTATTCCCATCATATGCAGGCATAGCTATGCTTGCATTTGCAATGCGTCCATGGACCAACAAGATATATTCTACAGATGGAAAGCCTCGCCAACCTCAACATCTTGTAGATGATGTTATTGAGACTTTTAAAGCTTGGGAAAATGGGAAATCTAGTAATAAAGTGACCTTTACGTTTGAAACAAAAGAAGCTGGTCAATTAAGTAAATATTTAATAAAGCTATTTAAGCTTAGATCATTGAAAACTTATTCTGATATTAGTAGTCTAAAAGATGCTCGATGGGCTATATCTCATGAATATACAGCAGAAAAGGGATATCCTCTTTGGTCGTTAAAATATATTCCAGAAGTAAATGAAGACTTACAATCTTTAATTGATAATATTGTAAAAATTTCACTTGATGCCAATATTAATAAAAACCCGGCTTTAATGAATGAGACTTTAGAGTTACTTGGCCGTTATGAATTTGAGTTACCAATGTTACTTAACCGTAACGGTGCATTCAAAGAAGGATATTACAATTTTTTAAAATCAGATAAAGACGTAGCACTTGATGATAAACATATTGAAGAAGCTGCAATATATATCAAACAACACTTGCAAGGTGAGGTTGGTCTCTGGTCTGAGAATGAGGTTAATATGCAACTACTACGTTGGAAAGCCTCACTTACTCCCAAGCCGACGTTAACTCCGCAGCCAATCCCACATAATCCATACCCCTCAACAGTATCTTCACCAACAGCGGGTTATAATAATACACAAGATTCATTGTCTTTAAAAATGGGAGAAGCAATGGAGCATATAAAGCAAATTGACACACTAACTCAAGCTCAACAAATTTTGGAAGAACTTTGTAAACTTGGGTATGACGATATTCTTAATATCATATTGAAAAATTAATATATGAATAAAGATTTCGACAATATCAATGATCTAATAGAAGAAGTAAAACAAGATAAAGTTGCCCAAGGGGCTAATTCTTCTATGTTGAACCGCTATCCTGTTCGTTTTGTTCTATTTGACAATTTTTCTGATTCAAAGAGTTTTGTTAGTGAACTGATTGAACTTGGCGTAACAAAAATGCAAAAGATTATAGACTGGATGGACAAAAATAATCCAGATCAGATGTTGACATATACCAATCTTACAGAAAGGATTAAAGACTATATTGAAACCAACAATGATTCTGATAGCATTATTGTTCCATTTTCTGAGCTTGCCAGATTCTATGATAATCATTCAGCTAAAGAGTTTGACGCATTAGTGGCAACTATTAAGGGAATACAGACGTCAATTAATGGATTTCAACACCATCAACGTATCTATATTCCTATGATAGGTCAATATGGGAAAATGTCGAAATTCTTTACAGACTCTCAATGTATAATGTGGCATCTTTCTTCATCTAAACAAGATGAAGAAGGATATCACATGATTCTTACCCGTAGTACATATAACGTCAAAGGGCTAGAACATTATTTTACTATTATTCCTAGTATTACAGATTGGCTTAAAGTGTGGCGTGACGATGAAGCGAAGTCTAATATTGTGAGTACTTCTAAGAGTATCTTTGCTTTTTCGGACAATGCACAACCTGATAATGCACTAACATATACTATTTGCTCAAATGCATATGAATTTCTAACTAAGGGACTTCATTTGGATTTTGGTGATGTAATTTACCATAAAGAAGATGAACCCTATTGGAAAAAATTAGCAGGAGAAATAGAATATAAGAACTTTTCTTTTGAGAAGTTCTTTAATAAATATTTTGATATATATGATCTTACAGATTCTTCTATATTCATGAAAACATGGTTTGAAGATTCTGACCATTTTAAGCATTGGTTACTGATTACGTATTACACTAAAAAATTCTGTAATAAAGGATATTTATGTAAAATACTTAAAACTTGTCATTCTTATAGTAATCAAGAATTGATATCTGCCGCAGCTTTATCAATCTTTGATATGGAATCTTCTGAAGAATTATTAGAAGAGCGGTTAATAATCTTACAATATGCTAGAAAGAATAAAATCTTTTTATCCATAGATGAAGACGATAAATTATATAAAAAAATAGAGAACATATCCATAGAACAAGGATATGAAACTGCTATAAAATATATATCAGGATTTTCAATTAAAGAAAAAGAACTATTAATTAAATGGGTTGCAAACAATCATATTTCAATAAACCGATTAGAAGAATTATTCCCTGAGCTTTGTTATTATATGGCTAAAAGTATTGGTATAAGTAATAATCAGCAAAGATGGGTATTAGATTATATAGATGCATATAAACGAGCCAAATTATCTAACCAATATACAGTTGAAGTTCAACAATATATAGAAGAGCATAATTCCAATGCTGTGTCATTCTATACATGGTATAACCAATTTCGTACTGTACGAACAGAACTTTCAGGAAGAAAAGATATTGACATATATTATTGGATAGACGGTTTAGGGGTTGATTGGGTTCCATTTATAGTACAACTCATTGAAAAATATAAAAATGAAGATGTATTTGTGAATGAAGTGATTATAGCACGATCTTTATTGCCTACAACAACAGCAAATAATAAGGCAGAACTATCTAAACTTGCTGATAACAATCTTTCAAAAAAAGGAGACCTTGATTCTTTTGCACATAAATGTTCTCCATATCCTAAACGTATAATTGAAGAAATGAAGATTGTAAAGTCTGCGGTGGAAGATATTATAGGTGAACATGCCGGTAAAAAAATAGCCATCGTTTCCGATCATGGTTTGTCCTATCTTTCACAAATTCGTCCAGGTTACAACATTGGTGGAATAAAACCAGATCATTCTCGAAGATGTGGTTATAAAAACAGTTCTTCTCTTACGCAAGATGAAAAATACATCATTTTGGATGATGAAAATACAATTTGTGCTCTTCGACATGAATCGCTAGCTGCAAAAATAACAGAAGGTCAAGGTTGCCATGGAGGTTGTACTCCTGAAGAAGTATTAGTACCGATTATTATCATTTCATCTCAACAGAAAGCTTCTGAATATACAATCAGCTTAATTGACAATGAAGTAACTGGGAATAATCCTATACTTAATTTCCACATTAAAGGAGTAACAAGCTTAGAAATTCCTAAACTAATTTATAACAAAATTGGATATAATCTCAATGATATTGGCAATAACAAGTTTGTATCCGACAGATTAAATCTTCAGCAAGGAATAGATGAAATAGAGATTCGTATAGGAAGTTTCTCTCAGAAATTTAAAATTAAAATTAATCTTGGTGCCGAAGAGGATGACCTCTTTGACCTTTAAACTATCAAAGTTATGACAGAAGAATTAACATCTAAGATACGCCAAGCCTTTGGCACGCAAACTATTTATAAAGACTCCGCAACCTCTGGAAGTCTATTTGACGGACGTACGTTACCTTCATTTGTTAAAGATTTCCTACTCAAGAAATATATTAATTCAGATGGAATAGTTGACAAAGGAGGATTAACTACTTTTTTAGATAAAGTCATTCCAAGACATGTATCAGAAGTAAAAGACAGACTGGGATGTGGTGAAGAACTGACATTACTCACTCGTTTTGAAATATATATAGATCTTGTAAAAGGAGTCCGCCGTTTTGCAATCCCTGACATGGGCATTAAACTAAAAGAAGGAATAATACCTGATTATGTATATAATAAGCATCAAGGTGAACTTGTTGATGGTGAGAAATGGGGTGTAATAAAAATTTGTGTTATGCCTGATGACGATGGAAAAAAGAACCATGTTGAAATGCTTGAATTTAAACCGTTCAAGCCATACAAATCAATCGACATGAGCTATTATAGAGATGCTCGTAAACAATTCTCTACAACAGAATGGATTGATGTTCTCTTATCTGCTATGGAATACAATGCAGATGGTTTCTCAACCTTAAAGGAAAAGATAGAATTTATCACAAGATTGCTCATTTTTGTTGAACCACGACTTAACGTCATTGAACTTGCTCCTAAAGGAACAGGTAAATCATATGTATTTGGCAATTTGTCCAAATATGGTTGGTTAGTCAGTGGCGGAAAGGTATCTCGTGCCAAATTATTTTACGATAAACAAAAGCAACAAACTGGTATTATAAAAAACCATGATTTTACAGCTTTTGATGAAATTCAAACAATCGTATTCCAAGACCGGTCTGAAATACAAGCCGCATTGAAGGCTTATCTAGAACAAGGCAAAACAACAATAGATAACTTCGAATTTATTGCTGATAGTGGATTGATGTTAATGGGCAATATAGATCTTGATGAGAATCGCCGTCCAATATCTAGAAAATATTTTGATAAATTACCGGAAAGTTTTAGAGAATCAGCTTTGCTTGACCGTTTCCATTGTTTCATTGAGGGCTGGTATCTACCTAGAATAACAAAAGAAATGATATTCCAAGGCTGGACCGTAAATGTAGAGTATTTCTCTGAAGTTCTCCATACGTTACGCACTCAAACTATATATGGCCAACTATTTGACGAACTCGTAGGTTATGAGAAACAGGCTGATAATCGTGATTTCAATGCTGTAAAGCGCATTACTGTAGCTACAATGAAATTATTATTTCCTCATTGGACAACGATAGAAGATGTTAATCGAGAAGAATTTGAAATTTATTGCCTAAATCCAGCTATTCATCGTAGAGGTATTATTAAAGAACAATGTCATAATATCGACCCTGAATTTAAAATTCAAATGCCTGAATTTTGGGTGAAATAATATTTACTCATAAGCATATACTTTGATAGTTATAATGAACTCTACATTATTTTGTAATCATGACACATACAATTCAAAAAGAAATATTTAACAATATAATGGTTTCTTTTTACGACAATATCAAAAGAGTAAAAAGACTTGATCTTCCTATTAATCGTATCTTTAATGGAATTAGAAGTTGTGCTTATGGTAATATCGTAGAAAACGCTAGGAACTATCTAAATAGAGGGGATGTAGCTGAATATAATAAAATAAAAGAAAACTTACCTGCGGTCACATTTTGTGGAACTTTTAACTCTAGTCATAAAGCTGATGATTGCAATAGATATAACAATTTGTTAGTTATAGATATTGACAAATTAGATGATGATGAACTTCTTAGAATTCACGAAGTTTTAGAAAATGAGCCTCATATTGCTGCTTTTTGGCTTTCTCCATCTGGTAGAGGATATAAGGGACTTGTACATTTAGAATACACAAAAGAAACAGATGAATACAATTTTAAGGACAAACATAATATTGCATTTAAGCAGTTATTTGTATATTTGTTAGCTTAAGTTACGAAAAGAGTGTAATTTATTGGAAATGAGCGTAGGTTAATTGCTCATGATAGTAATAGGTTACGATTTAGTTAGTTATCTACTGCATCATCCTTCTGCGCATTGCGTAACCTTCAAAGAACTCTTCGTATGCAAAAGTAACAATAAAACGGGAGATTTTGAAATGAATCTCCCTAATTTTTTTCTTCTCATACAAGTTTTTCCGTAAAAGCGGTTTTATCCGTCGGTACACCATCGCCCAAAAGGATTTTGAACGGACGTATGCCGACTGCCGCATAAGCGGCGAAAAGGGCTTTGCCTCACGCCTAAACAACAGTTTAGACTGATGATGCAAGGCCCATTTCTTTTGTGCTTATGCCAAAGAGGTGCTTTTACGGGTTCGCAGATGATTTCTTTTTCCGCTGTTCCTTTGAGCCGTAAGCGGAAAGCCGTGTCTGACCGCCCGATCCATAAATGGAACAAGCCGTCATGCACGGCAGGCAAACCGGGAAGAATGATTTTATCCGTCAGACCGGACACGCTCGGACAGACATATAAAATCATACTTCCTTGCCGGTGGTTTACCCGGTTCCACGCTTCCGGCTATGTCCCTTTTCCTTTTTGGCGTTTTCCCTTTTTCACGGATTTCTCTTTTGAAGTTTTCCTGTCTAATCTGCCTCCACTTCCGTTTACCTCCATTTTCGCGTCTTTCAGTGAGCCGCATCAGGCAGTCATTTCCGTTCTGGGCGCAAAGGTAATTCCGGGATTGGACGGGAATGCAAGGTCAAGCCTCCTGTTTTCGGAAAAAATCTCCAGCCCTGCGGGTAGTATTTTTCCCGAAAAACCTTGCATTCCCTAATCCCTACCTTTTCAAGCACCCGAAACGAAAACGACCGATGCGACAGAAAGACGCATAAAAAAAATGTCGGATAAACGAGAGGCAGATAAGATAGTTTGAAACTCAACTCCCTCAGCTCTTGAATCCGCATTAAAAATAAAAAATCAAAAACAGCGAAGATATGACGGCAACGGCAAATTTCAGACAAATGGCGCAGTACATAGGGTTTGCGATATGCGGCTTGATGATGCGCACCGCCTTCGGGGTGTTCGGCATCCTTTGGGCATCATTAGAGAGATTGTAAACGGAGTGTTCCGAGTGGCGATAGGCGTAATCGTGGCTATCCTTTCCACTATCGCCTTCTTCGGTTTCATCCTTTGGTTATTCACCCTTTAACCCCTACCGACATGGCAAAGAGAAGCAGCAAAACGGTAGCGCAGCAATGCAGATACTACGAGGTGGACAACATCTTCGTGTACATGGTGGAAACGTACATCAACGGCAACATATCCGTGTTCCGTGAACTCTACCGAGAACTGAACAAGGACGCACGGAGGGATTTTACAGACTTCCTTCTGAGCGAGGTAGAGCCGACCTATTGGAGAGAGATACTGAAACAGACAATCTAAAAACGACAGCGATATGAAAGGAACAGAACATTTCAAGAGAACGATACAGATGTATCTGGAGCAGCGTGCAGCGGAAGATGCGCTCTTTGCGAAGAACTACCGCAACCCTGCTAAGAACATAGACGATTGCGTCACCTACATTCTCAACTACGTGCAGCGGAGCGGTTGCAACGGCTTCACGGACGGGGAGATATTCGGGCAAGCCGTCCACTACTATGACGAGAACGAGATAGAGGTAGGCAAGCCCATTCAGTGCCACGTGGCGGTGAACCATGTTGTGGAACTCACGGCGGAGGAAAAGGCGGAAGCACGGCAGAACGCAGTCCGCAGATACCAAGAAGAAGAACTCCGCAAGTTGCAGAACCGCAGCAAGCCGAGAACCGCCACCAAAGCGACCGCACAAGAAGTACAACAACCCAACCTATTCAATTTCTGATTATGAAACCGAGAACACCCATACAGCAGGAAGTCGCACGATTAAGCGAGCGACTGCCCAAATTGACCGCCACACAGAGGGCATACGCTTTCCGTCATTGCTTCAAGCATTACGCCATCAAGAGGGCGGACGGCACGAACATCTGCACCGAGTGTGGACATTCGTGGAGGAGTGAACACGACCTTGCGGACACCGTTTGCGGATGCACCTGCCCCCATTGCGGCATGAAGCTGGAAGCGTTGCGCACCCGAAAGAGCGTGTTCAGCGAGAACGAGTATTTCTGCATCATCACCACCTGCAAGCAGTACCAAGTGATACGCTTCTTCTTCGTCAAATCCCGATACAAGGCAGGGCAGGCAGCCGAGTATTCCATTTATGAAGTGGTGCAAAGGTGGATTTCGCCCAAAGGCACAACCGTCACTGTCGCCCGACTGCGAGGAATGTCCATACTTTACTACGACCTATGGGCGGAATACAGCGACATGGAGGTACGCAAGAACAACAAACTCCGTGCATACGATATAAACCCCGTCTGCACCTATCCCCGACAGCGTTTCATACCCGAACTGAAACGCAACGGCTTCAATGGCGAATACCACAACATACTGCCTTACGACCTTTTCACGGCTATCCTTTCCGACAGCCGAGCCGAAACGCTGTTGAAGGCAGGGCAATATCCCATGTTGCGCCACTACATCCGCAGTTCCTTTGACATAGAGAGGTATTGGGCATCCATAAAGATATGTATCCGTAACGGTTACACCATTTCGGACGGCTCCATGTGGCGTGACACCATAGACCTCCTGCGTCATTTCGGCAAGGACACGAACAGCCCGAAGTACGTCTGTCCCTCCGACCTCAAAGCCGAACACGACAGACTTATGCACAAGCGCAACAAGGAGATAGAGCGCAAGAAGTTGGAGGAACGCATCCGCCAAGCGAAGAAACACGAGAAGGCATACCGCAAACTCAAAGGCATATTCTTCGGCATTGCCTTTACGGACGGCACTTTGCAGGTGCGTGTGTTGGAGAGCGTGGCGGAGTTTGCAGCGGAAGGGACGGAACTGCACCATTGCGTGTTTTCCAACTCCTATTTCCTTGAAAAGAACTCCCTTATCCTATCCGCCACCATTGACGGCAAGCGCATAGAAACGGTGGAGGTTTCCTTGAAGACATTGGAGGTGGTGCAAAGTCGTGGCTTGCACAATTCCAATACCGAGTACCACGACCGCATTGTAAACCTTGTGAACAGCAACGTGAACCTTATCCGCCAGCGGATGGAAGCGGCATAGTATCAACCTATAATACCCAATAGTATGGAAGTAAGAATTGAAAGCATGATTTGTCTGTGGGACGATAAAATCCCCACGATGTTCCTTGAATTTGTAAACCTCCTCACTCTTGCAACGAGTGAGGAGCAGTTAAGACGGAGTGTAAAGGACTTTGCCGAGAAGCACGAACTTGACAGGTTTTTCCTTTACGGCTTCGGCTCCCACCATTTCTACCTGCACCAACGCTATACGAGTGACCCCGAAATGGTGATGAAGAACAGAATTCTGTCAGTACATTTTTAACCACCCTAAAATCAACGATTATGGCAACACGAATGACCATCAACGGAATAAGCACCTGCACGGAAGCAGGTACGGAGAAATACGAGCGTTTCCAATTAGGTATCGGCAGACGCAAGCGGACACTTGTGCAGTACGACTACCGCCACCCCACAGACGGAGAGTTGTTCTCTTGTGTCAAACCCACATTGGACGAGTGCCGAGCCGCACGGGACAAGTGGCTCACGGAAAAGGAAGAAAAGGAGGACAACCGATGAAAGCAGCCTATCAAACGCTGATAGTGAAGTTCAGCCAGCCTATCAAAGTATTGGACGGCATCTTTGACGATGCCGAAGCGTGGGGAGTTGATACCCTAAAAGGGTGGATAGACGACTACGAGAGCAGCAGGTTTACCGCCATCAACAGCCATACGGCAGTCATCACAAGCGAGTACAATATGGAGTGCCTGATGGAATGGCTGAAACGAAACACCCCCATTGCCGAGATAACAGAATGTTAAACAAGTTGGCGGTGTCCGCACCGCCAACCTAAAACCAAGAAAAGCATGATAGCAAAGACGATTTTACAGCAGATAGGCGGCAGACGCTTTGTCGCCATGACGGGAAGCAAGGATTTTACAGACATGGGCAACGGCTTACGCATGAGCCTTGCGAGGAACAAGACGAGCGCAAACCGTCTTGACATCATCTACGATGCCGGCTTAGACCTTTACAATATGCGTTTCTACCGCAAAACGTTCAGTAAAAAGACATTCGAGTGCAAGACGAAGGACATCGAAACGCACGAGGGCATATACTGCGATATGCTGGAAGAAATGTTCACGATGGTAACGGGACTCTACACCCGTTTTTAAGTGGCGGCGGCAAAAGCCGCCCTACTTTCTTTCGGTGAGCATGATGGCGGACAAAGAAAGTAGCAAAGAAACCGCTGTCCCAATCTACGATAGTATTCACAAAAACAAGTTTCAATCATGGAAGAAATCAGACAAAACGGAAAAATCATCTTGCACAGCGATGACGGAATAAGCATAAAGATGATTTTCAAAAACCTCACGGGGAAGAATTTTCAAGGTCAGAAATATGCAGAGTATATCCGGCACATCGCAATCGGGGAGATGGGATTTTCGCCCGGCATCATAGAGCATTGCAGGGACGGTGAAGTAATCGGCAAGGGAAAAATCCCGAATGTATGAAAAGCGGAAAATCCGATGAAGTTGCGGCTTCATCGGATTTTCATTTGTCAGGCATTTGCCATGTTACGGAATGTACAGCAGTGCAAACTCCGCCTTTCTCCGTTTGAGCAGCATGGCGTGCCGTTTACCCTTGTAGTTGCAGAAAGCGATATATTCCCGGTAAATGTTCCTGTCGCCCGCCTCCAATTTTCGGATCAGCGTGCTTTTGGGTATCTTTCCGCTCCCCAAAAGCCGGTATGGACCGACATTGTAGGCGAGCGTGGCAAGGAGCAGACTGTCACGCCCGAACTTGCGGAACATGGCGCAGAACTTCCGCAAGTCTTTCCGCAGGAGCGCGTCCGCCTGCCGCTTCGTCATGGTGCGTGCCGAATACCTTTCCCCCGGCTGCACCTGATGCCCCCAGCCCACGTATGGGTGGTGTTTCTCCGAATGCCAGCCCTCGAAATACTTCGTACACCGAACCGCCCGCTCGAAAGGCGGCAGGCGGTAGATTGCCGCCTGCCCGTCCGTCCCCTTCTGACGGCTGTCCCGTGCGGACACGGAACAGACCGCCAGTAGCGAACAGAGGATAGCCATGAATACACGCATCATCTTGGCAGAGGTTTGTAATTGCCGATGGGGATGACGGTCTGAATGTCGTCCTTCACGTTCCGGTTGTTGAAGTTAAATTCCAATTCGTAGGAATTTTTGAAATTGTCCTCCACCACCACGATGAAGTTGTGCGCCTCGTCGCCCTCAGCCGTATAGTACAGCCGGAACTTCTCGTTTTCGAGCAGGTAGCGGTCATTGGGCAGGAAAGTGATGCCATTGTCCATCTTCAGCGTGCCTTCCCCCTCGAACTGGAAATACCGGATGGTGTAGAGCGTGTTGGCAAATTCGCCTGTCTTTTTCAGCTCACAGCGGATTTCCACCGTCTGCCCCTTTGTCACCTTGTTGGGTACGGGCATCGTTTCCACCGTGAACGGATAGGATTGCTGGATGTCCATGTCATCGTCACACGATGCGAGCGTGAGCGACACGGCGGCGAACAGGCAGAGTGCCAACGCCTTGAAGATGGATGTTCTCTTGTTCTTGTTGTTCAGTATGTTCATTGTCCTTTGATTTTTAAGTTATTGTTCATTTCTTTTTTTGCTGTCCGTTGCAGATACTCGTTCAAGTCCTTGCAACCGTCATAGAGTGCGGAACGGTCACAGACACGTCCGCCGTAGTGTCCTTTGAGGACTTCCAGCGTCCTCCGCCCGGATTCGTCACGGTCGAGGAAGCAGTCGATGCGCCCGTACCCGTCCAAGTGTTTCACCGCCTTGCCTACGTTGGCGACGGAGTTCAGCACAAGGCTGTCGCCATTGCCGCCTATGCCGAGTGTGTCAGCGGACAGAAAGTCCATGAAACCCTCGAACACGCTGCATACGTCAGAGGCGGTATCTTCCGGTTTTATCAGTGACACATCTTTGGGTGGTATGCAACCCTTAAAATAGCGGCTCCGGATTTCGTAGCCACCAGCCACGTTCGGGAAGCCAACTGTGAAATACCGCTTTCCACGCACGCCATAGTTCAGGCGGCAGCAGTGGCGGGATGCAACGGCATAAGGGATGCCCCGTTCCGCCAGATAGTCCGTCAGTGGTGAGCGGAGCAGCGGGACGGCTTCCACTCCCTCAAAGGCAGGTTCGGACGGTTCCGGCAGGTACAACGGCTTTTTCGCTGAGACAAATGGCATACGCACAGTTTCCGCTATGAATCCCGCCTGCGCCATGAAGTCACCGCTTCGGGCAAACTCCCCGGCAAGCGTGAAGATGTCACCGCCCTTGCCCAAGCCGAAGTCGTACCAGAGCCGTTTCGCCACGTTCACGCGGAAAGAGGGCGTGCGCTCATTGCGGTATGGCGCATGATACCACAGCTCGTTTCCGCTCCTTCGGACAGGCTCATGTCCCAACCGTGCGAGAAAGTCCGCGAGGGATATTTGCCTCATAGTGTCTATATCCGTCCGTTCCATGCGGCGCATCAGTTGATGATGAACTTTATACCCATGCCCCACTGCGTATGAAATTTCTTCGTGTCGCCACCCCACAGGCAACGCTCCCGGAGGTTGGCGAGCAGGGCGATACGGTCAGCCACGTAAAACTCCACGTCCAGCGTCAGCGCACCGCCATAGACGAAGGCGTCCCGGTCATGCAGTGTCGAGCCGTCATGCAGCACCTTTTCGCCCCAATTCACCGATTCATACCCGGCGAGAGCCGAAGCCCCCGCATAGACGAACACGATTTTACGGGCATCGGAAAGTATCTTGAAATAGTAGCCGCCTTCCGCCGTGAACTGCGCCACAGGTATGGAAGTGTCCTTGTAGGGGTTGTTCTTCAGAATATACTCACCTCCGAACACCCATTTATTACCCTTCTTCGTGTAGGTGGAGAGAGCCGCCCCGAAACTGTACCCGCCGTCGTTACCGCCGGGTTTGAAGCCGTCTGCCAGATTCGCCCTGACCTCGATACCCTGCATCTTCGGCAGGCATCGCTGGGCGTGCGCCTGCCCCGTGAAGAGTGCAAGCGACGCGATGATTATTGCGATGTGCTTTCTCATGGTCAGCGCACTTGGAGTTCGTTAATCGTGTTTGCACGTACCAAATCCTCATTTTCGATCACGAAAGACTGGTGGCGACCTCCGTTCTTCTCGTTCAGCTCCACCACGAGGCACTTGCCGTCGGGGATGGTGAACTTCGCCATCGTGAAGACCGTGCGCTCGCTTTTTTTGCCCGGCACGAACGTGGCGTAGTTCTGTGCGCGGAGCGGCAGGATGACACGCTCCTGCACGGCGGTACGCTTCGCCACCTTCTTGTCCACGATTTTCCATGTGATGTAGTCCACATCGAAAGGCACGTTGCTCTGGTTCCTGATTTCCGTGTGGAAATACAGAAGCCCGTTGTGCGTGTATATGCCTTTCAGAAGGTACTGGATGCCGAAACGCTTGCAGCCGATATGCTTCACCTCACGTTTGTTCTGCTTGTGGATGGACTTCATGATAAGGCGCACCAGCATCGGGCTTTCGCTGCCCAGCTCTTTCAGGTAGATTTCCTGCGCGTTGTTCGGGCGGTTCACCGCCTCGCCGTCATGGATGAAGTCGCACATCTCCACATTGAGCAGCAGCGGCTCGGCGGCGTACTTCACGTTGAAGGTGTAGAAACTCCCGTCCTCCGTGATGACAGACATGTTGGTTTCGTTCGGGAAGTTCCTCACGGTTGCCTTCACACGGATGACGT
Source organism: Leyella lascolaii (assembly GCF_900079775.1). GTDB lineage: Bacteria > Bacteroidota > Bacteroidia > Bacteroidales > Bacteroidaceae > Prevotella > Prevotella lascolaii. The sequence goes on along the minus strand of NZ_LT556035.1, from coordinate 412,371 downwards.
TCTCCGCTCCGTCGGCTTTGCCCGCGATCAGGTCGGGCGAGCCTAAATCGACATAGCGCACCTCCGCCGGGAAGATGACATGCACGGTCTTGTCGTAGGTCACTTCCAAGCCGTGCGGGGGAACCATGCGGTCAAAGCCCAGCTTTCTCGTCAGACCGTGATACAGGTCGCCGTCCGCCTCCTTCTGCGGATAGACCTCCTTTGTCAAGGTCGGTTGGTCACTTCCGTTGCTTTGCCCAACGGTTACGTTTTCCTGCGCGTTGGCAGTTGCGATGCCCATAGCGAGGGCAAACATCATGATTACTTTTTTCATTTTACTTTGGATTTTTAGTGGTAAATAAAAATTTGATTATTTCCTTAATTCACTCCTTGATAGAGCATGACCCTGTACCCGGCTTTCAGATGCACTTTGACGGTGCGCATCTTCTTGGCTATATACTGGCTCGTGCCTTGTATCAGCCCCTTGCCCAAGTCGGAGGCGAGCTGCGCCCCGGCATTGGTGGAGATGTTGATGCTGCTCCCCAGCGAGCCGCCCATGTTGGCGGCAACCTCCCGGACAGCGTTCATCTCCATCGAGTTGGGGATGAATATGCCGGGCTGTCCGTCCGTGTCATAGACCTCCAACTCCACCGGGATAACCGTACCGTCGTGTTCCAGCGAGGTGATTTCGATAGCGAGCCGTTCGCCCTGAATCTTGGCTGCGCCGACCACCACCGCATTACGGGGAATGATCCGGTCTGCTACCGCCATCGGCTCCAGCAAGCGCAACCTGACCGCCTGCCCGTCCGTCACGCTCTGCGCCCCATAGACACATGCCGGTATGGTGTTCCTGTCCGATACGGTTGTAATGCCCACCGCCGTGTTGAAACTGCGGTTGCGTTCCTGCGAGAAGGAAGCGACAAATTCGGCATTGCTCACGGGCTGTCCGAGCGAGGACACCACCTGATGCGTCACCTGCCTGACGGGTTTTGCCGTATTCTTTCCGGCTTTCTGCACGGGGGACGGCTCTGTGGTCTGTCCCGCCGCCTGCGTGCCGTTCTGACCGCCCATGTACTTCGCCGCCAGCTCGTAGGATTTTTCCATGAGTGCCACCTGCTCGTCCATCGTGGAGCTTCTCTCTTTTCCGCTTTCCAGTTCGGATTCGAGCGTGGCGATGCGTTCCAGCAGTTCGTCCATCTCCGCATTGTCGTTCTTCGGCTGCTCGTAGAAGTTGCCGAGTGTGGCATTGAGGTCACGGTAGGCAGCTGCCGAGGACTGGATGGTTTTCGGCGCGGGCTTCACCGCCTCTTCCGTTCCGCCGGGATTGGCAAGGTCGAAGTCGCTGTCCCCATCCGCTGCCGCCGTTTCGCGGTCGAACAGGTCGCCCAACTGCTGCATGGCGCGGCTGCGGTTCTCCTGCCGTTCCTCCATTGCCCCCTGCTCGTAGGCTTTCGCCTTGTCACCGATAATCCGGCGGTTCTCCTTGTCCGCGTCGGGCATCTCGATGTTGTAGCCGCTTGTTCCCGGTTCCTGCTCCTTGCCGGAGGACGGGGCGAATATCAGCCACATCGCCCCGATGAATACCAGCACCATAGCGGGAAGCACTATCATTTTCTGACGTTTCAGCCGTTGGGCTTCGGTCAGCGGCTTGCGCTCCTTCTTCGGCTTGTCGTTGCCGGGAGCCGTCTTGTTTTCGGGCTTGCTCTCCGTCTTGTTCTCAATCTTCGTTTCGTTCTTTGTCTGTTCCATATAAATAAGGTATTAAGTGATTTTCCGTTTTTTGCTGTACGGACAGTTCCACCTGTCCGGCATGGTCTGTCACCATCCGGCTACCGTCATTCCTGCCGATGTCATAGACGGCTTTACCGAAAGTGTAGAGGGCAAGCGTGGCGAATGCGGCGAGCATTGCCAGCACGATGCGCCTGCGTGTCTTCGGCGGCAAACCGTCCAGATAGCCCCTGAGCCTTGCCACCAGCATTTTCTTTTTGTCATGGAGTTTCCAATATGCGCCCCAAAATGATTTCTTGATTTTCTTCATATCCGTTTACCTTTTGATGGTTTGTAAATCCTTGTTCTCGATGATGGTGAATCCCTCGATGGTGAACCCGTTGGGGTTGTCGTCCGAACGAGACGAGTTCAAGAGGCGACAAGTGGTCACGAGGCTGCGCTCTGTGACGTTGCTCTGCCGGATGATCTTCTGCGTGGCGTAGGTCACGGCACGGTAGGGATAGCCGTTGAAGTCGCACACCACACTGTCCACTTTCAGCACTTGGTTGATGTTACCGGCGATGATGCGGTTGTAGTACCCTTTCTCGGCGAAGTCCGAATAGTAGTTGTACACGCTCTTGTCCGCCAGCAGCAACGCACGCTTCACGTTGTGTTCTATCGCGCTCTTTTCGGGCGAGAGCGTGAAAAACAGCTCGTGGAAGCGGCGCACATGCTCCCTCGCTTCCGCCGGACGGTTCTGCGAGAGGTCCTGCGAGAGTGCCAGCATCAGCGACTTGCCGTTATCCAGCACATAGATCTTTTCACGCTGCCGCTCCGCGAAGCGGTAGGAACTCCACACGCTCCATACCGTTATCACGGCGCACAGCGAGAGGAAGACGATACCGAACAGGCGTATCTGCCTGAACGATGATTCGATGTTTTTGAGTGACTTGAATTCCATTTTACTTTTTCCGTTTATAATTGCACATTGATTATTTCAGCAGTTTCCCGGCACGTCCGACCATGTTGCCTGCGGTAGCACCCGCCACGCTGCCCGCCATGCTTCCGGCGCGTCCCGCCATCTGGTTCACGTTGCGCCCGTAGCCGCCCATGCCCCCGGCTTGAATGATCCAGCCCGCCACCGTCGGAATGGTGAAGTAGCCGATGATGCCGATTATCATGAACACGATATACACCCCGTCGCTGGAATCCAGCGAGAAGTTGGGGTCGGTCTGCATGCGCTCGATGTCGCTCTGGAGCATCAACACCTGAATCTTGGCGAGTATGGTGCTGAATATGTCCGACACGGGCAGCCACAGATAGACCTGAATGTAGCGGCATATCCACTGCGTGAGCGTGCTTTGGAAGCCGTCCCACACCGATATGGCGAAGGCTATCGGACCGAGTATCGCCAGCACCACGAGGAAGAACGTGCGGATGGTGTCTATCACGAGGGCGGCGGCTTGGAACATCAGTTCCAGTATCTCGCGGAAGAAGTCGCGGATGCCCTTCTTCATCTTGTACATCCCCCGGTCGATATACATCCCCGCCATCGTCACCATGTCGGAGGGCGACCAGCCCAATTCCTCCAGTTGCTTGTCAAACTCCTCGTTGGACACGAGGTAGGCGGTTTCGGGATTGCGCACCATCGCCTCGTATTCCAGCCTGTCCTTCTGCTCACGGTACTTGTTCATGTCCAAAGTCTGCGTTTCGAGCAGTTTCGCCGTACCCTGCACGACGGGCGAGAGGACGCTGTTTATCGTGCCAAGCACCACCGTAGGGAAGAACATGATGCACAGACCGACGGCAAAGGGACGGAGCATCGGGAAGACGTCTATCGGTTCGGCTCTCGCCAGCGACTGCCATACCCGGTAGGCGACATAGAAGAGCGCGCCCAGCCCGGCGATGCCTTTCGCCACGCCCGCCATGTCGGCGCACAGCGGCATCATCTGCTCGTAGAGCGAGCGGAGAATCTGGTGAAGGTTGTCGAACTCCATAGGCTACCAGTATCTTTCGTTCATACTGCCGTACAGCCCCATGATGCGGTCAAGGTCGTTTTTCTTCTTCGCACGCAGGTAGCTCACGCTGATGTTCTTGTTGGTGTAGTAGCTCACGAGGTTGCGGTAACGTTTCATCTTGGAGTGGCAGCGTTCCACCACGTCCATGCGCTCCTTGTCCGTCATGGAGAGCGTGGTGATGTTCACCACGTTCTTCAGCTCCGTCAGCACGTCGTTGGATTCCTCCAGCAGCTTCGTGTACCCGAAGGCGATGGCTCCGAGTTCCTCCACCGTGAAGTTGTCGTCGCGCAGCATCTTCTGGAAGCTGGTCACGTAGATGTCCGTGATGTCGCCCACCATCAGGATGGTCTGCTGCACCTTGCGGGCGTCCTTGACCAGATTGTTCACCGATTTGAGGGCGTCGTAATACTTCTTGCCCTGCTCGTATATTTTCACCGTTTCCTGAAAGTTGTTCACCATGTTCGTGGCGGTCTTCGAGGTGTGGATGATGTTCTTCGAGGCGTTGATGATGCCTTGCGCCAGATTGCCCGGATCGCTCACGACCCATTGGGCGGAAGCCCTGCCCGCGAAAAGCAGGCACAGGCAGATGACGAATGTTATTCTTGTTCTCATGTTTCTTTGGATTTTAGCGGTTCTTATTTTTCTGCCGGAGTTTCCGGCTGCGGCTTCACACGCACGTAGTCCCCGTTGGGTGAGAAGGTCAGCACGTCGGTGGCTTCGTTATACGCCACGTCGATGCGGAAGCCGGTGTTCATGAACAGGTTGCCGTTCTCCTCCTGCAAGAGATAGGTTTCCGGTTTCAGCCTGCGGCGGATGCCGCTCCGTTTGAATACCGTCACCTTGTAGGCTTCGCCCTCCTTGTAGATAAGCACGTCGGGCTTGCCCTCCACGCTTTCCCATTTCCCGCACAGCAAGTCGCGGCGGTTCTCCGCCACGTCGCAGGATTGCAGCACCATGACCGCCAGTCCGATTAAACACTTGCTGACTTGCAGCATTTTAATTTTTGATATGCTCATACGCTTTTCTTTTTTTGTTGATGATTGGTTTATTGATTGTTCTTGTTTCTCCGCCTTTCGGCAAGCTGCCGGATGGCGGCTTCGATGTCGCCGCCCAATTGCTCCGCCAGACGGTACACCTCCACCTTTTCCGTTTCCTCGGTGGTGTACGCCAGATATTCCTCCGCGCTCACCTCGGTGGCATAGACCGCCGACTGCGTGCCGCCCAAGCCTATCCACACCTCCTTGTAGAGCCGTGAGGGGTTGTTCGCCATGTTGATGGAGAGTATCTGCGACTTCTCCTTCTCCGTCAGTCCGAGCAACGCCTGAATCTGGTCGAACTTGTTCATGTACTTGCGCTGGTCGAGCAGGATTTTACAGTCCGAGTTGTTGATGATGCTCTCCTTGACAACGGGTGAGGAAATGATGTCGTCCACCTCCTGCGTCACCACGATTGCCTCACCGAAATACTTGCGCACCGTCTTGTACATATAGCGCAGGTAGTCAGCCATATTTGCCGAAGAGAGAGCCTTCCAAGCCTCTTCCACGATAAGCTGCTTTCTCACACCTTTCAGACGCCGCATCTTGTTGATGAAGGCTTCCATGATGATGATGGTCACTACCGGGAACAGTTCGCGGTTGTCCTTGATGGAATCAATCTCGAAGACGATGAACCGTTTGCCCAGCAGGTCGATGTTCTCCGCCGAGTTGAGCAGGAAGTCGTAGCGTCCGCCCCGGTAATACTGCCGCATGGTGGTGAGCATGTTGTCGATGTTGAAGTCCTCCTTCTCCACCTTGATGTCACGCTCCGCCAGTTCCCTGCGGTAGTCGTCGCGCATGTACTCGTAGAAAGTGTTGAACGACGGCACGATGCTCCGGTCTGCCCTGATGCGCTCGATGTAGGCACTCACGGCACTGCCCAATTCCCCGCTTTCGGTTTTCGTCACCTTGTCGTCCTCCGACTTCCAGAGCGTCAGCAGCAGCGTCTTGATGCTGTCCTTCTTCTCCACGTCAAACACGTAGTCGTCGGTGTAGAACGGGTTGAAGCTGATGGGCTTCTCCTCCGTGTAGGTGAAATACACGCCGTCCGTGCCGCCCGTCTTGCGCCGTATCATCTCGCACAATCCCTGATAGGAGTTTCCCGTGTCCACCAATACCACATGCGCGCCCTGCTCGTAATATTGGCGCACCAAATGGTTCATGAAGAACGACTTGCCGCTACCCGAAGGACCTAATACGAACTTGTTCCTGTTCGTGGTGATGCCCCGCTTCATCGGCAGGTCACTGATGTCGAGGTGCAGCGGTTTTCCCGTGAGCCTGTCCACCATCTTGATGCCGAAGGGCGAGAGCGAGCTGCGGTAGTTGGTTTCCTCCGTGAAGAGGCACACCGCCTGTTCAATGAAGGTGTGGAAACTCTCTTCCGCCGGAAAGTCCGCAGCATTGCCGGGCATCGCCGCCCAATAGAGTGTCGGGCAGTCGATGGTGTTGTGGCGCGGCACGCACTCCATGCTTGCCAGCTGGCTGCCCACGTCGTTCTTTATGTGCTTCAGCTCTTCCGCGTCGTCGCTCCACACCATGACGTTGAAGTGCGCCCGCACCGAGGTCAGACCGTAGGAGTGCGCCTCGTTCAAGTATCGGTCTATCCACTCGCGGTTGATGCTGTTGCTCCGGCTGTATCGGGATAACGACTGCATATTCCTCGCGGACTTCTCGAATTTTTGAAGGTTCTCCTCGCTGTTGTCGATAATCACGTACTGGTTGTAGATGTGGTTGCAGGAGAGCAGCAGCCCCACCGGGGATGCAAAGGAGAGGCGGCAGTCCGAGCGGTCGGTGGAGAGTTTCTCATACCGGGTGTCGGTAGCCACCGTGCCGGGCAGGTCTTCCGCGTCGGACAGGGTGTGCAGGCACAGGCGGTTGTCGCCGATGCGCATCTCCCGTGCCGAGAGGTCTATGTCCTGCAACGTGGCATCGCCTTCGGGCATGAGCGAGAAATAACGCTCTATCAGTCCGGTTTTGCCTTCCGTCCCCACAATCTCGTCGGTGGAGAGGCGGCGCAGCCTGACAAAGCCGCTGTCGTTGATGATGCGCTCGAACTGTTCCGCAGCCTCCATGAACTTCGCGGCGGTTTCCTTGTCCAGCTCCTTCGGGATGATATGCCCCCGGCACAGCGTGCTGAAATTGCTCTGCATCCGGTTACGCTCCTTCGTCGTCTTGGTTAGGTAGAGGTAGCACGTGTGCTTCAGGTACGGTCGCTCGTTGAAGTGACGCTCGAAGCTCCGTGAGAGGAAACTCATGTCCTCCTTTTGCAACTCCGGTCTGTACTTCTCCTTGATGAACCAGTCCTGCTTGTGGACAACGGAGAAGTCCGGCAGCACCTTGATCGCCTTGCACCAGCAGCCGTGTATCGCCTCGTACTCCGCGCCCGTCACGGTGTAAAGCTCCGGCAGCTCCACCTCGAAAGCCACCGTGATGTCGGCGTCTTTGGAGATGATGCAGCCTTGCTCCACCGCTAATAGCGGGAACTTGTTTTCCAGTGTTGTCATTTTGGATGTATTCCTCATGTCGTTTCTTCCTTTCGTTTCCGTTTGAATAATCGGGTGATCCGCCGCCGGTTGATAAGGTATCGGGGATGGCTCCTTGTTGCCCCTAATTTCATCAGTCCGTGTTCGCCGTACCGGGCGTTCAGTGCGAAGGTCTGCCACACGAGGACGGAAGACGATGCCACGCCGAAGCCGATACATACCCACTGGTCGATGCCGACCATGTAGAGGATGACGAACAGGACGAAGAGAGCCAGCAGACCTCCGCAGAAGATGAAGAGGTACTGAGCCTTCAAGCCCTTGAATTCTACCGGACGGCCGATACCCTTGTTTATCGGGTATTCAGCCATACATTGGTTTATTAAAGGAAGAATGAGCGCAGGATGGTGGCGGCGACAATCAGGAAGATGCACGCTCCGAACCAGCTTGCCGCTGTTTTGGAGGTATCGGGATCGCCGGACGAGAATTTCCCGTACACTTTCACGCCCCCGATAAGCCCGACTACCGCGCCGATGGCGTAGATGAGTTTCGTGCCGGGGTCGAAGTACGAACTCACCATAGAGGTGGCTTCGTTGATGCCCGCGATGCCGTTCCCCTGCGCGAAGGCGGAGGCGGTTACGGCAACCAGAAGTGCCGCTGAGAGGATAAGTTTCTGTCTGTTGTTCTTGTTCATAAACTGTTCTTGTTTTGTGCCGTCAAAAGGGTGGATGGTCCTTTGTCGGGCGGTTGATACTCGGTTACTTTTCTTTGGTTTAGTGGGTTGCCCGTTTGTTTCTACGGACTTGGGTGTGTCCGTTGCGGACCGGCTGTACCTTGTACCGCCGTGCGCGTGGGTGATGCCGTCTTACGTTTTCATTTTCATTCTTTTTTAGTCGTTATACATAGTTGCGGATGTCGAAGTCCTCAATATTGTCCGGGACGACAAAATCCTTTTTCGGTTTCTTCAGCCGGATTTCGATAAGCCCCTTGATGCGGATGCTCATTTCAGACGAGCCGGTCATCAGCTTCTCGTACAGCTCCGTCCCTTCCATGTCGGTGAAGACCTTTGCCGCCCGCTCCCGTTCCGTCGTTGTCGCTTCCGGGTTCTTGGCGGTTCTGACCGCATCGTCTATCTCGTCGAAGCTGCTTCCGGATGCCCTCGGCGCGTCGGGCGTTTCTTCCTCCGGCTCGTCCTCCCCGAACTCCAGTTCCGAAGGCGTGAGGCTCGTGAAGGTTTCGTCGAGTTTATCCTCCGGGATTTGGGCGGGACGGGACACGGTTTCCGTGTTTCCGTCGTCAAAAGTAGCCTCTTCCTCCGTCAGCTCAATGCCTTTTTCCGAAGTGGCGGCTTCTTGCGTCGGTATGGCAGCGGTTGTCCGGGTCGATGCCATCCTGAAACGGCTCTTGCCGATGATGTCCGGGGTGTCTGCGGGCGGTATTTCCCTTACCGCTTCGGGCTTTGCCGCCGTGCCGCCCAACGACCGCCACACTCCGGCTATGCTTCTGAGGAAGCGGACAAGTCTGGTTTCCATGATCCTGTCATAAAGGAGCAGGAACAGGAACCACAGGTTGCAGCCGACCGATACGGTCAGCAGAATATCAGTCATGCTTATTGTTTCACTCATGCACGTTCTCTTTTTTGAGGGTTAAAATACTGCGTCGTAATTCCGGGCGTAAAGGCTTTTTATCGCCTCCTCGCACTGGTTGAAGTGGTGCGTAAGCACATGGTCGATGTAGGCGGACAGCGACAGCCGGTCATGCCCGATCACACGGGTGATGCGCATGATGCGGTCGTGGTACTCCGGGCGCACATACGCCATCTTTCCCTCGCGTGCCTTCACTTCGGCTTCACGGATGAACAGCCGTTCATAGTCCTTCTCACCGCATTTGCCGCATAACGGCACGGGGGACAGGATTTCCACACTCGCCTGCACTTGGGCAAGCATACCGCCGCCGTCATGCTGCGGACTTCTGTTTTTCTGGTTCTTTTCCATATTCAAATCAAGTCTTCACGTTGTTTCTTGTACAGTTCGTTTATTTTCTCCTTGTGCTGTTCCAGATGTTGGCGCAGCACGGTGTCCACGTAGCCGCCTACCGAGATTTCACGCCCGGCGATGTCGTTCACGATTTTGAGAATCTTGCTGTGGACGTCGCGGCTGATATAGACGCACTGGCGCGTCTTTATCTCGTTGCGGCGGAGGAACAGCCCGGAATAGTCGTCCTCCTGCCGTTTGCGGCGGACGGTGTCCCTCTGCGGTTTTTCCTTTGCCGTGTATTGCACGGGCGGCGGTTCCGTTTCAGGGACGCTTTCTTCTTCGGGAGCAGGTGCGGGCGGCTCCTGCGCGTGGTACAGGGTCCCGTCCTGCCTGCGTCTGCCGATGGAGGCTATCAACAGTTCCTCGTCAATGCCTTCGGTGTTCACTTTCCTGCTGCCCATGATTATTGAGGTCTGATGATACGGCTTATCTCTTCCGAGAACTCACGGATGCCGCTCCCTTTCAGCAGGGACGCATCCATCGGGAAGATGGTAGAGCGGAACACGCTCTTGCGCTCTTCCGAGAGGTCGCGCCGGAACTTCTTGCTGTCGGGCAGGCGGGTGGACAGCACCGGCAGCCCCATCTCGGCTATCACATCCCCATACAGGTCGTAAAGCCCGTTCTTCTCCCTGCCGTCCACCATCGTCCAGAAGAGGTACAGCCCTTTTGTTTTCGCCTGTCCCGTCGTCATGAGGTTGTCGCGGAACATCACGGCGAATTGCAGGGTGCTTTCCACGACAAAACGGTCGGCACTCATGGGCGCGAAGATGTAGTCCATCTGCGAGAGGGTCTTGACCACGCCGTTGCTTTTCAGGGTTCCCGGCATGTCGAAGAACACGACGTCGGGTTTCACCTTTTCTTCGGCAAGCATCCTTTCGGCATCATCGAGGGCGTTAAGGGCGTCGCTTGCGATGACCGGGTAGGCGTTCTTCCTTATCTTGCGGAAGTGGTCACACGCGAGTGCCTTGAAATAGAGGCTCCCGCCGATAAGTCCCGTTTCACGCTCACGCAACCCGTGTATGCTGTGCTGCGGGGCGTCGCAGTCTATGACGGCGACATTGTGTCCTTTCACGTTGTGGAGGTAGTTGGCGGCAAGTGCCGTGACGGTGGATTTGCCGATGCCCCCTTTCTGTGTTGCGAATGCAACGAATGTTTCATTACTCATGGTTCTGTTGGTTTTAATGGTTGATGAATTGTTTTCCTGCTCCGATACGGAATCGGTGACATGTATATCCGCGTCCGCGAATCTCCGCCTGTCCGGTTCGTCACGTATCCGCTTCAACGGTGAGGCAGGGATTCGGATAACTGGTGAATGACGACATTGCGTCATGAAGTCATTGAATCCGTGAATCACCGCGTCATTGGAAAGCCGGGCATCCGAAGGTTCGGGTATCCGGTCTGGCAAATAGCCGCCGAAGCGGTTTGCCGGGTATTTGAAAGCCTCATTTTTCATATCTTCAAATCGTTCGTTTCTTGAATCATGCTGCAAATAAACAAGGATATTTTTGAATCCGCACCACTTCCCCGGCAAGTGGCGGCATGTTGCGCCGGTTGGCACTGATTGTCCGGGGCAAGCCTCTGTCCGATACCGCTTTAAGGGCGTAACTTTGCACCCGAACGGCAGGGTTCGCCGCAGGTGGCGCAGCCCGGAGTTTGAAAGGTATTCCCCCAATCCGTCCCCGACGGATTTTTATGTTCGTCTGAACATAGCAAGATGTCTTTTCAGCCGCTCAAAACGTTTTGAGCAGCCACGAAAAGCACTTGCCCTTGCAGGGGGCGGGCTTCCTCTCCGAAGTCGGGAAGCCTTTCAAACCTGCGGTGTCTGTGCCAAGAAGCGGCGGCTTATGCCGTCCATCCGCTAAATCCAAAGTTTATATGAAAGAGAAAAGAAACAAGACCGGGAGAAATCCCAAACTTGATCCGGCGGTGTTCCGCTACACCGTCCGTTTCAACGAGGAGGAACACAACCGTTTCCTCGCCATGTTCGAGAAGTCGGGCGTTTACGCCAAGTCGGTTTTCATCAAGGCGCACTTCTTCGGGCAGCCGTTCAGGGTGCTGAAAGTGGACAGGACGCTGGTGGATTACTACACCAGACTGTCCGATTTCCATGCGCAGTTCCGCGCGGTAGGCACGAACTACAACCAAGTCGTGAAGGAACTCAGGCTGCATTTTTCCGAGAAAAAGGCGATGGCGTTGCTCTACAAGCTGGAGCAACAGACCGTCGAACTCGTGAAACTGAGCCGTCAGATTGTGGAACTTTCAAGGGAAATGGAGGCGAAATGGTCGCAAAAATCAGTGTAGGAAAGTCGTTGTACGGCGCGCTTGCCTACAACGGGGAAAAGATCAACGAGGCGAAAGGGCGTCTGCTCACCACCAACCGCATCTACAATGACGGCACGGGGACGGTGGACATACGCAAGGCGATGGAGGGCTTTCTTGCCTGTATGCCGGAGCATACGAGGGTGGAGAAACCGGTACTCCATATCTCTCTCAACCCGCATCCCGACGACGTGCTGACCGACACGGAATTGCAGGACATCGCACGCGAGTATCTGGAGAAACTCGGCTACGGCAACCAGCCGTACCTTGTTGTCAAGCACGAGGACATAGACCGCCACCATCTGCATATCGTGACAATCAATGTGGATGAGAAAGGCAGGCGGCTCAATCAGGATTTCCTTTTCCGTCGCAGCGACCGCATCCGGCGGGAACTGGAACAAAAGTACGGGCTGCACCCGGCGGAACGTAAGAATCAACGGATAGAGAACCCGCTGCGCAAGGTGGACGCTTCGGCGGGCGACGTGAAGAGGCAGATCGGGAATACCGTCAAGGCTCTGAACGGACAGTACCGTTTCCAGACGATGGGTGAATACCGCGCCCTCCTTTCCTTATATAATATGACGGTGGAGGAAGCGCGGGGAAACGTGCGCGGACGCGAGTATCACGGGCTGGTCTATTCCGTCACCGATGATGCCGGGAATAAGACGGGCAACCCGTTCAAGTCCTCGCTTTTCGGGAAGTCCGCCGGCTATGAAGCCGTGCAGAAGAAGTTTGCCCGTTCCAAGCAGGAGATTAAGGACCGGAAACTCGCCGACATGACAAAACGCGCCGTCCTTTCCGTGCTTGAAGGCACGTATGACAAGGAGAAGTTCGTTTCGCGGCTCAGGGAGAAGGGTATCGACACCGTGCTGCGCTATACGGAGGAAGGACGCATCTACGGAGCCACGTTCATCGACCACCGCACGGGCTGCGTGCTGAATGGCTCGCGCATGGGCAAGGAGCTTTCCGCCAACGCCTTGCAGGAACACTTCACGCTGCCTTATGCCGGACAGCCGCCGATTCCGCTGTCCGTTCCGGTGGAAACAGGAGAGGATATGCGCAGACAGACCGCATCCGACCACGAGGACACGGTGGGCGGTGTCGGTCTGCTCACTCCCGAAGGTCCGGCAGTGGATGCCGAGGAGGAAGCCTTTATCCGGGCGATGCAGCGCAAGAAGAAAAAGAAAAGGCGCAAGGGCTTGGGAATGTAATCGAGGTATCAACAATCAAAAATTTTCAATCTATGTCACAACAAGAAGACGATTTGAGGGCATTGGCGAAAATCATGGATTTTCTGCGTGCCGTGAGTATTATTTTAGTGGTCATGAACGTGTACTGGTTCTGCTATGAAGCCATACGGCTATGGGGCGTGGACATCGGCGTGGTGGACAGAATCCTGATGAACTTCGACCGCACGGCGGGGCTGTTCCGTTCCATCCTCTACACGAAACTGTTTGCCGTTCTCCTGCTTGCCCTGTCCTGTCTGGGGACAAAGGGTGTGAAGGGAGAGAAAATCACTTGGGGAAGAATCTGGACGGCACTTGCCGCAGGGTTCGTGCTGTTCTTCCTCAATTGGTGGATACTGGCATTGCCGCTGCCGGTTGAAGCGGTGACGGGGCTTTACGTGCTGACCGTAGGCACGGGCTATGTATGCCTGCTGATGGGCGGTCTGTGGATGAGCCGCCTGTTGAAGCATAACCTCATGGATGACGTGTTCAACAACGAGAACGAGAGCTTCATGCAGGAAACACGGCTTATCGAAAGCGAGTATTCGGTCAATCTGCCCACACGCTTTTATTACAGGAAACGTTGGAACAACGGCTGGATCAATGTCGTGAATCCGTTTCGTGCGTCCATCGTGTTGGGTACGCCGGGCAGCGGAAAGTCATACGCGGTAGTAAACAATTTCATCAAGCAGCAGATTGAGAAGGGCTTCTCGATGTATGTCTATGATTTCAAATTCAGTGACTTGTCCACGATTGCCTATAATCATCTGCTCAACCACCCGGAGGGGTACAAGGTGAAGCCGAAGTTTTATGTGATAAACTTCGACGACCCGCGACGCTCGCACCGTTGCAATCCCATTCACCCGGACTTCATGGAGGACATCACGGACGCTTACGAGAGCGCGTACACCATCATGCTCAACTTAAATAAAAGTTGGGTGCAGAAGCAGGGCGACTTCTTTGTGGAATCGCCCATCATCCTTTTCGCGGCTATCATCTGGTATCTTAAAATTTTTCAGAACGGCAAGTATTGCACGTTCCCCCATGCCATCGAGTTCCTGAACCGCCGCTATGAGGATATTTTCCCGATTCTGACCTCTTATCCCGAACTGGAGAACTATCTCTCACCGTTCATGGACGCATGGCTCGGAGGGGCTGCCGAGCAGTTGATGGGGCAGATCGCATCGGCGAAAATTCCACTGTCACGCATGATTTCCCCGCAGCTCTATTGGGTGATGTCGGACAGCGAGTTCACGCTGGACATCAACAATCCCGAAGAGCCGAAAATCCTCTGTGTGGGCAACAATCCGGACCGTCAGAACATTTACGGGGCGGCTCTCGGTCTGTATAATTCCCGTATCGTGAAGCTCATCAACAAGAAAGGGATGTTGAAGTCGTCAGTTATCATCGACGAGCTTCCGACGATATATTTCAAGGGGCTGGACAACCTTATCGCCACCGCACGAAGCAACAAGGTTGCCGTATGTCTGGGATTTCAGGATTTCAGCCAGTTGGTGCGTGACTATGGCGATAAAGAAGCCAAAGTCGTGATGAATACTGTCGGAAATATCTTCTCCGGTCAGGTGGTGGGCGAAACCGCCAAGACGCTTTCGGAGCGGTTCGGAAAGGTGTTGCAAAAACGGCAGTCTATCTCTATCAACCGGCAGGACGTTTCTACATCCATCAACACGCAGATGGACGCGCTTATCCCGCCGAGCAAGATTTCCGGATTGACGCAGGGCATGTTTGTCGGTTCGGTGTCCGACAACTTCAACGAGCGTATCGAGCAGAAGATTTTCCACTGTGAGATTGTCGTGGATGCCGAGAAGGTGAAACGCGAGGAGAAAGCCTACAAGCCGATACCCATCATTACCGACTTCACGGACGAGGATGGCAAAGACTGCATGAAGGAAACAGTGCAGGCGAATTACAGGCGCATCAAGGAGGAGGTGAAACAGATTGTTCAGGAAGAGTTGGAACGCATCGCTAATGACGAAAATCTGAAACATCTGTTGCAGCAGAAATAGCCGACAGGAGGCAGTCGGTAACGGAAACGGGCGGGACAAGTTTGATACCTTGTTCTGCCCCGTTATAAGCATATTATTACCAAGTAGTTAAATATAAAGCAAAAAACAGATGATGGCAAACAATATCGCATCATCTGTTTTTGCTTAGAACAATTTATTTCTCCAACAATCGATATCGTCTGATGGAACGGCTATCCATAACATTTTTTTAGGTCGTGTACATGCAACATACACAATGCGGAGTTCTTCATTATTGTCAACAGAATACTTTGCAGGATTATTCAAAATCGTTGCATAGTTCGTGCTGACAGCTTTTTTAGATAGAAATACTAAAATAGCCTCCAATGTCATGCCTTTTACCGAATGAATTGTTTTCAGGTAAGGTCGCTCTTGCCGAAAGAGATGATTTACTGTTCTAAAAAGCGATTCAATACGGACATTCGCCTTGCCCAAATCAACAGTTAGATTTATGCCCGTTTGTTGAAGTTCCGTAATCCAATTAGACAGTGTATTATTCGTTGAAGGTAATTTTTGAATAAACTCAACCATTTCTGCTCTATGTCTTCTAAACCCTACTTCCCCTATTTCTTTTCGTATTGTACTTGCGGGAACATACCGTACTCGCTTTGTTATTTTATAGCAACCTTTTTCTATAAGAGATAGTCCGTCAGTATATTTTCCATGATCAATCAAATATTTTCCATATACAATATCTCTAACGCCGTAGTGTCCGTTTATCCACGGACTATTCTGTCTTGATGAGCTATCATTGTTTACTAATCCAAAGTTTGTTTCGCCAAACTTTTGTCCTCGAAATACAACTGCATATTCAGATTCATCCAATCCCATCTCATTGCATTTTTCGATGAAATGATTCGTAATTTGATTGACAGATTCCGGCGTGTCGAGATGCCCTTTAATACATGGCTCGTCTGTGTAATCCTTGTCACTTGCTATTGAACACATTTCATTTCCTGAGAAACGATTAGCTAATTGACATATTTTTTCGGAGCTACGTCTATTTTCCGACAAATCCAATGAATGCCAATCTGGATTATTGTATTTTTCCATAAATAAATGTGGACTGGCAGTATTCCATTCAAAAATTGCTTGGTCAGGATCCCCAATCAACATAATAGATTCCGCTCCATATTGAGATAATTTATCAATTATAGCCATTTGCAACTCTGTTGTGTCTTGAGCTTCATCAATTATCAATATAGGAAATCTACGGACAAGATTTTGTGTTATTGAAGGATATTTATCTAATATTCTGAATGTAAAATATATCGCATCTGCCTGATTGAACTTGCCTGCATTGAAATGTTTCCATTTCATCTCTTTCAATTCAGATATAATCTTTTTAGGTGAACCATCTTTCTTATTGGGATTATCCCAATCCGCTTTTCCGAAATGATATGACTGATATGGGGCTAATCGCAATAATTGGTCATTAAGCCCAAATGATATGAGATCGAAATAGTAGTTGGTATCACGAGATGTAATTATTCGTTCACCGTGCTTACCCCTAATATATCTTGTTTGGGTCGGATCATAATCAAACCATTTATTAAATGCGGTTCCTACTATTTCAGGACGACAATCACATCCCATAACTAAATGGGCATAAGGCAGAAATATGTAAGTATTTATAAAACTATCAATCGTCCCTATAAATGAAGGATAACCTATATTTCGACAACCGAATGTCTCTTTAAGTTCTTTTTGTATAACCTCACATGCAGTGTTGGTAAAAGATATGGCTGCAATTCCTCGGTGTCTCGATAAATTATTCTCTCGTAAAAGTTTTGCCATACGCGCAGCCACAGAGAAAGTCTTTCCACTTCCCGGACAGGCTTTCACGACAATTCTCGGCTCGTTGCAACCTACAACAGCTTGTTGTTGTGCTGATAATTGAATATCCATACTTTTATTCTGAAGGGGCTATGAACAAAATAGCATCCTTTATATAATCAGGTACATCGAACGCTACTTCGGTTTCTAATCTATCACAAAGTTGTAATGCAAATTCCGCTTTATCTTTATTAGATTTGAGTTTTTTCATTAAAGTAGAGACATTAAAATCACCACTTAAATCATCTGTTTGAGCATGTATTTTTCGATATACATCTCGCATTATAGCTTTGTTACGCTCAGATTGTTCGAATAAATCATGCTCAAGAGTGTGTGTAGCCAAACATACTTTCAGGTTATGTTTCTCTAAATCCTTTGCTTTTTGCGCTCTGTCAGATATATCTCCATTGTCTTTGGGATCGCTGTCTGTAATGATCGCACATTTCGACAATAGTCGCTTTCTCTCATCATCATTGTTAAATAATAACCCAAAATGATTGAATGCGACACCTCCGATATTGACTAATTCAATGCCACTTTTACACAAGTCGATTTTTTCGGTCAAGAATTTCTTTGCGAGAATGGGTATAATAATCGCTTCTGCGACACCTTCTACCAACAACACTCCGTTAGCAAAAAATAATTGAGCTTTTGTCGTGTCCAAGAATTTTCGCAAATGTCGTTTACTTTCTTTCGGATAATCATCTTCCGATAATTCATCAAATGAAAATGACTGTATAATACTTTGTTTACGTTGCAAAATGGAAATATTATTGACATCCGATTTAGCCGTAATTGTCGGTGAGTGCGATGTTACAAATACTTGAAGTCCTTTGCTTTGTAATTCATTTAGATACTCGAAGAAAGTATTCTGATACTGTGGATGCAAGTGTGCTTCGGGCTCTTCCACAAGTAAAGCGTTGTAGATTTCCAAAGCATGGTCTTCGCATCTGTTGATAAGATCTCCTAAGACAACGGATGTGAAAATAAGATTGTTTTCACCTAAACCATTTTGAGATAGGGTAAAGTATTTCTGTTCTTGTCCGGCTTCGACTGTTTTATAAACCGGACATTTTAATTCGATACCACGTACAACATCCGAGAACTCTCGGCCTACATAGCGCATTTCTATATCAGGATGTTTTAGAGTTATTCCTGTACCTTCAAGATGCTCATTAACTTTGCTCTTTCCTGTAGTTAAAATATGTTTCCAATCATAAGCATCATTCTCGAAGATTTGGTATAGATTTTTTGCAAGTGATTTTTTCTTTTCTTCATTCAGAGGTATGCTTTCGTTGCCTTTGTCATATTTTGTAAGTTGGTTGAATAACTGCGATGTTTTATTGTCATATGAATAAGGTCGCAGACAACTTACGGCATCTCTTAGTGGACTTAAATAGGTATAAAAGATTTCTTGTAAAGATTCATAAGGTACTTGCTGCCCTTCGTTGTCTCCACCCCATATTATTCGTTTGAAATATTTTTTCTTCCCATTATTTTCTTGGATGAATTTCAAATGCAACTGTATCGTTTGCTTGTCAGGATTGTCTTTATCTTGTGATATGAAATCATAGAAACATTCCCTTTCAATTGACGCATCTCCAAATTCAAATATCAAGTCAAATTGTATGACTGTGTTGATTTCTGAAGGATTTTCCGGATTAACATGTAAATCTCCGTCTTGCACATAAATAAAGTTATCTGGTTTACCGCATCCGAGACATATACGTAAGGCATCTATAATTGCGGTTTTTCCCGAATTATTTTCTCCAATCAGTATATTTATACCATTCTTGAAATACAAGGTGATATCATCGAATACTCTAAACTTACTAATATGCAACCGGCTTAAATACATACTCTTATAAATTTTTACATTACACAAATTCTAAATAATTTTCCCTGTTCACCACATGAAACTCTACGTGTGGATATGCTTCTTGAAATACTTTTGGAACAGTCGGCATCTTGTTCCCCCATTTAAATTCCAATGCGGTCAGATTATTAGGATTCTCTTCGATAAGATCAATCTCTTGTTTATCGTAAGTACGCCAAAAATAGAACTCCTTATGCAGCCCTTCGTTGAAATTCGCCTTACGACGCTCTCCGATGATATAGTTCTCCCACAATGCACCAACATCCTGCCGAATAGCCAATGGTGAAAAAGCACCTATAATAGCATTTCGAATGCCATTATCATAGAAATACCACTTCCCAGCTTTCGTCACCTCCTTGCGAAGATTGCGCGAGTAAGCCCCAAGACGATATATAACGAATACTTTCTCCAAGAGGTCAAGATATTTTTCAACTGTTGTTTTGCTCATGCTGAGCTGTTTACCTAACTCATCGTAAGAAACTTCACTGCCCAACTGAAAAGCTATCAATCGAAGCAGATCGCGCATCTTGCTCGAATTTTTTAAGCCGTCAATTGCTAAGATATCTTTAAGCAGGTATGCACCTACAATATCGCGTAAATAGTCTGTTTTACGTTCATAGTTCTCCATCATTACTACTTCAGGATATGAACCGTAAATTAAACGGGCTTCAAGATTCTGACGAGTTTCAAAAGGGGTTTCTATTTGTGCTATTTCCCGTTGCGAAAAAGGAGTAAGTAAAAATTGCGTACTGCGACCTACCAACGGTTCACCAGTCTTATTCAGTAAATCGAATGATGAAGAACCACTTGCCAAGACGCTTATTCCCGGTATTTCATCAACTATCAACTTCAGAATACTACCGATTTGTGGTATGTTCTGTGCCTCATCAATAGCCAGCAAATCAATACCATCCAGCAAATGTCGATAATTGGCAATTGAGCGATTCTCCAAAAGTGCTAATGTGTCGTAGTCTTCACCGTTGAGCATCATAGTCCTACCTGAATAGTTGTCCACAATTTTACGCATCATTACCGTTTTACCAACACGGCGGGCACCAAAAATTAATACTGCTTTATTGGGCGCGATTCGTGCAGTAATCTTCTCTTGAAGTATTCTATTTACTGTTTCCATACCTTTATGAATTATAGTGCAAAGATAATCATAATTTTTTAATTGGCGAATTTTACACAAAAAACAAACTGCAAAGTGGCGATTTTTATAGATCAATCTTAAAGTAGTTGTTTCATCGTTCGTAGTAATTATAAATGCTAATAGCACTAATTGTTCTATTATTTCCCAGACATAATGTTTTGCAGTTTATCTTTATCGGATTGAAAGGTTTCATATAGAACTAATTAGTATGTAATCAAATATAAACTAAAAAGACAGGAATACATGCATCCTGTCTTTTTATTTATAATGGATATTTTTTATCTTCTCATGCGCTCCATTTCTTCGTCGCGGAGCATT
Source organism: Leyella lascolaii (assembly GCF_900079775.1). Lineage (GTDB taxonomy): Bacteria > Bacteroidota > Bacteroidia > Bacteroidales > Bacteroidaceae > Prevotella > Prevotella lascolaii. The sequence continues at coordinate 392,344 of NZ_LT556035.1, read as the reverse complement.
CTCTCGTTCAGTTTCTCCTGCATTCTGTTAAGGAAATAGGTGCGGCTTTCGTTCTTCCGGCGTTTGATGTCTATATAGAAGCGGTAGCAGTCCTTTGATTCAACCCCGAAAATCTTGTAGAGAAGCGGGGCCAGCTGTTTGAGCGGCATGTTGCCGTTGTTGATGCAGCCCATCTCGTTGATGCCGTAGATAAGTTCCACGAGGTCGATGGCGTTGCCCGTCCATTGCAGGGGTGAGGCGGGATTTTCGGTTGTGTTGTCGGAGGATGTACGGATGGGGATTAGTGGTGGCACTTGGGGAGCGGCAAGGAACTTCTGCATCTTCCTCACGAAAGAGAGTGCCTTGCTGATGTAGGCTGCAACCTCCCTCTTTTCTTCGGGAAGATTGCGCACGGGATGGTGCTGCAACTCGATTTCAATGTAAGCCAGCGCAATGATGGTGCGGTTGGTGTCCACATTGCCGCTGCATAGTTCGATCACTTGCGTGGCGAAAGCCGTGTATGCCGTTTCCATATTGCAGTCCCCGGCTTCGTTTATACGGCGGAAGAACTCGGTTTCCGCCAATAAGAAATAATTCATGTCCTGTCAATTTTGAAATTTTACACTCTGTTTTTCGGTATGCGCACATGAATATGATTGGCAAAAAGCGTGTACATAAAAGAAAAAATCCGGCACGCTCTCTGCAAGGTGCTGGATTTCAGTGTGATAATTTCTCAATTTATTTATCCGACAGGAATTGTATTCAGCTTAAAGTGTTCATTTACTGAACATTCGTCCACTTTCCGGACATCAAACGCACGCTTTATAGATATGGCGGACCACTCCGTTGCGGTACACCTTCTGTGAGGTCAGCGTCCATTGTCCCTGTGGCAAGGCGGACTGGAAGAAACGCTTTCCCGTTCCGGCAATGAAAGGAATCGTGTAAAGTATGATTTCATCCACCACACGCATACGCAGCAGCCCGTTGATGTAGTCCGCCTTTTCAGGAGTGACTTCTGCCAGATAGCAGATGTCTGTTGTGGATTTCCGCCATTCGTCAAGCATAGATATGGAATAATCCGGTGTGATATGATAAAGGGCGTTTTCCCTTATCTTATTGATGCCGCAATCTTCAAGGCGCAGTTCCTTATACGCTTTGCAACATAACTCGGAGCTTTGACAACCGTCCATCGTGAGGACGGCAAGAATCTGTACTTTACCCATTATCGTTTCCTTTCGTTGGGCAAGGACAAAAAAGTAGCGTGCAAATCACACTACTTTCGAGCGACGGCTCTGGTAAAGCCTTTTACGGAGAGTACGTGAATGCACGCTATGCGTAGGCATAGCATAAGCATCACGCAATCGTCTCCGTAGTGTCAATTTACCAGATTTTCGCTCGAAACGCCTTGCGGTCTTATGTTATATATAGGCGGCAAAAGGCTCTGCCAGTCGCCGTTACCTTCTAATATGTCATGCAAAGATAGCCATTTTCAGCGAATTGCGGGCTATGGTTGCTCAAATTTATACTTCAATCCATATTCTTCCAGTTTATTATAGAGTGTTGTCCTGCCTATTCCAAGCAATTCGGCAGCGACCTTCCGGTTCCCGTCAGCCTGCTTCAAAGCACGCAGAATCCGCTCTTTATCTTCCTCATCGTTGCGTAGGGAGAAGCCGGTAATAGAGGTTGTTTCGGTTATCCCAAGTTCCAGATGCTCTTTCGTGACAAGTCCCGTCTGTGCCTGCAACACCGCGCCCATGATTTTCTGCCGAAGCTCGCGCACGTTGCCCGGCCATGAATGGGTCAGCAACGCTTTCCGTGCTTCGGAGCTGAATCCGCTAACCTTGCACTCCAATTCATTATTGGCAATCTCGCGGAAAAACTCTGCCAGCGGCATGATGTCTTCCTGACAATCACGCAGCGGCGGAACGGTTATATCGAAGTCGTGCAGACGGTACAGCAAGTCCTGCCGGAAACGCTTTTCATTGACCGCCTTTTCCAGATTCTCGTTGGTGGCAGCGATAATACGGACATTGAAACTTCTATCCGTCCTGTCACCAACGGGGCGGTATCGCCGCTCCTGTATGGCACGCAGAAGCATCTGTTGGGTTTCCGGTGCGAGGTTGCCCACTTCGTCCAAAAACAGCGTGCCGCCTTCGGCTTCATGGAAATATCCTTTCTTGGCACTGTCCGCACCGGTGAATGCGCCTTTGACGTGTCCGAAAAATGCCGATGGAGCAAGCTCTTTGTTTAACGATCCGCAGTCCACAGCCACGAACGGCTTGCCGGAACGTTTGCTTTTATCATGCAGATGGTGGGCGATATGCTCCTTGCCCGTGCCGTTCTCTCCGAATATCAGTACGCTCATGTCGGTTGGTGCTACCAGCCTTATCCGGTGCATGATTTTCCGGAAGGCGGAACCGTCACGGGCAAACACGGGCATACGGCTCCGCCCGATATTCCGCTCTTTCAGTATGGTACGGAGAAGAGGCACGAGTTTGTCCTCCACGAGTTGTTTGGGTATGTAGTCCAGCGAGCCGAGTTTCATACTTTCAACCGCCGTATGCACTTCGGCATAGTCGGTCATGATGATGAACGGCTGCGTCATACCCTCTTTGCGCATCCAACGCAACAGGTCGATACCATTGCCGTCAGGTAGGCGCAGGTCTGAAACCACGATGTCCCCGTCAGCGGCTTGTTGCAGAAGTTTCCTCGCTGTCGAGAGGTGGAAAGCCTGCACGGTACGGAATCCCTCACGTGCCAGCAGGTTACAGACAAACTCGCAATACACGATGTTGTCCTCCACCACGATGATTTTTATCTTATCCATTGTTGTATTTCTTCCTTTCTTCTTTTGCCAGCCGGATTATCTCCGAACCCTTATCCAGCACAGCTCTTACGGCATTGCCTATTGCTTTGTCGTCAGGTGTGCCATTGTGATGAATCAGTTTATAAAGTTCCCTCAACGGTCTGTCGGCACGGAGTATCTCCCAAGAGCTGCGCAGGTGGTGTGTTAGGGCGTCCAGTTCCGGAAGGTCTTTCCGTTGTTCCGCATACCTGAGCGACTGCATTTCCTTTTCTGTTTCCGTTATCAATTTCTCCAGCATGACGGCTTCATTGCCGTAGGATAGCAGGGAGGTGAAACCCGGCTTTTCATTTTGTGCCGCATTCATGGCGCATTTATTTGAAATCTCCATCAGTTCAGATATGGAGAACGGCTTGAACAGGCATTCTGTGAATCCATGTTCTATAAGTTCCTCTTTGCCGCAACTGCCCGAAGCGGTTGTCACGATTACCGGGATATCCCTTGAATTGCCAACGTTGGAAGTGCGCAACAGTTCCAGCAACTCGAAACCGTTTATATCCGGCATATTCAGATCCGTCAGAAGAAGGCTGTATTCCTTTTTTCGTATCAGTTCCATCAGCTCCGCAGCATTGGTGCAGGTATCGCAGTGTATCCCTTCCTGTGCATACATTTCTTTCAGCATCAGGAGCAGCACTTCGTCATTGTCGATGGCAACCACATCGTGGAATGTATGGTTATGATGAACCTGTGTTTGATTTATCCGTTCCGGTAGTTCCTCGGCTGTCTGCATGGGGATTTCCACCGTGAAACGGCTACCTTTGCCTTTATCGCTCTCCAGACGGATTGTGCCGCCGAGCATTGTCACAATACGCTGAACAATGGAAAGACCTAATCCGAAGCCATCCTTTGCGGCAGCGTTTGACAGACGTTCAAACGCCCCGAATACCCGTTGCTGTTCCTCTTCGGTCATACCTGTACCCGTATCTTCGACGATAAGTTTCAGCAGACCGTTATCATAATCTGCCCGCAAAGAAACACTGCCGTTCTCCGTGAACTTGATAGCGTTGGACAGCAGGTTGTTCCCGATTTGCAAGATGCGTTCCTTATCTGTACATACAAAGGCATCCTTGTGGCAATGTATTGTCAGAGTCAGTCCTTTGTTTATGGCGATTGGCATAAACTCCGTTTCGAGCGTATGTGTGATTGCGGAAATCCTACATGCGGAGAAATTAGGCTGTTCCTTGCCGTTGTCCAGCCGGAAAAAATTCAGCAGGGTGTTCAGCATTTCACGCATGCGGTCAGAAGATTCCTGAATGTTTCGGATATACGTCCCGGTTTTATCCGTATTGCAGTCTTTCCGCATCAGTCCGGCATAACCCGTTATTGCCGTCAGTGGTGTACGTAATTCATGGGTAATGGTATGAACGGCTTTCTTGCGAGAGGCTATCAGTGCCTCGTTTCGCTTTGCCATTTGTTGCAGTCGCTCAATTAAATCTGCGGTTTCCTGTTTATATCGCTTGATGCGGTTGGCATTTCGGTGTATGATGATATATGATATGACCAGTAGCAGTATAACGAACCCTGTCAAGCCCCCAATCTGAATGAACGACCGTTCCCGCATGGCTGTTATCTCGGCTTCCCGCTTTTGTAGGTCAGTTTGTACTTTCCCGTCTATTTGAACAACCAGTCCTTGCAGTTGCCTGTTAAGTTCCGCATTTCGTGCGGCAAGGCTATCGGCATGAACCGATAAGCGACGGCTTTGCGCCTGTTGTTCGGTTCTCATATTCCGGTTAAAGGAACGGTGCATCGTGGTAGTCACAGTTGGTTTCGCTTCTTCCTTTTTGCCGAAGATGCCCAAGAATCCTTTTCGTTTAGGTTTCTTGGGTTGTTCTTGCACACTTTTCTGCGCGATTACGGGTACTTGACGGGGTATCTTATCGTTGATGGCTTGTTGCTGTTCAAGTATCTGCACGATTTGGCACATCTGCCGTTCCTTATCTTCGAGAAGATGGCGTACGCTGTCTATACGCTCTGCCGGATAGGTAGCTTTGAAACGGCAGAGCATACTGTCCATTGCCATACGCTGTGCATGGTAATGTTCGATATCTTTATCGTTCCATTCCAGTATTGTTTCACCAAATAGAGAGAATTTTATCATTTGAATATTGATATTGTTTATCTCTTTTCGGAACTCGTCTATTTTTTTATTGTCAAGTTCTAATGCTTCTATCTCCTGCCATTCATAGAAGCTATTATATGCTATACATCCGATAAGAACGGAGATAAGTATATACCCCAACCGTATTGTCTTATAGAAATTCCTGGATCGTTCCATTATTTTGATGATACTGATTTTTCAAACATGAATAAAAGTTTATCCTTTTCTTCCATACGGGTATTATCAGAATAACCGCCTTTTGTTATTTGATACCCACACGGCTTAACTTACTTCTGAGGCATAGTCTTTACTTGTATTTAATGGAACTTTCCCTTCAATAAGACACCACTCATTATTACAACTGATACCTTTAATCTCAGACATCATTTTTTGCAGATCTGTAATAGCTTTGGAACTTGCTACTTGTGGTATCTGTAACTCAAAATAGAGCATCGGTTCGAGAATATCCACTCCTGATTGTTGCAAAGCCAACCTGAAGACATAAGGAGACAATTGTCTYAAATCYGCAGGGGTACTTATCGGACTATAATAAAGGGCATAAGTAAAGGTTACTTTCAAATCCGTCACTTCCCATCCATGCAATCCCGATTGGCAAGACATACGGATTCCTTCAAAAACGGCATTTTGAAAAGAATGGTTCAGATAACCAAAGGAGATTTCACTTTCGATTTGCAACCCTGACCCTATCGGTAAAGGTTCAAGAGTCAGTCCTATGGAGGCCCAGTAAGGGTTGGGAGGGACTTCGATATGGATAATCTTATTCACCTTCTTTTTAGGTCGTTCTTTGTAGATAGTCTTGATTTCATCAAAATGGGTCTTTACGGAGAATCGTTCTTCCAGCAATGTTTGTATGATTTCTTTTTGGGTTAAACCATATAACGAGATTTCCAATTCATCACTATATGAATTTATGGAAAAGGACAGAGACGGGTCTTCAATAAACAATACATTTAGAGCGGATATCAACTTGCTTCTCTCTTCGGGCTTGTCTGGTCGGACAGAAGATTTGAGGGCGGGATGCTGATGAGATAATCCTTGAATCAGACAAGGTTTAACACCTAAATAATCTCCGATTCTTAATTCTTCTATATCTTCTATAATTGCGATATCATTAGCAACCACTTCATCAACATTTATCTCTTTGCCCTGATAAATGGTTTTTAGATTTTTAATCTTGATGAATTTTTCAGAATCATTGACTTTTATAACGGTTCGAAGTCTCAGCCTTCCGTCAATAATTTTTAGAAAACTTCTTTTATGCCCTTTGGGGTCATGTTCTATTTTATAAAGATAAGCTGAAAGTCTATTGGGGACTGATGCCGGAGGAAATATAAAAGAAATGATGGCGTCTAACAACTCATTGATGCCAATATTGCACATTGCTGATCCATGCAAGACCGGATAGGCTTTGGCTTTTGCCACAAGAGCGATTATCGCATTCCAATAATCTGCCGGTAAGATTTCTTTATCCGCCAAATATAGTTCTAATATATCGTCGTCATGGTTGCATACAAATTCTTTGTGTTCTGCCCTTATATCTGTTGGGGTGCAAATCGGGTAAACGACTCCATCGACAACCGTTTGCATAAACAAGACGTCTTGCGACAGATTTGTTTTTATGTCCAGATATAAACGCTCAAGATTTACGCCGGCACGATCAATCTTATTGATAAATATAATTGTCGGGATTTGCAGTTTTTGCAAAGTCTTGAACAGCAACTTTGTTTGTGCTTGTATGCCTTCCTTTGCCGATAATATGAGGACTGCACCATCAAGCATTTTGAATGTCCGCTCCACCTCTGCAATAAAATCCATGTGTCCCGGAGTGTCAATGATATTGCATTTCACACCATTCCAAACAATAGATGTCGTAGAAGCCCGAATAGTAATTCCTCTACGTTTTTCTATATCCATAGAGTCTGTTATGGTGTCACCTTTATCAACACTGCCGCGCTTTTCCGTTGCTCCGCAGGCAAATAGCAGATTTTCGGTTACGGAAGTTTTTCCTGCATCAATGTGAGCAAGAATTCCTAAATTTATAATGTTCATTTGATTAAGCAATAATATACTACAATAGATGCATTGCCGAAACGCACCTTTTAATACCTCCTCGTAGCATGTAGAAAACTACAGGANATATCCATAGAGTCCGTTATGGTGTCACCTTTATCAACACTGCCGCGCTTTTCCGTTGCTCCGCAGGCAAATAGCAGATTTTCGGTTACGGAAGTTTTTCCTGCATCAATGTGAGCAAGAATTCCTAAATTTATAATGTTCATTTGATTAAGCAATAATATACTACAATAGATGCATTGCCGAAACGCACCTTTTAATACCTCCTCGTAGCATGTAGAAAACTACAGGATTCTTAACTCGTATTAATATGTATATTATTACTGCCGCATAATTGAACGCAAATTTACGAAAAAAAAGTTCCCTGACAAAAGCACAAAGAACTTTTTTAATCTATACGTATTTTTATTTGGTATTATTAATTTGTTATTTGATGATGAGGGCTATTCATATAAATGTAGGTTAAATTTTTCTGACCATTTCAAACTGTTGTCCTTTTGGGGTAAGTCCTAATGATGACAAGAAACCAGTGACTGATTCACAATCGCAATCAACATTAGTAAATTTGAGTACATCGCTTTGAAAATGACTGACAGCACTTTTAAGCAAAGACTTGCCTATTCCTTTACGCCGGTAATCTTTTGCAACTGCGAGGGATGAAATATCGCCAGATGCCGGTTCAAAGATAACAAATCCGACAAGTTCTTCTCTTTCATAAGCTCCCAATATGTCCAAATTGTCGATTCCGCGTTCCAGTGAAGCCCTGTCATTTTGCCATGAAGGATGAAAATCGAACCAGGCCGTTTGGTTAAGGCAGTTTTTTAAATCCGATGGGAGTATGCGACATGCGGTATGGTTTACTTGCAATACAGGAACAATATCGCTCAGTTTGGCAGAGTAGTAGTTGAAATTTCTCTGTGTTTCAAAGCCTAATTTGCGATATATTTTTATTGCTTTGTGATTGTGTTGCAAAACTTCCAGTACATATTGCCGAACTCCTTGTTGACATATCAATTCGAGGCTGAAAGTGAATATTTTTTGGGTTAGGTGTAATCCCCGGAATGAAGGTACGGTTCCCGTCCCTGTGTCATAGGCAGTCAAGATGTTGTTGTACATGCCTGTTCCGTTAAGCACAAAAGAAATCAGCCGTCCTTCGAAAAATACTCCGAAAGATAGTTGTGGATTGTATCCTCGTCGGTCGAGCATGCGTCGCAATTCATCCGCATTCAAAGAGAAATCATAATCTTTGAATGCAGATGAGAATGCCGCATACAAATCTTTGAAAGAAACGGACTCTAAAGAATGAATGATGATTCCCATATCGGACGGTGTTATGTGTTTGGATTTTCATCACTATTCTCTACGGGTAAACCGTGCTGTTTGAGAAAGCTGAGCTTATCCCAATAACCTCTTTGGAAAACTATTTTATCGTTTTGCACATGAAAGAATCCGCATCCTCGCAACCCGAGCGGATCTTTCCATTCCATGATAGCCCATTCTCCATCCTCGAATATATGCTCAACAATACAAACCATTTTTGAGGTTGCAAATTCATTTACAAACATTTCATGGATAGCTGTTTTTCCTATAACTGGGGTGTTTGCGACTTGATGGTTTATGGCATCCTGAGCGTATAAGTTTGCCAAAGCGACTGCATCGGCGGCGTTGAAGCAGTCAATCCATTTTTGTAGTATCTCTTTTGGCGTCATATTTTTCGTATCTTTTATTCTTTAATATTTAATTGTTGCTTTTTCCTCTATAAGTTAGAATTAGACATTTTTTCTAATTCCTTTTGGAAGGATCATCAAAAACAAAATTAGTATTTTTTTCTGTTTTACTGATGATTCTGTAGAAATATTCTCGTTCATATTATTGTGTCATAAGGAATGTGTCAAATAAAGCGGTTTCCACATTACAGCTTTATGGTAAAATGAGTTTAACCAACTACATAACGCAATCTGTTGTCGGTGCTGTTATCTATTTCCCATTCGTATTCTATTTAGCCCCTTATTGTGGGTATGCAGCAAGTTATCTTATCGAATTCATTCTCTTTGGGAGTCAAATATGGTTGTGCAAATGGTGGCTGACAAAACATAAACAAGGTTAGTTGGAATGTTTTTGGTATAATGTTTATAAACATAAATCAAGAAAGAGCAAATAAATTTAATAGAGGCTGCCCAAAAAGAAAGAAAGTCTTGCAATCACTCTCCTACAGATACTTGCAGAGGGGATATGATTTACTTTTAGACCTTTTGGATAGCCCCTATTAATATTTTATATAAAATTCCTAATTTTAAATTTTTATCCCTTTCGATCGGTTTTTATTCTTTAACTGAAAACCCGGTCGTCCGATGATGACATGGTCGCCAATGATGTTGCCCGTTGGATTTCGCTCATTCACCGGGCTGCGTATCTGCGGTGCATCATCAGTTTGTTGTGGCGATATGCTCCGTACACCTTCCGAAACAGGCTTGACCTCCTGTCCATCCTTTTCTTTTTCGTCGGCTTCCTGCGTAGGCGGCGCAAGTTCCAGCTGTATCTTTCGGTCAAGTGCGGCAAGTTCGGACTTAAGCTGTTTCAGTTCGTCCTCCTTTTTCCATACCTTGCCCGCTATCTCCTGCAACTGCGGAACTTCCTTTTCCAGCACCTCGTTCTTTCCCTTGTACTGGTCGATTATGGACGGAATCCGCTCCAATGCGTTCAGGAAATTACGTGCGGCGGCTACCGAATCAGCCATCGCCAGATGCCCGTTGTTGTAGGTGTACTTGTAGTTTCCCTCCACCACGAAGCGGTTATCGGTAAACTCCAGCCCCTCTTTGAGTATCCTCTCGCTTACCACCTTTATCGGAAAGCCGTAAAGTTCCCCGACAGGCTTGTACAGCCCGCCCGTAGTGGCGTTCTTGGCTATCTCCTGCAAACGCTTTCCGATAACCTTTTCATCGGTAGAATCCACGCCGTCCACCTTGACCGCATTCAGGCGGTTGCCCTCCTTGTCCGTCTGCACAACGGAAAGAAAGCGGTTCCAATCTTCCGTCATGGCTTCGATGACAGCCGTGTTGTTACGCAGTTCCCCCGTCTTGGCTTCCAGCTTGAACTCCGAATCGCGCTTGCCCTTGTTGAACGACTTGCGTTCCCCTTCAAGCGATGCGATACGCTTCTCCAGTTTCGCCTTGTCCAAAAGGTCGGTATTGCCGGAGAGCAACGCCATGTACTCCGAGAAATTCATGCCCGATTTCTCGTCCATCGCCCCCTCGTCGATGGTACGCGCGCCCATCGCCCCGCTTTTAAGCTGCGAGATGAACGTCTGCTTGCAGTGCAGCAGGTTGAACTTGTAGCTGTCCAGCGACTTTTCCACCGCGTAGATGATGACATCCACATTGTTCCCGGCAAAATGCTTGGCAATCTCGTTGCCTGCCCTGACTCCCCGTCCGTCACGCTGTTGCAGGTCGGACGGTCGCCAAGGCGTATCCAAATGATGGATGGCGACACACCTTTTTTGCGCATTCACGCCCGTTCCGAGCATGGAGGTGGAACCGAACAGCACGCGCACCGTTCCGGCGTTCATGGCGTCTATCACCGCCTTGCGCGCCTTGTCGGTCTTGCACTCCTGAATGAAGCGCACCTCGCTTGCCGGTATGCCGTAGTCCTCCGTCAGCTTCCGCTTTATCTCACTGTACACGTTCCACCCGTCGCCCGGCTGGTACGTCCCCAGATCCGAGAACACGAACTGCGTGCCTTTCTGCGCGTCGTATTTATGGTAATACTCCGCAATCGTCTTGGCACAGTGGGAAGCCTTGTTGTCGGGGTGGTCTTCGTAGTTCGGGTCTATCATGCGCATATCGAGAGCCATCTTCCGTGCGTAATCGGTGGCGATCAGCATCTTTGCCTTCTCTTCCGTTTCCGACAGGGGCGGTCTACCGAGCAGCGTGGCGTCGCCCGTCTTGGCGAACTGCATCAGTTTTTGAATGAAGTCCTCCTGCTCCGGCGTGGGCGGTATATGGTGCAGTATCTCGTTCTTGTGCGGACGATCCACACCCACATCCTCTGCCGTGCGGTAGTCGGTTATCTCGTTGTAGAAGGCGGCAAGCTCCGGCACTTTGATGAAGTAGCGGAAACGCTCCTTCTGCACCACGTTGTTCGTCACGTTGAACTCGAAATCGGTCGTCTTCTTGGCGAAGATAGCCGCCCATGCGTCAAAGCACCGGATATCCTGCCGTTCCAGTTCCTTCGGGCGCAGGTACTTGAAGAGCAGGTACAGTTCCGTCAGCGAGTTGCTGATGGTCGTGCCGGATAGGAACGTCGCCCCCAAGTCCTTACCCGTGCGCTCTTGTATGGTGCGGATGGCAAAAAGCATATTCAGGGCTTTCTGGCTTCCTTCCGAGTTGCCCAAACCAGCCACACGGTCATGCCGCGTGTTGAAAGTCAAGTTCTTAAATTGATGCGATTCGTCAATAAAAATATGGTCGATGCCCATCTGCTTGAAGTCCACCACGTCGTCCGTGCGCGACTTGATGGCGTGTTCCACCTTCTCCAGCTTCGCTTCAAGGTTGTGCTTGCGCTTTTCCAGACCTTTCAGCATCGCCCTCGATACGTTCTTGCCCTGCTGCCGCAAGACTTCGAGGTTTTCCTCCACCGTGTCAAGCTCCGCTTGCAGGATGCGCTGCTGCAACTCCGGCGACTGCGGAATCTTGCCGAACTGGTCGTGCGACATGATGACGCAATCATAGTCGTTGTTCTTGATGTTGTTGAAGAAACGCACGCGGTTGGCGGTCGAAAAGTCCTTCTCCGAGGCATAGAGAATCCGCGCGTTCGGGTATGCCGCCTGATAGGTGGCGGCAATCTCCGCGACATTGGCTTTCAGCCCGATAATCATCGGTTTGTGCGCCAAGTTCAGACGCTTCATCTCATGCGCTGCAATGCACATTATCAGCGTCTTGCCTGTACCGACTTCGTGGTCGCAGATGCCACCGCCGTTCTGTTTGAGCATCCAGACGCAATCCATCTGCGACGGATAGACGCTCTTGATACCCCTGCTTGCCAGCCCTTTGAGGTTGAGGTCCGGAAAGGTCTGGTGTGAGCCGTCATATTTCGGGCGCACGAAACAGTTGAACTTGCGGTTGTACATCGTCGTCAGCCGTTCCTTGAACTGCGGCGACTGCTCTTCCAGCCATTCCGAGAACCCGTTACGGATTTCGTCAATCTTGGCGTTGGCGAGCTGTATGCCCTCGCTGTCGCGTACCTTGATGTCGTTTCCGTGTTCATCCTTTCCTATGGACTTCATCATATCCGGGCAGGTGTTATGCAGGGCGTGTTTCAACAGGTGCATGCCGTCATAGTTCCGGTAATAGCCCTTCACTAAAAACTCGTCCGTGATTTTCATGGTGCGGTAGCCGCACGCCACCGAAAATTCGTCCATGCTTGCGGAGTAGGCGATTTTCACGTCCGTGTCAAAAAGACGGCTCATGTAGGCGGCATATACGCCCGTCGGAATCCAGCGTTCCCCGAAATTGAAGTCGAGGTCTTCAAAAGCGATGCGCGGCGGCTCGGCTTCTTTCAGAGCCTCCAACGCCTGCTTCACTTCCGGCATACGCCCGTTTTCGGGGTTGTCGCCCATCCATGCCTCGATGCGTTCCGCCTTCTCTATCACGTTCCCGGCGATGAACCTGTCCTTTATCTCGTAACCGGTTACGAGCGGGTTGTAGAAGATGCGTCCTTTGAGGGCGTCAAGCAATCCCTCCTCCGTACTGTCGGTTATCTCCCGCATATAGTCGAGATTGACCGTGCCGAACTTGTTGAGCGATGCGGAGAGTGCCTCTTCGGGAGAGCTTACGTTGGCATGGCTCTCTACCGAGAAGGAAACGGGACGCTCGAAAATGTCCGCCTTGACGAACCTGCCGTCCTCCGCACGTTCCAGCGAAAGGATGTCGCGTCCTCCTGCATCCATCACCACCAGTTTCACGTTCTGCTTGGCGTTGAGGTTGCCGTAGCGCATGACAAACTCGTCATAGCAGGTGTTCAGATGCTCACGCCACTGCGGGTTTTCCTCGCGCCTGTTCGATTCATAACGGTACAGACGCTCGTATGCGTCACGGAGCGACACATACAGCAACGCCTTCTCTTTCTGATAGCCTGTCAGTCCAAGCGGCTGGAATGTCGCGCCGTAAGGCGTGATGTCTTTCAGATAACCGATGTTACGACGCCCACTGTCAGCCACTAACGAGCCTTCACGCAAGTGCATTTCCGGCGTGCGGTGGTAGGGACGCGGCGACAGGTCGGGAGCTTCCTCTTTCGGTTTTTCCGCTTCCATTTCGGGAAAAAGGGAGGTTGCAGCCGCTTCCGTTGCGGGAGCGACAGGAATGGCGGCAACTTCCGGCTGTGTTTCGGGTTGCCGTGTTTCCTGCTCCGGCGCGGCTTTCACGTCCGGGACATGCTGCCGTTTCTCCTGATGCTGTGCCGCCAGCCTGCGAAGTTCCTTGCGTCGCTCCGGCGTGAGGTCCATCATCATTTCATAGAAGCCGTTGATGGGCGGATTGGTGTCCCAATCCAAAGTAGCGTAAATATCATCCGGATCGGCTTTGGCTGCGACACTCACCGGCTTTGTTTCATGGCTGTCCCTGCTTTCCGTCGGCGGTGCGGCAGACGGCTGTGGCGGTGCGGTCGTAACCTTCGGCGTAACCTGCGCCTGCGGTTTGGGAGGCATGCGCCTTGCCGGGCTTTCCTTTTTCGCCGTCTTTTTCTTCTTGGCGGGTGCTTCCTGCTTGCGTACTTCCTCCGTCATGCCCCAGAGGTCGAGCAGGGAGAGCTGCACGCCCTCCGAATAATCGGGGCGGCGCGGCTCTATCTCCGACTTTTCTTCCTCCGGCTGCGGTGTTGCCGCTTCGGGCTTCACTGCCATTTCATGACGTGGCTGTATCTCAGGAGTGACAACCGGTGTGGAAATGGTTTCTGTCACCGTGCTTTTCCCCTGTGCCGGATGCAGGCTGTGCATTTCATACAGCTTTTTGTCCAACTTATACAGCTCAATATCCATATGTTCCCGCAAATCCTCCGCCATTTGCTCGATGCCGTCCCGGTGCATGACTTTATAGGCTGGTTTCCCGTAAGGGTCTGTGCCGCTTATCAGATCCGAGTGGGGAATCATGCCGATGCTGCCGACATACCCGTTCTGGAAACTACCTATCGGTGTCTTTTCCGTCTGCACGAACAACTCTTCATAATCGTACAGCTCCCGTTTCTTGCCGCTGTTCTTTTGCAGGATAATCAGGTCGCTACCCACTTCCGTACCCGCGTTGTCCGTGAAGAGGTTGTTCGGCAGGCGTGCGACTCCCACCAGATTGGCATTACGCATCATATACTCGCGTATGGGCGCGTTGGACGGTGCGTCCAGTACCCCTTGAGAGGTGATGAACGCCACGATGCCGCCCTCACGCACCGCGTCAAGGCTTTTCAGGAAGAAGTAGTTGTGTATTGCCTTCGGTGCGGAACGCCTTGCCGGGTCTTGGCTGCCCGTGAACTCCGGGTCGAACACAGCCACGTCGCCGAACGGGATGTTCGAGATAGCAAGGTCGAAATAGTCCGTGAATGGCTTCTCTATCTTCTCGAATCCCTGCACCCTTACCTTTTGGTCTGGATGCAGGTATCCCAATATTTTGCCCGTCATCAGGTCTTTCTCGAAAGCCATGATATCCGCGTCCGGCTTGTTTTCCAGCACGGCATCCACGAATGCGCCCACGCCCGCCGACGGCTCCAATACGCGATCGGGACGTATGCCGTGTTCATGCAGTACATCCGCGATAGTGCCGGTTATCTCCGGCGGGGTGTAGAAAGCGGTCAGCACGGACTGCTTCATGGCATCCACGTACCGCTTGTACTCCGTATCGTCCTTGCTGTTTTCACGCACCAGCCTGTGCAGCTCCACCGTAGGGGCAAACAGTTCGAGGTCCGATTTCGCCCAATGCACGGCATCCGTCAGTTCCTTTGCCGGGTTCAGTATGCACTTCAATCCGCCGAAACCGCAATACTTCCGAAGTATGGCTTGTTCCTCGGCGGTTGCCGTCCTCCGTTCCCTGTCAAGGATGAATGCCGTCCGTATCGCCTCGATGTTGTCCCGCAGCCGTTGTTTGCGGTTAAACGCCATACTCGTCGATATAAAGGACGGCGGCTCCCGTCAGCTCCGTGTAGAGCAGGTCGTATTCGGGCGACAGGGCGAAGTTGTCGTCCGAAAGGTCATAGGCGGAGAATACATTACCGACAGGCGGCAGCAGCTTTCGGATGAAGGCTTCGCGTTTCTTTTCCGGCACTTCGTTGGCAAACTCGTTTTCCACGACTTCGCGGAGGATGGCGTACTTGGAATAGCGAAGCCCCCGCAGGAGCGTGTCCATCGCCAACTCCTGCGCCCCTTCGGGCGGATAGCCTTCGAGCCGCACACGCTCATACGTTTCGGCGGCACGGTCGGCACGCTCCCGGATGAAGGCATCATCGGAAGCCTGTTCAAACCTGTTCGTGCGGAGGTAGTCCAGCAGGTACAGACCGTAATAGGAAAAGTCGGTCTGACCCTCGTTTTTCTTCTTGTTGTTCATTACTTTGGAATTTAGTGGATTGGTAATGACGTGGATAATCGTCTGGAAAGGAGAAAGAAAAGGCACTCGGTATCCCTCCGAGTGCCACCACTAAATCCAAAGTATGAGTGTAATCCGGTATCGAAGAACAATTCATTACTCTGAACCAGTGGCAAAGGTAATACTATTTCTTCCGTCCTGAAAATTTCCTGCTCGTTTTCCTTTCGGGGAACACGAAAGTCGTGTTATAGTCCCCGTCAAAGGCGACTATGGCATCAAAGCTCTTGCCCTGTTTGCTTTTGAAGCCTTTGAGCAGCTTCGTATGCCCGTCGGTGAGCAGCTCTTTGATCTCGTCGTCGGAAAGGGTGCGGTTCGCCTTCAGGCGGAACACGGGCAGCCCGCACTCCGCGTTGTCGCAGCGTACCACCTTGCCGTAGAACTGCATGCTGCCCGTCCCGCACTTGGGACACTTGCAGCCGGAATCCCTGCGGGAGAACAGTTTGTCGCACGAGAGCAGTTCGGAGGTGATTTCACGTGTGTACGCCTCTATCTCCCTGCGGAAGGTGTCAGCGGGCAGTTCCCCGCGCTCGATGCGTGCCAGATTCTTCTCCCATTCGCCCGTCATGGCTACGTCGGCGATGCGCATCGTCTTCACGACCGAGTAGAGGGCAAGCCCTTTTTCTGTCGGCACAAGCGATTTCTTGCAGCGTTCCATGTAGCCGCGTTTGAAGAGCGTTTCGATAATCGCCGCACGGGTGGCGGGCGTGCCGATGCCGCAGTCCTTCAACGCCTGACGCAATGCGTCGTCCTCTATGTCCTTGCCCGCCGTTTCCATTGCCGACAACAGTGTCGCTTCGGTATGCAGCGGTTTGGGTTTGGTCTTGCCCTCCGTGATGGAGCAGCCTTTCAGCGTCAGCGTGTCGCCTTCCCGCCAATCGGGGATGGCGGTTTCTTCCTTGTCCTCCCCGCCATAGACGGCACGCCATCCGGCTTGCCTGATGATGCTGCCTTTCACCGTGAACTCCACTCCGGCACATTCCGCCGTGACGGTGGCGGTGTCCTTGACGCATTTCTCGGAGAAAGCCTCAATCATGCGCCCGGCAACCATCTGATAAATGGTGCTGTCCTCTTTGGAGAGGAACAGCGGCTTCTCGCCAGTGACGAGCAGGGCGTGGTGGTCCGTCACCTTGCCGCCGTCCACACTGCGGCGTGTCGGCTGCGCTTTCGGCTGCACCTTGCCTTTCCATTCGGGCAAAGCCCCGATGAAGGCGAGCAGCTTGGGGATTTCAGCGAACATGTCTTCGGGTATGTAGCGGCTTCCGGTTCGCGGATAGGTGATGAGCTTCTTCTCATAGAGCTTCTGCGCGATTTCAAGCGTCTGTTCCGCCGTGAAGCCGTGCTTGGCGTTGGCTTCCTTCTGGAGCGTCGTCAGGTCGTACAGGAGCGGTGTTTCCTCCGTCTTCTCCTTGCGTTCGGCTTTCGTGACGGTGGCTGTGCCTGCCGACTTCACCTTATCATACAGTTCCGTCGCAGGCTCTTTCTCTTTCCACTTTTCGGAAGAGGAAAACTTCACTGTTCCTTCGTCGCAGCCGTCCGTTGCGATATGGAGCTGCCAAAAGGCTTCGGGTGTGAAGCGGCGGTTCTCCCAATAGCGTGCGCACACCATTGCCAATGTAGGTGTCTGCACCCGTCCGATGGAATATGTGCCGTGTCCGGCGGCGATGGAGAGTGCCTGCGTGCCGTTGATGCCCACGAGCCAGTCTGATTCGCTCCGCGCTTTGGCGGCAAGATAGAGATTGTCGTATTTGCCGCCCGCTTCGAGGTTGCGCAGCCCCTCGCGGATAGCCTTGTCGGTAAGCGAGCTTATCCAAAGGCGCACAAACGGGGTGGTGCATCCGATATAATGGTAGAGGTATCGGAAGATAAGCTCACCCTCACGCCCTGCATCGGTCGCCACGATGATTTGTTCGCTCCTGTTGAACAGGGTGGCGATAACCTTTATCTGCGCCGCCACACCGCTGTCAGGCTTGTAACCCTTCTCCGTCTTGGTCTGGCGGGGGACGAGCGTGAAGGTGTCGGGGATGACGGGCAGGTTGTCACGGACGAAGCCGCGTATGCCGTAGCCGTCGGGCATGGCAAGCTGCACGAGGTGTCCGAACGCCCATGTCACGGCGTAGCCGCCTCCCTCGAAATATCCTTCCTCTCTCTTTGTCGCGCCCACGATACGGGCGATCTCACGTGCCACAGACGGCTTTTCTGCAATGATTGTCTTCATATTCTTCTGTCGTTTTGAATTTTACAAATGGTACTTCGGATTTAGTGGCGGACACCGGATTACATCTTCATGCCCTTATTGTTTCTTTTCTGCGGCTTCTCCTGCTGCTGTTGCTGTGCGGTGTCCTTCGGGGCGGTCTGTCCCTTCCGCAACGGTTCTTTCAGGTTCTTGGTAGCCTCGTTGGTCTTGCCCTCGCTGTTCACCGCCACCTGCGTGCGGCTCTCGTTGGACGGGGCGACCTTCTGAGCGTTGTCGGGGTTGGTGTCGTAGCGGTACGGGCGTCCCTTCTCCGGATTGAACTTGATGTACATCGTGGCGTGGAAGCCTTGCTTGTCGGTCACGTTCTCTAATTTCACGGCTTTGCCAGCCACGTAGTCGGCTTTCTGCTGCTCGGTGAAGTCCACGCCGCTCCATTTGCTGATGGGTCGGATGCTGCCGTCGGCGTTAGTCCACGTGTTGCGGCGTTGCTCCTTCTGCGTGTTGGCGGCATTCTCCGTACCCTGCGCCTGTCCCTGTGCGGGGTTGTTCTTCGTTTCCTGCGTCTGGACGGCACGGGGCGACCTGCCGGTTCCCGGCACGAACTCCACGCCGCGCTGCTCCACGTTCACTTGCAGGGTGGTGACGAACTTCCTGCCGTCCTTGCGCTCGATGAGCTTGTCACGCACGGGCAGCCCGGCACGCAGCATGTCCTGCTCCTGCTTGGTGATTTCCGTCTTGCCGATGCGCTCCGGTATGCGCACCTTGTTTGCCGGGACATCCGTGATTTCGTTCGTCTTGCGGTCGATGCTGACGAACGAGGGGATGATCTCGCCCGTTCCCCTGTCCACGAGGTCCACGACCCTGCCGAGGTTGCCCGTTTCGCGCAGGTTCTTCCGGTCATCGTCGGAGAACTTGTGTTCCTTATACTCGTCGAGCTTCTGCTCCTTGCGGATGAAGTGCGGCACAAGGCTGACATTGCCCTCGCCGTCCTTCTTGAAGGAGAGGCGGGCGTCCAGTTCGAAAGCCTCTCCGCCGAAATTGGGCGACACCCTCACCAAGTCGGACTTGCCGTAGTTGAGCATCCTGTTAAGATCGCCCGACTTTTCAAGGTCGTCGCGCTTCACGCCCCATTTCTCCTCCAACTCCTGCCAGTTGATCTTGCTCTCGTCGATGGGCTGGTAGCCCCGGTTGCCCTGCGTCTGTTGCGGGCTTTCCTGATTCTGTTCGTTTTTCTGTTCCATTTCTTCCTGTTTTTTAGGTTCGTCATCTTGTTTCTGTTCCGGTTGTTCCTGCTTTTCGGCGGACTGCTCCTCCTGTACTTTCTTTTCGTAGCCGGAGGTGTCCACCTTGTGGGGCGCAAGCATCTCCTTGTTGCCGTCGGGGTCTTTCAGCAAGTCCTTGATAACCTCCAGCAGTTTGTCGGCTTGGTCCGCCGCGACACGGTAGAAACCGAAGCGGCTGGGTTCCTTGCACTGNCCTCCAGCAGTTTGTCGGCTTGGTCCGCCGCGACACGGTAGAAACCGAAGCGGCTGGGTTCCTTGCACTGGCGGAAGAAGTTCTTGAAGAAGTTGTCCAGCACGTCGCCGTGCCGGTCGAATTGCAGGAAGCTCTGCGAGTTCTCCGCTTTCGCGGGGATACGCTTGGGGGAGCCGTCGGCGTTCAGCCCGGCTACCACGCTGATTTCGCCCGTCTTCTCGTCACGGACAACCAGCACGTCCTTTTCGTCTTTTTTCTTTGCCATCTGAAAAATGTTTTAATGGTTATTTTTGAAAGAAATTATGGATACGAGCCTTGTAGAAGGCTATATCTTCCTTGCGGAAGTCCTTTACATGTTCGGAGAGGAACGTCAGCACGTCCGCCTCGCTGTAATAGGTCTTTTTGCCGAGCGTCTTGTAGGGCAATGCGCCGATGCTGCGGTAGCGTTGCAGGGTGCGCTTGCTGATCTGGAGCAGCATGCACAGGTCTTGGTTGTCGAAAAGCCTGATCCCGTCCATCGGGTTCGGGGCTTTGCCGGACGGCTGCATGGAGAGCAGCATCTCGTCCTGACGGTCGAGCCGTTCCATAACTTTCTGCATCCAGTTCTCGAAATTGTTGCGGGTAAGCAGTTCCATGTCCTACGTCCTCCTTCCTTTGGGTTTGCCGCCCGTGCGCAGCGTGTGGTTGCGTTTCATCTGTTCCGGGGTCGCGGCATCACCCGTAATGGTGCTGTCTTCGAGCAGGCGGTCGATTTCCGACTGCCGGTAGCGGCACTTGCCGCGCAGCACGACATAGGCGATGCGCTGTTCGCTGCGCATGCGCTGGAGGGTGCGGCAACTCACGTTCAGCAGGTGCGCCGCCTCGCGGGTGGTGAGCAGCCTGTCGGGGGATTCTTCCTTCCTCCCGCCGGAAACGGCACGCACGTGTGCCGCTATCTCGGCTATCTGTTCCGTCAATGCGGTGAAGGCGGAACTTTCCATCGTTATCACTTTCATATTCAGTCTTTTCTTTTGGTTTCTGCGGCAAAATTCGGCAATAAACCAAAGGGGCTTTAACAGCTCACTACGTGGCTCACGTAAGATTTTTATGGATAATGGCTCCGTAACCCGGACAGACGGCGCAACAAGCTGCCTTTTAGCGGGAAACGGTGCGTGTTCATGGCGGCTTCGTTACCTTTGCGGCAAACTCTGAAATGTTTTGCTTATGGAAATAGTATCTATCGAGAAAAAGACCTTCGAGATGATGGTGGTGTCCTTCAACGCCCTCGCGGAGAAGGTAGCCACCCTTAGGCGCAGGAGCGACGGCGGGCGGATGGAAAGGTGGCTCACGGGCGAGGAGGTCTGCGGGCAGTTGAGGATCAGCCCGCGCACGTTGCAGACCTTGCGCGACAGGCGGCTTATCGGCTACTCGCAGATTAACCGCAGGTTCTATTACAAGCCGGAGGAGGTCAAAAGGCTCATTCCGCTTGTCGGCACGCTCTATCCCGGCGGAAAATGATTTTTATTATTCACAACCCACTGAATCCGAAATGATGATGAACGAGAACAATGAAGTGTTTACGATGGAGGACGAGCCGCTTGCCACCCTTGTGCAGAACATGCGCAAAGGCTCGAAATGGCTCTCCGCCTTTCTGGAAAGTTACCGCCCGCCGTTGGACGGGGAGCGTTACCTGACGGACAGGGAGGTGGCGGAACTGCTCCGTGTCAGCCGCCGCACCTTGCAGGAGTACCGCAACAACAGGGTGTTGCCCTTTATCCTTTTGGGAGGGAAGGTGCTTTACCCTGAATCGGGGTTGCGTGAATTGTTGGAGGCGAACTATCGCAAGCCGATGGAATAAGGCGGCTGCATGAAAAAAGGAAACGGACAACTCCTTCACGGGGCTGTCCGTTTCCTTTTTCTTATTTATATGCGTTATCAGCAATACCCGGCTTTTCCGTTCTGTATGAACATCACGTATGCCTGCCGCTTTTCCTTCGAGAGTGCTTTCTCTACCAGCCACGTGCGGAACACATGCGCATGGTAGGTGTTCAGCCGGAAGGCGACGGGGATGATGATTTCAAGAGAGTAAACATCCGCGTGCAGCCCGTTTTCAAGCCGCATGTAGCGGCACACTTCGTAGTCGTTCAGCACGTCCGGCTTGCGGACGGCTCTGATGGCGGCGTTCACTGCCGGGACGCCCGTGTGGAACAGTCCGGCGATTTCTGTGGCGGTCATCCATATCTCGTTACCGTTTACGCTGATCGTGTTGTCCTCTATGATGATTATATCACGTTTCATGGCTTCTCTGTTTTAGATGGTGCAACCTGCAAATTCCTCGATGCCGTTCAACCTTGCCGCAAGGTTTTCCATGTCTTGGTTGAGCTTCTCTTTGGTGATTTTCGCGTATATCTGTGTCGTCTTTATGCTCTTGTGTCCCAGCATGGAACTCACCGTTTCGATGGGTACGCCGTTGGAGAGGAACACCGTCGTGGCTGCCGTGTGGCGGCTCTGATGCCACGTGATATGCTTGGTGATGCCGCAACGCTTGGCGACGGAACGGATTCCGGCAAGGCACGTGTTGTAGTGGGGAACGGGGAAAATCCTGCCGTTCCCGCACAGACCCCGGTATTTGTCGATGATGCGCTTTGCGATGTCGAGCAGGCGGATATTGGACACCACGCCCGTCTTCTGGCGGTTGATGTTTATCCACTCGTGTTCGTCGAAGTAGGTGTGGATGTTCTCTTCCGTCAGGTTGCGCATGTCGGCGAACGACAAGCCGGTGAAGGCGCAGAACAGGTAGAGGTCGCGGTAAAGCTCCTGCTTGGCGTTTTTCAGCCTGCCCTCCATCAGCAGCCGGATTTCCTCTTTCGTCAGGAAACTGCGCACAGTTTCCTCCTTCTTGATTTCGTACTCCCGGAACGGGTCGCGTGTGAGCCACTCGTTGTTGATAGCGATGAACACCATCGTCCGCAAAGGGCAGACATACAGCCACACGGTGTTGGTGCAGCAGTGCTTGTCCGTGCGCAGGAACATCTCGAAGTCGGAGATGAAGGCGGGCGTAAGCTCTTTCAGCGCGATGTCCTTCACGCGGTAGCGGATGGAGAGGAACTCTTGCAGGTGCTTGTAAACGGTCTTGTATTTCAAGAGTGTACCTTTGGCTTTCATGCCGGCCTCCACCTGTTTCTCGTAGTCCTCGTTGTGCTGGCGGAACACCTGCATCAGCGTGTGGTAGCGGTGTTCCAGTCCGAGAAAGGCGTTCTTGACCTTCTCTGCCGTGACAAAGTTGTCACGCTCCATGATTTCCTGATAATGTCTGTTGATGCGTACACGCATCTTGTCGAGCATGCGGTTCGTTTCGAGTGCCGCCGTGCTTCTGCCCGTGACACGTCCCCCTTTGGTGTCCCACAGCTTGGGATCGACGGTCAGTTTGCAGCTGAACTGCATCTGGGTGCCGTCCACCGTGATGCGTCCCATGACGGGTACTGTCCCGTCCTTTTTCACTACCTGACGCTTGAGGTAGTAGATTACTGAAAATGTACTCTTCATCGTCCTTAATTTTTTTAGGTTCAAAATTAGTTGGTGAAGAGTCCGTTGTCGGTACGCAAAACGGGGAGGAACGGCGCAATCTTTTTCCGTAACCGGATTTGTTGCGTGGGTTGTCAGTAACTCACTAATCCTTAACGCCTTGTTTCGCTATCCGTGTCCGTTTGTCGCCCTTTCGGGCATGGTTACGGACAAGTAACGTAGCGGCGTCCTGATTTGGCTTCAGCGGTGATTGCGATGGCTTCACGAATAATCGGAAGCACGACTGAAACCCTTGTAACTCAATTCTATCACTATTTCTTTCCGCATTTCACTTTTTTGTAGTAACTTTGTTGCTGCATTATAACATTGAATTAGATAAAAGCGGCTCTGACATTTCTCGATTATGCTTCATGTCTGCAGATGAAAAAATAAGAATAAAAAATGAAGCAGAACCATTTATAGTCAGATTAAGCTCTGAAATAGCAGTTAATAAACGAGAAAAAGCTATAACCGTCAATAATGTAGAAATGAAAAATTGGAATGAGATATATGGGAAGGCTACCCATTACACAAATAACAAATTGTATAAGAATGAATTGTTATATATTTACCGCAAATTAAAAAAACGAGGTCTTAGCATAACAGATTCATGGGAAAACTGGGTAAAAGTAGCTTTCTCTATAGCTTCAACTATTCATCCAGAAAAAGGTCGTGAACTATTTCTAAATTTTTGTAGATTAGATGGTGTGAAACATGATGAAGGAAAAAGTGAACATCTAATATGGGATGCTTATTGTAAAAATCAAGGTAAATGTAGTATTAGTACAATAATATACTTGGCTAAGCAAAAAGGTGTCGTGCTGGACAGATAAGACTGTAGACTTCTACGGTATGTTTTGACATGAAAACTGAATAGAGGTACATACCATCATGTCGTAAGAATGCGATTATCTTCTGAATCTTACTTATATTATGAATAGTATATTCATATACGTTTGTCTTAGTAATATCTTTTTCTTATGCCAAGTATTTTTATTAACAGAGACAAAGTTGTTTTTCTTCTTATAAAAGAACGTTGTAAATTAGCAGACAAACAGTCTCGCATTGATCAAAAGAATGAATTTATAACAAGACGTGGAATTCCCAATAAAGGAAATAGTTTTATATCAAACAGTATTTATAATATTTTTCCACCAAGAGCGAAATGGTGTAGTATTGGAAATACTGAACAAAGAATCAAACTTAATTCCATTGAAAGGAATGAATTAAGATTAAAATATACATATTTGAAAGCTAAAAAACGAAAGTGCAAAGATGAGTGGTATATTAAATTGTGTAATTACGCAGATTACATAGTAAAAATATCAGATAATATGTCTGGTATTATAAATCCGCCTACAGTTACTGTAATTGAAAAAAAAAGAGACGATAAAACCAATACGATTATTTATCGTCCTGTCTGCTCATTTCCCAGAGAAATAAAAATCATATTTTCTTTATTAAATAAATACTTAACAAAAGTATTAGATAAAGAATTTTATGGTTGTTCATATGCATTTAGAGCTGTAAAAAGGAAATATGAACTTCAACATTTGAATGCAGTAATTGACATTCAGCAATACAGAAAAAATCATAGCGGACTTCCTCTTTATGTGGCAGAATGTGATATGCAAAAATTTTATGACACCATAGATCATAATATAATTAAACAACGTTTCTCGACGCTTCTGAATAATGTCGTTAAAACAAAATCGATATTAAAAGAAGATGTAAAAAAAATAAAAAGCATATTTTATACATATGTAGATTGTTTTGACTTTAGAAAAGATATTTTCATTCATAACAAAAAGTCTTCTAATGACATATTTTGGCATAAAAAGAATTCTGACAAATTATGGAAATGTAAAATTGAATGGGTGTCAGAATTAGAACATGCAAAGAAATTCCAAAGACGAAAAAAAGTTGGAGTTCCACAAGGTGGTGCACTTTCTGGTTTAATTGCAAATATTGTTATGCATTATGTAGATGTAGCTGTGCATAAATCCATAGAAGGGAGCGATACTCTTTATTGCCGCTTTTGTGACGATATGATATTGATAGGTGTTGATAAAAATAAAGTAATGGAAACATTTAATATATATCAAAATGCAATTCATAATTCAAAATTGTTTTCACACAATCCAGAAGCATTCAAATTAAAAAAAATGAAAGATTTTTGGAATGGTAAAACTAGAGGACCATATGAATGGAATGAAAGAGGAGAAAATGTTTTTCCTTGGATAACTTTTGTTGGCTTTGACATTAATTGGTGTGGAAACTTACGTATACGAAGAGCATCGTTTAAGAAGCACATAGCAAAACAATATAATGTTGCCTCTGACCTATTACTCCCGTATAAAAATGGGAAAATACCAAGATATAGCATGGGAACCATTAAATTAAGCCTTATTAACAGACTTATTTGTATGAGTGTTGGACGGATTAAAATATGGAACTATAAATCATTTGATAATAACTGTAGTTGGATTAAGGCTTTTTCTATTTTAGATAAGAATCAATGGTCAGTTAAGCAAATGAAATGTTTAGATAAGCATCGAGGTGTCATAATTAATAGAGCATCAAAACAACTAAAATGTTTGGAGTGTCCATCAAATACAAAAAGTAATATAATGGATGATTTTACTAATCGTTATATGTATTTTGGGGGGGCCATTTAGTTATTATGGGCAATGCTTTATATATAAATAAACTCTTTGAAAATATTCTTCTATCATATGACTATACCATTCTATAACATGAAAATATGCATCAAATGATGTAAACTAGACTGACTATCCAAAATTTAGAATAGTGTATGCCCATAATTAGTCGTTCCTTAAAAAGCGATTCACGAATTGATAATCAGTAAAGTAGTTCTTGATTTCCTTTGATATATCTGCAAGTTTTTGTAACTTTAAGTTCTAAAACTTGCAGATTATATGATTAATAAAACTATATCAAGTCCCTCTTTATTCAGTTCTTTGTCCGACCAGTTGAACCAGAAACATCCCTTGTACATCCTTGCGGATAAAATCAGTTGGTCTCGTTTTGAAGAATCCTTCACTCCGTTGTATTGTGCCGATAACGGACGTCCTGCCAAGCCTATCCGTCTGATGTGCGGCTTGCTGATTCTAAAGCACGTACGGAATCTTTCCGATGAGTCAGTTGTTGAGCAGTGGAGCGAGAATGCTTATTACCAGTACTTTTGCGGCATGTCGGAGTTTACTCCATCTTATCCATGCAATGCGAGCGAGCTTGTTCATTTCCGCAAGCGTATCGGTGAGCAGGGTATGGAGCTTATTCTGGCAGAAAGTATCCGTGTCAATCAGGAAAATGACGACAATGACCATTACGACACTGCTTTCATCGACTCCACCGTACAAGAAAAGAACGTGACTTATCCCACTGATGAGAAGCTGCATAAAAAGATAATCCGTAAGGTTATGTCCATTGTAAGGTCGTTGAACCTTCCGTTGCGTCAGAGCTATACGTTTGTGCTTAAAAGGATTTACCGTGACCAACGTTTCCGCAACCATCCGAAGAATCGTGCGAAAGCCTTAAAGGCAGACAAGAAACTGCGGACAATAGCCGGACGATTGGTAAGGGAGCTCAGACGCAACCTGAAAGAAAACCATGAATACGACAAGCAGCTCATTCTGTTTGAACGGGTACTTTCACAGAAACGCAATTCCAAGGAAAAGATTTATTCACTGCACGAGCCTGAGGTGCAGTGCATAAGCAAAGGCAAGGAGCATAAGAAGTATGAGTTCGGGAACAAGGTTTCCATCATCCGCTCTCTGACAGGTATAATCTTAGGAGCCGGCTCGTTCCGCAACGAATACGACGGACATACAATAGAAAAATCCCTTTTGCAGGTTGAAAGAATAACAGGACGTAAAATAAAGAAATTGGCAGGAGACAGGGGGTACAGGGGAAAGAAGGAAGTAAACGGTACTCAAATACTAATCCCTGATGTTCCCAACCGAAAAGACAGCTACTATATTCGCAAAAAGAAACACCGCATCTTCTGCAAGCGAGCCGGAATCGAGCCGACAATCGGGCACCTGAAATCAGAATGTCGCCTGGGACGCAACTTTTATAAAGGTATCTTCGGAGATGTAGTCAATGTACTGTTGGCTGCGGCTGCATATAACTTCAAAAGAGCCATGAGGGTTCTTTGGCGATTTATTGAAAAATTCTGCGGAATGCTGTTTAGTTACAATATCCCGCAGAAATGTGCTTTTTAAGGAACGACTACGTAAACGACGGAAGAATAGAAATTGATGACAACCGCATAGAAAATGCCATAAGACCTTTGGCTTTGGGAAGAAAGAACTATCTGTTCTGCGGCAACGACGCATCCGCATACAGGGCTGCCATCGTGTACTCACTGATTGCCACCTGCAAATCAGCAGAAGTAGACCCTAGAATCTGGATGGAAGATGTCCTGAGCAAAATTCCATATTATGAGAGGGATGAGAAGAATATGGAAGAACTTCTACCACGTAATTGGGCAAAATCCAATCAAACTTGTTCCGAATAGATACTATTAGTTCCGAATCGACTACGAATAGCACCGATTCGGAACTAATTCACAAAATTTGCAACGTGGTTTACCGAATGCTTACAAACTAAATCCAATTAAACTTGTTCCGAATCGGGATTACTCGCCCCCAATTCGGAACTGATTCTTCAAATTTGCAACGTAGTTTAATATAAGCTTTAAGTAAGGTTTTCTATTTACAGTCATTTAGCACAAATATGTTAAATTATTTCTGATTGTTGACTTAAATACTGTTTGTATAGTATAATAAAAATATTATCAATTAATACTATTATTGAAAATCTGAAAAAATAATTATGAAAATCATAGCCTGATTCAGCAAATGCATCTAAATCAGGTTTATTAAGTTGATAAGAAAGTGTATTATGAGCACAACGATTGCGATGTTTATACACAACCTCCATAAAAAAATCTTTTAGTGTTGACTGAAATAGTTGATATGTACCTGTACTATGAGGCGGCCTATTTTGACCAATTTGCTTTGGATCTATTATATGAATATAATTTAATTTATAGTAATTAAGTTCTTTATTCTGCCATTCACTAAATATAGAATTCTCATATAGTTGAATAATTCTATTTAAGATATCAGTTACAAAAACAGGATTGATTAGTATATTGGGTTCAAAAGACTCATTTTTTTCTTTTATAGCATCAAGCAAATCGTTATAAACACCATTTTTACATTTCCAATCAGAATATTCACCATAGTTTTTTTTATTCAAAAAGTCGTATCTATATTCGTAATTATGAGTAGCAATATCCCAACAAATGCATTTTAATTTTTGTTCCTGTGCACCTGTTAGTTTTAGGAATAATGATTGCATTACATATTCACAAAGTGGATACGATTCCATATTGTCTCTCATACCTCTACATGCCGATATAGCATTTTCCAAAATATCAAATAGAGGTGATAAAATAAAATCAGAATGTTTAGTCTTGTACATAATTACCATAAATTGCAATAGAAGTAGATAGACGAGAACGTACATAACCTAATCTATTTGAATTCTTAGAAAAAGATGAATCTGTTTTAGCATTATTTATACTAGCTTCAATTTCTTGCTTAAGAGTTATATTGCGTCCTTCCTCATTTAAACGAGATAAATCCTCCTTAATGTTTTTCCCTTTAAACACACAATAGTATATGATTCCAAATAACCAAAAATCAGCTTCATACCATGCAGAGAATGATTTTTTATCTTTTAAAGGCATAAATCGCTTAAGTTTTTGTATAGCTAAATACAAAATCTCAAATTTTTCTTGCCAATTATTATTGGGAAATATTTCACTGAAATTGAAGCCATTAAATTTGTTTACTCGATCTTCTTGCTCTATACCTAAAATAAAAGAGACATAGTCTGCATAATAGCTTTCCCGTGAACTATATGCAGAATACCCGACCATAACATCTTTTGCATCTAATCGAGTAGAAATGAAATATTGAGATAATATTGATAAATACCTGACGAAGTCAATTTTACATGGCTGTAAATCTTCTATAATCATCAATCCTCCTAATGCATCCTTACCATCATGACATTTACCTTCAAAGTAGTTAGTTAATTTAGAATCCTGATAATACAAAGATTTTCTACTATCCATTGCATCGAGTTTTTTCCCAAAATAGTTGATATTTCTAAATAGCTGTGAAAAGTTTTTTTGAATATCAGTTACTATTGTACTTTCTGGTATAACATAAGAAAATCCCAGATAGTTTTTTGAAAAAAACTCATCATCAAGATTTGTAAATATTGTATCTGTTAATGGTAAATATTTATCATTTTTAATAATTTCCATTATTATGGATGCTTTTGATTGTCCATATTTTAATAGTTCCGAAAAACGCCATAAAATTCCTGATTGAAAATTGGTATTTTCATCATTAGCGCTATCATCTTCTCCAGCCATTTGTTCTGTCTTAGAACTTTCAAATTTCTTTTTATCTGGGAAATAACCCAGATATGCGAGTAATAATGAAGTTAATCTTTGTTGACCATCTAATATTATATTTTGTTTGATTACTCCATCATTATATAGCGCTATTGTAACAGGTTGGACAAATTGACCATCCTTTAAAGATTGAATTAATCGTTTTACATCAGATTCTTGCCATACAAAATGCCTTTGGTAAGCTGGAAGAACGATATTACTTGTAAGCATTAATCTTATCCAATGTTTTAGCGTATATTCGCCATAATAAACTTTGTTTTTCATTTATCGAATTTTAATCTTATTTAACATAAAAAATAACAATTACAAAGAAGCAATTAAGACTATATCTGTGATTAGTGTAAATTATACAACTGGAGTTGACGCTCAAAAATAGGAAGAAACCGCTCCTGTTCGCTTTTAGCAATACCTAGTCGCGTAGCCAATAATCGCCATTCCTTGACTGCATTCAATACTTCACTAATGATTTGCTGAGCTGACTGTTTCTGGAGCATATATTCCTCACAAGAATTCAGCAATTCATTCAAATACGATTTATTTGTATAGCTGTTGATTAACAGACTCTGATACTCATTCTGCGTTGGATTCATATCGTAAGCCGGAGCCAAAGTCCACCCCCTGGCAGTTAGAAGAAAACCATGATTGCGGAAATGGTCATCGCTATTCCCAATGCAGATATTGAATGCAACTCTGCGATACAGTTCTTGCAGATTATCCTCCACATTAGTACAATTCTGAAGTATGAAATCGACAATATCCAGATAGCCATGGCCGGTATTAGCATTGTCACCATCATTCAAGCCCAAAAGAGTCATGGCTGAAGCAAAATGTATGCGCTTACCGTTTTCCCTTCTGTCAAATCGTCGAGAAAGCAAAGTATGGTATTTGTCGCTAGTAGAGATTACTCTTGTATCCGCAGCATTGACACCAGCCTTCTTTGCCAACAGATGTGAGAAATGTTCCCAAAATCCAACGTCATAATCATCTTTGTGGGACGGAAACTTTGCTATATACAAAATCTTGTTTTCGTCAATTACACTTGCCTTTGGACGTGCTCCGCCAAGAGATGAACCAGGCTGTACCAGTTGAGCAATCCAACGCATTTCAGGTAACCTGTTCTCATCTTCACTTTTCTCTATTTCGGAACTAGCTGCAATCAATTCACGAATATCTGTTAGTGGTGGTATGCGCAGGACTTCGCTTACATTGATATACTCTCCATTTATAGACTCCTTGAATCGAAAAGCCCCCATGCGAGAAAAGTCCTCAATCCCGATAAGATAGTCGAATGAAGAAAGCCGACGTACCGGACGCTTTTCTTCCTTTGCAAGAATCTGCTCCCGACGATTTATCAATGTACGCCCCCACCTGTCTGGAAGGGCATCAGAAAAACATCCGAAAATATCCTTGTCTGGAGCTGTATATTGCTGCCCTGGATAGTTATTCAAATCATCACTAAGAAACAAACTACCATAATCCTTTAACCACTCATTACTATAACAAAATCCATAGCTGTCAGAGCCACGAAGTGATTCGTAACTCAGCTCTCCAATTAGTCTTGGTTCTTTCAACCAATCAAAATCAGCAAACACATAGAGTCTTTTCATATCTTATTCTTTTTTTGATGCCCTTTCCCTTTGTTTAAGACTTAAATCTTGTAATGCTTTTCCCATTGCATCTTCTTTTGCAAGCAGAAGAATATCATCATCTAATTGAAGCGCATAAAGCACCCTAAGATAAATGCCTATTGCCACCGTTGGTACACCTTTCTCTATGCGTGAAACCGTCAGAGGTGAACAGGTGGCACGTTCGGCGACTTGGGCAATACTAAGATTCCTGCGTAGTCTGGCCAGCCTGATCTGCTCACCTACTATCAGCATCTTCTGCTCCAATTTTCTTGGCAACTTGGTACCCATTGTACTTTTTGTCATAGCTCAACATATCATATAATATGCAAATATAGTAGTTTTACTTTATTTTATGATGTGTTACAGAGATAAATTTTTGAATTTATTCCTGTTGAAATCTGCTTTGGTCACATTATTGGGCGTTGGAGATATTAAATGCTACTATATTATTCATAAGGCTGATATTTTACAGATAACAAACAATATATTGTTCATAGAAAGATAGCAATAATTTGAACAGAAAAAGAAATAACACTTCCTTTTCTGTTCAGAATATTGCTACTTAGGCTATTTTTTTTAAATAGCGACCGCTGTCACATAAGTCTGTTGTTTATAACAATCACCGACAAACTGACCACACAGCAACTTGAACTGCCTCAAGGCTCTTATAACCGGAGAAAAAGCCATCAGTTCGACTAAAGTGATGCATCGCTATCAAATCTCTTCAACAACCTCAATATTCCGTTCAAAGGCTGCCCTTATCAAGAATGATATATTGGATAATAAGGCTGGTGAAATCTCGTTTCAGGACCCGATTTATGCCTATTGGTTGAAGACAGAATATTTCGCAAAATAATCATAATGTCCCCCCTTGTTTCAGAGCCATTTTTGTACCTTTTCTCATCAAAAAACGCCATTTTTCACAAGTTTTTGTACCGCACATTTTGATATTCAAGAAATTACACTTACTTTTACTTTCCAAAATGGAGGTACAAGCCGAGAATGGTGCTAAAAATCACTAACTTACACATTCTCAAATACTTGTCAATCTACTGGTTGTACCTTTTAGAGTGCTATACTATTGATAATCAACGATGTACACATACTGCATAGGCAAATTATGATCAGAAAAATATCTGTTACCAATGGCACCGATAGTAAGACCATCAAAAGAACTGAGCTTATAAAATAATCACCAAATGAATTTTTGATAAATATTAAGCAGATAAAAAAGTCAAATGTTCTATAAACACGAACACAATCAATGCATAGTAGTTCATAAACATCCTATCATCAAAAAATAATTAACAACGCATCAAAAAGTGTTATTAAAAGGAATAATTCCAATCGTACAAATTTTACTTATATTTATATAATAGCTGACCATTAAATTCGTTCAATAAAATATCATAAGAAAGTAAAATCATGTCATCTATAATAGAATATTTTTATAAAAAGCAACCTGTCAAGAGAAAATAACATATTATTCATGAAAATATCTTAGAGGATTAAATCAAAAAAGGGAACTATCATATTCTCTGGAAAAAATAACAGCTAATATACTACTCATAATCATAAAATACATAGTAGAAATAATTGCTAAAGACAGCTATATCATATAACTTTTCAGCCCATATTACCACATAGTACGAAATCCTTATCACACCATTTTTCACAATTTTGCGCCATAAAACTTGGCATTCTCCTGCAAGAGAACTATCTTTGGAACATGAAGGCAAAAAAGGAAACTTTGAAAGAAAATGTTCTGACCGATATTGACGAACTCATGGATTCCCTGTTCGGTAAACCCGGAACACCGGAACGTGAAAGATTCCGTGAAGAAGCCAGTATTTATGTGAACGGACATGCCAAAACTGAGGAATGTAGGAACTCCCAAAAGAAACGGGAATAACCGGCTTTTCCCGTCCGTTCCGGCGAGCCGGAGAACACTACCTCCGTAACGTCAAATTCTTCATGCAGATAGAAAGAGGTGGCTATTCAAAGGCCCTGCAACCAACTGCCTGATGTATCCGGTTGAATACTAATATCCTACAAGGTTCACCTGCAAATTATGTAGGAACTGAACCTATTTTTGTAAGCAATGTCGAACTATATAGGTTCAAACATCTGATAATAAACATATTACATACCATCCAATTACTCCTAGGCAGATTGGGGCTCTGGGTTCGGGCCCCAGGCGGATTTGAACCTCTCCCTATGACCCTAACAAATATCTGAAAATCACACATTTACTTTATTCCCCTCTTATATAGCGTTTTATTCAAAACTATTAATAATCAAGATATTAAAGTCCATTCAAAACCATAATCTATGTCTTATCCATGTCCTATGCACCCATTTGTGATATGGACACAATTAATATTTATTTCTTATGAGACATAGTTTTTCCATCTACTTCTATCTGAAGCGTAGAAAGCTTCAAAAAGACAGTAAGTCAACAATCATGCTCCGAATCATAGTCAACAACAAGGCCACAGATGTAAGCCTGAAAACGTCCATCCTGCATGAGCATTGGGACAAGCAGAACAGGCGTGTTTCCGACATGAATCCAGAAGCACACGACATCAATACATACCTGAACAAAGTAAGTTCCACATTGCAGCATCAT
The DNA here is from genome assembly GCF_900079775.1 of Leyella lascolaii. Lineage (GTDB taxonomy): Bacteria > Bacteroidota > Bacteroidia > Bacteroidales > Bacteroidaceae > Prevotella > Prevotella lascolaii. The sequence goes on along the minus strand of NZ_LT556035.1, from coordinate 358,702 downwards.
TACCGACAGGCCCAAATGGAAGGGAAACATCTTACAGCAAGCATGCTGAAACAACGCTTCATGGCCACAGGATCCAACCCGCCTTCCCTTTTGGAGATATTTGACAAACAGGTGAAAGATGCGGACAGGCTGGCACATGCCGGACAAATCAGCATGTCCCATTCCAACAGACATAAACTGGTCTACAGGCGGCTTGAAGAGTTCTGCAAGAAAATGGGCAGACAAGATATGCCACTAGAACAGTTCAACCGGCAGATGATACACGAACTGGAACTTTTCTTCAGGACTGACTGCAGGCTGTCAATCAATACGACAGCCAAGATGATGAGTATGGTCAGAAAAGGAATCCTATGGGCATATCGGTGCGGAATTATTCTGACCAATCCGTTCTCGACCTACCGAATAAAGAAGGAGGAAAGCCAGAAACAATACCTGAACAGGCAGGAAATAATAAGGATAATGAACAAGCGGCTGGATATTCCCAGACTAGCTTCCATCCGTGACGCATTCATCTTCAGCTGCTTCACAGGCATCGCCTACTCAGACATCTGTCGGTTAAGAAAGGATCAAATCATCTCAGATTCTGACAAAAGCATGTATATCCATCTGTACAGGACCAAGACCAACCACCCCGCATTCATCCCTCTCCTTCCCCAAGCCAAGAAAATAGCAAGTTTTTACATAAGAAAAGGCGAATCGTAATACCTATTCCCGACCATCTCGAACCAGAAAAGTAACGCTTACCTTAAAGAGCTTGCCGACATCTGCCATATCAGAAAAAGGGTGACATTTCATTCATCAAGACATATAATTTACTATTACTTATTGAGAATAAGGAATTTACAAGATTTATTTTTTAGACAGGTAACGGTTTGGAAACGAGTAGACTTCTTCAAATCACCTGCTTTTGCATAAAATAAAAGAACACTTATTTCAGAATCAAAGATAGAAAAATTCTCTATCATAGCAAATAATATACTGAGAAAAATCTCGTGAAATAACGGATACAAGATTAACAATTAATATAAATGTTAATGATGCAAACTTCATTTTGTATATCCTTCAATCTATCTTGGTCTAATTTCAATTTTTTACCATTAACTACAACATAATTTTCTCCTAATTCACTTATATGGTTCGCATTAACAATACAATTCTCGCTAATAGTAATCATTTTATTTAGTGACATTAGTTGTTTTATTGCTTTTTTAATTGGGATACTTAAAGGGAAAGTCCTTTGCTCAGATACATAGACAACTGAAGTTTTATCGTCTCCTTCTGCATACAAAATTTCATTAGCTTCAACACAAGCATACCCTTCTTTATCTTCAATCATTGCATATCTTTTTCTATTAGTTTCCTTAATTGATTTGCTTCTTTCTGCTTTAATCTTACTTAAGATCACATTTTTCTGCCTCATTATTGAGTGTTTATTTTTCTGACTTTCTTCATATCCTATTCAAGATTAAATGCATACTGACTATATTAAGAATCGTAATCCAATGATAAATAGCTGAATATCTTTGATACAACATTTTGTTAAAGAAGCAATCTTCCATTATTGCTTAACCAGATTCTTACAATATTTTGCAGTATCTCGCGGAGTCGATTCCCTGTTACTCTACAAATGTAAAGCTTTATTTTGAAATACAAGAAGATGCTTTGTTTTTTTGCTCCACTATTAGAAGGCTAATACAGCTATTTCCCAAATCGTCCAGTATAATCACCAGGTGATTATTGGATTGAACGTAATATTATTAGAATTTTATCATATATTATTCTACCATTTACCTAATAAACCCTTTTTAGAGATTAATACTAATATGTTTCATATATAAATATTTTCTTTCAATACTTTACCACACATTTAATTCGATTTTACAATTCTCGTAAGTTAGGCTGCTTTCTACAATCTTGAAGTGGTTATTACCCTTGCGATGAGATTCAATACCTATAAATTAAACAGAGAATAATGCAAATGGTGTTGGATTGTTTATCCCAACCCCAAAAGGCGGGAATCAACCGATGCTTTGCATAGCAAAGCAGCAGGAGTGAACTTTGTCGTCAATTTGAACAAAATAATTAGCAATGGAATCGCAATGGTTTCAGTTCTATTCACCGAATATATTAATGCCAAATTACCGAAAAACATAAATCCAAATAACCGAATATTAGAATTTTCAATTACCTTTGTGGAAGTAAATAGTTTGATTTATGGATGGTTACAAACTTAGAATAATGGATAGCCTGCTTGAAAAGGCTTTGCAGGCAAAAGGAGCGGTGTTGATAGAAGGACCTAAATGGTGTGGTAAAACCACTTCAGCCAAGGAGATTGCAGCTAGCAAAATATTGTTAGCTCGAACTAATGTAAAAAATAATTTCAAAAGCCTGTTAGAAATAGATACAGATGCGGCATTGTCGGGAGATACACCAATACTTATTGACGAGTGGCAAACTGTACCTAAACTGTGGAATGCTATAAGATATACAATTGACCATCGCCGTAAAATGGGACAGTTTATATTAACAGGTTCTGCCGTTCCAGATAAAGATACCGAAAATGAGAGAAAATATTCAGGAACAGGTTGTTTTGCTTGTTTGACAATGCGTCCTATGACATTATTTGAATCGGGAGAATCAAACGGTAAAGTAAGTCTTGGAAATCTATTCACTACTCCTGATAAAATACTGGAGAAGAATGAACTTAGATTACAAGATATTGCATTCTTGATTTGCCGTGGTGGTTGGCCAATGGCTGTTGGGTTGCCCAATGTGGCGGCATTGAAACAGGCATTCGATTATTACGATGCAGTAACCAAAGAGGAAATAACTAAAGTAGACGGGGTAAAAAGAGCATCAGAGCGAGTACAACGTTTGATGAGAGCATATGCCCGACATCAGGGAACACAAGCATCAATTGCAACATTAAAGGAGGATTTAAAAAACAACGATACAGGCACACTTGATGATGATACAATAAGTTCTTATCTTAATGCTCTACGAAAGATTTTTGTTGTAGAAGATATGCCAGCTTGGAATCCAAATCTTCGTTCAAAGACAGCAATTCGTACTGCTGATACACGCTATTTTGTGGACCCATCTATCGCAACTGCAGCTTTAGGTTTGGGTCCAGCAGATTTAATGAGCGATTTAAAGACAATGGGATTCTTCTTTGAAGCTATGTGTGTAAGAGATTTGCGTGTATTTGCAGAAGCATTGAATGGAAAGGTATATCATTATCGTGATAAAAGTGGTTTAGAATGCGATGCGGTAGTACATCTTCGCAATGGCCAATATGGACTTATCGAAGTCAAACTCGGAGGCGAAACTTTGATAAATGAAGGAGTAGAAACTTTAACTTCATTAACCAACCAAATTGACACTGAACGCATGAAATCCCCTGCTTTCAAGATGATATTAACGGCAACAGGCGAACATGCTTATCGTCGTCCAGAAGATGGTATTTACATTGTTCCGATTGGATGTCTAAAGCAGTAATTTAAAGGTAACAAAAGATGGAAAAAATAAAAAACTTTGATATAATAATCAATAAATGTCTTTGGGAAATAAATCCAACTTCGACGACTCCCGATCTAGATAAGAACGACTTTTTATTATCTGTTATAAATGGTTTTGAAGAAGGGAAGTGGAGAAAAAACGAATTCCATAAGTTTGTGATGAACAATATAGCCCAAACTGGATTGTCTGCGGAAGATAGGGATAATCTTTATTCGGAATCTCCATACACAACAATAACAGAGTCTATTAAGAATCTTCGTTTAGTTGATAAAGACAATGGTAAAGGTAGTGAAATTGCAGAAATTGTTTTATATGGCATTATGCGTTATCACTATAATGCTCTTCCTGTTGTTCCAAAGATATTTTACAAGCAGAATCCTAAAGATAATGCGAAAGGAGCTGATAGTGTACATATTGTATTAGACGGGAAAGGGGATTTTACATTATGGTTAGGGGAAGCAAAGTTTTACAATGATATCACAGATGAAAGGTTGTATGAACCAATAAATTCTATCTTTGATACTATCAGTACTGATAAAATAAAGAAAGAAAATTCGATTATAACTAGCATAAAGGATTTAGAATATGTAATTACAGAGCCTACTGTAAGGAAAAATGTTCAAACAATACTTCGGCGAGAGACTCCTATTGACGAAATAAGGAAAAGGCTACATGTCCCAATTCTATTGCTTCACGAGTGTGATAAAACTTATAATGCAACAGGGTTAACAGACACTTACTTAGATGAAATTAAAGAGTACCATCTAAATCGTGCCATCCGCTTTTTTATGTCACAAAATAATCGGCAATTAAAAGAAAACATTTATGGCTATGAGGATATACAATTTCATCTTATTCTTTTTCCTGTGCCCCAGAAGGATGAAATTGTGAATTGGTTTGTAGAACGAGCAAAACAAATTATTGAAGATGCATAATATTGAAATATTTGAAGAATGTGCTAAAATAAATAGATTGATAGAAAACAGCAATAAGGCGGAAGCACGTTCTTTAGTGATTAATTTATTGGATAAATTACAGAAAGAACAAATTGAGTATACCCCTCTTGTCAATCATTTGATAAGAGAGGTAGGGCTATATCCATATATAGATTGTAATACAGCATTATGGGAAGACCAAGTTGTCGTAGAAGCCTTTAAGGCCAATGTGGGTGAAGAAAAACCAGTTACACTACATAGTGCTCAATCTCGTGTACTAAAACGACTTTTAGCCGGAGATAATATTGCAGTAAGTGCACCCACTAGTTTTGGTAAAAGTTTTATTATAGATGCTTTTATCGCTATCCGTAAGCCTGAAAATGTTGTTATTATTGTTCCAACAATTGCTCTTGCTGATGAAACACGTCGTCGAATTGAGCACAAATTCTCCCTTTATTATAAGATAATTACTACAACTGATGCGACATTGGCAGAGAGAAACATCTTCATTTTTCCACAAGAACGCTGTTTTGCTTATATTGGCAAATTAGAAAGTATTGATATGCTCATTGTGGATGAATTCTATAAAGTAAGTTCTATGTTTGATGATGAAAGGAGCTCATCACTATTAAGTGCTATTATTGAATTAGGAAAGATATCTCGTCAGAAATATTATTTGGCCCCTAATATTCATAAAATTGCAGATAATGTTTTTACTCAAGGGATGCAATTTATGAGACTAGTAGACTTTAAAACGGTAATCACAAAATCAGCCAAAATATATGAAAGATTAAAGAACGGAGAAAATCGAGATGAGTTTAAAAAACGTTATCTTGTTAACATCTTACAAAAAAACAAATCAAAGACATTGATTTATGCTGGTAGTTATGGCAATATCAATAAAGTTGCAGATATTCTTGCTAATAGTTTGACTCCTAAAAAGACGACACTACTTAAAGATTTTAATGATTGGCTTAAAATAAATTATGGTCAAGACTTCTCATTGTGTAAACTTTGTGAAAGAGGTGTTGGTGTACATAATGGTAAGATGCATAGGTCATTGAGTCAAATACAAATTAAATTATTTGAAGTAGACAATGGTCTAGATACAGTTATCTCTACATCTTCTATAATAGAAGGGGTAAACACACAAGCTGAACAAGTCATAGTATGGTCTAATAAAAATGGTTCTAACAAGTTTGATTATTTTACATATAGGAATATAATTGGACGAGCAGGCCGTATGTTTAAATATTTCATAGGAAAAGTTTACCTTCTCGAAGAGCCTCCTGCACAAGAAGATACTACCTTAAAGATTGATTTTCCTGAAGAAGTTGTTGAAGCTTTAGATTCGGAAAATCCAGGTATAGAGATCAATCAAGAGCAAAATAATAAAATCAAAGACTATGAGTCATATATGACAGATACATTAGGTGTTGATAATTTTAATCAGATAAGAAAGCTCCCATTGTATAAGTCATGCGATCCGCGTATTCTAAAACGATTAGTTGAGAAACTTAAAGCTAATCCTAATTGGCCCAATGGGTATTCTGCATTAGCTTTACCGAACACATATAATTGGCGCGAACCTATAATGGATGTTATAAGTCTACTTGGTGATAATATGGCTCGTCTTATTAAGATTGCTATTTGGAAGATGCCTGATAATTGGAAACGTTCTATTGCTGATATATACTCTGAACTTTCTGATATTAGTTACGAAGACCTATTTTCAGCAGAACGATACTTATCGTATAATTTATGTTCTACGCTTTCTATTATAAATGTATTAAAAAAATTATTATATCCCGAGTCTCCAGACATATCTGGATTCATAGGTAGAGCTGCAAATGCATTTTTACCCAAACTTGTATATCAATTAGAAGAATATGGATTACCGAGGATGATTTGTAGAAAAATTCAAAATTCAGGTTTGATTAATTTTGAAGATGAATCAATAGAAATATCAGAAATTATTAATCAGTTTAATATTATCGGTCAAGAAAAACTTCTTGAAAATTTGAAAGACATTTTGCCATTTGATAAATTTATTATTAATTATTTTTACGAAGGAATAAGTTAAAAATAAGAAATCAACAAGGCGCAATAAACGTTACTCAGAAAGCATTGGTTAAAATTATAAATTATGTGTTCAAATAATATAGAAAACACCCAAGAATCTTATATACAAGTTCTACAAGCTAAGCATGGGGACGCACTCATTTTGTGTTGTAACAAATCTGATAAAAGAGGAGTCATAGTTATTGATGGAGGACCTTCTCCTAATCCACGTTTTAACCCTTTTGTAAAAGAAGTGGAGAACTGTCTTCCAATTGATTTAATGATATTAACCCATTTTGACGATGATCATCTAGTTGGAATAAAAAACTTTATCGAGAGACATCAAAATGATGTTCCTTTTCCCGTTAAAAGAATCTGGGCGAACTGTGCAAAGCATGTTGATTTTGACACTTCAGAAAACTTGTCTTCTAACAAAGCAAGCAAGATGGCTGATGTCCTATGTGCAATATCGCAAAAATCAGAACTTGATTGGGAATCATACCGGTTGGATGGATTTGTGGATGATACTATAACTTTTGCCGATATAGATATTATCAATCCTCGAAAAGAATTATTTAAGTATTTTATTGATAATTATAAGAAAGAATGTAATTTTAGAGACTCTGAAGAGAATTTATCAAATAGGAAAAACTCGAATTTAGATATCTACATAGATATGCATGAATTGGCACAACGTGGTAAAACTTTAGGCAATCAAAATAAACCTTCAGAACTTGTAAATATGGTTTCGTTAAGTATGTTAATACGTTGTGACGCATTTAGCATATTAATATTAGGGGATAGCTTTCCGCAAGAAATATACATGTCTCTTATTGAAAGAGGATACAGTAAAGAACATAAGTTGCAAGTAGATTTCATAAAGATGTCTCATCATGGCAGTGCTAATAATATCAGCAATGAGTTATTAGATATTATAGATTGTGATAAATTCATCATAAGTACTGATGGAAGTAAAGGTTATAAACATCCACATAGAGAAGCTATAGCGAATGTTTTATGCCATCCAGAAAGAGATTACTCTCGTACTATTCATTTTTATTTTAACTATCCGCTTAAAACTATAATTAATAATAGAGAAGAAGCTTTGTTTAATTTTGAGTTAGATAAATGTTTAAATTTTGAATATCATGAGCCGAAAGAAATTAATAGATTCATCTTGTTACCCTGATATAGATACACTTCAAGCATTATCTGTAAAGATTAACTGCATTAATGAGCATGAAGAAATTATTGAAAATGGAACAGGAACTTTGTTTGCAAATGACGGTTCTTATTATGTTATAACAGCAGCCCATTGTATTCTTAATAATACTACCAAAAGCTTCTATGATAAGAGATGTATTCAGATAAGTCTTCCTCATATATGCAAAACCTTTATAGAGGTGGATGAAGTTTTAGAGTTCAATTCTGATGATGATACAGATTTCGCTCTTTTATCTGTTAAACTAGATATTGATAGTTTCCCGATAAGCTTTGATTATGAAAATGATATTCAATTTTTAGGTAAAGACGAGTTTTGTACTAATACATGTTTCTATGGTTATACATCCTCAGAACCAACAGGGCGTATGTTTCGTGCCAGGATGGTATCTACAAACACATATGAAGTAGAAGAAAATACGATATCTGCAACGGGTGCAGATTTTTCTCGTGTAATGAAAGGAAGTTCGGGTAGTGGGATTTTTGTTGAATACGAGAACCGAATATTTTGTCTGGGCTATGTAAAAAGTCGTATGACAGAGACAGACAGATTAAACGACATTAAAATACGCAGAATACCTAGTGATATAAACAATAAGTTCTCGCATCCCATTCTGCTACATTCTATTCAACAGAAACAAGCACTAGAAGCGTCTCTTACTCCTCAATCTCATGTTGAGATTGAATACATAAATAAATGGAATGAGTTAAGCATCGCCTTATCTAAGAATGAAGATATTACCAGAATTCTTAATGATATTAGTGAATTAAAGATTCACTATCCATATGTAAAGTCAGTTATATATCAAGAACAAATAACAAATATCATATTAAGAAACAAGAATCAATGGAATGCTTGCGAACGACGTGCATTTATTTATGCATTACAAGATCGTGGACTATGGCCTGCTTTATTCGGAGAACTCCCTCAAGCTGGCGACTTCAATGATATTCCTGAATATAAGAACATGATGTTTCGTGCATCAACTTTTGCCTGTGGATTTACTGATGAAGCAAATATACCTGATAAAAATACAGATGAGGGTATGTACGATTTAGTTCTTTGTAAAGCATTTAAGTTTGAATTTGACAAGATGTTCGAACTGATTAATGCTTGGAAAGCTAATGGAATATGGGCTGTAAAAAAAGCACTACTTGTACATTTATTTATAAGAGATGAAGACACTCTGAATTCAGTAAAAATGTTTATCGAGAATAAAACGAATTCTGAAAACGAGAGATTTGTAGCCACTCTTATATATAATATTGCAAGCCAACAATTTCCACAACCATATAAATATACAGAATTTTGGGAACATGGTGTAGAGGAACCAAGTGAGATAATCTCATACATTGCAGCAAGAATTGATAAAACAAAAATACAGCCTCATATCTTTGGTACTCATTCTACGCAAATTTTTGGAAGTACAGATTCTACTTCTTTTCCTGAATCTATCAGATTGTTACAATATTTGGCAAATACAGGTTTAACAACAAAATTTGGTATTTATAGTATTGTAAATATAGAACATTGGATGAAGGCGTTTCGTCACTTGGTACACTTCATCCCTTACCCTACAGTTTATTATACATTGCAATATGCTGAAGAGAAAACTGTAAGATGGGCAGGTCAGATGATAGCATATAGTGATGATGATTTTTTAACCAGTGTTCGTCCAAACTTACTTAATACTTTATTAGGAGCTTTAAGAATTGAATGCACTCCTAGAAACTTATATGCAAGCATTTATTATATAACCCAAGAATTATATGTATCTGTTGAAGAAAGTATATGGTATGATGAATTTAGGAAATCTGTTTTAGATTATTTTGTTGGAGAAATAGATGCAGCAAATGTAAGTATGTCGGATGCTATCTATAAGAACTTATTTTCTGCTATTCAATGTGTTAAAGACCTTGAAAGAAGAAAGGAAATATTTATTCAATTAGCGAATAAAATGTCACAAAATCCGCATCTTATTAGTCGATTATTATGCAATGCATTGTTAGTAGATATAGAATTGGCAGCTACTCCAGAAGTAAAAGAATGTTTATGTTATATAATCGATCAAATTCCTATAGCTTGTTCGTATCATATTTTATACGAGTTTAATCGAATTAACACATTGACTGCAGAGCAAAGAACAGCAATAGACAGTAAAATATTAGCCGAACAATTATCATTTTCAAAAAGTGATTATATAGCCTTAGTTAATTTGAGTAATTTAGCTCTCTCTGAAAAAAGTATATCTAAGATAAAACAAATAGCTCTCTCTAATGACATATGGAATTGCGGTATCACAGATTCTTGTTATACAGCTCCAATGCCATCACACATTGAACTATTTGACGATAAAGTGATATGGTCAGAAGAAGAATGGCAATTTATTCGATTGAATATGGAACAAAATATAGAGCTCTTAGAAAGCAAAAAGATTAAAAGAGAGTCTTCAAATTTCTTCAATTCTATGTACCTTCATCTTCTTTCAGACATGAAATTATTTATACTACGATTACAAAAAACTAATGGATTTAATGTAGAAGATATACTTTATAGAGTTAATACTTTGGTTGAACAAATAAGTGGATATGAGAACCTTATAGAAGCCCTTTCGTCAGATGACTATAATGAAGTAAATGTTGCATTGGATTTATTGAATGTACAATTAAGAACAGATGATTTTAATAAACATATATCTGAGATTAATCTCATTATTAATAAAGTTGTTCTTAAACAATCTGCAAATATTGACAATTGCATTAGCTTTATCGCTTTTCTAATGCGACAATATCCAATAGAAATGAAAAAACATTTTGGAGATTTGCTATTGTGCTTATTGAAGAATTATGTTAATTATGATTTTGAAATTATGAATTTTAGAGTCCCAAATGTAAATCATAAACTAAGCCTTATTGCTCATTATATGAAACCTGAATTTGAGGATAAGAGTCATGTAAAATACTGGACTTCAGATACAGTTGTAAATCGTTTTGGAGATTACACAACTCTGCCCCAATAGTACTGTCATAACAATAGCCTGCAGAAATGCAGGTTATTGTTGTGTTTAGATGCTTTGTTCGATGATTTTTATATCATCCTTTGATAATTCATAAACTTGGTAAACAAACTCATCAATCTGCTTTTCAATTGTAGAGGTGTCTGCAAAATTATTTGTACACTTAGTTTCAATAATTTTTTTTACTAACTCGGAAATCTTCAATTGAGTATCTGAATCTATCAGCGGGATTGGGAAATTATCAACTTCGTAACCATTAACATTGCTATTAGTACTGAAACATCTAAAGAACCAATTTATGGTTTTAGAGTTTAAGAATCCCAATAAGCAATATAGGTCTATTGAGTCTGATGGCAATATATAATTGCATGAATTAGCCAAATAATATCCTTGAGGCACAATAGACATTACAAGTCTAATCTTGTCATTAGCACCTGTCATTCCTTGCATTGCAATTCTTTCATATTTGTGATGGGCAGATTTCTCAGTATTCCCATATTCTAACAAATATTTTTCTTCTTCGAGATAGTCTATTTGACCTTGGCTCATTTGATGAGTATAATAGTATCGTTGTATTGAAGCTCCCTTCAATATAACTGGGTTACTAATATTTGAGCCAAAGAATTTTTTGTGAAATGTTACATTTAACTCACCCTCTATACATTTCAATGATATTCCTTTTTTCTTCAATAACTTAATGACTGTTGTTTTGTATTCAGGTCTCAAACGTGGTATTGTATAATCAATATTATCAATTGCTATAATGTCATTAAGAGAGAAAGAAGTACTCAATCCTGATGATTTATGCTTGTCGTCCCATACAAATACAGGGAATACATAATCACTATCGACTTTAGTATTTTGTATTAATGATATACACACGCTCATCTTTACACTCTCAAAAACACGCTTTTTCTTACTATCTCGTTCAGGGAACGAATCAATTTTGATAATCTTGTCATTCTTGAGGATATACTTTCTCAAATTAGCAGCCTGTCTATCTCCTAAAAAAGAATTTTGGAAGATAAAACAATTTATGCCATTTGTAGATAGGAGTTTTTTTACAGCATTTGCGATAAAGAGTTTGTAGGCATTTAATTTACCCCCAAATGCAATCGTATAATCTTTATCACTACGTAAATCTGCAATCTCTCCAACATGTGATTCTTGATATAAAAAATACGGAGGATTGCCAATTACAATATCAAAACCATTTTTATCATCATCACGATTGAAAACATCGCTAAACCAAGTATGCCAAAGAAAGAATTTGTTATTCTCGGCAAGATTGATATCTTTGAGTCTGGCAAGAATAGTTGGGTCGTATGCCTGTGCCTCCAACTGTTTGTTGATAGTATCGGAAATTTCTTGTTGTAACTTCACCTTTCTATTGTGGTCGTTACAAGAGTAGTACGAAGATAGTAGATGCGATACAGTCTTTTGCAAGCGATTTTTTTCATCATCGAAGAGAGAAATCTCTCCTTTGTCTTTCTTGTATTCTTTTTCGTAAGTGAGTTTACTTAAATCCACCCCGATAAAACTCTCAATTAGCGAGTTGCCTTGCATAATCTTATAGTCGAGATTGGGCAATGGCGATGGTGCCTCTTCATCAACAACGATAGAGAGCCAGAATCGCAAACGGGCTATATCTACTGCACCTTTCTCAATATCTACACCATAGATATTGTTTTGGATAATGCTCTTTTTGATTTCGGCACGATCATAATGGTCGCCACTCAAAACCTCACGACAATGCAACAGTTCATTGAGCAAACCCATAGGAAATGCTCCCGAACCAATAGCAGGATCACAAATCTTAACATTTTCAAGTGCTGAAAGAAGTTTCGGTTTCTTATTCTCTGGAATATCCTTAACTCCCTCTTCTGGTGAAAGTACGAATTGACGAATCTTGTCTTTTGCTATACTTGTATTGGTTTCGAGGTAGGCAATAAGTGACTCCTGACACATATAGCGTACAATTTCTTTCGGTGTGTAGAATGCTCCTTTATCCTTGTTGTCTTCAAGCAAGTTTTCGAAGATTTTACCCAACATTTCTGGATCTACTCCCACTTCGGCATCGTTAGGGTCATTCTCGTCAATGGTAAAGTTGTATTCACTGAAGAATTGGAACAAACGTTTGAAGTAATCAGCTGGGAAACGACTTTCGGGTTCGTCTTCCTTATCACGCTCAAATAAACCACCATTTAGGTATGGAATATCTTTCCATTCATTAAGTAGCGATTTATCCCAATCGTAATCGGCAAACAGGGCTTCACGCTCGGCAGGTTTAGTGTTCAAGATACCGAAGAACAACGGTTCAAGCACTGAGTCGAGATAATCGTTCTTGTACAGTGAGTTCTCAAACATATTTTGCATATAGTTGAGGTCGCCACACATCCAACCTTTGCGTTGCAAGAAATGAAGGAAGGTGATGCGCCCCATCATCTTCTTTACGTAATCACGGATTTTCTTTTCGTTGTAGTCAAACGCTCCAATCAATGCAGCATTGGGCTCACTAAGTCTTTTCTCTTCCCACTTACTGCCCACCTTAACAAAACGCTTACCTGTAATATATTGGATAAAGTCGGCGTATTGCTCGCGATATCTGTCGAAGAACTCATCAGAAAGAGCTTCAACAGAGAATGCAGTTTTCAAATTTTCAAATGAAATACCTTTTTTCTTTAAGAAGTTGAAACGCTCAATAGGCGTTCTGTATAGTAAATCATCACTACCAAAAACGTATGTATATCGTTTAGGCGATGTCGCTTCTCCCTTGATATCACAAATAAATGACAAACGCCAATGGTCGCCACTATCAAATACCACCAATGCGGCATCAAACTCACCCCAAGTCGGATTAATGAATGACTTTACAAGATTGCGTAGCCCTACACGCCTGTTTGCGACCGAGCCTTTTGTAATATTGTAATGAAATAAACCGATACGATAACTGTCTGTAGTATCTATATTTCCCAAATAGTAACCATTATCAGAGGTGCTTCCAATGATCTTTTCTGGTCCTTCTTTCAATTCGGTTGCATTGAAAAAATATTGTAGGAAAGTGTACCACTGAGTCAGATTGAAAGATGATTGGAATAGTTTTCTCAAAATATCCGGTGTATATGTAGCTGCCATAAAAATATTTACTTAAATGATTCTGATATAATGATTTGAGGATTAGAAATATCTTGGGCATCATGGCGTTGTTCTTTGTCCATCGTCTGATACTCTCCAAGTAATTCCGATATTTTGTTTTGCAAGCTATATTCGTCCTGCTTCATTTTAGAGCGGTCGTTTTTGTAGTCTCGTGATAAAGCCTTCAGATAGCGGGGAAGTTGGGCATATATACCTTCATTGATGTATCCCATCAGTACATCGCATTTCGATTTCAGCTCACAGTCAGTTGTTATTTGCTTAATGGTCCGCAGGAATTTATTAGCTTCAAGCGAAGTCTTGTCAAGGTCTGTGCGATTGATAGATGATGTATCTGCAGCCTCTACATAATCGGTTGTATATTGAGCCAATGCACTATTGACATGCTTGTAGTGTTGTTTCTCATTAGTAAATTGTAATGGTTGTTCTTCGGGCCTTGCTTTGAGATACTTTACTGCTTCTAGGAAGTCAATAATTTCAATACCAGTTTGAGTAGCCAGATAAAACTCGGTCTTGACATTGGAAGAAACAAAGATGACTGACTTTCCACAATGCTTTCCCGTATCACGCATTACTCTGCTCTTCATTGGCAAAGCCTTGATCTTGTGATATAGTTTACGGTCTCTGTTATAGAGCTCACGCACTTCACGCAATAGGGCAATTTTCTTATCGATACTGTCCTTTACATTGTTGTCAAACATTTGGAACTCCTTTACAATTTCTTCCTTTGAGTAGATTTGAGCATCTTCGCCAAATGCAGAGTGAAAACCCTGTAATTTAACAAGAGCGTTTTTATAGAGTTGAATTTCCTTGTCGCCCTGTTGCGATGGGTAGAACATATAGTTATAGATATTCGTAGCAACAGAACCGATACGGTTTACACGACCTATACGCTGCATTAAACGTGTGGCATTCCAAGGCGAATCGTAATTGACAATTACATTGGAACGATGCAAGTTCACACCTTCGGCCAATACATCAGAAGTAATAATGATGTTGTACCTCATTAAATTACTGTCAAAATTGGCATCGAAATTCTCTTTGATAGTCTGTCCCAAACGGTTGCGGTTGCTTGCTGTTACCATCAAAACATCTGTGCGACCTATCTCTTTTGTCAATCTATCATATAAGTAATTCAATGTATCGACACTTTCAGAGAACAACACCAATTTGCCAGATGGATTGATGGTCGTATCAAAAAAGACATTAGTAAGGTTTTCTCGGAACTTGTCAAACTTCGGATCATCATTCTCTTTCGCCCAATCTGCATTGAGTTGCTCCAATATCTCACGATCATGATGGAGCATTTCAAGAAAATCAGAACTAAAAGCATTGGCTGGGAAGAGAATATCTTCAGTTGCATATCCTTTTGCAATGGCATACTCGATAATTTCATCAAGTTCCATATTCTTTGCTTGCAGGTCTTTCACCTTCAAATCGGGGGCGATGATCACCTTGTCCTCATCGAACATCTTAATCATATCAGTTGTAATACGAAGAAGTGTTCGAAGCGACTTCTTGAAAGCATAGAAACTACTCTCCAATCTCTTTACCATATGAACACGGTAAATGGCAGCCAATGTCTGACCAATATGTACAGCATTCTTATACTTGCTACGATATTCAGGTTTCAAAAACTCAACAGCACGATAGCGGGCATAGGTCAGTCCCTTGCCTTCTGGATTTTCATCCGTTTTTCCATCAGTCAATTGCTTAAGCGTCTCATAGAAGCGGTTGCTTGTATCTGAGCCCATTACATACTCCAATTCATTCGGTGGCAGAATATTTGGGAATATGATACCTTGTGATTTAATATCTGCCTTATAATCGGGATCGTTGAGTATATTGTTGCGGGTACGGCGTACTGTTACCTTATCAATAACCTTACTACGTATCTGCTCATAGATTTTATCCACCTCAGCAGTAACATCACGCTGGTCACGCTCTCGCATCAATCTCTTATATTCATAGATAAGCGGAGCAAAGAAACCTTTGAGGTTGGGAACTCCGTCAATGGTACAGTTTTGGCTATTTTGGAACAATAGTAACTGATTCTGTAAATCATCAGGGCGGTTGTTGAGCGGTGTAGCAGAAAGAAGCATTACCTTCTTTTGAGTGCTTTTCAGCAAGCCAATATTCAGGCAGGGGGATTTGCATATCTTTTGCAACTCATCATATTTGCCAGAACTATCGCTACGGAAACCATGGGCTTCATCGACAATGATTAAATCAAATTCCTCTTTGTCCTTGTAATTGTCTTTACTTTCAAGAACCTTTGACAGACTGCCATTAGTAATGAATTGAGTTTTCTTGTATATTCCGAAAAGTTTGAATGTATTTCGCCAGTTATCTTCCAATGCCGGGGGATATACAACGAGGATATTGGTATTTTTACCGTTAGCCTCTACAAAACGTTTGGCTATCATTGTTGCAATCATAGTCTTTCCTAACCCCACAACATCAGCAAGGAACAAACCATTATGCTGCATCAGCATCTGATACCCCTGAATAACGGCATCTTTCTGATATTTCAAATCCTTAACACCATCGGGTAACTGAATGGAAAAGTCATCTTCCACTTGGTCACCAAATGTATCAATAAGTACTTTGATGTATAGTTCGTATGGAGTAGGCTGATAGCCCAAGTATGTATTCTTTTTGTACTCTTCAATATCTTTTGCTGTCAATGGAACAGCCTCGTTCCATAAAGTCCAAAATTCATCTGAGCAATACTTTACATCATCAAAGTCCTTCATTGCCACATTGAGTTCATACTGTGGCGGCTGTTTGATCCCCAAACCCGAATCAGAGATATTGGAAGAACCCATTATTACCCAACCGTCGCTATTCTCGCTATGGTTTTGTGGCAGGCATAAGTAGAATTTAGCGTGCAGATTTTTGGTTGCATGAATACGCATTTGCAAACGTCCGGAAACAAGGTCTTCACACATCTGCAATATGCCTTCCTCTACTTCGGGTGAGTATTGAGCGTTTACAATATCCTCCTTGAAACCGTTGTGATAGATTTCTTTTGCTTTTTCTTCATCAACAAGCATCAAAAGAGCCTTGTTATGCTTTCGGAAAATATCATCAATATTGATACCTACCAATATCTTGATTTCTGATATATCACCTAATTCTTTACGCAACTTGAAATATCCAGATGAACGAAAGAAGCCTACAACAGCTAAAAAGCGTTCAAATGTTACCATCTCTGCCGCAATACCTTTCAACTTATCAAAAAGAGTATTACCCGGTATATTATTGAAAAACTTTGTACTCATAATTTTATATTTAATACAAAGCCCCTCCAAACAAAATACAATACATGAATTTATTCTCTCTTAGACAGAGGGAGATTTTGGGCTATAAGGCTGATTTGCTGATGAATTATATGTAGAATTGCTAAACAATAGTTGAAATTCAATAACTTCCGGATGAAAATCCAACGGCCGGAATTGCAGGATTTTCAATAAAATGTATAACTTTGCGCAAGAGTGAGTCCCTCTGTCTAAGAAATGAATGCTTTTGCTAAACGTTCTCCAGTCCTACAGACTTTTCAGAATTTGTGCGTTGGCTTTGTCCACTACGGAATTGTCCAATGAAGCCAAATAAATTTGTGTGGTTGCCTCGGAATCATGTCCCATTCCTTCGCTGATCACCGAAATCGGAATGTTCTTGCCTTTGGCTGCGCTTGCCCATGAATGGCGTGCTTTGTACAATGCAGATATATTTGTGGAAATAGATGCAATTAAAATTATAGATAACAATGAATATCAATAGTTTATGAAACAATCAGCGAAATGGATATTCTGCTTATCTTTTGTTTGTTGATAGGTGTTTTGACTTTTTATGTTACTTTTTTGTTAGTTGTTTCTTGGTGTTTTGGATGGGTTTTGTTATCTTTGCACAAGCAGTAACAAATAACCAAGGAGGAAGTCATGGCACGTACAAAGAAATCAGAGTCTGTACCCGTCCGAATTCGTTTCAAGGAATTGGAGAATGGGAACAAGTCCATCTACCTCGATATATATTATGAGAGGAAAAGACGGTATGAGTTCTTGAAACTGTATCTTATACCAGAAACTTCCGCAGAGGCGAGAGCGCAGAATGAGCATACGCTCAAAGCGGCTAATGCCATCAAGTCACAACGCATCATCGATATCACGAACAAAAAGCAACCGCTTGTTTTGTCCGAGAAAGGCAAGATGCGTTTAATAGACTGGATGGATATATATATGGAACAAAGGAAGCAAAATGGAAAACGCGGATTGGAGCCAAGTGTTCATTCCACAGTGGTCCAACTCCAGAAATATGACCCGAAAGCACGGTTGTGCGATGTGGACAAGGAGTTCTTGGACGGTTTCGTGGAATACATGACAAAGGTCGCCAAAACAAAACGTACCAAGAAACCTTTCGCCAAGAAGACCATTAAGACTTATGTAGGTTATATCGTCTCGGCTCTGAACCTTGCTGTTGACGAGGGCATCTTGTCCGTCAATCCCGGATTGGCCATTGACCGGAATGCCATACAAGGAGAACAGAAGAAACGTGAATACCTCACCATAGATGAAGTACGGCTATTGATAGACACCCCTTGCCGTGAAGACGTGAAAGTTCCTTTCCTGTTCTCCTGCTTTTGCGGCCTGCGGCTTGGCGACATGCGCTCTTTGCAGTGGAAAAATGTAATAGAGGAAACAGGGAAGGTTCATCTTGAAGTGCGCCAGCGGAAAACGGGCAACATGCTTTATCTGCCACTCAGCACCCAGGCGCAAGGTTACCTTCCGGAACAACGGGGCGATGCTGAAGAACATGTGTTTTCCATTCCACATACCACTACCTTGGATGTCGTATTAAAGAGGTGGGCTAAAGCTGCCGGCGTAAAGAAAAATCTCTGCTACCACATGAGCAGGCACACGTTCGCAACTATGGAGTTGACATTAGGCGCAGACTTATACACCACCAGCCAGTTATTGGGGCACAGGGATGTGGAAACCACGCAGGTGTACGCAAAAATTGTCGATGCCAAAAAAGAGGCAGCCGTGCTGATGATAGACAAACTTTTTGAATGAAAAACAACTGACCGGAGGAAAAGCCATGGCAAGACCCAAGAAACAAGTAAAGGCCAAAGAGCCTGTCCGTTTACGATTCAACAAGTTGAAAAACGGGAACACTTCCATATACTTGGACATCTACCATGATGGAAGAAGAAGTTACCAGTTCCTCAAACTGTATCTGGTGCCCGAAACCGATTATGCCTCTAAAATACAGAATGTCAATACGCTTGCCACGGCGAATGCGATAAAGGCGGAAAAGATTTTGGAGCTGACCAACAAAGTGGCAGGCATTACCGACCGTTCGTACAAGGCTAAGATGCTGCTTACCGACTGGATGAAGGTGTACCACGACTATGTGATGAAGCGGGGCGGTTCCAAGTCTGCTTCGACTTGGATAAACCGTAGCATAGCAGAATTGGAGGAATATAATGGCAAGGTTACGCTTGCCGAGGTGGACAGGGAGTATTTGCTCGGCTTTATGGAACGGCTGCTTACCAGGAAGGCATACACGCGGGATCATGGGAAACTTGCCAAAGAAACTGTCTTCATACACATGGACTACATCCGTGCGGCACTCAATTATGCCGTAAAGGAAAATCTGCTGCAGAAATCTCCATACAAGGGGATAAAACGCAGTATGGTGGCCGGGAAAGAGACCAAACGTGAGTATCTTACCGTGGATGAGATAAAGCGTCTCATTAAGACCCCGTGCCGAAGACAGGACATGAAAGCGGCTTTTCTGTTTTCATGTTTCTGCGGTTTGCGCATCATGGACATCAAGTTGCTCTGTTGGAAAAACATCATCCGGAACAACGGGAAATGGCAGGTGGAGATTACCCAATACAAAACAGGTGTGTTGCTGTATCTGCCATTGAACATGAACGCAAGGAAATGGTTGCCGGAACAAGGCGATGCCTCGCCTGACGACCCGGTGTTCCCCACGTTGAGCATTTGGTACAAGCACGTGCTCAGCGATTGGGCGAAAGATGCCGGAATTGACAAGAAATTTTCATTCCATGTCGCCAGGCACACTTTCGCGACCCTTGCCCTGACTGCCGGGGTTGACATTTATACGACCAGCCAGTTGCTTGGCCATACGACCATCCGACACACACAGCGTTACGCGAGAATCATCAACAGCAAGAAGAACGATGCGGTTTCCCTGTTGGACAGCGCATTCGTCCAGTAATAATTTATCCTCTAAATTTTAGCAGTATGATTAGAAAGCGTAAAAAGATGCCTGCTTTTAAAAAAAGGACAGGCGGACCGTGCCAACGGTAGTGCATCGCAAAGTGGTCTGAATTCCCTTCTTCGGGAACTCGTTGCCAAGTACCAATCCGAGGTCGTGGCTGGTGGAAAACTGTACAAACTGTTCGCCATGGATTTTCTGAACAGCCATCACCATACCGACCGGCGGGATGCGGCAGGGTTGAACGAGCACCGGATGAATCTCGGCATCCTGCGTGGCATCCTGTTCACACGGAAAGACCTCCTTGTACGGTTCTCGGAAATGGGAAAGCCCGATGATGGCCTCACGAAGGACTTGCTGCACTTGTATTACACGACGGAGGCGCCTCCTCCGGGGTGCGAAACGGGTGCGGCCATGCCTTCCGACACCCATCCCAACCATTCATTGTCGTTAGGCTGCTGCCTTGACGATGACCAACTGAGCCTCATTGCCGATTGTGCCAATGAGGCTCGCGTATTTGTGGAAACCATTGACGCAATCACTTTCCGTTCTCTTTTGGAAGGCAAACTGACTGTCCCGCTGACATCGCGTAACAACCGGATGCTCGCCTACCTTCTCGACCAGTTGTGCCGACACGGGCTGATCCTTTCCCGCTGGCAGAATTTGTTGGAACAGGCTGGAAGCATACTCGGTCCAAAGGGTAACAAGCCCTTGAGGCATGAACAGTTCTCGAATGCGCTGACCCATGCAAGAAACACCCCGAATAGTATGCAGAGGAAAATCTGGGAATGCGTCCAAAAAGTGCAAGAACAGCGTTCAAATGATGGAATGGCCAGCAAATGACAAGGGAAAACAGCAATAGTTGGAGCAACAGTTCCGAACTATGATTGTCTGTCGTACAGTAGTTTGGAAGCAAGGGACTAAATTCGCCCTCTGAAACAACAATCGTTTCGGAGGGTGAAATCCCTTCATTGTCCAATTTAAAATGTCAGAATAATGGAACAACAAAGAATTGCAACGAACGAACAGTCTGAACGGGTGGAATGCCCGTCCTGCCTGTTGAAACTGAGCCTGCTACAGGCGCAGGTGGAAAAAGTGGAAAAGCTTCTGTACTGCATCAAAGACACACTCAACTTCAAAGAGGCCTGTCGGTACACAGGGCTTTCGGACAGCCAGCTTTACAAACTGACGAAAGCGGGAAAGGTGCCGCACTATAAACCCAGCGGCAAGCTCCTGTTTTTCAGCAAACGGGAATTGGACGGATGGCTTTGCCGCAACCATGAATACGGTGAATCACCCTGCCGGGAGGAAGTATCGGAAGTGGAACTTAAAGGATTGGACGTATGACGGAAGCCGGATTCTTGGAAACATTGGAGCGGGTGGAAGCCGTCCACTCCATATTGAAACGGATGGAGGACATTGACAGCGTATTGGACAAGATAACGGTCATAGAGGAGTTCATCAGCCGTTTCGGCACCTTGGAGGCATTGATTGCCAGGTTTGAGGAAGTGGAACAGCAGCTTTACATCTTGAAAGAAGTGTTCAACGTGGAAGAAGCCGCCAAATACCTGAACATATCCACCGGACATCTGTACCGCCTCACGTCCACCCATGAGATTCCGTTCTCGAAACCTAACGGCAAGCACATCTTCTTCGAGCGGAAAGCGTTGGACGACTGGAAACGCCGGAATCCGGTACTGTCCAACCGGGAGATTGAACGGCAGGCGGCTCTTGCCGGAATCAGCATGGGGAATAGCAACTCACTAATGAAGAAAGGGAAGAAACTATGAACGCACATGGAATCATACCGGTGTCGGAAGACATCGACAGGCAGGTTTACGAGCAGATACTGAGTTTCATCCGATTGCGGGTCACGGAGACCTACGCCTACCCTCCCGAAATCGTGCAGGTGGACGGCATCACCATTGCCACGCTCGGCAATTTCAGCGCATCCGTGGGCAAGCCCAAGAGCAAGAAGACCTTCAACTGTGCCGCTATCGTAGCGTCGGCCTTGTCCGGCAGGAACATCCTGCACTACAAGGCGCATCTGCCTGAAGGAAAACACAAGGTGCTTTATGTGGACACCGAGCAGAGCAAGTGCCATTGCCACAAGGTATTGGAACGCATCCTCAAACTGGCCGGGATGCCTACAGACCAAGAAACGGATCGACTGGTGTTCTTCATGCTACGTGAATACAGCCCCAAGCAGCGAAGACAGATTATCAACCATGCGCTTGCTGCCGACCCGGAGATAGGCTTTGTCGTGATAGACGGCATCCGTGACCTGATGTATGACATCAACAGCCCCAGCGAGTCGGTGGACTTGATTAACGACTTGATGCGTTGGTCGAGCATGCACGACCTGCACATCCACACCGTGCTGCACTTGAACAAGGGTGATGACAATACGCGCGGGCATATCGGCACGGAGCTGAACAACAAGGCGGAAACCATCCTGCAAGTGACCAAGAGCCAGTTTGACGGCAACATCAGCGAGGTCAAGGCCATGCACATCCGGGAACGGGAGTTCCAGCCTTTCGCATTCCGCATCAACAGGGAGGCGTTGCCGGAACTGGTGGAGGACTACGCCTTTACACAGGAACGAAAGCCCACCACCGAGGCCATCACGGATGCTCAGCACGCAAAGGCGTTGGAAATCGCATTCGAAAATGGTCCCATCGTAGGATACGGGCTCCTCATCAAGTCGTTGCGGCAAGGTTATGCGGAAATCGGTTTCAAACGCGGTCGGAACATCTGTATCGAACTGAACAAATACCTGATGGGAAGAGGGGTTATCATTAAGAAAGACAAGGCCTATGCCTATTTGCCGGAAGCATTGAACAACCAGGAAGATTCCGCCACCAAAGAGGTTTAGTTTAACGGGAGGGTATATATAGGACAAACCTGGAAAACTTCCATCCCGGTATAAGCCGATATGAAAGATTGGCACAAACAGGTTTAGTTTAACACCGGGCGTATATATATGACAAACGGGGCAAACCTGCATCCCTTGCCAGCGATTAAAAACCGGCTAGGGAAAGAGGTTTAATTTACAATGGGCGTATATATATGATAAACTTGGTTATATCCACTCCAATATTCATTAAACATAGAAAAGCAGAACGATATGAACATATTACAAATCAAACAGATAGCCATCGTGGACTTCCTGCTGGCCATCGGAATCCGACCTGCCAAGGAAACCGCCGTGTCCGCATGGTATCATGCACCTTACCGTGAGGACGAGAATCCGTCTTTCAAAGTGAACAAGAACCGCAATATATGGTATGACTTTGCTACGGCCAAGAGCGGAGACATCATCGACCTTGCGGTATTGGTATATCGGACCCCGAACATACCCAAAGTATTGAAGATGATTGCACAGGCAGCACCTGCCGTGCCTTTGAAGGTACGGACATTCATGCCGCATCCGCAACCGTCCGCAACCGATGCCAAGCCACCGCAAGCGGCCGCATTCCAAAACCTACGGGTGCAGGCGTTGGCATCCATACCTTTGCTCTCCTACCTCTCCAAGCGCGGCATTGACCTCGATACCGCAAGGCAGGAATGCAAGGAGGTGCATTACACCTGCCGGGGAAAGAACTACTATGCCATCGCGTTTCCCAACGGGGCGGGCGGTTATGAGATACGCAATCCTTATTATAAAGGGTGCATTGCCCCGAAAGCGGTGTCGTTGATTTCTCAAGGGCAAAGCGACAGCGTTTACCTGTTCGAGGGATTCATGGATTACTTGTCCTTTCTGACCTTGCGGAAACGGGAACGCTTGTCCGTACCCTGTTATGGTGCAGACCTGTTGGTGCTGAACTCGGTGAACAACCTGCCCAAGGCATTGCCGCGGCTGAAAGCCTGCAAGCATATCTATTGCTATCTCGATAACGACGATGCAGGACGGCGTGTGGTGGACATGCTCCGGGAACTCAAGGGCGATGCCGTGCATGACATGATGGAAGCCTGTCCGCTCTACAAAGACCTCAATGACATCCTTGTCGGGAAGAAGAGGATGCCGTAATTTGAGGAGATAGAAGGAATAAATCTTGAAGATATTGTTTGTATTCTGATTATAGTTTAGTATTTTTGCATCGTTTTAATAGCTGATTAAATTGATGCAAAAACTGGAAATTGATATTACAATTGCAGGAAGGAATGTTTCGCTACAGTTGCGGGGCAAGGAGCGTATGAAAGGTGTCACCATAGGAGACGCCCTTGCCTATCGGTTCTATGATGGCGAATATCAAGGTATGCCCTTGTTGTTTGCAGAACCCAAAGGTCCGGTGGCATCACCGCGCAACCTTGCCCTGACGGCCGATAAAATCTCCGCCTCGATGGGGCTTCCTGTCGTTTACCTGTTGCCGTCTGCCCCTGCATACCAGCGGCAGCGGTTGATAGACAGGGATGTCTACTTCGTAGTGTCGGCCAAATATGCCCATCTGCCCATGTTGGTGGCCAACGAACGAATCCGGCACAAGAAAGCAGCCAAGGCTTTGTCGCCCGTAGCTCAATACCTCCTGCTTTATCATTTGCAGGTTGAAACTCTGGAAGGGTTGTCTGCCAATGATGTCAAAGACAAGTTACCCTATTCATACGCAAGCATCACCTTGGGCATGACATGCCTTGAAGACTTGGGATTATGTGAGAAAGTAGCGGACGGCCCGAAGAGAAAGCAGCTACACTTCCACCGTAGGGGGATTGAATTGTGGAAACAGGCGAAACCGGTACTTGCCAACCCTGTTGAACAAAAGGTTTACTGTGACGGTTTGGACACAGAAGATGTCTTTCCTGTGTGCGGCATCAATGCCCTTGCCCATTATACACGCCTCAATCCTGACCCGGAGCGTATGGTCATGATGGAAGCAAGGCGGTTCCGGTCGTTGAGGGCAGCAAAGGCCATGCAGAATCCGAATGACTATGACGGCAACATTGTCATAGAGGTATGGAAATATCCCCCAGTCACAGGGTGTGGAGAAACTCCCTTGTGGGTGGATAAGTTATCGTTGGCCCTCTCATTGCAAGAAGATGCCGATGCCCGGGTGGAGAGCGAAGTTGAACAATTAATCAATAAAATGGAATGGAAGGATTAGAAAGATTCCGGGAAGCCTTCGAGGCTTATTCAGACAACTATGTCATCATTGGCGGCACGGCCTGCGAGATGGTGATGTCAGGCACGGCGGTGCGGCCGCGTGCCACCCATGACATAGACATGATTGTGATCGTGGAGAAGATGAGCACAACATTTGCCGAAAGGTTCTGGCAGTTCATCCGGGAAGGCGGCTACCGCCCGGAGAAAAGGAATCCTAAAGACGGAGAAGCACCAAGATATGAACTGTATCGGTTCGTGGATGGCAAGCCCGGTTATCCGGCGATGATTGAGCTTCTCTCCCGGCATCCTGACATTCTCGGGACACCGAAAGGGCTTACGATAGAACCATTGCCCATGGAGGCCGATGCATCGAGCCTGAGTGCTATCATCATGGATGACGACTACTACCATTTTACCATTGCGCACAGTATCCTGACGGATGGCATTCGTCATGCCTCACCGGAAGCCCTGGTAGCCTTGAAAGCCCGTGCTTACCTGAACTTGCAGCAAGACAAGGCCGCCGGGCGGCATGTCAACAGCAAGGATATCAAGAAGCACCGGTCTGACGTGTTGAAAAATGTCGCCATCATGGAAAATGCGCCCGTGGCCGCACCTGATGCCATCGTGGCATGTGTGAGGTCTTTCGTGGCTTCTGTCAGAAGTGAATGGGAAGCATTGGCGGAGCCTCTTGCCAAGTCCCTTGGGCAGGAGGTGTCCTTCGTGGAGGGCTTGTTGGAAGTGCTGGACGGACTATTTATTGCCGAAGAACCATGAAAATACAATATGCGTCCGACCTCCATCTGGAGTTTGCCGACAACTGGCGATACCTCAAAGCGAACCCGCTTGAAGTGTCCGGGGACATACTCGTCCTCGCAGGTGACATAGGCTATCTCGGCGATGCAAACTATTCCATGCACCCATTTTGGGACTGGGCATCGGACAACTACAAACAGGTGATAGCCTGTATGGGCAACCACGAGTTCTACAAATATTACGACATAGGCACGTTATCTGACGGCTCAAGCATTGAAATACGTCCCAATGTGCATAGCTACTACAATGGGGTTATCCGCATCGGAGACATTGACATCATTGTTTCAACGCTGTGGAGCAGGATTCCTTTGGGAGAGGCATATTTCACAGAGCAAGTGGTCAGCGATTTCCGCCGTATCCTGTACAAAGGGGAACTCCTTACTTTTGCGGACTTCAACCATGAACACGAACGGTGTTTGTCTTTCATCAAGGAGGCCGTCAAGTCGAGTACAGCCCGCAAGAAAGTGGTCGTGACCCACCATGTACCCTCATTCAGGATGCAATGCCCCAAGTTTGTAAGCAGCAAAGCCAACGGGGCGTTCATGGTAGAACTGGAAGGCTACATCAAGGAATGCGGAGTAGATTACTGGATTTATGGCCACTCTCATTACAATGTGGATGTGCGCATTGGCGAAACATGGTGTGTCAGTAACCAACTGGGGTATGTATTCCATGACGAACACT
The DNA here is from genome assembly GCF_900079775.1 of Leyella lascolaii. GTDB lineage: Bacteria > Bacteroidota > Bacteroidia > Bacteroidales > Bacteroidaceae > Prevotella > Prevotella lascolaii. Next base: position 331,955 of record NZ_LT556035.1, on the reverse strand, counting down.
TGACTTTTAATCCGGGCAAGACCTTTGAGCTATAAAAGGGAAGCCTGTACATTTTACACGGAACAACCCATTTTAGTGAAAAGGACAACCGCCCTATCACATCGGTAGAACGGATGTCCTTTCTTATTTTCAGCCCTTATGCCGGTCTGCGTCCTCTGACTTTCCAGCCGTAAACATCTGCAACGTATGGATACAGTGAGCGTGTGAGCTTACGGAAACCCTTCTCGTCAATTTCAAGGTTGTAAATTTTGTCGGCAATGCGCTCGGCATCCTCCCGGCTTTTCGCCACCCGGTAAAGCACATAGTTCGTGCCGTCGTGGTGCGTGAGTCGGGCACGGATGTTGTAGCCGTCGCCGTACCATTCGTTGTCATCGCATGAGCTGCGCAAGATGTCGGCAAGGTTGCTGCCCAAAATCTGGTAGCCCTGCCTGCGGCCGCGCCACAAGCCCAAGTCGCCAAAGGCGATTATCACGCCGTCCACCTGCACATTGAGGTTCATGCGTTCGTCATCGAGCCAACTGTACACTTCCTCGCCCCATTCTTCATCGCTCACCGTGTAGCCGTCATCTTCCAAATACTCACGCTGGCAGTCTTGGTAATACTCCCTTACCTTGTCGTCAAAATAGCTGTCGTTCGACCAAATAACCTGTTTCATCGTTTCGAGAATTAAAATGTTAGACTATTTGTTTCTTCCCTACCGTCGGGCTTCCACCCGTCCACAGGGACTTGTTTTTACGTGCAAGAGCCAAGGCGGAAAGCCGGGAACGAATGCAAGGAGGAAGCAGCCACTGCGCCTTGCAGCTTCCCGACAGCCTTACCTTCGCACAGGAAAAACAACGACCGTGGAACAGCCCTTGCACTTCATTGCCCGGAGAAGATATGCTTCGATGGTTGGGCAAGTATAATTTACCCAAAGAAGCAAGTATAACTGTCCTTGGAAAGGCTTTCAAAGTATGATTGACCGTATGATTTTTTCGCCTGAAGAAAAATCAAGTTAAAACAGCACAGTATTTCCATCAGAGGTTTCCCGAGGCAGCCTTTCCGCTATTCTTTTGCAGGCAAAACGAGATTGTAAACCCATAAACCAGACAATGCAATGAGTCCATTTATGATATTCGCCTTGGTTCTGACGATAGCCTACGTCCTCTATTATGCGGTGGTCATCGCCAAGGACTTGCAAGGTAAAAAAGGAATCGTCAACTCCACCGAGGAGGTGTTCGACCTGAACGACATGGAGGAAGAGGAGTCCGTGGAAGTAAGTGAGACCGCTGACAGTTTCCAAGTGGGAAATACGGGAGAAAAGCAGCCGGAGCCGTCCGGGTCCGATGCGAATGACTTTCCCGAACAGCCGGAAGAAGCTCCACGGAATGCAGCGGAGGAAAAGGCAGAACAGCTCAAGTCCGACCTGCTGGAAGCCGACATAACGAGCGAGAATGGCGTGACTGCTCCCGAACTCCATGAGTTGTTGGAGGGCAAACGGGAAACCCTGTTCAAAATCCCCATGAAGATTACGAGGAATGAGTTGTAAGACGCGCAGGTTGACAGGCTTGTTGTTTGGCGTGTGTGCGGCCTTGCCCGCCTCGGCCAAATGTGGTGGCGTGGACTACAGTTGGGGTGCTGACGCATTGGCACTTATGCACGATTATGTCGTGACGATGATGCTGTATGTCCTCTACCTGCTGTACGCCATTGCCGCCATCGTCGCCATCTATGCCAGTTTGCAAATCTATATCAAGATGAATACGAGGGAGGAAGGCATCACAAGGGAGATAATGATGGTGGTCGGTGCTTGCCTGTTTATCATAGGTGCATCCATCGTGTTTCCGGCATTCTTCGGCTACCGGGTATGACAGGAAGAAATGAGACAATTCACATAGTGTTTAATTTTTAAGGTAAAAAGAATGTTTAAGGAAAAACTCAGAAAGTGGATGAAGGGACTTTGCCCTTCCGGGAGATTGAAAATGCTCTCCCTCATGCTGCTGGCAGGCACAACCGCAGCACTCGCCCAGAACGCCGCCGGTGACTATACGGCAGGCACCACCGCCCTCGGTACAGTGACGACCGAAATCGCCAAGTATGTGCCCTACGTGGTGAAGCTGTGTTACGCCATCGCCGGTGTCGTGGCCATCGTGGGAGCCATCAGCGTGTACATCAAGATGAACAACGAGGAGCAGGATGTCAAGAAGTCCATCATGATGATTGTGGGCGCTTGTATTTTCCTTGTGGCGGCCGCACAGGCACTCCCGTTGTTCTTCGGCATCACCAGCTAAGCCATGTCCGGAACGAACGGCGACACCCGGCCACTGGAATACCCCATGTTCAAGGGGCTGCAACGGCCTCTTGAATTCATGGGGATTCAAGGCAGGTACATCTATTGGGCGGCAGGAGCCATCGGTGGTGCCATTGTCGGCTTCATCGTGGCTTACTGCCTTTCCGGTTTCCTTGCCGGGCTGATAGTCCTGGTGGTGACACTTTGCGGCGGCGCGGCACTTATCCTGCTCAAACAGCGGAAGGGGCTTCACAGTAAAAAGAACGACAAGGGCGTGTTCGTCTATGCCCGCTCTAAAGGATTGTAAGTAGGATTTCACTCTATAAAACAGCAGATACGAAAATGATTAAAAACCTCTATAAAACAACGAACGGATGCAAGCCTTTCTGATAATATGTATCGGGCTGCTCCTCGCCTCCTGCGGCGGGAAGGAACAGCCCAAGTCCACGGTCGCCGCCATTGAGTCGGGCGAGAAAACCCGCATGGAATGGCAAAAGAGCCGCAAGCCTGTTGAGATCCACATAGAGGCTGTGGAGGGAATAACCCCTGCATGGCCCCACTTTGGCATATATATGGACGTAAGCGCCACCACACCCGAAGAAAGGCAAGCATTTGCAGGAACGATGTTCACCCGAAAAGGTGGTGTATATGTGTCGGGAAACAGCCATGCCGTCACTAGCGACACGACGGCAACCGTCAGTGTTTGCTATCCATTCCGAAAAGGATTGGGAACAGACGACATCATCCGCTTGGCCGCTCCGTTCGATGAAAACCTTTATGGAGTGGAAACCCACCGCGTCATCGGAAACGCCATCCAACCGGCATTCAGGCTGCAAAGTTCCATGGCACTGCTCCGCATTGTCTGTGAGAGCGACGACCTGCGTGACCGGCTGGACGACATCACTCTCATCGGGGATAACCTCTATACAGAGGGCGGCTACCAGCCTTATACGGCGGGCAGATGGCTCGATAAAAAAGCCAATGGCAGCCTACAAGCGAAAGATGTGGATTGTCTGTTGAACAATGGCAGGAAGCATGACCTCTATTTGATTCCTACTGAAACCGCTTGCTCGGTTACAATCACCATCCGTATCAATGGAAAAGACCATGCGTTGCGCACCATGCTGCCACCCTTGACGGCAGGGAGCATGACGCACCTTTCCATCCGTAAGGGGCGTGAGGGCGTGGCCATCAATGGCAGTTGGGTGGAAACAGAGCGTAGCTTGGCGTATGAACACCGGATGATGCCGGTTGATTCCGTGCAGGTGGGCCATTACCTGCAAAAAAACGGAAAGGTACAAGCAGGACGTGACTCCCTTTCCATCGCCGTGGTCGTGGAAACAGACGGCAAGCATGGCAAGGCTGTAGCCCTGTCAGATTGCAACGGGATGTTCGTATTCTCTGGTAACGACCTTTCAAGCGGCAAGCTGTATTCGACCATAGACGGAACTCGTCATGAGGGCATCATCAATCCGACTGGCGACACCCCGGAGGATGACAAGATTATCTACAAGCCCGGTATGCCCTACCCGGACGATTGCGCCTTGGGCCATGCTGACGGGGCAAGCCTTACGCAAGGACTGATTGAATCCAACAGGCAAGCCAAGCAAGGATCTCCTTTGGGCAGACAAACCATGCTGCAAGAGGCAATGTGGCATTCCGGCAGTTATGTGCCCTCACTCGGTGAATTGGCCGGGCTTTATTACTTGCTGGAATGTGACAAGTCATCCACGCTGAAAGGTTTGATAGCCACCCTGCAAGGCGAATACCTCACTTGTTCCGAAAGCGGCAAGGACACCTTCTATCTGATGGACTTCTCCAATGGCATTGTGACAGGAGGATTATCCAAGCGATATGCCCAAGCGAGACTACGGCTTTTCTACTTATTCTAAAAATGCAGATGAACCTATGACACTCTATGTACTACTGACATTCACGGCTCTTTTGGCAGGCATGGCCATCTCTGTCAAAGCATTCGGCACGGGAGGCAAGCGCAAACGCATGTTCCGAGAAATTTATTTCTCCATTGAGGACGTGGAGGGCATCGGTATCCTCTACACCAAGACCGGAGAATATTCCGCCATCCTGCGCATCGAGAATCCTGTGCAGAAGTTCTCCGCCGACATCGACAGCTATTATGAGTACACCCGGTTGTTCACCGCATTAGCACAGACACTTGGCGAGGGCTATGCCCTGCACAAACAGGACATCTTCACCAGGCAGGGCTTCGAGGAAACAGGCAACGGCAGGCACGAGTTCCTGAGCGAATCCTATTTCCGCTATTTCAAGGGAAGGCAGTACACCAACAGCCGCACCTACCTGACCGTGACGCAGGAGAACCGCAAGGGCAACCTGTTCTCCTATGATGACAAGCGGTGGAAGGACTTTTTGGTAAAGATACGCAAGGTGAAAGACCAGTTGCGCGATGCGGGTATCAGTACCTCGTTCTTGGGCAAGGCAGAAGCGAGTGCTTACGTTGACCATTACTTCACGATGAACTTCTCAGACAAGCCCGTGGCAATGGACAGCTTCAAGGCGGGCGAGGAATGTGTGGAGATGGGCAGCAGAAAATGCAAGGTGTTTTCCATAGTCGATGTGGACAGCACAGGATTACCCTCGCTGGTACGCCCGTTCACCAACATCGAGGTAAACAACACCGAGATGCCCGTGGACTTGGTGTCTATGATAGACAGCATACCCGACGCACGGACAGTGGTTTACAACCAGATGATTTTCATGCCAGGCCAGAAGAAAGAGCTTGCCGCACTGYAAAAGAAGAAGAACCGCCATGCCAGCATCCCCAATCCATCGAACCTGATGGCCGTGGAGGACATCAAGCGGGTGCAAGACACCGTAGCGAGGGAAAGCAAGCAACTGGTCTATATACATTATAACCTCATGGTGTGCTGCGACAAGGGGATCGACCTGCAAAAGCCTACCAACTACTTGGAGAACAGCTTCGGGAGGCTCGGCATCCATATCAGCAAACGGGCATACAACCAACTGGAACTGTTCGTCAACTCCTTTCCTGGCAACTGCTACGGCATGAGCGTGGACTACGACCGCTTCCTCACTCTCGGCGATGCAGCCGCCTGCCTGATGTACAAGGAACGCATCCAGCACAGCGAGAACACCCCGCTGAAGATATACTATACCGACCGCCAAGGTGTGCCTGTGGCCATTGACATCACTGGTAAGGAAGGACGTAACAAGCTGACTGACAACTCCAACTTCTTTTGTTTGGGACCAAGTGGAAGCGGCAAGTCGTTCCACATGCATGTCATATGGACTAAAACGCATCGAAAAGAACTCCAAACAAAACTTAGAGAAACGTCATAAATAGCTCATTTTCAATACATATTCATTAACATAACGCTCCAACCGCCTATTGCGAGTTTCATCCGTTTATAGTAATTTTGTACCACGGTTGTACCATGGGCAGAGGGACACACGGTTCTTAATGAGGGTTCTTATTTCCTCTTATTTCCCCTTGTTTCCTCTTAAAAGTTTCCGTCAAGGACCATCCCCCATGAGTCACTGCAAAATTCAAAAATAACGGTAAAAATGAATACTACAACTCGCATTCCAATCGTGCTGATGTCCGTAGAGGAAACAGCGCAGGCAGTAAGCATCAGCGTCAAGACAGTACGCAGTCTTATTCGTCAAGGCAGGCTAAGAGCCGTAAATTTCGGTACACGCATGACCAGGATCTATTTGCAAGACCTTCTTGAAATAGCCAAGGGACAAGGTTATCAGGTGGTTCTCCCTTCTTCCCTATCGTTAGAAGGAGCAACGTCCAAGAAAGCACAGAGGCTAAAAGATGCCGAGACTGGCTCAGTCAACAAGTTGGCAAAGTGTCGCAAGACTCCCAGGGCTGGTGAAAGAGCACCTGATGGAGTAACCCACGACACCCATTACACAATGGCAGAGGTGTTGAGCACCTTTAATATCAAGTATGGAAGATTCTATGAAGTCCGCAATCGTTACCAACTCCAGTCAGTTCACGCATGGGGAACGACCTGCTTCAAGAAAGAAGACGTGGAAAGGGTTATCGGGCTTTATAATGAAGAACAGGGTAAGAACATTTCCGATGACTGGTACACCTGCTTCGACATCATGAAACTCTACGGATTAGGCAAGACACAGGTACGCAGATTTGCGGAGACCCATGGAGTGAGAATCCGAAAGTTCAAAGGCGGAAGAGCCAACTACTATCTGAAAGCAGACTGGGAGGCTGCACGCAAGAAGGCAGAGAAAAGCAGTACTACGACCAAGGCAAAACGGAAGTGAGACACAAGTCAAGAGATGGTTCAAACAAACTCATATACGACCCATGCCGTTGCAATTGCTATGCAGCACCCATCCATGTCGGTCGAAACAAACCCACAACGCAGAGTAACGGATATAAGACAAAAAACGCATCCAATACCTGCTTTTAGTCTGATTTTGAGCGTAAAATCATACTCAAAAGCAAATTCAGGTTAAATTCTGGCTGTATTTGAAGCCATCTTTGCTTTTCTCTTTTCACGGCAATCTAACTTTGCATCGGATTTGAGAGTTAAAGCGTTGCGACCATGGCTATTCGCATCCACAGATACACATCGGTAAGAATAATAAAAGAATAAACAATATGACGAACATTTGTACAAAGGTCACCGTGCGGAAACGACCTATCAAGAACGGACAGACTTCCCTCTATCTGGATTTCTATCCTCCAATCCGCAACCCGAAGACAGGCAAGCTCTCACGCAGGGAGTACCTTGGTCTTTACATCTACACCAACCCTGTTGAACGCTTTCAGCAGGAGTACAACAAAAGTATGATTCAGAAAGCGGAAATCATCAAGTGCCGCAGGACTGAGTCCATCATCAATGAGGAGTATGGCTTCCTCGACCGCAACAAGGGCAAGGAGAGCTTCTTGGAATATTTCAAGAACCTCATGATTGAGCGTGGCAGCAGCCAGAACTGGGCAACCGCCTACATGCACTTCCACAATTACACGCATGGCGAGTGCCGCTTCTGCGACCTTACCGTTCCGTACTGCCAGGGATTTCTCGACTACCTGTTGTCGGATGCCTGTATGCACAACGGCAAGCACATGATGGGAACAACAGCCAACAACAACCTTACCAAGTTGAAGTGCATCCTTGCCATCGCATACGAGGACGGACTGCTCAAAGAGAATATTGCCAAGAAACTTGTGCGTGCCAAGGCTCATGGCAACAAGCGGCAGTTCCTCACCAAGGAAGAGTTGTTGCAGTTGTCTCAGACTCCTTGCAAGAGTGATGTCCTTCGCCGTGCAGGTCTCTTCTCCTGCCTCACAGGTCTTCGCCTCTCTGACTGCATCAGACTCCAGTGGGAGAATATCGTCAAGTTGGCTGATGGCGGCTGGGGAATGGACATTATCACAAAGAAGACTTCCACCGCTGCAATCCTGCCTATCAGCGAAGAGGCTCTGCAGCTCTGTGGCGAGCGAGCAACTGGACAGGTGTTCAAGAATCTCACGAACAGTACAGTGGCATTGTATCTCAAACCGTGGATAAAGGCTTCCGGCATCGAGAAACACATCACCTTCCACTGCTTCCGTCATACCTTTGCCACCTTGCAGTTGGCAGAGGGAACGGACATCTACACCGTGAGCAAGCTGCTTACCCATAGCAACCTTGCCACAACTCAGGTGTATGCCGATGTGGTGGACGAGCTCAAACGTGATGCGGCAGAACGTATCTCTCTCAAGATGCCAACCAAGGCAGAGGGTAATCAGACATAAGTGAAAAACATAATCAGGATAACAAATGGAAGAAAACAAATCATTATCGTTCGACCAACTGCCCAGCGCAGTTGGCGAACTTCTGACCAAGGTCAATACGATGATGACTCGTCTTGATGACATCGGTCAGAGAATTGGCAATGCTCCGTGCGAGAATGACCATGTTCTTATGGACATCAGAGAGGCAAGTGCCTTCGTCCGAAAAAAGGTCTCATCGCTCTATGCTTACACATCTGAAAGGCGCATCCCATTCTATAAGAGAGGCAACACGCTCTACTTCTTCAAAGACCAGCTGATAAAATGGATTGAGGCAGGTGGCTCATGGGACAAGCCTTACGAACCGACTCAGGAGGAACAGGCAGACTTCGAGGCTCATCTGGCATTGTTGCAGAAAAGCAAGAAGAATAAGCCTGCCTCCATGAAGAGGGTCAAGGGCGAGAAAAATCCTGATGGGGAAGAATGAGATGATGGATAATAGAATCTACTTTTTTACGAAAGGGGGGAAAGAATAATCATTCATTCTCTCCTTGCTGAGTAATCCGTTTCACTTATAACCAGTTTTTCAAGATGAGTAACCAAAGCATAAAATACGGAATCCTGCTGACCAAGGAGCAGCTCGATTTCTTAAAGGATGACAGGCAGGGCTTCCACCGCATGACCGCCTTCGACACTTTTGTATCAATGGCAGCCACCAAGCCAATTGTTTATCAGAAGACAGGCTTCTCCGCTTCTCTCTCCATCGGGCAGTTTGCCATATCAACCGTTGAGCTGTCTGCCCTTTGGAAATGTGACCGCAAGACAGCGGCAAAGGTGGTGGAACTGTTCAATCAGGTGGGCATTCTCTCAACCGAGAGGAACAACCGCACCTCCATACATACGATACTATGCATCGCCTTCTGGTACGTTGACGGCATCAAGGAAGTCATCAAGAACCCCTTCTACAACCGTCAATCCGTGACTTCCGCCACCCAAGAGGAATCGGTGTCCAATGTCCCATCCGATACCGCTTGCTCTTCGGGAGGCAATCTTTCCAATGGCATAGGTCAGCAGAAAGACAGCAGCGTCAATCCTGCCACTACTGACATTCTGCAGCCCCATGTTCCTGCTTCTTATAATACCTCTTCCCCTTTCGTTAAATCTCATGTTATCGAGGGCGGACTTTCAGATCCGTCTCCGATACCACAAGACTTCAAACAAAGGGAAAAGGAAGGTGATGACCATTTTGAGTATGAGGTTGGACAGCCGTCAGAAGATGACTGCAATCAAGGAGAAGAGGCATCACCCATTGAGTTGCTGCTGTCTCCTGTCTATGATGACGAGGGCAACCTCTTGCAGCCACCGCCCCATGAAGGACGATGCGAGGATAACACAGAGAGGCATAGCGCACATATCACCCCAAGTCTCTCATGATGTCATTTCTCCTTTTCCCTTATTTCGACTATTGACCTTCCTGACAGGCAAGCTATCCAAGAGCCGCCACCACTATTAGCTGTAGTTTTTTTCGGAGGTCTAAACAAGAAGTACCAGTGTCAGACGGTTTCGCTTCGCCTACCGCTTCCTACTGGCATTCTTGAATGTTCGCAGGCTCACATTGACTGTCCTGTTATATCAAGTATAAACTTTATAAACCCCATCTACAATGACAAAAGACAAGAATAACAACACGGAGAAAGCCTCAAGGAAGAGACCTCCGAAGACCAGACACATTGACGTTCGTTTCACAGAAGAGCACTACAACCTGGTAGTACATAATGCCCGACTGTCAGGCAGGAGCAAGAGCACATATCTTCATGACTTAGGCATCGGACACAAGCCATCCCTACCCATGACCGCAGAGCAGGAGGAAGCCTTGAAGGGCTTAATCGGGGCAAGGTCTGAACTGGTTTATGTGCGCAATGCGCTTCATGCCCTGCCACAGGCCGAGAGACTGAAACTCTTCAAGAGAGCCGACTTCATGGAACGTTGGCTTCAAGGCATCAACACCCTGATAGAGGAATTGAGCCGCATTAGGGACAAATTCTTGGATATGTTATGATAGCAAAAGCATCAGCAATTCAGCATGGTCAGGCAATGACCAATTACGCAACCAAAAACAACCGCGCGGACATCGTCAAGACCAACCATCTCAGCGAGGGTCTGCCGCCAATGGGCATGTGGGACGAGATGGTGCTGCATCAGTCCATGTTCAAGCAGAGGTATGCCAAGAAGCCCATCGAACTGACGTCCATCCGCTTTGAGCTTTCCCCATCTGAGGAGGAGGCATGTAACTGGACTATGGAGGACTGGAGAAGATTCCTTGACGAGTTCATTCGTGAGATGGATGGCATCTCCAAGGTGAACCACATTGGCAAGAAGAAAGGCAGGGCTGCAACTTCGGTCAAGCCGACCAACATAGCCAACTCACAATATTTTGCCGCCCTTCACCGTGACTCCAAGAGTGGCATTCCCCACCTGCATCTGGTGGTGAACCGCATCGACATGGATGGCAATCTCAATGATGTGAAGTTCATCGGTGAGCGTGCCGTGATGGCAGCGAAAGCCGTCAATCAGCGTCATGGCTGGAAGGATGCCATGGATATTCGTCAGGAACGCATTGCAGAGGTGACCAAAGCATGTATGGATGTGCTGCGCTCAATGCCGTTCTTTGACTGGGATGAATATGCCGACCAGTTGAGGGCAAAGGGATATGACATCGAGCTTATCCGTGACAAGAATGGTCAAGGCAGGGTGCATGGTTACCGCTTCAAGTTCGGAAAAACTACCATCAAGGCTTCCGAACTGGGTGTAGGAAGGAATCTCACCGCATCGAAAATCGGGAATACCTTCCGCAAGCTGCACCCTCAGCCAACACCTGTTGCAGTTGGTCAAAGACCTTCGTCATCTGTTTCAAACGCTACCACATTGGACAGCAGAAATACGGCATCGCAAGGTGGTCAGTCTCGCACAAGCAATGTTGCCAATCCTGACCTGCCTGACGGATTGAGAAAGATTATTGAAGTCGATGGCGAGCGTTTCAGCATAGTCATGCCGAGAACTGCTTACGACACGATGAACAGTTGTATCGAAGTTCCCGAGAATGGATCCGCAAGCCACACTGACATTCTGAATGTGGCTATGCTGCTCTTCATGAACTATCTCGATGCTGCCACATCGATGTCTGATTCATGTGGTGGCGGTGGCAGTCCTGGCAGTGGCTGGGGACGTGATAAGGACGATGATGACCGTGAATGGGCAAGACGCTGCGCAATGCAAGCAAACAGACTCTGCAAGCCGATAAGGAGAGGCATGAGACGATAACTTTTCAAACAAGAACGGTATGGGAAGAAACAAGAAAGATGCCACACAGGATGTGCTTAACCTGTACAACCAGATGCAGGAGGACGAGAACATCGAGAGTGGCAAGGAAGAAATCAAAGTGACCTTGGAAGAGATTGAATCAGCCAAGAAAGCACTCTATGATGCAAAGGAGGAACTGGGCAATGCCTATCGGAGGTTGGAATCAACGAAAGTGGCACTTATGGCTGCCCACAGGAGCACGGACAACATCGTGGATAGTATATGCCATGCCATAGTCAAGGCAGAGCAGAGCAACCTCAAAGTCGGCATCAACGATGAAGGAGTTGCCCAGTTGGATAAGCGGAACAACACCGCCATTTCTGCTTTCAAGCAAGCCCTTGACGAGCATGAGAAGCGGATAAACGACCTGTTCACTCACCAGCAGAAAGAGCTTAAACGAATCCGCAATATCGAGGAGGGTGCATACTTCAACGGTAGCACCTATGCCTGGATGTTCGGCTTGGCTTTCCTAAGTTGGTCTATCATCTTTGTTGAAATCACCATTTGGATATGCATCACACTTTTTTAGAAAACTCAAAACATCAGAATCATGACAGACAACGAATACAGCAAGGCAAGAAAAGCCGCTGTTGATGCCCTTATCTACTGGGCAAAGACAGGCATGAGAGAGTTCACCATGCGTGACGCAGTAAACGACTATCTGGAGGCGAGCGGTGCTAACCGCCCCTCCATCGGTGGCGAATAGACCATCCTTGCACACAGAAAAAATGCAGCCAACCGACTGGCGATTGACTGCATATACAATTCATTTTGCAATAAGATTACTTACTTTCCCTCTTTTCCATCGGTTTTATTAGATGAGTTTGTTTTTGTAGTTGCTGTTTTTGATGAGGTTGCTCGTGGAAGAAGAGTTGGATTAGAGCCTATTGACCAACGATTATTCTTCGGTTGCGACGGAGGAACATTTGTGTTTGTGCGACTGGTTTCTTTTCGCTTTTGTTCCGCTTTTCTTTTTTCCTCTGCTCTTCTCCTCGCATTTTCCCGTTCTAAAGCAATGCGATTACGTTCATTAATCTCATGAAGACGTTGATTGTTTATCCTTTGTTGCTCTTGTTGGAATCGTCTCTCATTTTCTTTTCTAATTTGTTCATTACGTTCTTCTTCAAGATATCCTAAATTCCGCAGCATTTTAGTTTAACTTATTTTATAAGTACCTGAGCAACTTTTTGTTGCTCAGGTACTTAAAAAGTTATATTTGTAATAGTGTTGCGGAATTAAGGATACTACAAAAATGGATTGACTGCTTCAACGCCGCCGATGCAGTCGCTTTGGCAAACTTATACGCTCAGGATGCCATAAACCATCAAGTCGCAAACACCCCAGTTATAGGAAAAACAGCTATCCATGAAATGTTTGTAAATGAATTTGCAACCTCAAAAATGGTTTGTATTGTTGAGCATATATTCGAGGATGGAGAATGAGAGGACCGTGATGGACAGACCTCCGGTTTGCCGGTTGTTCCGCCAGGGGCACCGCCGGGTATCCGTGTCTGGCCGGGATAAGCGCTGAAAGCATCTAAGCGCGAAGCCCTCCGCAAGATTAGAACTCCTTTGAGGGTCGTCAGAGACGATGACGTCGATAGGGCGCAGGTGTAAAGACGGCGACGTCAAAGCCGAGCGCTACTAATTGCCCGAAACTTTCCGTGTTTGAGGCTTATTCCTTGAGTTGTTCGGGTTTTGCTTGTATGAGGATGTCATACCATACGTTGTCCGGTCGAGTCCGGGCATTTCGAAAAGAAATTTATGGTGGTGATAGCGACGGTGTTCCACCTCTTCCCATCCCGAACAGAGAAGTTAAGCCCGTCATCGCCGATGGTACTGCAATGCAATGCGGGAGAGTAGGCAGCCGCCTTTTTTCACATGAGGGACGTTTCCGGCAGTGAGTCGTGAGACGTCCCTCTTTTTTTGTCCTGTCGGAAACGGGTATCTTGCTGTCGGGAATGGGTGTTTTTCTGTAGTAAAACAATGGAACAAGGTATTTGGCAAGAGATTGAACAGCTATACCACAAGTTTTAGCAACTTGGTGTCAGCGAGGCGGTAGACTATGAGAAGTACTACCTCTATTCCCTCATTGCTCATTCTATCGCCATTGAAGGCTCCACGCTGACGGAACTTGACACGCAGCTACTCTTTGACGAGGGAATTACGGCGAAAGGCAAACCGCTTGTTTACCATTTGATGAATGAGGATTTGAAGAAAGCCTACGAACTGGCAAAAGGAGAAGAGGAGCACAACACACCTGTTACTTCGGCTTTCCTGCAAACGCTGAATGCAGCCCTGATGCGTTCATAACGTCATGGGCGGTTCTTTCGATTCCTCAAAAGGTGAGTACCGCCTATGTGGCGTTACGGCTGGTATCGGTGGACATTCTTACATGAACCACATGAAAGTCCCTGCCAAGGTAGAAGAACTTTGTGCTATTCTGCAAGAGAAACAAAAGACCGTGGAAACATTTCGGGAACAATATAATTGAGTTTTAATGCCCACCTCAATTTAGTAACGATTGACGCTGTCCAAAATTTTGTGTAAATGGGAACAATATTTTGGACAGTGTCGTATTCGACAGTAGCATTTGGACAAGCTCTCTTTTAGGTGTAGACATTTAAGCTGACTACCCTTCTTTCTTCGGCAGTAACTCTATTTTCTTCTCATTGTCAGTAAGTAAATAATACGCAATAAGTATGAGTTCATTTGTAGCAGAGGCATTATCAAAATGAGCAATAGGTTGATTCTTGGGTTCGTAGAATACGTCTCCTGCCTTCATATATTGAGAAGCCTGACCGTCTATCTGAAACAACAAGTTTCCCGAGACAACATACCCGAAAACCGGACAAGGATGCAAATGGTAATCAGCTTTTCCTCCTTCCGGAATGACAATTCTTTCTACTACGATATTGGATAGAGTATGCTTCTCGTTCAAATGGAGATAAAGAAGATTTTCCCTCGTAACTAAATTTGTTTTTGTCGTTCCGCAACTATATAAAAGTAATGCAAATACAGATAAAATAATTTTGTTCATATCTTTTTTGCTGCAAAGGTAGGCATAGAAAAGACATAAACTCATTGACCTATCTTAAGGGATTTAATACGGCTTAAAGATTCCGCCCTAATTCCCAAATAAGATGCAATATGATATTGCGAAACATGTTGTTCTATATTGGGATAGGTTTTCAAAAGTAGTTTATATCGGTTGTAGGCATCGTCCGTCAACATAGCCGTTTCCTTCCGGCATTTATTGATAAAAAGCGTGTCTGCAATATATTTGCCCAATTTATACCATTCGGTAGATTCATTCAACAGACTGTCATAATCTGATTTATTCAGGCAATATATAAATGAATATTCTAAGGCTTGTATGCTTCCTACACTCTTTTCCTGTGTGAGAAAACTCTGGTAGGAAATCCTCAAAATAGAAATCGCTATTATGTTCTTCTCCCTCTTTACTGATATATGAACGGAGTACACCCGACTTGACTATCCCGATAAAAGAACACACTTTTCCTTGTCGAAGTAAGAAGTCGTTCTTCCGCACATATACCATCTTGCATAGTTCTATCAGACGCAGGTATATCTCAGAAGACAGACCTATCTGATGTATAATGAGTTGTTCAATCATATTTTTATATCAAAAGAAATGCAGTGTTAAGAAAACCTACCACAACTACAGTTGTATGTGCAAAATGGGGTAAGCTTTACCTTCTCCATACCTATCATCCTTCCCAGTTATATTGAAACCTATATGCTGATAAAATCCAACCGCTTGTATGTTTTGCTCATTCACATCCACCTTATTTATTCCCAAACGTTGGATGGCATATGTCACTAATTCTTTTCCTATACCTTTACCTCGATACTGGTTGTCAACAAATAACATTTCGAGAGTGGTCTCATAGAATCCCATAAAGTCCATTAAAACTCAGTCTTGCTCAAATCCGTATAACGTGACTTGTTGGAAATATAGTGGAAGCCGAGCCTTATAGTATAAGAAGTCTTCCTATTTTAGAAAATGGTGTGTGTTTGATACGGCACTTTCCCAAATCCTTATCAAAACAGAATGCTCACCGGATTCAATATTTCTAAGCATACTCGTTTTCAGATTATCCGCCTTTCAAATTCGGCGATTGTTAACCGCCGAATTATATATTACGCCCAATGGATTCAAATCTATAGTTACAAAATCACTTTATCTCTATTTAAATCATCAACTCCGGCAAGCTTTTTTAAAGGATTTCCCCACGCATGCAACCTGTGGCTCAGTTACAGAACATCTTTGTTTTTATCCATTACATATTACTATACTGGAGCTATGCAATAAACAGGATTGATGTGGAATTTTGTTGTAATGACTATGTATTAAAAGAGGGGCTGACTCGTAACTTTGAGTCAGCCCCTTTCGCTTTTTTTTTAATAGTTCTCTTTTCTCAGTTCGAAATAACTTTGCGGATGGTTGCATACCGGGCATATTTTGGGAGCGGATTTACCGATAACGATATGTCCGCAGTTACGGCAGATCCAAATGCATTCACCCTCACGTGAGAATACGACTTTATCATCAATGTTTTTAAGTAGTTTGCGATAGCGCTCCTCATGATGCTTTTCTATTGCGGCAACACCTCTGAATTTAGCCGCAATTTCAGTGAAGCCTTCTTCTTCAGCCTCTTTTGCCATACGGTCATACATATCAGTCCATTCATAATTCTCACCTGCTGCCGCATCTTTCAGATTCTCCATGGTAGAAGCAATCTCGCCATTATGCAAATATTTGAACCATAACTTAGCGTGCTCCTTTTCGTTGTTGGCTGTCTCTTCAAAAATAGCAGCAATCTGCTCGTAACCGTCTTTCTTTGCTTTTGATGCATAGTAAGTGTACTTGTTACGTGCCTGAGATTCTCCCGCAAAAGCTTCTAACAGATTCTTTTCTGTTTTTGTTCCTTTTAATTCTTTCATAATTTTAAATTAATAGTGATACATAAAGTTGAATAAATATTGCTTTGATAAAAGCGATGTCATATTGTTATTTCTCCACATAAAGCTCTGTTCATGTCTTTTCTTATGAGTGTATTGTCTGAATATTTTCCTTGCAAGAACATAAGTTTTGTAGCGGCACTCTCAACTGTGCTGTCATAACCGCTTATCACACCTGCGTTTTTTAACTGATATCCGTTGTTATATCGGTTCATCTCCACACAACCTGATATGCATTGGCTTATATTTATTACGGTCACTCCGCGGTCGGACGCTTCCCTAAGTATTCGTAGGAGCCATTCCTGACGCGGTGCATTCCCACTTCCATAGCTTCTCATGACGATACCTTTTAATTCCGGTGCGTCAAGTACATGCCTCACAATGTTTTCTTGTATTCCAGGGAAAAGAGAGAATATGACGACATTCGGATCCAGTTTTGTGTGTGGAATCATGGGGCGTGTGAAGTCCGGTTTCAGTATGAAATGATGATTGAAATTGAATCCAACTCCGGCATCGCACAAGTGCGGATAGTTGAACGAATTGAATGCGTTGAAACCATCGGCATTTTGTTTTGTACTTCTGTTCCCTCTTAAAAGTCTTCCGCTGAAATATATGCATACCTCCGGAACGATTGCATGACCGCTTCGGTTCTTTGCGGAGGCAAGCTCAATACTTGTTATCAGATTTTCCTTGCCGTCGGTACGAAGCTGCCCTATCGGAAGCTGGCTTCCTGTAAGAATTACAGGTTTTGTAAGGTTCTCCAGCATAAAAGATAAGGCAGAAGCCGTATATGCCATGGTGTCTGTTCCGTGCAGCACCACAAATCCATCGTATTGGTCGTACCGTTCCGATATTATATTGACAAGTTGAATCCACATCATCGGTGACATGTCACTTGAGTCAACAGGATTACTGAATTGATAAGTGTCTACATCTGCTTTAATATACGAGAACTCAGGCATGTTACTTATGAGATGATTGAAGTTCAAAGGCTCAAGAACACCTGTTTGTGGGTTGCACCCCATCCCGATGGTCCCTCCTGTATATATAAGCAATACCTTGCTGTACTTGATGTTGTATCTGTTGCTCATACGATGTAAATGTATTGAGATAGCAAAGATACTATAAAAAGATCATTCTTTGAAATAAATCCTTGGAATTTATTGTTTAATTGGATAAACAAAGTTAATTAATCTTTGGTAGAAGAGTGAGAGTTATTATCCTTGTCGTATTGCTTAGTTTATCCACCTGTATTCTTTGTGTACATCGCTATCAGTGCTGTAAGAAAGACCTTTGCGGGTATTCCGGATTATTTCACGGCAGAGCTTTTGCACTTCTGATTGTGAGTATCGTTGTAAAATCAAATATTATAAGTTTAAGGTAAAGTATACGATTAAAATTTATAATAAAAGAATGGATTTGTCCGTTAAAAGTAGTATAGCAGTATTAATGAACATAGGAATGAGAAAAAGGACTTATATATTAATGCTCTCATTAATGAGCTTCATGATGGCTTTCTCACAAAAGGATACGAGGGTCGGATATCGTGACATGTTCAGAGAGTTCAATACATTACAGGGCGGTATGACCAGGTATGACGGGTGAAATTTTACGGTAGAGAATTTTTATGACATTCCATACTGGCATACAGCCAGAAACGGCGAATACAGAACCTGGCTTTCCGAAGATGTGTTCTGCATAGAAAATACAGATTCCGACAGAAACGGCTATATCAGTTTCTATAAGTTTTTTGACGCTTTCGACACACGTCCGGACTCGGTATCTCTGCACGGAGAGATAATGTTGCAGTCAGACTCCACCGTCTTTTTTTGCAATGTCAATAGAAAGGGTTTGATGGACAGCAAGGAGATATCTGCTGCAGATAATAAGTCATGGACAAAGTTCAATGTATCAATCCCTTATAAAGAAGGACTGAACTATACAGGAATACAGTTTTATATTCTTGGAATGTGTTCCGGCGACCGGGTGTTTCTGCGCAATTTCGGTATGGATGCCGACGGAGCCAATATAGACGACTATATAGGTAAAAAGCCCTCTGCTGAAGACCATGAGTTTGATGTCTCGTCAATGTTCAGATTCGACAATACCGCTCTGACAGATGAACAGGCTGAACGCCTGGAGACGATATGCCTGGTCTGGGGCTTTTCCAAGTATTACAACGATAGAATAAGGCAAGGGGAAAGAGACTGGAACTATGACCTGTTCAGGATTCTCAACAGGGCATACAATCAGAAAGACAGGACATCGTTCAACAGGGCTCTCGCGGAATGTATACCTTCATCCAAAGCATCCGGGAAAGACAAATACAGTCGTCCTGCCAACAATGACAGCATAATATCGCAGCTTTCATTCGACTGGATGGCGAGAGAACGTCTCGGACGCAGTCTTTTCAAGAAACTGAAGCAAATGCGTGAAGAATAGCACGACAGTGCGCTGATGAGTGTAAGCTACCAGAACAGCAACGATGAGATTATCCAAGAAAGGGTTGTCCTGTTCAAGAACGAGAGCGCGTATCCTGACATCAGTCCCAACGATGACGGCTACAGGATGCTCACTCTATTCCGATTCTGGAACATGATGTACTATTTCCATCCTTATATAGGACATTTCGAAAAGAGATGGAGAGAGCTGCTGCCTGAATTCATAAGGATTTTCGCAAAGGCAAGAGACCGTAAGTCTTTCGACACGGCATGCGCAAGGCTTGTATTTGCGATGAAGGACAGTCATACGTTGCCATACGGTCTTGAAACCAACATCGACGGCGAGCTTCTATGGAAGAATAATAATTATCTGCCGGTGGAGGCGGTGATGGCAGATTCGTGCAGAATACTTATAACAAGGATAAATGCTGAAAATTATCCCAATGACGGAATCCAGCCTGGAGACTATATAACAGGAGTAAACGGCAGGTCTGTATATGATATAAGAAAAGATGCAGACAAGTATAACCACTTTGCCAGCCTTTCAGCCGACCAGTACGCACCGGCATATATCTCATTTCCCGGCAAATCGGTTACTTACACGGTTGAGAGATACGGAGAGATAAGGGACATACGTATCAACGACTTCATGGATTATTGGGAAAGATACAGAGCCAGGGAAGACAACACTCCTTCCACATATACATGCGGAGACGGGATGGTATATGTGAATCTCGGGACAATCAATGCGGACTCCTTAGCTAAAGTCTTGAATAATAATATTGAAAGTAAGGCTATTATATTTGACATGAGGGGTATCCTGTCGATTTTCCGGCTGTTCTCGATACACTTACCTGTTTTCTTTATCCAGAGCCGCGGAGGATAATGCGGATGTCGTATGCCGATTTGAGCTCTCCCGGAACATTCAGGTCGAACAACAGCTATACAATAAAATATGGCAAGACAAATCCTTATTACTATAAAGGTAAGGTGGCTGTACTCGTAAACTGTATAACCATAAGTGCGGCAGAAGTACTCACCCTTGCTATAAAAAACGCTCCGGATGCAGTCGTGATAGGCGAACCTACAGCAGGTGCTCTTGCAATTGTTGCATACCAACCTCTTCTCGGAGGAGCCTCCACAAGGATAACGGGCGCGGGAGTATATCTTAATGACGGGAGTTGCACCTATCCGGACGGGATTCCGCTTGATTTCACCGTTCATCAGACACCTGAAGATGTAAAAGCCGGCAGGGACACACAGTTGGAGTTCGCAAAAAGACTTTTATCAAAATAAATAATCAATAATTGTTTCGTTGCTTTCTGTTTGCGTCAAGAGTGTCCGCATGAATGATTATGTTCATGCGGACGCTCCTCTGGCTTGTAGGTATATGTATGGAATATTCTGCAAACAATATATCATGATTATATAAACAATGTAGCTGTAGGGCGATTGGGATGACTGCTGTCGGAGATACGGCAAATGTGTTATGACAGACACATACACCCCGTGTTCATATAATGACATAAAAAAAACCGTCAGACTAAGTCTGGCGGTCAATCTCTCATTTTTCTGTTCTTAGCTTGATTAGAGGCTGTCAGCAACTGCAGAGTCACCGGCAACAGTTGTGTCAACTACGGCTGCTGTGTCTGCAACAGAGTCAGCGTCAGTAGCAGCTGTGTTTGTTTTGTTACCACAAGATGCGAATGAAATAGCTGCGATAGCTACGAACATTAAAACTAATTTCTTCATTTTCTTTGCTTTTTAAATCTGTAAAACAATCATTTGTTTATTAAAACGATGCAAAGGTAAGCATTTTTTTCTTATCACATCATCTTTTTTGATTTTTTTTTTATTCTTTGCGTAACTTTTTTTTAATTACCTGATAATCAGTCGTTTCGTAACGTATAATTAATGTTAACGACTTTGTCATGCCTTGATGTTGTCCTTGACGTGCAGCCAAATGTATGTCGTGTTTCAATAATTATGCGTGATTATCCATGGATTTCAGCGTATTCTTTGCCAGAGATAAGGCCTGCCGGATATGCCGCTCCGCATTCTCGCGCACCGTGCTTCTTGGATATTTTATATGCGTCATGCGGAATTTCTGCAATCCCTACAGTTCTTCATGCATCAGTCTGATTTTGTATAGGCATCATGTGGATTTATTTTCGGTTTCGGCAAAGACATCTTAGTATACATAGAAATGGAGTGGAAGTAAATATGCAGACACGAATTTATAAACAAAAGATTAGTAGGAGGGATGCGTTTTCGTCATCTGTCACGTCCGCACAATTGCCCCATACAGTTATACATCTTTTAATATACAGTATTGCAGGGCTGCCAGCAGGCTGGTGCGTGAAATTCACATAACTATTGATTGTGCATGTCCGGTCATTTATGCTATGCGGTGTCAAAAGTGTTAAATACGGCATTCTCATACCGGTAAATTAGGTGATGTTAAAAACTATCAGTATATTTGTGTGCATAAATAGTTATAGAAAACCATTCGAATCATCAAAATAATTATCACTATGGACTTTATATTTATGCTTGTTGGTATTGTCATCTGGCTTGTCTGTATGGCAGGCAGTCATTTGACAGGTCGCGGTAAATAGCTGGAAATTATTCTTTTTATATAAAACATATTGCTTTCGGCAATTAAAGAACAAGCTCTCATTGCTCTCGCTGGCATTGTTTTTACATAAAATAATTTCGGCACTGAGTCTCTGTTTTTTCCATTGAACTTATCAAAATCATCAAGTAGCGCAATATCTGTAAGGATGACTGCAAGGTAGTCTTGCAGTTGCAGACAGGCTGATTGCATTGTCTGTTGTTTTATCAAATTCTGGTACAAAAGCTGTTTTTGCGAATGTTTCGAACGCACAAGGCAAAGACCTTTAAAACGGTGGCGTGTTCATTGGCATGGTGACCGCAGCTCTGAAGCGGAGGATAAGTGCTGTAATGTAGGTGCAATCGGTTTGCATAGTATTGGTTGAGTGTTACTCAGTTGGACAAGAACAAATAAATAACTTTGATAGAAAAGGACTTGTCAGGCTTGAGTATCCTGTGCGGAACCGTTGCGACGGCTTACACGGAACGAAAAACCGCCTGCAATAATGCAGACGGAGACGGACGGTCTTAGCCATCCAAATTCAAAAGCGTACTTATATGCGAATTTATTTTGTATTTAAGTTGTGGCGTATTCGGTTACTCTTTATTGAGTTCCGAATAACTCTATTTAGATAATAGAGCCACGGCGCGGCGGTAATGTTAACGGCATTTGCCGCCGCGTTTCGCTTTTGTTCTGTAAATATAGAGTTTATTTCTTTCGGTTGTTCCTTCTGTTAGGAATAATTAAGTAAAAACTCAGTAAAGCCGTAAGACGAAAGAAGCGATGTAAGGTTATGAAGAGACTGAGCTGTTTGAGGTAAGCCGTAAATGGATTACTGAGAAATTGAATATTTGTTCAAAATTAATCGATATTATAAATCTTATCAGCTGCATCTACATCTTGACCATCATATTATGCAATATTTGTATAAGGCAAGCCGTGCTTGGCAAACCGTGAGTAAGCTCGACCGAATACGCATTTGAGATCGAGGCAGCGACTGGCATACCTGTCCATGTCTGGGCTGATATGCAGTCGGCATGTGGTATGCAGACTGTATGGTACAGCATAATACTTAATGCATTATTTGACAATATACGCAAGGCAGTTGCTATGCTTTAATTTTCAATGGTCAAGAAATTCCACTGTCAATGACTTTCAACGTTGTACGGTTCTTATTTCCCAAAAGATTTAACCCGAATCGGTCATCAGACTTCATCCTTATTTCGCACTGCTGTCAGCCAGATTATATTCAGCTTTTATCGGAAATGTAGCGGGCTGCACCGGAAAAAAGCTGGAGGCAAGATGACGGCAGCAGCGTGGAATTGCAGTTATTTTAAATACTCCGACCTGCGTTGGGAACTTGCGGAAATGATATAGCGTTTCAAAAAGAGAGTGGAAAAGAAAATAAACGACAACTTTTAAAACATGCAACCATGACACAGAAAAAAGCATTAAACCAATTAGAGGAATATTGCAGGGTGAACAATATGCACCTTATAAATTCAACCTTTATAAAAGGTGCGTACGCTCTTGTAATTCACGACGCACCTGGCGAATGGGTGCAGGGTGTGGCAAACATGCCTTGCCGCCGTTTGAGCGGAGCGGATATTTAACCCCGAAAGAGCTGCTTTTGTGGCTTGACGGCTATCATGCAGGACTTCAGGCGAACAAAAACAAATAAACTATGGAGACAGGGAAGGACCTTTACTCCTACAAAGTCGTAAAAAGGGGTGGCAAGTACATTATAATTTCACCATACGACGGGCGGAAGATAGGAACGCTTCAATAAATTCACTTATTTTGTGGATTATGTAAAATAAAAGAATTATATTTGCACCAGCAAAGACAACGCTATGCTAATCTAATTTGACAAAGACTACCTGCGCGAACTATTTGTGCAAGGTCGGACGAACGACAAGAAACACCGCTATCAACCCGAAATAATAAAAGGTTACAAAAAGTGCGTGATGTTCTTAAAACGAGCAAACAACGTGGAGCAACTTTACCCTATCCACTCCTTGAACTACGAAGTTTTACAGGGCGACAAAAAGGGTGTTTCATCCGTGCGAATAAACAGGCAATACCGACTTGAATTTACAGTAAGGGATATTTTAGGCGAGCAAATTGTCACAGTGTGCCGTCTATTGGAAATAAGCAACCACTACAAATAAATACAAATATGGAAACAGCAAAGAGAATTTACAGACCTGACGAGTTGCAGCCGTCCGAGCCTATACATCCGGGCGAAATGCTGAAAGACGAATTGCAAGCCCGTGGAATGTCGCAAAAGAAATTCGCCGCCATAATAGGAATGCCTTACACGGCTTTTAACGAGATTATAAACGGCAAGCGGCCTATAACTACCGACACGGCGTTAAGGATAGAGGCTGCAACAGGGATAGCCGCAAACATTTGGCGCGGTCTTCAATCTGACTACGACATGATGGCGGCACGACGAAACAACAAACTCACCGCCATACTTGACAACATACGTAAGGCGGTGGCGGTGCTTTAACATCTTATTATCATCCACAAATTACGCCCGTACAAAGGTTTAAGCCTTTGCACGGGCTTTAAAAAAACGAAATGTAAAAAAGATACATCTCGTTTTATATAATGTATCTATTATCAGTTGATTATCAATGCTATACGCTCTAAACGGTAGAAAAGTGGCAATGTGGATTCTGTTTAGATACGAAAAGGTGAAGATTTAACGTTTTTAACCTTCTATTACACCGAAATTGCAAAAATGTGGGCGATGTGGGATGATTAGTATTCACTCCAAATGCCTTTTATTGCCACAGTGGTTCGTTTTCCCAACCAGAAGGAAAACCAAGGGCTGTCTTATCTACTTCTTGAAATGTAGCAAAAAGTCTGTTCATCTTATCAAGCATATCGTTATTTGGAGATATGATGTCAAGAAAGTACTTGATGATGCACATATCAAAGTACACTTTCAAAGGATCTGTCGGCAAGGTAATCCAAGGACGTGACATTCTGATTGGCATGGTTGCACGAATAGAGAATACCCTATTCCATACGCGTGCATGATGACAACATGAGTTTCTTGTTACAGTGACAATGGTAAGCCAAGACTCAAAAGGTGCAACTTGCAAGCCAAATGACTGTGCAATACGCTTCTTTATCTTCTTATTCTTGATGTTAGAATAAACATTGGTGATTACACCAAATGGCAATATCTCGGTCAGCATCCATGAAGGTGGGTACTGATTGGTATATGTCTCTTTGAAATGGTTGATGAAATCCTCTTTTGTATGGTTCAGTTCATCTTCTATAAGACGTATAGAGCGATTGAACCTGGACGGATTTGAGAAATTGTTGGCATCAGTCATCCAAAAAGGGTTGCCTGTCATTTCCGTTCCAAAGTTCACGATTGCACAACGCACTGCGACCTCTATCTTTTCAATTTCATTGAATAAAAGTAGGCGTATCTTCTTGTCAAAGCGATACAACATCATAACCTTACCGAAAGTTACTCCTTGCTTGAATAGATGTTGCTCCTTGGGAATGGAAAGCAATGGGTACATATAGGCAGACAAACGATAATAACCGATGTGGGAAAGATAATGCTGAGCCTTTTCTTCATCGGTTATCTCCATACCTCTTGTTTTGAGTAGCTGCACTAACTCATGGGGTGTGGAATATGTTTTTATAAACGGAATTTTTGCTGCCATATACCTATAAAAACAAAAACGACCCGCACATTTGAGCATCGTTGAGAGGCTTGGCGGGTTCTCGTGCTGCAAAGATACGAATAATCATTGATAATACAAACTTTTTAGCAAGAAAAATCACGCAAAAGTGGAATTCTTTGACATATTCATATTTAATAATGTTAAATCAGACCTAAAAATCATACTTTACCAGCAAAACAAAGTGGTTTCCGAGATAAAAGTGTTATCTTTGTAACGTCTATACCCATACCGGAAGCCCCAATGGGCAGAGGTTGGGCAGACATACATATGGTAAAAGGCGTTTTTGTACGCTTTGGTTTTGACGATCGATGAACTTCGCAAATTCAACTGTAAGTCAAAAACAAAGCAATGCAGAACGTCTCATGAGGTGTATTATATACAGCTCTCATTGACTTCGGACGATTCTATTGTTCGTTGTCAAGAGTGCTTTCTATATACTTACACTGGCGTGGGGCTTTCGGCGTTGCTCGTTTCGACTTACAGGGCAATGCGAAGGCCTATCGATCGTGGAACGAGTGACAGAACTGGCTCCGCGCTTTTTCGTATGTATAAACGAAGTGATAATTTTTGCCAAGGTAGCCAGCAGCATTAACCGAGCAATAATGAGTAACGGCTACTATCAGATATTGAACCTACATAGGCGATGGGGAATTCTAATCGCCATTATCTTATTTTCTTCTTTCGTACATGCACAAAAGATTTCAGTTTCACGTTTTGTGCTGGCGGAGTCTGACCTTACGGCTCAAAATAAAAGCACTTTAGTTGAAGACCAGAACGGAGATAAATGTGCATTGATTCGGGTGCAAACTACGCAAAAAGGATTTTCGTTTGATGTAGGATCTGCAGGTGTTCAAAAGGTTGATGACAATCATATTGGAGAAATATGGGTGTACGTTCCTTTTGGTGTACGTCACATTAGTATCCGACATCCACAACTTGGTTCACTTGTAAATTACAGTTTTCCTATAAACATCGAAAAGGCAAGGACTTATATCATGGAGATAACTTCGGATAAAGTGTTTGTAAACTATTACGATGACTCCAGAAAACAAAAGTTAAATATAAGAGTGTTTCCCGCAAATGCTTCAATTACGCTAAACGGTATGAATATCAAATTAAATTCCAAGGGTGAAGCTTCACAGGAATTGTCATTTGGAACGTATACTTATAAGGTGGTAGCTGATAGGTATTATTCCAAGGAAGGACAGGTCGTAATAAACGATTCTGTCCATATTCAGCAACTTGTCGTGAATGATTTAAAGCCTATTATGGGTAAGATTAGTGTACACACCAACCCCTATAATGCGGAGATTATGCTTGATGGGGTTTCTATCCCTTCGAACACCGCTCTCACACCATATGCAACACAGATTGGGCATCATAAACTCATTGTGAAACAAATTGGATACAAGACAGAAGAACGAGACATTAAAGTAGAGCAAGACAAAACAACCGATATAAATATCGTTTTGAGTCAATTAGCCATGTTCTCATTTAGAAGTGACCCAACTGGAGCCATAGTGTCTGTCGGCGGAGAAAAATTAGGAACGACTCCATGCCAAAAAGAACTGAAAACAGGCTCTTATGAGGTTTTTGCCCAAAAAGTAGGATACAAAGATTATAAAAAGAAGATGGATTTAAGTAGTTCCAGTCCTAATGTCGATATTTCCTTGAGCAGAATATACAACTACAAGAATGAGTTTTACGCAGAAGCAGGATGTCGTGCAGGAACTTTTGTCTCTTTCGGCGGAACTATTGGTGGTTATATTTCCAACGTAAACATAGAAGCATCTGCTTTCTATGGGACAGGGAATAGTGAAAATATTTATTGGAGTGGAAACGACACGAAACCTATTTCAAGCATCTACCACCCAGAACTTGTGGTAAGCGGTAAGGTCGGATATGGAATAGCTGCAGGAACAAGATTCAGGATTACCCCACAATTGGGAATCAATTATCTGAGTCTGAAAGAATCAATGCAAGAGGAGAGCAATGTGACACCCGCAAATGGAAGCAATGTGACGAGTGCGCTTTTCGGAGTGCGCTTTTCGGCTATCATTACCAATCATTTTGGAGTGAGTTTGTCTCCTGAATATTCTTTTGGAGTAGGAAAATCCAATGGATATAAAGAGTTGGAGGCCGTATCTTCTAAAATCAAGAATTGGGGACAAGGTTTTAATGTGAAATTTGGATTAATGGTTGCGTTTTAAGATGAAACATATAGGATTATACATATTGCTGGTATGCACAGTATTTGCTGGGTGTTCAGACAAATATTCGTCTGATTTTGGATTGAAGCCTACATTGACTCCAAGATACCTTAGAGTGTCCCCTACGTCACTGTCGTTTTCTGCCAATCAGGCATCAAGCCAAAGTGTGGGCATTGAAACGATGGAAACTCCTTGGAAAGTTGACAACGCCATAGAATGGGTCACTATTTCTGCAGCAAATGGTCAGAGTAATTCAAATATAAATGTCAGCGCAACCGAGAACAAAGATGCCAATGCGGCAAGAACTGGTATCTTTTATATAAAAGCGGATGTCAGCGATTGGAATTATGAAAAGGGTATTTCTGTGTCGCAAGCTGCTGCAACGCCTTATATTAATGTGTCTCAATCAAACATTACATTAAAAGGAACCGCTTGTACATCAACATTTGACGTAACATCAAACTGTTCATATATTGTGACAAATGATGCAGATTGGCTTACACTATCTCAAAAGGGAAATAGTTTTATTCTCAACGCTACGGCAAACGAAACCAGTCAATATCGAACGACAACAATACTGTTTTCGTACAATGGAATTGACCAGACAAGCAACAAGATTGTTGTAACTCAAGCTCCAGCTTCCATCAATGCCTCTGCAGAGACCTTGACGTTCGAGAATACTGCAGGAGAGGTTAAGGTTGAAATTACTTCCGAATCAAAATGGACAGCATCTACATCTTATAGTTGGATTAATGTAACACCGAATAGCGGAGAAGCAGGAACGTCATCCATAACAATTTCCGTATCCCCAAACACTTCCGTTGATGAGCGGACTGGATATGTAATTCTTTCCATAGGTTCGGAAGAAAGAATACAAATTCCTATCAAACAACGAGGTATTTATATTGAGACCGACAAATCACAATATGATTTTGAGGCATCATCTGGGACACAAACAATCCAAGTCAATAGTAATACTTCATGGCAGGTATCGTCTGTTCCGTCATGGGTAAAAGTAGACAAGACAAGCGGGACAGGGAATTCTGCAATAAAAGTCACAGTCGAAGACAATCCCAACACAACTGAAAGGAATGGTGAAATTGTGGTTTCTCAACCGAGTTTAAGTGCAATGGCTACAGTAAAAGTACATCAGAAAGGTAAAACTTTCGATGTGGCTGTCACGACATTGACATTCAATGACAAGGAAGAATCACAAACAATCACCATTGCTACAGATGGTACTTGGCGAGCATTTAGTAGTGCCGATTGGATTAAAGTCTCACCAGAGACGGCAACAGGAAATTCCACTTTAACCATCACCGTTCAAGAAAACTCTACGGATGGGGAAAGAAGCGGTTCTGTAAACATCCTGATGGGTGATGCTTCCGCAACAGTAGCTATCGTCCAAAAAGGTAAATATTTTACTATAGATAATAGCTTACTTGATTTTACAAGTAAAGGTGGCGAACTTAAAGTAACTTTGACTACTAATGCGCCATGGTCTGCAAGGAAAGACGATACGGTTAACTGGCTGTCCATTTCTCCGACTAATGGCACAGACAATGCTAACGTAAAAGTTACAGCTTCGGACAATGCTTCTGTCAACAAACGTTCTGCAAATGTTTATTTTGATGCTTTGGGTAGAAGTGTGAATATCCTTGTGTCCCAAAAAGCACGGTACTTGACTGTGGATGCAAATGAATTGTTGTTCTATTCCAAGGGTGGAACGTCAAATGTAGTAACCATATCCACAGATGGAACTTACTCCATAAACTGTTCAGACAATTGGTTGACAATATCAAGAAACGGAGACTCCTTTACTGTCACTGCATCGGAAAATGGCACAAAGGATGCCCGTATCGGCAAGATTACTATCTCGTTAACCGATTTGAAGGAAGGCTCTTATTCTGTTACGTTGACTGTCACCCAATTAAACTATGGAGGAACTTTTCTGCGTAAAGATTTTGAGGAAGACAAAGATTATGACAGCAATGGTTCTTCAACTGGAAGTCTGACAATAACAGGTTATGGGAGCGATACCAATTATGACACGAGTAGCCAAAGTGGTACTAAGTTGTCTGTGGTAGGTTTTAAGTCAGATACAAGTTGGGATAGTTCCACCAATTCGAGTGCTAAGGTGACAATAACAGGGTTTAAATCAGACCATAGTCTCGATTCTAAAGCAAATACATCAGGTACTATGCAAAAGAACGACTTTTCAAGCGATAGTAATTGGAATTATTAATTGTTGAAATATAAAAAGAAAAAGATATGAAACAGGTACACGTTATCCAAATGCTCATGGCTGTAGTTATTGTATTGGCTTTGGGCTCATGCTCTTCTGATGTTTTGTCAGAAGTAGAGAATCAAAATGGCAAGCAAACTGTCAAAATGGAATTTGTGGGTAAAGTCATTGGATTCGACCAACAAGGTTCATCCAAAGCTAAAGTTCAGACAAGAGCGACCAGTTCTTCATGGAATGATGGAGACAAGATTTATATCACATTCTTCAATGGCTCTACCGTTGTTCCAGGCGAAGCCACTTATAGCAGAGCTTCTGGCTGGTCGGTCAGTTATGATGGAAATCTGGCAACAGGCAGCAATCTGAAGTGTGAGGCACGTTATTTTGTCAACGCAACATTCTCCAGTTCTTCTTTGGTCTCGTTGAATGCCAATTCTGAGATTTATGAGGACTTGAATGCCACATATGCTTATAGCAATGGCTCTTTGACCGTTACCGCCACATTGTCTCCAAAGACAGGTCGCATTCGTTTTACCGGAAAGTCAGGAGAAAAGATATATACGACAGGTATTTCTGTCTATACAACGTTCTCTCCTGCCATTAACAAATTCTCTACATCAAATGCCATGATTACATCAACCGTAGCATCGAATGGAAGCACACCTTATATATATGGTTACTTCACGGACAACGACAGAAGTCTTGGTCTTGTCGGTTCTGATTATGCATTTACACGTACATGCACAAGCAGCATGCTTAATGTGGGCGAAAGTGGGTATATGGCTATTCCATCAGAGTCTTCACACAACAATTGGCATAGTGGATTGTATGTCAAATCAAGTGGCGTAGAGTTTAAAATGATACCTGTCGCAGGATATAGCGGTGGCTTCTTTTTGATGGCAGAAACAGAAACGACAGAGGCATTGTATCAGTCTGTCAAAGGAATATCATCCACATCACAATTGCCCATAGATCATATTTCGTATTCAGAAATTTCATCATTTATTGAAAAATTGAATAATGAAACGAAATTAAATTTCTCATTGCCATCAGCCGACCAATGGATGTATGCTGCTAACGGAGGAAACAAATCTCAAAATTACACCTATGCTGGAAGTAATACTCCAGGAGATGTTGCTTGGTATTCCGCCAACTGCTCTTCAAAGCAAAAAGTAAAAACTAAAGCACCTAATGAATTGGGATTATATGATATGAGCGGAAATGTCGGAGAATTTGTCTCTGACTCTAAAAGTTCTTCTTCTGAGCGAGATATCTGTGGGGGAGGATATTGCAGTAGTGTTTCTTATATTAAAAAAGATTCGTATGTTACAACAAATTTTGGGACCAGTAAGGCTGGATATGATGATTTTTATAGTTACAATTCCGGTAATCGAAGTCAAGGAGTAGGATTTCGTTTGATTTTCATTTTCAAATAAAATCATACATGATGAGAAAAAGTAAAATAAAGAAACTTACAAAAAAATATAAGAAACAAGTTCTTCGAGATATTTTCATTTTATCTCAAAAGGATATAGATGATATTACTCGAAATGTCATACCTCCTAAAAAAGGGGATAAGTTATTTGTGGAGTCAAACAAACCAAGCGATCCACGGATTATGTTGCTTGCTACGGATAACGATATCTATTTTGAACAAGGATATGCAAGTACAGTGATATTTTTGTTAAACATAGTAGAATTTGGTAAAAATTACCTTCATAAAGACAGTTACATATATCCTGCTATATTCTGTATGCGAATGTATTTGGAAATTATAATGAAATTAATTCTAACAAACAATCATATAGAAGTTACAGGTGATAAACATAACTTAGAAGCTCTGTGGAATAAAGTGAAAGATACACTTACTCAAGAGGACATTAACGAAACTGTTGAAGGTGTGGAACAAATCGTTTTAGAATTACAACAACATGATCCTTTAGCAACAGCATTTAGGTATCCTAAGAAACTAAATACTCTGTTTGAAAAAAGAAAGATAAAAGATATTGGCACATTGATAGACATTCGTATTTTACGCGAGAGATTTTTGCAACTTTACAGATTCTTCGATGGACTATATGACTTGTCTATAGTAAATATAGAGAAATAAGCTATCAAAAACAAAGCAACAATGAAAAAGATTATCATGCTTTTCATGGCACTCTGCATGGTATTGCCTGCATTGAATGCCCAGAACAACAAGGCACTTAACAAAGCCTTGAAGAAGGAGTACAAGGTGAAGATGAAGGAATTTAAGAAGGGAGGCTGGATGCTTTATGGCTCGTCTCGCTCTCTTGATGTAGCCCTTCTCAACCACTATGGTAAGCTCAACAAAGAAGGAGAAGACGCCTACGAAATAGTAGGTACCTGCTCCAAGTTCAAGTCAAAGAATGTGGGTCATCAGACTTGTATCAACAATGCTTGTAATATTTATGCCCAACAGGCTGGTAGACAGTTGAAAGGGCGTATTGTGAGTGATATTGCTGGTAATGGCGATGACGTATCAGGAGAGTTTGACCATTTCTATGCAGCCTACGAGAGTCTTGTGCAAAAGGAACTCAACGGCGAGTTGCAGGAGTCTTTCTCCGTTATCCGCAGCAACAAGGATGGAAGTTACGAGATGCAGACATTCTTTGTGGTAAGCGAAAGTGCTGCCACCCGAGCAAGAATCCGTGCATACGAGAATGCTGCAAAAGAAAGTGCAGCCGCCCAGAAATATGCAAAGAAGGTAAGCGACTTCGTTCGCGAAGGATTCAAACCAACAACCGTTTCTACATCCACCAATGACTAAACGAATAATTGTTTTACTGACAATGAACTTTTGCCTCATTTCAGCTTTCTCGCAAAGTTGGGATGAGGTAATACGTAATACCCAAACTTATCTATCGGGAGAAGGTTGGGGAGCGACAGTTGAGGAAGCTGACCAACAGGCACTCGCTGCATTGATAAGCAAAATATCCGTTGTGGTAAGTAACGACTTCTCTATCACAGAAGACGAGCGTACAACCAATGGGAAACTTGATGCAGCAAGTTATACAACCTCGAAAGTGCAGACATACTCAACCGCCACTTTGACCAATACAGAGCGCATTGTCATAGACAACAATCCAGACCAAGCTCATATCGGCCGATTTATCAAACGAAGCGAACTGAACAAAATCTTTGAAGGAAGAATCCGTACAATAAAGGAGTATATCCGTTTAGGGAAGGTTGCTGAAGATGCTTGCAAGATAGACGATGCACTGAGAAATTATTACTGGGCTTATTCTTTGCTCAAATCCGTGCAACGTCCCTCAAGTGTCGTTTATTCGGATGAAGAAACAGGAGAAACAATGTATCCTTTAACCTGGCTTCCGCAGCAGATTACAAATATCCTAAAGGATTTAAGCATTGAAGTCACTGGTAACGATGGTACAAATGTAGATTTAA
The DNA here is from genome assembly GCF_900079775.1 of Leyella lascolaii. Classification (GTDB taxonomy): domain Bacteria; phylum Bacteroidota; class Bacteroidia; order Bacteroidales; family Bacteroidaceae; genus Prevotella; species Prevotella lascolaii. Next base: position 298,943 of record NZ_LT556035.1, on the reverse strand, counting down.
TGTTCAAGTATAAAGGTCAACCCGTCAGTACACTTGACTTCACCTACTTCGACGGACGCAACTGGAGCAACATCTGTAGTGCGAAAGACGGACGTGGAACAATGGAATTCAGTAAAGGCTTAGTTCCTGACAACGTTCAAATCAACTACGAATACGCCTATCGTGGTCAAGCGCACATCAATCAGGAAATACAAAGTGTTCTGAATGTTGTAAAAGGGCAATCCATACGTGCAGCAAGGGTAAACCTGCAAATGGGAAAGGCAAAAAAAAGTACAGACAATGCACTGTCTTTGGGTAAGTCACGGGCAAATGACACCATGTTGTCTGTTGCAAATGACGGTTCTTATAGAGCTATGCTAACCAAAGTGCTTAATGCGATAAAGGGACACGACTATGATGCTGTACGTTCTCTCTTCACAGAGGATGGCTGGAATATGTTTACAAGACTTGTAGGATATGGCAATGCCAGAATACTCAATGCCAACGATTGTCAGTTCAGCCAACTGCGTGACAATGTAATTGCAAGAAGCATACAAATGTCTTTCTCTTTCAAGAAAGGGTTAAGAAAGGACTTTGTGGAAGATGTGGTCTTTACTTTCGACAAAAATCAGAAAATAGACTGTATTGCTTTCGGGCTTGACCGCAAAGCCAAACAAGACATCATGAAACGTGGTGCATGGACTCCTATTGCTCGGCAAACAATTATGCAATTTCTTGAAAATTACAAAACAGCATACGCACTGAAGCGACTTGACTATCTTAAAACAATATTTGATGACGATGCGGTCATTATAGTAGGTCATGTGGCAGAAAAACTTGTTGCAGACAGACAGAGCAAGGATATGCCAGCAAAATTCCATACGCAGAGGTATATCCGTCGAGTTCAGTATAGCAAGGACCAGTATATGAAGAACTTGGAGGCTTGTTTCAGAAGCAATGAGTTTGTAAACATACGATTTGCAAATAATGACGTTCGAAAGGCAAAGAATGGTGAGGAGTATGGCATACAAATTAAGCAGGACTATTATTCAACCAACTATGGTGACCAAGGCTATCTCTATTTGCAAGTTGATTTGGAGGATCCTCAAAAGCCCATTATCAAGGTTAGGACATGGCAACCTGAACCTGATCCCGAGATAGGCTTGTTTGGAATTGGTAACTGGTAAACTATGACATAACAATTATGCGTAAGTATTTATTTATACTACTGTTGTGTTCTTCATCAATGATGGCACAAAATACATATTCAGACTATCAAGCATTCCGTAAAGGAGTGCTTGGGAGTTATGATAGTTTCCGAAAAACGGTGTTGGAAGAGTATGCAAAATATCTGCAAGGTGTTTGGGATGAATACGAGCAGTTCAGAGGAATCAAGAGAGACAAAGAACCAAAACCGTCAATAGCACCTAAGGCTGACATAAGACCACAAGATGTCTCTCCTGTTCAGTCTCTCCCCACGGTAAAGCCTACCGTGCAGCCTACGACTGTCCCGACAGATAATCCCATATCCGTGAAGCCTATTGCCCCTAGCACTTTGCCGAATATGTCTTTTTCCTTTTATGGCATGAAACTAAGTACAGTTTTATGCCATGTACAAACAATTGTTGACATTGAGCATCAAGCAATAGCAAAGGCTTGGGACACCTACCGACAAGATAGAGTAATGAAAGATGTTATTCGCTCTTTGCAATCATTGGCTATAGCGTATGGTCTCAACGATTGGTTTACATTTGAGCTTGTCAGAAACTACACGGAGGCAACATGTATGAATCCTGCAAGTAAAACGGTATTGCAGCATTTTCTCCTCGTAAATATGGGATATGATGTCCGATTGGCAAGTTGCGGAAATCAACTTTTATTGTTGGTTCCTTTCAATCAACAGGTATATGAGCGGAGCTATCTCGTTATTGATGGTAAAAAATACTATACCTTTCATGACGATTCTACAAATAAGGTTCAAAATGCTGGAGTTTATACATGTCGTTTACCTAACGCAACAGACAAAGGGCGCAACATAGACTTAAACATGAGAGGTGGACATTTAGGGATAAAGACAGGTGTGGCACATAGGTTTAGTTTGAGTGACGGAAAAATCTTGTTGCAAGGTTCTGTTGATGCAGGAACAATGGAAGCCATCCGCCATTATCCCCAAACGGATATTCCTTTTTATGCCATGTCAACTATTGATTCAAACTTCCACCAATCTTTACTTGCACAAGTAAACGAACAAATACGAGGGTGCTCAGAAAAAGAAGCCGTTGGTAGAATCCTTCATTTCGTACAATATGCTTTCGACTATGCTACAGACGGAGAACAACATGGATATGAGAAGTCCTATTTCATAGAAGAAAACTTTTATTATCCGAAGGACGACTGCGAAGACAGGGCCATCCTTTTTGCGTTTCTTGTGCGTAACGTCTTGGGGCTTGACGTACACCTCGTACAATATCCTGGGCATGAATGTACTGCAGTAAACTTCACAACCTCTCAAATGAATGGAGATGGATATATGTACAAAGGCAAGGCTTTCTTTATCTGTGATCCGACATTCATCGGTGCTTCAATAGGTCAATGTATGCCTGATTATAGAAATGTCAAACCTGTAGTAGAGCTATGGTATTGAGGTTGCTCCTATTGTGGAACACTAATCGCACAGATTTCACTGCTCACATAGCTCACACACGTCTCACTATTCAAGTCGCTACTAAATTAGTGAATCGCAAGGATTATTGTGATATGTAAAGTGTTTGGGAGGGGTGTGTCAAAGAATTCGCCCCTCCCTTATTTTATCGACTTAGCCCTTTGCCCTTTCTGGGTTTTATCATCCGAGTTGCCTGTCGCAAGCATCGCCTTATCCATTCTATCTCATCTTCGTCCTTCTCACGTCCCCAATCCTTGGTATCGCTACCGCCGCCACCTTGGCTTTCTGCGAAGTTGGTTGCTTCGTTGATATAGCCGATGTACAGGTACATTGCACAATGGATAATTTTATCGCCATAGTTGATAAAATCCATAGCAAAGCTATCGTCAAATAGGCTGCTGTCGTGAATGCTCGTCATACGAGGATAGATGTCTGCTATCTCTGCCAACGCCTTCATGCCAGCCTGCGCCCAAATCTTATTGATCATCTGTTGCTGGTATGAAACAGCTGTTTTTTCAAAATCGGCTTTAATTTCCCTGTTTCTTGCTTCAATATGGGAGACATTCTTCTGCAACTCATCAAGTTGTTGCAACTTTGCCTGCTCAAGCTTCATCTTCTTGTCGTTCAATTTGTCACGAACATCCCAGAGTTCCTTTCTGGTGGCGGTAATCTTTGCCTTTATCTCTACAGCATCACCAAGATGATTCTTCATATAATCTTCAAGTTAGGCTATGGCCGCTTGCTTATCTGCTTCTGCTTTCTCCAGATTGCTGACCATAGTCTGCAGAGCCTTGATTTTAGTCTCTGCTTTTGTAATGCTACGATTAAGACCATAAAGAAGCGTATTCTTCATGCCTACTTCATTTGACAAAGTGCGGCATTCTTCAGCCAATTCCCTGCGATAAGTTTCTGTTGACTTGTGCTTAGCTCCAGTTATGGTGATGTCATCACCACGCTCCAGTCCATACTTTTCATTAACCTCTGCAAGTCGGCTGTGAAGTTCACGCATCCTAGTTCTTGCTTGATTCATGTCGTTTCCACCAAAAAGATCTTTTGCGCTCAGTCTGCCGTCCTTTGTGATGGGGACAATGACCGCATGTGCATGAGGATTGAGTTCGTCTAAATGAACAATGAACGAAACGACATTTTCTTCACCAAACTCCCGACAACAAAAGTCATATATGTCCGTTGCCCACCTGTCTATGCCACTGCAACTGTCAATATCCCAGTTGTTGCCGTTCTCACTGATTGTCTGGTCGCCAAATGCGAGTTTGCGCATCTGCTCGCGGTTACCACCAAAGACAATGCTCACGGCACGGTTTGATGTGGCATTTACTCTGCCTGTCACTCTGTTCTTGATGGCTTGTTCAATTTTGTCTGTTATGGACTTGGTCTTATCTACTGGTCCAAGTTCTCCACCTTTCGACACCTGAAAGTTAAGTCGGGTGCGACTACGGTCATAGTTGTACTTCGGATTGTTCTCCTTCCTTGAAAAAAGGTCATCGCCCCAATTACGCTGATGCTCATCGCTGACAGCAACGCTAAAAGACTTGACCTTTTGAATGTCCATCATCTGTTTCTTATTATCGCTCATAAAATTGTTTGTTTTAATTGATTGTACATATGAAATTCAGCTTGCTGTACACATATAATGGCTGTTTGCCCTAATTACTGAGCTTGCTCGGTGTATTAGGCTCCACCCAAGGGATATGTTCGCAAGCGAACTCGTTATAACTGCTGCCAGTAGTGTTATGACTCTTCCACCAGCACCAACCCAAGACTGTCTATCAGATGTTGGAGTGGCGGATGTTGCTTTATCAGCCTTTGTAGCGCCATCTGCGGTGTTTCCGTCATCAATAGGAAGTCGGCAATGTCAAGACCTTTGGTCTTTTGTTCATCGGTGGCATTGTCTTCCAAGATGTTGCTTATGACAACCCTTTTGCAAACAGATTGCAGCAATGGAATTTTTGATTTCCATTTGTCCGTTGCTCCAAGGTCAGGGAACAGAATGATGTCCCGACCTCCCAATACCTTGACAGCGATTTGGTTGAGACAGCCATGCATACCTCCAGTTGCCAGCCAGATGAAATTGGGGATGAAATGGGATGCGATTATGGCGGTTTTTTCACTCTCGACAATAGCGACCGACATTGTGGGATGCTGTGCCAGCAAATGCTCACCAAAGAAACATTGGCACAAGTTGAAATCTGGAAGATGAAGAAAAGCATGCGCCCATCCAACATAAGAACGTGGCTCTTTCACACGATGTCCGTCTTTGGGATTATATAGCATGACCTTGCCAGTCCTCACCTTATCATCCTTGTCAACTTGCCAATAAATGGTTGAGCCTCCCCACTTATAGGATGTTCCGACATGATACATCTTCATCAGCCTTTCTGTCTCTTGTTCACCAAAGACCTTGGAAAGGTACTGGTATAACGGATTGATTCCGTAATGAGACAAGGAACGCTCCATAATAGCGTTGGCAATATAGGACATAGGCTTTTCTACGACTTTCGGTTGGGTATTCCATCTTGTCGGATATGGCAATTTGTCCTTAGATAGAAAGTCTGGATGCTCACGGAAATAGTCTTTAGGAGTATAGTGATACCCACAACTATGCTCATGGTCGCATTTGCCTACATTGTCAGGGAAGGATACTTCCCCCTCATCATCTATGTATCTTGTGAAACAACGCTTGCGCTCACAATTCGGGCATGTGTAACGATTACCCAATCTGTATTTCTCCAAGTGAAATCTATACTCGTTCATCATCGTAACTGAAATGAATTATTGGTGAATTTCAGCTTTCAGTTCTTTCATGTTTTCAGTTACGCACTTGTCAACTGAAAAACTGAAACAAATGAATACTGAAAACAGGTTGGTTTATGTTTCAGTTGCCTGTCCTGTTTCGAACTTTACTTTTTCGTAAAATCCTTTCTTTGCCTTTGTGATTAGTCCAGACTTCATAAGCTCCTTTATATAGTTCATCACAGTACGGTCTGTAACACGCAGATTCTCCATTCCTGTTTTAATGGCAGTTTTTGTGTCAAAACTGTCTTCCAACAGATACAGCAACTCCTTGGACATAGAATCACAGGTGTCTTCAGCAACAAAGGCTCGGCAGCGTTGATAACAATTCTCACAATATTCATTGAGCTGTAATGCTCCTTCTATGGAATCCACATCAATACTTTGCAGATGGCTCTCGCCACAGGCGTATCTTAGAGCTTGGAGCAATAAGGCAATGCGTGCGACGTGGGTATTGTGCTTCATCACCCTCGTTTCAACATCCTCATCGTCCTCTATGGCATTGATGGCATCCACATTTCTGTTCCACCAACCAAAGAAAAGGGAGTGTGCGTCCTTGTCCATATAAAGGATATTTGGACAACATTCATTTGTGTCATTACACCTTGCATAGTCAAGTCCAAAGATTTTCCCGATGATGTCAGCCCATTTTCTTGAAGCCTCGCTCTGGCGCACATGGCCGTCTTCCTCATCCAGCCAGTGTGGAACTTTCTTGGATTTGGGATATACAACCAGAATACGGTCAAGAAAACCAGTATCCATGAATTTGGAAGCCATCAGTTCCTTCATTCGTTTGGTCTGTGTTGTACCGATGATGTTGACACATGGCTCTTCTACACGTTGTGGGCGGTCATTCTTGACACGGGTGTTCTCCAAGTGGCATCCGCTCCAGATGGAAAGTAGGCGTTCAAGCATGGGATTTTTCCCATACCTGTCTGTATTGGCAAGCAGTCCGAGAATTTCATCATAGTTGATGGCTATGCCACGCAAGTTGTTGTAATGCTCCAATACCAGAGCCTCCAATGTAAAGTCATCCAATGTGACCCTTTTCAGAATAGGCTTCTTCATTTCCTTGCTTCCGCTTTCCTTTGTTGCACATGCTGCCTCATATAGGTCAAGTTCATAGCAAAACTTGTCAAACAGCTTTCGTTCATACTCCCGAATTGGCTTGTATGCAAGCTGTAATGGTGGAGTTTTGCCCATGCCAGGTCTGCCAACCAATATGATATAAAGGGCGGCATTCGTGTTCCAATCCTGCTTAACGTGAATACGATAGGTATTGCCAAGAGCCGCTGATGCTGCCGACAGCATGGACATGGCGACATAATCCACCTTGAAATTGCCGTGCACCACCATGTCTATGATGATGGACTGCATTTTTTGTGGAAATACCTCAAGAGGGAAGCATGAGTCCGCTAAAGACTCGGCTTCCATGTTGATTTTGTTACAGAGTTCAAGCGCATCCATGATATTACCAGTTTAAGGGGTTCGGCTTGCGCTTGTTTCCTGCAAGAATGGCTGCATTCTCCTCCTCTGCCGTGAGAGGTACAGGATTCTTGCGGTTAGTCTCCAGCCACTTGTCAAGTTCATCTTGATAGAGGCAATAACGTTTGCCCGGCTTGGTGGCAGGAATGCTGCCGTTTCCAAGTTTCATGTAGAGAGTTGCCATTGGCATTTTCAGGTATGCCGATGCTTCCTCTACACTCATGGGTATGTGCGTGTTCGCCTTTTGTGGCTTGTTCTGTGATTGCAGATTGGTGATCATCTGCTTCATGCCCACCACTTCATCCCGAAGCTGGGCAACGACCATTGGAAGGTCGTTGAAAGTTAATTCCTTATTCATTCTGATACTTTGTTAATAACTGGTGCAAAGGAACAGAATGATGCTTCCGTTACTGAGGTTCGTGACAGTCATTTGTCATTCACGAAGGAATAACTCTAACAATGGGGATTATTCGGGAATTTCCTCCGTCGCATCATGGAAATCATATCTACCATTGGCAGGTTCGTCAATAGGAATGACATCATTGGAGCATGGTGCTTTCAGGTTCTTCAATGTGCTGTAGTCCAAGCCTTCAAATGGCTTTGGAAATAAAGCCTTGACAAAGGCTATTCGCATTGCCATTGTGTAATCACGTTTACCCAAACGTTCTGCGATATTCCAGACAAAGTGTCTGAGTGGGATATTCTCAACCGCCTCCTTGAAACGGTTTATTGCTGTCGGGGTATATTTGGTGTCGTTGCTCCATTCCTTGACAGCCTCAATTACCTTGTACAAATCTTCCTCATAAAGAAACCTTGACATGGTACGATGCACATAGTCAAGTACGGCTCTTGTTCGCTTGTCCTTTTCCTCCTGGGCTTTTTTTTCTTGTGCCTCTACACGCTTGGCATAGTCTTCATGACTGTATTTTACAGACTCTGTTTGTGGTAAGGTTTGCATTGGCTGTTCTTGTTCTATTGCCGACTCTGCTTCCACAACGTTTTTCTTTGTCTTGCTGTTGCTACCAATGGTCATCAGTTCATAGGGATAATTCACCATAGAAATGAATATCGCCCAAAGCAGGATGTTGCTCCCTACAAAGATGATTAACTCGACAAACAGACTTTGGTGAAAGTCATTGCCTACATACATAGCCACGACAAGAGAGATGGCGAGAATTGCAGTACCAACAAAAGCGTAGATGGTACAATCTGAAGTTGTCTTGTTTTCTATCATTATTGTATTCGTTTTATTGTTATTCGTTCAAAAACTTTCACAAAGTTAGATGCAGAAGCATGTAAAAACCGCATTTACGTTCTCTGGCACTCTTTCTTTTACGCTTTATTAGCGTTCTAATATGATATCATACTCTGAATCATACTTTAAACTGCTCGTTAGTGCCAGTTGCTGCTAATTGCTGACTACAAAGGTAAGGGCAAAGAAAAGGGAAATTTGCAGTTCCTCTTTAATATCAACAGAAATTGGAGTGAATTTGTCGGATTGGTTCTATCCATGACAGCAAATAGAACCAACAAAAAGAGAAAAGGACTATTGGAACACTATAATTCCAACAGTCCTTTTCTGCGTGTTATTGTCAAATGGTTACTTCTTCAAGGTGATACAGCCAACCGAAGCACGTTTCTGAGCATCGGAAATCTTGGCATACACCTCTGTCGTTGCCACATTCTTGTGACCGAGATAACGCTGCACTACGGCAATACTTGTTCCTGCGTCCAACTGGAGACAGGCAAAACTGTGGCGTGAGCAATGATAGGAGATATGCTTGGTGATCCCTGCATCTTTCAGCCAGTTCTTCAGCGGTGCCTGCGTCATGGAGTCTTTGAAATCAGGGAACACCTTGCCACGTTTATCCGGTGAATAGCCAATCAGTTCCAAGGCTTCCTCACTGATTGGGTTATGCACGATGTCCTTTGTCTTCTGCATTCGAGTGGTGACATACATTACACCATCGCTGCCGTATGGCTGTATTTCTTCCCAAGTGAGCTTCTTGATGTCGCTCTTTCGCAATGCCGTTAGGCAAGAGAACAGGAAGGCTCGCTTCAAGGCAGGAGCAGAGCATGGTGTGGATGCCAAGCGGATAACCTCGTCTTGTGAAAGATGCTCCTTGTCAGTCGGGATTGTCTCGATACGCTCCAAGAAACCGTTCGGATTCTCCTTTATCTTGCGGTCACGATAGGCAGTGTGGATTGAAGCATGGAAAGTTGACCAGTAGTTAGCTGCTGAGTTGATATGTAGTTTTCTGTTCTTATGCAGTCCCTGTGGTGCTGTCAGCAGATACTCACGAAATCTGTTGCACAAGTCCACGTTTATCTCCCCGAAGGTACACTTGCCTTGCGTGAATGTACGAAAGTGCATATAGACGTGCTGCCACTTGGAGTTCTTCTTGTCCGCCAGTTTCTTGAAGTAGGCAAGGAAATCTCCCTTCATCTTCTCCTTGTCGAAGAAATCGTAACGCTCGTTGACGATAGCCTCGAAGCGACGGCAGCGTATCGCCTCGGCTCTTGCCATAAGGTTGAGGTTGTACTTCTGTTCCATCTGGTTCTTCGGCTTGGCATAGATGTAGATGCCAAGCGACTCATGTCGGATGACTTTCATCGTGCTCTCGTCACGATAGCCAGGATAATAGTCAAGATAATAGGACAGCATGTGTCCGTCCTTGATTTTGCGTGTACGCAATGATACGGTCTTGCAAATGTTGCTCATAACTGATATGTATTATTGATGAGTATTCGTGGTGAAGTGTATCTTCACGGCTGCAAAATAACGGAATGAAATCTCCGTGACTCCAATTATTCATAGTAACTGATGGATAATGCTGAAATCACTTGCTTTCACAGTCCTTTTGCAGCTCTTTCTGCCATTGCTCGCTCCACATCCGTCTTCAAAAGCAGATTTTTTACACCCACCTTTATCTTACTGATATGGTGAACTCTCACTATATGGCAGATATTGGCACTTGTCAGACCATACAACTGCTGCACTTGTTCGGTGGTATAATAGTTGTCATCGTTCATGAGGTCAGTCCTGCGAAGTTCTTCAAGATGTTCCTTGGAATAATAGGTGCGACCATACTCACGTTTGGTCGGTATCTTATGGCGGTAAGTGTATGCCCTGAGTGCCGACTTGCTCATGCTGAAAGCATCACCTACATCATCAGCAGTCACCCATTCCGTGATGCTGTTGATGTCAACGGCAGTACCGAAGAACTCATCAATATGCCGTTTGCTGTAATAGTTCTTGCCAGCGATACGGCACATCGGTATCTGGTTGCGCTTGGCGGATGTATAGAGCCAAGACTTCTTGACCTTATAAATGGACATCACTTCCTCGCCCGAATAATAGTCAAGCACCTCATTCTCCTCTTTCCCTTTTGTTGGTTCCTGATTTTGTGTTGGCTTTTCTGTTTTCGCCTTTTTACAGGGTTTGCTCTTGCTGGCAGGAACCACACGCTTGTAGGGATTACCCTCAAACATCTTCTCTATATCAGCCTTTCTAACGAATGCCATTCTGCTGCTCAATCTTGATGCCTTCAACTTGCCGTTAGCCACAAGTTTGTAGATATACTGTCGGGTGCATCCCATCAGAATGGCTGCTTTGGAGAAGGTAAGATACTCCTGCTGTTGCAGATCCATGATTGGCTCAATACCGCTAATCAAGTCCTGCTGTCTTTTCTTCCTAAGTCGTTTTGCCTCTGCCTGACATTCCTCGGAACAGTATTTCTGCATACCGCTTCTTGGCACGAATGTCTTGCCACAAAATTCACATTTTCTTGTCGGTCTCATACTCTTTGATATTGCTATGTTCTACATACTTTGAGTATTCCACCGATGGAGTAAACGGAAGTGAACCATTGACAACCTTTGTCAACCAAGTCCACGATTTAACGCTTTTTGCCTGTCAGCTTCAAATCTGTCCTCCATCGTAACCACTCGTAAACCCTTGTCAACTACGTTCACGATATGACAAAATAAAAGCTCCGCAAATTCTCCACGGTAGAAATACGCTGCAAAAATATGTGGAAAATCGGGAACTGCCAAAAAGCACTCAGAAATTGTTAAAAATCAAATAGTATTGAAAATCAAGGCTTTATGGTTAGTTAGTCATAGTAAGTTATGGTTAGTTATAAGGCTCTAAATACAATGATTTTATATTATTTCCCGAAAAAATCGGAATGCAGCAAGAATGCTCACATTCCGAACTTACAGACACCTTACAAACGGTGTTCTAATGGCAATACAACAGCATTCAAGTCGTGTTCAGACAGTTTTATTGTTTTCCGTCTGTTTCTTATAAAGCATAATGTCTGTGTATTTGGAAGAGTAATTCATGTGTGCGTTGAACTCCACTTTTTCACAATTTTTGAAAGGGTGTCCGAGTGTCCTGTTTTCACCAAGCCATTCGCAAAGTTCAATTATCGATGACTTGTTGGATGTGAAATGGACAAAAGGTTTGTTCCTTAGCACGTTCAATACGTCCAAATAGTCGGAAAACCGCCAGTACATCTTATACGTACCTACATCCGTTGACAGATAAGGCAGGTCTACAATGAACACCACGCCCGGAACATTCTTGTACGTCATATACAGTTCCTTGTAGTCACATGACGTTACGGTCAGACCTTCCAGGTAATCGGGGCACGGCTGATAGTCCGTCTTGCGTATGTTGTTGTAAAGTGTTTCCTTGCGCATGGCTTCAAGGCTCGTGGCATACTTCATCGAGAACATCAGTGCCGATGATACGGTGATATAGTCCTCTTTTAGTACCTTTTCGTACCGTTTGGTACACCTTTTAAACCTATTTTTATTGCCAAAAACAACAGAAAAAGGCGACTTTTTAGGGTCGCCTTTGCTCGTAAATATCTGATTTTAAGTAGTTTAACTTTTGGAGCGGCAAACGGGATTCGAACCCGCGACCCCCAGCTTGGGAAGCTAGTGCTCTGCCAACTGAGCTACTGCCGCATTGTGCGCTTGCCTCTTCTCTGAGCCGATACCCGGACTCGAACCGGGGACCTATTCATTACGAATGAATTGCTCTACCAACTGAGCCATATCGGCATTGCATGACGTAAGCGTCATATCGGGTGCAAAGGTAAATCATTTTTTCCGAAAGACCAAATATTATGTGTGTTTTTTATTATGCCTGAATATTTGAACGGTCATGACGTTCTCAATTTTCTTCATTCAGAGAGTTTTCTCTCAGGATGTGCGGTTTTCTTTCACATTATTTGTATTTTTGTCATACGTATCATTGTCCTGTTTGGCTTCAGGCGGTAGTTCAGTCTGGGCGTTCTCAGGACTTTGGAAAATCTTCAGCCGCACGATGCCTGCTGCTTGAAATGAAAACAGAGCATTTAGTACGGCTCATATATAATTAGGAAAGTCTCTGAATATGATTACAATTGACACCTCCAACATGTGCTCGCATCTCCGTCGGAAACTCTTCGATGAGGACGGCGAGTATCATCGGCTATGGCAGGCAGTGTGTGAGGATAATGATTTGAGTGCGGTTGTGCGTTCACGACAGTTACATATATACCGTGGCGGCAAGAAGATTCTGATATTGAAGGGGAAGGCTGAGCCACAGATAATAAAGGACGATGTGATAGTAAGACTGCTGAAACGATAAAAGGGGAACCCATATGAAAGCAATTATATTAGGTGCTACAGGTGCGGTGGGAAGAGATCTCACGGAGATGCTGCTCAAGGACGATTATTTCGGGCAGGTAGATATATTTGTGCGCAGAGAAGTCAATGCGGTACATCCAAAACTGAAGGTTCACGTTGTTGATTTTGACCATCCGGAGAACTGGCAGGATCAGGTTCATGGCGATGTCGTATTCTCATGCATGGGCACCAACCGTAAGGCAGCGGGATGTAAGGACAGGCAACGTATGGTGGACTATACATATCAATATGGTTTTGCAGGGATAGCAGCCGGACATGGCGTTCCTGCCTATATTCTGGTCTCTTCTTTCGGTGCAGACCCCAAGAGCCGGTTCTTCTATACGAGAATGAAAGGTGAACTGGATGATGCCGTTCTGAAGCTGCCGTTCACCCGTACGGCCATAGTCCGTCCTACATCCTTAATCCGTAAGAACACGGACAAGACCATAGAGAAGATTTCCGTTCCGCTGTTGATGTTCCTCAATAAGTTGGGCTTGATGCGCGGGATGAAGCCTATGAAAACCGAAACCGTAGCCCGGGAAATGGTGAAGATTGCAAAAGGGAATATGCATGGAATATTCGAAGCCCGTGATATCCGGAATCTGGTGAATGAATAAACATCGATACTCTTTTGAGTATAAGGCATTCGGCTTATTTATACGGAGTCGGGTGTCAGGCTACAGCCGTGGTTTATTTTACATGATATTCATCATGACCGGACTGAAGAGGGTAGGGAACCGTGTTCGTATGGAACATGAAAGATTTCGCAAAGGTTTCAATATCCGGCTTGCGAACATTGAAACGGATGATTATAATTAAGTTAAATGTAATTGGATTTTTAACATTCGGTTTTTGACAATCTGTGTGCCGGTGCAGTTCTTTTGCCTGTCTCACACAGCATCTTCTGCTATGTTTCATGCAGTTTTGGGCTTCACCGCTTGCCGGAAAGCACCGTTTCGCATTTCTAAAATGCCTTTCCTGCATGCCGGATGAGGCTTTCCTGTCGTGCCGGAAAGCCTCTTTCGGGTTGCGGAAAAGGCTCTTCCGCGGTGCGGTGATTTATATTTAAAACACTGGTTACGCCTAATGCATTGTAAATCAACGGCATGACCTTAATGCTGAAATTCCATCCTTTATCCATCAGAATGTCGTTCGGATGAAAATAATCGGATTATGCGATGGATATGAACGGCAATGGGCGGGTTTTAGTTGATAATATGCAATCATGTCAGATGTGAATGTCATGCGGACAAGAAGATATGTATAAAGTGGAGAATGGGATTATGTTATAAGGTGAAATATGGAATCATGTATAATAAGGTAGGGGTATGAGAGCATAGGTATATGGAAAACGGCAGAGGAAGACCGCCATGTATGGTCTTTCACTGCCGTTTTCAGATGTTCTATAATAGCTGTCGCCGTCTGTTATTTCTGCATGTCGTATACCACCTGCATGATTTCCTTGCCGAGTCTGTCAGCCTCGTCCATCGTGTGTGCTTCGCTGTATACCCTTATGATAGGCTCGGTGTTCGATTTGCGCAGATGCACCCATTTGTCCTCGAAGTCTATTTTCACTCCGTCGATGTCGGTAATGCTTTCTCCTGCGTACATCCCCTTCACTTTATAGAGAATGGCGTCGATGTCAGTGTCCGGTGTAAGATCGATGCGGTTTTTCGCAATGAAGTATTCCGGATATGTGGCTTTCAGTTCGCTTGCCTTGCATTTCCTGTGAGCCAGATTGGAGAGAAACAGGGCTATTCCCACAAGGGCGTCGCGTCCGTAATGGCTTTCCGGATAAATCACTCCGCCGTTGCCCTCACCGCCGATCACAGCTCCTGTAGCCTTCATCATGGTGGTGACGTTCACCTCACCCACAGCGGAAGCGGTGTAGTGTCCTCCGTGCTGTTCGGTGATGTCGCGCAGGGCGCGTGTGGAGCTGAGGTTAGACACGGTGTTGCCCGGTGTGTGTGACAGCACATAGTCTGCCACGCTCACCAGCGTGTATTCCTCTCCGAACATTCTGCCGTCCTCGCAGATGAATGCCAGACGGTCTACGTCAGGGTCCACAACGATGCCCAGATCGTATTTGCCGTCGCGTGTGAGCGACATGATGTCACCGAGATTCTTCTCCAGCGGCTCCGGGTTATGCGCGAAGTTTCCGTCCGCCTTGCCGTTGAGTATATGGTATTCCACTCCCAGAGCGTCGAAAAGCTGCGGCAGGATGATGCCTCCCACGCTGTTTATGGTGTCGGCGCACACTCTGAAGTGAGCGTTGCGTATTGCTTCAGTGTCGACCAGCTGCAGGGCGAGCACACTGTCTATGTGGCGTCTGTTGAACGAGTCGTCCTCCGTATAGTGCCCCATGGCGTCTACATCGGCATATTCGAAGTCTTCGGCTTCGGCTATTCTCAGCACCTCGTTGCCGTCGTCCTTCGTGAGAAACTCGCCGTGAGAGTTGAGCAGTTTAAGGGCGTTCCACTGTCTCGGGTTGTGGCTTGCCGTGATGATTATGCCACCGTCAGCCTTCAGCATGGTCACAGCGAGCTCGGTGGTGGGGGTTGTCGCCAGTCCGATGTTCACAACGTCGTAGCCCATGCCGAGGAGTGTGCCGCACACGATGTCCTTAACCATCTCTCCGGAAATCCTCGCATCCCTTCCTACAACTATCCTGCCGCTGCCCGAAGCGGTGCTGCGCTTCATGAATGTGGCGTAAGCTGATGTGAACTTCACTATGTCCAGAGGGTTCAGGGTGTCGCCGGTGCGGCCTCCTATGGTGCCGCGTATTCCTGATATCGATTTTATTAGTGTCATGATTTTAATATCCTCGTTGATATGTTATTTCGTATAAGCATGGGTATACGCCCGATGAGGCGTACTGGTGGCCTTGGGTGTGAGGCACGATAAGCTTCACTTTGGCAATCTCCTCACCCGGTTTCGCCGGACGTCCTATCTTTATATAGCTGAGCGGTGCGAGCCATCCAGCCGGTACTGATCCGCTGCCGTAGATTGAGTACATCACGCTTGAGCCTTGTATGAATGACGCCTTGAACGTGCCTGATGTGTTCTTCACGCTCATCAGGTCTGGAAAGTTAAGCGATGAGTTCTCGATGTTGTTTGCGAGTTGCAGCGAGTCTGTGAGCAGGTTCCATTCCTTGAAGCGGCATATCACTGTAGCCGTCTCGCCGTCTTTAAGCTTTTCCCCGCATCCTTCACGTATTATCTGCATGTACACACCGGTGGTCTCGAATAGCACGTATTCGTTTTTCGACACGTCGGTGGTGGAGTCCTGTGCGTGGAACTCCTTCTCGGTTATCACCTTTATGTTTTCTTTCGCGATATAGCTTCTTATTGCAGAGCGCTCTTTCTTCTTCTGGTCAGCGTACGATTCGGTGTCGTCGCACGACATCAATGTGAACAGTGCGGCGCACGCAAGCAGTGCTAATTTTATCTTTCCCATATTTTATTAAAGTGTGATGTTTTCTGTTTGTTGTCTTGTATATGTGTCAGCCGTTACTCAAGGCGGTCCGTTACATATATTATAATATGTGTAGTCTGTGCAAAGTTATAAAATTAATGCGACATACTATTTTTGCTTATAGATAATTTAAGTATTATATATAATCATTATCCACACCGTAGCCGTGTCGTGGACACCGCTCCGTCATCTCAGCCTGTCGGCGTAGTGCATTATCGCCTTCCTTACAATCTCCTCGGCTTCTTCAAGCGAACATTCCAGCCTTCCGCCGCTTGCGTTGAGGTGACCGCCTCCATTGAAGAACTCGGCAGCCATTTCGTTGCACGGGAAATTGTCCACGGAGCGCAGGCTGAGCCACACAAGGTTGTCCCTGCGGTCGTCCTCCCGCAGTGAGACGGACAGTTTCATGCCTTTTATTTTGAGCGGTTCGTTCACCAGACCCTCGGCGTCTCCTTTTATAAAATGGAAGTCCTTCATGGTCTGGCGAGATATGGAGAAGTAGGAGGCGTTATATCCGTTAAGCACGTTAAGCTTCTGGCACATTATGTATCCGCGCAGTCTTATTGCCCACGAGCTGTAGTTGTTGAACACGTTGCGGTATATCTTGTCCTTGTTTATTCCTTTTGTCAGCAGCTCGCTTATGATGAAGTATATCTCAGGATTGTTCGAGTTGTATGTGAATCCTCCAGTGTCGGTCATCATGCCGCAATAGATGCATGCCGCGCATTTGGGCGTCATCTTGCCGAAGTCTCCGCTCTGGTGCATTATGCGGAACACGAGTTCGCATGTGCTGCTCATCTCCGGACGCGAGACGGTGAGCACGGTGTCCATCACCGGATCCATGTGGTGGTCTATCATTATTTTCTTTGCCGGAGAGTCTCTCAGCGTCTGCTCCATCTCGTCGACGCGCCCGAAGGCGTTGAAGTCCAGGCAGAATATGAGGTCGGCGCCGCACATGAGCGTCTCGGCTCTTTCTTTGTGCTTGTCGTAGCGTATTATTTTCTCAGAGTTGGGTAGCCATTGCAGAAAGTCCGGATATGCGTCCGGAATGATGATGTCGGCGGTCTTTCCTCTGTTGCTCAGGAACTCAAGCCACGCCAGCGAGGCTCCGAGAGCGTCACCGTCAGGCGACTTGTGGGTGCATATTATGATGTGTTGTGAACATTCGGTGTACCGGAGCAATGTCTCCAGTTCTTCTTGTGTGATTGTATTTATCTCCATAATGCCTGCAAAGTTAATAATTTTTGCTTATGATATGTCGCGAACGGGATATAATTATATATGTGTCTGCGTTTTTATGTGCCATAAATGATGCCGTATTGCAACTTTCGGAGCACATCAGGCGTCAAAAGATAAGAAAATGTAAACATCATAGCAATGAACAGAATATCAGTATTGTATGGAATGCTTGCCCTTGGGGCGTGTCTTGTGTGTGTGTCGTGCGGAAATGTATGGAAAAGCCGCGACCGGAAGGAACCTGTGGTGACAGTGGAGCGTAAGGTGCGGTATTTCTCAAAGATAGAGGTAGAGTATCCTTGCGATGTGATTTTTGCGCAGTCAGACTCGCTCTATGTCAGTGTGTCCGGAACCCGTGACGCCGTGAACGGCATCGTCACGGTGCACGACGGCGACAGGCTTGTCATCCGTCCGAAAATGCTGCCGGGCATGCTGCTGCCGGCACGGTTGTCTTCTGTGGCGAACATTTATGTCAGTTCACCTGACCTTACTGATGTCATGTTTAAGACAGCCGGCTCGTTCAGAGTCACCGGTCCGTTGGACACGGACACGTTGAGAGTACGGCTGACAGGCTCGGGTGACGTGTGGTTCGGCAGGATAGTGTGTGACGCTCTGTCTGTGGAGCTTGAGGGAAGCGGCAATGTCAGCATCGATTCGGTGAGAGGCGTAAGCTCGTATGTGTCGCTTCTCGGAGCAGGGAATGTGAAAGTAAGACAATACAAGTTTGCCGATTCACATCTCAGACTCATGGGCGTGGGCGACATGGACGCTACGTTTGAGGACTGCAACCGTGTGGAGTGCGAGCTTATGGGCGTGGGCAACATGAATCTGAGGGGTACTGTCAGAAGTCTGTCGCAGAACAAAAAGGGTACGGGCAGCATAAATACTGACGAACTCAGGTTCAGTCATTGACCGCCTTGCCTTACAGCTGCTTCCGGCTGAATGTTATGGCTGACGTGTAGCGTGCCATGAAACGCCTTACAGCCGGAACGGGCATTATGGCCTTTTCCATAATAAGTATGCCTGCGACTGCCGTTGCTATGCCGAGCATCACGTCTATTATGTAGTGATGGCTGGTGTAGACGGCAGTCCACCATATGCCTGCGCATATGAACGCGAAAACACCGGTTGTGATACGCCCGCTACGGCTTATGGCAGCGTAGACGGTCGCTATGAGCATGTATGCGGCATGAAGCGACGGTACGGCGGCGAACACATTGGCGTTCTTGCCGTAAAGGGCATGGAACACGGGAATGCCTGTCAGCAGGTCGAAGCGTCCGAGTCCGGCGACGTTGCCCGGGGTGTTGAGTATTGGCTCAAAACCGTAGTTCATGGCATACCATGGCGGTGCTGCCGGATGGATGTAATAACCGCAGAAGCCGAGCAGGTTTACAAAAAGAAATGCCAGTGAGAAATGCAGATAATTGCTGTAGTCGCCTTTTGCGTAAAGATATATCCCGAAGCCAAGTGGCACAGGCACCCAGCACAGATAGAACAGTCCTGCCATGATGTCGGCGGGGACGCAGTGATGTATTGCGAAATATTCGCACGGAATGAGTGTCGTCCCGTCTGCATTTATGCCGAAGAGCGTCTTCTCGCTTTCGTACAGCCCTTTCACATCAATGGGGTTTACCTCGTAGTTGGGCAGAAGTCGCATCCAGTCGTATGAGCATGCGAATATGAGCCACGGGGTAAGCGCCAACGCCACCTTGCGGGTGGGTTTCAATATCGCAAGTACCGCATATAATATAATAATGTAGAAGCTGAACATCGGTTATTTCTTCTCACTTTTGTTCAACACCTTGTAGCAATGGCAGATGCGCCAGAATGCCGTGATGTTTGCCAGTATGGCGATTATGACGATGGGCACTACAAGAAACCACAGGTTGTCGAATATTCCGCAGAGTATTGCTCCGAGGCTCGTCAGGACCACACGCTCGGGTCTCTGCATGAGCCCTACCTTACATTCGATGCCAAGACCTTCGGCGCGTGCTCTGACATAGCTCACCATCACGGAGCCCACCATTGCAAGAAACGTCAGTACACCGCCGGTGACCCATGAGTTGAGAATGAGATACATGGCTATCCCGAAAAGGGTGAAGAGCTCGCTGTAGCGGTCGAGCGTCGAGTCCCAAAGTGCTCCGAACATTGACGACATGTTGCCTATGCGTGCCAGACGCCCGTCCATCATGTCGAAAAGTCCGGCAAACAGAATCACCGCACCGCTCCATCCCACGATTGATGTGCTTTCTGTCATTTCTCCCGCAGCGTAGAGTAGCATTATCGTGGCGGCTATGTTGAGCACGAATCCTATTGTTGTCACGAGGTTGGGTGTGAAACCTATCCTTATCATTCCTTTTATGACAGGAGTTATGATGACATATATTATCTTTTGCAGGAAATCTCTGTATTTCATGATTTGAATTTTTGTTGTTATTTGTTTTTTGAATTGAATACGAACCTATATTGCATCTGGTAGTTCCAGAATACAGCCACTATGACGGAAACGATGATTTTTGAGAACATGAAGTACTGGTCGGACAATTCTGTCAGTATGTAAGTGCCGTAAGTGTTGAGCAGTATGCTTCCGCCCCATACAACGAGATAGCGTATGGCGATGTTCCTTTTTTTCATTTCGAATGCGTGGAATACCCATCTGTAGTTTATCAGACAGTTGGCTATTCCTCCGTTCAGTGCTCCGATGAATGTGGAATAGCCGTACCACAAACCGAAGACGTGCGCCAGTATTATTGTGGTGCCGAAGTCTATGGCGGATGCTATCCATGCCGAACATTGTGCCTTGCAGAAGGTTATAAGTTTCGTCCTTAAATTATCCATTGCACCGCGACGATGATTATGAGACTGTATACACCGGCAAGAATGTCGTCTGCCATGACATAGAAAGCTCCTTTGCGCCTGTCAAGTGTTCTGATGCCGAGCGGCTTTAATATGTCAAATAAACGGAAAAGAACGAATGAGGCAAGTACAAGCCACATGTCTGAAGCCGGTACGGCAAGCAGCGGAACCCATACACCCACCATCTCGTCGATGACCACTTTCTGAGGGTCTGAACCCCAAAAAGGCGAAAGGCGTCTGACAGCCCATGTGCCTGCTATCGTGAAAACTACTATGCATGAAAGGGTTACGGCAAAAAGGAGCGTGGAATTAAGCATAAAAGAAAGGGCATACCATATGAGCATGCCTGTCAATGCACCTGCAGTTCCGGGCCCCCATGGCCAGAACCCGCTGCCAAAGCCCGTGCCGATAATCGTGGGTAAAAGCGGCAGTTTCTTCATACAATGGTGCAAAATTAGTAGAAAAATATTAAAAAGCAAAAAGTTTTCTTGTTTTTTTTGATATCTATGTATAACTTTGCAACGGCATTTTTTTGAGTAATTATATAAAGGTGAAAAGATTCTTTTGTTATATATTTGTGTTTTTCTTTGTGGCTGTCTCTGCCATGGCGCAAATAACGGGTGAAATCGTGGATGAGGATGGATATGCCATTCCCAACGCGAGTGCCATATATAAAGGACACCATGTGGCGGTTGTAAGCGACATCAACGGTAAATTCTCTATAGAACGTCATGAGGGTTGGACACTCACGTTCAGCTCTGTGGGATTCAAGACGCAGACGGTAAAGGTGACTCAGGACACTCCGTCATATCTGCGGATAGTGCTGAAGGAGGATTCCAGAAACCTAAGCGAGGTTGTCATAAAAAGCAAGCGTGACAAATATTCGCGCAAGAACAATCCCGCGGTGGAGCTTATGAAGCGCGTGATTGCGGCAAAAGAGCGTACCGATCTTGACAATCACGACTATTATCAGTATAATAAATATCAGAAAATAACTTTCTCCGTAAACGACATAAAGCCGGATGATCTGGATAAGGGAATATTCAAGAAGCAGTCGTGGCTGGCAGACCAGATAGAGACAAGCACATTCAATAATAAGCTTATTTTGCCGATATCTGTGGATGAGACTGTGACGCAGCACATTTACAGGAAAGATCCTAAGGTGGAGAAGGACATCATTAAGGGACAGCGTTCTGACGGAATAAACAATGTGTTGCAGACAGGCGAGATACTCAACACCATGCTGAAGGAGATTTTTACGGACGTCGACATATACGACGATCATGTGCGTCTGCTTCAGTATCAGTTCACGAGCCCTATAGGAGAGACTGCTATTTCATTCTACAGGTTTTATATTGAGGACACCGTATACGTTGACCGTGACCTGTGTTATCATCTGCAGTTCCTGCCGAACAACCAGCAGGACTTCGGATTCAGGGGTGAGCTTTATGTGCTTGCGGACTCTACGTTGCATGTAAAGCGTTGCTCTCTGACATTGCCGAAGAGCAGTATCGTCAATTTCGTCGACAATATGAAGATAGAACAGGAATACACCAAGCTGCCGAACGGGGAGTGGGTGCTGACTGTCGACGACATGATGGTAGAATTGAGAGTGAACGACCTGCTCGGGAAAATGCTTGTCACGAGGACCACACGTCTGAGTGATTATGCCTTTGACGAGCTTCCCGGAAAACTGTTCAAAGGAAAGGCTAAGGTGAGACATGAGGCGGACGCCATGATAAGGGACGAGGCTTTCTGGAACCAATATAGGGCGGTCGGTCTGACGAAGAGCGAGTCGTCAATGAATGAGTTCATCCATCGCATGGAGCAGTCGAAAAACTACAGATGGATAATATTCGGAGTCCGGGCGTTCCTTGAAAACTATGTGGAGACGGGAACATCGCGCACGAAGAGTAAGTTTGACTTCGGACCGGTGAACACCATTGTTTCCAAGAACTTTGTGGACGGGTTCCGGTTCAGGATAAGCGGACGCACAACGGCAAACCTCAACAAACATCTGTTCTGGAGCGGGTATTATGCTTACGGTACGGAATCGAGGAAACATTATTATGGTACGGAGATAACATACAGTCTGAACAAAAAGAAGAATGTTCCGTTCGAGTTCCCGCAGCGTAACATAATATTCGAGTCATCGTATGATGTGATGTCTCCTGCTGACAAATTCCTACTTCACAACAAGGATAATATGTTCATGGCTTTCCGCACACAGAAGGTGGAGCAGATGTATTTCTATAACAGGCAGAAGCTGAGTTTTGTATATGAGACGGACTGGGGATTCAGTATTGACACATCAATAAAGGCAGAAAGCAACGAGCCCACGGGTGATTTGATATTTGAACGCATGACGCCTGCCATCAATAAAGATGGGGAAGAGGTGAAGAATCTTGTGTCGAAAATACGCACTACCGAATTTAAGTTCGGCTTGAGATACTGTCCCGGACAGACGTTCATCAATACAAAGCAGCACCGTTGGCCTGTAAACCTCGACGCTCCGGAGTTCACTCTAAGCCATACTGTGGGACTGAAGGGCTTCCTCGGTGGTCAATATCGGCTTAATTTTACGGAGGCTGGCATATACAAGAGGTTCTGGCTGGGCAGCTGGGGATATGTAGACACCCATCTTAACGGTGGAATACAATGGGATAAAGTGCCTTTCCCGTTGCTAATAATGCCTCCTGTGAATCTGTCGTATTTCGAACATGAGAATACGTTCAACATGATGAGAAATATGGAATTCCTTAGCGACAGATATGCATTCTGGGCAGTCGCGTGGGATATGAACGGCAAACTGCTTAACCGTATACCTCTTGTAAAGAAACTGAAGTGGCGTGAGTATATAGCCGTGAAGGGTATGTGGGGAATGGTTACGGACAAGAACAACCCGTTCCTCGAGCGCAACAGTGCGGACAATTTGCTGTTCCGCTTCCCTGAAGGAGCCGGAATCATGGATAAGAACAAACCTTATTGGGAGGTTGTTGTTGGAGTCCACAATATCTTCAAGTTCTTTGGAGTGGACTATGTACGCCGTCTGACATATACGGACACGCCGGGCGTGAAGAAGAACGGAGTGCGTTTCAGTTTTATGATGAGCTTCTGACAGATATTTAATATATATGAGAAAAATCAGAAATCCTTTTATAGGAAAAGAAGGTTATAATTGTTTCGGCTGCTCGCCGGACAATCCTTTCGGATTGCATATGGAGTTTTATGAGGATGGCGATGACGTTGTATCCTACTGGCATCCTCACGACCATTTTCAAGGATGGACCGGTGTGATGCATGGCGGAATACTTGCTACGATGATAGACGAGACTGCCGGATGGGTGGTTATGCGCAAGCTGCAGACCTCAGGCATGACATCACGTCTGAATCTGAAATATTTATATCCTGTCAGTTCGGACTCTTCACAGGTCACTGTGCGTGCAAGAATCACCGGACGCAAGCGCAATTATTGTGTAATATCGGTTTCGCTCGAAGACGAGACTGGCAGGACTTGCGTTGAGGCTGAGGCTGTTTATTTCGCGTTTAATAAAGAACGTGCGGACGAAATGGGCTTTTCCGGTTGCGATTTATATGAAGAATAGTGTTTCGAATGTGAATAAACGGTAATTTTAATAATTTCTATGACTTTCATGCAATAAAGACATTGTTTCTTCGTTGTCTTTAAAAGATATTATAGCAATCAGCAAAATGACTATGGAAAATTTGCCTTCACGTTTTCAGAAGCTTATCTTTTTGGATTTTAGCATTTCCAAAAAGAAATGTGACAATTTTGTTATAAGGCTTATATGTGTCCTTGCCGTGTTTCTTGTTGCGGCGTTCTTGTTGTATCACATATCAGGTATGGCATCTTTTTTCAGGACTATGGATTTGTCCGACAAGCAACTGATGCTTACGCTAAATTATGACGGAGGCAGCGTGACGGACGGTTTCTGGTACATGCTGTCGTCAAAATACTCTTCCATACCTTTAATAGTCGGACTGCTGTTTTCTTTTTACTATTTTAAGGCAAAGTGGTATGAGGCGCTTTTTATTGTATTAAGTATTGTACTTGTTATATTTTTGTCAGACCAGATTTCTTCTTCTATTATAAAGCCATATTTCTGTAGACTCCGTCCTTCACACAGTCCCGCAATTGCCGACATGCTTCATTATGTGAACGAATACAGGAGCGGCAGATATGGGTTTGTGTCAAGCCATGCCGCTAACGCCCTTGGTGTGGCGACATATCTGTCGTTGGTTTTCAGGAAGAAAAAGTTTGTTCTTTCACTTTGGTTGTGGGCTATTTGCCTGTGCTATTCACGCATCTATCTTGGGGTTCATTATCCGGGAGACGTATTCTTCGGTGGAATCTTGGGCGTGATAGTTGGCGGCGGAGTGTATTATATTGCCAGATATGCTTACACACATTGTCTTTTCAAGATATGCACGATAGATTTTTATACTACCGGAATTTCCATACGATGCGCCTTGTTGAACACTGCAATATTAGGAACGATTATGTTTATCTTGTGTTACAGCATGGTTGTCAATTTGCTATGAGCAAACCTTCATAGTGCTGAATTTTTCATATGAAAGAACGTCGGATGCTTTTTCGCGTGTCATGAATAAAAAACAAGTGCGCGTTTCTTGTGAAATCTGCCATGATGTTGTTTATATGAAGAAAAGCCTGCGGCTTGGTTCAAACGGTTGACAGCTTGTTTTTGCAGATACCATAATAATATAATGTTATACCATCAGAAATAAAAACAGATAATGAAAGTAGATATAGAGGGATTCAGGAATATAAATAAACCGATGTATTTGTTGGAAGAACGGTTGCTGCGTAAAAACCTGTCTTTGATTAAACATGTGGCAGACACTGCCGGTGTAGAGATCATTCTTGCTTTCAAGGCATACGCTTTGTGGAAGACATTCCCTATTTTCCGCGAATACATCAAAGCCACTACGGCAAGCTCTCTCGCAGAGGCAAGACTGGCTTTTGACAAGTTCGGCAGTCCTGCCCATACATATTCACCCGCATACACCTCTTATGAAATAGACGAGATAGCCGCATGTTCCAGCCATCTCACATTCAATTCGATGTCCCAGTATGAACGTTTTGCCGAAAGAGTGAGGACCGTAAATCCCGATATCAGTATCGGACTCCGTATAAATCCGGAATATTCTGAGATTTCGACCGACTTATACAACCCGTGTGCTCCGGGAACGCGGTTCGGCATAACTTCAGACGTTATGCCCGAGAAACTGCCTTCCGATGTCAGAGGCTTTCACTGCCATTGTCATTGCGAGAGTGGGGCGGATGTCTTTCAGCGCACGCTTCGCCATATAGAAGAGAAGTTCTCGAAGTGGTTCGGACAGTTGCAATGGATCAATTTTGGCGGAGGTCATCTGATGACACGTGCTGATTATGATGTCAGTCTCCTTATAGACATATTGCGTGATTTCCGCCGCCGATATCCCCATCTGAAGGTCATATTGGAGCCGGGGAGTGCTTTCGCGTGGCAGACAGGACCTCTTGTGTCGCAGGTTGTCGACATTGTGGAGGATCATGGCATACGTACTGCCATTCTTAACGTCAGCTTCACGTGTCACATGCCGGACTGTCTGGAAATGCCGTATATGCCTGTCGTCAGAGGTGCGGAGGTCGTAAGCGAAGCCGATATCGCCCGTTCAGTGGATGCAGGCACGCATGTTTACCGTTTGGGAGGGAACAGTTGCCTGTCCGGTGATTTTATGTCAAGTTGGCGGTTTGATAAAGAATTGCATGTAGGAGACAATGTCATATTTGAGGACATGCTTCATTATACCACTGTCAAAACTTGTACATTCAACGGTATCAGCCATCCTTCGATAGGCTTCGTACATCAGGACGACAATGAGCTTGAGATACTGCGGGAGTACGGCATAGAAGACTATTTTAGCCGGATGGATTAGAATTTTGAGGTGATTTTGAAAAAAAACGGATGAAAAGTTTGCGGGTACGAAAAAAAGTATTACCTTTGCAACCGCATTTAGAGAAGTGCTTCTATAAAAAGAATTGTTGCGGAAATAGCTCAGTTGGTAGAGCACGACCTTGCCAAGGTCGGGGTCGCGGGTTCGAGTCCCGTTTTCCGCTCAATGCTCTGAATAGAAAGTTTGAAATAATTAAATTATTGCCCAGGTGGCGGAATTGGTAGACGCGCACGTTTCAGGTGCGTGTGCCGTGAGGTGTGCAGGTTCGAGTCCTGTTCTGGGCACTATCTATTCAGAGTGTTATATATGTTGGAGAGGTGGCGGAATTGGTAGACGCGCTACTTTGAGGGGGTAGTGACAATTGTGTCGTGGGAGTTCGAGTCTCCTCCTCTTCACATTATTTTGTTTTGTTGCGGAAATAGCTCAGTTGGTAGAGCACGACCTTGCCAAGGTCGGGGTCGCGGGTTCGAGTCCCGTTTTCCGCTCTTTCTCAGAGAAACATAGCAATCCAATGAACTTATATTTAAGATATTTTGATAAAGAAACATTAGTCACGAATGTTGACGACGCAATCACTTTCTTGCGCTCTATTCAGGAGATTGGAATGAATCCGGGGCTTGAGGCGGACATTCGCGATTATGCAGCCAGTGATGTGTATTACCCCAAACGATATAAGGTCAGACAGCGGGTGTACTTTATTATTATAAAGACGACGGCGGCTACGATGCTCGATTTCAAGCAGAAAAAGGCTCTTCACCCTGTTTCGTCGGGCGGTCAGATGATGGACAAGCGCGACCTTGCCGCCACAGTAGTGACTCGTTTGAATGAGGAAAGACCGGGATGGTATGAAGGCTCTCTTGATTTTAAAAGGGTAGTGATGATTCCGTCAACAGGCAAGCATGAGTATCGTGACACTCATTTTGTAGTGCAGTGCAAGGCAATGTCGGGTCTTGACTGCTATAACAGAATTGTAGAACATCTGAAGGGACGTGTCGACAGCCGTTCACAGTTCCCTTCCGCCAAAGGCAAGAATTTCCATTACAAGTATCTTGGAATGTGGAAATGACATGCAGGTGAAAACATTTTCTTTTCCGTATGAATAAAGTTATGCTTATTGGAAACGTGGGTAACGACCCTGAGATACGTTATTATGACTCGGATCAGGCTGTCGCCCAATTCCGTCTGGCTACCTCCGAGCGATCCTATACGTTGCAGAACGGGATGCGGGTGCCGGAGCATACCGATTGGCATAACATTGTTCTTTGGAAGGGACTTGCCAAGATTGCCGAAAGATATATCCATAAGGGTGACAAGCTTTATATAGAGGGACGTATCCGTTATCGCGTGTACGACGACCAGAAAGGCGTCCGCCGTTATGTCACGGAGATATACGGTGAGAATATGGAGATTCTTTCCTCCCGCAGTTCTGCCGTCACATCAGAGCAAAGGGCTTCACATGACGGTGGTGAGAGACAGGCTTCCGGGAATGATGATGAACCGTTTTAATTCGATTGATAGTTTTGGATACATTACCGATAGTAGAGTCTTTATCTGATATTCATTTCATTTCTCCTACCTTAGGAGTTGTTGTCGCGCTTGTATTGGCGTTTTTTTTATTGTTCGTTTCCGGTTTCGCGAGTGGTTCGGAAATAGCTTTTTTCAGTCTGATGCCTGCTGAGATGACCGAGATAAGTGCCGGAAAGACAGAGATAGACCGTAAGATCAAATCATTGCTCGATGACAGTGAGCGTACATTGGCAACCATTCTTATAACCAACAATTTTGTCAATGTGACGATAATAATGCTCTGCAATTACATCTTTGCCTCAATTGTCGACTTCGGACCGAAGGCATATTGGCTACAGTTCATCTGCATAACAGTATTGCTTACGTTTCTTCTTCTCCTTTTCGGAGAGATAATGCCAAAGGTTTACAGCCGTCAGAATCCGTTGCGTTTTTGCCGTAGGGCAGTACGCGGAATCATGTTTTTCAGGAAACTGTTCTGGCCTTTCGAGAGCATACTTCTGCGCAGCGGCATGCTTGCGGAGAAAGTTGTGCAGAAGGAGAACCACGTGCTCAGTGTCAACGAACTGGAACAGGCGCTTGAGCTGACAGATACCGAAGACATAAAGGACGAGCAGAGCATGCTTCAGGGAATAATACGCTTCGGAGACGAGACGGTCAAGGAAATAATGACAGTCAGACAGGACATTGTCTCCATCAATATAGAGAGCGGTTATGCCGATGTACTGAAGTGCATCGTGGAAAACAACTACAGCCGCATCCCGGTATATCAAGGCTCGTCTGACAATATAAAGGGAATACTCTATATAAAGGACCTGCTGCCTCATCTGTCAAAGCATTCCACATTCAGATGGCAAAGCCTTATCCGCCCGCCTTATTTCGTTCCTGAAACGAAAAAGATAGATTCGTTGTTGCGTGAGTTCCAGAAAAACAAAATGCACATAGCCATTGTGGTCGACGAATTCGGAGGAACGAGCGGACTTGTCACGCTCGAAGACATTCTCGAGGAAATCGTCGGGGAAATCAATGATGAGTTTGACGATGAGGGAACCACCTATTCAAAAATAAACTACAACACATATTTATTTGAAGGCAAGACGCTTCTTGCCGACTTTTACCGCATTATCAATGCTGATGAGGAGGTCTTTGCCGATGTCGAGGGCGACGCCGACACTCTTGCCGGAATGCTGCTCGAGATAAAAGGCGACTTTCTGAGCATTCACGAGAAGATAGAGTATAAGAACTATCTTTTCGAGATAACCGGCATTGAGGGACGCCGTATAAGTAAGGTCAAGGTTGTTGTCAATCAGTCGCCGGTAAAATCCTGAAACACAAACAAGATGCCTCTCCTCAGCGTTGAAAACTTGGATGCGGATGTACAGCTCGGACTCTGGAGAATGGACGAGACCGACTTCTCCTCCGACATCCTCTCCGGTAATCCGCCTCTCCGGTCTGCTGTCCTCTCATGCGCAAGCCGTAAAAGGCGCGCGGAGATAACAGCCGTGCACTCTCTTCTTCATGCCATGACATCAGACCGCAGCCTATTCATCGGTCATACGCCTGAGGGGCGTCCTTTCATAACGGGCTCCGACATGCTCGTCAGCGTGAGCCACACAGACGGCTATGCCGCATTGATGTTGTCGCATGAGAAAAACGTGGCTGTCGACATAGAGTACGTGAGTGACAGGGTGGAGCGAATCGCAGGAAGATTCATGCGCGATGACGAGACAGCAACGTGCACACTAAGCCGCCTCATACACTGGTGTGTGAAGGAGACCGTATACAAATATTTCTCCGGACAGAATCTTGGATACCATGACATAAGGCTGCATGCCTTCCGGCTTTCTAAGGAAGGCAGTGTCATTGCCGACAATATCAGAGACAGCACCGAGTCTGCCGTCGCCTACAGGGTGCGCGACGGATATGTCCTTACTTACATGTTCGGCTGATTAAGTGTTCCTTTCAGACCCGCTCTCTCATTTCACGACAGGCTTCTTTTCCTTCTGCCATTTCATTATTCCGCCTTTCATGTTTATCACTTTATAACCTTCGGCAGAAAGTTTTCTGGCTGCATCCGTGCTTCTTTTGCCGCTTCTGCAGTACACCGCAATCGTTTTCGATTTGTCAAGCACGTTTCTCGCGGTTGTCATGAAGTCGTCGTCCAGCACGTCTATCTGCTCCGCATCGGCAAGATGCCCCTCATCATATTCCCTCTTGGTCCTGACATCGAGTATCTGTACGTTGTCCAGTTTCGTCTGAGACTCAAACACATCCGTTGTCACGTTGCGGTATCCCGTTGTCTTGACCGACTTTATGCTGCATCCGCCAACAACGAGTCCGGCAAGAGCGGCTATAATTGTCATAAGTTTTCTCATATCTTTTCTCTGATGTTTTTATATTTACAAATGGTGCGTCCGGCGGAAACCGTTTCCCATCTTTATTCCCATTATGCCGGTTAGGTGCAAACATAATAAAAATGGATTTAACGTGCAAGTATGTCCTACATAAAAGCTGTTAAATTGATGCGAGCCATGTTCCACGGTCGTCAGATTATGGCTGGCGGATATGTGTGATAAAATATGATTTCTATCAGTTTTCCGTCAGACATCAGGTCATGAAAAACAGTTGCGCGCCACACATGTCATTTGACGCTTTAAACGCAGATTCAGCTGTTGTATACCATTAAAAGTTTTACACTATTACCTTTTGTCTCCACGGTATCTCCGGCTTTCCGAAATTATTCGATTTATTTCTCTGTCGTTCAATAAATTATATATAACTTTACAGGATGGTTTTGTCTGAACTGTTGTTTTTCGCTCCCTGTTTTCCGCATGCGGGTATACGCTTTAACGCAATGGCAACAGGCTTTGATGACAGCGGTTCGTATGGTAAGACAAAGCGTTAAAGAGATATTAATGAAAAAGCAGTGCCGGCGAGTGCAATAAGAGTTTGCTTTCAGATTGCCGCACGCAGACTGTTTAACAAAAAACGGATAATTATAAAACTTGAAATTATGAAAAAGACGTATGTAAAACCTCTTGTAGAGGTTGTGGAAGTAAATGTAGAAGACCAGATACTTGCCGGCAGTCCGCCGGTGGAGTTCGAAATTACTGTTGAGCCACCAATAGATGATGGTGGCGAGGAGATATTCGGAGCAAAGGATTTCAACAGATGGGACGATTGGAAGTAAAAAGGTAAAAAGGTAAGAGGATAAAAAGTAGAAATGTAAAAAGGTAAAAGGGTAAAAAGTTAAAAGGGTAAAAAGAGGAAAAGAAGGAATGTAAAAGAAGATTGTATACAGCGTTTTTCTTTATGTAAAAAAACAATTTGATATTCGAATAATTAATACAAGGAATTTTATATTGGAAAAAATCAGCAGCCGGATGGCATTTGTGCCGGTCTGTCTTTCAGTCCTCATTCTCGGTTCTTGTGCCGATGATGGGGATTTTTCAGGAGTTGTTGATGACGGTGGGGATAAAGGTGCGTCTGTCGCATTCAGCGTGAGCAACGCGCAGGACGACGCTTCGCCTGCCGCAGCTCCGCAATATGCCGCCGCACCGATGAGCCGTGCCGCCTTCCAGAGCAGGCTTGCCGTACAAGGACTCACCCCCGAAGACCTCAGCACACAGAAGCTCGCCGTGAGCGGCGGTGGTGCGGAGAGCGACGGACTCTGCATCATCGAGACCACCACTCCTGGCATCTATACCGCGAGGATGGCGTCAGGACCGCGGCGCGCCAACATCGCCAAGTCAATCACAGAGCCGTTCTCGTCTATCGGATACCGTGGTGCGACATCCGACGGCATAAGCTCCTCACCGTGGTTCCACAACAAGGAGACCAATGCCGACGGCAGACTGGTTGACGATGTGCGCTGGAAGTGGGACGAGCCTTATGCAAGGTTCTACGGCATATCGCCGCAGGTGGGTCCCGGCTATGCCCGCCTCAGCGTCTCGCCTGCAAGTCACGGCGGCACGCCATACGTCGACTTTGAGGTTGAGCCTGACGTTAAGAATCAGAAAGACCTCATGACCGCTTGCTCCGGAGTGGTGCACTATGCCGAGCGTTACGTCGCTCCGCGCGCCCTCCTGAGGTTCCGCCACGCTCTGACAGCGGTCAGGTTCAAGGTGGGGCGCAACCTGTCGTGGAACAAGACCATAAACAAGGTGGAGATAACCGGTGCCATGAGCCGTGGCAGATACACGCTTCCGACAGACGAGACAGGCACCGGTGCGGGCTGGAGCAACCTCGACGCGCCAGCCACCTTCACCCTCAAGGACATCAGCGTGAGCACCTCCGAGGCTGTGAACCACCTCATCATGGGCAACGACGGTGACAACTACACGTTCTATATGCTGCCGCAGCAGCTCTCGGGAGTGCAGGTGAAGATATATTTCTCCGACGGTTCTACGCCCATAATAGCAAATCTCTCAGGTCAGTGGAAGCCGGGCACGACAAAGACCTACGCCCTGTCGCAGAACACATCCACGTGGCAGTATCAGCTCACCGTGACCGACCCTGCCACCGCCGCCTATACCGCCACCACGGCAGACGGCTACACCGTGCAGAGCTATCGCACCGACCCGTCCACCGGAGTGCGGCAGCCCGTGGCGTGGAAGGTGGTGGGCTATGACGCCGACAACGACGGAACATTCTCCATGAGTGAGAAACCGGCGTGGCTCACGTCGCTCAGCACGCCTGAGGGCAACGGAGGAACAGTTGCGGAGAAAGGCTCCGCCGCGCTCACGACCGACATCATCGACAGGCTCGCTCCCATAAACAAGGCTCTGCGCGAGGCTACTCCCAAGGGCTCGGCAGGCTCTCCCTACGACCTTTCCACCAAAGGCGGAAGCGTGGCGCGCAGCACCGCCAACTCCTATGTGGTCTCCGCTCCGGGACACTACCGCATACCTCTGGTGTACGGCAACGCCATAACGGACGGCGCGACCAACACACACTCATACATAAGTCAGGCTAAGACTGGCACGACCAATGAGCCGTGGGTTCTCCGTCACTTCCAGGACCATGCCGGACAGGACATCACCGACCCTTGGATTACAAAGACCAACGGGGGCGTGAACGCTCCCGACGGAGCGAGGATTGTGTGGGCTGACGAGGCGGGACTGGTGACAAACCTAAGCGTGTCGGGTAGCGGCACCGACGCTTACGTCAACTTTGAGGTGCCTGCGTCTGCCATCAAAAACGGCAATGCGGTCGTTGCCGTGACAAAAGGTGGCACGGTGGTGTGGTCGTGGCACCTGTGGTTCGCGCCTCAGGATGTGCTCGGCACAACGCAGGTGACCAATTATCAGGGCGTGAAATACAACTTCTCAAACCAGACACTGGGCTATAAATACACCGAATGGAAGGCATCCGCCTATACCGCTCCGCGCAGCGTAAGGGTGAAGGTGGAGCAGACAGTCGCCAACGAAGGAGTGAGGCAGTATGGCGTGTTCACCGTCACGCAGAACAACGGCAGTGTGCGTCGTGGCTACAGCACTCTCTACCAGTCTGGACGCAAGGACGCCATGCCGGGTACAGACAATGTCGCGGAAGGCTCATTCAAGATTAGCAAGGAAGTGATGTCCATACAGAACGGCATTCAGCATCCCGAAACGTTCTATACATCAGACCAAAATAATTGGACAAAAAACGGATATTTGTGGCTTAACCATTGGTCTATGGATAACACGAGGACAACTTTTCATGATGATCCTGTGGTCAAGACAATATACGACCCGTCACCTTCCGGATTCAAGATGCCAGCGCCAAATGCTTTCACAGGGTTCAGCATTAATGGTCAGAGAACAGAAAACGGAGGTGTGCCTAATGTAAAGGGCGATTGGGACAACGGTTATTTCTTCTTCAACAGGATAAGCAATCCTGACGCTGTAGTATACATGCCTGTTTCAGGTTATCGTATCTCTGGTGGTGGAAAATTGGTTAATCAGAATAAAAGTGGAATATATTGGACTGCGGGTCCGTCGAAATATTTAGACTTTACTGAGGGTTGGATAATTCCGGATGGCACCTACTCGGGAGCCATGGCATTGTCCGTGCGTTCAGTATCGGAATAACGCGTATATCCGGTTTGCAGTGATTTCGTGAGACTGTGTGCTGTCAAAGCATATATCCAGGTATTCCTCAGACCGTCAAACAACAACGAGCCGTATCGTTCTCAGGCATGGACGCGATGCGGCTCGTTTCATTTTATTTTGCCAGCACGCTTTGTGAGATATGACAAGGCATCTGTTTCATACAACGCGAAATTTAACCTCTGTTTACAAAAAACATCTGATATAGCCTTTCCCATATGTTAAACGGCAAGACACGAAAGGCTTGTCCGGAGTCACTGTTCTGTGACAGCCGGGCATTGATTATGCGGTTTTATTATGTGTCGGGAGGCGTCTTGCGGTGAGTATTGTATGCGCCGGTGTTGCAGGAAAGGCTTTATGGTGTTGCCATACAGCCTTTGTCATGACGTGAAACGCACCCTACGGGCACATGAAAGAGCCTTTATGGCATGACGGAACAGGCTCTTTCGCATTGCAGACGGCATTACATTGTATGTCTGTTTTGTGCTAATTGGTTGTAAAACAGACGTTTGTGAATATCTGAGATTTACTGGGTATTTCCTGTGAATATAGGTTTGGGTGATTCCGCAGCGTTAAAACGGTGTTAAGGAATGTGAATAACACATATGCGGCAGGATGGCTTAGAAATGTCCATCCTGCCGCATATGTTGTGTCAGAGTTGTGTTTTCAGTTGTCCATGCCGTGTGGCGTGACTCACGTCACGGTCATCCCTCAAGCTCCTTCTTCAGGAAACGGGGAGTGTATCCCTTGTCGCTTTGAGCCACCTCTTCAGGTGTTCCCGTGGAGAGAAGTGTGCCGCCGTTGCGTCCTCCGTCCGGTCCCATGTCTATGATGTAGTCAGCCTGTTTTATCACGTCGAGGTTGTGCTCTATTATAATCACCGTGTTGCCCCGGTCCACGAGACGGCTCACCACGTCCATGAGTATTCTGATGTCCTCAAAATGCAGTCCCGTTGTAGGTTCGTCGAGAATGTACATCGTCTTGCCGGTGTCGCGCTTGCTCAGCTCCGTGGCGAGTTTCACGCGCTGGCTCTCGCCTCCCGACAGGGTGGTGGACGGCTGTCCCAGCTTGAGATATCCAAGTCCCACGTCCTGTATAGTCTTTATTTTCTGCAATATGGAAGGCACGTTCTCAAAGAACTCCACAGCCTGATTGACGGTCATGTCGAGCACGTCGGCAATGCTCTTTCCCTTATATCTCACCTCGAGCGTCTCACGGTTGTAGCGTTTGCCGTGGCATACCTCACACGGAACCATGACGTCGGGCAGGAAGTTCATCTCTATTGTCTTGTATCCGTTGCCCCCGCATGCCTCGCAGCGGCCGCCCTTCACGTTGAAGGAGAAGCGTCCCGGCTTGTATCCGCGTATCTTCGCCTCGGGCAGATTGACGAAGAGCGAGCGTATGTCGCTGAACACTCCGGTGTATGTGGCAGGGTTGGAGCGCGGCGTGCGTCCGAGCGGCGACTGGTCCACATTCACCACCTTGTCGATGAACTCCATGCCTTCCACCGAGTCGTAGGGCATCGGCTTCTTCAGCGAGCGGTAGAAGTGCTGGCTCAGAATGGGCTGGAGCGTCTCGTTGATGAGCGTGGACTTGCCCGAGCCGCTCACTCCCGTGACCACGATGAGCTTGCCGAGCGGAAACTCCACATCAACGTTTTTCAGGTTGTTTCCGCGCGCTCCCCTTATCCACAGACTGTGCCCGTTGCCCTCGCGGCGGTGCCGCGGTGTCTCTATCCTGAGCGTGTTGTTGAGGTATCCGGCTGTGATGGTGTCGTGTCTGAGCATCTCCTGCGGCGTGCCCTGAAACACCACCTCGCCTCCTTTGCGCCCCGCTTTCGGACCGATGTCCACAATGTAGTCGGCACTGAGCATCATGTCCTTGTCGTGTTCCACCACGATGACGGTGTTGCCCATGTCGCGCAGGCTCTTCAGAGAGTTTATCAGACGCTCGTTGTCGCGCTGGTGCAGACCTATGCTCGGCTCGTCGAGGATGTAGAGAACGTTGACGAGCTGCGAGCCTATCTGCGTGGCGAGCCTTATGCGCTGGCTCTCTCCTCCGGAGAGCGACGCCGACTGGCGGTTGAGCGACAGATAGTCGAGCCCCACGTCGAGCAGGAAGTTTATTCTCGTACGTATTTCCTTCAGAATCTCCGCCGCTATTTTCTGCTGCGTGCTCTCCATGTGTGTCTTTGCCTCACCGAGCCATTCGCTCAGCTGGCTCATGTCCATGGACGCGAGTTCGGATATGTTCTTGTCCCAGATGCGGTATGACAGCGACTCCCTGTTGAGGCGTTGTCCGTTGCATTCCGGGCATGTGCATGTGGCGAGAAACTGGTCAGCCCACTTCTGTCCGTTAGCCGAGTCGTCGCTCTCCATCACCGTCCGCAGGTATTTTATTATGCCGTCGAACGCCACGAAATAGTCGCTTGACGTATGGATGAGCTCCTTGTTTATGCGCACATTCTCCAAAGAGCCGTACAAAATCTCGTTAAGAGCCTCCTCGGGTATGTCCTTTATCGGTGTCTTGAGGTCGCAGCCATATTTCTGAAGCAGTGAGTCTATCTGCCAGAAAATCATCTGGTTCTTATACTTTCCGAGCGGTACGATGCCTCCGTTGCGTATGGACTGCGAGTCGTCGGGTATCACTTTCTTCAGGTCAATCTCGTTGACATAGCCCAGACCTTTGCATCGCGGGCACGCTCCTTCGGGCGAGTTAAACGAGAATATGTTCGGAGCCGGGTCCTTGTAGGATATTCCTGTGGTGGGGCACATGAGCCTTTTCGAGAAATATTTGGCTTCGTCGGCGTCCTTGTCGTAAATCATTATCAGTCCGTCGCCCTCCTTCATGGCTGTCGCCACGCTTTTCTTCAGCCGCTCCATGTAGCTTTCCTCCATCTGCAGCTTGTCTATCACCACTTCTATGTTGTGGTTTTTGTAGCGGTCGGTCTTCATGCCCCGCGTTATCTCGCTTATTGTGCCGTCGACGCGCGCGTAGAGATAGCCTTTGCGTCTGAGGCTTTCGAAGAGTTCGCGGTAATGTCCTTTGCGTTGTCTCACAACGGGAGCGAGTATGTATATGCGCTTGCCGTTGTAGTGGGTCCTTATCATTTCAAGAATCTTCTCTTCGGTGTATTTCACCATCTTCTCGCCCGTAGCGTAGCTGTAAGCCGTACCGGCGCGTGCGAAGAGAAGCCTCAGATAGTCGTATATCTCGGTTGTCGTGCCCACCGTTGAGCGTGGGTTCTTGTTCGTTGTTTTCTGTTCGATGCTTATTACGGGGCTCAGTCCGGTTATCTTGTCCACGTCCGGACGCTCCATGTTTCCTAAAAAGTTGCGCGCGTATGCAGAGAAAGTCTCTATATACCGGCGTTGCCCTTCGGCGTAGATGGTGTCGAACGCCAGTGACGACTTGCCCGAACCGCTCAGTCCGGTAATAACTGTCAGACTGTTTCTCGGTATCTCTACATCAATGTTTTTCAGATTATGGACACGTGCGCCCCATACATTGATTTTCTCGTTTTCCATAAAATAAACCTACCTATTGAATATGGTGTTTTCCTGTTTGTGTCAGTTGCCTGCCGTTGACCCGCCGTCCTCGGTGAAGCCTCTGAGCAGATTGACGTCTTTTTTTATGTTGAATTTTCTGCCGTCGGCACCCTTCGCCTTCACGAGTACAAAATAGACACCGTCCTTGACGTCGTTTCCTTTGTACTTGCCGTCCCATCCTCCTGCGGGGTCAGTCCACTCATAGAGTTTCTGTCCCCACCGGTTGAATATGTAGGCGTGGAATTCTATCAGACTCTGATAGCCGTCCTTGGCTTTGTATATGTCGTTGATGCCGTCGCCGTTGGGTGAGAACGCATTCGGCATCTCCAGTTTGCTTTCTGATATGGAGACTGTCATCGGTCCGGTCTCGTCCCAGTATTCTTGTGTGTACTCCACAAGTTCATCCCCTTTGGTGAATGTGGCGTATACCACAATCTTATGAAGTCCCGCCTTTGTGAATGTGTATTCGGTTTCCTCCTCATATCGTATGAGGTAAGGCTCCTCGGCTTCCTCCAGAGAGAAACGCCATTCGTAGTGGGCTGTCCACCCTTCGGTGTGCTCCGGATTTGCAAGGAATCTCACGGTCAGCGGTGCGGCTCCCGAGTAGCTCGTGCCCGTTTCCTCTCCGTCGGGAGTCATGAATATGGCTGAAGGACTGATTGTCGGATAGTCGTCAGAATATGCTTTGACCAATCCGGCAAATAATGATATAATGATGAAAAATATTCTATGGTTCATAAAAAGAATGTTTCTTATGTGACTGTGAATGCAAAGATAATGCCAGCGAGAGGAAAGAGAACTTGCTCTTTATTTCCCGAGCGCAGCTTATCTTATGCAAAGATAACGCCAACGAGAGGAAAGAGAGCTTGCTCATTATTTCCCGAGCGCAGCTTATCTTATGCAAAGATAACGCAAGGCGAGTGCAACAGCAAGGCGGGAAAACGAAGTTTTACCGGACTTGATACTGCCGAGCCGCAGCTTATCTTATGCAAAAGCACACAATATCTTATGCAAAAGTACACAATAAATTTGTTATTGCCGTTATTTTTAATTATTTTTGAGGAGTTGTTTACACAATGTTGTCGTACGGTTATTTTTATGTGATATAATTTCAGCATACGACATATTTTGTTTATTTTTGCATAAGATAAGCTGCGCTCGGCAATGTAAGAGCAAGCTCTCATTGCGCTCGCTGGCATTATCTTTGCATAAGATAAGCTGCGCTCGGCAATGTAATAGCAAGCTCTCATTGCGCTCGCTGGCGTTATCTTTGCATAAGATAAGCTGCGCTCGGCAATGTAATAGCAAGCTCTCATTGCGCTCGCTGGCATTATCTTTGGCATAAGATAAGCTGCGCTCGGGAAATAAAGAGCAAGCTCTCTTTCATCTCGCTGGCGTTATCTTTGTACATATAAATAAAAGAAAATTGTATGATACGTTTTATAAGATACTGCTTCTTCGCATGTTTTTTTCTGTTGCCTGTACTCGCGTTCGGGCAGAGCGATAAGTGGCAGGATATATATAAGGTGAAGAAAAAAGACACCGTTTACGGTATTGCGAAGAAGTATCACATCACTCCGGGTGAGCTTATTAAAGCCAATCCGGCAATATCAGATACCGATTATAAGCTGAAGAAAGGTGATAAGCTCTTCATTCCTTATCCGGTGAAGACCACAGACACATTTGATGCCGATGCGATAAAAAACGCGAAGAAAGCCGAAACAAAAAAAACGGATGCGCTGCGGGTGGGGATAATGTTGCCGCTTCACGATGTCGACGGTGACGGCAGAAGGATGGTGGAATATTACAGAGGTTTCCTTATGGCGTGTGACAGTTTGCGGGCAAAGGGCATTTCAACGGATGTGTATGCGTGGAATGTTCCGGCGGACGCTGACATCAGAATATCTCTTCTGGACGATAACGCCAAGAGATGCGACATGATTTTCGGTCCTTTGTACACACGTCAGCTGAAACCGCTTGCCGATTTCTGCAGGGCGAATGATATAAAGCTGATTGTACCTTTCTCCATAAGCGGAAACGAGGTCGAGGCAAATCCACATATATATCAGGTATATCAGTCAGCCGAAACGTTGAACGAACGTGCCATAAACGCCTTTATGGAACGGTTCCCCGACTGTCATCCGGTGTTCATCGACTGCAATGACACTACAAGCAATAAGGGCATCTTCACCTTCGGACTGCGTAAGCGGCTCGACGCGAAAGGCATTTCATACAGCATAACAAACCTGAAGTCGTCGGAGGCATACTTCGCCAAGGCTTTCAGCACATCCAAGCGGAATGTGGTGATACTCAATACCGGACGCTCGCCGCAGCTTAATGTGGCGTTGGCTAAGCTTGACGGACTCACCGCAACGAATCCCGGCATGAGGATATCCATGTTCGGATACACCGAGTGGCTTATGTACACAAAGGTTTATCTGAATTATTTCTACAAGTATAACGCGTATATCCCGACTACATTTTATTATAACGCGCTGTCTGATCAGACCGAGGCTTTCGAGAATTCTTACCGTAAATGGTTCCGTACAGACATGCAGACGGCACTTCCGCGCTTCGCTCTGACCGGATACGATCATGCCCGTTTCTTCATCGAAGGAGAGTATGCGCGTGGCAAGTCGTTCCGCGGCACGAAAGGACAAAGCGCATACCGTCCGCTTCAGACGCCTTTGAAGTTTGTTTACGCCTCACCTGATGGCGGCATGAGGAACAGTGCTTTCATGCTTGTTCACTATATGAGCAGTCGCAGGATAGAATCCATAAGTTATTGATGTTATGAGCATACGGAATTTACTTGTAGCTTTTCTGTTTCTGTTTTCGGCAGGTGCGGCTGCCCAGATAGGCGAGCACCGCAACGATCTGGCTGTCGGTTTCAACGGCGGATACGTGTTGGGCAACATCGGGTTCACGCCTAAGGTGACGCAGGGCTATCATGGCGGTATGACCGGAGGTCTGTCGGTAAGATATGTCTGTGAGAAGTATTTCAATACGATATGCTCTATTTACGGTGAGGTGAACTATGCTCAGGCTGGTTGGAAAGAAGATATACTGATGACGGACGGCAGCCCTGTCATAAACAAAGTGACGGGTCTGCCTGAAGAGTACAGCCGTACGCTGAACTACATCCAGATTCCTGTCTTCGCCCATCTGGCATGGGGACGTGAGGAAAAAGGCTTCCAGTTCTTTTTCCAGGCAGGTCCGCAGTTCGGCTTTCTGTTGAGTGAGAAGACGAAGACGAACTTTAACTTCGCTGACCGGAACATGGACGACCGCTCCAACAAGGTCTGCGCGCAGGACACGATGGCTGTGGAAAACAAGTTCGACTACGGTATCGCCGCCGGTGTAGGTATGGAATATTCAATTCCGAAAGTAGGGCATTTCCTGCTTGAAGGACGGTATTATTATGGATTGGGGAATATTTACGGCAACTCAAAGCGCGATTACTTTGCCAAATCAAATATCGGAAACATTGTCATAAAGCTGACATATCTGTTTGACATAACTAAAACCAAAAAATAAAAAAACA
Organism: Leyella lascolaii; assembly: GCF_900079775.1. Lineage (GTDB taxonomy): Bacteria > Bacteroidota > Bacteroidia > Bacteroidales > Bacteroidaceae > Prevotella > Prevotella lascolaii. The sequence continues at coordinate 258,073 of NZ_LT556035.1, read as the reverse complement.
TGTTTGAAGGTCAACCTAAAGGACTTTATGCGTTGGCATTGGCCAACACAGGAGAGCGTTTCGGCTATTATACGATGATAGCTGTGTTTGCATTGTTTCTTAAAGCGAATTTCGGACTGGATCCCGGTACGGCTGGATTGATTTACAGTTCGTTTCTCGGCTTAGTCTATTTCCTGCCGTTCATCGGCGGCATTATGGCTGATAAGTTCGGTTATGGCCGCATGGTCACAATCGGAATCCTTATCATGTTTGCGGGCTATCTGTTCCTTTCGATACCTCTCGGAGGAGACACATTTGCATTGATATGCATGCTTCTCGCCCTTGTTTTCATAAGTTTCGGAACAGGTCTGTTCAAAGGCAACCTGCAGGTCATGGTCGGTAACCTGTACGATGACCCCAAGTATGCGGACAAACGTGACTCTGCTTTCTCCATTTTCTATATGGCTATAAACATCGGTGCGCTGTTTGCACCGACCGCGGCGGTCAAAATCAAGGAATGGGCGGAGTCAGTCGGCTTTGCCTCCAACGATGCCTATCATTTCTCTTTTGCCGTAGCGTGCGCCTCGCTTATACTGTCTATAGCTATTTATTACATATTCCGTCCTACGTTCAGACATGTAGAAGGCGGTGTGGCAAAGGCGGGAGAGGCTGTCCAGACAGAGCAGGAGCTGTCGCCTTCTGAGACAAACAACCGCATAATAGCCCTCTGTCTGGTGTTCGCGGTGGTGATATTCTTCTGGATGGCGTTCCATCAGAATGGTCTTACATTGACCTATTTCGCTGATGAGTTTACTGCCAAGAGTTCCTCTGGAATTGAAAGCATGGCTTTTGATGTGTTCAATCTGGTTGCGATAATATTCATTGTTTACGCGCTGTTCTCACTGTTCCAGAGCAAGAAAGGGCGTACAAAAACAATCTCGGCTCTCGTGATTGTTCTCTCATGTGTATACCTTTATTACAGATATACTACGCTTGAGGGTGATGTTGCGGTAAGCGCTCCGATATTCCAGCACTTCAATCCGTTCTATGTTGTTGCTCTGACACCGGTCAGCATGGCTATTTTCGGCAGTCTTGCACGCAAGGGCAAAGAGCCGTCAGCACCCCGTAAGATTGCCTACGGAATGCTTGTCGCAGCAATAGGTTTCGGTGTCATGGCTGTCGGTTCGTTGTCTTTGCCGAGTCCGGACGCACAGAAGGCTGCCGGTGATGCTGCGGTCTTTGTTTCTCCCAACTGGCTCATAACGACATATCTTGTGCTTACGTTCGGTGAATTGTTGCTAAGCCCGATGGGTATCTCGTTTGTTTCCAAGGTGGCTCCTCCAAAATATAAGGGAATGATGATGGGCGGATGGTTTGTTGCTACTGCTATCGGTAATATTCTTGTGAGCGTCGGCGGATACCTTTGGGGCAGTCTTCCATTGTGGTGTGTATGGAGTGTGTTTATCGTTCTCTGCCTCATTTCGGCGTTGTTCATGTTCTCTATAATGAAGAGACTGGAGAAAGTCTGCTGACAGAAGAGCAAATACCGCGCCCAGGCATGGGCGCGGTTCAGGATGTGCGGTATGAATGCCGGAACGATGAGAAGCCTTATGACACGAACGGCATATTGACATCTTGACAGTGATATACAAAATAAAGGGTGCGTTCAAAATCTTTGAGCGCACCCTTTATCATAGTAGTACATATTTGATGTTGTCTGGTTTGAACCGTTTATCCGTCTATATAAGCCCAGACGGCAAATGCGACAAGGCAAATAGCTGCAATGCACAATACGTAGAATAATAGCTTTGTGATGGTGCGTTGCAACTGTATTTTCCTAAGCCGCTGTTTCTTCAAATCCTCAGCATCGCCAACATGTCTCCGTGAATGGTGTGTTTTCATAAATTCTTGTCTGTTTTTTGAATGCACGGCACGCATACATACAGGCTGCGTGCCGTGCGGGGTTGTCATTTATTTGCTTTGTTTTTTCTATTTGTCATTATCCGATTATATGAACGCAACAGTCAGTCCTGCCATTACAATACTTACCATCGACATCAGCTTTATAAGTATGTTGAGCGACGGACCGCTTGTATCCTTGAACGGATCGCCTACGGTGTCGCCCACGATGGTGGCTTTGTGGCATGGGCTGCCTTTGCCTCCGAAGTTGCCTTCCTCAACCATTTTCTTAGCATTATCCCACGCACCGCCGGCGTTAGCCATGAATACAGCAAGAGTGAATCCCGTGGCGAGACTGCCGGCAAGCAGTCCGAGAACTCCTGCCACTCCGAGTACTATGCCCACGATCACGGGTATCAGAATCGCAAGAATGGCAGGCAGAACCATCTCACGTTGCGCTCCGCGTGTACTTATCTCAACGCACCGCCCGTAATCAGGTGTCGCCTCGCCTTGCAGAATGCCCTTTATCTCGCGGAACTGGCGGCGCACCTCCTCAACCATAGATGAGGCTGCACGGCTCACCGCACCCATCGTCAGACCACAGAACAGGAATGCCGCCATGGCACCGATGAAGCAACCCACAATCACTTTCGGATTTATGAGGTTGACCTGGAAGAACTCCATGAAGTCGGTTATTCCGGCATCAGAAGGATTGAACATCGCTCCCGCCGCGCCGATAAACTCTTTTCCGCTTTCGGCTGCGCGTATCATGGCTATCTTAATCTCCTCTACATATGACGCGAGCAGGGCAAGCGCGGTCAGCGCAGCCGAACCGATGGCAAATCCCTTGCCTGTTGCCGCTGTGGTGTTGCCGAGTGCGTCGAGCGCGTCGGTGCGGTGTCTGATTTCCTCTCCAAGCCCGCTCATCTCAGCGTTACCGCCTGCGTTGTCGGCTATAGGTCCGTATGCGTCCGTAGCAAGGGTTATTCCGAGAGTGGACAACATGCCTACCGAGGCTATGCCAATGCCGTAGAGCCCTTTGCTTACAGATGCCGCACTCATGGTCATGTCAAATCCGTTGGCACACAGATAGCTTATCATTATCGCCGCAGAAATGGCAAGCACCGGTATGAGTGTCGAGATCATGCCTGTTCCTATACCTTTTATTATTACGGTAGCCGAGCCTGTCACCGATGCCTCGGCTATCTTCCGGGTAGGCTTGTAGCTGTGCGACGTGTAATATTCTGTTGCCTGTCCGATGATGACACCGGCTATCAGACCGCTCAGGACAGAGAACGACAGTCCGAGCCAGTTGTCTATTTTCAGCATGTAGAGTATGACAAACGTTGCTACGGCAGTCAGTGCGGCACTGAGATTCGTACCGTTTCCGAGCGAGTGGAGCAGATCCTTCATTGTCGCGCCCTCCTTTGTCTTCACGGCGAGAATGCCGAGCAGCGAGAGAAATATACCCACTGTGGCAATAAGCATCGGTGCGATGACAGCCTTGAGCTGCATGTCTCCGCTCATGGCAAAGGCAGTCGCGCCGAGAGCTGCGGTAGACAGGATGGATCCGCAGTAGCTTTCGTACAGGTCGGCACCCATTCCAGCCACGTCTCCCACATTGTCTCCCACGTTGTCGGCGATTGTAGCCGGATTGCGCGGGTCGTCCTCCGGAATGTCCGCCTCCACCTTGCCCACAAGGTCGGCTCCCACGTCTGCCACCTTTGTATAGATGCCTCCGCCCACGCGGGCGAACAATGCCTGCGTGGAAGCACCCATTCCGAAGGTCAGCATTGTTGTGGTTATTGTTACCAGAGCCATCTGTTCACCGTCGTACACAGCGTTAAGGATGACAAACCACAACGCAATGTCGAGCAGTCCGAGTCCGACTACCACCAGTCCCATCACGGCACCGCTGCGGAATGCGATTCTCAGTCCGCTGTCAAGACCGCGCCGAGCTGCGTTTGCCGTGCGTGCGGAGGCGTAGGTGGCGGTCTTCATTCCGAGAAATCCCGCAAGCCCGGAGAAGAATCCTCCGGTGAGGAAAGCGAACGGCACCCAAGGGTTCTGCACCTTCATGACATATGCCATGAAGGCGAAAACAGCGGCAAGAATGACAAACACTATTGTGACAACCTTGTACTGCTGTTTAAGATACGCCATGGCACCTTTTCTTACATGTCCGGCTATCTCACGCATTCTTACGGTTCCCTCGTCTTCTTTCATCATGTTTCTGAAGAAGATCCACGCGGCAGCCAGAGCCGTTATGCTGGCGGCGGGAACGAGCCAAAATACAGATGGAATGTTGTTCATATATTTTCAGTTAATGGTTCAGGCAAATTAAAACAGGTTCAGAACCTCACGTCCACCTCTACGTCCACCATGTTATAGTTAGGTTTCTGCAGCGAACGGTCGTTCACGAAAGCGTATTCGGCACCCACTCTGAAGTTCTTGTGGAAGTCGTAGTGCGCGCCCACTTCATATTGTGTCTTGGCAGTACTCCATTCCGCTCTCGGGCGGTACATGTCGTAGCGTGCCTTAAGATAAAACTTCTTCTTCACCACCGGAGCAATCACGAGCGCGTAAAGACCGTCAGCCTTGTCGCCTGCGGCAGTGTTGACGGTGCAGTCCTTGGCGTCGTCCACGTCCTGATATGTTGTCTTGAAGGAGTAGCCCTGGCTGTGTATGTACTCCGAACGCAGTGTCCAGTCGTTTGCGGCATACTCAACGCTGAGAGCGTAACGGTTGCGGTCGAGTGTCCTGACCCCTTTCTTCTCCACGGTCGTCCCTTCAGGAGTGACAGCCGTCCATGAGCCTTTGCGCGAGTATGAGCCTGTCCATCCGAACGCACCTATCCTCAGTCCGCTCACCGGCATGACCCAAAGACCGCCGATGACGTCTTTGCGTTGGTCCACATCCTTTACGTTTATGCCCTGTCCGTTGAACACACCTATCTGATAATGCACCAGATTGCGTCCTGCGGCGTTCTTGATGAAGTCTCCCTGAAACTGCAGACCTATGTCGCGTCCGTTGCTGGCGTGTTCGCCCACACGGTCGGAGAATCCTGCCAGCTTGTTCACATTCTGTGCGTAGCTCATGAATCCCTGGTCTATGGGGTTCATCGGGTTCTCGAACGTGAACGGCCGTTTGTACTGTCCTATCTTCACTTTGAAGAACGGGAACTTCTGCCATTCGGCGAATGCGTCCACCACTCTCGGCGAGTTGCCCAGTGTCGATGTGTTGCCGTTGAACTGAATCTGTGTTTTCCAGTAGAAATCTTTCAATATGCGTCCCTCGAGCGACAGACGCGCCATGCGTACGTTGAACGAGTTGCTTTCAGCGTTTTCCTGACTGCTGTACTGATATTGCGTCATTATGTATCCGCTGAATTTGATGTCGCTGAAGACTTTCATAGTCTTCTCTTCTTTCTGAGCGTTGATGTTCATCGTTGCGAGTATGAGCATGACGCTTGTCACTGCTTTCTTGTTCATCATCTGAATTTTATGTGTTTATTGGTAAATTGTCTGTATCTGCGTCAGCCTGTCGCCCAACACAAATTTAATTAAAATAAGTTATGCCGGTATTGCTCCGGCATTCTTTTTTATCTTTTTTATAGCTTTTTGTTTCAAGTTTCAATTTCTCCTTACCAGCAGCACCACGTTCTCCACGTGCGGTGTATGCGGGAACATGTCCACCGGCTGCACCTCCTTCACGGCATATTCCGCGTCGAGCAGTGACAGGTCGCGTGCCTGTGTCGCGGGATTGCAGCTCACGTAGACTATCCGTTTCGGCTGTGCCCTGAGTATCGTCTCTATCACGTCGCCGTGCATTCCTGCGCGCGGAGGGTCTGTGATTATCACGTCAGGACGTCCGTGGCTGTCAATGAATGAGTCGGTGAGGATGTCCTTCATGTCGCCTGCGAAGAACAGGGTGTTGCCTATCCCGTTTATTTCCGAGTTCACCCTTGCGTCCTCAATTGCCTCCGGCACATACTCGATGCCTATCACCCTGCGTGCGCTGCGTGCCACGAAGTTGGCTATGGTGCCCGTTCCGGTGTACAGGTCGTACACGAGTTCGTTGCCTGTAAGCCCTGCAAACTCACGCGCGACTGAATAAAGATGGTATGCCTGTTCGGTGTTTGTCTGATAGAAACTCTTCGGTCCGACCTTGAACCTCAGTCCTTCCATTGTCTCGAAAATATGGTCGTTGCCCTTGAATACGCTCACTTCCAGATCGCCGAACGTGTCGTTGCACTTCTGGTTGTTCACGTAGAGCAGCGACGTTATCTGCGGAAACATGGCTGCGATGTGCTCCATAAGGCCTTTTGCGCGCTGCTCGTCGCCCTCCTCGTCGTAATGGAACTGTATGATGACCATCCACTCCCCGGTGTTGGAGTTGCGTATCACGATGTCGCGCAAAAGCCCGTGCTGCTGTCTGAGGTCGAAGAAGGTCATGCCGACAGACAGCGCATAGTCGCGTATCGCGTTGCGTATGCTGTTGTGCAGGTCGTCCATGAGCACGCACCTCTCTATCGGCAGTATCTTGTCGAACGCTCCTGTGATGTGGAATCCGATGGCGTTCATGCCTGTGCCGTCGAAGCTGTCGCCCGACGCTATCTGCTCTTTCGTGAGCCACTTCTTGTTTGAGCATCCGAACTCAAGCTTGTTTCTGTACTCGCTCGTTTTCACCGAACCCATTATCGGTCTGAACTCCGGCAGTTCCACCTTTCCTATTCTTGACAGCTGATCGTAAACCTGTTTCTGCTTTGCCTTCAGCTGTTCCTCATATGGAAGCATCTGCCATTTGCAGCCGCCGCACACTCCGAAGTGGCTGCACATTGGGGTGGTGCGCAGCTCGCTGTATTTTATGAATCTTGTCACTTCCGCCTCGCAGTAGTGATGTTTCTTGCGTCTCACCTGCAGATCGACGACGTCTCCTGGGACGGCAAACGGCACGAAGACGACCATGTCGTCTATTCTTGCCAGCGATTTGCCTTCAGCTGCTATGTCGGTAATCGTTATGTTCTCGAGCACCGGCAGCGGTTTCTTTTTTCTTGTCATTTTCTTCCGTTTAGCGTTTTTGTCTTTTCCGGATGATACGTATATTTTATGAAGATAATGCAAACTGGCACAATGAGAGCTTGTTCTTACATTGCCGGGTGCAGTTTTTATCTTGTAAAGATAATGCAAATGTGTGCAATGAGAACTTGCTATTATATTGCCGAGTGCAGTTTTTATCTTGCAAAGATAATGAAAGGTGAGTGTAGAAGCAAGCAAGGAAAACGTAGTTTTACTTGACTTGATACTTCCGAACCGCATCTTATCTTATGCAAAGGTAATATTTTCTGCCGAGATGCAGTCATAATATGCCGTCATAAACGGATATTTTGCTAAAACACATGTTGTTTGCGGAATGTTATTGTGCCTTATGAGAGACGGCATCCGTGGATGTTACAGTCTGTTATGGTATTGCCTTATTAAAGTTACGGTTTTTGTTAAATTATGTTTACTATAGTTAATATGCCGTTTTTGAAGTGCCTCAAAAACCGTCCGGTTTTCTGTCTGACCATGTCTGACGTTGAAAACACGAAAAATACGCGATTTTGTTAATTGCATGACACTCAGAGGGTTTTGCGTATTCATCCGCGCGAAGAAGCTTCCCCATATGCCGTTTTGTCGTGAAAATGCCGGTGAAAGAGGCTTTTCGGGGTTACGGAAAGGCACGTTCCGCACCGTGAGAAAGCCTTTCCGGCAGTGTGATAAAGGCTCTTTCGTGATGCGGAACGTGCATTATGGCATGGAAATACCAATCAAACGATGGTAAAAGAGGCTGTTTTCCGTGTCATCTTATTCTGTTTCATGTATTCCGGAAGTGTTAAATTAAGCCCAGGTTTTCTGTAAGCGCGTGTGTAGACACCGTCGCCGCCATCATGCGTAACTGTGCATGCCGCCCAGAAAATAATTCACTCCGAAGTAGGTCATGATGATGCACAGGAATGCCGCGGTGATGAATATGTGATAGCGCATAGGACTGCGTAGCCACTGCAGACTGCCGCTGTGCACGGCTATGGCATACACCATGAGGGTTATGAGAGCCCATACCTCCTTGGGGTCCCAGCTCCAGTAACGCCCCCAGGACACGCCTGCCCACACCGCTCCGGTGAATATGCCGATGGCGAGGGCGGCAAGAGCCGGATAGAGGAACAGTTGTGACATGAGCCGTAGCATGTGTTCCTGATGCTGCGAGCCGCGTCGCGTGAGATGCAGTATGATTGCCGTCACACCGCAGACAAATGTCAGGGAGAGCATGGCAAAGCCCGTCATTATGACCGACACGTGAATGCAGAGCAGGGGAGAGTTGAGCACCGGCATTATGTGACTTATCTGCGGATCCATGCTGTTGATGTGGCTCACGAGCAGGAACATGCCGGAGGAGAGCAGTCCGCAGGGCAAAAGGAACGGTATGCGCCGGCAGAACATCAGACAGAGAAGCATCACGAGCCATGCGGCGAGGAGCATCGTCTCATATCCGTCGGACATGGGAGCGGTGCCGCTTATCACCCAGCGCAACGCCAAGCATGCTGTAAGCGCGGCGAACGACGTGGCTGTCGTGGCGGCGGTGAGCGCGAACGTCACTCTGTCTGTACGGTTGCGGCGGCGGCAGTAGGCTGTGTCGCTGCAAAGACGGCGTATGGCAAGAATCATGGTGACAAGTCCCACGCTGAGGTTAAGCATGAAAAGTATGGTGGCGAACGGCACTTTGTTGTATATCATCTCGGCTCTTGTCTGCATGAGAGACGGCAGGGAGCCGCCTCCGTTCTTCTGCTGGAAGCGTGATGTTTTTGATATGATGTCGTTCATCCGGGCGTATTCGCCTGCCTTTGCATGGGTGTAGAGCAGTGAGAACACATTCTGTATGTAGAGCTTCCGGTCGTGCGGAGTAGTGTCGGGAATGGCAGATGTGGGGGAGTGCCATGTCACTTTGCCCCCGTCAGCGAGCGGGAACATCTTCAGGAGCGTGCCTCTCCGCAGCTCCATTATCAGACGCACCCTCTCGTCAGTGTCGGCAATCTGACGGTGGAACTCATCGTGCTGTCCCCAGAGATACTCCTGCACGTATGGTCCTATGACATATCCGCCCATGTCGCGGTTGAAAAACCGGTTGAGCGACACGTGTCCGGGGAGTGCGAGAGTTTCCCTCATCTCTCCGCCCTTTATTCTTATGAAGGGCTCGTCGCTCCATTCGTCGCCCCAGAATATCCATCCCGTCACCACCTGTTCGGGCGTAAGTCCTTTGTAAGAAGCCTTTCCGTAAATCTTCTTTGTGAAATCAACGGCGAATGTGTTGAGCGGACATATGCGGTCGTTGTGCAGTATGAGAAGACGTCCGAAACGGTCAGCCACGTCCTTCGGCAGTGTGTGCGGAGCGGCGTATGCCGGCATCACGGTGAGGAACAGAGCCGCAGCCGCGAGTCGCGACCTTTTTTGCGTAAGCATCCGGACGATGCGGCGGTAAGAGCCTTTCGGGTCGGCGAGCATCCAAAGAAATGAAATGAGCAGAAGCGCATAGCCCGTGTAGCTCACTGTTATGCCGTAAGGGTCGCGGCTCACCGACAGTCGGCTGCCGAGCATGTCGCTGTCGTAGCCAGCCTGACAGAATCTTGTGTGCCCGTAGCAGAATATGTTGTTCATGGACACCGATGCCGCCGTCTTGTGTCCTCCCTTTCTGTCGGTGACGGTGAAGTATGTCAGGTAGTCGGCGACGGCGGTTGTCCCCTCATGGTATTGTATGCGGAAAGAGTCAAGTCTGACGCTGAACGGCATCTCAGTCTCAACCGTGTTTCCCGTGTCTGTCTGCCTGCTGTAGCGGTCGGCTGTGACGCCCTGGTGCAGATGCAGCGTCCCCTCTTCCGCTGAGAGATGCGTGAGCAGTGCGCCTGCAAGTATCACTGCAAACGAGAGATGCAGCGTAAGGACAGACGGCAGGCGCACTTTCCTGCGCACAATCCATGCCGCAGCCAGTGCAACCATAACCGCCCATGCCGCTGAGAACCACCATGAGCCGTATATATGCCGCGACACGAACGAGCTGCCAAGATAGTGTTCGATGATGGTTGCCGCAGCCATTGTGGCTATTATAAATATGTATAGTATTATTGTTGTCTTTTTCATTTCATTCTGTTTTAACCCGAATCAGCCGAAAGACCGTCGATGTCGCTTTCCCGACTTTCTGTAAGCTCTTCATCCTTCTTCCGCACAGCTGCCGCCGGATTGCTTTCCGCTTTTTCACGGTGTAGCCTGCCGCATCTCCGATAAAGCCGAATACAATCCGGCTGACAGCAGCACGAAACAAGAATGTAAGTCTAATGACCGATTCGGGTTCAAGTGTTGCCGTAGCCGTCAGATGGAACGCAGGAACTTCACCACTGCGTCGCGGTCTGCCTTGCTGAGGTTGTAGAACTTCTCGGCAGATGCGTAGGCATGGCTCTTCTTGCTGTAGGCATGCCACATGATTGCCTCTATCTCGTTGCGTGCTCGGCAGTCGTGCAGCCTGTCCTCGGCTCCGGTGTTTATCAGAGACAGTCCTCTTCCCCATAGAGGTGTGGTTCGGCACCATGAGTTATGTATGTCGTTCTTCATGTACAGCTTGTGCTGCACAAAGTCAGAATAAGGATATATCTTCTGATTAGGGTACTTCGGGAGCGGCTTGTCCTTTATGACGTCAGGCGTCCAGTAGTTGTCCTCGCCTGTTGTCCACGACGGTCTGTGGCATGAGGCACAGCCTATCTCCATGAACACCTCCTTGCCCCGTTGCACCTCCTTGTCGTTAAGGTTACGCGCGCGCGGTATTGCCAGTCCTCGATGCCACACCATGAAGGCATAGAAATTGTCGGTGCTCATCTCCGGAGTGAAGTTGTGCCAGCGGTTGTCAAACTGGTTGGTTGACGGTGACAGAAGGTTTTTCACAGCGTCGGCGATGCCGCTTTCAGTACCGTCGGCATAATAGGGCGATGTTGGGTCGTTCTTTATGGCGTTTATCACATCGGCATTCATCGACATCGCATCAGCCCATGCCTGCGTGGTGTACAGTTTCGGTCGGTCTGGACGCGACACGTTCGGGATGTTCCACATGGCGTTTGCGCCTGCTCCGTCCTGGAGGCTCGCGCGTGTCAGAGCGTAGGTGTAGCGTTTTATCATTCCGCTCACGGGTGTTCCGTCGGCAAGCGCTCCGGGGCTTGTCCAGTTGGTGTAATATGCAGACGAAGCCCAGTCGTCGGACGAAAGATCCCACATCGCGCTGTTGATGTACTCATCCGCGTTGTTTCCGGTCTTCTCCGCCATCATCCGCGCATACTCCGCCTGAGCGCGATATTGCTCTTTCAGAGCCGATTCGGGTATTGCGTCGATGAGTCCGGTGCCTATAATTCCTATGGTCGACTCCACACGTACGGCAATGTTCTCCGGCTTAGGGTAAGTGTTGAACGCGCTTTGCGGAATGTTTATCTCCGGATAGATGAGCTCATATTTCTCACCGTCGGGAAACTCCATTGGCAGTCCGCTTTCCATGGCAGTGACCTGATGCCATCTCATGTCAATCTGGTTCTCGTCCACCGGAGGCAGGAACGGCGACACAGCCTGCGTCTGCGGCATTCCTGTCACCTCGCTTATGAACGGTCCGTCGTTGCTGTTGTCACCGTCCGTCGGATTGTATATTACGAGCAGATATCCGTTGCCGTAGTTCGCCGCCTTGTATGTGTCCTGCCTTTTACCGTGACCGTATGCAGGGTGACAGTCGATGCACGATGTGCGGACAGACGCCGGACCGAGTCCGTTGAACGGAGGAGTGTTCAGTGTGACGTTGCGTTCGAAGAACATTTCTCCGAGGTTGAAGTCGTCTATAAGTCCCTGATTGTTCACGGCGGGAGTCTCGTCTTCGTAGCATCCTGCCTGTATGTTCTCAGTCGTACCGAGCCTTCCTCCGGGATACCACTCGTCTTCCGAGAAATTGCCTACGGCTTTTCCGATGTATTTGTAGTCGTCGTCCTGCCATACGCCGCTGAAGTCTTTCGGGTCGTCGGTGCATGAGGCGGCAGCCAGACACGAACATGCTGCCAGCATGACGAAATGTGTCTTAATAATATTTTTCATATCTGATATGGTTTATATTGCATGTCTTGAATAATAGTATGTCCATGCCCGGCTGTCTGTCGCAGCCGGTGCATGGATACATGGAGAGCAGATTGTACGTCAGTTGGCGATTATCCAGTCTTTCGCTTCATTGAGCGTAGTGTTCAGGGTGTTGATGGCAGTCATGGCACTTTCGACATTGTCGAGTTCCTGCTTGGTTCCGCTGCTTGCTATGAGCACGAACGGCCGTCCCTGCAGACACACGTCGAGCGCCGCAAACGAGGCGTCAAGACCGGATTGGATCTCAGCGGCGAGCTCGGGTTTGTATTTTGTCAGATAAGCCATGATGGAGCTCGCATGGTATGAGGAACCGTCAATGTTGCCGTAAAGAGCGTTCTTTATGCTTACAATGTTGTCGTAGAAGTCGGTGAACGACTTGTAGCTGTAGGGCGACTCTATGTAGTTCGGGTCGTCGGCTTCGGCTCCTGTGTTTGCCTGTCCCGTGGCACAACGCCACACCTGACCCATCTTCTGGTCTGACACTTCCTGTGCTATGTTCATGCATCCTGAGTCAATGATGGTTGCAAGAACATTGCGCCATGAGGTGTAAGGGCTTTCGCTGCCCGGATTAAGAAGAGCGTGTCCGGTGTAAGAGCCTTGCGTGGTGAGCGTGAAACCGCGTTCCTGGCAACGTGCGATGCGCTCCGCAGGCGCGCTTTCGCCTTTCCATCCCACTTCAAGCCAGTAGCAGTGGTCGCGCAGGTCGCCTGCCACGGCAAGCGCGAAATCAAGCTCGAGCTTTCCGTCAACGCCTGAACCGGCAAACTCGGCGGCTGTCTCCTCACCGCTGAAATTGCTTACCGTTCGCGGGCTGCCGTCGCGGAAAAGAATGAATTCCAGCCCGTGGAAGCCAAGCCATGAGTCTTCGTTGTTGTTGCGGCTCACCTGTTCTATGGCTTCGTTGATGTCGTATCCCGGAGCGAAGATGGTGTTTCTGTTGTTTTTCAGAAACGTGGCGAGTCCGTCACGGCTGAGAGGCCATGTGTCGATGTGCGGGTCTATGCCGTGTACCTCAGCCGGACCATAGAGCCATGCCTCGCTCTTCTCCCACCATGCGCGAGCCTCAAGGAACGTTTTGCATACGTCGTCTATCTGGCTTTGCGTGAGGCTGCCTGCAGACAAGCTGGACTTCATTGTCTCTATTTTCCCGTAAAGCGACTCTGTGGCGTCGGCGAGTCTGCCGTAAGTGACGTACACCACATCGTTGACATAAGTGGAGGTGAGATCTTTCATCTCCTGCTGTTTCCGGAGCTCAGTCTCTGCGTTACGCTCGTCATCGTCGTCGTCGCTGCACGATGAGAAACCTGTGGTTGTGGCGAGAAACATAGCCACGTAATAGAAAAGTTTTTTCATTCTGTCGGTTGTTTTTAATTTTATGTTATAATATATGGTTAAAGAAAAAATCCCTGATAAGCTATACCTATGGATACAGACGGTTCGTCGTTGTAGTGCATGCCGGCGGCTGTGGTCTTGTTGAAGTAACGTTTCGAGTATTCAGCCTTGACAGCAATCTCCGGTATCGGATAATAGTTCAGACCGACGGCAAAACGGTTTTTCGCAGTATAGTTGAACGCATGCGACTGTGAGGCGGCTGGGATGTAGGAGTCGTAATACTCGTAGCGCGAGAACAGATACATTTTCTGGTCATCGCTTCTCAGCTTCGGTATTTGTGAGAAAATGTCGTATCCGGCTTCAATGCCGAGCGCGAGCGCATTCTTGCCGACCTCAGACTTGTTTACGGGCGAGCTGCCTCCGCCGCTGTTTGCCTTTATACTGCTTATCCTTGCCGCATCGTCAAGATAGCCGTAGTCGGCATTGCCGCGGACAATCCAGTTGTATCTGTTGAATGTGAAGTCTATTGCTCCGATGTAAACCCTGCCTTTCACCTTCTGGTTCACCTGGCCCTCGTTCTCCATGTCGTGCGGGAAGGAATTGTGCATGGAGCGTCCGTAATATCCGCTTATGCCGATACGCAGTCCTGGAACGGTGTAGTTGTCGACACGCGCAGCGAATCCGTATTTGTTCGCAACCTTGAACTCGAATGGAGAACCCGCGCCTCCCTGTATCCAGTTGTCGCGACTGAACAGCATGGCATCGAGACCGGCGATGAGCTGAAGCTCGTAACGGAAGTCACCAGCGCGTCCCCAGAAACTGACGCCTGTGTCATGCCAGGTGCACGGCAGGATGGTGGACTCGCCTTCGGGACGGTAGACCGTGAAGAAATTAAGCGGTTCGTGATAGGCGTTGGTAAGACCTACCGGTACGACAAAGTGCCCGAGACGGATGTTAGCCCACGGTGCGAACGATTTCTGAATCCAGAACTGCTCGAGCTCCACCTCGCCTCCTTTTTCAGTCTCCTGTTCCCATTCGCCTCCTTCTTCCCATTCTTTTTCAGACGCGCCTCCAGCACCTCCGTGTTCGAACTCAATCTCACTTGACATTGTCCATCCTTTACCGAAGTCATAGCTTATGTATAACACGGCATGAGGAATGTCGAACCTGCCGTGGCTCGGGTCGTTCCTGTAGTCTTTAGGACTGCGGTAGCGGTAGACGTTATCGCTGAAAAAATTGCGGGTGAGCGCCACCTCACCATATCCGCCTATGCTGAGACGTCTGCCGGATACATGCTGCTGGACGCTGTCTGAGGTGACTGTCTGCGCACGGGCAATGGCAGGACACCCTGAAACAGCCATTACGGCAGCCATTGAAAGGATGATTTCTGTTCTCATATTTTTTTAGTTTGATTTATGATTTTTATGATTGCAAAGTTATTTCTATCACTAATTCTGCGCAATACTTAAATTTCGGTAAAATGCCATTAACGTACTTTTGGTATAGATTGGGTTAAAAACAGTATAATTAACAGGAATATGCGTATAAAATACCTACATATTATTATTGTGCGGTTCATAAGTTTTTTGTTAATTTGCAACACGAATATATATATAATAATGTGCGATGAGAAGTTTTAAAATGTATGAAGCGAGTGACAAGATGATATCGCTTATAAAAGACAATTACAACCTGCTGCAGTGTCTGGGCAGTTTCGGGATAAGTCTGGGATTCGGAGACAAGACGGTAAGCGCGGTGTGTGAGGAACAGAATGTGGATACATTCACGTTTATGGCGATAGTGAACTTTACCATCAACGGCTATCTCAACGCTGATGATATAGGCAAGCTGTCTGTGCCGACACTGATGCAATATCTGAAGGCAAGCCATGAGTATTATCTCGGCTTCCAGTTGCCCTTCATACGGAAGGGACTCGTCGAGGCACTGGACGAGCGTGACAACCTTGCCGGACTTATAATAAGGCTTTATGACGAATACGCACATGCCATTACATCCCATATGAGATATGAGGAGAAGAACGTTTTCCCCTATGTGGAGGCTCTGCTCGACGGGAAGCCGACAGGCAATTATGATATAGACACATATTCGAAACATCACGGGCAGGAAAGCGACAGGCTCAGGGAGTTGAAAAGCATCATAATAAAGTATCTTCCCGGTGACGGGCTGCATAACAACCAGCTTTCGGCGACGCTGTACGACATATATAATAATGAGGAATGGCTGTCGTTGCACGCTGAGGTGGAAGACAGGATATTCATACCAGCCATAAGACTGCTTGAGCACAAGTCGCGTCAGAGCGGTGTGAGTCAGAATATCTCGAAGATGATAGGTCAGAACGGTGACGGCAACGAGGCGTTGGGAGAACGCGAGAAAGAAGTGATAGTGAGTCTTGTGCAGGGAATGACGAACAAGGAGATTGCTGACCATCTGTGCATATCGATAAATACGGTAATCACTCACAGGAGAAACATTGCAAGAAAACTACAGATACACAGTGTGGCAGGGCTTACAATATACGCCATTGTGAATAATCTTGTGGACATTTCGTCGGTAAAGCTATAGATGGAATAATAATTTTTATTTAAAAAATATATGTAGTTTGATGCGGCGTTATACATTTTTGTTTATCTTTGCATGAGATTTGCGAATACAACAAAAAGTATAACTGACATTACGGATGGCTTTAGAAAGTTTTCTGTTTTGGATAACTTTTTGAAAAACAAATTCGAGAAAATTATCCGTAATGGCTAAGAAATGAAATAAAAATGAAGGACTTTACTATCATGAAAAGGGACGGTTCGCGTGACCGTTTTTCCCTTGACAAAATTATGAATGCCGTAATCAAAGCATTTAATTCGGTGGGTGAGGAGACAGACTTGTGCTCGTTGTCGAAGATACTCAGTCATCTGGACATGCACGAGGACATAACCGTGGAGGACATACAGAATCAGGTGGAGACGGCTTTGATGCAGGAAGGGTATTATAAGGTGGCAAAGTCGTTCATGCTTTACAGACAGAAGCATACGGAAGACAGGGAGACTATGGACAAACTGCGTTTCCTTACGGAATACTGTAATGCCTCAAACGCGGCGACAGGGTCAAAATATGACGCCAACGCCAATGTGGAGCACAAGAACATAGCTACGCTTATAGGCGAATTGCCGAAGTCAGGATTCATACGTCTGAACAGAAGACTGCTGACAGACAGGATAAAGAAGATGTATGGAAAAGATGTGGCGAATGACTATATCGACAAGCTGACACACCACTTTATATATAAGAATGACGAGACAAGCCTTGCGAACTATTGCGCTTCTATCACAATGTATCCGTGGCTGACGGGCGGAACTATGTCGATAGGCGGTAATTCCACGGCACCGACAAATCTGAAATCGTTCTGCGGAGGTTTTGTCAATATGGTGTTTATGGTGTCGAGCATGCTGAGCGGGGCGTGTGCGACTCCGGAGTTCCTGATGTATCTTAATTATTTCCTCGGACTGGAGTATGGAAAGGATTATTGGAAAGAGCCGGACAAGATAGTAGACCTGTCGTTGAAACAACGTACGATAGACAAGATGATAACAGACTGTTTTGAACAGATAGTATACTCGATAAACCAGCCGACAGGCGCACGCAACTATCAGGCTGTGTTCTGGAACGTGGCATACTATGACAAACCGTACTTTGAGAGTCTGTTCGGGGATTTCTATTTCCCTGACGGTTCCAAGCCAGACTGGGACGGACTGTCATGGTTGCAGAAGAGATTTATGAAATGGTTTAACAAGGAGCGTACGAAAACCATTCTCACTTTCCCTGTGGAGACAATGGCTCTGCTGACAAAGGACGGTGATGCCGTAGACAATGAATGGGCTGACTTTACAGCTGAAATGTATTCGGAGGGACATTCGTTCTTCACTTATATGAGTGATAATGCCGACTCGCTGAGCTCATGCTGTCGTCTGCGCAATGAGATACAGGACAACGGATTCAGCTACACACTTGGAGCCGGAGGTGTGTCAACAGGTTCGAAAAGCGTGCTTACCATCAATCTGAACCGTTGTATACAATACGCGGTGAATAATAATTTAGACTACAAGGAGTTTCTCGGTGAGGTGGTGGATTTGTGTCATAAGGTACAGCTCGCATACAATGAGAATCTGAAGGACCTGCAGGATCACAAGATGCTGCCTCTCTTTGATGCGGGATATATAAATATGAGCCGTCAGTATCTCACTATAGGAGTGAAC
Source organism: Leyella lascolaii (assembly GCF_900079775.1). Taxonomy (GTDB): domain Bacteria; phylum Bacteroidota; class Bacteroidia; order Bacteroidales; family Bacteroidaceae; genus Prevotella; species Prevotella lascolaii. The sequence continues at coordinate 240,408 of NZ_LT556035.1, read as the reverse complement.
GGACTTGTGGAAGCCGCCGAGTTTATGGGACTGCAGATAAATGACAATCCTGAGTATCTTGATTTCGTGCAGACGGTGCTTGGAATAGTTGAGAGCTACAATAAGAAGTACCGCACCAAGGACGTAATGTTCAACTGCGAGATGATTCCGGCGGAAAACGTTGGCGTGAAACATGCGAAATGGGATAGGGAAGACGGATACTTTGTGCCGCGCGACTGTTATAACAGCTACTTCTATGTTGTTGAGGACGACAGTCTGAACATAATGGACAAGTTCAAACTGCACGGAGCACCTTATATCAAACATCTGACCGGTGGCTCGGCATTGCATATGAATCTGGAAGAGCATCTGTCGAAGGCGCAATACAGACATCTTTTGAAGGTGGCAGCTGTAGAGGGATGTAATTATTTCACATTCAATATTCCTAATACAATATGTAACGACTGCGGGCATATAGACAAGCGTTATCTCAAGGAATGTCCTCATTGTCACAGCAAGAACATCGATTATGTGACACGTATAATAGGCTATCTAAAGCGGGTGAGCAATTTCTCGCAGGCACGCCAACAGGAGGCTGGACGCAGATATTATGCGGAAAAGGACAGAATGGTTGAGGCATGATGTTTAGGTAACGGATAATTGCGGAAGATGCTTAAATATATAAATTACGGCATAGTGTTTCAGGAAATCCCGGATGAGGTGACGCTTTCGATAAACATATCTAACTGTCCTTGCCGTTGTCCGGGATGCCACAGCACTTATCTATGGCAGGATACCGGCACTGCATTGACACCGGTCGTACTTGAGAAATTCATCCGTGAATATGGAAATGACATCACGTGCATCTGCTTTATGGGCGGTGACGCGGAACCGGAATATGTGAATGTGCTGGCAAGTTTTATGCATCGCGAATATCCTCAGTATAAGATAGCGTGGTATAGCGGAAGACCGAGAATATCTTCCAAGATAAGGAAAACGGATTTCGACTATATAAAAGTTGGTCCGTATATAAAACATCTGGGTTGTCTGAAAAAACATACGACAAACCAGCGTCTTTATAAGCGTGTGTCGGGAGAGGATTTCATGGATATAACTTATCGTTTCTGGCGATAGATCACATATTGATAGTAGAGTTTTATTATGGGAAAGCCTTGTGTCGCAATAGTTGATTCAAATACATTTGCCTGTATCGGTCTTAAAGACATGCTGCAAAATGTCATGCCTATAATGGATGTGGACACATTCAGGTCGTTTGCAGAGTTGGAGGCAAACAGACCGGAACATTATTTTCATTATTTCGTTAGCGTGAACGTTGTTCTGGAACATAAGGCTTTCTTTGTGTCACATAAGAAAAAGACTATTGTATTGTCGCATATCACAGAGCCTACCGTATTGACGGAAGGCTTTCACAATATATGCGTGAGCCTTTCTGAGAGTCATTTGCTGAAAGCGCTCCTGTCTCTTGAGCACTATGCTCATGCCGAAGGCAGGAATCTTCCGGCAGAAGGCAAAAGCGAGTTCCATCATTGTGTCTTGTCTGCACGGGAGATTGAGGTGATGTCATTGATTGTGAAGGGATTTATCAATAAGGAAATAGCTGACAAACTGAATATCGGTATGTCGACAGTTATAACCCATCGTAAGAACGTGATGACAAAACTTAATCTGAAAAGCGTCGCATCGCTGACCGCATATGCTGTCATGCACGGTTACGTGGATATAAACAGCATATGACAATCAAAGGAAAGGAGTGAGCAGATGGGCAAACCATCCGACAAATTTCTGCCAGTCAGTTCTGAATTTATTCCATGTCTGAGGGGTGAGCTTGAAACACTCCTTTTTATCATTGTCGAACATGTCAGACAATTCTTTCGTGGTGCACTTGTCTACGATGACCGCATTTTCCTCAAAATCAAAGTTGAGGCTTCGCGCATTAAGGTTGGCACTGCCTACGGTGCAGAAAAGTCCGTCAACCATTATGACTTTCGTGTGGTGGAATCCCGGTTTGTAAATGTATATATCGGCACCATGTTTCATGAGTTTGTGCACGTTGTAGAAAACGCAGTCAGGAGTCAATGGTATGTCGCTGTGTGCCGATACCATTATCTCAACTTTCACACCGCGCTTTATCGCGTTGCGTAATGCTTTCTTAAGCTTTCTATTCAGAGTCAGGTATGGATTGATAATCTTTATACTGTCTTTAGCGTTGTTTATCGCACTTTCATAGAACGTTCTTATAATCTTGTTGCTTATACGCGGTTCACGGTTTATTATTCCCACCATTTTTTTACCGGCTGTCGAGCATGTATCCGCTTTCAAGCCTTTGAAATAAGTCGCAGGGAAACATCCTCTGAAATACTGTGCCCCGTGAACGTTCTGTCCTGTGACTTTGTTCCATATTTTTAAGAAAATGGCTTGGAGCGTGTTTACTTCGTCTCCATCTATCCTGCAATGCATGTCACGCCATTCTCCAACATGTTCTGTACCGTTTATATAGTAATCAGCAACGTTCATACCACCTGTATATGCGATTTTACCGTCGATAACAACAATCTTGCGGTGGTCTCTGTGAAACACATGGTTAATCCATGGGAAACGTATCGGATCGAATTCATATATTTCGATGTTTTTATTGCGTATCGCTTTCAGATGACGTTTGCGAAGCGGTCTGTTGTTGGAAGCGTTTCCAAAGCTGTCAAACAAAGCTCTTACCTCGACACCTTCTGATGCTTTTTCTGCAAGCAGGTTAAATAAAAGACCGGCAATGGAATCATTGCGGAAATTGAAATATTCCAGATGAATGCTGCTTCTCGCCTGCCTTATAGCCTTGAACATGTCGTCGAATTTCTCTTGGCCACTCATCAATAGCGCTATGCTGTTGTTTTGAGAGAATTTCACACCAGAGTTGCGTAGTTCGTCTACTACAAGCGAATCACTTGTCTGTGCCTGAGCGTACTGGCATATATAATAAGTAAAAAATATAAATATGATATATTTCAATTTCATCTTAAACTTTATATGTCATGCTTTTTTATTAATCCTACTATGCCAGACAGATGTAGGATTGTCTCTATAATATCGCATGCTTTTGTTAAGGAGCATGTCGTCAGGTGTAAATATAAGAGATGTATATAGTAAATTATATACTATAAATGTTAGTTGCATGGGAATGGATATTACGGTCAACTTATATGAATTGTGTAAATAAAAATCCTACTCTCATGCAACATTGTATAATTATTTTATGAAAAATTCAAGTCATCATACAGCATATTATACAGCTTTATTGACCCAAATAGAAATAAATCAATTGGCTGATTCAAATTCATTAAGGAAGCGTACGTCATTTTCTGAGAACATTCTCAAATCCGCAACTTGGTATTTCAGGTTCGTTATGCGTTCTACGCCTAATCCGAATGCATAGCCACTGTAAACCTTGCTGTCTATGTTGCATGCTTCAAGTACATTGGGGTCAACCATTCCGCATCCGAGAATCTCAACCCATCCGGTGTGCTTGCAGAAGCCGCAGCCTTTACCTCCGCAGATATGACAAGATATATCCATTTCGGCGCTTGGCTCTGTGAACGGGAAGTAGCTCGGACGAAGACGGATACGCGTGTCGTTTCCAAACAGTTCTTTCGCAAATGTTAAGAGAACCTGTTTTAAATCAGTAAACGATACGTTCTTGTCAATATAAAGACCTTCTATCTGATGGAAAAAGCAATGTGCACGTGCTGATATCGCTTCATTGCGGTAAACCCGTCCCGGACATATCACACGAATCGGCGGTTGCTGATGTTCCATCACACGGCTTTGGTCGTTGGATGTGTGTGAACGAAGGATTATATTTTTTGTTACATCTTCTTTATTTGTTTCTATAAAGAACGTGTCCTGCATGTCGCGCGCCGGATGGTCTGCGGCAAAGTTCAGCTTTGTGAAAACGTGCAGGTCATCGTCTATTTCCGGTCCTTCTGCAATGCTGAATCCCATGCGCTGGAAAATATCTATGATTTTGTTCCTTGTAATTGTCAGCGGATGGCGCGCTCCGAGTTGTATCGGATAGGCGGAACGTGTCAGGTCTATATCATTTAATGTGTCATTGCCTGTATCTGCGTTATCTTTCAACTCATTGATTTTCTGTATGGCAAGTTGCTTAAGCTCGTTTATTTTTATTCCAACAGTCTTTTTATCTTCCGGTGCAACATTTCTGAAATCAGCCATAAGGTTGGTTATTTCACCTTTTTTGCCGAGATATTTCAGACGCAGAGATTCTATTTCTTCTGCGTTTTTTGCTGAAAGATTGCCTATCTCGATAATAAGTTGGTCTATTTTGTCCAATATCATAGTTATTGTGTTGATTGTGTATGTCGCTTATTGCAGACAGGCATTATGGCTCATAAAGGGTACTTTGGCTCATTATAATATCATGCCTGACTTTTTAAATCATTGCAAAGGTAATATTTTTAGCTTAGAATAAGAAATATATAGAAATAAAGTTGTACTTTTGCTAAAAATTTGAGGAATGGCAATGCCTGAACTATGTATATGAAAAGAAGTGTTGTTTTTATTATACTGACATTGATAGCCAGTGTAATATGTTTTTCTTCAATGGGCTGCTCTGAAAAAAAGAACATTATGGCAGATTCTGTTTCTATTGTTGATTCTTTGACTGTGGACACAACGGCGACAGATACGATGGAAACAATTATTGCGCAAACTCCAATGCCACGAGCTGCTGATGAGCTGTTTGACGACTTCTTTTTTAACTTTGCAGCCAACAGTAGATTGCAGAAGAAACGTATAAGATTCCCCCTGCCGGTAATCCGTAGAGATACAACTTTTATAAAGTCGAAGGCTTGGAAAACCGAACATTTCTTTATGCACCAGGATTATTATACGTTGATATTTGACGATTTGAGGCAGATGGATGTTGTGAAAGACACTACGATTCATCATGTGGTAGTGGAAAAGATATATCTTAAACGCAATATGGTTAAGCAGTATCTTTTTGACAAGATGCACGGACTTTGGACGATGACATCCATAAAGTATGAGGGAATACGGAAAAACCGGAATGCTTCATTCCTTCGCTTTTATGGAAAATTTGCGACCGATTCTGTTTTCCAGCTTAACAGTATAAATGACCCGTTGGATTTTTCCGCTCCAAGTTCTGATGACGAGTTTAATATAACAAGTGGCTTTCTTGCACCAGAACAATGGTTATCATTTGCTCCTGAACTTCCTGCCGGTGTGATTTATAACATTCAGTATGACTGTGAGGCAAGGGCTGACAGAAATCAGAGGATATTCGTTATACGTGGTATATCCAATGGACTTGAGACAGAACTTACTTTCCGTAAGAAAGACGGAAAGTGGATGCTAATAAAGCTGATAGTATGATAAAAGATTCTTGTAATTATAATCTGCTTAGACATAATACATTTGGCATGAATGTCAAATGTGCAAGGTTTTTGGAATTCAGCACAATTGATGACTTGCGCGAGATTACGTCACAAAGAGATATTGTTGACAAACCTATGCTTATTTTGGGCGGAGGCAGCAATGTCTTGTTTGTAGGCGACTTCCCAGGTACTATACTTCATTCAGGAATTAAAGGTATTGAGCTTATCCGAGATGAGGATACAGCCTGTCTGAGATGTGGCTCAGGAGAAGTGTGGGATGATGTTGTTGATTATGCAGTGTCAACAGGTTTGTATGGAGCTGAAAATCTTTCAGCCATACCTGGAGAAGTCGGTGCTTCAGCAGTACAGAATATAGGAGCTTATGGTTCTGAAGTGAAGGATCTTATTGTGAATGTTGAGGCTGTGGACGTTATGACGGGAGAGACGTGTGAGTTTTCTCCTGTTGATTGCTGTTATGGTTACAGAGACAGTAAATTTAAACATGAATGGAAAAACCGCTATATAATAACATATGTGACGTACAGATTTTCCAAGAAATTTGAACCTAAGTTGGACTATGGCAACATAAAGTCTTTTTTGTCGTCAAACGGGATAGACAATCCCACCGCAAGATGCCTTAGAGACGCCATAATTTCCATACGAAATGCTAAATTGCCAGATCCGGGCATTCTTGGAAATGCGGGCAGCTTCTTCGTTAATCCTATTATAAGCATGGAAAAATATTCAGCTTTAAGTGCGGAATATCAGAATATGCCTCATTATCTTTTGGATGACGGACGTGTTAAAGTACCTGCAGGGTGGCTTATCGAGCAATGCGGATGGAAAGGTCGTTCGCTTGGAAACGCAGGAGTCTATGAAAAGCAATCTCTGGTGCTTGTAAATAGAGGTGGAGCTACGGGAGAAGAGATTCTCGCTCTTTGCGAAAGAATATGTTCAGATGTAAATAAAAGATTTGGTATAGAGATTTTCCCGGAGGTTAATATTATACGGTAGTTTCAATTATTTGTAAAATTATGAAAGTCACACTGCTTGGAACCGGAACGTCAGGTGGAGTACCCTCATTGGGCTGTAATTGTAAGGTGTGCCGTAGTACTGACCCTCGTGACAGACATTTGCGCAGTGCTGCGCTGTTGGAGACATCTTCCACCCGAGTGCTTATTGATTGTGGTCCGGACATACGAGAGCAACTGCTCCCTTTCCCTTTTGGTCGTATAGATGCTGTACTGCTTACTCATTGTCATTATGATCATATCGCAGGCTTGGACGACTTGCGCCCGTTTTGTGTATTCGGAGCTATTAACATTTATGCTGACAATGCAACATCGGAATGCGTTAAGCGCATTATGCCATACTGTTTTGGTGATAATCTTTATCCTGGTGTGCCGTTAATAAATTTGCATGTAATAAAACCAGGCGATACTTTCAGAATAGGTGATATAAGTGTTCAGCCAATAAAGGTCATGCATGGTGAGATGCCGATATTAGGATATCGCTTTTCTGATTTTGCGTATATCACAGACATGAAAACAATAGATGATTCTGAGCTGGAAAAACTTATTGGTGTAAAGAAACTTGTTGTCAATGCCTTGCGGTTTTCAAAGGAACATCATTCACATCAGTTGGTGAAAGATGCTGTGAATTTTGCTAATAAAATAAGGGCAGAGGAAGTGTTTCTTACACATGTCTGCCATCATATAGGATTATATGCAGAGGCTTCTGCCATGCTTCCTGCCGGTGTATATCTTGCATACGATGGTATGACAATTAACGTCTCTTCTTTTTGAATAATAAAGGACGGTTGCCCTTGAACTTTCTGTATATTTTCCATCCAAGGATGATGCCGTCTATCAGTCCGGCTCCCATGTTAATCATGTTAGACATTCTTTGTACCGGAGTTGCCGGTTCCTGTGTTTCCTTTTTATAAAACAAATTACTCCATAAGGAGGATATCTTTTCTTCATCTGCATAAATCTCATTCCGCAGTTGGTCCTTTCTGGCACGTATGTCAGCCAAAGAACAGAATGTCTGTGTATTCTTATCTGTTACATTCATAGTATCATTCTTGCATTAATATACTTGCCAGAAATTTAACCAACGGACGCTCAATCCACTGCTTTCTGAAAGCGAAGCATAATATCAGTGCGATAAAATATGTTCCCGCAACAACACAGAATGCGGCTGCCGCACCTATGAAAGGCTGCAGGGCAAACGCAGCGGCAAACGATGCGTAGATAAGCATAAGCATAAGCAAAACAGCAAGTGTAATCATCATCACAAAAGCTGTAAGCAGCCGTACTATCTTTTCAATTACATCGAGCTTCGCGTATTTTGTCTGAAGCCCGATGTAATGACGTATCGCTTCAATAAGCTGTCCTATGGTTTCTATGTTCTTATCACTTGAAAACATACTGACAGTTTATCCGTTTGCCCTTTCTGTTGCATCCTTGATGTCGTCAACAAGATCCTCAACCTCGTTGCGGCTTAGCTTGATGTTGTGTTTCTTGCAGAAATCGTCTATTGCATCTCCTATTTTTGTACGAGTCTCACTGCCTTTTTCTGGTGCCATAAGAATTCCAAGCGCAGCTCCGGCAATTGCACCTCCTAAAAATGCGCCGATATAACCAAGTGTTTTCATTTTCGTAAGTTTTTAATTCAACAATATTATTCTAATTATGAGCAAATATAGAAAAAAGATGTGTAATATGCTATGTTTTAATTGCCATTTTTTGTTAAAAAGGCACGCTTTTGGGCATTTAACAAACTTTATGTGCCTAATCTTCTTATACTTATAATATATTTTGTAATTTCGCACAATATTAAGTCTTGACGAATTTATAATTAATAACTAATATGAAAATGAAAAAAAGTGTGGTTTTGTGTGCCGGGCTATGTGCCGCATTGGCGCTTACAGGATGTAAGTCGAGTGAGAGTGCTTATAAAAAAGCGTATCTGAAAGCGCAGGCACAGCAGGAAAACCAGCAGGCAGAAGTGGCTCAGACCGAGACACCAGTGGTAGCTCCTATCGTAGAAAAACCTGTTGCGCAGACAACTGTTGTAGACAACACAGATAATGCTCCGGTCCGTTCCGAGAACGTTACTCTTGTAAGTGGTGCCGGACTGAAGGCTTACAGCGTTGTTGTCGGCTCTTTCTCTCTCAAGGCAAATGCCGAAGGTTTGCAAAGCACTTTGAAACAGGCAGGATACGACGCACAGATAGTATATAATCCATCAAACAATTTCTACCGCGTGGTTTCCGCAACATTCAATCTGAAATCAGATGCGGTGAGCTCTCGCGACCAGTTCCGTGCAAAGTATCCGGACGCATGGTTGCTTTTTAAGAAATAAATTCATTGTGGCTCGCATATTATCCATAGATTATGGAAAAAAACGGACGGGGTTGGCAGTTACCGATCCATTACAAATAATACCTAATGGGTTGGCGACTGTTGACACTTCCGCTTTGTTTTCTTTTTTATCATCTTACGTAGGCCGTGAAGAAGTTGAGCGGATTGTAATAGGTGAACCGAAGCAGATGAACGGTGAGCCGAGTGAGAACCATGCGCGTGTCGTTCAGTTTGTTGAAAGATGGCGCAAGGCTTTTCCGAATATTCCGATAGAGCTATATGACGAGCGTTTCACCTCAGTGCTTGCCCACAGGACTATTATAGACAGTGGCATAGGCAGGAAGGCGCGGCGTAACAAAGCATTGGTCGACGAGATTAGTGCCACAATCATTTTACAGAGTTATTTGGACTACATACAGGATAAAAAGTGGTAAACGGTGTTCTGTTTATAACTGGTTTAATAAAATTCTATTTCTAAAGTTAGATGATTCTACCTATCTATATTTATGGTAATCCGGTGTTGAGAAAACAAGCGCAGGAAATAACACCTGACTATCCGGATTTGCAGACTCTTATAGAAAACATGTTCGAAACCCTTACTGAGAGTGACGGAGTGGGACTTGCCGCGCCTCAGATAGGACTTGACATTCGCCTTGTTGTTATAGATCTTGACGTACTGAGTGAGGATTTTCCGGAGTATAAGGACTTCAAAAAGGTTTATATAAATCCGAATATTGTGGAATATGATACCGAGGGTCCTAAGGACACGATGGAAGAAGGATGTCTCTCTCTTCCCGGAATACATGAGAACGTAACTCGTCCCAAACGCATACACGTCACATATCAGGATAAAGACTTCAATATGCACGATGAATGGGTGGATGGTTATCTTGCCCGTGTGATGCAACATGAGTTCGACCACCTTGACGGGACAATGTTTGTGGATCGCCTTTCTCCTATGCGTAAACAACTTATACGCAATAAGTTGAAGTCTTTGCTGCAGGGACGTTATCGTTGCGGATATCGTACAAAACCAGCAAAGAGATGAGAAAAGTACTGTTCTTCATATTGGTGATTCTGCCGCTGGGGTTATTTGCACAGTTCAATACCGATCGTCTGATGGTGACCGGCCGCAGTGCTCTTTTTTATGAAGACTATGTACTTTCCATACAGTATTTCAACCAGATTATCAATGTCAAGCCATATCTTTACGACGCATGGTTTTTCAGAGGGGTCGCTAAGTTCTATCTTGACGATTTTGTAGGAGCGGAAAAGGATGTGACGGAAGCAATAAATTTGAATCCGTACATATCTGATATATATGAGCTCCGGGGATTATGCCGCATCAACCAGAAAAATTTTAAGGGCGCGATAGCCGATTACGACAAATCTTTAGAGTTCAATCCTTGGAATTATAATGTATGGTACAACCGTACGTTGTGCCGTATTGAAGACAAGGAGTATGAGCGGGCGCAGGCAGATCTTGATACGATGGTGAACAGATGGAAAACCAACGCCAAGGCTTATTCGCTTAAGGCTGAAGTTTTCCTTATGCAAAAAGACACGACAAAAGCTGATGAATGGCTCGGTAAAAGTCTTGACATTGATCCCTACAATGCGGACGCATGGTCGGCAAAGGCGATGATAGGACTGTCGCGTTCGGAATGGAGCGAAGCTGCGGCATGTCTGGACAAGGCAATACACCTGAAGCCCCAGAATGTCCCTAATTATGTCAATCGTGGTTTGGCAAGATACAATCTGAATAATCTGCGAGGAGCAATGGCTGATTATGACAAGGCTATAGATCTTGACCCTAACAATTTCATGGCAAGATATAATCGTGGATTGCTCGGCATGCAGCTTGGAGATGACAACAGGGCTATAACAGATTTTGATTATGTCATCAGGATGGAGCCGGACAATGTGATGGCTATTTTCAACAGAGCTTTGCTGCACGACCGTACAGGTGATCTCAAATCTGCCATAAAAGACTACACCACTGTCATCAATCAGTTTCCTAACTTCTGGACAGGTCTTGCGCGGCGTGCCGCTTGCTACCGGCGTTTGGGGATGACGGCAAAGGCTGAACTCGACGAGTTCAAAATATTGAAGGCGCAGATGGACAAGCATCAGGGCAAGCAGCCGCGCTGGAGTGCGTCAAAAACAAAACAGATGCGTAAGAGAAGTGACATCGATCCTGAAAAATACAATCAGATAGTCGTTGCCGATGAAAACAAGGTGGAGCATGAATACGAGAGCGATTATCGCGGACGTGTGCAGAACCGTTCTGTGGAGCAGTCGTTCAGACCGATGTATTTCCTTGCTATGTCGCCATACGATAATGGTGTGAAGAGCTATCAGGCTTTCTCTGCGGCAGTAGACCGGTTCAACAGCAATGCCCGTGACGTACGTCACATTTATGTCAATTGTATATCCCGCCAGCTCGATCAGAAAACGTCGCAAGGTTATTTTGAATATGTGGACAGTCTGTCTGCCGGCATTGACGCCTCACGCAACATCTCTGATGTCAAGGCAGATGTGCTGGTTCGTTCGGTTGTCTATTCTGCGTTACAGAACTATGATGCTGCCGTATCAGATCTCACAACATACTTGTCCATAGACTCTCTGTCACCGCTCGGCTATTGGCAGCGTGCCTTCTGTCTTTCCAAGATGAATGAGTTCAATGCGTCCGGAGGTACCGATGTGCGTATTGCAGCCGAGAGGGCAATGGCTGACATGAATCAAGCCATCAGACTCGATTCGGACAATCAATATCTGTTTTATAACCGTGGCAACATGTATGCGGCTGGCAAAATTTACGATAAAGCCATTGCCGATTATACCGAAGCCATACGTCTCGACGCGAATCTGGCTGAAGCATATTACAACCGTGGACTGGCACATATAAACAATAAGAACGTCAGCGCAGGTATAGCCGATTTGAGCAAAGCCGGTGAACTCGGTCTGTATGATGCCTATAGTCTGATAAAGAAATATCAGCAGGCAAACAAGAAGACAGGTTGATAAAAATCATGCTGTAATTGTGCTTTATTGAAAGAATATATATTAATTTTGCAATATAAAAAGATTAAATACTAATTTGTTATGGTAAAAATCACTTTTCCGGACGGTGTTGTTCATGAATACGAACAAGGCGTGACCGGTTTGCAGATTGCAGAGAGCATTTCGCCTGCTCTTGCCCGTGATGTGGTATCTTGTGGTGTAAACGGCGAAACAGTGGAACTCAACCGTCCTATTTTGGAGGACGCTGATTTTGTTCTTTATAAATTTGAAGACGAAGAGGGTAAACATACTTTCTGGCATACATCGGCTCATCTGCTCGCAGAAGCCCTCCAGGAACTGTATCCGGGCATACAGTTCGGTTTCGGACCGGCTGTAGAGAACGGTTTCTTTTACGATGTAATGCCTCCTAAGGGTGTTACAATAAGCGAGAACGATTTCCCCGCCATCGAGGCAAAGATGAAGGAACTGGCAAAGAAAGACGAGCCGGTGGTACGCAAGGATGTCACAAAGGCTGACGCATTGGCTGAATTCAATGCCGACGGGCAGACTTATAAGTGCGAACATATTGATCAGGATCTTGAGGATGGCACAATCTCCACTTACACACAAGGCTCATTCACTGACCTGTGCCGTGGTCCGCACCTCATGAGCACCGGTGCCATAAAGGCCATTAAGCTTACGAGTGTGGCTGGAGCATTCTGGCGCGGTGACGCGAAGCGCGAGCAGATGACTCGTATATACGGCATAACGTTTCCGAAGAAGAAGATGCTTGACGAGTATCTTCTCATGCTTGAGGAGGCAAAGAAGCGCGACCATCGTAAGATCGGACGTGAGATGGAGCTTTTCATGTTTTCGGAGCGTGTGGGCAAGGGACTTCCAATATGGCTTCCGAAAGGAACGGAGCTGCGCCTGCGTTTGCAGGACATGCTGCGTAAGATACAGAAAAACTATGGATATATGGAGGTCATCACTCCTCACATAGGAAGCAAGAACCTGTATGTCACGTCCGGTCACTACGCACATTATGGTAAGGATTCGTTCCAGCCTATACATACTCCGGAGGAAGACGAGGAATATATGCTGAAACCGATGAACTGCCCGCATCACTGTGAGGTGTTCGCGTGGAAGCCGCGTTCTTATAAGGATCTGCCCTTACGTATCGCTGAGTTCGGAACAGTTTATCGCTACGAGATGAGCGGCGAGCTTCACGGTCTTACACGTGTGCGCTCGTTTACACAGGACGACGCGCACATCTTCTGCCGTCCTGATCAGGTGAAGGACGAGTTCCTTAGAGTGATAGACATTATCCAGACTGTTTTCTCAACATTCAACTTCACCGATGACAACGTGGAGGCACAGATATCTCTGCGCGATCCTGACGACCATGAGAAGTACATCGGTTCCGATGAGGTATGGGCATCTGCCGAACAGGCTATAATTGAAGCATGCCGTGAAAGAGGGCTTAAGGCAAAGGTTGAGTATGGCGAGGCTGCGTTCTATGGTCCGAAACTCGATTTCATGGTCAAGGATGCCATAGGCCGCCGTTGGCAGCTCGGTACGATACAGGTGGACTACAATCTGCCGCAGCGTTTCAAGCTTGAGTACACTGATGAGGACAATACGAAGAAGACTCCGGTCATGATTCACCGTGCGCCGTTCGGATCAATGGAACGCTTCTGTGCTGTACTCATAGAGCATACGGCTGGACATTTCCCGTTATGGCTTACACCCGACCAGGTGGCTGTGCTGCCAATCTCCGAGAAATACAATGACTACGCAAAGAAGGTTTGCAGGTATCTTGACAATCAGGGCGTGCGTGCTACTGTCGACAGCCGTAATGAGAAGATAGGACGCAAGATACGCGACAACGAGATGAAACGCATTCCTTACATGCTTGTTGTAGGCGAGAAGGAACAGGCAGACGGAACTGTAGCCGTGCGCAAGCAGGGTGGGGGCGAGCAGAGCGTGATGTCTATGGAGGATTTTGCCGCCAAGATTAATGCCGATGTGGCAGAGATGCTGAAGGCAACAGAGATTCGCCCGGAATAAGAGTATTGTAATTATTCAATATACAATTAAGAAAAGCGATGCAGGATGACGTGCTGTTCATTTCCCGCATCGCTTTTTTTCAATGTCTGCTGTCATGATTCGCTTTAGCTTTCTTTTTCCTGTTTAACCTGACGCGGTCATTATATTTCATATGTATTTTCGTACTGCTGTCAGTCATATCGTTTTCTGCTTTTATCGAAGATGTTGCGTACTGCACTTGGAGAATGTGTAAGGCAAAAGGACGGCATCAGTGTGTAATATGGATGAAGAAGTCAGTAGTCAGGTAAATAAAAAGTTTTTACGGACCAATTACCGCTTAATGTTTGATCCGAATCGCTGTCATCCGGTATTAACATATTGGAAGTTTACAGGTCTGTTGCAGTCCATGGTCATTATGAAATGAATGTCCGTTCCAATGCCCGTTCTTCCGTTAGAAAACAGTGGCGTCGGGCGCAATGAGATGTTTCTCCAGTATTGTCTGGCGCGGTCTCTTTTCACATAAGAACATTGTGTCAGAACCGGCTGTCACTCGTCCGATAGGTCGGATACCATTTTCCTGTACATGCTGAAAACTCTTGTCCGTGAGATGAATCCGATGAGCTGGTTGTTTATGTCTACAACAGGCAGATAACTGGTGTTTTCCTTTTCAAAGGTCTTCATGACGTTTCCCATCGAGTCGTTCAGAAGCAGTTTTGCCTCCACTGGTGTCATTATCTGACTGACGGTGAATCTGTTGTACAGTTCTGTACGGAACATGATATGCCTTATCTTGGTGATGTCAATCTCACCGAGCAATATCCCGGCATTGTCGAGCACCGGTATGAAACTCGTGTTGCTCTTGCTTATGACGTTGACAAGCTGTCCGAGCGACATGTCCGCATTCACCGACACAAAGTCCCTCTCAATCACGCTGTCAAGGCTCATGAGCGTCAGTGCCGCCTTGTCTGTGTGATGGGTTATCAGTTTGCCTTCTTTTGCGAGACGCATTGCATAGATGCTGTGCGGCTCGAATATGCTGATTGTCATTACCGCGCATATGCCTACAATGATAAGCGGCATGAACAGGCTGTAGCCGTTTGTTATCTCGGCAATGAGGAAAATGCCGGTGAGCGGAGCGTGCATCACTCCTGCCATCACTCCAGCCATGCCGAGGAGAGTGAAGTTCTTCTCAGGCAGATGAACACCTATGCCGTTGATGTTCCACAGTCGCGCGAAAAGGAATCCGCTGAATCCTCCGATGAACAGTGACGGTGCGAATGTTCCTCCGCATCCTCCCGCACCGTTTGTGGCGGATGTGGCAAACACCTTGGTCAGTATCACGAGGGCTATGTAGAGTATCAGCAGATTGCCATGACCGTAGAACAGCGAGTTGTTGAGCAGTTTTTCCCAGTCTGCGCCTGTCTCTCCGTTGAGAAGTATGTTTATGGCGTTGTTTCCTTCACCGTATAATACCGGAAAGAGAAATATCAGCGAGCTGAGTATCACCCCTCCTGTCAGCAGCCGTGTGTATGGCTTGTCTTTCATGCGGCTGAACATGTTCTCGCACATTCCCATGGCACGTATGAAGTACAGGCTCACCAGTCCGCATGCCACTCCAAGCAGTATGCACGCCGGTATGCGTTCTATTGTCCATTTGTCGTCAAGGAAGAATGTGAAAAGCGAGTCGCTTCCGACGAATATGTATGTGAAGCAGGTTGCCGTGACACACGAGATGAGTATGGGCAGCAGTGAAGCCATGCTGAGGTCTACCATGAGCACCTCGAGCGTGAACACGAGACCTGCGATGGGAGCCTTGAATATTCCCGCGATGGCGGCTGCCGCACCGCATCCCACAAGCAGCATGAGCGTCTTGTTGTCCATCCGGAAGAGTTGCCCGAGATTAGAGCCTATAGCCGAGCCCGTGAGCACGATAGGAGCTTCTGCTCCTACAGAACCTCCGAACCCTATGGTTATGGCGGAGGCAATCACCGATGACCAGCAGTTGTGGGCTTTAAGGTGTGAGCGTTTGGTGGAGATGGCGTATAGTATGCGGGTGATACCGTGTGAGATGTTGTCTTTCACGACATACTTCACGAACAGCATCGTGATGAGTATACCGATGACAGGAAACAGAAGGTAAAGCCAGTTGTACGACTCCAATGTGAATTTAGATGTCAGCAGCCATTGTATCTCTTTGATTATGGAATGCAGTATGAAAGCAGCCACAGACGCGAAGAATCCTATGAGGAAGGCAAGTATCAGAGTCATCTGCCTCTCTGATACGTGGTTGTTCCAGTTGTGAAGTATGTTTGTGGTTATTCTTAATGTTTGTGCTTTTATTGCTTTCATTTTTCGTGTTGGCTTATTCTGTTATCCTCTGTAGGAGTGTGTGGCGGTATGGTCAAGGTCTTATTATTGTGACGACACCTTCGTTTGTCAGTTTTATGATGCTGCTCGGTGTGTGCGGCTTGTGTTCCTGACGGCGTGTGTGGCACACATAGTCCACGGCGTCGATCAGCTCTGGCGACAGGTCACAGTAGTTTTGAGCTGCCGGTTCACCGCTTATGTTGGCGCTTGTGCTTACAATTGGTTTCTGGAATCTGTAGCACAGCATCTTTGAGAACGGTTCTTTTGTGATGCGCATGGCAATGCTTCCGTCCTCAGCTATGAGGTTAGGGGCGAGGTTGACAGCCTGATCAAATATTATTGTTGTGGGTTTGGTTGCAAGTTCCATTAAGTCCCACGCCACGTTCGGCACGTTTCTGACATACCGCTGAAGGCGCGCGTCGGAGTCTACGAGGCAAATGAGAGCCTTCGAATCGTTGCGTTTCTTTATCTCATAAACTCTCGCCACAGCTTTCTCGTCTGTAGCGTCACATCCTATTCCCCAAACAGTGTCCGTAGGATATAGAATCACTCCGCCTTTGCGCATTACGTCAATGGCGTTTTTAATGTCATCTTCCTGTGTCATTTTTATTGTAATTATGTTTTTTGTTTGACAAAGATATTGCAAACGAGCGGCAAGAGAGCTTGCTCTTATTTGTCCGAGTGCAGTTTATCTTATACAAAGATATTGCAAGGCTAGTGCAACAGCAAGGCGGGAAAACAGAGTTTTCCCAGACTTGATACTGCCGAGCCGTAGCTTATCTTATACAAAGATATTGCAAACGAGCGGCAAGAGAGCTTGCTCTTATTTGCCCGAGTGCAGTTTATCTTATACAAAAATAATAAAAAATGTAGAATGTAGCAAAAGGTTCCTGTATTCATAATCATTTTTTTGTGTTACTCTGTTTGAATAATTGTAAGTTTATGCAAATTTACATATGGCGGGATGCATCCTTATTAAGGATAACTTCGTATATATGCTTTATTTCCGGACGAAAGTAAATATGAACGCAAATCCATGAATTTTCAGAGGCTTTAATAATGCTCTGGCTACCAGTGATTTATGTTTTGCAGTTAATAAATTTTACGTGTTCCGGCTTGTTGAAAAGCCTTTTCTGTCTGCCCGAAAAGCCTCTTCCGCATTCTGATGCATGCTATTCTGTTGCATGAAAAAGGCTGTATTGCATCCCGGCAAAGGCTTTATCGCATGTTTCATTAATGTGTTGTGACACATCCGATGGTTGGTTTTTCTTGTAGGTTTATATATTTATACCGCTTCACTCTCTGTTTCATCAAAAACGGTTGTAAAGATTTTTTACTGTCATGGATGAATAATTATACATGAACAATGGCTGATGGGATTTCTTTCACAAAGGTTGTCTGCGTATGTTTATTTATAATGAGAATTTAAAAAGTGGCTATATATATTCGTTTAATAGTGTTATTTGAAGTATCTTTGTCAAAGATATGCTGCACTCGGGACATGAAGAGCAAGCTCTCTTTCCCTCCCGCCTTGCGTTATCTCGGCATGTATGCCTCATATTTAATGTCACTGTCTGTTCTCTGAAAAAGCGTATGGCATGGCAGGACGAGGTTGGTGTATTTACAAAAACAAACGGTTTTGATATGGATAAAAAAGATTTGCGTATAGTGTTTATGGGTACTCCGGAGTTTGCGGTGGAGTCTCTAAAATGTCTCGTGGAGGGCGGATACAATGTTGTGGCAGTGGTGACACAGCCCGACAAGCCTGTTGGCAGGCACGGCTCTGTGCTCTGTCCGCCAGAGGTGAAGAAATATGCCTTGTCTGTGGGACTGCCTGTGCTGCAACCGGTAAAGATGAAGGACCCTGCGTTTGTTGAGAGCCTTGCCGCATATAAAGCCGACCTGCAGGTGGTGGTGGCTTACCGCATGCTGCCTGAGATAGTCTGGGCTATGCCGAGATTCGGCACGTTCAACGTGCATGCGTCACTGCTCCCCAAATACCGGGGCGCCGCGCCTATAAACTGGGCGGTGATAAACGGAGAGACGGAGACGGGTGTCACCACATTCTTTCTTGACCATGAGATTGACACGGGACGTATAATAATGCAGAAAAGGTTTCATATTCCGGATGACGCGGATGTGGAATATGTGTACGACGGACTTATGAGACTTGGAGCCGAGATATGCAGGGAAACTGTTGATATGGTCATTTCGACTGAAGGAAATGTCGCTTCCCAGCCTCAGGACGAGACGCTGGGGCTTTGTCCGGCTCCGAAGATATTCAAGGAGACATGTGAGATTGACTGGAGTAAGACGGCGAAGAGGGTCTATGACTTCGTGCGCGGTCTTAGTCCTTATCCTGGAGCCTGGTCTGCTTTGGAGGTGGATGGGCAGAAGCCATTGACCGTGAAAGTGTACGGAACGCAGCGTACCGGCACTGCTTGTCAGGAGCCATTCGGGCATGTGTCTGTAGACCACGGCAGACTGTATGTAGCCGCTGCTGACGAGTGGGTGGAGATAACTGAGCTGCAGATAGCCGGAAAGAAGCGTATGGATGCGCGGAGTTTTCTTAACGGATTCAAAGCTGCCAATGGCGGTGAGCTGAGAATGGTGGGCTCCGGTAAGCAGTCTGTCTGATTTGCCGGTGCCGGACAGGCGGACGATATGCATGCCTTTAACCCCAATATGCCATTAGAACTCTGATTATGCATTTAAGTTTTATAGTCAGCTCTTTATATTTCTTCCGCACTGCTGCCGTCATTTTTTATAGCGGTTTTTCCGGCATATTCCGCCATATCTATGTAAGTAGTGGGAACAAACAGGCTGACAGCTGTGCGGGATGCGTATTAAGGCTTACGGCATATTCAGGTGGAAGATAAGAGACGGCTGTCTTTCAGATGTGTATAATGGCAATATCGTTATGAAAACACATGTTTTATGCCGATAATAAAAAAGATGCGGAAACTGAAGTTTCCGCATCTTTTTTTGCTTGTCACCAGACCGTTGACCGTCTGAATCACCGCAACGGTCGGCGCGTATTACGTATAAAGGTGAATTGATTATTCGCCTTTTTCCATTTTAGCTTTCAGTTCTGCCAAAGCGTCAAGGTCGCCAAGAGTTGTGCTTGCGGCAATATTGTTTATTGCAGGAGCAGTCTCTTTCTTTGCTGAATGCTTGCGTGACGGCTTTGTATCTTCCTTAGCCTGCTCGAAAGTACGGCTGTGAGAAAGGATGATGCGCTTTGTATCCTTAACGAACTCGATAACCTTGAATGGGAGCTCCTCGCCAAGCTGTGCCTGTGTGCCGTCTTCCTTAACAAGGTGCTTAGGTGTGGCAAAGCCCTCACCGCCCTCATCAAGTGTGATGACTGCGCCTTTGTCCATCATCTCGGTAATCTTTCCGTTGTGTACAGAACCCGGTGTATAGATTGACTCGTAAGCGTCCCAAGGATTGTCTTCGAGCTGCTTATGACCGAGGCTGAGACGACGGTTCTCCTTGTCTATTTCGAGAACTACAACATCAATCTCGGCACCTACCTGTGTGAACTCTGACGGATGTTTTACTTTCTTTGTCCAAGAGAGGTCGCTGATGTGAATCAGACCGTCAACACCTTCCTCAAGTTCAACGAAGATACCGAAGTTTGTGAAGTTGCGTACTTTTGCTGTATGCTTGCTGCCAACAGGATATTTAACCTCGATTGTCTCCCACGGATCTTCCTTAAGCTGCTTGATGCCGAGAGACATCTTGCGCTCGTCTCTGTCGAGAGTAAGGATGACTGCCTCTACCTCGTCGCCTACGTGCAGGAATTCCTGTGCACTGCGCAGGTGCTGGCTCCAGCTCATTTCTGATACGTGAATGAGTCCTTCTACGCCCGGAGCGATTTCAACGAATGCGCCGTAGTCTGCTATCACTACAACCTTACCCTTGACACGGTCGCCAACCTTCAGGTCTGCGTCGAGTGCATCCCATGGGTGCGGAGTGAGCTGCTTGAGACCAAGAGCTATGCGCTTCTTCTCATCATCGAAGTCGAGAATAACGACATTGATTTTCTGGTCGAGGGCTACTACCTCGTGCGGATCGCTTACGCGGCTCCAAGAAAGGTCTGTGATGTGGATGAGTCCGTCAACACCGCCGAGGTCAACGAATACACCGTATGAAGTGATGTTCTTGACGGTACCTTCGAGAATCTGACCTTTTTCGAGCTTGCTGATGATTTCTTTCTTCTGTGCTTCAAGCTCGGCTTCGATGAGAGCCTTGTGTGAAACAACCACATTGCGGAATTCCTGATTGATCTTGACAACCTTGAACTCCATTGTCTTGCCTACGAATACGTCGTAGTCGCGTATAGGATGAACGTCTATCTGGCTTCCCGGCAGGAATGCTTCGATGCCGAATACGTCAACAATCATACCACCCTTAGTGCGGCACTTGATGTAACCCTGGATAACCTCTTCGTTGTCGAGGGCTGCGTTGACGCGCTCCCAGCTCTTGCTCAGGCGTGCCTTCTTGTGTGAGAGAATCAGCTGACCTCTTTTGTCCTCCTGGTTTTCAACGTAAACCTCAACGACGTCGCCAACCTTGAGGTCCGGATTGTAGCGGAATTCAGAAGCCGGGATGATACCGTCGCTCTTGTAACCGATGTTAACAACAACTTCTTTCTTGTCAACAGAGATTACTTTTCCTTCTACGACCTGCTGCTCTGACACTTTGTTCAGTGTCTCGTCATAGGCTTTCTCAAGTTCCTGCTTGCTGACGTTTGCACTGTTGCCATTCTCAAACTCGTCCCAATTAAAGTCTGCCAATGGCTGTACGTTCTTTAAATCTGACATAAAATTAATAATAAGTGTTTTGAATTAATAAAGTTAGACTTTATGTAAATAATTAAAAATCGTGCAAATTTACTAATTTGTAATGATATACTCACTTTGAGAGAAAGGAAACTTGCCGGTTCCCTTGTTTTTTAACAATATTTATAAAGTCGGCATGCCGGACTTGAATATAAACTGTCTGTCAGCAGACTTTTAACCAAAATGACATCGTGCTTCATAAGTCCCAAATGCCGTTGTCACACGGATGGGTAGACGCTTCTCTCGTAAATGTGGCGTTCCAAACAGCATAAAGCGGGAAAACGGAATTGTGCAGGCAGTACAGAATGGAGATGACGGGCATCCGGTCAGACATGAAAGCGGTATGTGCGGAATGTTGACCGGTTGTGCTTAAAACGGCAGACCTACCGCGAAGTGAAATGACACGTCACGTCTGAAGTTTGGATCTATTATAGGGTAATGCTCCTTTTTCGTTGTATATGCCGGGTTTATTGCCTTGACTCCCATGTCTAATCTCATTATGAAATAATCGAGATTGAGCCTTATGCCAAGACCGTATGAAACGGCTATCTGCTTGTAGAATTCGTCAAACTTAAACTGTCCTCCAGGTTGCTCGGCATATGAGCGTAGTGTCCATATATTACCTGCGTCAATGAAGAACGCTCCGTTGAATTTCCAAAACAATGCGGTACGGTATTCAATATTGAAGTCAAGTTTCATGTCACCGGTCTGGTTTATGAAGTCAATGCGTCCGTCAGTGCCCTTGAACTTTCCGGGTCCGAGCTCTCTGACATTCCATCCTCTTACTGAATTGGCGCCTCCGGAGAAGTAACGTTTCTCAAATGGCAGTATTTTACTGTTTCCGTACGGATATGCTATGCCGAAATCGAAGTGCAGGGCAAGTGAGTTGCGCCAGTCGAATGTGAAAAGACGGGTGTAGTCGAAATCAGCCTTCACATATTGTGCGAATGCTATATTAAATAAGGTGTATTGTCCATCGCCGTTTTTTTTGAAGTCTGATATGCCGGATATTGCGCCCAACAGGTTTCCGGCAGTCTCGATGTTTGCCTTTATGGCATGCACACCGTTGTTGTAAGTCATGCCGAATCCCATCTTCATTATGAAAAGGTCCTCATAGTTGTATCTGAGGATGGCGTTTCTGTTTGAGTCGTCATCAAGATAGTCTTCCTTGAATTTTTCCGATATCCATGGCATGTACACATAGTTGAGATCAATGAGATCGAAACGGTAGGTGGAGTTATGCTTCGGAGCGTTCCAATGATATGTCCATGCGGATGTGAAGACTCTCCGGTGGAATTCGGGGCGGTTCTGAAGATTGTAGCTCACAGACAGCTCGGAGTGTGCGTTGCTGTTCTTTCTGAAGTTGTCGGAAAGGAACGGTGCGATAAAGCGCGGAAACATAAGTTTTCCTTCAATATTATACTCCTCGTAGTCTTCTGCCTTGTAGCCTTCCAGACCGGTTATTGCCTCGAATGCGGCGCGCAGCTGTATGCTGAGCAGTTCGCTGCCGCGGAAAAGGTTACGGTTCTCATATGTCAGTGATGCCGCGGCTCCCAGATTGCCTGCGGTGTTGGTGCCTTCCGGTTGGAATGATATTGTGTTAGGTTTGTTGGTACTCAGCTGTATGTTGCAGTTCAATAGAGATGTGTCCGGAAGTTCCTCAAACTGTATGTTTGTGTATTTCACAGCTTGAAGTCTTGCAAAATTGCTGTAGGTCTTCTGCAGGTCGTGTTCGCTGAACGGTGTTCCTTCCCTTATTGCGAGATTGTCATCGAGGACGCTGCGTCTCAGTTTTATGTTTCCTCCATCAGCTCCTGTGAATGTCACCTTGTTGATGTAATAGCGGTTGTGGTTCTTTTCAGGACTCTTGCTGTCAGCCCTGTATTTCATCAGTTTCAGTTTAACGTCAATTGAGTCGTTGCCTTTGGTGGAATCAGCCTCGTAAATGATATAGTCCTTGTTGAACTTATAGTATCCGCTGTCAGATAATATTTTTGTTATCTTTTTGCGTTCGTTCTCCAGATTGTCTATTGAAAATAGCATGCCGCTTTTTAGTCCCCGGTTAGCCTCATTGTCCATATCAAGAATGTCTGCGATGTCTCTGTCGAGGATGTCATACTCGATGTTTCCGATGAAATATGGTTTGCCGGGGTACAATGTGTAGATGGCTTTTATCTTTTTGTCCTTTACTGTAGTCGTCAATTTCGCATCAGCCTGCAGATATCCCATGTTCTGCATTGCAGTGCGAAGGTTTTTGAGTGACATGTCTGCTTTTAGCGTATCGAATAGTACCGGCTTTTCTCCAAGTCTTCTCAGTATCTTATTAATCCATTTTGTGGTGTCACGCCCTGACAGGTTGTATGTGCCAAGTGGAATCTCAAACAATGAGAACCATTTTGTGTTGGCCTGCTGGCTTACGTAAGGTTCCATCTGGGATGTGTTGATGCTGTTGTCATCGCTTTCTATCTTGACGTCTGTAAGCAGATATTTGCCATCAGGTACGAACTTTGTGGACGAGCATGATGCACACATGAGGATAGCTGCCGCGCTGAAAAAAAACAGGGCGCATACGTGTGTGTGTATGAGTCGGGATGATATGTGTTTAATTATATTCAATATGCTTTAATTTGTCTGCAAAGTTACGAAATAATTGATAAATATTGCTATCTTTGCATAAGATAAGGCTGCACTCAGGAAATAGAAGGCAAGCATTCCTTTCCTCCCGTTTGCATTGTCTTTGTCTGAGATCGCGTCTGTGCCCATGGTAATATTGTTTATATTAATATCCGTGTATAAAGAGGCGTGGACTTGTTGTATGTAAAATAATGATAAGCAAATCAAGAATAAAATATATCAAGTCGCTTGGACTCAAGAAAAACCGCAATAGCGAAAATGCATTTGTTGCGGAAGGTCCTAAGGTGGTGGGCGATTTACTTGAGCGCATGCCGGCGAGGATGATTGTGGCTACAACAGAATGGTTGAAGGTCAACCGGCACAGTTGTGAGAATACGGGAAGCGAGATTATTGAGGTGAGCGATGAGGAACTCCGTAAGGTGAGCTTCCTGCAACATCCTCAGGAGGTTCTGGCTGTATTCAAAAAGATGGAAAACCTTTTCAGAACCGATGATGTCGGGCGGAACCTTGCATTGGCTTTGGATGATGTTCAGGATCCTGGTAATCTCGGTACAATAATACGTATAGCGGACTGGTTCGGAATAACGGACGTAATATGCAGTCGCGGTACGGCGGATGTCTATAATCCGAAAGTAGTTCAGGCTACTATGGGATGCATTGCAAGAGTAAATGTATTATATACGGATCTTTGCGAATTCATCGACAGTTTACCGTCTGATATTCCTGTGTATGGAACCTTTCTTGACGGTGACAGTATATACGGACAGAAACTCTCCGGATACGGACTGATAGTCATGGGTAACGAGGGCAATGGAATATCGCGGGTACTAAGTGAAAAAATAAGCAACAGGCTGCTTATTCCTAACTATCCTCCAGAGAGAGCTGCGACAGACAGTCTTAATGTCGCGGTTGCAACGGCAATAATATGTTCTGAATTCAGAAGGAAACAACTTAAATTCGACTTATGATAGAGAACTTTTTATATAAGGATCGCAGTTACTCAAGCTGTATACATTCAGCTTATGAACTGATGTTTAATAATTTTGCAACAATATTCCGCAGAACATGGCTGGCAGCTTTGGTATGTTCGGCAGTAATCAGTGTTTCTGTATTCTTTGACGCATTGCCATGGATGCAGCTTGTGCTTTTGATTCCATCAATATTTGCCGTAAGCTGGCTTGGAACATCCGTTATGTCACTACTTAATGAAGAATCACGCAAACGCAATTATATATATTGTTTGCAGGCTGTCTTGTCGATGACTATTCTGGCTTTCATTTTTGCGGTTATAATGATTGTTGCAGGGACAGTAATACTTTTATTGCTCGGGAACGGGAAGTCTCCGGAGCATATTGATACAGTTTATGCCATCTGCATGGGAGTGCTCACGGTGTTGGCTGTTGTTGCAGCCATTCCGCTATGTTATTCTGTGATGAAATATCTGTTTGAGTCAAAATCAAGAATATGGTCTGTCTTTGGTGCTGCATATCGTAACGGATGGAGATATTGGGGATTTATTGCTCTGGTTCTGGTATTATGTGCCATTATAGTTGCGGTGTTATATGTGGTGATAGGAATGCCCCGTTCTGTAATGTACATTGCGTTTCAGAATAACGCATATGGCTTGACTATAGGAGACCCGAACGGTCTGCCTGAATACTTCAATATATTGGACTATATTGTGAGTGTCGTGGTTTATTTTATTGCATTATACATCAGTATGTGGATGTTTTTTGTAATGTATTATGTATATGGACGTATAGAAGTACGAATAAGAACAAAACAGAATAACATTGAATTGAATGAAACCGCAAAGACTCTTGTTCATAGATCGTGACGGAACATTGATAGAAGAGCCGGCAGATGAACAGATAGATTCATTTGACAAGTTGAAATTTGTAAAAGGAGCATTAGGTAATCTTTCTTTTATATGCAGCAGGCTTGATTTCCGGTTGGTTATGGTAAGCAATCAGGACGGATTGGGAACCGATTCCTTTCCAGAAGAGACGTTCTGGCCTGTACACAACTTCATTATGAAAACTATGGAAGGGGAGGGAATTGTATTTGACGAGCAGCTGATTGACCGGCATTTCCCTGAGGACAACTCTCCTATGCGCAAGCCCGGAACAGGGATGTTGGCAAAGTATATGCACAACCCGGAGTATGACTTGGGCAACAGTTATGTAATAGGTGACCGTGATACCGACAGGATGCTTGCAGAGAATTTGGGATGTAAGGCTCTTATATTGGGCAATAATGGTATAACGTGGGATAAAATCGCGGAAATTCTGTTTGCAGGAGAAAGAATTGCGGAATACAGACGAAAGACGCGTGAAACAGACATTTATGTGAGTGTTAATGTTGATGGAACCGGAAAGTGTGACATAACGACAGGCTTAGGTTTTTTCGACCATATGCTGGAGCAAATAGGCAAGCATGGTATGATGAATCTTACCGTACATACTCACGGAGATTTGAATGTTGACGAACATCATACAATTGAGGATACGGCAATTGCCATAGGGGAATGTCTGCTTAAGGCTTTGGGGGATAAGCGTGGAATAGAGAGATATGGATATTGTCTTCCAATGGACGACTGCATGTGTCTTGTAACCTTGGATTTCGGAGGAAGACCTTGGATAAACTGGCACGTCGACTTCCATAGAGAGAAGATTGGTGATGTGCCTACAGAGATGTTCTTTCATTTCTTTAAGAGTCTTAGCGATACTGCGAAGATGAATCTTGAAATACGTGCGGAGGGTATAAATGAACATCACAAGATAGAAGGTGTATTTAAGGCTTTTGCAAGAGCTGTAAGGATGGCTGTAAGACGTGACATATTCCATTACGAACTTCCAAGTACAAAGGGATTGTTATGACGATTCCATATGTTGTTAATTTTCTCATTACTGTAAATTCAATTACTCAATAGAAACGCTAACAGGTTTTGTCTACCAGCTGTGGATTTATGTTGCAGAGACGTGCTTTACGTGCGGTTTTGTCGCGGTCATGCCTGCCGTCGTCTGTGAGAAAGGCTGTGTGGCGTAAGGAATGTATGGGGATACGGTGGGAAAGCGAAGTCCGGCAAGACTGTATATATTGCAATCCGAGGCTGTGGGGTCTTGATTTGAATCGGTGGTGAAGGCTATGTGTGAAGTAAAAAATATTGACAAAATTTTTCAACAAAACAGATGTAATGCACTGATACATCCATCCCGTTCATGCTGTATTTTCTATTACGGATATCACAACAAACCGCATATGATACGGTGTTGTTCATACAGAACGCACGGATTCTGTTCTTTTCGTGAACAGTCGGGTGCTGTTTCCTCTGTCATAGATGAAATATACCGGCTCGGAAAAGACTGTTCCGGCATGCCATATGGGCTTTTTCACGCGCTCATAGAGCCTTTCCTGTGCGACGGAAGAGCCTTTTCTGTAGCGCGGAAAGTTGACTTTACTGATACTGTTCGTGTAATTCGCTGATATTCAGTGTGCTGTGCTGTTGCTTTAAAACCCGTGTATCGTTGCTTTAAAACTCGCGTATAAGCAGTCAGTCGGATGTGTGTCTGCTTCTGCACGATTCTCAGCCATTTGACGCTATACGTATATTCCTTTCCGTTCATACATATTGTGCGGAGCGGCTATTTTGTCTCCGCCACTTGAGAATCCTCTTTTTTATACGTTTTCTCAGGCGGATACCGTCTCTTTTAATGTGATAAACGCATGTTGTTTTTTCGAGAACATAACTGTGGCAAAGACAGTAAATCTTGGGTGAAACGCGCAAATGCAGCTTTTCTGATTGGTTTCTTATCCATAAGCGGAGTCTTTTTTTAAGAATAATGCCAATGTTTTTCATATGTATAATTGCGTTTATCTCGATTTTTTTCACTAATCTTGCAATACTATTATAAATGATATGTATTTCTGATTAAAATTATGTTCCAGCAGAAAACAGGCTGCACTCGGCAATCAGCGAGCAAGCTCCCATTGCGCTCGCTGGCACTGTTTTTTTACTAAAAGAGCATAACAACGCGTAAATAAGTATTTATATATGATGACATTATTAGAAGCAATATACGCGCGCCACAGCGTGCGACGTTACATCAGCAGACCATTGGAGCGTGAGGCCGTTGACTGTCTGCGGGCTAAGATAGACGAGTGCAACAGTAAGGGCAACCTCCACATACAGCTTGTGCTCAATGAGAGGAAAGGGTTCAGCGGCATGTTGGCTTACGGTTCGTTCTCGGGTGTAGAGAATTATATTGTAATGGCGGGACGCAGGGCAGACGATTTGGATGAGCGTGTTGGCTATTACGGTGAGCAGATTGTGCTGCTGGCTCAGCAGCTTGGACTTGGTACATGCTGGGCTGGTCTGTCATACAGGAAGGTGAAAGGAGCTTACGCTCTGGATTCCGAAGAGAAGGTGGCATGCATGATTTCGCTCGGTTATCCTGACGATGCGGGCAGGAAACATAAATGCAAAAGCGTGGAGGATGTAAGCAACGCGGGTGTTTCCACGCCCGAATGGTTTGAGCAAGGAGTGCGCGCGGCACTGAAGGCTCCTACGGCTGTGAATCAGCAGAAGTTCTACATTGAATATGCGGGAGTGAAAGACGGCAGGCATTGTGTATGTGCCAGACGCCTTTTTTCTATGGTGGGCTATACCAGTATGGATTTGGGTATTGTGAAACTGCATTTCGAAATAGGGGCAGGTAAGGATAATTTTGAGTGGGTGTGACGACATCGCACTGTCGTTCTTGTCCATAGGTTATAAGTTATCATTGTTTTATTTTCGTCTTTTCAGTGTTTCAATTGTTAACGTTTTAAAATACGTCCCGTTTATCGTTAAATAACGATAAATATCCTCAGTATTTTCAACAAAAAGCCCGGGATTGTTTTTATACATATATATGTCGTTTTTTATTTACTAAATTACTAATATGAAAAGGGCTTTACATACTTTATTACTATTTGGTGTCCCGTTATTGTTATCAGCCTCTTATGTTCCTGTAGGATTAAAAGGGTATAATGCGGACATTGTACTGACACCGTACGAGGACGGCAATGACTCGTTTCTTGATGACGGATGGTGTTTTTATTCCGATAATAGGACTGCGAGGGGAGGTCTGCCGGAAAAAATCAGGGGACTGTTTTCTGATGTGCCGTATAGGTTTAATGACTTCAATGATAAGTGCGCGTTTTGCCTGTCATCGATAGTAAACGACCAGACAGCGTTGAAATATGGAAGAAGCATAACCATAGATTTCAACGAGCCGCAATCTGCAAGAAGTTTGTGGATTCTCGGCACCTCCGGTGTCGGAAACGCCGAGCTCTCAGTTACAGTAAACTATTCTGATGGGACGTCTGACGACACACAGCGTCTGACGATAAGCAATTGTGAGACTGCGGACTGCAACGGCACGGCTTTCTGGCAATTGGGAAGAATAGACAAATCGGGAAACATCGACCAAAATTACAACCACGCTTTGTACGAGAATTCGGTATCTGTCACTGGCACGGATAAGGCAGTGTCGTCCATTACAGCAGAATTGCTGAGCGAAGATGCGTCGGTTGCGATAATGGCTGTTACCGCAAGTGACGAGCCCGTACCCGCAGAAGTGGCTGACAGGAAGTTGTTCTTCATATCAAACTCACATCTGGACACGCAATGGAACTGGACCGTTAAGGAGACGATAGGCGAGTATATAAAGAATACGCTGGAGCAGACTTTCGATCGGTTTGAGGACAAGGCGTCGCCCAATTTCGAGTTCAATTTTGAGGGAGCCATAAAATACATGTGGGCAAAGGAATATTATCCTGACAGTTATGACCGTCTGAAGGAATATATAAAGAACGGCAAGTGGCATGTGGCTGGAGGCTCTGTCGATGCCAATGATGTAAACATCGGGTCGGCAGAGTCGCTGATAAGGAATTTCCTGTATGGACAGACTTTCTTCCGCAACGAGTTCGGAGTGAGAGGAGGACGCGACATAATGCTTCCTGACTGTTTCGGTTTCCCGTGGTCTCTGCCTACGGTCGCGTCGCACTGCGGCATGAAGTATTTCCATAGCCAGAAGCTTTCATGGAACTCGGCTTACGCATACAATAAACTGCCGCGGTTCGCAAGATGGATAGGAACCGACGGCTCAGAATTGCTTTCTGTGCTGAAACTTAATCCTTATGACGCGCATGAGGAGTTCAGAAAGGATATGTCTTATGACACACAGATGCAGAATGAGGTTTCTGACAACATTGACTCTTACGGCATTCCTGCGACTATAAAATATGTAGGTCCGAGGAGCGACAGGGGAGGAGGGCTTGACAAAGAGACTGCCGACTGGCTGTCAAAAAGTGTGGACAGTGACGGTCCGTTAAGTGTCTCGCTCGGTTCGACAACTGAAATGCTCGACCAGATCTTTCATATGGGATATGACAAGATTCCCACGATAGAACACGGATTGCCCATGAGGGCTCATGGAGTGGGAGGATATACGTCGCGCACCATGTTGAAATATTGGATGCGAAAGGGTGAGCTGCTTGCCGACGCGACGGAAAAGGCTTCGGTCATGGCTGACTGGCTCGGCACGTTGCCTTATCAGAAGAAAACCATAGACGACGCCTGGGTGCGTCTATTATGGCATCAGTTTCATGACGACATCCCGGGAACGTGCATAAACCAGGCATACAAATACTCTGTAAACGACCAGGTGCTTAACCAGCTTGACTTCTCACGTACGCTTAACAATGCGGTTGGCGGTGTCGCCTCATGTCTGAACACGAGCTGGTGTGAGAATACGCCGTTGGTGGTTTACAACCCGCTTTCGCAGGACCGCACTGATATTGTTGAGGCTACGATGTCTGTAGCCGATGACGTTTCGTGTCTGAAAGTCACAGATTCGGAAGGAAACACCGTACCGTCGCAGATATTGGAGAACGGAAACGGGACTGTAAGGTTCATTTTCCTGGCTACCGTTCCTTCGCTCGGGTATGCCACATACAATGTCGCACCGTCCGTATCTGACAGTGAGCCGGAAACCGGTCTTGTGATAAACGAGAAAGGAATGGAGAACGACCGGTACAGACTTTCAATTGACAGCAACGGAGACGTAAGTTCTATCATTGACAAGAAACTCGGTAACAAGGAACTCCTGTCGGCTCCGATACGCCTCGCTATGCTGTACGACGAATCATTGTCGTGGCCATCATGGGAGATACATGGTGACCAGTTGCAGAAAGCTCCAAGGGAATATGTAGACAATGAAGGCATCAATGTTGAGGTGGCGGAAAACGGACCGTTGCGTGTGAGTCTGAAAATCACACGGACGAAAAACGGTTCCACATTCTGCCAGTACATACGTCTTTCGTCCGCAGGAAGCAATAACAGGATTGATTTTGTGAATGAGGTGGACTGGCAGACACGCGAACGGTTGCTGAAAGCCACATTCCCGCTTACCGCGTCCAATCCGTTGGCAACATATGACTTGAGCATAGGCGCTGATGTGAACAGTAACAGTACCTCATACAGTACGGATGCAAACAACACTGACGCACATTGCGAATTCCTCGGACACAGATGGGCTGATGTGACGGATGAGGACGGGACGTTCGGTGTATCGATTCTCAACGACTGCAAATACGGATGGGACAAGCAGAAGGATAATGAGATAAGACTGACGCTAATACACACTCCTAAAGTGGGCAGCAACTATACATACCAGGGACGTCAGGATTTGGGGCTTAACAAGTTTACGTATTCGTTCTTCTCACATTCCGGCAAATGGAGCGCGGACACGCAGTGGGAGGCTGACAAACTTAACCAGCCTATGCTTGTCTATCAGACAACACGGCATGACGGAGCGTTGGGCAAGGAGTTTTGCTTTGCCAGCGTAAACAACGGGAATGTGGCGGTGAAGGCACTCAAAAAGGCGGAACAGTCAGACAAGACCATCATCAGGTTTTACGAACTTACGAATGAAGGTCAGGATGTGGAGGTGGAATTCGCGTCCGACATCCTTTCGGCAGAAGAGGTGAACGGTGTGGAGGAACATCTTGGAAATGCGGATTTCTCTGGTAAGAAACTCAGATTCCATATAGACAGATTCCACCCCAAGACATTTGCCTTGCAGTTTGCGGGCAACTCTGTCGCTTCAGGGCAGAGCAGTTCTCCGTCGTCTGTCGCTGTGGAAATGGCATATAACATAGACGTAATGAGTACGAACAGTGATAGGGCTGACGCCGATACTGAATATGCATATCCCGCGGAGCTTATTGAGGACAACATAACGGCTGACGGCATAACGTTCTGTATGGGAAGCAGGGATGACGGTCAGAAGAATGCGGTAAGGTGCGACGGACAGTCCATAGAGCTCCCGTCGTTGCCAAACGGCAGGAAACTGTATGTTCTCGCATCGTCGTTGAACAAGGACGGAAGTATGGCGGACTTTCTCGTCGACGGCAAAAAACATACGCTGAGAATAGAAAGCAACAGCGGAAATGTAGGAGTATGGAGCAACAGCAGTGACATAAAAAAGGAATACAGATTGGAAAACACGGCATTCACTGCCACTCACTCTCATGTCACCGGTGAAAACAGAGACGGTATATACGAGTTCTTATATATGTATAAGTATGTTATCAATGTCGACGCCGGGTGCAAGACGCTCACCCTTCCGACCGATTCTGACATTATCATATATGCCATAACATTGTCTGATAATGTAAATGATGACACACGTCCGTTGTCAGAGGTTATAAAGGTTCTGAATCATACGGATACTGAAGATACATATAAAGAGGTGGAACACGCGGATCCTGTGATTACGCCAGTTGCCATAAAAGCATCTTCATATACAAACAACTCCGAGAGACCTGAGATGGCTGCTGACGGTGATGAATATACAAAATGGTGTGACAACAGTTCACAGGTGAAATGGATAGAATACAGGTTTGATGCTCCGAAGGCTGTCACAGGATGGCGCGTTATGAATGCCGGAATGGAGTCTGAAGATTACATCACGTCTGAATATTACTTGCAGAGATATGTGAATAACGGATGGGTTGATGTTGAAGGTGTGTCCGAAAACATTACAAACACCACCGACATAGTGCTTGACCGTCCTTTCGTCACGACAGCAGTGAGACTTCGGATTGTATCTGCTGAACAGAATAAAGGCGGAGCAGCCAGAATATACGAATTCAGTGTGTACGGTCATGAACCCACAGAAGAGGATGAGAGTCTCACGCAAATAATCAGCAGGCGTCCGACTTATGGCTACGGAAAGCAGGTTGCGGGAATATATGGGTCGAGTGGAATGGTGAATGAGTCTGAGTCACCGTACAATATACTTGACTCGGACCGTACAACAAAATGGTGTTATAACGGCAGCACCTCCAAGCCGTATGTCATTGTTGAACTTACTGATATATATAATGTGGACCGTTTCGATATTTATGATTCGAGGACAATGGAGGATTTTGATAACTCCGATGAATATTCGATATCTGTAAGTATGGACGGAAGTGTGTTCACAACTGTGGGATATGAGAGCGGTGTCGCGTCTGAGTCTTGCCATACGTGTATATTGCCGGAACCGGTCAGTGCAAAGTATGTCAAGCTGGAGATTGGCAAAGGAGGCGGCAACGCTGTGAGAGTGTATGGATTCGACATATGGGGAATATTGGCGGAAAAGGACGAATCTCATAATGCCCGGATTCCCGTAAGTCGCAAAAAGACTATTCTCGGTTCGTATAACATCAAAAACTTCAAGGAAACTGCGCTTAATCTGATTGACGGAATAAAGGACAATACCGCACTGACGTGGAATTTCAATAATAACGGCGCGTCTAATCCGACAAATTGGATGGTGCTTGATCTCGAAAAAACATATAACATCAGAAGGTTCGTTATTTATGATTCGCGGACATATGGTGTGACTGACAACATAAGTGGATATCGCATTTATGTGTCTGATGAGGCTCCTACGGATGATGAAATGGCAACTTTCCATAAAACAACGGGCGGAGCGAAATGGACAAAAGTCACGGCTGTAACATCTGACGACAGCAATATTAAAACGTATGAGCCTGACGTTCCTGTCACGGCACGTTATGTTAAGCTTGAGATTCCTTATTCATGCGTGACCGACTCCGCACAGCTATACGAGTTCGAGGTTTATGGCGAGCCCGTCTCTACAGGGATTTCAGATGTCAATGAGGATGATGGCATTAGTGTCTATCCGAATGTGGTTGACCGTGGCGACGACATAAATGTTATTGCTCCTTCAGGTTCCACTTATATGATATGCAATCTTGGAGGCAGCGTAGTCGGTCGTGGAAATACGGATAACGGGCGAATCTCAACATCTGCTATGCCGTCAGGGATATATATTATAACAGTAAAATCGGAGGCTGAAAACAAATGTGAGAAGATTGTCGTGAGATGACTTCGGTCGCATAATCCAATTTTTACAAGTATATGTTCTGAATTGATTGCCGTCAGATGGTGCGCTGTCCGGACTGCGCATTCAAAAGTCAGAAGAGGAAATGAAACTGGTTGTACGAACGATGAGACTTTTGAATGCTGCCGGAAAGGCAATGCAAGCGAGGGTAAGGACAACTTCCCATCGCTTTGCGGAGCGCAACCGGCTTTATCCAAAAAGCGTTCGGGATGATGACATCGGCACAGATGGCATATGAGTGATTTTATTGTATAGTTTATTTTGAATATCCGCTTATATTATATTATTGGTGTCCGTAAATGCAGACGGACACCAATAATTGTTTCCGGAGGCTGCGTTAAAATATACAAAAAAGTCCGTATCTCCTTTTTTTTATATACTTTTGTAGGTATATGGTGCACGCTTGCATTTTAGTTATAAACTAAGTATATTTTCCTGTTATAATTTTCAGTTGGTAATAAATGAAAAGATTGTCTCTATTCATCATTATATATACAGTGCCATTTGTCGCTGTGTTTTCACAGATACGTCGGAATTCAGTCTATCAGACTTATATAGATTTGTATAAGGATCTTGCTATTGAAGAGATGGTCCGGCATAAAATACCTGCCAGTATAACGCTTGCGCAAGGACTGCTTGAAAGCGCAGCCGGGCGTAGTGAGCTTGCGCGTAAGGGCAACAACCATTTTGGCATAAAGTGTCATGGCTGGACCGGGCGTCGGGTATATTACGATGATGATGAGAGAAACGAGTGTTTCAGAGCCTATGACAATGTGTCTCAAAGTTTTGAGGACCATAGTATGTTCTTGTCAAAACAGAACCGTTACTCCAGATTGTTCAGACTTTCAATGACCGATTATAAGGGATGGGCGCGTGGATTAAAGGCATGCGGATATGCCACAAATCCAAGATATGCTGACAAGTTGATAGAAATTATCGAACTGTATGAGCTGTATAAGTTTGATAACAAGAAGCATTATGACAAGTTTATCTCAAAACACAGAGCGGAAAGCGATGTATCTGAACGGTTGCATCCTATATACAAATATAATAAGAATTATTATGTTATAGCCCGTGCCGGCGACACGTTCAAATCAATCGGTAAAGAGATAAATATTTCATACAAGAAAATCGCAAAGTATAATGAGCGTGATCGGGATGACAAACTTGTACCC
The DNA here is from genome assembly GCF_900079775.1 of Leyella lascolaii. Taxonomy (GTDB): domain Bacteria; phylum Bacteroidota; class Bacteroidia; order Bacteroidales; family Bacteroidaceae; genus Prevotella; species Prevotella lascolaii. The sequence continues at coordinate 205,106 of NZ_LT556035.1, read as the reverse complement.
GGAGAGGTCATATTTTTGAAAGAGAAACAGAAAAGGGCGGACAAAGCCTTTAAAAACCGTTTCCATATAGTCAAGGCAGGAGAAAGTATGTATTCTATTTCACAGTACTATGGCATCAGGCTTAAATATCTGTACAAGAAAAATAATCTTACAGATGATTATGAGATTAAGGTAGGCGACAAATTGCTTGTCTATTGATTTTAATACAACCTTGCCATTGTCTGATACTTGAACGGCGTGTCTGGCGGATTGATGGAGACGGTTCTGTGGGGTGTCGGATAATCAGACATGGATTGTCTGTGCCTGTAACTGGTGACCGGTGAAACTTTTTCTTATAAAAATAATGCCAATGCTTCATACAGGCATGGAGTTTGCTATATGGTAATAGAATTGACAGTTAAATTGACAAAAAGGAGGATTGATTATGGCATTCATTGATTATTATAAAATATTGGGTGTCGATAAAAATATTGATCAAAAGGATGTGAGAGAGGCTTACCGTAAAAGGGCAAAGCAATTTCATCCTGATTTGCACCCTAATGACCCTAAGGCAAAGGCAAAGTTCCAAGCTCTTAATGAAGCCTATGATGTGATAGGAGATCCGGAAAAGAGGAAGAAATACGATCAGTATGGAGAGAAATGGAAGGAGGCGGATGCCTTTAACAGAAGTGGAGGCGATAGTGGAAAAGGTGGGTTCTATTGGGATAATGATGTGAATTCGCCTTTCGGAGACTTCAACTTCAGCTCTTTCGGTAACGGACAGAGGTTCTCCGACTTTTTCCAGGACCTTTTCGGACAGGGCTCACGTACAAGAAGGACTTCAAAAAGTACGCAGCATTCTGGAGAGATGAACGCAACTGTTAATATTGACCTTTATACCGCGCTTTTGGGTGGAGAGGTCATAATACAGCTCGGTAACGGAGATAAGGTTAAGTTGAAGGTTAAACCCGAGACTCAGAATAACACGAAAGTGCGTCTAAGGGGAAAAGGATATAGTAGGGGAGACGGCTCTTTTGGAGACCTTATCATTACATATAATGTCGTTTTACCACAAAATCTCAGCGAACATCAAAAGGATCTTATAAAACAGATGCGTGACAACCGGATATAAGCCAATGACCGGTCTCCGATGTAATATATGACTTACAATATTCATTTCATAACAGCTGGTATTAGCTAAAAGGCTTTTACAGGTTTGTAATTACCGGATACCGGTAAACTGTTGAAAGGCATCTTGGCTGACGCCATAAGTGTAAATGGATGTTAAATAGTGTAATATTTACAATTATGTTTTGCTTTTAAATGGAAATAAATTACTTTTGCAGAAAAATAAAATATGTTTGAAAAAGAGGCATACAACAGATTGGTGCGGAATGGAGTCAAGCCTTCTGTACAGCGTATGGCGATAATGCAGTATCTGCTGGATCACAGAACGCATCCTACGGTGGAAGATGTCTACAAGGATTTGTACCAGAAAATTCCTACACTGAGTCGCACTACGGTGTATAATACATTGCGTTTGTTGTCAGAAAACAATGCGGCTCAGATGATAACCATAGACGAGCACCGGGTATGTTATGACGGTGAGACAAAGCCTCACGTCCATTTCTACTGCAAGAAGTGTAAGTCTATCATGGATTTGGAATCTCAGGATATGGCTGAATTCAAGGCAGAAACTTGTGGACATCGGGTCGACAGCGTTCAGGTGTATTATAAAGGCGTATGTTCCGAATGTTTGAGAAAAGAAGACAATGATTGATTACAATAACATTAACAGAATTTAAAAAGCAGTATTAATTATGAAGAAAAAATTTGTTTGTACGGTTTGTGGATATATCCATGAAGGTACTGAGGCTCCTGAAGTTTGTCCGTTATGCAAGGCTCCAAAATCAAAATTCAAGGAGTTGGATGAGTCTGACAAGGCTGAATTCGCAACAGTTCACACATTAGGAGCAGCCCGTAAGGAAGACGCCAACGAGGAAATGATAAAGGATTTGAACAATCATTTCAACGGAGAATGCTGTGAGGTGGGCATGTATCTGGCTATGAGCCGTCAGGCTGACAGGGAAGGTTATCCTGAGATAGCTGAAGCGTTCAAGCGTTACGCATTTGAGGAGGCTGAGCACGCAAGTAAATTCGCAGAGTTGTTGGGCGATGTTCTGAAAGACACAAAGAGCAATCTTGAGGCTCGTATAGCAGCTGAGCGTGGAGCATGCGAAGACAAGTTCCGCATTGCCAAGAATGCTAAAGCAGCCGGAATGGATGCAACTCATGACACAGTACATGAGATGGCAAAGGACGAAGCACGCCACTGCGCCGGATTCATGGGACTGTATAAGAGATATTTCGAGAAATAAATATTTGTCAGATTTATTACTGTCCGCAAATAAATCTTTTCAAGTGAAATAATAATGGCTGGTTTCCGGTAATGGAAATCAGCCTTTTTTATGGGTCAGTAGAAATTTAGTGGGGATAAATTTGTAAGAAAATCGAAAAGTCCTTTACTTTGCAGTATGGAAAAAGATTATTTGAATATGTTGGCCGGTATCGTACTGCCCACACAGATATTGGATTACTTTTCGATAGTTGGCATTGAGCAAACCACCGGAGAGATACACATNGGGTCAGTAGAAATTTAGTGGGGATAAATTTGTAAGAAAATCGAAAAGTCCTTTACTTTGCAGTATGGAAAAAGATTATTTGAATATGTTGGCCGGTATCGTACTGCCCACACAGATATTGGATTACTTTTCGATAGTTGGCATTGAGCAAACCACCGGAGAGATACACATCAGCCTGGACGAGAAGATGAATCCGGAACTAGGCAATGACGCGCACTTTGAGTCCAAAGGTTTTATGGAAGCCGTCAGCGTGACGGATTTCCCGATACGGGACCATAAAGTAATTCTGAAAATCCGTCGCAGGCGGTGGACAGACACACGTACGGGCAAGAGTTTCAGCATTCCGATAGACCTTGACGTTGTGGCCAGGGGCACCCGTTACTCCAAGGAATTTGGAGCTTTTTTAAAAGAGACGTATGGAGACGTCCCCTGTGACCTGCCATACGCTTGAGGAGTTCTATCACATAGACGGGCATACGTTCGAGAAGCAATACAAGGAAGTGCTGAGCGGTTTCCGACAGTGGGAGCAGTTGGAACATGCGGATGAATGGCTGCTGTTTCCGGACAATATCGGCCCTTGTCTGGCCATCGACGAATCCTCGCTTTCCAATGGTGAGCTGTACACGTTTGTAACCAACCGTGAGGCTCGCACGCGGGAGCAATCCCTGGTCGCCGTCGTTGCGGGAACAAAAGCCGAGGACGTGATTGCCGTCCTGCAACGGATTGACGAAGAGCGTCGTAATGCCGTCGAGGAGGTTACGCTTGACTTGTCGGACTCCATGCGCAAGATTGTCCGGACGGCATTCCCCAAGGCCAGCCGTGTCATCGACCGCTTCCACATCCAGAGACTGGCTTGCGATGCCGTACAGGAGCTGCGCATCAAACACCGTTGGGATGCCATACAGCAGGCTAACGATGAAATGGAGGAAGCCCGACAAAACGGCAAGGAGTACATCCCGTACCGCTATCCCAATGGAGACACACGCAAGGAGCTGCTTATACGCTCCCGATACCTGTTGTTCAAGTCTGCCGACAAATGGACAGACAGACAAAAGCAGAGGGCTGCGATTCTGTTTGAAGAATACCCAGACATCAAGACGGCATACGGACTGTGCCATTCCCTACGGATGATCTTCGCCAAAAACACAATCAAGGATGCCGCACGCCTGTCCATGGCACGATGGTACAACAAAGTGGAGGAAGTAGGATTCCACTCATTTGATGTTATCGCAGCCACCTTCTATGAGCATTATGATGAAATCCTCAACTTCTACAACAACCGTTCATCAAATGCGCTCGCTGAATCATTCAACGCTAAAATCAAACTCTTCAGAGCGAATCTCAGGGGAGTTGTTGACAAGAAGTTTTTCTTATTCCGTATTGCTAAACTGTATGCCTATCCCCACTAAAAATCTACTGACCCNGAAGTAGGATTCCACTCATTTGATGTTATCGCAGCCACCTTCTATGAGCATTATGATGAAATCCTCAACTTCTACAACAACCGTTCATCAAATGCGCTCGCTGAATCATTCAACGCTAAAATCAAACTCTTCAGAGCGAATCTCAGGGGAGTTGTTGACAAGAAGTTTTTCTTATTCCGTATTGCTAAACTGTATGCCTATCCCCACTAAAAATCTACTGACCCTTTTTTATTGTTGCAAACGTACACCGATGGTTTTGTTTTCCACCATTATATCAATCCCATGTGTATAATTTGACATAAAAAAATATGCGACCATAAAATATTATGAGTCGCATATTATCTATTATTTTACATTTTCTTATGTTATGCTTCAGCCGGAGTTTCTTCCGTTGCAGCTTCAGCCTCAGCCTTTGCAGCTGCCTGAGCGGCTTTCTTCTCTGCCACTTTCTTTGCTATAGCCTCATTCACTTTCTTTTCTGCGTCAAGCTCTTTTGCTGCTGCGTCCTTCTTGCTCTGCTCCTCTTTCTGACGTATAGCATCGTTTGTCTTCTGTTTGTCAGCTTTCCAAGCTTCAAATTTTGCCTGTGCTGCAGCCTCGTCGAAAGCACCTTTCTTAACGCCGCCACGAAGGTGTTTCATAAGATACACTCCTTCTGACTTCAAGATATTGCGTACAGTGTCTGTCGGCTGTGCTCCAACCTCAACCCAATAAAGTGCGCGATCGAAATCCAAATCAACTGTAGCCGGATTGGTGTTAGGGTTGTAAGTACCAATTTTCTCAGTAAATCTACCATCACGTGGTGCTCTTGAATCAGCGATGACGATGCGGTAGAAAGCATAACTCTTGCGTCCGCCACGCTGCAATCTGATTTTTGTTGCCATTATAATTATTTTTATGTTTGTACTAATGCTATCAGCTCGTGATAGCGGCTGCAAATTTACACCATTTATATTTAACATTGCAGTATGCAATGCCAATTTTATAAATTATTAACTATACCGTTTCAAAAAGTGTTAGAATAAATAAAAAGAAAACAGTGCTCCTGTAAGCCGGGTTCTGTTCCGTTCGTAAAAACGGCATCTGTCATTTATCTAGTCCATAAGTCGCCTCATGGATCAAGCGTTCTACCCTCCGTCGCCAAAATAACTTTGTCAGACGGGCAATCTTCAAACGACGGTATACGCGAACTTGCAGTTTCCAGGAGGCACAGCCCGATAGTCACCCATCGGCTGGTAGTCTCTTACACTACCTTCTCACCCTTGCCTTATGATAATTAATCATCTGTCAGGCGGTTATTTTCTTCTGCCTTACCCTGCTGTTGCCAACAGCTTCTATTTTCAGAAGTGGAATGCCCTACACTGTCCGGACTTTCCTCCCGCATCGAGTTGATGCCGGCGACAGACCGGAGCACTGTTTTCATTCTGCAAAGTTAACAAATAAGTGTGTTATTATAAAAGAAAATGTCACAAAGTTTCATAGCCGATGTCATCGGAGTGGCTGTAAGCACTGTTTCGTGCGGGATTCCGTTCACTGTCATTTTTCTTGCGTGTCCCTCATCGGCAGGCTGCTCTTTCATCATTCACGTCGATAAGAAGCCCTCACCTTACAGTCTACGTTAGCTGAAAAAATCAGTCCGCATTGTCTGTTTAAAGACATTGCGGACTGTTCTTAGCTTCCATATGCCTGCAATAAAAGACCTATGGAAATAATTTTAGTACCTTATAATATATGATTAATTCCGAGGATGTAAAGCATCAGGTATCCTAACGACATACCAATCACACCTATTGTAAGTCCTATTTTTACCATTTCATTTTGTTTTACGAGTCCCGTTGAGTGGGCAATTGCATTAGGTGGAGTGCTTATCGGGAGTGACATTGCCATGGATGCTGCGATTGCAATACCTATAAGTACGGTTGGAGTTCCGCCAATACTGTCAAGAGACGGTCCCATACCTTTGCATACTACAGCCAGAATAGGTACAAGAAGAGCTGCCGTGGCTGTATTTGAAATGAAGTTGGATAAGATGTAGCATATCAGTCCCGATGTAATCAATATTGCGACAGCAGACCATGAACCGAACGGAATGCTTTTGATTACGTTTTCAGCTAAGCCGGACTCATTAAGTGCAAGTCCAAGAGCGAAACCTCCGGCAACCATCCAAATAACACTCCAGTTTATTTCCTGTAAGTCGCGTGCTTTCACTACTCCGGTGAATGCAAATATTGCAATAGGAACCATTGCTACCGTATTGGCTCCGACGCCCGTCCATCTGTCAAGAACCCACAGCAAGACTGTCAGGATAAAAGTAACGGCGACGACCGTCGTGCGCCAGTTGTGTTTCACTTCTCCTTCTATTTCCAGATGGATGGTTTTCTTTTTGAAAGGGAAGAATGTTTTCAGTAAGTACCATCCGATTACAAGAAGTATAAGTGCAAACGGCGTCATTACCATCATCCAGTCTCCGAAGCCTAATCCCATGTTAAGTCCGTTCGGGTCATTCAGATACTTTATTGCAATGGCGTTCGGAGGTGTTCCTATTATTGTTCCCATGCCACCGATATTTGCCGCCACAGGAATGGCAAGAGTCAGTGCTACACGTCCTTTGCCTTCAGGAGGAAGAGCTTTGAATACAGGAGTCAGAAATGTAAGCATCATTGCTGCTGTTGCAGTATTGCTGACAAACATGGAAAATATACCTGTTATGAGCACAAAGCCCAATAACACGTTTTCGCTCTTTGTGCCGAACGGTTTTAACAGTGTGCGTGCCAGCAAAACATCAAGTCCTGATTTTGTGGCGGCAATGGCAAGAATGAATCCGCCCAAGAACAGTATTATTATCGGGTCTGCAAACGTTGCCATAAGTGCTTTGTGATCCAATAATTCACTTTTGTCTATATCTGATATGAGAAACCTGAATGCGTTGTCTGATGTTGTCAAAAGGAGGATGCCTATTAATGAAACGGACGTCGCCCACGACGATATCGCCTCCGTTACCCACATAATGGTCGCGAATGCAAAGATTGCGATTATACGTCTTTGAATTACGGTCAGACCGTCAATGCCGAAGGCATCGAGCGGCATGTTCCATATTATTACCGTTACTATGACGGCGATTGCAAACAATATAGCTTTCTTGATTCTAAAGCTACCGTCAAGAGTGTACCTTTTTTCTACTGCCATGTTGTTGGTTTTTTAATTAGGTTTAAAAATATATTTATAGACTACACAAAGGTATACAAAAAAGCCATTATAAAAAATTTTTTTCACCTTATTTTTGATATTGTCATATTATAATGCCTTATTGCCTCGCAAACAGTATAAACAAAAGCATTTCATGCCACTCAGGCAGTAAGAATGAAAGGAAGTATGTAAAATGAAAGCAGGAAGAAAACCTCTATCGTTCCCTTCCTGCTTTCATTGACATTTTATTTTATATCTGTTGATTGTCTCCTTACTCTATTTAAACAGTTGCCTGTTTCTTTTTTCTGATATATTTCACTATAAGATATATTATTACCGCCGCAATGAATATGGAGACAGTTACCCATGAAATGACATTACCGTATTCATTTATCTTCTCGTTCAGCTGCTCTTCCGGAACTATTGCATGAAGATACCATCCTAAAGTTGCGAGCACGCAGTTCCAGCAGCCTGCTCCTATTGTAGTGTACAATAAGAATTTCCAGAAGTTCATCTTTGCCAGTCCGGCAGGAAGTGAAATCAGCTGTCTTATCACGGGAAGCATGCGCCCGGTAAGTGTCGCCACCGCACCGTGGTCGGCAAAATATTTTTCGCTCCTCTCCATTTTCTCCTTACTGAGCATGCAAAGTTTTCCCCATCTGCTTTCTACAAATCGGTATATTATAGGACGTCCCAGATAATAAGCCAGGACATAGTTCGCAATGGCTCCCAAGTCTGCTCCAATGGTTGCAAACAAGATGACGAGAACAATATTCAATTCACCTGCGGCGGCGTGATATGCGGCTGGTGCGACAACGATTTCTGAAGGAAAAGGAATAAAGGTACTTTCTATAAACATTAGAAAAAGAATCGCACCGTAATTGAGATTGTCCAATAGTGTGGAGATAATGTTCATTTTCTTCTTTCATTTAAGTTTGTTATACATATAATTATAATACTCGTTTACATCAAGTTCTTTTGGGAACAGAAAGCCAAGTACATTACGTGCCTCGTCCGCCTCCTCGTCGCATGCTTTCTTAAGGTTTTCAAGAAACTCCTTCTTTTTGTCCAGCTGATGGCAGCAAAGCGCAAGATAAGATAATCCCTTCTTATCCGTATCGGCTCTGAAAGACGGTGCCGCCTTGAACATTTTGTATGCTATGTTTATATATCCACAGTCAAATGCGGACATTGCAATGTAAAGAAAGATTCTTCTTGAGAAGTCCGAGCCATGTATTGCGGCACGGAAGCAAGCCTGAGCCTCAGGCAGACAGTCATGCTCAAGATATATGTGTCCGCGTAGAACTTTTGTCTCATTCTTGTCGGAAAAAGGATTGTTCTCGGCTTTCTTTACATATTCCAGAGCTTCTTCCTTTTTCCCTATGGAAGAAAGAGTGAGCGCAAGTTCCTGAAATATTTCTATTATGTCAGACTCATTATTCCCGATTTTGCTCTCCGCCTGTCTGTATGCGGCTATGGCTTCCTCGGGGCGTGCGAGATTTATGAGTGTATTTCCCTGAAGGATGTACCCGCTGTGGTTCTCCGGACAAAGATGTGTGAATCGTCTGTAATATTCAAGTGCCTCGTCGTATTTGCCCAACCTGAAAAGCGCATTCGCTTTATTCAGCAGAGCCTCATCGTCATCAGGATTTATAGCTATGGCATATTCGCTGCTCGTTATTGAGTCGTCTATCTTTTCGTGCATCATCTGCGCTGAGGCAAGCCTGTTCCACAAATGGTTGGAATAAGGGTCCTCATTCAGCATGTTTTCAAAAATGAGCTCGCTCGTATCGTAATTGCCTTGCCCTAAGGCAATGCGTCCTTTCAGTTCTTTATAGTCCGGCAGATCCTCATCGTCAGACATTTCCATCCATTTCTCAGCCAGATCGTATTTCTCATAGTCTACAAATATTGTAGCCACATCGAGTATGAAGTCGGCTATGTCGTCCTCGTCCACATGTGTCATGCGTTCCCTCAGGTAGTTGTCTGCCTGTGAAGCCCTGCCGTCAACAATCATTATCTCGGCAATAAGATAGAAATAGTCAAGGTCGCTTTTGTCACATACCATATCGGCATACTTCTCTGCGAGTGCGCAGTCATGTTCCTCAAGCAATGCTATTCTGGCACGGAATATGACAGGCATTGTTGAGTTCGGGAAGAGTTTTATGGCATATTCCACAGCTTCGATAGCCTGAGAGATATTGCCTTTCTCATAATAGAACTCGGCAATATCTGTCAGTTCCTCAGGTTCCATATATATGTCTTCATTTACGAGTCTGGCTTCCTCGTATTTCTTTATGATGTTTCTGAAGCTTATGCTGTCAAAGTCCTTTTCGCCGTATGCCATCATTTGTTCTGTTTGGCCCAGGTGTCTTTTAGTCCTACAGTCTTGTTGAACACTGGTGTGTCTGCTGTAGATTCAGGGTCAGCCATGAAATATCCGATGCGCTGGAACTGGAGATACTCTCCCGGCTTGCGCTCGGCAGCATAGTTCTCAACGAAACAGTTTGCGTTGATTTTCATGCTCTCAGGATTAAGCAGTTCTCTGAAGTCACGCTCGTCAGCCGATGGGTTCTCCACGCTGAACAGTCTGTCGTATATGCGTACGGTAGCTTTCTTGCAATGGTCGGCAGACACCCAATGCAGAGTGCCTTTCACTTTGCGGTTTGCCCCTTCGCGTCCGCTTTTCGATTCCGGGTCATATTCTGCCTGTATCTCGACGATATTGCCGTCTGCATCCTTTGTGCATCCGGTGCATTTTACGATGTATGCGTTTTTGAGTCTTACTTCCTTGCCCGGTGACATTCTGAAGAATTTCTTCGGAGCGTCCTCCATGAAGTCGTCGCGTTCTATCCACAGATGCTTCGAGAAAGTGATGCTGTGTGTGCCGTCTGCCTCATTTTCCGGATTGTTTATGGCAGTCATTTCCTCTGTCATGCCGTCCGGATAATTGGTTATGACGAGTTTTACGGGATTGACCACAGCCGAAACCCTTATCGCGCGTCTGTTGAGGTCTTCACGTACGGCAGCCTCAAGCAGCGCCATGTCGTTCAGGGCGTCAAACTTTGTGTATCCTATGGAGTCGATGAACTTGCGTATGCTCTCCGGAGAATATCCCCTGCGTCTCATTCCGCACAGAGTGGGCATGCGCGGATCGTCCCATCCGCTCACCTTCTTCTCGTTGACCAGAGCGAGCAGCTTGCGCTTGCTCATCACTGTATAGGTAAGGTTCAGACGGTTGAACTCAATCTGTCTTGGTCTGAAATCGTTGATATTTTCAGTCTCACCGTTCATTTCTTTCAGAAAATCTATGAACTTGTCATAGAGCGGGCGGTGCGGCACGAATTCCAGTGTACAGATGGAGTGGGTTACACCTTCAAAATAGTCGCTTTGTCCGTGTGCGAAATCATACATCGGATATGCATGCCATTTTGTTCCCGTACGGTGGTGCGGCGTATGTATTATGCGATACATTATCGGGTCGCGGAAGTGCATGTTCGGGTTAGCCATGTCGAGTTTTGCCCTTAACACCATGCTTCCCTCGTCAGCCTCGGGTGTGTTCATTTTCTCAAACAGAGCCAGACTCTCCTCTATCGGGCGGTCTCTGTAGGGTGACGGTCTGCCCGGTGTGGTAGGCGTGCCTTTCTGTTCGGCAATCTGTTCGGATGTCTGCTCGTCTATATATGCATGACCGTTCTTTATCATCCATACGGCAAATTCCCACAGCTTGTCAAAATAGTCTGAGGCGTAGAAAATCTTTCCCCATTTGAATCCGAGCCATGTTATGTCGTTGAGAATGTTTTCCACGTATTCGTTGTTCTCCTTTGTAGGGTTTGTGTCGTCGAAACGCAGGTTACATACCCCGTTATATTTTTCGGCTACTCCGAAATCCATGCAGATGGCTTTCGCGTGTCCTATATGCAGGTATCCGTTCGGTTCCGGCGGGAAACGTGTCTGTATTCGTCTTGCGTTTTTGCCTTCTGCAAGGTCGTTTTCTACAATCTGTTCAACAAAGCTTATGTTTTTTTTCTCCAGAGATGTATCTTTCTCTTTGATTGTCATATTCTTCTCTTCTATTGATTATGCTGCAAAATTAAGAAAAAAATCAGTTATAAGCAGTTATGTAAAATAAATTTTGCCGACGGGAAATAATGTACTGACAATTTTTAACAAATAGTATGCTTGAAGATTGATATATGTCAGTAATGTGATGACATTGAAATTGTGGTCCGTCAGTCGTTGAAATGCATCATGATAAAGAATATTTGTGTAAAAAAAGCTAATAAAATGAAAAAATATGCTTTATGACACGTGGTCGATTTTAACCTTATCTAAAATTATGTTACCTTTGTTTCGTTATCCTGAATACAATCTTTTTACCTTAAGAGAAAGGCTAATACCTATTGAAATAAATGCAGGCTCCTGTGAAGAAGTCTGCATTTTTAATTTTATGGCATGCTGTCGCCTTTTCGTCGGCAAAGCGTCTTTCAGCGATTGTCAGTTTATTTTATCCCCCTTTTGTTCAGAGCCTGTGCATATCTTCGTGCGTTGGCCATATGTTCTTCATATGTGCGTGCAAAGTTGTGAGTGCCGCTGAAGTCCTCTTTGGCGCACATGTACAGATAGTCGTGCTGTGTGCGGTTGAGCACAGCCTCTATGCCCGCTACCGACGGTATTCTTATAGGTCCGGGCGGGAGTCCGGTGCGCCGGTAAGTGTTATATGGGCTGTCAATGTTCAGCAGTTTGTTGTATATCCTGCGCAGGTCAAATCTTTTCCACGCGAATTTGATGGTAGGGTCTGCCTGTAGCGGCATTCCTTCCGGATATTCGCTGTTGCGCAGTCTCAGTCTGTTGCAGTACATGCCGGCAACCATGGGCTTTTCCCCGTCGTTGGCTGTTTCCTCGTCCACTATGCTTGCAAGTGTCATTACCTCTATGGGGTCCATTCCTATGTTTTTCGCCCTTTCCATGCGTTCCTCGTCCCAGAATCTGTCGTACTCCTTCTTCATTCTTTTCAGAAGGTTTCCGGCACTCGTGTTCCAGTATATGTCGTAGGTGTTGGGTATGAACATGCATATCACCGTTGTCGTGTCGAATCCCAGTTCTTCGCATGTCTTTTCGTCTTTAAGAGCCTTGCATATCGATGCGCTGTCTGTCATAAGCTTCTCCGACAGGATGGCTGACAGTCTTTCTACCGTCCTTACCGACGGTATGGTGAGGTTGACCGGTGTCTGCATGCCGTTCTTCAGACGTCTGAATATCACTGCCGCACCCTCACCCGGCTCTACGGCATAGCGTCCGGTACGTATGTTTGCTGCATAGCTGCTGTTTCGGGCAAGCAGTCTGAATGCGGAGATGGCATGAGGCTTTGCCACTTTCTCCAGTTTCACTGTCACCGAGTCCAGGTCGTCGTCAGCGTCGATGTAGACATATTCGGCAGTGTCCTTGGCGGACATGGACGAGAAGAAATAATAATATGTGATTCCACATATTATAAGTATGCATATTGCCGCAATAACAAGAATGTTCCTTCTGGATTTCATCGCTGTTTATTTTTGGTGCAAAGGTAATGTATTTTTGTTCTAAATACAAAATTAATCTGCTTAAAAACATGTGTGTAAAATGCATCCTTTTGACATTATATGTCAACAGACTGTCCGGTATGTGTTCTTTGCGGTTTTGTGCCTGGAGAAAGTCTGTAGGCACGCGGCATGTGTTCTTTCTGCCGGATGGTTGTGATGCGGACGACTGTTGTATACTGTTTTTTTCATAATCGGGCGTTCAAAATCAACCGATATTGTAAAATTCTCGGATGTTATCTATATCTTTGCCGGCAGATTGCGTACTTTTTTAATAATGCAAGCTGCGCTCGGCAAAATGTGAGCAAGCTCCCTTTGCCCTCGCTGGCATTGCCTTTGAATAAGTCAAGCTGCGCTCGGCAAAACGTGAGCAAGCTCCCTTTGCCCTCGCTGGCATTGCCTTTAAATAATGCAAGCTGCGCTCGGCAAAATGTGAGCAAGCTCCCTTTGCCCTCGCTGGCATTGCCTTTAAATAATGCAAGCTGCGCCCGGCAAACTGAGCGCAAGCTCTTGCTGCGGCTTGAAAGCCGCGATGATGACATAAAACGTAAATAAGATGAGACTGACATATATATTCCATAGCGGTTTCGCAGTAGAGACACGCAGCTGCATATTGGTATTCGACTATTGGATGGATCCTGCCTCTGCCATGCCTGCCCTGCTTGCGTCAGGCAAGCCTTTGTATGTCTTCGCAAGCCATTTTCATGAGGATCATTTCACTCGTGAGATATTCTCGTGGAGAAAGGGTGGGGCTGATGTCAGATACATCCTTTCAAAGGACATACTCAGACGACACAGGGCATCCATCGGAGATGCCGATGTTTGGCTTGCGAAGGGCGGGGCATGGCGCGACCGCAACCTCAGTGTCGCGGCTGCCGGAAGCAATGACAGCGGTGTGTCGTGGATTGTTGAGACGGAGGGCAGGCGTATTTTCCATGCCGGAGACCTCAACAACTGGTATGCGCGTTTCCTCACTGAGAACGGCGGCGGCATAAAGCCGGAGTGCGCTGACATGTGTCAGGGGGTTGATCCGGTGAGAGAAGAGCGGCTGTTTCTGGGTGAGCTGAAGGATATAAGAAAGATTGCGGACCGTTTCGACGTTGTTATGTTTCCGGTGGACGGGCGTATAGGCAACGGATATACGCGAGGCGGCAGACAGTTCATTGAACGGTTCGGGGTGGGGCTTTTTGTGCCTATGCATTTTGTGGCAAGCGGCTTCGAGTCAGCATGGCGCATGAAGGAATTCACCGATGAGCGCGGAGTGGATTTCTGGAAGATAGGCAGAGAGGGCGAATGTTTGGATATAGAGTGAGAGTTGTCTGCCTGGTGGCGGTGCGCTGTACGGGTAAAAGCTGTGCCAGACGGGTGTGTGCGTAACAACATCATCATGCTGCATAAATATGCATAAATGTGTGTTGCGTGCCGCATGAATATCTGTTCCAACCTCAGAATAAGACGGTTTTTCAGCGCGAAGTGATTCCCTGATGGAAATACGCGGATTTTCAGACGTTTGCGCATGTGTCTGTCGGTCAGCGTTTTAGCTGTTTTGTCCTTCACAAACGGTTGTCTCTGTCTGCCAGGAAAGGCTTTTCCGTATTGCCGAAAAGGCTTTCCGGTGGCACGATAAGGTGTCTTTCATATGTCCGGACGGTGCTTTCCGTATTGTGAAACAGGCTTTTCCGCACTCCGGAATGTAAAGTACGGACATGCTGTTGTGTGAAAGTGGGACTGTATGTCCGTTTTTTATGTCTGTTTGTCACCTTTATACCGGCTTGCTGTTTTCTGTTTCGCAAATTTCAGTTGTCAAAATTTTTTACCTCGGAAATGAATATATATGCGGTTTTGTGTATGAAAAAAGGAAACCGTAAATCTTATTTGCAATCTGAATCGGACACCATACGTCATTCGTATTCCGTGCTGATGCCGGTCTGATTGTTTTCCGCCTTTGTTGGGGATGTGGGTGCCTGCACCTGGTAGAAGCGGAATACAGGTTGACGGCGGCAGTGCGGAAGACAGTCGGTCACGGTCTGTACGTCTCTTGCCTTCTCGTCATAAAGTATGCATATAAAGTGTTTTACACCTATATATACATGTCATTCATCCTTTTCCTGATATCCGTCATCATTTCCTCCTGTATGTCTTCCGGCAGGCAGGCAAGTCTGTTCACGCATCCCAGCATCGCGGCTCCGCCAAAGTGAAGGGACTTCAGGTAGTCTGTCCTGTCTGGTGTGACGCCGCCGAGAGCTACCACCTTGTTGTCTATGATGCCTCTGGCGGAAGCGTCTTTCAGGGTGTTGTCGTTAAAGGCTGATGCATATCCGTGTTTGGATATGCTGTCGAATATGGGGCTCAGAAAAACATAGTCGCAGGCATGCTTGTATTTCACTACATCTTCAAGTGAGTGGCACGACCTGCTTATGTGTCCGTGATAGCCTTCCGGTATGTGACTGCAACGTGAGTTCAGGTGTATTCCGTGCAGACCGTATTGCCCGGAAAGCTCAAAGAAGTCATGTGTTATTATGTGTCTCAAGTCCTCTCCGTGCATCCTGTCGAGCAGTCTTGAGCAGTCGTCTTTTGTGGCTCCGGGTTTACGAAGGTGTATATAATCCGCCCCGCATGCTATCAGCCGGTGCAGAAACCCAGCCTCGCCGCTGAAGAAAGAGGGGGAGGTGACAACAATCCAAAGCATCTGATGTATTGTGAAAATGATTTTACGTAAAAACTCCGGACACCGGCATGTGCTGCCGGAGCCGGAGTACAGTCCGTCTTATTTCAGTTTTTTGATAATGAGCTCAGCCACTTTCTTTCCTGACATGAGCATTCCCCCGAATATCGGTCCCATGCGCGGAGTGCCGCTGACGGCTGAGGCAGCCATGCCGCAGACATAAAGTCCGGGATATATCTCTTTTGTCCCGTTTACGACTTCCTGCTCTCCGGCTACAACGTCAAGAGAGCGTTCGCCTATGACATCGCCCGTGTCGGTGGCAAGCCTGATTCCGTTCTTGCGCGCTACTGTCTTGCACATCTCGCTGTCGTGCCCCGTTCCGTCTATCACGCATTTCGCCATGATGTTCAGAGGATCTACGTGCAGCCCCTCGCGAAGCACCGGAGTCCAGTTCACCACAACACCGCTGACAACATTGTTCTTGAACACTACATCCTCCACCGAATAGCAGTTGAATATTGTCGCGCCGGCGTGCACCGCTTTGTAGAGCAGCGCAGAGGTGCTTTCTACAGAATCCATTACGTACAGTCCGTCACCATACGGTCTGTGGTTTATCTCAAACTCCTTCACTATGTCTATCGCCTCTTGCTGCACTACAATCTGGTTGAACATCATGGCTCCTCCCCACATTCCGCCGCCTGGCGACAGTTTGCGGTCGAACTGCGCCACCTTCAGCCCCGCCTTTGCGAGATAATAGGCGGCGACAATGCCTGAAGGACCTCCGCCGACAATGGCGACATCGATGTCGAGATTTCTCTCCAATTTCTCAAAATAGGTATTTATGATACCATGTGAAACGTTTTTTTCTATCATTTCTGTCTGTATTTTGTTTATGTATAGTTCTGTTTATCCGTCATTTACTCGCCTGTCCCGTCACATTCCTTTATGGTCTGGCTTATGCGCATCGCGCAGAAATCGGGTCCGCACATCGTACAGTATTTGCCTCCCACATGGTTTGCCGTCTTGTAATATTCGAGTGCGCGTTCCGGGTCGAGGCTCAGATTGAACTGGTCTTTCCATCTGAACTCGTATCTTGCCTTGCTCAGAGCGTTGTCGCGTACAACCGCTCCGGGGTGCATTTTGGCGATGTCGGCGGCATGTGCCGCAAGTTTGTAAGTCACCACTCCGGTGCGCACATCCTCACGGTCGGGCAGGGCAAGATGCTCCTTCGGCGTCACGTAGCACAGCATTGCCGTGCCGAGCCATCCTATCTGGGCTGCCCCTATAGCGCTTGTTATGTGGTCGTAGCCCGGAGCGATGTCTGTCACGATGGGACCGAGAGTGTAGAACGGTGCGTTATGGCATTTCTCTATCTGCCGCTGCATGTTCTCCTGAATCTTGTGCATGGGCACGTGTCCGGGTCCTTCGATAAATGCCTGCACGTTCTTTGCCCATGCCCGCTCCACGAGTTCTCCCATAGTGTCGAGCTCGGCGAATTGCGCGCGGTCGTTGGCGTCGTATATGCTGCCGGGGCGCAGTCCGTCGCCAAGAGATAAGGCGACGTCATACCGGGCGCATAAGTCGCATATGTCATCGAAGTGCTCGTAGAGGAAACTCTCTTTATTATGCATCTGACACCATTTTGATATGATGCTTCCTCCGCGGCTTACCATGCCTGTCATGCGGTTGTCGGCAAGATGTATGTTCTGGAGACGTATTCCGCAGTGAATCGTGAAATAGTCAACCCCCTGCTCGCACTGCTCTACAAGTGTGTCGCGGAACAGTTCCCACGTAAGTTCCTCAGCATGCCCCTTGACTTTCTCCATAGCCTGATACATCGGTACGGTGCCTACCGGCACAGGACAGTTGCGTATTATCCACTCACGTGTTTCGTGGATGTTTGCTCCTGTAGACAGGTCCATCAGCGTGTCGCCTCCCCACTTACAGCTCCATACAGCTTTTTCCACTTCCTCCTCTATGCCTGAGGTTGTGGCGGAGTTGCCTATGTTTGTGTTGATTTTCACCAGAAAGTTAGTTCCTATAATCATCGGCTCGGATTCTGGATGATTGATGTTTGCCGGTATCACGGCACGTCCTGCGGCGACTTCGTCGCGTACGAATTCCGGGGTGATGTGGGTGTTGATGCCAAGCTCGGCACAGTTCATGTTCTCGCGGATGGCTACATATTCCATTTCCGGTGTCACAATACCCTGTCTGGCATAATACATCTGGCTGATCTCGCATCCTCGCTTCGCCCTCAGCGGCAGGGTGATGTGTTCAATGCGCAGGCTGTCAAGCGAGCGGTCATCACGGCGCATACGCCCATATTCGGACGATATCTCCTTCAGACGTTCCACGCCTCCGCGCTCCATAATCCATGGCTCGCGCAAGCGTGGGAGTCCTTTTCTCACGTCGGTCTTTATGCTCGGATCGCTGTATGGTCCGCTTGTGTCGTATATATAGACTGACGGATTTTTGCGCTCGATGCGTTTCCCGTTTTCTATCGATACTGTCGGCATCTGCTTTACGACACGCATTCCGACTTTGATTTCCGGATGGAGAGAGCCTTTGATATAGACTTTCTCAGAACCGGGATAGGTTATTTTTATGTTATTCTCCATTAATTTATGGTTTTTATTAAAGGTCTGTTATTAATAGGACGCAGGCTCTCCGATTGTTTTATAGGCATTCGCCTGTGGTTTTATTGTTCAGTCTCCGTATTACGTTCTTCATCTCTTCAACAGGGTGGTCTGAGCGTAATATGCTTCCGCTGAGAGCTATGCCTGACACTCCGGTCTGCATAAGGTCAGGAATGTCACCGATTGTTATGCCTCCGATTGCCACCAACGGCAGGCTGATGCCGGTTTTCCTCATCTGCGAAATAATGTTCTCATAGCCGTCCGCACCAAGCACCGGTGCAAGATTCTTTTTGGTTGTGGTGAATCTGAACGGTCCGCATCCGATATAGTCGGCACCTTCACGGGCTATGCGCTGTATGTCTTCAAATGTGTTGGCTGTGCCTCCTATTATGAAGTCGGGACCTGCCATCCTGCGCGCATCGGCGACAGACATGTCGTTCTTTCCGAGATGCACACCGTCGGCACCTGTCTTTATAGCCAGCTCTACATGGTCGTCTATTATGAATATGGCTCCTCTGCGCCTGCATTCCGGAATAAGCCTGAGAGCGGTCCGCTCTATTTCGCTTTCACCGGCGTCTTTCATGCGCAGCTGGATCCACCGGCAACCGCCTTCAAGAGCCATCATCGCAGAGTCGGTGTAAGAGTATTTCTCTGTGAAATGAGTTATGAACTGAAGGCTGACAGGCGCAGGACCGAAGGCTGTGCCTGAGAAAGCTTTTCTCTTAATGCCAGCACTTCCGTACGATACTCTTATGTCTTTGTCTGCCGTTATGTATGCCTCAGGTCTGTAAAAATGATTTACCGGACCGTGTCCGTTGCCGGTATGTATGTCCGCACCTGCCTTAAGAGCCTCCGTGATGTATTTTTTCGCATTCCTCACAGCTTGCTCAAGCTTCATCCCACGTGCGGCAAACGCAGTGATTGCGGACGAAAGAGTGCATCCTGTGCCATGGGTGTTGGCGGTTTCTACTGTTTCTGATGACAGGCATATACGCCTTATGTCGTTGTCCTCTTTAATGTACAGACAGTCTTTTTTCGTTTTCCCGTCAATGTGTCCTCCCTTTATCAGCAATGCCTTTACGCCTGAATGCATTATAGTCCCGGCATTCTCGTCAATCTCGCTGTAAATGTTGTCATCGCCGGTACTTGTTTTTCTGCCAGCCAGGACAAATGCTTCGTGGATGTTGGGAGTCACAATGTCAGCCAATGGAAGCAGACTCTCTTTTATTATATCCAGAGCGTCGGGTTGTATAAGCGGGCATCCGCTCGTCGATACCATGACCGGATCGACTGCAAGGAATTTTGGTCTGTGCCTTTTCAACGCGTCGACAATGGCGGTGAGAGTGGCGGCATCGTTGACCATTCCTATTTTTACCGCATCTATGTTTATGTCTTCCAGTACGGTGACAATCTGGTCATAAACAACTTGCGGAGGCAGTGCCTGCACGTATTTCACCCCCATGGTGTTCTGTACTGTTACTGCTGTGATGGCAGTCGCGCCATATACGCCCAATGCGGAAAAGGTCTTTAGGTCTGCCTGTATTCCGGCACCGCCTGACGAATCGGAACCGGCAATGGTAAGGGCTGAAATATATCTTTCCATCATCTGTTGTTTTTTGTAATATATTAATGTACATGTAAGATGGAATCAGTAGAAATGCATTAATGTGTTAATGCATGAAAGACATAATGTTACCAAAATCCCAGCGTCAGCATTATCTGTACTGGTGCAATGTGTATCATCTCAGCCATTGACGGAATGATTCCGTCTGGCACCACCTTTTGTGTACGTCTGCAAAGTTAAAGCAATAAAGTTTAAGTACAAAATTTTTGCGTCGTTTTATTCGTTCTTTCCGTTTGATTGTACTGTTTGTGCTTTACTCTGAATCGGTCATAAGAACGCCGATTCTACATTAAAGATTTATTGTCGGCTCTTCATCCCTCTTCCGCACTGCTGCCGTCATCTTGTATTCAGCTTTTTGCAGGTGTAGCGGTTATTTCAAAGGGCAAAAAGACACCATGGGTGACATTCACCGCTTACATGTAATCTGTGTATGTTATACATATTATATATGTGTGTTGTCTTGTAATCGGCATATTTCAAATAGAAAAATAAAGTGTTTCACAATAGGAAAAATTATTTTTGTTTATGTTGTATTTATCTTAGTTTTATGCTATCTTTGCGTTTGTGATTTAAATTTTTTGACTATGAGTTTGAAGGTAAGGCTTGTTGTGATGAACTTTTTGGAGTTCGCTGTGTGGGGAGCATATCTGACCTGTATGGGAAACTATCTCGGAACGGCAGGTCTCGGGTCGCATATTTCCTGGTTCTATGCCATACAGGGAATTGTTTCCATATTCATGCCGACATTGATAGGGATTGTTGGTGACAAATACATACAGCCTCAGAAACTGTTGGGATATTGTCACTTGCTGGCTGGTTTGGCAATGATGGGGTGCTGGTATATGGGTATGTCTGCCGGATTCGGTAATGAAATAAGCGACAAGGCGTCTTTCATAATGATGTATACACTGAGTGTGGCTTTTTATATGCCTACTCTCGCACTGTCGAACACGACGGCATTCAATCTTCTGAAAAGTCACGGGATGGACACAGTGAAGGATTTCCCGCCTATAAGAGTGTTCGGAACTATAGGTTTCATTGTTTCAATGTGGTTTGTCAATTGTGCCACATGGGATGACGGCTCTTTCTTCTTCTCGCTGGACGAGAACGCGCATAAGTTCCAGTACACATATATGCAGTTTCTTGTCTCAGGATTGTTGAGCATAGTGTTGTTTGCATATTGCATGACGCTGCCACAGTGCCGGATTGTAAAGAAAAAGTCGGTGTCGCTGATAGAAACGTTCGGACTGGACGCCTTCCGGCTTTTCAAGTCGAGGCGTATGGCATTGTTTTTCATATTCTCGACCCTTCTTGGCATGTCTCTTCAGGTGACCAACAGCTTTGCGGGACCGTTTATCACAAGTTTCAAGGGCAGTGAGATTGAGGAGATAAGGATGTCGTTTGCCGCCAATAATGCCACACTGCTGACATCTCTGTCACAGGTCAGCGAGGCATTGTGTATATTGATGATACCGTTTTTCATGAAACGTTTCGGCATAAAGACCGTGATGCTTATAGCAATGTTCGCATGGGTGTTGCGCTTCGGCTTCTTCGGGCTCGGCAATCCGGCTATGCCCGGAGTGATACTCTTTGTGCTCTCATGCATAGTTTATGGCGTTGCTTTCGATTTCTTCAATGTTTCCGGTGCAATGTTTGTAGACCAGAAGTGCGATGACTCTATAAAGGCTTCGGCACAGGGCTTGTTCATGCTTATGACAAACGGTCTTGGAGCGACAATCGGTACACTTGCTGCCGGTGAGGTCGTCAACCGTTACTGTACTTGGCAGGGTGCCTATTTGTTGGGTGACTGGCAGTCTTGCTGGCTCATATTTGCGGGATTCGCGCTTGTTGTCGGTGTCTTGTTTGCATTAGTGTTCAGGTCGGAATGATTTTTGTTGTTGAGTAGCGGATGGACAGGACGAGATTAATCTACAAAGGCATTTCGGGAATAGTCGGTACAGATAAAGTGTGTCTTGTGGTATTGACCGACGAGTCTGAAAGCAGGCAGATAACAATAGTGTGCGATTCGAATACGGAATTTCAACTTGGTATAAGAACAGGCAAAACGGTTCAGACAGACCGGTTGCTTCCTGAGATACTGCTGAAGCTTATAGACGTAAGTGTCAAAACATCTTTGGAAATGGTAATAGATGATATAGTGGACGGACAGTATAGCGTATCGTTGCATAATATCCGGACCGGAGCCGCGATGTCAATCAGAGCAAGCGACGCTGTGCTTTTGTCGTATATAAGCGATATCCCGTTATACATTGAAAAAGAAATGATGTACAGACAGAGCGTCGCCTACCGCAAGAACGCAGGAAACATGCCTATTCCTATAAACACGATAAGCAACGATATGCTTGATAAGGCAATGCAGAAGGCTATCACTGACGAAAACTACGAGCTGGCTTCGTTGTTGAGGGATGAGCGTCAGCGTAGGATAAACAATAATGAAAACAAACCAAGGTGAAGGAAACAAGATATTTTTATGTGCCCGATGCCGGGCTTTCTTCTGAACTTCCGGCAGATGAGGCTACACATGCCATACGTGTATTGAGGCTTAAGGAGGGTGACGAGATATTCCTCATGGACGGGTGTGGACACTATTTTACGGCGGAGGTGTCAGTCGCCTCATCCAAGCACTGTATGTACAGGATAAAGGAGGCCGTGGAAAAGAACAAAGACTGGAGCGGATACATACATCTGGCAATTGCTCCTACGAAGATGTCTGATCGTATGGAATGGATGTTGGAGAAAGCTACTGAAGTGGGATTTGATGAAGTGACGTTTCTCAATTGCAGGTTTTCTGAACGCAGGACGTTGCGGACTGACCGTCTTGACAGGATAATAGTATCTGCCATGAAGCAGAGTCGCAAACCATGGAAGCCGGTAATCAACCCGATGATGGATTTCTCGGAATTTGTTAAAAGAAATGATGACGGGCAGAAATATATAGCACATTGTTATAATGAAATAGCACGGAAAGATTTTTTCGAAGAGATTTCAAGACCTCAAACGTCAGACCGCATTACGGTGATGATTGGTCCGGAGGGTGATTTTTCTATAGATGAGGTGAGACAGGCTATGGAAAACGGCTATGCTCCTGTGTCACTCGGACGAAGTCGTTTGCGTACCGAGACAGCCGGACTCAGTGCTGTTATGATGTCACAAATAATATTAAGCAGAAGGTAGCTCTTCTAAGGTGCCGGTGTCTTGGCCGTCTCAACCAAGGCGGAATCTGTCTTTATGGAAACATTCACTTATATGTATTGTAGATGGAAATGTAGTCCGCTCTTTTTGCATATAGTTTCTGCTTTATTGACATTTTTGTTGTAACTTTGCAAAATAACAGTTATAATTCATATGTAGAAAATCATATCGTCATGAAAGAAGTCGTTATAAGAGAAACAGACATCGTTTCTGCTGCAAATGAAGGAATGGACAGTTTCCTTTCATTGTTTGTAAAATCAATAAAGGATTCTGTCGGTGGTGAGTTGAATGCAGAGAACATGGTGGAACTCAATGTTAACCAGATAACATTGCTGGCATACGACATCCTTCATGAGGAAGTTATGGATGGAGGTTTCGTCCAGCTCATACATAACGGGTACGGAGGCTTTATTTTTCAGAATCCTTTCGCAAAAGTGCTGAAGCTATGGGGACTTAGAGACTTGTCGAAACTTGTTTATAGTGGGAGAGCCCTGTATTTTGAACATAAGGACGAATTGGAAAAGGACTGTACGGACGAGGAATTTATGGCACTGTTTGAACGGTTTCCCGCGTTCGATGATTTGGATGATGACTTTGTTGAACATGAGGAAGAATGGACAGAACAGATTGCCATGTATGTGGACGTGCATATAAATGATTTCGCAAAAATAGAAAGATAAAGGGAAAGAACTGTCAGATGAACAAGGAAGATGAACTTATAAGGAAGAAAAGTCCTGTAAATATAAGAAACAAGAAAGCAGCATTTGAGTATTTCTTTATTGATATATATACAGCTGGAATTGTACTTACCGGTACGGAAATAAAATCCATTCGTTTGGGTAAGGCAAGTCTTGTTGATACGTTCTGTTATATAAACAACGGTGAGATATGGATCAAAGGCATGAACATTTCACCATATTTTTATGGCTCGTATAATAATCATGACAGTAAGCGTGACAGAAAACTTCTGTTGAATAAGAAGGAAATATACAAACTGCAAAGTGCTACAAAGCAGACAGGATTCACCATAATCCCCATACTTGTCTTCATAGACGGGAACGGACGGGCTAAAGTTGATATCGCGCTTTGTAAGGGAAAGAAGGAATATGATAAGCGTCAGACCTTGAAAGAAAAGGAAGATCGCAGGGAAATGGATCGTGCAATGAAAAATTATTGATTATGAATATAGAGGATGTCATTAAAGATCGGATTCTGGTTTTGGACGGTGCTATGGGTACGATGATTCAGAGCTATTCGCTTGAAGAGCATGATTTCCGTGGCAGCCGTTTCGTGAATGTGCCCGGAATAATGAAAGGCAATAATGACATGCTCAACATAACACGTCCTGACATAATATCCGATATCCACAGAAGATATCTGGATGCAGGTGCTGATATAATTACAACCAACACATTCAATAGTCAGGTCATTTCGCAAGAAGATTATCATTTGCAGGCTGATGCGCAGGAAATGGCATACGAGGGAGCGAGAATTGCGAGAGCGATGGCAGACAAATACTCCACACAAGATAAGACACGGTTTGTCGCAGGTTCGGTCGGTCCGACCAATAAGACGTGCTCAATAAGTCCTGATGCCGACAATCCGGCGGCAAGAAACATTACATATGACGAACTGTTCGATGCTTATTCCAGTCAGATTGATGCTTTGATTGAAGGCGGTGTGGATGCGATTCTGATAGAAACGATATTTGATACGCTAAACGCTAAAGCCGCAATCGCTGCCGCTGTAGACACAATGGACAAATCGTCCTGCCGTCTTCCTATTATGTTAAGTGTGACAATCAACGATCTTGGAGGAAGGACTCTGAGCGGACAGACGCTTGACGCATTCTTGGCAAGCATAAGTACGTTTCCTATATTTTCTGTAGGTGTGAACTGTTCTTTTGGAGCCGGACAAATGAAACCGTATGTCCGGGATTTAGCAAGACGTTCACCTTATTATATAAGTATGCATCCCAATGCCGGTATACCGGACAGTTTTGGTAATTATGACGACACACCTGAGAATATGGCATTGGAGATTTCCGAACTGGTAGATGATGAAATCGTGAATATTGTAGGTGGGTGTTGTGGTACGACAGATGCTTATATCTCAGAAATCGCATCTGTCGTGAAAGGTCATAAACCCCATATTCCGGCACCGCCCTGTAATAATCTTATTCTGAGCGGTCTTGATCGTCTGGAGCTTAACAATGAGGTTAAGTTCATTAATGTGGGAGAACGCTGCAATGTTTCCGGCTCGCGTAAGTTTCTGAGGCTTATAAAGGAAAAGAATTATGATGAGGCTTTGAATATAGCAAGGAAACAAGTGGCGGACGGCGCGCTTGTGATTGATGTCAATATGGATGATGCTTTATTGGACGCCTCTGCTGAGATGACAACGTTTCTTAATCTGATAGCGACAGAGCCGGATATTGCAAAAGTCCCCGTTATGATAGACTCATCCAACTGGGATGTTATAAAGGCTGGGTTGAGGTGCGTTCAAGGAAAGAGTATTGTCAATTCTATTTCATTGAAAGACGGTGAGACAAAATTTGTCAGACGGGCAATTGAAGCGAAGAAATATGGTGCGGCTGTAATCGTAATGTGCTTTGATGAAGAAGGACAGGCAACCGGATACAAGCGCAAAATAGATATTGCCGCTCGGGCTTACCGTCTTCTTGTAGACAAGGTGAAGATGTCTCCGTATGATATTATATTTGACCCCAACGTCCTTACGATTGGTACCGGAATGCCGGAGCACGACAATTATGCGGTAGATTTCATAAGGGCAACCAAATGGATACGTGAGAATCTGCCAGGAAGCCATGTGTGTGGAGGAATAAGTAACCTGTCATTCTCTTTCCGTGGCAATAATTATATAAGGGAGGCAATGCACGCCGCATTTTTATACCATGCCATAAATAACGGTCTGGATTTATGCATTATGAACCCGTCTGCCAATATCACATACTCTGATATCCTGCCGGAGCATCTGGAGATATTTGAGGATGTCATATTAAACAGACGCGATGGGGCGGCAGACAGGCTGATAGGCTTGGCAGAGAACATTGCTGGGGCAAATGCGTTGAAGCAAGGAACATGCGATGGGAAAGACAAAGCGAGTGTGCCGGAATGGAGAACAGGCGATGTAAACTCCCGTCTGGTGTATGCCATGACAAAAGGAATATCAGATTATCTGAATGATGATCTGACCGAGGCTATGGAGAAATATGACAAAGCCATTGATATAATAGAAGGACCGTTGTTGGAAGGTATGAATGTCGTGGGAGAACGTTTTGCAAGCGGTAAGATGTTTCTTCCTCAGGTGATAAAAACTGCCAGAACAATGAAAAAGGCTGTCTCGGTTTTGCGTCCTTATCTTGAGAAAAGCGGATCGGAACAATCGAGGAAATCAGGAAAGGTCCTGTTGGCGACAGTGAAAGGCGATGTCCATGATATAGGTAAAAACATAGCATCTTTGGTTTTGACCTGCAATAATTATGATGTAGTTGATCTGGGCGTTATGGTGCCTGCCGACAGAATAGCGAAAAAAGCCAAAGAAGATAACGTTGATGCTGTAGGTCTCAGCGGTTTGATTACTCCAAGCCTTGAAGAGATGCGGAATGTGGTCAACGAACTGAACAAATACGACGTACGGGTTCCTCTTCTTATTGGTGGAGCCGCAACCAACGAATTGTATGTAGCTATAAAAATAGCACCTATATACAAAGGATCGGTGGTCTGGGTTCACGACGCATCACAGAACCCGGTGTATTTGTCGAATCTGTTTAATGATGAGAAAAAGAACAGATTTATAAAAGACTTGAATGATAAGTATATGAAATTGCGTGAGGAATACGAAAACCGTAACACATGCAATAATATGTCTATCGATGACGCAAGACATAATAGACTTAATTTGTTTGATTAATATTATTTGTAACAGGTATGGTATTTGGTAAGAAAAAAATATGGCACTGTTTGCCCGGACAGGAACCGACAGAACTTGACAAGAAAGTGATGTATTGGGAGAACAAGGGCAAGGAAGTTCCGTCAAGAGACTTGATAAAGACACCGGAACAAATAGAAGGTATCCGACAAAGCGGAGTTATAAATACCGGTGTTTTGGATGAGGTCGCCAAGAACATTCATGCGGGAATGAGTACTCTTGAGATTGACAAGATATGCTATGATTATTGTGTGTCTCACGGAGGCGTCCCGGCATGCTTGGGATATGAAGGTTTTCCTAAGAGTGTATGTACAAGCATTAACGAGGTGGTATGTCATGGCATTCCCAAAGAAGAAGATGTGTTGCAGGAGGGGGATATAATAAATGTTGACTTTACCACGATTTATAACGGATATTACGCTGACGCATCGCGTATGTTCATAATTGGAAAGACATCTCCGGAAAAGGAACAGCTTGTCCGTGTGGCAAAAGAATGTCTGGAGATAGGGGCTGAGGCTGCAAAACCATATGGATTTGTGGGAGACATAGGACATGCGATAAAGAAGCATGCCGACAAGTATCATTATGGAATAGTACGTGATTTATGCGGTCATGGAGTAGGACTGAAATTTCATGAGAAGCCGGATGTGATGCATGTTGGACATATCGGTCAGGGCATGCTGCTTGTTCCGGGAATGGTGTTCACAATAGAACCGATGGTTAACATGGGCACATGGAAGGTCTTTATAGATGCTGACGACGAATACGGCTGGGAGGTCATCACCGGTGATGAGTTGCCGAGTGCCCAATGGGAACATACATTTGTCATGACGGAACACGGTGTTGAGATATTGACAAAATAAAAGACATACATTCATTAATATAATCAGAAGATGAGTAACGATATATATATATTAGGTATAGAGAGCAGTTGCGACGATACCTCAGCGGCTGTATTGCGTAACGATGTGCTGCTGAGCAACGTTACGGCATCGCAAAATGTTCATGAAGAGTACGGAGGCGTTGTACCCGAGCTTGCTTCAAGAGCCCACATGCAGAATGTCGTACCTGTGGTAAACCAGGCTTTGGTACGCGCAAATGTGTCCAAAGAACAACTGTCCGCCATCGCATTCACACGCGGTCCGGGCCTTATGGGCTCTTTGCTTGTAGGTGTCAGCTTTACGAAAGGGCTCGCCCGAAGTCTGGGAATTCCTCTCATTGACGTCAATCACCTGCAAGGACATGTGATGGCACACTTCATAAAAGAGAATCCTCAGGACGAGACTCATCCCCCGTTTCCGTTTTTATGCCTGCTGGTAAGTGGAGGAAACTCTCAGATTGTGAAGGTCAATGCATATAACGACATGGAGGTTCTCGGGCAGACAATAGACGATGCTGCCGGTGAGGCTATAGACAAATGTTCCAAAGTCATGGGGTTGGGGTATCCTGGCGGTCCGATAATCGACAGACTGGCAAGAAAGGGCGATCCTACGTCATTCAAGTTTTCAGAGCCGCATATAAAAGGTCTCGATTACAGCTTCAGCGGCTTGAAGACATCCTTCCTGTACAGTTTGAAGAAATGGATAGCCGAAGATCCTGATTTTATAGAAAAAAACAAGGAGAACCTTGCCGCAAGTTTAGAATACACAATCGTTGACATCCTGATGAAGAAACTGCGCATGGCAGTCAAGGAAACAGGAATCAAGCATGTTGCCGTGGCTGGTGGAGTGTCCGCTAACAACGGATTAAGAAACGCTTTCCATGAACATGCGGAGAAATATGGTTGGAATATCTACATCCCGAAATTCAGCTATACAACTGATAATGCGGCAATGATAGGCATTGTAGGATATTATAAATATCTGGACAAGGAATTTTGTTCAATAGACAAGCCGGCTTTTAGTAAGGTAACATTTCAATAAACAACATATTATGGAATTTGAGAAAAAAGTATTGAGCAGGGAGATTCAGCAATATCTTTATGAGTCTGGCTTGACATTGGGTACGGCGGAGAGCTGTACAGGTGGACGCATAGCGGAAGCGATTATATCGGTTCCCGGAGCTTCAGCTTATTTCAAAGGAGGAATAATATCATACACGAATGATGTCAAGGAGAATGTCCTTGGTGTGGATTCCCGGTTGTTGGAGGAAAAGACAGCTGTTTGCGAGGAGGTCGCAATAGCGATGGTTAAAGGCGCGCTAAATACGTTGAATGTCGATTTTGCAATATCGACGACAGGCGTAGCCGGACCTGGAGGCGGGACACACGATATTCCTGTAGGTACGATATGGATTGCTTGTGGTAACAAGGATAACATAGTCACAATGAAACTGGAGGAAGACTATGGACGTGACATAAACCTTGCGATAGCTACAAGCAAGGCGCTTCAGCTGTTCCTGAAGTATATGGAAGACAATAAAGACTTGTTTGAGGAGAAAGACTGATTTGTTTTCAGCTATCCTGCTCCGACTCATCTGCATTGTTTTTCCGGCATATTTACGGTGCCTCATGTGAAGTGCACTTGTTCTTTTCTTTGTCACTTTGCAGTCCTCTTTGTTTCCATGCTTTTATAGATGTGGTTCGCCATGTTGATGAGGCAGATGGAGACTGTGGGCTGTAAGGTGACAAAAAATTCTGGCTTCTAACAATATGCCGGTTTCCTGCTTTTATTCCGAATCATTCGTCAGACTTCATCCGTGTTTCATGAAGACCTCCGGCACGTTGTTGCCCTTTTTTATTGATGGCGAAATTTAACCGTACCGATAAGAAGTGGAAGACAAGACGACGGCTGCGGTGTGGTAGAGTGGAGGAGAGTATTAGCTTAAGTGCAAATGCGTGACAGACTCTATATCTGCCTATTCTAATTTAAGTGAATATTCCGATATACGGTTGAGAAATGCGGATAATTAATGTAGCGTTAAGTCGCTGAGATTCGCTCAAAGGCAAACTGTAAATAATCAGCCACGGTATGCGCGATTTTTTGGCTGGAACAATAATGTCTTAGATATCAGTATGTTGCGCTGATAACTTTCCAATATGGTTTTCTATAATATGTGGAAAAGGCTTTTTCAGCGTGCGGAAAAGCCCGTATCGGCATACAGGAAAGGCTTTATGGGAGTATGACAAAGGCTTTTCGATGTCGTGATTTGCATTCCGCAAGGTGCATGATGACATAAACTGTGGAAACGAACAGTAAAAAAGTGGAAATGGCGGATGCGTGTCATGATGTATTATTGGCGATATGATGAAATAATGAGAGGACCGGGCGTGATTATAGTACTGTATTTGTGCCTCCGCCGTTTCTGTTTTATGAAAATATTTTGTCAATATTTTTTACTTCCGGTCATGTTGGAATATTCGCCCTGAAAAAGGCGTGACATATCCGTACTGTATGAATATCTGCCGGTGATTCCCGATTCCGGTTTATGCCATAGAGCGGCATTTGTAGAAAGGCATCCGTAATTTTGGGGCTGGATTTCATTGGGATTCTTTCTCGCCAGAGCGCATTTACCTGTTTTCTGTATGTGAAGCCACGAATCATAATGAATATGTGGACTGATGATTGGTAGAGTGGTACGGTAGGTACGAGAATACCTCGTACAGAATGTTTGCGCAAGTGAAAATGAAAAAATAACTTAAATATACTGTTTTATTCATGTAAATATTTGGCTGATTATAAAAAAAATAATAATTTTGCAAGCTGTTTGGAATAGGTATCAAAAGAAACAAAAAAAGCAAATCAGCAATGTCGAAAATTTGTCAGATTACTGGGAAGAAAGCCCAGATAGGAAATAATGTTTCACATTCAAAGCATCGTACGAAACGTACTTTCGATGTAAACTTATTTAAGAAGAAGTTCTTCTATGTAGAAGAGAACTGTTGGATAAGCCTGAAGATTAGTGCAGCCGGATTGCGTCTTATCAATAAAGTCGGACTTGATGCCGCTCTTAAACAGGCTGTTGCTAAGGGATATTGTGACTGGAGTGATATAAAAGTTATAGGAGATTAATCAGATGGCATCAAAGAAAGCAAAAGGCAACAGAGTTCAGGTGATACTTGAATGTACTGAAATGAAGGAGAGCGGTATGCCCGGTACAAGTCGCTATGTGACTACCAAAAACCGCAAGAATACTCCAGACCGTATGGAATTAATGAAGTATAATCCTATCCTGAAGAAGATGACTCTTCACAAAGAGATAAAATAATATAATTAAGATATGGCAAAGAAAGCGGTTGCGACCCTCCATGAAGGTTCTACGGACGGGCGTGCATATACAAAGGTTATAAAGATGGTAAAGAGTCCCAAGACAGGTGCGTATGTTTTTGATGAGCGTATGATACCTAATGAGGATGTGAAAGATTATTTCAAGAAATAAATCAATTCGAATTTAAATAAAGGGGATTATGTCAGCGGACTGATATAATCCCCTTTTCTATATCAGGCTTGGTCTTACATGGATATGGCGTTTGTGTTTTTCCTGATGCCGCATATGTACGCGAAATGCACATGGTGGCGGAGTTCCGCCGGAAGCCGGTTACGCATATAAGTAACCGATGGCGTGGCGATATTTATCATTTATAATTTTTTTATTAAATCGGTTTCAAGGTTTCGTTTTTATATAGTATCTTTGCAGATAAATCGAAAGTATATAAAAATATGGCACGAAATATCTTCAAAGGTTTAGGAGTTGCCTTAATAACACCTTTTAAAGAGAACGGTGATGTTGATTACACTTCGTTGAAAAGACTGGTGGAATATCAGATACAGAATGGAGCGGATTTCCTGTGCATTCTTGCAACAACAAGTGAGGCTCCTTGCCTGTCGAAGGAGGAAAAACAGACAATAAAGGACTTTATTATAGATATAAACGCTAAACGTGTCCCGATATTAATGGGTTGTGGCGGATATAACACCAAGGCTGTTGTCGAGGATCTTAAGACGATGGACCTTACCGGAGTCGATGGAATTTTAAGTGTGTGCCCGTATTACAACAAACCGTCGCAGGAGGGACTGTACCGTCATTTTATGGCTATTGCGGAAGCAAGTCCGTTACCTGTTGTTCTCTATAATGTACCGGGACGTACAGGCGTGAACATGAAGCCGGAAACCACCGTCCGGCTTGCCAACGACAGCAAAAACATTGTGGCGATAAAGGAAGCGTCGGGAAATCTGGAGCAGGTTGACGAGATAATAAAAAACAAACCTTCCGATTTTGATGTCCTGAGTGGCGACGACGCCCTTACATTTTCCATGGTGGCGAGCGGTGCGGCAGGTGCGATATCCGTTATCGGCAACGCACTGCCCAAGGAGTTCTCCAGAATGATAAGGTTGGAGTTCAAGGGCGAATATGAGCCAGCCAGAAAGATACACCACAGCTTTACGGAACTTTACTCGTTGCTTTTTGTTGACGGCAACCCTGCGGGCGTGAAAGCCCTTCTTCATGAGATGGGATTTATAGAGAACGTGTTAAGGCTGCCGCTTGTGCCGACACGTCTTACCACGTTGCAAAAGATAACCCGCATTCTGAAAGCCCTGAAATTATGACATCAGTTCGTGCTGTCTGTTATTTATGGTTTACTGTTCTGATTTGTCAATAATATTTAAACTGTTCTATATATAAATATGAAAGATGACATCCCGATTCAGTTAATTGCTATCCTTTCAAAACTTTGACGAACGAGGTATGAAGGGAAACAATTTGTCGGTTCTTTTATTGGTTACCGGTATAATGGTAATGCTTGCCGTTAACCTTTTTATAGGATCTGTGAACATTCCTGCCGGGGAGGTCTGTGACATTTTAATTGGTAAAGAGGATGTGAAGTCCAGCTGGAGATTCATTGTCATGGAGTCTCGTTTGCCTCAGGCGATTACCGCAATCTTGTGTGGGGCGGCGCTTTCTTTAAGCGGATTGCTGCTTCAGACAGTTTTCCGCAATCCATTGGCAGACCCGTCTGTCTTCGGAATAAGTAGCGGTGCCGGATTGGGTGTCGCTGTCGTGACACTTTTGTTTGGCGGCAGCATAGTGACTTCCTCATTCAGCCTGTCCGGTTTTATGGCTGTTTCTCTTGCGGCTTTTCTTGGCGCCGCGCTCGTGACATTTATCATCTTGTTTGTTTCATCTAAAGTAAGAAACAGCATATTGCTTGTTATCATAGGCATAATGATAGGATATATTGCTTCGTCTGCCATCACTATGCTGAATTTCTTTGCAACAGAAGAAGGTGTAAAGTCGTATGTGGTGTGGGGCATGGGCAACTTCAGCAGTGTCTCTTCCGGCTATATGCCAATATTCTCCATTATAATAATACTGTCCGTAATCTCTTCTGCGCTATTGATAAAGCCTCTCAATGTTTTTATGCTTGGAGACGAATATGCGGAGAATCTTGGCATCAATACAATGAGATTGCGTAATGTTGTATTATTAATTACCGGAGTGCTTGTTGCTGTCTCTACGGCTTTTTGCGGACCTATAGCCTTTATCGGGCTGTCAGTGCCGCACATATCACGCATTCTTATGCGCACCGATGATTACAGGCGGATTTTGCCCGCGACGGTATTGACAGGAAGCCTGATGGCTCTTGTTTGTAATTTTGTGTGCAATCTTCCAGGAAACAGGGGCGTCATTCCGCTAAATGCAATCACACCGCTTATGGGGGCACCGGTTGTGATCTATGTCATAACACGCAGGAACAAGCTGAATTTAAATCAGAATATATATTGAAAAAGAAGTTATAGAAATATGAGTGAAGTGTTTATTATTATCGGACTGATTATTTTGAACGGAATTTTTGCAATGTCGGAGATTGCTCTGATATCTGCCCGTAAGTCGAAACTTGGTGCTGATTCGAAAAAAGGCAACCGCTCGGCTGAGATGGCTTTACAGCTTGCGGAGCAACCCGACAGATTTCTTTCCACCATACAGATTGGCATAACTCTGATTGGCATTCTGACAGGTATATACTCGGGAAATCAGATTGCACTGATAGTTAAAGAATGGTTCATATCTTTAGGCATGTCACCGGGTTATGCTCCGGCTGTCGCACAGACTTTAATAGTTATCCTTGTGACATATCTCACACTTATATTCGGTGAACTCCTGCCAAAGCGTATCGGTCTGTGCATGGCGGAGAATGTGGCAAAAGTCGTTGCCCGTCCGATGTATATGCTCTCGCGTATCGCGTCACCGTTTGTATGGCTGCTTTCAGGCAGCACTGCGTTTCTGTTCCGCGTATTGGGACTCAAGAGCAAGGAGTCTAAAGTTACGGAGGAAGAGATAAAATCAATAGTGAAAGAGGGGACGGAAGACGGAGAGGTACAGCCTGTTGAGCATGACATTGTTGAGAGAGTGTTTTTGCTTGGTGACCTTGAGGTGGATGCCATCATGACTCCGAGGAATGACATGGTGTGGCTGAACAACACCATGACATCCGAGCAGGTTAAGAAAATAATTGCAGATGACATGTTTGCCGTATATCCTGTTGCAGAGGGAGACCTGGATCATGTCAAGGGAGTCGTTTCTTTGAAAAAACTGTTTTTCGCTCTTGACAAACCGGATTTCAATCTTGACAATATCATTTCAGAACCGACATTCATATATGAGAACATGGATGTGTATAAGGCTTTGGAACTGATGAAATCACAGCATACGGCTTTCGCCCTTGTCTGTGACGAGTTCGGCTCGTGTGTCGGAGTGATTACACTGAAAGACATACTTGAAGGTCTTGTCGGAAATATGCCCGGCGAGCATGACAGTGAGCAGCAGATCGTGCCACGTGCCAACGGTGACGGATGGCTGGTTGACGGACAATGTCCGATGTTTGACTTCCTTAAATATTTCAATGAGGAGGAGCAGTACGAGAATGAGGATTATAAGACCGTAGCGGGATTATGCATCAGTACATTGGAACATATCCCTGTTTGTGGGGAACAGTTCGATTGGAAGATGTTCAGTTTTGAAATAGTTGATATGGACGGTGCCCGTATTGACAAATTACTTGTAAAGAAGAATGGATAATATGAATGATAAAGAGCGTATAGAAGAACTCAGACGCTTGTTGCATGAACATAACAGAAGATATTATATACAGAATGACCCTATAATAAGCGATCAGGAGTTTGACGCTCTGATGAACGAACTTCAGACTCTTGAACAACGTCATCCTGAATTATACGACGCCAATTCGCCTACACAGCGAGTTGGCAGTGATTTGAACGGTAATTTCGAACAGGTAGAGCACAAATATCCCATGCTGTCGTTGTCTAATACGTACAATGAGCATGATGTCGCTTCATGGTATGACAGCGTGAAGCGTGGGCTTAAAGGCGAGACGTTCGAGATATGTTGTGAGATTAAGTTCGACGGTTTGTCCATCTCACTTATTTATGTTGATGGAAGATTGATAAGAGGTGTGACCAGGGGTGACGGCATACATGGTGATGATGTGACAGCAAACGTACGTACGATACGCAGCATACCGTTGGTATTACAGCCTGGAGGTGACTATCCTAAGGAATTTGAGATACGTGGTGAGGTGCTCATGCCATGGAGTGTGTTTGAGAGGCTCAACTTAGAGCGCGAGAAAGCCGAAGAGCCTTTATTTGCCAATCCACGGAATGCGGCGAGTGGAACATTGAAAAGTCTTAGCTCAAAATTGGTTGCAAGCCGCAATCTTGACAGTTATCTTTATTATCTGCTTGGCGACGACGTTCCGTGTGACGGGCATTACGAGAATATGCAAAAGGCTGCGGAATGGGGCTTCAAGATAAGTGATGCCATGCGTAAGGTTGGTTCTTTAAGCGAGATATTCGATTATATAAGATATTGGGATGTGGAACGCAAGAATCTGCCGGTTGCGACAGACGGTATTGTATTGAAGGTAAACTCTCTCAGACAACAACGCATATTAGGGTATACGGCTAAAAGTCCCAGATGGGCAATTGCCTATAAATTCAAGGCGGAACGCGCTTGCACGAAACTTACTGACATAAAGTATCAGGTAGGGCGTACAGGACAGATAACTCCTGTGGCGTGCCTTGATGAAGTGCAGATTTCAGGAACTTCAGTGAGACGTGCGACATTGAACAATGAAGATTTCATGAAAAAAATGGATCTTCATATAGGAGATTATGTGTACGTGGAAAAAGGAGGTGAGATAATTCCCAAGATTGTCGGTGTGGCTTACGATAAGCGTGATGACAACATTAAGCCTGCAACCTTCATTACTCACTGTCCTGAATGCGGTTCAGAACTCGTGAGATATGAGGGAGAAGCCGCTTATTACTGCCCCAATGATTCAGGATGTCCTCCTCAGATAAAAGGACGTATCGAGCATTTCATTGCGCGTAAGGCGATGAATATAGATTCCATAGGTCCTGAAACAGTGGATGAATATTACAGACGCGGGCTCATCAGCAATTTCGCCGATTTGTATGAAATAAAGATAGAGGATATTAACGGTGATGGAAACAGGGAACGGTCGGCAAGAAAAGTGTTGAACGGTATAAATGCATCAAAGACTGTTCCGTTTGAAAGAGTGGTTTTCGCATTGGGAATCAGGTTCGTAGGTGAGACTTCTGCAAAACTTATCGCCCGCCATTTTAAGAATATGGACGCTCTGATGGAAGCTACAGAAGAAGAGCTGAAGGATGTTGACGGTGTAGGCGATGTGATAGCCAGAAGTGTTGTGGACTATTTCGCTTCTGAAAAAAACAGGATGATTGTGGAGCGTTTGAAGAAATATGGTCTGCAAATGAGTGTCGTGAGCTCTTCAGAAGATAATGGTTCAGATAAACTTGCAGGAATGAACATCGTGATAAGCGGTGTCTTCGCAAATCATACTCGTGATGAATATAAGGCGATGATAGAGAAGCATGGAGGGAAAAATGTATCTTCCATAAGCTCGAAGACAACATTTGTGCTTGCCGGTGAAAAGATGGGACCGTCAAAACTTCAGAAGGCGGAAAGTCTCGGAGTTAAGATTGTAGACGAAGATACATTCCTAAAGATGTTGATGTAATTGATTCGTATTTATTATGAGAATAATCGTATCTGAAGACATTAAAAACATATGCCCCGTTTTCGTAGGCTCATGTATCACGGCTACGGTGTGCAACACATCTTATAGTGATGCCTTGTGGGAAGAGATAAAGGAAACGTGCAGGATTATAAAAGAACGCTTTACGTTGGATGCTGTGAAAGAGATTCCTGCCATCGCTGCCACACGCGAGATATATAAAATGTGCGGAAAGGATCCTTCACGATACCGTCCTGCGGCGGAGGCTCTCATGCGCAGGGTCATTCAAGGCAAAAGCCTGTATCAATGTGATACGCTGGTTGACCTGACCAATATGGCAAGCATGATTTCCGGCTATAGTTTGGGAGCTTTTGATTCTGATAAGTTTCACGATGACACTTTGGTTTTGGGGATAGGACGCGCAGGCGAACCATATGAAGGCATTGGTCGCGGTATGCTCAATATATCGGGATTGCCTGTTTATCGTGACAGTGAAGGCGGAGTAGGGACACCGACAAGTGACAGTGAAAGAACTAAGGTCGGACTTGAAACAAGTCATTTGACTGTGCTTGTGAATGGATATGATGGAAACGAAAGCCATATATCAGAGACTTCAGAGCTTATAATCAGATTGCTTAAACAATATTGTAATGCGGGCAATGCAGATTATTATATATATAAATGTAATAAAGGTTAGATTTCCTTATTAAAGCAAACACGTAAATGTGATATGAAAATAGTTATTGGAATTGATGTAGGTATAAGTACGACAAAAATAATCGGAATAAACGAGGAAGGGCGTGTCTTGTCTCCTATTCGGATTAAGGCAACAGACCCGGTTACATCTCTCTATGGCGCGTTCGGCAAATACTTATACGACAATAAGATTCAGTTGGGTGATGTTGAGAAGGTTATGCTTACTGGAGTTGGGGCTGCATATATTGATAAGGCTGTTTATGGGTTGCCTACAGGTAAATCGGAGGAATTCATAGCCAATGGCTTGGGCGCACGATATGAGACGGGGCTTGAACGGATGATGGTTGTAAGTATGGGCACCGGAACATCTATTGTCAAGTGTGACCATGACGAGATTTTGCATTTAGGAGGTATCGGAATAGGTGGCGGAACCTTACAGGGACTGTCCAGACTGCTTCTGAATACGGATGACATTAAACAGGTTGCAACTCTTGCCGAGCATGGTGATTTGTCGCATATCAATGTTCTGATTGGAGATATCAGCAGGAATCCGCTGCCAGGATTGCCAATGAACGCAATCGCATCTTTATTTGGTAATGCCAAAAGTGATGCTTCACGTGAGGATCTCGCAATCGGTCTGATATGGATGGTTTTACAGTCAATATGCAGCGCATCTATCTTGTCTTCTTTGGAAAGCGGGATAAAGGAGTTTGTGATGATTGGTAATCTCACACTTCTCCCACAATGTAAATTGGTGTTTCCGGCTACTGAGAAATTATATGGGGTCAATTTTAGGATACCAAAATATTCGGAGTTCTGTACTGCCATAGGGGCTGCTTTATGCTATATTAATGAAAGGAAATAGCTTTTCCGGTAATTATACATTTGACCGCAACATGTTTTGTATGTCCAAAATTTAATTACTTCATCAAACATGAAAATATGACAGGTATAAAATAAATGTATGCGAGATTCATGGTATAGTATGCATAAATTGTTAGGTGGGTTAGACTGTTATCAATGAATTATACATGAAGTCACTTGTTTGTTTAAGTTGTATTCTTATTTTAGCTTTTCTCATATCCTGCAAAAGGACGGTATTAGTGAATGATACTTCACAATGTGATACTGTAGTGTTTAAATATGCTGACCATATCAGTATTGTTAAATATTCTGACTACTCTATTGTTGAATTGAAGGATCCGTGGAAAAAGGATAGGATATTGCACAGATATGTTTTAGTAAATAGGGAGGATTCTGCAAATATAAGGAATATACCGGAAGGCACACTTGTCTATATTCCTGTGATATCCGGTGTGGTATCTAATTCCCCACATTGTCAACTGTTATATTGGCTTGGTGTCGGAGACGCGATAAAAGGGGTTTGTGATAAGTCTTTTATTAGATTGGAGGAAGTGCGGGAAGGTTTGAAAAATGGTGATATCGCGGATTGCGGGAGTTCCATGATTCCTGCGATAGAACGTGTGATAGAACTTAATCCTCAAGTAATAATGCTTTCCCCTTTTGAAAACGCGGGTTATGGTCAGATAGAGAAAATTGGAATACCGATTATAGAGTGTGCTGAGTATATGGAGACATCTGCACTCGGACGTGCTGAATGGATGAAATTTTATGGATTGCTTTTTGGCTGTGAGGAAAGGGCAGACTCGTTGTTCAATGTCGTAGATAGCTGTTATAATGAGCTGATGGTATCTGCCGGGCACACAAGGTCGTATGGTCAGATTCTTACGGAACGCAAGACTGGCAGTGTGTGGTATTGCCCTGGAGGACGAAGTTCTATGGGAAAATTATTCCGAGATGCGAATATTGAATACGCTTTTTCTGATGATATACATAGTGGGTCTTTATCTTTATCACCGGAAGTGGTCATTGACAAGGC
The DNA here is from genome assembly GCF_900079775.1 of Leyella lascolaii. Taxonomy (GTDB): domain Bacteria; phylum Bacteroidota; class Bacteroidia; order Bacteroidales; family Bacteroidaceae; genus Prevotella; species Prevotella lascolaii. The sequence goes on along the minus strand of NZ_LT556035.1, from coordinate 165,593 downwards.
TGGAGGGTCTGACGCATGGCTTATAATGTCAGGTTCCGACAGACCGATAACACGTAGGGATTTATTGAAGGAATATCCCGGTTATGCGGAGATTAAGGCTTTTCGTAAAGGGGAAATATATGTATGCTATACTTCCAAGGAAAAATATTTTGAAGAAATATCATTCAGACCGGATTTCCTTTTATCAGATTTAATAAATATATTCCATCCGGACGTGCACTTGACTCAAGGCTTGAGATATTATGAACGTTTAAACGCAGGAGAACAATAGCCGACAATAGTTCTTGTCTATAAGTGTAAATACATACTGTATCACTATGCTCCGTATATTGTATGTATGACATTCATCCGTTTACTGATATTTATAACCCCGAATCGGTCATTAGACCGTCAAAATGTTTTTTTAATTGATTGCAACCCTCTTTATCCATCTTCCGCACTGCTGCCGTCATCTTGTCTCACGCTTTTTCTCGATGTAGCCCGCTACATCTTCGATAAAAGCAAGAACCAATCTGAATGACAGCAGTACGAAATAAGGATGAAGTCTAATAACCGATTCGGGATAAAACAAAATATGGCGGATAAAAGTCAATCCTGTTTCCGTCATATCCTGTTTGTATGCCGGTTGACTACCGGTTGCGTCTGTTTCTGCCTTTTGTAGTGCGTCCCTGTCGTCTGTCCTGTCCGGATGGTTCTTTTGCCTGCTTCCGCTCAGGTCTGTATGACGGTCTGCCACCGTATAATCTGCTTATGAGGTCGGGGCGACCTATCCGTCTAAGCTCGCTCTCTATGTTGCGTCGCTCCTCCGGTTTATACCAGAAGAAGAACATGCGCTGTGCCAGTTTTTCACGCGGTGACTTGGCACTGAACACCGGTTCGAGTGTGTATGGGTCGTATCCGGTGTACCATGCTTCGGTGCTTACAGTCATAGGTGTGGGAGTGAAGTCCTGCACCTGTTCCAGATGGAAGTCGAGCTGCTTGGTTTTTACGGCAAGTTCCGCCATGTCCTCCTCACGGCATCCGGGGTGGCTGCTTATAAAATAAGGTATAATCTGCTGGTTGAGTCCCTTCTCACGGTTTATGCGGTCGAATATCTGTTTGAACTTCTCGAACTGTGCAAATGACGGTTTCCGCATGTGTTGCAGCACGTGGTCGCACGTGTGTTCAGGCGCAACCTTCAGTCTGCCGCTCACGTGATTGCATATAAGTTCGCGTGTATACTGCTGTGCAGCGTGGTTGGTCTTCTCATCCTTGCTCTCATGCAGAAGAAGGTCGTAGCGCACTCCGCTGCCTATGAAGCTTTTCTTTATCTGTGGCAGGGCGTCGACTGCATGATATATGTCGAGCAGCGGCGTATGGTCGGTGTTGAGATTGGGGCATATCTGTGGGTGTATGCACGACGGACGCCTGCACTTCTCACACGCCTTATGGTTGCGCCCTTGCATGCCATACATGTTTGCCGACGGTCCGCCGAGGTCAGACAGATAGCCCTTGAAGCCGGGCATGGCGCATACCTGTCTCACTTCTTTCAGAATGCTTTCCTTGCTGCGGCACACGATGAACTTGCCCTGATGCGCGCTTATAGTGCAGAAGGCGCAACCTCCGAAACATCCGCGATGGATGTTAACAGAGAATTTTATCATTTCGTATGCCGGAATACGTTTGTTCTTATATTTTGGATGAGGCATGCGTGTGTATGGAAGGTCGAACGACGAGTCCAGTTCCTCGGTGGTCATGGGAGGGAACGGAGGGTTTACAACAGCGTAGAGTTTGCCTACCGCCTGCAGCAGACGGTGGGCATGCATCATGTTAGACTCCTCCTCGATGTGTCTGAAATTCTCTGCCTGTGCCTTCTTGCTGTTGAGACACTCCTCGTGGCTGTGCAATACTATGTCAACGTCGGTAATGCCTCCCGGTATGTCTTTCTCCCGGCTGAGATACACTGTCTGCGGAATGTCGCGTATGTCATCAATGCGTAAGCCGCTGTCGAGCCGTTCGCACAGCTGCAATACAGGTTTCTCGCCCATGCCATAGATTATCATGTCGGCTCCGGAGTCGCACAATATGCACCGCATGAGCTTGTCCTGCCAGTAATCGTAATGTGTGAGACGGCGCAGCGAAGCCTCTATTCCTCCGAGCACTACGGGTACGTCGGGAAACAGTTTTTTGAGAATCTGCGTGTAGACTATCGTAGGATATTCCGGTCTGCAGTCGTGGCGGCCGTCGGGACTGTAGGCGTCTTCCGACCGCAGACGGCGGCTGGCGGTATATTTGTTTACCATGGAGTCCATGCATCCCGGTGCGATGCCGAAGAACAGACGGGGACGCCCGAGTTTGCGGAAGTCGCGGAAATCTCCGTGCCAGTCGGGTTGTGGCACTATTGCCACGCGATAGCCGGCTGCTTCTAATGTGCGTCCGATGACGGCTGCACCGAACGACGGATGGTCCACATAGGCATCGCCGGAAAACAGTATTACGTCAAGTCCGTCCCACTTCCGCAGTTCCACCTCTTTTTTTGTGGTAGGCAGCCAGTCTGTGAGTTGATATTCTTTCATTATGGTTCTTGTTGTATGTAAGTGAGGGCAGGGTATGAGCTGCAATGGCTCACTCTGTCTCAGGGTGCGACTTCTCCCACTCTTTGTAGAGGGCGTACAGTTCGCGCAGTCCGAAAACCTTCATGTAGCTGTTATAAATAACATCGAGGCACAGGTCGAGAAGGCTTTTGTCGCCCGATTGTGATTCGAGTATTGACCTTGCGTTTAGCTTCAGCTTCTCGAGTGCCAGTCCGTCCACGAAGCCGCTGCTGTCTATAAGGTCTTTGAACAGAGCGTATTTCCTGATTGCCTCAAGGTGTGCGTCGCTCACTTCTATGCTCCTTGTTCCGGAGGCGTTGGCTTGAATCTTATACATAGTTGTCATGTTTTTATTTCATTAGAAAACCCAGTAAACCTTTCATTATCATCCGACGGTCCTGCCGGTTCTTTATGCACTCGAACGGGAAACCCATGCTGATGCATTTGTAGTCGGCACCGTCGTAAGCCACGGCTGCGCTCACACCGTCAGTATACTGCATTACGCAAAATGCCGGAGAGCGTGGCGAGAGAATGTCGGCAGACGAGGCTGCATAGTGCGTCTTGTTCAGATTGCGGTATATGTCGAAGCTCATTCCGAGCCCGCTGACCGTCTCTGCGCGTGTCGTGTCGCTTGCTGCATAGTCCAGATGGAGCACGTCGGCAAGGAAAGCACGTTCGTTCACGTCCTTCATGTCCTGTCCTATATATGCGCCGCTTACAAGAAGCCGTCCTCCTCCGGATGCATATGCTGTCAGCTTGGAGCGCATTGCCGGGGTGAATGTCTTGTAATACACGAGTGAGTGACCGTCGTTTTTCTCAAGTCCGAGTATCAGGTCTACACAGTCGTATGCCTTCAGGTCGACAATGCCTGTCTCCACAGCTTTTGATGAACAGCTTGCCACGTTGTAGCCGGATGATGCGGATATGGCGTCAGCATGAGTGCGCACGTAGTTGAACTCGTTTCCCATGAAGAATCTGCCAGCCATCTCGTTGCCGCTGTATCCCATACCCTCAGGACCTTCCAGTCCGATGTTGTATTTGTCAAAGTTTACCTGTCTACCGTTCCATCCTGTACTGAGACCGGCTGTAACACCCGGATCTGCGTCGATGTCAAATCCTTGCTGTGTGTCGGTGTTCACTACTTCCGGTGACGACAGACGGTGAAATCCGTTGACTACGAGCACCGTTTTCTGTGCTCCCGGGGCACAGTATGCCGACAGTATCTCAGTAGGGAAACTCTCGCCGCCGCGGTTCACGGCTGTAACCTTGAAGTTATAGAGCATCCCCGGTTCTGCGTCTATTACACAGCTTGTTGATTTTATTTCCGTCCCATTGTCAAATCCGCTGCCGTTCATGGATGTATATACGTTGTATGACGTCGGTGTGGCAGTCGGTTCCAGTCTGTCTTCTACGGGAGTCCACGACAGACGTATCTTGCTGTCTTCCGTTATCTCCACGCGGAAATTGTCGGGTGCCAGAGGCTGTACGATGCACGGCACGCCATGCTGGTGGCTTATGAAGCGCAGTATGCTCTTGTATATGGAACGCGCGATTGTGAATTTGAAGTTCGGGTCGTGCCCCATGCGCATGTCAGCGAAGTTCTGGTGTGACAGCGTCTCTATTATCGACGACGGCACTTCAGGTATGCGCGTCTCCGAATAATTGCGGTCAAAGAGGAAGCGTCTGTTCCAGTTTTTGTATTTGGTTCGCAGGTCGCGTGTTATGCCGGTGAGTAGCGAGTCGGCGAAGTCGCGCGACATCATACGTGAGACACCGCTGTTCAGCCGCCCGCCATTGAAGTTTGTGGTGCATATGGAAAGCGATCCGATGATGGAGTCGCTGATGCTTGTGTATCCCGCATCGCTGTGGACGGCAAGGCTCAGTTCTATCGGCACCTTCTTGCCTGTGAGTGACGGCAGGAACACCGAGCCCCCGGCAAGCCAGTTTGTCATCAGAGAGCGCACGTTGATGTCTTCAGAATAGTCGTCGTTACCGTTCTTTCCGGAGTATACGCTGTATGGCGCGCCTGCCCACTGTGCGCTGTATCGCGCCCCTTCAAGACATCTCGGCATGCCGCTTGTTGTACCACCGCGCATGACGTTGCCCATTCCTCCTCCGAAGCGAACGGCATCGGCTGTTACGAAACCTTTCTCAGAGGAATTATTGGTTATCACAACACGGTTGTATGGACTGCAGCCTTTGTCAAAGAGGAACGTCCCGAGATAAACCCACGTTGAGCCGCCCATGGTCTGGTTTACCCTGAATTTTGTCTCCTGACCTTTATGATATACTATGTATTCCGCATCCGGAACGCTCTTCTTTATGGTCTGATAGCTCACGTATACGGCGTAGCTTCCTTCTTCCGGAAAGTCGGGCTGATAGGCTATGGCAGACACCTTGTTTTTCTTTGACGTGGCTTTTACCATTCTCGCCGTACCTTTCTCGAACGGATTCTCGCTATTGTTGTATGTACCGTTGTGATATGCGAATCCTTTCAGCGGAGCATCTTCCCATCTGCCTCTGTCCTCGTATTCTATGTAGTATGGTGCTTTTGAGTTGTTGTTGTCAATTATTATCTCGTGCGTCTGATAGTCTCTTTCGCGTGGAGTGAATACTGTCGCTCCGGCATTCTCGAGCATAGGTATGAGGTAAGGTACTACAATGGTCTGTGTGAAAAGGTCCTCTGTAGTACCGAAGATGTTGGGACGCTGCCATTTCCATCTGTTTTTTTTCTGGTCGAAATACATTCCGTGGCTTGCCCATAGAGACAGATGCCTGTTGGCAAGTCCGTGGGTAATGGTGTTTGGTCTTGACACGTTGCGCGTCCAGGGCTCACCGTCATATTCTATTTCTCCCCACATTCCGGACACTTCGTTCTCAGGATATCTCATTCCCGGGACGAGTTCTTCTATAGACATTCCGCCTGTGATTACTTTTATATTATATTTATTGTATGGCTTAGGAAGCGTTTTTGCTATTTTCCGGTATATCTTCTTGACTTTTGACTTAGTGAATTCCTGAGCGGCAAAATTGTTGCTTGACGTTATGCTAACGGTTTTGTTCCTGTCGTCAATGCTGTATTTCAGAAGCCGCGCCTGTCCTGCAGAGATGTCCTCGTCGCTTTCGTAGTTTAGGAAAAACGTGCTGAGACGTGATTTTATCTTTTCGTTATCGCCTTTTGACTGGCTGTATGCGTCTGACGGGAGCGCGGTTGCCAGTGATATGGAAAATAAAAAAAACAGAAGTATTCTTGTCATTATAAATTACCGATAGTAAATAAATCGGGGTGTTTGCCCTTGAAGTCCTTATAATAAAGTTTTACGGTCCGCATGTCCTGATCAACGTCTCCTGACGGCATCAGCTGCTTTGTGCACTTTATGACTTTCTTTTCGTAATCCACGCCATAAAGGAGTATGGGTATCTGAGCCTTGAGTGCGATGAAATAAAAACCTTTCTTCCAGTCCGGATTAAGCGAGCGTGTACCTTCAGGAGTTATGCAAAGACTGAATGTTTCAGACTTTATGGCTGTCTCAGCCAGAAAGTCTGTCATGCTCGTATGTTTTCCCCGGTCTACCGGTATTCCTCCAAGTTTGCGGAAAACACATCCTAACGGCCAGAAAAACCACTCTTTCTTCATAAGAAAGTTTATACTCACGCCTTCAGCGTGTGAGTATATCTGACCCATAATGAAATCCCAGTTGCTGGTGTGTGGGGCAAGGCATAGAATGTATTTCTTGGGATGTTCTATGCTTATTTCTTTTTTCCAGCCCCAGTGCTTATACAAAAGCCATCGGCATAGTGTGCTCAGCATGTCGTTTAATTGAGGTTTGCAATCTGGTCGCTGATTTCCTGTATCTGCTTGTTGAAACTGGCTATGAGCTCATTATAATATTTTTTAGCCGACATGCCTGGTTCCGGATGAGACACTCTCTTTATCATATCATTGTTTATCGTGAGAATTGTCCTTAACAGGGCATTCACATTCTCGTTGTCGGGATTGCTGCTATATTGTGATACTGCAATACATTCTGCGAACAGTTCGCCGCATACATAGTTTATAGTATGCTTAAGATTTCTCTTGTTTGCCATAGTCGTTATTTTTTAATACACTCCAAAGATATGAAAAAATCAGTAAATATAATATTTAAATAAAAAAAATGTTTCAAAATAATGTTTTCTTTTTCTTTTCTTTCATCATGTCATGGAAAAAGACTACTTTTGCACAAACAAAAAACAATAGCAATACAATAATAATTCAATTATGGAAAAGAGTGCATTACAGAAAGAAAGAGCTGCTTACAAACCGAAACTTCCGAAAGCACTTCAGGGTGCGGTAAAGGTTGTGGAAGGAGCTCCTACGCAAAGTGTCGACAATCAGGAGGAAATCAAGAAACTTTTCCCTAATACTTATGGCATGCCTCTCGTAGAGTTTGTTACAGCCGAGAATGCTTTGCAGAAAGAGATGAATGTGGGCGTGATTCTTAGCGGAGGACAGGCTCCCGGCGGACATAACGTCATATCCGGACTTTTTGATGAAATAAAGAAACTCAACCCTAACAACCGTCTTTATGGCTTCCTTATGGGACCGAGCGGTCTGGTTGATCATAAATATATAGAGATAACCGAAGAGCTTATAGCTGATTATCGTAATACAGGAGGCTTTGACCTTATAGGCAGCGGTCGCACCAAACTCGAGAAAGTCGAGCAGTTCGAGAAAGGGCTTGAGGTCATCCGTGAGCTTAATATCAAGGCAGTAGTTATAATAGGTGGTGACGATTCCAACACAAACGCATGTGTTTTGGCTGAATATTATGCTGCAAAGAACTATGGCGTGCAGGTTATCGGCTGTCCGAAGACAATTGACGGTGACCTTAAGAACGAGCAGATTGAGACTTCATTCGGATTCGACACTGCCACAAAGACATATAGCGAGGTTATCGGAAACATTGAGCGTGACTGTAACTCTGCTCGCAAATATTGGCATTTCATCAAGCTTATGGGTCGCTCCGCTTCACATATCGCTCTTGAATGCGCATTGCAGACGCAGCCGAACATCTGCCTTATATCTGAGGAGATAGAGGCTAAGGATCTTACGCTTAATGACATTGTCGAGCAGATTGCGTCGACTGTGGCTTACCGTGCAAGCCAGGGCAACAACTTCGGTGTCGTTCTCATTCCGGAGGGACTTATCGAGTTTATTCCTGCAATCGGCCGTCTGATACAGGAACTCAACGACCTTCTCGCCGCACACGGACAGGATTATAAGGATCTGGATAAGGATGCACAGCGTGAATACATACTTTCTCATCTGAGTGAAGCCAATAAGGCGACATTCGAGACTCTGCCGGAAGGTGTCGCACGCCAGCTCTCTCTCGACCGCGATCCGCACGGAAACGTTCAGGTTTCGCTTATCGAGACAGAGAAACTCATTTCTGAAATGGTCGGCGCTAAACTCGACCAGTGGGCTAAGGAAGGCAAGTATAACGGCAAGTTCTCTGCTTTGCATCATTTCTTCGGGTATGAGGGACGTTGCGCTGCTCCTTCAAATTTCGATGCAGACTATTGCTACGCGCTCGGTGCAAGTGCCGCACAGCTTATTGCCAACGGCAAGACCGGTTATATGGCAATCGTGAAGAACACCACAGCCGGCACTGAGGAGTGGAAAGCCGGAGGTGTGCCAATCACAATGATGATGAACATGGAGAAGCGTAACGGTGAGATGAAGCCTGTCATCCGCAAGGCTCTTGTCGATCTGAACGGCAAGCCTTTCAAGACTTTTGCTGCTCAGCGCGACCAGTGGGCTAAGGAAACCTGCTACGTATATCCGGGTCCGATACAGTATTGGGGACCTGCAAGTGTGTGCGATCTGCCGACAAAGACTCTTGCTCTTGAGCAGGAATGACAATGCAGAACAAATACTTAATATAATAATGAGAGCAGGTCTGTCGTGCCTGCTCTCATTTTCCTATATTATAATATGGGTGTCAGAAAAGTGCCGGAAGTGAAGCGTAAACGCTCATCAAATACGAGAAGACGCCGTAAAACGGTATCTTCAGCCGTGCCGTATTTTCTCAGAAAATATCCACGTTGGACATGGTGGGTCGGTGGCATAGGCGTCGTTTCGGTGTATATCTGGCTCTTTTATTATTTTTTCGTAAGCCCCACAGGGTTCAGATGGCGTGCTTTGTATGGTGAGGCAAACTACCCCGACGGGTATGAGATTCACGGTGTTGACATATCACATTATCAGGGAGACATTGATTGGGATGATTTGCGGAATGCCATGATTGAGGGTTGTCCTATAAGATTTATAATGATAAAGGCTACGGAAGGCTCGTCACGAGTGGACGAGAAGTTCAATGACAACTTCTATATGGCGCGCGAATACGGTTATATAAGAGGGGCTTATCACTTCTGGAGCAATAAGTCAACCGCACGCGAACAGGCTTATTTCTTTTTGGATAAGGTGCGTCTGGAGGACGGCGACCTGCCTCCTGTCCTTGATGTGGAGCATAAGCCGAAAGACCAGTCGGTAGAGGATTTCCAGCGCGACATACTTACGTGGCTTCATGTGGTTGAGGATAAATACCACGTCAAGCCTATTATCTATACTTATTATAAGTTTAAGGAGAAATACCTTAACGCTCCCGTGTTTGATGATTACCCTTATTGGATAGCCCATTATTATGTAGACAAGGTGGAATATAAGGGTGAATGGAAATTCTGGCAGCACACGGACGTCGGCAGACTGCCGGGAATCAAGGGCTACGTTGATTTCAATATATACAACGGCTCATACTATGACCTGAAGAAACTGACTATCGGCAGTCAGGATTGATGGATTGTAAGGTGCTTACACACAGCTTCTAAGGACAAGGCAAGCCCATCCGTCTTCGGTCATTCTGTCTGTTTCCCGCAGGTTCAGTTCCGATGCCTTATCTGTAAGTATTGGGATGTCTGTTTCGTAGAAACCGCTCAAAATGAGTACTGCCCCGTTGTTCATTTTCCCGCAGAAACGCGGCATGTCACCGAGAAGGATGTTTCTGTTTATGTTTGCAGCCACGACATCGAATTTGCCGCTTATGCTTCCAAGCACCTCAGAGTCACCGTGGAATATTCTGATTTTATCCTGTTCACCGTTCAGCACGGCGTTATGTCTGGAGTTGTTGACGCTCCATTCGTCAACGTCATAGCCAATGATGCTTACGGCTCCGAGCTTTGCGGCGGCTATGGACAGTATTCCCGTTCCGCATCCGCAGTCGAGCATGCGCCCTTTTTCCAGGAGTTGCCTGTGCTTCATCAGTTCTGCGATAACCATTCTTGTTGTCTGGTGCGTGCCCGTTCCGAATGCCTGCTTTGCCTCAATGCCGATAGTCATCACGCCGGGAGCATCCAGCTGTGCCAGCTCTTCGTTGCCGGTGTGCCGCGCGTCGTATATTACCATCTTGCCGTTTATGCTTATCGGCTCAAATCCTGAGTCTTCCCAAGCCGAGTTCCAGTCCGCATCCTCTATGTCGTTTTCTGTATACGATATGCTTATTCCGCTCAGTGGAAATGATTTTATCTCCATTTCCAGCGCCTCATTACTGTATATGTCTTTTCTGATATATCCTATAACATTCTCGTCTACAGTCTCAAACGACTCGAAGCCTACAGCCGACACCGCATCCACGAGCAAGTCGTTGGCTGTCTGTATAAGGCTTTCGTCGGCTCCGGTTATATTGAATTTAACAGCAACATATTCCATTCTATATATTAATTATTGTTTATTGTAAATAAGTATATATGCAAAAATAATAAATAATAGGGATTTCCCTACTTATTTTAGGGTTTTTCTTTATTCTGCAAGGAATAAAATATTTATTTTTGTAATGTGAAATAGAATAGGTTTAACAGGCAAATATAAGGAGGTATAATGAAACGAATAATATTTATCTTAGTTCTCGTTGGAGCTATACCGCTGTCACTATTGGCTCAGGATGACGACATGTATTATGTTCCCGGCAAGTCGCAGCAAAGTGAAAAGGCAGACAAGCCGGACGAGTCAGAGCAGCCGACTTACTACTGTGGCAGCGACCGTGATGTCGACGAGTATAACCGTCGTGGACGTGTGAGGAGTTATTATCAGAAGATAGGAAGCGATTCTTTAGGAAACGACATTATAGAGTTTCATGAAGGAGACGGCACCTACGGCTCTTCCGGGATGAACGACACGGTGTATGTCTATCCGGGTTCGGAGCAGTATTATGACGATTCCGATTTCGATTATACCTACAGCCGCTATCTCGGACGGTTCGACGGATTCTACGGATGGTACGACCCTTACTTCAGTTTTTATTGGAGAGGACCTTACTGGTGGGGATATGATTATTACTGGTACGACCCGTTGTATTACGGCTATTACTCTCCGTGGTACTGGTACGGATGGCACTCGCCGTATTATTACGGATGGCACGGATGGCACGGATGGCGTCCCTCTTATTATTACAGCTACTCCAGACCTACCGGAACAACAAACCATTCAACCGGAAGCTGGCATTCGTCCGGACGCCGTACTTCAGGTTTTTCCGGCTATCGCGGCTCTTACAGCAACACATCAAGTTCTTTCGGAAACCGTAATAACGGCTACAGGCGACCGTCGGGCAACACAAACTCCAGATTCGGATTCGGCGGTCAGCGTCGCACAAACAACTCCAGCACAGTGTCGCGTCCGGCTTCACGTCCGCAGTCTACACCGTCGTCGGTGACTAGAGGCTCGTTCGGCGGCAGTCGTGGAGGCGGTTCGTTCGGTGGCAGCCGAGGCGGAGGCGGACGCTCCGGTGGCGGAGGCTTTGGAGGCAGAAGATAAAAACAATAACAAACAGAAAGGAATATTATGAACAAAATACTATTCATGACGCTCGTCACAGTGTCTTCCCTGACGGTCTCGGCACAAGAGACTTATGAAAATGCGATACTTGCAAACGAGGATCTTAACGGAACAGCGCGTTACGTGGGAATGGGAGGCGCCTTGGAAGCTTTAGGCGCAGACATATCGACCATCGGCTCAAACCCTGCCGGTATAGGTCTTTTCCGCAAGAGTTCGATAAGCACTTCTTTCGGTCTTGTGTCTCAGGACGGTGTCAAGTCATTCCGTAACGCGGACAAGACAAATATGAGTTTCGACCAGATAGGACTTGTCTATTCCACGAAGCTGGACAGAAATTCAATATTGAACTTCGGATTCAACTATCACAAAAGCAAGAACTTCAACCAGATACTGTCCGCCGCCGGACGGCTGGAGAACGCTTCGCAGAACAAGCTGTCTTATCTTAAAGGTCTGAACGGCATATTCGATATAGGACAGAATAGCGATGGTGCTCTTGTAGGATATAACGGTAACGATTATTCTCTTGCCTATAACCAGATAGATTATCTATATTACAATGCGCTGCTTTTCAACGATAAGGACAATAAGTCTTATTATAACAATGCCAACGGATATATGTTCAACCGTGGCAGCAGCGGCTACATTGGAGAATACGACTTTAATGTCAGCGGCAACGTCAATGACCGTTTCTACTGGGGTGTCACCTTCGGCATACATGATGTGCACTATAAGGGCGAAAGCATGTACACCGAGACACTTGTCGACGAGAACAAGGCTGCAATAGGCGATGTGACAATCAACGACACGAGAGAGATAACAGGAAAAGGTTTCGACGTGAAAGCGGGCATCATCTTCCGCCCTGTCGAGAACTCGCCTTTCCGTGTGGGACTCTATGTTCACACCCCTGTGTGGTATGATCTTAAAACAAGCAACTACACTACATTGCTCAATGGAACGAGTGTTGGAATGTATGATGACGGACACATTGCCGAAACTTACGAGTTCAAGTTCTGCACTCCATGGAAGTTCGGTGTGAGTCTCGGACACACAGTGGGCAACTATCTTGCCATCGGTGCGACATACGAGTATGCTGACTATGGCAGTTCGAAAATGCGTGTCAACGACGGCGGATACTATGACGCTTATTGGGGAGACTATTACGAGACAAGTTCAAACGACGCGGTGATGAACCATCATATAGGCGAGACGCTTAAGGGCGTATCCACTTTGAAGGTCGGCGCAGAGTATAAGGTCGCTCCCGGATTCTCCGTAAGACTCGGTTACAACTACGTTTCGCCTATGTACAAAAAGAGCGGATTCAAGGATGGGACGCTGCCTTCCTACGGGTCATACTACAGTTCGGCTACCGATTACACCAATTGGGACGCTACCAATCGTATAACGGCAGGTTTCGGATACAGCTACGGCAAATGGAACTTCGACCTCGCTTATGCTTACAGCGAGACCAAAGGCGATTTCTATCCGTTCATGAGCAATTATCCTGTTGAGGGTGAGGATGCGTCTAACGCCAACGTTGCGCCGGGAGCTAAGGTGAACAACAAGCGCAACCAGCTGCTCGTCACAGTGGGCTACCGGTTCTGACATAACCGTTTACAGATATGACAGGCGTCTGAGTCCACCGTTTTATAGTCTGGTTCGGTGACTTGTGACGGCTGTTTTATCCGTAAGCAACATAAATATTATACAATAACAGTCCATATCCGGCATACCGATATGGACTGTTATTTTTTTTATTGTCGTTTTCTTCAGTTGCGGAACATCATGAGAATGTTTTACCAAAGAGAGTGTTTCACACCGGATTGTTTCAGATAGCAGGATGGTAAGAAAATGTGCATGCAGTGTGAGAATTATACCAACGTTAAGTCGCTGAGAATCGCTTGTATGCAAACGGTATAAGAAGTGGCGCGGTATACGCGAGTTTTGAGAGGTAAATACAATGTGTTGAATATCAGTGTGTTGTGTGAAATGCTGCCGGAAATCTCACTTTTTTGATGCATGAAAAAGACTTTTTCGGGATGCGGAAAAGCACGTATGGGCATGCGGAAAAGCCTGTTCGGACACACGAAACGGGCTTTTCCGCATCATGACATTACGGTTGGAGGGTGACCGACATGATTAAGACAGCCGGCAAAATGACAAAAACCGGGAAACAGAAGAGTATTTATTGGTGTAGAGAGTGGGGGATAGTGTATATCTGACAATGGAAAACGCGTATAGGAGTGTGGCTGATGTGTTGTCGCGTTCCTGCTTTGATAAAAAACATTGTAAAGATTTTTTACTTTCGGTATTGTTGTAATGTTCATTTCTTTAACCCGAATCTGTCATCAGACTTCCATTCATATTTTGTGCTGCTGTCAGTCATCTTGTATTCAACTTTATCGAAGATGTAGCGGGCTACATAGAGAAAAAGCTGAATACAAGATGATGGCAGCAGTACGGAAGAAGGATGAATAGCTGACAATAAAGCTTAAATGTCTAATCGGCGTTCTAATGACCGACTCGGGTTTAAGATGCTGTTGACGTAGCACATCTTGAGAGCAAGGCGTCCATAATGTCCTGTTCGGCTTTTATACGGATGACTGTTGCGGGTGTAATCGCAGTTTAATCCCAGTTGGTCATCAAACTTCTGTACATGTGTTTATATACACCTGTCAGCTCTTCATGTCTCTTCCGTAAGGCATCCGGAGTCTTGCGTTCCTGCTTTTCAGGAAACGGCGCGCCGCAGATTTTATATAACCTGAATACTGTCTGCCTTGCCTCAGCTCGGAACATGGGAGAGGTATAAAGCCCGGTTCGGGTTGAATAGTGTGGTTGTGCCACTGTTTCATAAAATGCTTCTGTATAATCAAATGACGTATTATTGTGACATGAAAATGCCGTCTGATGTATTTGTCATGCCGAAAAAGTGGCTGAATAATGCGCATATATCACAAAAAAGCACCTTTTCATGCCTTTTTAAATTTAAAAATACATTTGTGTGACACGCTTTCAGATATTTTATGTAATTTTATGGGTGCAAACATCAGTTGCTGAAACCGGCATGTCGTGTGCGTCGTTTCTTTGAGTACGGCATGAAGACGTGCGGTGGAATACAAGCCGTAGAACCTTTATATTAAAACATTACTACAAACACAAGTCATTATGAACAGATTTACAAGCCTTCTGTGCGGTGGAGTCATGTGGGCATTTGTATTGCCTTGCGCAAGTCAGTCCACCTTCAACAATCCGGTACTCAGGTCGGATGTGCCCGACCCTTCGGTAATCAGAGTCGGGAACTATTACTTTCTTTCCGGTACGTCGGGCAATGCCACTCCGGTTTATCCGGTGTATTACTCTCCCGATCTGGTGAATTGGTTTCAGACCGGAGCCGTGTTCGAGACACCGCCTGCATGGACTTCGGGTGATTTCTGGGCTCCGGAACTATATTGTCATAATGGAAAGTACTATTGTTATTACACGGCAAGGGCAAAGTCTGACGGCATCACGTGTATAGGAGTGGCTGTTGCCGATTCGCCGGAAGGACCTTACACCGATCACGGCCCGCTTATCCGATGGACCAATGAGGCAATAGACGCATTCGTATACGATGACAACGGACAGCTCTACATAACCTGGAAAGCCTACGGACTTGACGGCGGTCGTCCGATAGAACTGTTGGGATGCCGTCTGTCCTCAGACGGTCTGCATCTGAAGGGCAAGCCTTTCACAATGCTTGTGGATACGGAGGAGATAGGCATGGAGGGGCAGTGTCTGTTTAAGAAGGGCGGATATTATTACATGCTTTACTCCACACGCGACTGTTGCAGCGAGCGTAGCGATTATGAGGTGTACGTGGCTCGGGCTGAGAAGATAACCGGTCCGTATGAGAAGTATTCGGATAATCCGATATTGAAGGGCGACAGCATTAAGGTGCAGTCGTGCGGTCACGGCACAATGACAGAAACTCCGGACGGCAGGATGTTCTACATCTGCCATGCGTTTATGAAAGGTCCGGAGTTCTATCTCGGCAGACAGCCGGTGATGCATGAGCTTGTACAGACCGATGACGGATGGGTACGGTTCAAGACAGGAAGTAAGACAAAGATAACGCAGGATACTCCTTTCGGTACAATAGAAGTGGTGGATTATAGTTATTATGACGCCTTCGACGGTATTGGACTCGACCCGGGATGGACTGGAGACATAAAGTCGCACAGTCAGCGTCCCGTTCCTTCAGACGGAGTACTGCTGTTGCCGCCGGCTGCCGACGATGCCGGAGAATACAGTTCCACGCTCTGTCGCCGTCCGTCGTATGCCGATTATGAATACAGTACGCATGTGTCGTGCGGAAAAGACAATCTCTTCGGGCTTACATACATGAACAATGCGGACAATCAGGTGGTGTTCGGCACTGAAGGAGGCAGACTTGTCATACGTCTGCTGAAGGGCGGTCATGCCGACAATCTTTATTCCGCAGCCTATGATGGCGGTGACATCTGGCTCAAGATATGCGTTGACGATGTGAGTAAACTGCGTTTCTTCTACAGACGCGACGGAAAGGTGTGGCAGCAGGCAGGAGACGTTGAGGTCGATGTTTTTGCTTCGTTACGCAGAGGACACTACAAGCCGGGACTGATAAATGCCGGGCGTGGCGCTTCTGACGCCGCATTCCGCAAATTCATGATGTCACGCAAATAGAGGCTGTGGTCCGTGTCTCCACATTCCGTGAGGCACGGACCGCAATACTTCCGGCAGTGTCTTATCTCACATGTTTGCACTTGCCGCTGAACACGTCGAACCTTATCTTTAGTATGGCGACGCGGTGAAAGCTTTTTTCCGAGTATTTCGCGCCGAGCGTCTCATACTCCGGCGAGAACTTCTTCACGAGCAGTCGCAGTGCCTCACGCCTTTCTTCGTCTGACTCCACAACCGATGCCTCACCGCGCAGCACAACACTTTCGTATGCTGTTGTGAACAGTTGTGGCTTCAGCGACACGTTTCCTACAATGCAGAAAGAGACGTTTCTGTTCTCGGAAATCATTCTCAGCTTGCGTCCTTCAGGCGCACAGTGCACGTAGAAACAGTCATTCCCGTCCCAGACAAAATTGAGAGGAATGCCGTAGGGCATGCCTGTCGCGTCCGCCATCGACAATATTCCATATTCCGCCGTGGTGATAATCTCTCTTGCCCGTGCCTCATCGAGCAGCCGGTCCTGACGCCGCACGTCTTTGTTTATGTATTCCATATGCGTTAATGAGTGTTTTTTATGTTTGTCATTACAATGATTCTGATATTATGAAAACGCATCCGTCTTCCGCTTATTGTTTTCTTTAGCATCATTTTATTTATAAAACGTTTATCTGAAAATGGCATGCCCAGATGCTTTCTCATGCCTGTACAATGGGCTGTAAGTGCCTTTTAACAATCTTTACGTTGACATACATCATGTTTTCCGTATAAAAATGAGAGCCAAACGATTATTGTCGTATATTTGCGAAAGTATGAACTATATACATAAGAATAAATGAAAAAGAACATCTTGACGGTAATCATTGCCATCGGTATGATTATCTCCGGGCATCAGCACACGGCTGCATGCACCGGCATCACTCTTAAATCGGGAGACAGCGCGCGCATCGTTGCGCGTACAATAGAATGGGGAGGAAGTGAGCTTAACAGCAGATATGTCATAGTTCCGCGCGGATATACGCAACGCTCGTACGTCCCCGGATACACGAAAGACGGTATGCCGTTTACCGCCAAGTACGGTTATGTTGGGCTTTCGGTGGAACAGAAAGAGTTTGTGGTTGAAGGATTGAACGAAGCCGGACTGTCTGCCGGACTCTTTTATTTCCCCGGTTATGGCAAGTATGAGGACTATAATGCCGGTCAGAAGAACAGCACCATCACCGATTTCCAGCTTGTATCATGGCTGCTCGGCAGTTGCAGGACCACTGACGAGGTGAAGGAGGCTGTGAGAAATGTGCATGTCGTGGCTATCGACCCGCGCGCCTCAACCGTGCACTGGCGTTTTGCCGACGCGACGGGCAGGCAGATCGTGCTCGAGATAGTGGACGGCAAGCCGCATTTTTTCGACAATAAGCTGGGCGTGCTTACCAATTCTCCCGGTTTTGAATGGCAGATGACGAATCTCAACAATTATGTCAATCTGTATTCGGGTACAGCCGGAGCCCATGCGTTCGGTGACGTTCAGTTGGCTTCGTTCGGGGCTGGCAGCGGTTTTCTTGGTATACCCGGTGATGTGACTCCTCCTTCGAGATTTGTGCGTGCGGCTTTTTTCCAGACAACGGCTCCCGTGCAGTCCACCGCGGCGGCGGCTGTAAGGCAGGCTTTCCAGATACTTAACAACTTCGACATACCTGTAGGTATCGAGTTCCCGGCGGGCGAGGTGCATGCCGATATTCCGAGTGCCACGCAATGGACTACAGCCACCGATATGACAAACAGGGTGATATATTACCGCACCATGTACGACAGTTCGATAAGGAGCATTGCTCTTGACAGGATTGATTTCGCAAAGTGCGGATACTATGACGCTCCGCTCGACGAGACTAAAGAACAGCCTTTCGTTCCTGTAAAGACGCGTTGATGCGGCAGACAGCGCATTTATGCTGGTTATATAAAAGCAGGTCTCATTACAGTTAAGGATGTGATGGGACCTGTCTTTCGTTTTATATACCGCTATGAATGCATTCAGTGACACTCCGCATGCGCCATAAAGGCAGACGGCTGACATTGCTTATGGCTATGCCGGTGAAGAACGGACTTCTTGGTTCTTATTTTATAATATACTGTTTCATATTTATCCGGGCGGCGCAATGTCACAGACGCTCCCTGTATTTCTGCGGAGACATTCCAGTCTGTTTCCTGAAAAACGTGCCGAAACTCGACGGATTGGGGAATCGGAACTTGTCGGCTATCTCGGCGACGGTCATGTTTGTGCTGTCGAGCAGAGACATTGCTTTGCGCGTGATTGCCTTGAACACCAGTTGCTGGACGGTGTATCCGCACATCGACTTGGACAGTTCGGAGAGA
Organism: Leyella lascolaii; assembly: GCF_900079775.1. Lineage (GTDB taxonomy): Bacteria > Bacteroidota > Bacteroidia > Bacteroidales > Bacteroidaceae > Prevotella > Prevotella lascolaii. Next base: position 147,095 of record NZ_LT556035.1, on the reverse strand, counting down.
TACTTGGGCGAAAGAAACAGCTGACCGGCATAAAATGCCACTCCACGTTCAGTCATGTAATGCCGTCCGATGAGCTGTATGAGTTTGAGAAACACCTCAGTCCGACGTGCGTTGGACGAGCCTTCCGCGAAGAACTTGTTGCTGAAGATTCTGCACAAGCGGTATGTGAGCGACATGAGAAGCATCTTCTGCTCGCTTGCGGCAAACATGTTTTCAGGCTGAGGAGCATCATTTCCTATAAGTGAAATGTATCGGGAGATGTCGTTTTCACACCCGGTGGACCATACACATGGCAGCTCGGGCGACATTCTTGCGTATATCTGTACAGACTGTACGATTGTTCCTATGACGTAGCGTATGGGTTCTGTCTTGTAGATTATGATACTTGCCTGCAACTGCCGCGACTTTCTGACGATGCGGAAATAGGTGTGTTCTGTCATGAATACGGTCTCGCCGTGTTTTGCCGTATACGTTTTGTCTGACAGGATGAAGTCAAAATCACCCTCATGACATACTATCAGACCAATGCCGAAGTTGATGAAACCGTCGTACATGCGCTGCGGGAAGTCGGATACCACGCCTCCCGACGAGCATACGTCGGCTCTGTTTTCCATACATTCATGCAGTCGTGCCAGTCGTGTGGCATCGTTCAAGTAAGGTATATTGTCCATGGCGGCTGATGTTTTGCATAAGATAAGCTGCACTCGGGAAAACAAGAGCAAGCTCTTTTTCCGCTCGTTTGCATTATCTTTGTATAAGATAAGCTTCGGCTCGGCAGTATCAAGACCTGTAAAACTCGGTTTTCCCGTCTTGCTGTTGCACTCGCCTTGCATTCTCTTTGTATAAGATAAGCTGCGGCTCGGCAGTATCAAGTCTGGTAAAACTCTGTTTTCCCGCCTTGCTGTTGCACTCGCCTTGCATTCTCTTTGTATAAGATAAGCTGCGGCTCGGCAGTATCAAGACCGGTAAAACTCTGTTTTCCCGTCTTGCTGTTGCACTCGCCTTGCATTCTCTTTGTTGCCGCTAAGATAATAAATTTATCTGACTTGGCAGACCTTTAACCCGAATATGTCATTAAACTTCCATTCTTGTTTCGTGCTGATGTCAGTCAAATTGTATTCTGCTTTATCGAAGATGTAGCGGGCTACACCGGTAAAAAGCGGGACGACAAGATGACGGCAGCAGTGCGGAAGAAGGATGATGAGCTGACAATAAACCTGAAATCTTTTATCGGCGTTTTAATGACCGATTCGGGTTTGAGTCATGCCAAGCAGATAAATTCCTCTTTCTGTATGGATAAATGAGTACGAAGAGCATTGAAATCATACAGCCATAGAATGTCCATCCCGACATTTCCTTTATGGCGGACAGTGTTGCCTGCACCTGTACTTTGCCTTTTACAGACATGGCAGCCACGTTCTCGGCGTCGGTCCCGCTGCTTCCCTGCATGCGCATACCGTATGCCGTACGGTCGTAGTCGGCTGCCGTCTGTGTGTCTGTGCGGTCGAAATCCTGTGCAAGCATCGTCACATAATGTTGCTGCCGATGCTGCATCACGTTGGAATAAAGCGCAGATCCTATGCCCGGACCGACAACCATGCGTACGCTGAGCATTATGCATATCCATGTGGACAGATATTTGTATGGCATGCGTTGGTTGGCGTATACGGCTGCGAGAGAATATATCAGCATCATACCTGCCGAACGTATGATGACCGGATACTTCATCCTTTCGTACAGACCAGCCGTCTGCACCTCGAAATACATGAATATTGAGGAGGCTCCGATGAGCAGGAAACCTATGGCGAAGAGATATTTCAGCTTCACGTTCTTCGAACCGAGAGCTATGGCTATGACGGCTCCGGTGAAGTATCCGGCAATGCTCCAGTTGCCCAGTGAGGCGTTCTGCCAGTTGTCTACGGACATTCCCACACCGGTGAACATACTGACAAACATAGAGCTTGTATTGAACACCATGAGCAGAAGAAACAGTATGATGCCGACGTTGATGGTGCGCAGACGGAACACTTCCATAATGAAGTAGGGCGAACGGCGCGACATTTCCATATAGACGAACACTGCGGCAAAGACGATTGTAAGTATCGTGGAGCGAACTATCGTCGGGTCGGCAAACCAGTCGAGTGTCTTTCCATAGACGAGTACGTATATTCCGCATGTCATCATCGAACAGAACACTGCCACATTGCCGAACTTGCTGAACGTTATAGGGACGCGCCGGCTGTTGTAGGTGTGGTGAGGCATAGTCACGAACACGGTGAGTAAGGCGACGAGTGTCATGCCCATCATGTAGAAGTAAACGTCTTGCCACCGGTATCTGTATGCAAGCCATGCCGTGAGTGACGTGCCCAGCTGACCGAGAATCATGAAGAACAGATAGATTATCGGCATGCTTTTGCCTTTCTCAGAGTCCAGACGATCCCATCCTTCCTCATCGGCAGGCTCGTTGCCAGGCGTTATGTTCTGTGTCGCTTCCATGCCGAAGGCATACCGTATGAGCGTGAACAGGTTGACCATCATAAGAGTCATGCGCAGAAAACCCATCACAAGGCTGCACAGGGCAATGACGAATATGCTGTCGGTGACGGCACACACGTAGCTCAGAACGTACATTATGGAGAATCCTATGACGCATGTCATCTTCTCGCGACGTATGCACACCACCTGATAGAAGAAAGGTGAGAATGCCGCCATGCCTATTGATGTGGCGAATCCGGCAAACTGTATGTGCTCCGACTGTATTCCCAACCCGCTCATCATCTCGCCGCTGTTGGCTGTGTATACACCTCCGACGGTAAGGATAGGTATGAACAGCAGTATGAGAATGGTTATTCCGAGCGGTTTCGGCATCCAGTCATAGAACGGATAGTTCCTGTATCTGGCCCCACAGTTGACGCTTATTGCATTTTGTTTCATTTCTTATTGTTTTTAGCAGGCTGTCTGCCTTATTCCGATATTTTGTTTATGACGTGCCGTAATGTCAGTCAATCCTTGCTTTCACCACCACCATCATTCCGGCGGCAAGGCGTGCGTTGTCCTTCGCCGACAGGTTGTCGAAGTCAATTCTTACCGGTACGCGCTGGCGGATTTTCACGAAGTTTCCGGCTGAATTGTCCGTCGGGACGAGTGAGTATTTAGAACCGGTGGCTCCGGAGATTGCCGTTACACGTCCTTTGAACTCACGTCCGTCCAGAGCGTCCACCGTTACCGCCACCTCCTGTCCTACGTGCAGGTTCTCTATCTGTGTCTCCTTAAAGTTGGCTATCACCCATTTTTGTGTGTCAGGCATGATGTATGTCAGAGTCTGTCCGGCAGGGACGTATTGTCCTTCCTCCACTGTCCGGCGACCGAGCTTGCCGTCGCACGGAGCGGTAACAACCGTATAGGAGAGGTTGAGACGTGCCATCTCGAGAGCGGCACGCGCACGCTCTATCGCCGCTTCCGAACTCTTGCGGCGTACCGACACCTCGCTTACACCAGACATGGCTGCCTTCCGCTGTCTCACGAGTCCGTCGAGCTTTTTCTTCGTAGCCTCATATTCGGTCTCTATCTGTTCCAGCTGTATGGGAGTGGCGGCGTTGCGGTCGAGCAGGTTCTGATAGCGTGTGCGGTCTTTCTCAAGTTTCGCCAGACGAATCTTCACCTCATCTATTGACGACTCATACACCGATGCCGACGCCTCCGATGTCTGAAGCGACTGTCCTATTGCCGACGCGCCAGCCAGAGCGTCCTTCAGCGCAGCCTCTGCCTCCATTACCCGTATGCGGTATTCGCGGTTGTCGAGAATCAGAAGTGTGTCGCCTTTCTTCACGTTCTGATGCTCCGTGAAACACACCTTCTTTATATAGCCGGATGCGCGCAGGTTAACCGGTGATATGTATTGCTCTATCTGCGCATCGTCGCTTGTCTCCGTGCTTTTGTAGTTAATGAAAACCGTGGCGGTCTTCACTATTCCGCACATGATGATTATTATTCCGAATGCGCTTGCCAGACGCTGACGCATGCGCTGCTTTCTCAGTTTTGCTGCTTTCTGTTTCAGAGTGTCGGAGTGCTGTATGTTGTTGTTTTTGGTTTCCATTGTTTTGTTTTTTGGGATTGTCGGTTTATTATCTTATTTTATGTTGAATAAAATCACTGCTGTGACATGTTCATTTTAGGAGCGAGTCGAGACGCCCTGTGAGTTTCAGCAACGACAGACTGGTTATGCGGTAGTTGTAGTGAGCAGTCACGTAGTTGTTCTGCGCCTCACTCATACGCATCTCGTCCTGCAGCACCTCGGTCATTGAGGCGATGCCTTCGCGGTAGCGGTCGGTCGTGACAGCATACACATCCTCGGCAAGACGGTAGTTGTCGCGCTGCTTGGTGAGATTGCGCCGACTGTTCGTAAGCTCGTCGGCGGCATTGAGATATTGCATGCGCAGACCTTTCAGAGCATCGTCGTAGGCTATGCGGGCGTTCTCCGTGTCGAGCTTTGCCTTACGTATCTTCGAGCGTTTCTCGAGTCCGTCGAATATCGGTACGTTCAGAGTGATGCCCAGTCCCGAAGAGTTGTACCAATGATTCGACGGTCCGGAGTGAAACCAATTGCTGAATCTGTCAGTAAAAGCGGAGTAGGAGAAGTTGCCGGTCAGTGTGAGTGATGGCAGATAACCTTGACTGATAAGCTTCTGCTGGCGTGCGGCAAGTTCGCTCTTCTCCCTCAGTTGCTGTAGCTCGGGCAACGACTCGTCGAGTCCGCCAGGCTCCACCTGTTCCACTGTTTCTGTGTTTACGGTTGTCAGAGTGATGTCGTTGCCGGCAGGATAGTCCATGACATACTTCAGCATGTTGAGTTGTTGGGAGAGCATGGTCTTGGCGTTATCGTGCTGCACCAGCAGATTCTCGAGGTTGATGTTGACGCGCTTCACGTCCACCTCCATAGCCATGCCGTTGTCGAAGAATGCCGTTGTGATGTTCTTCAGCTCCTTCAGGCGCTCTATGTTGGCTTTTACTATTTCTATCTGTTCGGCAGTGCTCTGTGCAAGATAGTATATACTGGTTATCTGTTCTATGAGGTCGTTGCGCGCCTTGTCGTATGACAGCCGGTTGATACGTGCCGTCATCTTTGTTATGTCAAGTGCTGTGAGCAGAGTCTGATTATAGAGAGGCATCTGCAGCTTTATTCCCGCCGAGGCGTTATATTGCAGAGTCTTTGTCACATTATACTTGTTGCCGTAGGCTGAACCGTCTGTGACAGACACCGGCGGATTGAAGTTGTCGCTCATAGACACTACCGCGTTGATTTGCGGCAGCAGCCGTGCGCGGTTCTCGGAGATGCTGTGCTTACCTTTCATTACATCGTTGCGCTTTGTTCGCAGCGACAGGTTGTTCTCAATGCCAATGCGGATGCATTGTTCCAGCGTCAGTGTGTCCTGTGCTTTAATGGTGAAAAGCGTACAGGCGAACGCAAGTGTTGATAATAGTCTCTTCATGTTTTTTATTTCATTTATCCGCTGCAAAGGTAGGCTGTTTCGTGCTTATGAGCGTTATGACATTTTCGCACTGTATGTTCATATTTTCCGTTTCTGTATATAAGGGATATATTATGGGTGTAATGTTGTGTAAATACGGATATATAGCGCAATGTGTGTGATATTATGAAGAGGCGTAAGCAGAGGCGATGTGATGATGATACAGTATATCAGAACAGTTGCGCGTCTGCAGTGTATGACATCTTCTTACATCAGTGAATGACGGTTGTGAATGAACGGCAGATACTTCAATAATATGTGTCATCTCTTGTTGTGTCCCGCCTGAGAACATGCCGCACACCTGCACTTCTACTGATTGAATATTTATGCAATTCCAAATTGGCTTTGCATAATCATACATCGACAACTCCGCGAGAGCGCGGTTTTCTGACGGCGATGCTTATTCTGCCACAAATACGCGAGTTTTGAGGGAATGTTGCAATGCTTTGACAGTCAGTGCTTTGCCTGTCTCAGTACCGGAATATGTGTGTTATGATAATGTGAAACGGGCTCTTTCATGACACAGGAAAGGCTTTTCCGCATCATGAAAAAGCCTGTTCCGCAGGACGGGAACGCCTTTGTGACGTGACGATAAAGGCTTTTCTGTAAACAGATGGTGTAGGGAATGGACTGTAAAACGGTGTTTTTAACGTTGTAAAAGACCGGAAGTGAAGAGGAAATATGGTTTACGGTGGTCAGCAGAACCTATTTCTCTGATTTCAAATGTCAAAATATTTTACTGACAGAAACGCATAAATATGCATTTAGGGCTGTATTGCCTGACGGCATGTACTTGCTGTCGTGTGCAGACAGATGCCATGAATCGTGTTGTATGCGGTGTGCTGTCACGTATTGGTGCCAAACTGATCCGGACATAAAAAAGCCCGGACTGTCGTGTGGTGAAGACAGTCCGGGGGTTATGTCTGTATGCGCCAGTGGCATTACCGCCGCGCACAATGTCTGTTCATAAGGTGCAATCAGCCGATAAGGTCGACCGAACGTTTGAGGAACGAGTCGAGAGCCGCGCCCTTGAGCATGCCGTTCTGAAGCAGCGCAAGGTCTATGAGCTGATGCACTATTCTGTTGTCCTTTGCGTAGTCGGCAATAATCTGCTTCTTCTTGTCGCGCTGCTCGGCAACCGACTTCTCCGTGTTCTTGACATCGTCTTTCTCCTCCTGGGTTATTTCCTCTGGCTTTTTGCCGTTCTGTGTCTGACGGAGCGCGGCGAGACGAGCCTCAAGTCCCTTTATCTCGCTGTCGACGGGCTTGAGCTGTTCGGCGCATTTTGCCTTCTCATCCTCAAGTATGCTCTTTATGAGCTTGTGGTCGCTGTTGAGCACTATGGTGTAAGAGTCAGGCATCTGAGCATAGAATGCCATGCCCGTCTGATACTGGCTGATGTCTTTCATACGCCTCATGTATTCGCTCTGTGTAATGAGCACCGGCAGCGTCTGGTCGCCGAGAGCCTGAACTTCGATGTTGAACTCGGTCTTGTCGAGCTTAGGCATCTGCGACCGGAACACCTGTGACAGATTGTCGCTGCTGTCAGAATCGAGGTCGGAGTCCTTGTTCTCATCCTTTATTATCAGACGGTCGATGGTGTCGCTGTCCACACGTGTGAAGCGGCTCTTCTCAAATTTCTGCTCCAGCATGGATATCATAGGCACGTCAAGCTGTCCGTCGAGCAGCAGCACACTGTATCCCTTAGCCTTCGCAGCTTCGATGTAGCTGTACTGACCTTCCTTGTCGTTGGCATACAGATATACTGTCTGACCGTCCTTGTCGGTCTGGTTTTCCTTGATGAGCGTCTTGTATTCGTCGTAAGTGAAGTACTTTCCGTCGGTATCCTTGAACAGTGCGAAGTCCTTCGCGCGGTCGTAGAAGTCGTCCTTGGAGAGCATACCGTAGTTTATGAATATCTTCAGTGAGTCCCATTTCTCCTCATATTCCTTGCGGTTTTCCTGGAAGATGCTGTTCAGACGGTCGGCAACCTTCTTTGTGATATAGGTTGATATCTTCTTCACGTTGGCATCGCTCTGCAGATAAGAACGGCTTACGTTGAGCGGAATGTCCGGAGAGTCGATCACTCCGTGGAGCAGTGTGAGGAACTCAGGAACTATGCCTTCCACCTGATCGGTGACGAAAACCTGATTGCAGTAGAGCTGTATCTTGTTGCGCTGCAGTTCGAGATTGGAGTGTATTCGGGGGAAATACAGTATTCCGGTGAGGTTGAACGGATAGTCAACGTTGAGGTGTATCCAGAACAACGGTTCGTCCTGCATTGGATATAGAGTGCGGTAGAACGACTTGTAGTCCTCGTCTTTCAGTGTGCTCGGGGCTTTTGTCCACAACGGTTCCACGCTGTTGATGATGTTGTCCTCGGCAGTATCCACCTGTTTTCCGTCTTTCCACTCGGTCTTTTTACCGAATGCCACTGGCACAGGCATGAATTTGCAGTACTTGTTGAGCAGTTCCTGAATCTTGTATTTGTCGAGGAACTCCTTGCAGTCGTCATCTATGTATAGTATGATGTCTGAGCCGCGGGTCTCTTTCTCGGCATCTGTGATTTCAAACTCAGGGCTTCCGTCGCAGCTCCATTTCACTGCCTTGGAGCCTTCCTTGTAGCTCTTCGTGACAATCTCCACCTTCTTGCTCACCATGAACGACGAGTAGAAGCCGAGGCCGAAGTGTCCTATTATGGCGTTGGCATTATCCTTATATTTGTCGAGGAAATCGTTTACGCCGGAGAAGGCTATCTGATTGATGTATTTGTCTATCTCCTCTTCGGTCATACCGATGCCGTTGTCGCTGAATGTCAGTGTGCCTTTGTCGGCGTCGAGACTTATCCGTACGGTCAGATCTCCGAGCTCTCCGCTGAAGTCACCGCGCTCTGCCAGTGTCTTGATTTTCTGTGTCGCGTCTACAGCGTTTGACACCATCTCGCGCAGGAATATCTCATGATCGGAATAGAGAAACTTTTTTATCACGGGGAAGATGTTCTCTGTCGTAACCCCTATATTTCCTTTCTGCATAATGTGAATATGTTTTTTAACTGATTTCTTCTGCCGTTGATTATGCAAATATTGTGCCAAACGAAATACAGGCATCAATGTCTTGCCTTGTTATAAAACAGTGCCAACGAGCGCAATGAAAGCTTGCTTTCAGATTGTCGGGTGCAGCCTGTTTTATTTAAAAGCAGTGCCAATGAGCACAATGAAAGCTTGCTTTCAGATTGTCGAGTGCAGCCTGTTTTATTTAAAAGCAGTGTCAACGAGCACAATGAAAGCTTGCTTTCAGATTGCCGAGTGCAGCCTGTTTTATTAAAAAATAAAAAACATTGGTAAGAAACAAATGTGTTTCTTTGATGAAATCAGAATCTGGGGACGTGAAAAAATGTCCGGCTGCAGCTACAGGCGTGTCATGTGCACGTCCTGTATCCGTAGCCGGACATATGTGAGTTACGGTCAGCCGAGACACATGTCGCAAAGTATCTCGGAGAGAGTGGGGTGGATGTGTATTATTTCAGCAAGGCGGCTGGTCGTGACACCAGCGTTCATAAGTGCCGTTATCTCCTGAACCATGTCGGAAGCGTGCGCTCCGAACATGTGACATCCTATTATCCTGCCGTCGGAATCGCTTATGAGTTTCACCATTCCGTCAGTCTCGTTCATGGCGAGAGCCTTTCCGTTTGACCTGAAGAAGCCCTTCTTGCATGTGTATTCCAGTCCGAGCTCTTTGCACCGGTCCTCGCTCAGTCCTACGGATGCGGCTTCAGGATTGGTGAATATAGCCGAAGGCATTATGTCCGGACGTATCCCGTCTGGTGTTCCGAGTATGTGGTTCACAACATGTATGCCTTGAAACGTGGCGGCATGGGCAAGCATGCACTTCCCGTTAACGTCGCCTATGGCATATATGTGAGGCACGTTGGTGGCGAAATCATCATCTGTATGTATGCCTTTGGAGTCGTACTCGATGCCTGCCTCCTCGAGTCCGAGGCCGTCGGTGTTTGCCGAGCGTCCCGTGGCTATGAGCACTGTGTCCGCCTCCACTTCAAGAGTTTTGCCCTTTTTGTCTGTTATCACGTTGAGGACCCGTGCTCCGCAGCTGTCTGTTTTCTCCTCTATCTCTTTCACGGCAGTCTGCATGTGGAAGGTCACTCCGCGCTTGCCTATTGTCTGGCGCAGACGTTTGGCTATGTCGCTGTCGAGTGTCGGAAGTGCCTCTTTCATAAACTCCACTACCGTAACCTCACTCCCGAAACTGCTGAAAGCTGAGGCGAACTCCATGCCTATCACTCCTGCGCCTACTATGCACAGACGTTTGGGAACGGAGGGGATGTCGAGCAGTTCGGTGGAAGTGACGACTCCTTGGAGCTGCGCGCCCTTTATCGGTGGAATCTTTGCGTGCGAGCCCGTGGCGATTATGATGTCACCGGCAGTGTATTCTTCCTCATCCGTGACCACAGTGTGTCCGGATGTCAGTTTGGCTTTCTTGTTGACAAACGTTATTCCCGGTGTCCTCATGATTGTCTCGACACCGTTGCGCAGCTGCGCTACTACAGAGTTCTTACGCTCCATTATCTTTCCGAAGTCGAGAGAGTAGCTCAGCGATTCGAGTCCTAAAGCGGATGCGTCGCGCAGAGTGTCTATAACCTCGGCGTTGCGGCACAGTGATTTTGTCGGTATACAGCCGCAGTTGAGACATGTTCCGCCTGCCTCTGCCGATTCAAATACAGTGACCGACAGTCCGCGTGCGGCGGCATAGCATGCCGAACGGTATCCGCCCGGACCGCTACCTATTATTATAAGATCAGTTTTAACCATTGTCCTGTGTATCTGAAATCATCTGCTTGTATGTCAGTATCGGATGTTTTGCAGCCAAGACATCATCAACACGCCCTATAGGAGTGTTGTGCGGGGCGGTCTTGACAATATCCGGCGTCTCCGCGGCTTCCCTTGCTATGCGGTGCATGACGTCGATGAAGCAGTCGAGCGTGTCGATACTCTCGTTCTCGGTCGGCTCTATCATCATTGCCTCATGGAAGAGAAGAGGGAAGTAGATGGTCGGTGCGTGGTATCCATAGTCGAGCAGACGTTTTGCCACATCCATTGTAGTTACGCCCGTGCTCTTGTCTTTAAGACCGTTGAACACAAATTCGTGTTTGCAGACTCCTGTGATAGGCAGTTCGTATGCGTCCTTGAGCGATTCCTTGATGTAGTTTGCGTTGAGTGTAGCGAGCGGTCCTACCATAGGCAGGTTCTCCTTGCCGAGCGACAGGATGTATGTGTATGCGCGCAGCATTGTTGCGAAGTTGCCGAGAAACTCTCCCACGCTGATGCCGGCATATTCTGTGTCCATTTTGTATTCAGAGCCGTCCTTAACCACTCTCGGACGTGGCAGGAACTGCTCGAGACCCTTGCCTACGCCCACAGGACCGGAGCCCGGACCGCCTCCTCCGTGAGGGGTGGAGAATGTCTTGTGAAGGTTTATGTGCATGACGTCGAATCCCATGTCACCCGGACGACATGCTCCAAGCATAGGATTGAGGTTGGCTCCGTCGTAATACATTAGTGCTCCGCACTCGTGTACGAGACGTGCTATCTCTGGAATATCGCTTTCGAACAGACCGAGGGTGTTGGGGTTGGTCATCATCATTGCAGCGATGGTGTCATCAAGATGTGTTTTCAGGTCGTCCACATCTACAAGTCCGTCTGGCGTGCTTTTCACTTCCACCACTTCCAGACCGCACACTGCGGCAGATGCGGGGTTGGTGCCGTGGGCTGAGTCGGGCACGAGAACCTTCGTGCGCTTATGGTCTTTGTTGTGCTGATGGTAGGCACGGATAATCATAAGACCTGTCAGCTCACCGTGTGCTCCGGCAAACGGATTGAGAGTGAACTCGCTCAGACCTGTTATGTCGGACAGTGCCTTCTGCATGTTGTAGTAAGCCTCAAGCGCGCCTTGGCATGTCTCTGCCGGCTGAAGCGGGTGGAGCGCGGCGAATCCGGGCATTGCGGCAGTCTCTTCATTGACTATCGGATTGTATTTCATTGTGCAGCTGCCCAGCGGATAGAATCCGTTGTTCACACCGAAATTGTTTTCGCTGTGGTTTGTGTAATGCCGCACCACTGTGAGCTCGTCGCATTGCGGAAGCTCCGCGTCGGTTTTTCTGCGTGCGCATAATGGCAATTCGTAATTGCCGAACGTGTTCTCAGGCAGCGAGTAACCTTTACGTCCTTCGTGTGACAACTCAAAAATCAGGTTTCCATATAGCTTGTTGTTCATAGTGTTGCCTCCTTTGCTGTTTTAACGAATGAGTCGATTTCTTCCTTTGTTCGTTTCTCCGTAACGGCAAACATCAGTGTGTCGTCGCTGACTTTTACGCCTCCGAGAAATCCGTTTTTTATGAAGTGCTTTTGCAGTTTGTCTATGTCACCGTCATATTTCACACAGAACTCATTGAAGAAAGGCTGGTCGTATGCAAGTGAGAAATGTCCTGTGGCGATGAGTTTCTCAAAGAGATAATGTGCTCCGGAGTAAGAAAGCTGTGCGGCTTCCTTCACTCCTTCCTTGCCCATAAGCGACATGTAGATTGTCACGAACAGTGCCATGAGGCTTTCGTTAGAGCATATGTTTGATGTGGCTTTCTGACGGCGGATGTGCTGTTCGCGTGCCTGAAGAGTGAGAACAAAGGCGCGCTGTCCGTTGCTGTCTACCGTTTTGCCGACTATCCTGCCCGGCATCTTGCGCATGAGCTTCTCTGTACAGCACATGTAACCTACTGAAGGACCGCCGAAACTCATCGGTATGCCGAGCGACTGACCGTCGCCTACGGCTATGTCCGCTCCCCATTCGCCCGGAGTCTTAAGCAGGGCAAGGTCAGCGGCGACACTGTTCATGATGAAAAGAGCCTTGCTGCTGTGGCATGACTCGGCGTATCCGGAATAGTCCTCTATTATTCCATAGTAATTAGGCTGTTGCACTACGACACCCGCAACGCCTCCTTCTGCCAGAAAGGCATCCATGTCTGCTTTGTCTGTAACGCCGTCCTTCTGGCTTATCATCTTTATTTCTATGCCGTGAAAGTGGGCATATGTGCGCACTACATTTAGTATTTTGGGGTCTATGGTCGATGAAACGAGCACCTTATCCGTCTTTTTGGTGGACGCTTTAGCCATCAGTACGGCTTCTGCGGTTGCGGTGCTGCCGTCATACATAGATGCGTTTGAGATATCCATTCCCGTGAGTTCTGCCATCATACTCTGATATTCGAATATATAATGCAGTGTTCCTTGCGACACTTCAGCCTGATAGGGAGTGTAGCTTGTCAGATATTCCGAACGGCTGATGATGCTTGGTATTACAGCCGGAGTGTAATGGTCGTATGAGCCGGCACCGGCAAACACTGTGAGCAACTTGTTCTTTTCGCACAGCTGTTTGAAATAGTTTCTGATTTCGATTTCGCTCTTGGCTTCATCGATATTATATTCGCCTTTGAACATGATGCTGTCTGGAACATCGGCGTAAAGCTCTTTCAGTGAGCTTATCCCGATTTTTTCCAGCATTGTGGCTATATCTTTTTCTGTATGTGGAAAATATTTGTATGCCATATTTTCTGATATTAGGGATGACTGAAAAAAAGAAATGCACTGGAGTTATTTCTTACAGTGCATTTCGGTTTGGTTAATCTTGTTTGTCGCATAATGCGCTGTAAGCCGCAGCGTCCATAAGGTTTTCAAGCTCGCTCTTGTCTGACAGGCTTATCTTTATTATCCAGTTGGCGAACGCGTCTTTGTTTATGAGTTCGGGATTGTCCTCCAGAGCCTCGTTAATCTCTACCACGGTACCTGATACCGGAGAAATCAGATCGCTGGCGGCTTTTACACTTTCCACCGCTCCGAAGTCCTCGCCGGCTTCCACTTCGTCGTCAACCTCAGGCATATCAACATAAACTATGTTGCCCAACGCGTGCTGCGCATAGTCTGTTATACCGATATAGCCATAATCGCCATCTACCTTAACATATTCGTGTGACTCTGCATAGTAAAGTCCTTCAATTACTTTTGACATATTGTTTTAAGTTTATTAATTTGTTATTACTTTATTGTTGTATCTCAGTTTACAATATACTACGGGATGCCCATAGTATCTTTACGATGTCGGTGACCGGTTATTTCTTGTAGTGTTTGTCGTAGAATCTCTTTCTTACAACTTTTCCCGCGAATGTCTTCTTGCGTATCTGTACAGAGACTTCGGTATCAAGCTTTGAGAACTCGGTGTCGATAAGAGCCATGCACACGCTTTTATCTGTAGAGATTGTGTGATAGCCGGTTGTCACGACACCTATTTCCTTGCCGTCATGAAGCACTGCGTAACCGTGGCGCGGTATGGCGCGGTCGTTCAGTTCTATGCCTACCAGTTTCCGGCTGACGCCTTCTGCCTTTTGTCTGGCTATGGCGTCTTTGCCTATGAACTCCTGTTTGTCAAGTTTGCAGAACATGCCCAGACCTGCCATTATCGGAGAGATGTTCTCTGAAAGCTCGTCGCCGTATAGAGGCAGACCCACCTCAAAGCGCAGAGTGTCACGACAACCGAGCCCGCATGGCTTGCATTTGCCGCTTTTCATGAGCATGTCCCATTGCTGGCGGATGAAGTTTTGACTTCCGTATATCTCAAATCCGTCCTCACCGGTATATCCTGTCCGGCTGACAATAATAGTTTCACCGTCTTTCTCTACTGTTTTTGCGGTATAGAAGACAAGTTCCTTGCACGGTATGCCAAGTACTGTCTCAACCACGTTCTCTGATTCCGGTCCCTGCACGGCAAGTTGTCCGTAATCGTCCGAAACGTTCTTTAATTCGATGTCAAAACCACTTGCGTTTTTTGTCATCCATTCAAAGTCCTTTTCTATATTTGCGGCATTTATCACAAGGAAGAAATCGTTTTCTCCCATTTTATATACGAGAAGGTCGTCCACTGTACCACCGTTTTCATACAACATCATGCCATAATATATCTGTCCTTTGGGAGCGTTGGCTATGTCGTTTGTGAAAATGTGGTTGACGTATTTCTCCGCATCGGGTCCTTTAACAACGACTTCACCCATGTGAGAGACGTCAAACACACCGCAATGGTTGCGTACTGCGTTATGCTCTTCAATGATCGTGGAATATTGTATAGGCATTTCAAATCCGCCGAACGGTTGCATCAGTGCTCCCATGGCTACATGTTTGTCATACAGACAGGTCTTTTTATTTTCCATGATTATATTGTTTTATGAGTTTAAGTTTTGTTCTTTAGATTGCAGTATGAGACTTATGAAATCCTCTTTTTCAAGATTATGGATGACATCGTTCAGCGTTTCGGGCAGTGCTTCAGATATTCTTGCTCTTTCAAGCGGTGTGTTCATCAGCGGTTTAATGATTTTTGCATCGATGTCTCCGGTAATGAAAAAGTCGCCCATCAGGTTTATCGACTTTATGATATCGTTTTTCATCTCAATGCGTATTTCCATATCCCCCACATTATCAATACGCCGTTTGCTGATGATGTTGTATTTCGGATTGTTGCCGTATATAAAATCGTGCGACAGATATTCCTGTTCCAGAGCCTTGATTTCCTCAATGTCTTTTTCTGTCAGAGTGATTTCCTCGTCACACAACTGCCTCTTCATGAATGCCTTGAAATCCTCAAGAGACAGGTCTATGTAGTTTTTCAGCAAAGTGATGTGCTGTCTAACGCTTTTGATACCCTTGCTTACGAGTTTCGCATCTGACGGTGTTATGCTGCCGACCATGTTCTGCATGTCTGTATCATAAAGCATAGTGCCGTGTACGATGTTGCGTCTTGGCGTATGATAAAATGCGTTTCCCGACACTTTACGCCCGTCTATCATTATGTCATTCCTCCCGCTTGCAGTGGCGTTCACACCGAGTTTGCGGAGCATGAGCACAATCATGTTTATGTATTTGTTGAATGTGAAGTTCACATTGTTCTCGTCTGTTATGTACGAAAGCATTACATTGCTCATGTCTGCATACACGCATCCGCCTCCGCTCTTGCGTCTGAACGTTCTGATATTGTGTGTTCTGCAGTATTCCAGATTCACTTCGTTCTCGATAAGTTGGTTCCGTCCGAATATGACAGTCGGGTACACCTGCCACATAAAAAAGTATTCCTTATCGTCAAACTTATTTGCGACATACTCTTCAGTGGCAAGATAGAAAGATAGTAATCGATTCTTGTCTTCTGGTATGTTTAAATATACCATATCAGTTGTTATTATGTTTCTGCAAATATAATAAATATTTATTTATCAAAACAAATAATCCGGAATATTTTGCATATCCGGATTATTGTTTGTCTACTATGTCTTTTCAATGTCATTTTCCCATCAGGAAAGCCTTGAAATCAGAAAAACTGTTTGTCATATTCACGCTTTCTTTTGTTCCTTTCATAAATTCGGCAAGTCTTGGAGGAATGTCTGTCTCCGCGTTTATGGCATTCTCGACAGTCTCTTTGAACTTTGCAGGATGAGCTGTCTCGCAGAACACTCCAGTCTCTCCGTCTTCCAGCATATCCTTGAGAGCCTGATAGCCGCACGCACCGTGCGGATCGAGCACATATCCGTTCTCGTTATAACAGCGTCTCATGGTATCCCTGATATGCTGGTCGCTGTAAGTGGCACCGCCAATCAGGGATTTTATCCTGTCGTAAGAGCCTTTATACAAATCGTATATGCGTGCGAAGTTGCTCGGGTCTCCCACATCCATGGCGTTTGCTATGGTCTGTTTGCTCGGCATCGGCTTGTATTCTCCGGTCTGTAGATATTTGAAGAATATGTCGTTTGCATTGTTGGCGGCAATGAATCTGTGTATTGGCAGACCCATCTCGTGACCGAACAGTGCTGCCGTGATGTTTCCGAAGTTTCCGCTCGGCACGCATACAACCAGTTTGTCTGCCTTTCCCAACTGTCTCATTCTCGCATATGCGTTGAAGTAATAGAACGACTGCGGCAGGAATCTTGCAACGTTTATCGAGTTGGCTGATGTAAGGTTCATGTGCCTGTTCAGCTCTTCGTCCATGAATGCAGACTTCACCAGCCGCTGGCAGTCGTCAAAGACACCGTCCACTTCAATTGCCGTGATGTTGTTCCCGAGTGTGGTGAACTGGCATTCCTGAATCTTGCTGACCTTCCCTTTGGGGTATAACACATATACATTTATACCGTCAACGCCAAGAAAACCGTTTGCGACAGCTGACCCTGTATCACCGCTTGTCGCCACAAGTACATTCACTTCTCTTTTGTTTTCTTTCTTTATGAAATACTGTAGAAGCCGTGCCATGAATCTTGCTCCTACATCCTTGAACGCAAGAGTGGGTCCGTGAAACAGTTCAAGAGAGTATATGCTGTCCGTCACTCTCACTACCGGACAGTCAAAAGAGAGCGTATCGCGCACTATTTCCTCAAGAGCCTCACGCTCAATGTCCTCTCCGAAGAATGCATCGGCAACTTTTATTGCTATTTCATGAAACGACATGTCCGCTATGTTGTCGTAAAACTCACGCGGAAGACGTTTTATTTTTTCCGGCATATACAGTCCGCGGTCTCCCGCCAGTCCTTTTACCACCGCTTCCTCAAGTGTCGCGAGGGGCGCTTTGCCGTTGGTGCTGTAATACATCATAGTTCCATAAATTTATTCATAAACTCTTCAAGCCGCAACAATCCGTAGCTGCCGCTGACACAACTCACTTCATCATAAGTCTCCACACCGTCCGGAGTGATGCCCGGATGCCATATAATAAAAGGTACCGGCTCTGCCACATGAATGCGCAACTCCACCGGTGTGGGATGGTCGGGAAGTATGGCTATGCATACAGGGGTGTCTGTCCAAGTGCTCACTTCCTCATAAACCGGTTTCACAATTCGTCTGTCAAGATTCTCTATTGTCTTCAGTTTCAGTTCCAGATCACCGTCGTGTCCAGCCTCATCGCTTGCTTCCACATGCAGATACACGAAGTCGTGCTGTCTCAACATGTCTATCGCAGCCTGCGCCTTGTTCTCGTAATTAGTGTCGGCAAGCCCTGTCATGCCCTCCACTGTCACCCGGTTGAGCCCTGCATAACGTCCTATACCTCTTATCAGGTCTACCGCTGAGATTACGTCGCCTTCCTTTATTTGCGGATACATCTGTTGCAGTGTGTCCATCTTGGGTCGGTATCCGCCGCTCCACGGCCATATGCTGTTGGCTGCGTCTTTCTGTTGTGCGGCACGCTCCTTGTTGAACGGGTGCTGCTCCAGAAGCTGCTGCGACTTCAATATAAGCGTGTTTATTATGTCGGCAGTCTGCTGTGCAGTCATTCTGTCACCGTCCCTGCGGTTTTCCCATCCGTGCTCAGGTCTTACCATCAGCTGCCTCCATTCTTCCTCCGGATGGTCGTGCGGAGGAGCGCATACAATGTGTTTGTTGCCACCTCTTATTATTAAAAGATGTCTGTATTGTATTCCTGTGATGAACTTTATATCCTCATTGCCGAGTTGTCTGTCAAGATATTTTATGAGAATATCGCTTTGCTCCGTGGTAAGATGCCCTCCGTGGTGGTTTTTTATTCTCCCGTCTGCCAGAGTGATGATGTTGCAACGCATTGCCATATCGTCTGCCCTCATGTCATATCCTATTGACGCAGCCTCGAGAGGTCCGCGTCCCTCGTACACCTCATTGAGGTCATAGCCGAGAATAGCCGTGTTAGCCACCTCGCTGCCCGGCTGGAATCCCTCCGGGATTGTTATGAGACGACCGGTGCGTCCGTTCTTTGCCAGCATGTCCATATACGGAGTGTCGGCATACTGTAAAAGAGTCTTTCCGCCAAGACGTTCAACCGGATGGTCTGCCATACCGTCTCCTAATATTATAATGTGTTTCATAGTCGTCAGATGTTAGCTATAGACATGATGTTTGCGAACACTCCTGCTGCGGTCACGCTTGCTCCCGCTCCATATCCTTGTATGAGCATAGGATATTCCTTATACCGTTCTGTTGTGAGCAGGACGATGTTGTTGCTGCCCTCAAGATTGTAGAACGGATGGTTGCGGTCCACTTCCTTCAGGCTGACGTTGGTCTTTCCGTGATCCATTGTCGCCACAAAGCGCCAGTGCCGTCCTTCTTCCTCGAGTTTCTTGCGGTGTTCCTCAAACTCCGTGTCAAGCATCGGCAGTCTTTCCCAGAAATCCTCCACCGAGCCATTGAAGTAAGAAGACGGAATGAACAGATTCTTCTCCACATCGTCCTGTTCCACCCTGTATCCTGCCTCACGTGCAAGAATCACGAGCTTTCTTATAACATCGGTGCCGCTCAGGTCTATACGCGGGTCAGGCTCGCTGTAGCCCTGTTCCTTTGCCCTTCGCACCGTTTCGGAGAACGGTACGTCGGCTGCAATCTCGTTGAATATGAAATTGAGAGTGCCGCTCAGCACTGCCTCTATCTTCAATATTTTATCTCCGGAGTTTATAAGGTCGTTTATTGTTCCGATGATAGGCAGTCCTGCACCCACGTTTGTCTCGAAAAGGAACTTCACGCCACGTGCCAGAGCCGTCCTCTTCAGTTTTATATAACTCTGGTAGTCTGACGAGGCGGCTATCTTGTTTGCAGCCACCACCGATACGTTGTGTTCGAGCAGGAGCTGGTAGAACGACGCCACCTCTTTGCTTGCCGTACAGTCCACAAACACGCTGTTGAATATATTCATGCCTATGACTTCCTTCAGCAGTTGCGAGTTGTTGCTGTCTTTAGCCCTGTAAAGTTCGTCACGGTAAGTGTCAAGATTGATTCCGTCGCGGTTGAATATTGCTTTCTTGGAGCTTGCTATGCCCACAACGTTCAGTTTGAGTCCCCGGTCTGTCTTCAGTTTCTCATACTGGTCTCTTATCTGTTCTATCAGTTTGCCTCCTACGGTGCCCACACCGCATATGAAAAGGTTGAGCACCTTGTACTCGGAAAGGAAGAAAGAGTCGTGTATCACGTTGAGTGCCTTTCGCAGGAACCGTCCGTCTACCACGAAAGAAATGTTTGTCTCCGACGCTCCCTGTGCGCATGCTATCACGCTGATGCCGCTTCGTCCGAGCGTTCCGAACAGTTTTCCGGCAATGCCCGGAGTGTGTTTCATGTTTTCCCCGACCACTGCTATTGTCGCCAGACCGCTCTCCGCGTGCATCGGAAACATCGCTCCGGTCTCAATCTCCTTGGCAAATTCCCTGTCGAGCACGCTTACCGCCGACCGTGCGTCTTCGTCTCTCACACCTATGGACGTGGAGTTCTCCGACGACGCCTGTGACACCATGAACACGCTTATGCCGTTGTCGGCGAGCGCGGTGAATATTCTCCGGTTCACACCAATGACTCCCACCATTGACAAACCGGTCACAGTGATGAGTGTGGTTCCGCTGATGCTCGATATTCCTTTTATCGGTTTGCTGTCGTTGGCAATCTTGTTCTTTATTGTAGTCCCCTCGCTTGACGGGTTGAATGTGTTCTTTACTTTTATCGGTATGTTTCTTACGCACACCGGATATATTGTCGGCGGATATATCACTTTGGCACCGAAGTTGCACAGCTCCATGGCTTCTATATAGCTCAGCTCGTTTATGGTGTATGCTGTTTTTATCACTCTCGGGTCGGCGGTCATGAATCCGTCCACGTCGGTCCATATCTCCAGAATCGATGCGTCGAGCGCGGCGGCGATGATGGCTGCGGTGTAGTCGCTTCCGCCCCTGCCGAGATTGGTTGTCTCTCCCGACGACTTGTCGCGGCTGATGAATCCCGGTACGAGCGATATGCGCGGCAGGTCGTGGAACGCCTTGCGCACAAGTCTCGCCGTGACCTCGCTGTCCAGCGTGTGCTTTCCGTTTTTACGTTCGGTCATTATGAAGTCTCTCGCGTCAAACCATCTGGCTTTGCTTATCAGCGTCGCAACTATATTGGAACTCAGACGCTCCCCGTAGCTTACGATGGCATCAAGGGTTTTCTCGCTCAGATCGTGAATGAGGAACACTCCGTAGTATATGCTGCGCAGCTGTTCGAACATCCCGTCCACGGTGTTGAATAAGTCTTCGCGTTTTTTGGTGTCGGTGATGATGGTGTCAATCATCTTGTGATGGCGGTCTACCATTGCCTCAAACTCGTTCCGCCATCCCTCGTCGCCCTGCAGCGCGAGTCTTGCCGTCACAATAAGCTTGTCTGTTATTCCGCCGAGAGCGCTTACAACTACTATCACCGGCTGGCTTTCGGCTTCTTTCTCTACAATGCGTTTAAGGCTCAGAATGCTTTTTACGGAACCTACAGATGTTCCGCCAAACTTCAATACTTTCATTTTCCTGTAAATTGATTTTATGCCACTGAACAAAAGTGGAGTTCGTGAATAACTTTGTTAAGGAAGCGGTACATGCCTTACGCCACCCGTTTCATTGCTCTCGATACAAAGGAGAGCCGGTCTGCGGATTTCTCGTCCGACGTGTATTTTCCGAAATGTGATTATGTCACACAATGCTGGCAAAGTTAAAAATAATTATAAATATCACCAACGAAATTAGACAATAATTGATTATTTTTGCAGGATTAATGACATCATAAAAGTCAAACTTAACATTATCAGCATACATATGACACATGAATTCCAGATACGTGTGCTGCCGCAGCAGGCAGCATCGGAACAGACAATAAAGGACTATATAGCCCGCGACCGGGGCATCGACATACGCACCATATACGGAGTGCGGGTCTTGCGCAGGAGCATTGACGCGCGGCAGCGCACAGTGTATGTCAATCTGACGGTGCGCGTGTATGTCAACGAGATGCCTCAGGACGACGTGTACAGGCACACCGAATACCGCGATGTGTCGGGGCGTCCGCAGGTGATTGTGGTGGGGGAGGGACCGGGAGGACTGTTCGCCTCGCTCAGACTGATAGAATTAGGATTGCGCCCTGTGGTGATAGAGCGCGGAAAGAATGTGCGCGAGCGCAAGACAGACCTCTCGCTCATCACCAGAACGCATAAGGTGGACGGTGAGAGCAACTATTGTTTCGGTGAGGGAGGTGCCGGAGCCTACTCCGACGGAAAGCTTTATACACGCTCGAAGAAACGTGGCAACACAGAGAAGATTCTCAACGTGTTCTGCCAGCATGGAGCTTCGCCGTCGATACTCGCGGACGCTCATCCGCACATAGGCACCGACAAGCTGCCGCGAGTGATAGAGAACATGCGCAACACCATACTCGGATGTGGTGGAGAAGTGCACTTCAGCACAAAGATGACCGGTCTTCTCGTAAGCGGTGACACAGTGGACGGGATTGAGGCTGTAGACCTGACTACAGGCAGAGAGCTCACTTTCCGCGGTCCGGTGATTCTTGCCACGGGTCACTCCGCGCGCGATGTCTACCGCTATCTCGACCGGACAGGCATAGAGATGGAGCCGAAGGGCTTAGCCGTAGGGGTGCGTCTGGAGCATCCTGCGGCACTTATAGACCGCATACAGTATCACAATAAGAACGGTCGGGGAAAGTATCTGCCGGCTGCCGAGTACAGTTTCGTCACACAGGTTGACGGTCGTGGTGTGTATTCGTTCTGTATGTGTCCGGGCGGATTTGTCATTCCTGCCGCCACGGGTCCGCAACAGATTGTTGTAAACGGCATGAGTCCGAGCAACCGGGGCACACAGTGGTCTAACAGCGGAATGGTGGTGGAGACTCGTCCTGAGGATGTCGAGGGCTACGGACGGCTGAAGATGATGCTCTTTCAGGAAGAACTGGAGCGCGTGTGCTGGCAGCAGGGCAACATGAGGCAGACGGCTCCGTCGCAGCGCATGGCAGACTTTGTTGGTGGACGGCTGTCTTACGATCTGCCTAAAAGCAGTTATGCTCCGGGGCTTATATCCTCACCTCTACATTTCTGGCTGCCGCCTCATGTTGGCAGACGTCTGCAGGAAGGATTCAGAAAGTTCGGACAGACAAGCCACGGTTTCCTCACCAACGATGCGGTGCTCATAGCCGTGGAGACCCGTACGTCGTCACCGGTGCGCATACTCCGGTCTGCCGACACACTGCAGCATGTCAGACTGAAAGGTCTTTTCCCCTGCGGTGAGGGGGCAGGGTATGCAGGAGGCATCGTGTCGGCGGGTGTGGACGGTGAGCGTTGCGCCGACATGTGCGCCTCGTATGTGGGCAGCACGGTTGCCGGATGATGTACGTATGCCGGACTGAATCACTATTCCGGACTGGCATATGGCTTTTGCATGGATGGCGCAAGCCGGTCTTCAGACATTTATCAGAAGGCGGGCTTGCGCTGTTTGTTTATGACTTGCAGTGTAAGGGAGAAGCCGGGAAGCGACATGCGTAAACGTCTGATGATGCCGGTTGTGGGTCTTGAGTTGTCGTATACGGTGCATGCAGGGGCTGTAAGTGTCGGTAGAAAATGAATATTCATACGTTTCTGACGGTAAAATAATTTGACAAAATAAAATCGGAAAATAGAAACCGTAACTCCAGAAAGATGTATAAATGGCGCATGAAAATACATGTTGCGTGCCGACAGTACTCACCGTCGCGTGCCGGACGGGCTCTTTGGCGGTGCCGGAAGCGTGTTTCCGTGTGATGACAACGGCTCTCCCATGATGCGGAAAAGCCTTTTCCACACCCCGAAAGAGGCTTTCCAGCAAGACGTGAAGAGCCGTGCAGAACCGTGGCTCGTGCTTATCGCGCTGATGTCCAGTGCATTGCGCTGATGCCGCCATAATCGGAGTATTTGCGTAAAAATATTATTCTGCGGCAAATAACGCGCTTATCTGAAGTCTTGTTCACTCTGCACCGTATATTCTTACAGGTGTTTTTGTATAAATATACAGCGTTGCTTTTTTATAAACATTATTTTGTTCAACTGCCTGAAATTTATTAATTTTGCGTCGAATTTGAGTATACTTAAAAATCATTATAATGAATATTTCTTACAAATGGCTTAAAGAATACGTCGATTTTGACCTTTCTCCGCAGCAGACAGCGGATGCTCTGACATCCTGCGGACTCGAAGTCGATGCTCTGGAAGAAGTACAGACCATAAAGGGAGGACTGAAAGGACTGTATGTGGGCAAGGTTCTCACATGCGAGATGCATCCCAATTCGGACCACCTTCACGTGACTACGGTGGACCTTGGACGTGAGACGCCGCAGCAGATAGTGTGCGGCGCGCCTAACGTTGCAGCCGGTCAGAAGGTGATAGTTGCCGATTTGGGCTGCGTGCTCTATGACGGCGACAAGGAATTCGTCATCAAGAAGTCGAAGCTGAGAGGAGTGGAGAGCAACGGCATGATATGCGCCGAGGACGAGATAGGTGTCGGCACAAGCCATGACGGCATCATTGTCCTGCCTGAAGACGCCCCTGTGGGACAGCCCGCCGCCGAATATTATAATCTGGAGAGCGACTGGATAATAGAAATAGACATTACCGCCAACCGTGCCGACGCGCTCAGTCACTGGGGTGTGGCACGCGACCTGTATGCGTGGCTCGTACAGAACGGGCACAAGACTGCGCTCCACCGTCCTGACTGCAGCGCATTCTCGGTTGACGACAACTCCATGCCTATTGAGGTGGAGATAGAGAACACAGAGGCGTGCAAGCGTTATGCGTGTGTGAGCATCACCGGATGTGAGGTGAAGGAGAGTCCGGAGTGGCTGCAGAACAAACTGAAAGTGATAGGTCTGCGACCGATAAACAACATCGTGGACATAACAAATTATATAATGATGGCATACGGACAGCCGATGCACTGTTTCGATGCCGACATGGTGAAGGGACACAGGATTGTTGTGCGCACGCAGCCGGAAGGTACTAAATTCGTGACTCTCGACGGAGAGGAGCACACCCTTGGAGAACACGACCTGAGCATATGCAACGCCGAGGAGCCTATGTGCATAGCCGGAATATTCGGAGGAAAGGGAAGCGGAACATACGACACTACACGCAATGTGGTGCTTGAGAGTGCTTATTTCCATCCTACATGGATAAGGAAAAGCGCGCGCCGCCACGGTCTGAGCACCGACTCGAGCTACCGTTTTGAGCGTGGCATAGACCCCAACGGTGTGATTTACGCTCTTAAACAGGCAGCCATACTCTGCCGCGAACTGGCAGGAGGAAAGGTGAGCATGGAGATAAAGGACGTATATCCCACACTTGTGCCTGACTCAAAGGTGACACTTGAATACAGCTACGTGGACAACCTCATTGGCAAGAAAATAGGCAAGGACACGATAAAGAGCATCGTGAAGAGCCTTGACATGACAATAGACGGAGAGAGCGACACTGCTCTTGAGCTTACGGTACCGGCATACAGGGTTGACGTGCAGCGTCCTTGCGACGTGGTGGAGGACATCCTGAGAATATACGGATATAATAATGTGGAGATTCCCACGCAGCTCAAGAGCTCGCTTACGAATATAGGCGAGGCTGACCATGACCATCGTCTGCAGGACATTGTGAGTGAGCAGCTTGTGGGATGCGGCTTCAACGAGATAATGAACAACTCGTTCTCGAAGGCAGCATACTATACGGACCTTAACTGCTATCCTGACGCAAACACCGTGAAACTTATGAATCCGCTGAGCAGCGACCTCAACGTGATGCGTCAGACTCTGCTGTTCGGAGGACTTGAAAGCATCTGCCGCAACATCAATCATAAGAGTCCGAACCTCCGTTTCTTCGAATTTGGAAACTGCTACCACTACAACCCGGAGAGAAAAGATGCCGAAAACCCGATAAAGGCATACTCCGAGGAGATGCATATGGGTCTGTGGCTGACAGGCAAGAGGGTGGAAGGTTCATGGGCTCATGTGGACGAGAAGTCGTCGTTCTATGAGCTGAAGGCTTACGTGACGAACGTGTTCCGCCGCGTAGGACTTGCTCCGCAGATGTATACCGTTGAGAATGGCGACAACAACATCTATGCGAAGTCACTCCGAATAAAGGCACGCAACGGTAAGCTGCTGGCTGAAATGGGAGTAGTGAGCGGCAGGATGCTTAAGGCGACAGGCATAAGTGCCGAGGTTTTCTATGCGGAGATAATGTGGGGAAATGTGATGAAGGCAGTGCGCAAGAACACTGTGCTCTATCATGAGATAAGCCGTTATCCGGCTGTAAGCCGCGACCTTGCCCTGCTCGTGGACAAGAGTGTGGAGTTCGCTGCCATAGAGGCGATTGCGGCGCAGACCGAGAAGAAGCTTCTGAAGAGTGTGGAGCTCTTCGATGTCTATGAAGGCAAGAACCTGCCGGAGGGCAAGAAGAGCTATGCGGTGAACTTCATCCTGCAGGACGAAAGCAAGACTCTTAACGACAAACAGATAGAAAACGTGATGAACAGACTCATCACAAACCTCAAGACGAAACTGGGTGCCGAACTGAGATAAAGCATAAACATCAATAACAAATAATAAAAACGATACTCATCGTGCGGCGCAGTGTGTTTTGAGAACATGCCCTCCGATGAAAACAAAAACATAAGTATATATTATGGGAAGAGCATTTGAATATCGTAAAGCTACGAAACTGAAACGTTGGGGACATATGGCAAAGACCTTTACCCGACTCGGAAAGCAGATTGCCATCGCCGTGAAGGCAGGTGGTCCGGAGCCTGAGAACAACCCGGCACTGCGTTCGGTCATCGCTACATGTAAGCGTGAGAACATGCCGAAGGATAACATTGAGCGTGCCATAAAGAACGCGCTGGGTAAGGACCAGAGCGATTACAAGGAGGTGACATATGAGGGTTACGGTCCTCATGGCATCGCCATATTCGTCGATACGCTCACAGACAATACCACACGTACTGTAGGTGACGTGCGCTCGGTGTTCAACAAATTCAACGGAACACTCGGCACAACCGGTTCGCTTTCATTCCTTTTCGACCATAAGTGTGTGTTCACATTCAAGAAGAAGGAAGGTCTTGACATGGATGAGCTTATTCTTGAACTCATAGACCTCGACGTTGAGGATGAGTATGATGAGGATGAGGAAGAGGGAACAATCACCATTTACGGTGACCCGAAAAGCTAT
Source organism: Leyella lascolaii (assembly GCF_900079775.1). Classification (GTDB taxonomy): domain Bacteria; phylum Bacteroidota; class Bacteroidia; order Bacteroidales; family Bacteroidaceae; genus Prevotella; species Prevotella lascolaii. Next base: position 120,474 of record NZ_LT556035.1, on the reverse strand, counting down.
GCGGCGATACATAAGTTCCTTGAGGAGAAAGGATTTGAGGATATCGGAGGCGAGTTCACATATATTCCGAACGACTTGAAAGACCTCGACGGTGACGCGCGTGCGACTATCGACAAGATGGTGGAGCGTCTTGAGGAATTTGATGACGTACAGAATGTCTACACAAACATGAAACCTGCCGAGCCGGCAGAATAACGCAAGGCCTCTGTAACACAAATAATGGAGCCGGCGGATGGTCGTGCGGCTCCTTGTTTTTACAACAAAGCATATGGCACATTACAGTTACAAGACACAAGGCACATGCAGCCGGATGATAGACATTGAGGTGGATGACGCAGGCGTTATAACCGGTCTGAATTTCACGGGTGGATGTAACGGTAACCTGAAAGGAATATGCGCGCTCGCAAAAGGTCATAAGGCTGCCGATGTGAAGGCTCTTCTCGGAGGTATAACCTGTGGCGGCAAGATGACAAGTTGTCCCGACCAGTTGGCTAAGGCATTGGAGGACATGGGATACTGATACGCCATACAAAAGAAAAGTCCGGCATGATTCCGTAATGGTTCATGCCGGACTTTCCGTCTGTATATGTCTTATCCATAAACGGCTGCCAGACCGGCAAAGCCGCTTCTTCGTTTGATTGTTTGCTCATAAACGCTCTTCCGCGCTGCTGCCGTCATTCTGTTTCATGTTATATCGAGGCGTTTTCCACAGAATCTTACACAAAAGCGGAAGCCGATCCGCCTGACGGCGACACGGAATACGGATGGAGCATGATGCCCGCTCCGGTTTTATCTTTCGTATTCCTTTGGTGTATACTTCACACTGAAAAGCACTTTGCCGGGGTCTTTTGCCGAATGCAGGATGTATGCGAAGTTGAAACCGGCTTCTTTGTATATTTTTATCTGGGTGTTGCCTATAATGCTCTCAAGCAGTCCGCTCTTTATTCTGTCTTTGTTCTGGCTTATAATATCCGCATTGTCCATGGCGTCTGTGACTGAACAATAATACGTGTATGTTTTTGACTTCATGTCGAACGCGACGCTGTCCGTGCGTGTGTAGTTGACCACCGGGGTGGGACAGTATCTTTCGGTGAACTCGCGTGCCTCGCGCTGGGCACGCTCCTCTATGCTCTCATGACATGAGGCAATCATCATGACTGTAAGTACGGATAGTATGGTCTTTCTCATCTGTATTAATATTTTGTGCAAAGATAGTCTAAATTCCAGAATTTTACACTATCTTTGCATAAGATTAACTGCACTCGGAAATTAAAGAACAAGTTCTCATTTCTCTCGTTTGCGTTATCTTTGCATAAGATTAACTGCACTCGGAAATTAAAGAACAAGTTCTTATTTCTCTCGTTTGCGTTATCTTTGCATAAGATTAACTGCACTCGGAAATTAAAGAACAAGTTCTTATTTCTCTCGTTTCTGTTATCTTTGCATAATACAAACGGCTCTCGGGTAAATGGGGGTGGAAACGGAATATTGTTCTTGTGTGCGGTGATTGACATAAATGATAAAGTGGAATCCGGTAAAATGCGGAACCTCATTTTTGACCGGTATGTTGCTTACTAAAAACGAACAAACCGATACATATTATGAAGAATATAAGGAACTTCTGCATAATTGCTCATATAGATCATGGTAAATCAACTCTGGCTGACCGTCTGCTCGAACATACTGATACGATAAAGATTACTGAAGGACAGATGCTCGATGATATGGATCTGGAAAAAGAACGTGGCATAACGATAAAAAGTCATGCCATACAGATGGAGTATGTGTATGAAGGAGAGAAATATATTCTTAATCTTATAGACACTCCGGGACATGTGGATTTTTCCTATGAGGTGTCGAGAAGCATTGCCGCGTGTGAAGGCGCACTGCTTGTTGTGGATGCGACGCAGGGAGTACAGGCGCAGACAATATCTAATCTTTATATGGCAATAGACCATAACCTTGAGATAATTCCGGTTATCAACAAGATAGACATGCCGAGTGCCATGCCTGATGAGGTGGAGGACGAGATAATAGACCTTATCGGTTGTGAACGGACAGACATAATACGCGCTTCGGGAAAGACCGGTGAGGGTGTTGACGAGATATTGGAGGCTGTGGTGAGACGCATCCCGCATCCCACAGGAGACAGCGACGCGCCGCTTCAGGCTCTTATATTCGATTCTGTATTCAATTCATTCAGAGGAATCATCGCCTACTTCAAGATAGAGAACGGAAGTATAAGGAAAGGGGATAAGGTGAAGTTCTTCAATACCGGAATGGAGTATGACGCCGACGAGGTGGGTGTTCTTAAAATGGATATGGTGCCCCGCGACACGCTTAGAACAGGTGAGGTGGGATACATCATAAGTGGTATAAAGGATGCGAAAGAGGTGAAAGTGGGAGACACTATCACTCATGTGGACAAGCCATGTCTGGAAGCTATCTCCGGATTTCAGGAAGTGAAGCCTATGGTTTTTGCCGGTGTGTACCCGATAGATCCCGTAGATTATGAGAATCTGAGGTCTTCTTTGGAGAAGCTTCAGCTCAATGACGCCTCGCTGACATTCTCACCTGAGTCGTCGGTTGCGCTTGGTTTCGGATTCAGATGCGGTTTTCTGGGATTGCTTCACATGGAGATTGTGCAGGAAAGACTTGACCGTGAGTTCAACATGGATGTCATCACGACAGTGCCTAACGTCTCGTATATGGTGTATGACAAGCAGGGCAATGTGAAGGAAGTCCACAATCCGTCAGGTCTGCCTGACCCTACAATGATTGACCATATTGAGGAGCCGTATATCAAGGCGAGCATTATCACAACGTCAAATTATATCGGTCCGATAATGACTCTGTGTCTGGACAAGCGTGGAGAGCTTATAAAACAGGAGTTTGTAAGCGGAAACAGAGTTGAGCTTCATTTTATGTTGCCTCTGGCGGAGATTGTCATTGATTTTTATGATAAGCTTAAGTCTATAAGCAAAGGGTATGCGTCGTTTGACTATCACGTTGACGGCTTCCGTCCCTCACGTCTGGCTAAGCTTGACATATTGCTTAACGGTGAGCCTGTGGATGCACTGTCGGCTCTCGCACATCAGGACAACGCTGTCGTTCTGGGACGCAGAATGTGTGAGAAACTAAAGGATCTGATTCCCCGTCAGCAGTTTGATATCGCCATACAGGCAGCCATCGGGTCAAAGATTGTAGCACGTGAGACAATAAAATGTGTGCGTAAGGACGTGACCGCAAAGTGTTACGGCGGTGATGTCAGCCGCAAGCGTAAGCTGTTGGAAAAACAGAAGCGTGGAAAGAAACGCATGAAGCAAATTGGTAATGTGGAGGTTCCGCAGAAGGCATTCCTTGCTGTGCTTAAGCTGGACTGATACATAATGGAGTATAACTTACAAATAAAAAGAGTCTGAAATGAAAGAACCTGTCAGTTCAAAGCGGGATATCGCACGTGAGTTGGCGCGTAAATACAGCACGATGACTCACGATGAGCTTGATCTCCTTGAGGGTATTCTCAAACCGATGAAGTTTAAAAAGGGTGAGACAATACTCAAAACCGGGGAGACATGCCGTAACATTTATTATATAGATAGGGGTCTGATAAGACAGTATTATTATAAATATGATAAAGAGGTTACGGAACACCTGGGAGAGGGCCATACTATTTTCATGTGTATAGAAAGCCTCTTCAAGGAGGAGCCTTCTCAAATACAGGTAGACGCTCTTGAGACGTCAGTTATCTATGCTCTGCCTAAAACTGAATTGGAACGTGTGGCGCTGCACAGTGTTAACATACAGCTGATGTACAGAAAGATACTTGAGGAGAGTCTTATAATATCACAGGTGCATGCCGATCTGGTGCGTTTCGAAACAGCGCAGAACAGATACAAACGTATGTGTAAGCTTATGCCGCAGGTCGTTTTGCGGGCTCCTTTGGTGTACATCGCAAGTTATCTGCAGATGACACCGGAGACTCTTTCAAGAGTAAGGGCAATGCCGGGATAGTCCCGGCACCGCCCTTACTCTGTATAAAGATATCTTTTGATACTTTTTTTAGGTGTTTTCTCAAATTCTTCAGTATGTAGTCTTATCGAGGAAAGTCTGCAATAGGCGGGTAAGGACTCGTTGAGACTCTGCCGGTTCTGTTCCATTATCTGTTCAAGATCTTCATCCGACAGTCCCATGGAGTGTGCTTCATCATAGTCTGGATATACGAGTCCTACAAGCGATTCGCCCTTTTGTATGATGAGACTTTCGTTGACCATCGGCAATGAATTCAGCTTATCCTCAATCTCTTCCGGAAAAATGTTCTGCCCGTTTGCACCGAGCAGCATGTTCTTTGAGCGTCCTTTAATGAACACGTTGCCGTCCTTGTCCATCGTGCCGAGGTCGCCTGTGTGATACCATCCTTCTTTATCGATGGTCTCTCTTGTGGCTTCCTCGTTTTTATAATAGCCAAGCATTACATTCATTCCTCTTGCAAGAATCTCTCCAGGAATATTTTCCGGATCGGGACTGTCAATCTTCACTTCCATGTGAACGACCGCGCGACCGCATGATCCGGGAACAAATGTCTTGTAGTCAGAGTAGCATATGATCGGCGCGCATTCTGTTGAGCCGTATCCTACTGTGTATGGAAAATCAATCTTTTTAAGGAACGATTCCACCTCCTGGTTGAAGGCGGCTCCTCCTATTATTATTTCGTAAAAGTTGTTCCCGAATGCGTTAGTCACCTGTTCGCATATCTTGCGGTTTACCTTTTTGCTTACGTATGGCATGTTGAGTAGAATCCGCATCCGGTTGTTCTGTATCTTGGGAAATACCTTCTTGCGTATTATCTTCTCAATGATAAGAGGTACTGAGATGATGATTTTGGGTTTCACATCCGTGAACGCCTGTGCTATTATCGCGGGGCTGGGTACACGTGTGAGATAGAAGATGTGGCAGCCATGCAGAAATTCGAATATGAATTCAAATGCCATACCATACATGTGTGCCATCGGCAATATGCTTATCACATTGTCTCCCTTTTTGAGCTTGTTGCCGAGAACACTTTCCGCGAAGTCGTAGTTGCTCCACATGGCACGGTAAGGAATCATGACACCTTTAGAAAAGCCTGTCGTACCGCTTGTGTAATTTATTACGGCAAGTTCATCCGGGCTTTGTTCCTTGTAATAATTAACGTGTTGCTTGCGGAAATATTTCGGATATTTCTTTCCGAACATCTCGTTCAGATGCTCGCGGGCGTATGTCAGTTTCTCTGTCCTTGACAGTTTCAGGGAATAATCAGGTATGAATATGATGCCCTCAATCCCCGGCATCTTGTCTCCGTCTATTATTGTCGCGACCACGTCACCTGCGAACAGCAGTTTTGCTCCGCTGTGGTTTACAATGTGGTGAATCTGTTCGGCTGTGAATTCATGTAATATTGGTACTGCGATTGCGCCATATGTGAGTGTCGCGAGAAACGCTACAGCCCAATGAGTGCTGTTTCTTCCGCACAGTGCAATCTTGTCTCCTTTCTCCACACCGCTGTTTTCAAACAATATGTGGAGCTTTTCTATTTTCCTCGCCACATCGTGCGTCTGTAGCGTAAAGCCTTTGTAGTCTGTCAGGGCATCAAGGTTCCAGTTATCGACAATGTTCTGTTCGATAAGCCGGTTGAATGAGGGTGTTTCCATATTGAGTCTTTTTTATTGTTTTGAACAAATGCAGTTTAGGTATCTGTCATGTGTCCTGTATCTTGTAAAGATAGCGTTTTATACTTTTTTTAGGCGTTTTCTTAAACTCCTCGTTATGTATTCTTATTTCTGAAATCTTACAGAATGGAGGTATAAGTGTGTTTAGCTCCAGCCTGTTCTGCTCCATAATGTTTTTTAGGTCGTCTTCATTGAATCCCATAGCCTGTGCCTCTTCCATGTCCGGATACACAAGTCCTACAAGCTGGTTGCCGTGTTGCACAACAAGACTCTCGTTTACCATTGTCATGGAATTGAGCTTGTCTTCTATTTCTTCAGGATAGATGTTCTGCCCGTTTGCACCGAGGAGCATGTTCTTTATGCGTCCTTTAATATATATGTGTCCGTCGCTGCTCATTGTGGCACGGTCTCCTGTGTGGAACCATCCGTCCTCGTCAATAACCTCTTTGGTAGCTTCCTCGTTCTTATAATATCCGAGCATGAGGTTCGTACCTTTAACGAGCAGCTCGCCCGGAATGTTTTCCGGATCGCTGCTGTTTATCTTCATTTCCATGTGCCTTACGATTTTACCGCATGAAAACAGCTCATACTCGCTCTGGTCAGAGAATGCTATGAGCGGTGCTGTCTCTGTCGTGCCGTATGCTATGGTCAGAGGGAAGTCGATACTTTGCAGGAATGTCTCGATGCTTTGGTTGATGGGAGCGCCTCCGACAACCATTTCATAGGCTTTGCCTCCGAACACCTCGAGCACCTGCTCGCGTATTTTCTGCTTCACTTTCTTGCTTATTACCGGCATGTTGAGAAGCAGACGCATTCTGTTTGTCTGTACTACAGGAAGTATTTTCTTTCTGATTATCTTCTCGGCGACCAAAGGCACGGTCACGATGATTGACGGTTTTATTTCCGCGAACGTCTCAGCTATAAGTGTAGGAGACGGAAGGCGTGTCAGGAAATAAAGGTGGCAGCCGTTGAGGAATCCGAAGAAGAATTCGACCGCAAGTCCGTACATGTGAGCCATAGGCAGTGTACACACTATGTTGCCGCCAGGTTTCACTTTGTCCTTCAGTTTAAAAAGAATGTGGTCAAGGTTGCCCCAGATTGCCCGGTAGGGCAGCATCACGCCTTTGGAAAATCCGGTCGTACCGCTTGTGTAATTGATCATGGCAAGTTCGTCAGGGCTTTGCTCCTTATAATAATGCAGATGTTCCTTACGGAAATATTTCGGGTATTTCTTCCCGAACATCTCATTGAGGTGCTCTCTGGCATACGACAGCTTTTCTGTCCTTGATATTACGAGTGAGTAATCAGGAATGTATATGATGCCTTCAAGGTTTGGCATCTCCTCCGGATCTATCGTTGTCGCCACGATGTCGCCTACAAAAAGAATCTTGGCATCGCTGTGGTTTACAATGTTATATATCTGGTCAGGTGTGAACTCATGCTGTATGGGCACGGCAACAGCACCGTATGTCAGTGTGGCAAGCAGTGCCACGCCCCAGTTGCTGCTGTTTCGTCCGCACATGGCGATTTTATCTCCGCGTTGTACTCCGCTGTTTTCGAACATGATGTGCAGCTTCTCAATCTTTCTTGCCACATCATGGAATTGCAGTGTAACACCTTTATAGTCCGTCAGGGCGTCTCTGTCCCAGTTGTCTATTATACTTCGTTCAATATACGAGTTGAAGCTTGGTATTTGTTCCATTGCACAGAATTCATATTTGTGTGCAAAGATAATATCTTATCTGCACATCCCCAAAAGTTTTGTGCAATTTTTGTTTTGGCATCCGGCTAATTATTCGTAGCGCATTGACCTTGCCGGATGAATATGCGCGATGAGATAGCTTGGAGCTGTCAGCACAAAGATGCAGACAAGCATGGTCATGGCGTTGAGCATGAGAATGACAAGCGGGTTGAGTTCGGCAGGAACGGTATTCACATAGTATGTGGCTGGGTCGAGCTTGGCGAATCCCGTAAGTTTTTGCAGCAGAATTATGCCAATGCCGAGTATGTTGCCAATTATCAGTCCTTTGCCTATGATGAATGTGGCGAACCATAGGAATGTATGCCTTATCATTCTGTTGCGTGCTCCGAGGGCTTTGAGCAGGCCTATCATCGAGGTCCGCTCAAGAATGATGATCAGCAGACCCGAAATCATGGTCACACCTGCCACAGCTGTCATTATGGCAAGTATAATCCAGACATTCAGGTCGAGCAGTTCGAGCCATGAGAAAATCTGACGGTTGAGCTCCTTTATGTTCTTCGACGTGTATGTATGACCGTAGCTGTCGGTGGTGCGGTTGACGTTCCTGCTTATTGCGTCCTCCGTTTCCTTCATGCGGTCGAAGTCGTTCACTGATATTTCCGCTCCCGTCGCAGTGTTCTCATTCCATCCGTTGAGCTTCACGGTGGTATATAAATCGGTGAAGCATATTGTGTTGTCGTATTGCGTAAGATTGGTGCGGTATATTCCCGAAACGGTGAACCGTCTCATTCTTACACCGTCCTGATTGATGAAGTATGCGAATATCCTTTCTCCGCATTTCAGTCCGAGCTTGTCCGACATAGCCTTGGAGATGAGTATCCGGTTACCGCTCTTCTTGTCGGAAAACTTCGGAATGCTGCCTTCAAGCATGTTTTTATGTATGAATGTGGAGTCGAACTCCGGTCCCACACCTTTGAACATCACTCCAAGAAACTCGTTGTCGGTCTTCAGTATGCCCTGCGTCATGGCATAGCGTTGCACATGCTTCACGCCCGGCTGCTTCCTGAGAACATTCATTACCGAGTCGTCCATCTGTATGGGCTGCGTCTCCGATGTCTGCAATGTCATGAAGTCAGCCACCTGTATGTGGCTTCCGAACCCCACAATCTTGTCGCGTATGGTGTGCTTGAATCCGAACACCACGCTCACACTGACAATCATCACAGCCAGCCCTATTGCCACACCGGCTGTGGCAATGCGTATGGCAGGACGTGAGACCTTGCGCCTGTCGTTCTCCTGTGCGGAATATATGCGTCTGGATATGAAAAGAGGCAGATTCATCTATTTGTCGTCAGTGCGTCCCGGATAAGCCTCAAGAGCCTTTCTCAGGACAATGAGGGCACGCTCCAGATCTTCTTTTTTCAGTACGTAAGCTATTCTCACCTCGTTGTTGCCGGCTCCCGGTGTGGTGTAGAAACCTGCTGCAGGGGCAAGCATCACCGTCTCTCCTTCATAAGAGAACTCTTCAAGACACCAGCGGCAGAAGTCCTCCGAACTGTCTACGGGCAGTTTTGCCACCGTGTAGAAAGCCCCCATGGGTATCGGAGAATATACTCCGGGTATGCGGTTAAGCCCGTCGATGAGGCATTTGCGCCGTTCAACATATTCATCGTAAACGTCGCGGTAATATTCCTCAGGCGCGTCGAGCGACGCCTCAGCCACTATCTGTCCTATTAGCGGCGGTGACAGACGTGCCTGACACAGTTTCATCACGGCGGCTCTCACCTCGGCGTTCTTTGTTATCAGCGCGCCTATTCTTATACCGCACTCGCTGTATCTTTTAGACACGGAGTCTATCAGCAGGACATTCTGTTCGATGCCTTCAAGATGGCATGCGCTGATGTAGGGCGAGCCGGTGTAGATGTATTCGCGGTAGACCTCATCCGAGAAAAGATACAGGTCGTACTTTTTCACCAGGTCGCGTATCTGGTTCATTTCCCTACGGGTGTACAGATAGCCTGTCGGATTGTTGGGGTTGCATATCATGATGGCGCGCGTATGCTCGTTGATAAGCTCCTCGAACTTCTCCACCTTCGGCAGTGAGAACCCTTCCTCTATGGTTGTCGCGATGGTGCGTATCTTCGCTCCAGCCGATATGGCGAACGCCATGTAGTTGGCGTATGCCGGTTCCGGGATTATTATCTCGTCGCCCGGGTTGAGGCACGACATGAAAGCGAACAACACAGCCTCGGAGCCTCCGGCTGTAATGATGATGTCGTCGGCGTCTACATTGATGTTGAACCTTTTGTAATACTTTGTGAGTTTCTCCCTGTATGACCGTATGCCCTGCGACGGAGAGTACTCCAGCACGGTGCGGTCAATGTGCTTCAGCGCGTCCAGACCCACCTGAGGTGTGGGCAGGTCGGGCTGTCCTATATTGAGATGATAGACCTTTATGCCCCGTTTTCTCGCATCGGCAGCCAGCGGTGCAAGCTTTCTGATAGGCGATTCGGGCATTTCAAGTCCCCTGATTGATATTTCCGGCATTGTACAGTTGTAAGTTTTTATTTATCCGCAAAGTTAATAAATAAATTTATATTAGCCAGTGCCTCATGGTTTTTTTACGATTTTATTGCCAGATGTCCGCATTTCGTATTTTTCGTTATGCGTTTTTCGGAATTAATTGCTACTTTTGCCGCCGGAAGAAAAGTATAGTATAACATTTATAATAAGTATATGAGATCGAGAACAACTAACTGGTTTGAGACAACCGTACGCTACGACCGTCAGTCAGAAGACGGCGGACAGAAGAAGGTGAGTGAGACCTACGTGGTCGACGCTCTGAGTTTTGGAGAGGCTGAGGAAACCATAACACAGGAGATGGAACCATATATAAGCGGTGAGTTTGAGGTGAAGAACATAACGCCTGCCACTTATGGAGAGGTGTTTTTCAGCGACAATGCCTCAGACGACCGCTGGTACAAGGCAAAGCTTACGTTCATAACGATAGACGAGAAGACCGAGAAGGAGAAGCGCACGAGCGTGAACTATCTTGTGCAGGCGTCCGACTTCAACGGTGCGGTGAAGAACATTGAGGAGGTGATGAACGGTTCGGCAATAGACTATATGATAGCCAACATCTCCGAGACGAAGATAATGGACGTGTATGAACACAACGCCCCGCTGAAGAAAGAGGAACGCGACGACAAGCCCGAATACGAGACTCAGGAGGAGACTGTGTGATGGAGACTGACGTGGCACGCAATCTGCGCGAGGTGAGGAGCGCGCTGCCTGAGGGAGTGCGCCTCGTGGCAATCAGCAAGTTCCATCCGTCAGAGTGCATCATGGAGGCATACGACGCAGGTCAGCGGGTGTTCGGAGAGAGCCGCGAACAGGAACTTGCCGTTAAGGCAAAGAGCCTGCCGAAGGACATAGAGTGGCACTTCATCGGACATCTGCAGACAAACAAGGTGAAGCACATCGCGCCGTACATTGCCATGATAGAGGCTGTGGACTCGCTGAAGCTTCTGAAGGAAATCAACCGACAGGCTGAGGCTAACAACCGTGTCATAAAAGTGCTGCTCGAGCTTCACATTGCCGAGGAGGACACGAAGTACGGGCTGTCGCTCGACGACTGCCGCAAAATGCTCGAGGAAGGCGAGTGGCGCGCGCTCGACCATGTGTGCATATGCGGCATTATGATGATGGCGTCCAACGTGGACGACGAGGGGCAGATACGCTCGGAGTTCAGTCTGGCAGCCTCGTTCTTCGATGAGGTGAAGCAGAAGTATTTTGCCGATGACGACAGATTCTGCGAACGCAGCTGGGGTATGAGCCACGACTATCACGTGGCGGTGCAGTGCCGTTCGACAATGGTCAGGGTTGGGACTGCCATCTTCGGCGAAAGAGAATATTGAGCCTCACTGTAGCATACATTAATAATAACGCGCACATGCGGTAATCACTCAGCATGTGCGCGCTTTCTTTTTGTCATTATCTGTTCTTCAGAGCCATAAAAGTCACGGTCGGGTGATTTTCACGCACAGCGGAATAGGGCGCGTTAGAGACGCGCGATGCCATCATGCATAAATATACACGGGCAAGACGTCATTGCATATTTATACATCGACAACTCTGCGAGAATGCCTCCGTTCTGTCCGCATGATTATCCGGCTGCAAATACGCTGATTCTGAGCGCTCTTTTCAAGTTCCTTATAGTCAGCGTCTTACGGATGTCTGAACCTTGAAAGACTTGTTCCGGTCGTGCGGAAGAGGCTTTCCCGTGATGCGGAAAAGCCTCTTTTACACATCAGAAAGCACTTTCTCGTGCCGTTATAATGCCCTTCCCGTATACCCGAAGAGCCCGTTTCATGGCGTCATTGTCCGGATTTCGTGTGCCGGAACGTCGCAGACTGTTGTCCGTAACGGCTTTTACAGGTTTCCGGCACTCTCTTTTGCGATTTCATATTGTCAAAATATTTTACTTCCATATGTGTATATTTATGCAGTGCGGAAGAGTCTTTCGCTTCGTGTCCTCATTGTCGATACCTTTCCCTCACACCGCGCCATCATCATAAATGAAACGTTCCGAGGCTTACATCTCGTGCCCTTCCCTGTATATGATAGTCACATCACCACATTTTTATATATTATAATAGACATAAGCCTCGTGTCTTGAAAAAGCCGGTAAATGATTTGAAGCCTTTTTTCGCATTGTCTGTCATCATTCAGTAAGATTTCTCCCAGTACATCTTCAAATAACTATGATACGGCAGATATTTTCATTCATTTTCTTTCTTTGTATTTGAAAAAAGTGTATATTTGCGGTAATGATGAACACATGTCCGGTTATGCTGTAATCATGCACGGTTTTGCAGTTGGCTGGTATTACCGGTGAAGAGCACTCATCACACGTTCTTTTTGACAGTTCTATAATATAAAATAACTAAAAACTTTAAGATATGAGAAGATTGTTCATTACACTTGCCTTTTTCAGTGCGGGACTATATGTTTCCGGACAATCGCGTACCGCGTCGGTCTTTTATCAGTATGACAGTTACGGTAACTGTATCTTGCGCTCGATGAACGGGATGAAAAAGAGTATGAAAAATATGCAGACGGCTGATACATTGACTGTAAAAATCATTCAGATGTACAATTGAATATTGATAATTGATATAGATTCTGGCTTTTCTTGTCAATCGTAGTGTATCGTAAATTCATAATCTGATTACAGTAGAGATTAATTAGAAAGTATGATGAATAATAGAGTGGTGTTGTTATATGTATTGTTCCTGTTGTTTCTTTGCGGTTGCCATAAAGACAAGTTCCGTGATTTTGACCGCATGGTATTGAATAACAAGGTGTTGGAACGGGAGATAATAAAATATAGAGGACGGTCAGATCAATATCCTTTTTATGAGGGAATTAAAGTCTATACCAGCGTATGGTGCAAGACGATAAACGATTCTACAGTGAGATACACGCTTGCCCCACTATCATATCCTGATGCTTTAGATACGAGACCGGTTTTTTTTATATGTAATGTCGGTGGTGAAGATGTGTTCTTTTTATCCCAGCTTGGAGTATCGAGGATAGATTTTCGTAATAACCCTTTCAAATGGCTGATGGAGACAAAGAGCGTTTCAAGAGAAAGTATTTTTCGGAGATTTACGAAGAAGGTCGTATAAATACAGGAGTAATAGGTATTTCCCATCCGGAACTATGTCATCTCACATTTATCAATGACAGTCTTGTAAGTAAGGCATATAAGCGAGGCATGCCTTTCGACAGGGTGAAAGTAAGAGTGGGGAACAAGGAGTATTTCTGGTAGCTATTGTATGACAAGTATAATGAAATGTAGTAAATCCGATGTATAATGTACTTTAATAGTGGATTTCTTTCGGCAAAGTGAAGGTAAGGGTCGGTGACAAGGAATATCTCAGGTAGCGTGGGATGGTTTACAAAAGATAGAGAGGAGGAGATGATAATGAACAGGATTATTATATTAACGGTTGTGCTTGCATGCCTTTTCTCATGCGACAAGACTGAATACAGACACTCGCTGAGTATAAAGAACAGTGAGTTGGAGAAGGCAATAATAGATTTTGCCGATGAAAAGAAAAAGCTTTATGATGGCAGAGATTTTGTCGTCAACATGCGTTATTGGCAGGTGAATGATTCGATAAGCCGTTGCGGACTTTATTGTGATTTCTCGTCAGACTCATGGGATTATCCGTTTGAATTTGTGAGTAAGGCGGGAGACTATGATGTTCTCGTTACGATGATGGCGGGGTATGACCGCAGACGTCCTCTGTTCAGAATGAGGAAAGAGGATAAGGAATATTTCATGAAAAAATACTTTCCGGAAGAGTACAGCCTGTACAAAGCCGGAAAGAAAGTGTATCCGCCTCAGATAAGATACAAGAAGTGTATAATCACCTTCCTGTATGGCAGGATTATAGATAAACGTATGGAATGGATATAAATATAATAATATGAGAAAAGTGTTGGAGACAGTCGTGTTCTTATCGGTATGTCTGTTACTTCTTGCAGGATGCAGACACGACGCGCGTCCGGAAGAATATTTTCTGGAGCTTGACAATAAGGAGTTGGAGCGTGAGATAATAGCTTTTACCAAAGAGAAGGAAAAGGAGAGCGGCAACAGAAATTTCATGGTGAATGTAGGTTGTAAGGATATTAATGATTCTATAAAAAGATACATATTGTTTTATAATTCACAGGGCTGGAGCTGGCGTGTCTCACCTTTCCACTTCGTGTGCAGGGTGGGCGGACGTGACGTTATGTTCACAATGGTTGCTGCAAATTCTTATCCGGATATGCTTTTTGATATGGACGAGTGGGCTTATATGTATTATCTTAGGAAATATTACCCACAGGAGTATGAGGCACAGCGCACAGGCAGGGAGTGGTATCAGACAGTATATGACGGTGAGAACTGTTATCTGACGTTTCTGAACGGAAAGCTGATAGACAAAAGAATCAGCCGCGGATGTCATGTGGATAAGTTCAAGATAAAAATAGGAGAAAAGGAACTTTATATTTAGACGGTTGTTCCTTTCACAGTTTGGGAGAGATATGTATAATATGGTATATACATCATAATAAAAATACAGTATAATATGAAGAATATAATTTTAGTTTTTTTATTACTGCTTTATGTGATGATGTCGTGTGACAACGCAGCCGTGGATAAGAAAACAAGCGGTAGTGACACTACGCTTTGCATATCGTATAATGTTTATTATTCTCCTCGATATTATTCGTTTCATCTGCAATCTGGCAATGAACTGTCTGAGTATCTTGTAGAGGCAAAGTCAGCATATGGAGATGAAGATATTGTTAAAATTGAGGAAGGAATAAATTATGTAGTACATCATCCGGTAGATTATAACGACACTACAGTGGCATTTATCGGTGATTATAAGCAAAAATACTTCAAGACAAGCTATGAGCAGAATTTTATGATGATGAGTAATGCGTTGGACTCTTTGCCTTTGGAGGTAGGAATATCGGATACGTGCAAAATTTATTTAGACCTCAGTTTTGGAGGAACGGCAACCGTTGATATGACCGAGGAATACATAAGGCGCAGACAATCGTTGTCAAGGAATATAGACAAAGGCTGTTTCTCGGATATTGTAAAGAGTAGCAGAATGGTGAACAACTGGAACAGCATATTAAGACCGTACAATGTGTATGTCGCGGATGTTGCGGTTGGCGATGTCGAAATTATCTCTTTGAAACGGTTCATGAAGAGAAATGTCGGGTTGAAATCTTCCGTATCACCGCCAAACATTATTATAAGCAAGAAAGTGTGTCTTTCACTCAGACGTATAGAATCGATATAGGACAACGATCCGTGTGCTATAAATATTTTATCAGCCAGGGCAGTAAACTCGCATTAGTTGTAGTTTATGCATAATGGAAAGATGTGCATTTAAAGACAATACGGAAATAATGAATGACAAATATACACTCAGAATATGTCTTATGACGGGTCGGCGTAATGATAATAATAAATTGGTTTAAAGAAAGATAATTATGAAAATGCATGAGGCAATATTCGTATTTATTGTATTGTTAATGCTTTGTGGTTGCCATAAAGACAAGTTCCGTGATTTCGACCGCATGGTGTTGAACAACAAAGTGTTGGAACGGGAGATAATAAAATATAGAGGGCGTCCAGATCAATACCCTTTTTATAATGGAATTAAAGTATATACCGGTGTGTGGTGTAAGACTATAAACGATTCTACTGTGAGATACACGCTTTTCCCATGGTCATATCCCAATGGTTTGGATATGGATCCGATTCTTTTTATATGTAGAGTAGATGGTGAGGACGTGTTCTTTTTCTCACAGATTGGAGCATCGAGGATGGATTTTCGTAATAATAATCCTTTTAAATGGTCTGATGAAGACAAAGAGCGTTACAAGAGAAAGTATTTTCCGGAGCTTTACGAAGAAGGTCGTATAAATACAGGAGTAATAGGTATTTCCCATCCGGAACACTGTCATCTCACATTCATTAACGACAGACTTGTAAGTAAGGCATATAAGCGAGGCATGCCTTTCGACAGAGTGAAAGTAAGAGTGGGTGACAAGGAGTATTTCTGGTAGTGATTGTTTTATTCTTAAATGATGGAGGCTGTATAAAAACGGTGATGCTAAATTATGATAATGCACCTGCCGACGGATGGAAATGAAGATAATGTGTAAATAATTAAATAAAAATGTAATGTTTATGAAAGCGAAGGTGTTGTTTAATACAGTAGCTGCGGTTATATTAGTATTGGCTTTATGCGGATGCCGCGAGGAAAAGAACTGTGATTTCGATCGTCTTGTGCTTAACAACAAGGCATTGGAACGGGAGATAATAGAATACAGGAAGAGAGAAGACCAGCATCCTGCATATGAGGGTACCAAGGTTTATACCAGTGTATGGTGCAAGACAATAAATGACTCGACTGTACGCTATGTGCTCAGGCCTTTCGCAGACCCAGCCGAGCTTGATAAATATCCTGTCAGCTTCATATGCAATGTGGATGGCGAGGATGTGTTTTTCATTATGGGCTGCGGTGTCTCAAAGACAGATTATAAGAATAACTTCTTTAAGATGTCGGAGAGGAACAAGGCTTGTTTCAAGAAAAAATATTTCCCGAAGATTTACTATAACAGGGACGGCAAACTCGGCCCGTACTGTTATTCGCATCCTTTGCTGACTTATCTGACATTTGTGAACGACAGTCTTGTTGATAACAGTACAGGATATAGTGATGTGAATGCTAAGGTTCTTGTATTTATTGACGAAAAGCCATATTGGTGGTGATGGCAGTTGGCGGTGTCGGCTGATATCGGCTTTGTGGATTATGATATTTGTCAGAATATAAAAACAGTGGCGCGATTACTTCCGTGCCACTGTTTCTTTTCAGAGAAATTATTCTTATTTCATTATTATTTTCTTTCCTCCGGTGATGTATATGCCTTTACCGGCTGCGGACTTGTCATTCCCGATGTATGTGCCGTTAATGGTATAAATGCGTGTGTCGTCTTCTGTCGGGATGACAGACGGCATACCGATGGCGGTGCTTGTGTCATGCACATAGTTGAAGGTGACAGTCCCTGCGGTAGTGTCCTCTGTTATGTTTCTGAGAGCCTTCTTTACTTCCGGACCTTCTGTGTACCATCGGAAGTTTGGCAATCCCATGTCGTAAGTCAGCGATGTGACGTTTTTTTCTCCGGGGAATGGGTCACCCTTGTGGCTGCTCTGGTATTCTTTTTTGAGTTCTTGATTATATGACGATATGAGTATGCCGTCGGCTGGGATTAGGGCAAAGCCCGGCTTCTCGGGTGTCTCGTTAGGACGGTCGTTGAATGCAACCGTACTCTTTGGCCATTTCACATGGTAGGCAATGAGACCATGCCCGATGGAATAACTGTTCCATCCTTTCTTCTGGATGTTTTCAAGTACGATGTATTCAGATTCGTCGGCATTGTTCACCATCTTGTATGACTGTCCGCCGTCGCTTATAGGTGTGGCAGTAATGGTGGCGTTGTTCTCAAGTGTGGTGATGGAATGCCATCCGAGAGCTTCGCGTTCCCATGCCGTGTAGGCGGTAGGGCAATATCCGTAGTAAGTGTACTCGCCTCCGTCCATGATGCTCCAGTATTCCATCGCCTGATTGTCTATCTGTGCGGCGGCTGAATAAGGATAAAGGTCGGGGAGCCCGAGACAGTGTGAGAACTCATGACAGAACAGTCCGATACCGTTTATTTTGGGTGTTACAAACATGCCTGATGTAACATAAGGATTGGAGTTCAGCTCATTGTTCAGACCATACCGCTGCACGCTCATGCCGTTGTATGTTCCGAAACTTCCGATACCTGATTTCGCCCAGATTGTGTTCGGGTCGGCACCGTTGCTTTCTCCGTATCCTGCATATATTATGTATACAAGGTCTACAATGCCGTCGGCGTTGATGTCATATTTAGGTGTGGAGAAGTCTGTCTTTTCAGAAGCCAGAGCGCAGGCTTCCTTTATCATTTCACTACAGTTGACGTCTTTTGTAGAACCGCTGTTCTTTCCATAATATGCCATGTCCTTTGACAGTGTTACAGGGCCAATGATATCGAAGTTAGGTTGGTATTTTCCGAAGCTCATGTCGGTGAAGAATTTTTTCACACTTCCGTAGTTGAGGCTTTCTCCATAGCCCATTTCTTTCTGTTCGTCACCATTGAGATACTGGTCGAATACTGCTTGGGGATCATTCACTGTGAACTTCTCGTCCTTGAACTCCACAAGTATGACAATGGCAGTAGGAGAGCCCGTACTGGGAAAATATGGAGGATTGTATGTCGGCGCAATAGGTTCACGTAACATGGGGATACGGTTCTTGTCTGCGTTATCAGAGAAGAACGCTTTCAGATTCTGTTTTTTAACGAGCGAGATTTCATTTGACGAACGTTCTTCTTTCTCATGGGCGAGCTGTGAGGTTGGCGTGATGTTGCCGATGGCATCAATGTCTGCGATAAAGAAGTCATTGCCCGAACGTGCAAGAACCACGTTGTCCATGGTGGTGTACCAGCTGAAATTCTCGTCACCGTGAAGTCTGACAGTTATTGTAGTCCCGTCGCTCTGCTTTACAGAGAATGGCGTGGAATTGGCTTTCGCAGCCCGGGACGTGACTGCACATGCCATAAGCATGAAAATAATTAGAATGTGTCTCATATTATTTTTGATTTGGTTGTTTTAGTGTTGGATTCTTTTTGTGCCCGTACCAGTATTGTCCTTTATTCCTGGTTGCAGAACCGAAGCTGATAGCTTTTGTAGGGCAGTGATGGTAGCATGAGAAGCATGTGAGACATTTGCCGTTGTGCAACCATTCCGGTTTGGTGCCGATACCGCCCTTTATGTCGTGTACAGGGCATATGCTCGAGCATATGCCGCATTTGATGCATTTGTCATTGTTCACTCTGAATGGCGTATCCTTTACAAGATATTTCAGGAACAGATGACCGATAAGGCGGCTGTTAATCCGAGGCCATCGCCCTATGGTGAGATTTCTCAAGCCGCGTTGCTTTGCCCTGATGTGATTTATGTATTGTTGCAAAGTCCTGTCGGCATCGTTTATTTTCTGTTTCTCTTTTTGAGGAGTGTCGACATCCATAAATGGCAGACCGACGTATGACTCGGGCATAATCAGCGAAAATGAACTGTTGAGGGTTATCCCGGATATTGAAAGGTCATGTTCGAGTAGCCTGATTGTCTCACCAACGGTGTCACCGGCTGTACATACAGCATAACAGTAATTGTCTTTATAGTTGGATATATGCAGCCGTCTGACAAATTCCCTCACGATTATTGGCGGACGCCATCCGTGTACAGGGAAACAGAATCCGATGGATTCACCGTCTTTTAGAGTGAACTCGTGTTTGTTGACGATATCCGGTATATATAACAAATCATCCCCAGTGTTTTTACAAATTTGCCTTGCAGCCCATTTTGTATTACCGGTAGCTGAGAAATAAAATATCATGCTATGTGACAGGTGTTGTTATTATAAATGGATGTATATCTGCCAGTGTAGATGTTTTTTATAAAAGAAATAATCTCCAAATACATGTTTCGGTAATTGGAGATTATTATGTTTCGATTATGTGAAAATGATTTTGTATTTATTTTTCTTCAGTCATCTCACCTACAATGTATAGGCGTACTGTCTCATTGACACCGTTTGTGCGTACGGTTATGGTTTTCTTGAAACGTGCGGGAAATGTTCCTCTTCCGCTGTATGTGACTTTAATCTCACCTTTCTCACCTGGTTCAATAGGCTTCTTTGTGTATGAAGGAACTGTGCAGCCACAACTTGCGATAGCCTGTTTTATAACAAGAGGCGTATTCCCGGTATTTGTAAATGTGAATACACATTTCTGTACCGGATCGCTTTCAGGAAATTTGCCAAAATCGTATGTCGTGTTCTCAAATTTAATTTCGGCGTATTTTTTTTGTGCCAGAGCAAAATTTACAGTGGACAACAATAAAAGAGATATAAAAAGAATCCTTTTCATAATGTGTTGTTTTATTTCATTGCAAAAGTAATAAAAAAGATATAGTGATGTAGGAGACCATGTCTTTATTTTCACAATAATTAATATATCACTGCAAATCTTAAACCGTAATAGGCGTTGATTGCTTGTGGTTTGCATTAAGCGAGAATATATATGTCGTGTTTTTTCTGCTTTTCAAAGAATTGTTGTACTTTTGCAGAAAGTAAAAATGTTTATAATAAAATATGTATAGAAGTAATACGTGTGGAGAGCTAAGGCTTTCTGATTCCGGCAAAACCGTTACGTTGGCAGGATGGGTTCAACGCGTAAGAAAAATGGGCGGAATGATATTTGTCGATTTGCGCGATAGATATGGTATAACTCAGCTTGTGTTCAACGAAGCTGACAGCATCGAACTGTGTGACAGGGCAGGGAAGCTTGGACGTGAGTACTGTGTGCAGGTGACAGGAGTTGTGAGCGAACGTCAGAGTAAGAATCCGAATCTTCCGACAGGAGACGTAGAGATAATTGTCAATACTCTGAACGTTCTTTCCGAGAGTATGACACCCCCGTTTACGATAGAAGATAAGACCGACGGCGGTGATGATATCAGAATGAAATATCGTTATCTTGATCTTAGACGTCCGGTTGTACGAAAGAATCTGGAATTGCGCCACCGTATGACTATTCTTATAAGGAATTTCCTTGACTCGAAGGACTTTATCGAAGTCGAGACTCCTATTCTTATTGGAAGTACTCCGGAAGGTGCGAGGGATTTTGTCGTCCCTTCCCGTATGAATCCGGGACAGTTCTACGCTTTGCCTCAAAGCCCTCAGACTCTGAAACAGTTGCTTATGGTTAGCGGTTTTGACAGGTACTTTCAGATTGCCAAATGCTTCCGTGATGAGGATTTGCGCGCAGACCGTCAGCCGGAATTTACGCAGATAGACTGTGAAATGTCGTTTGTTGATCAGGAAGATGTTATATGTCTGTTTGAAGATATGGCACGTCATCTGTTCAAGGAGGTACGTGGCGTAGAACTGCCTGCTAAGTTGCAGCAGATGACATGGAATGAGGCAATGCGGCGCTATGGCAGCGATAAGCCAGACCTCAGATTCGGAATGGAATTTGTAGAGTTGATGGACGTATTGAAGGGAAGCGGATCTTTTCAGGTGTTCAATGATGCGGAATATATAGGAGGTATTTGTGTTCCGGGATGTGCAGGATATACAAGAAAACAACTCGATCAGATTACTGACTTTGTAAAGAAACCGCAGATCGGTGCCAAAGGACTTGTCTATGTTAAGTTTAACGAAGACGGTACAATAAAAAGCAGCATTGACAAGTTTTACAGCCCTGAAACAATGATGGCATTAAAGAAAAAGGTCGGAGCAAATGACGGTGACCTTCTTCTTATATTGAGCGGTGATAAGCCAAACAAGACACGTGTTCAGTTGTGTGCTTTGCGTCTTGAGATGGGTGAGCGTTTAGGGCTGCGTGACAAAGATAAATTTGAATGTTTGTGGATTGTAGATTTTCCTTTGTTTGAGTGGAGTGATGAGGAGCAGCGTTTGATGGCTACACACCATCCGTTCACTATGCCAAATCCCGATGATATCCCGCTGCTTGACAAGCATCCGGAGCGCGTGAGAGCGATGGCTTACGATTTCGTATGCAATGGCATAGAGGTAGGTGGCGGCAGCATCCGTATACATGACTGCAAGCTCCAAGAGAAAATGTTCGATATTCTTGGATTTACACATGAGAGAGCTATGGCACAGTTCGGGTTCCTTATCAATGCATTTAAATACGGTGCGCCACCTCATGCTGGTCTCGCATTTGGTCTTGATCGCTTTGTGTCTATAATGGCAGGGTTGGATTCGATTCGTGACTGTATCGCATTCCCCAAGAACAACAGTGGAAGGGATGTCATGCTTGATGCTCCTTCAGAATTGGATAAGAAACAGCTTGAGGAATTGAAGATAAAGGTTGACTTAAATCAAGAAAATAGTTGAAGGCTTCCGACAATAAGTAAAAAGTCTCTTTTTCTTCATTAACAAAAGCAGTAAATAAAAAAATAATCGTAATTTTGTAGCACGATTAAATCCATGATTAGATTTATTCTTGGAGTTTTTATTTATACTAAATTATGACAGAAAAGAAAGCTGCAACTAAAAAGGTTGTTACAAGCAAGGCTGCAACATCAAAGAAGTCAGCCGCAAAAAAGAATGAGGTAGTTATTAATGCTGAAAATGTTGGATTCCGTGCAGGAGATGTCTATCAGGCATTGGCAGCCGCAGAAAAGCCGCTTAGCGTGGCAGATATCGCAAAAGCTGCCAAAATAAGCAAGGAAGAAGCATTCTTAGGCATAGGCTGGCTCTTTAAAGAAGGAAAAGTTAAAGATGAAGATTGTCTCATCACATTGGCTTAATTTTAAAACAATATCAAGAGAGAGCTGTAATTTTAATTGCAGCTCTCTTTTTATAATACATGTCTTTAGATAAGGAAATATTTCGTGTTTTGGCTTATGTCGGAGATGAAGGATTATCTGTTAGAAAAATATCCATTCACGTGCATAACGCTTGCAATTCTTTCTTTGACAGGAAGTCTTATGACGATGTACATGCGTATGTGACAAATTTTCTAATACGGAATTCCCGAAATTCGGATTCTCTAATAGAAAGGACGGAACATAGAGGGAAGTATCGACTTAATAAAAATTCATGTAGGACACAGCAGTTAATGTTGCATTTCATTGACTGTGACGAAGAATCCCTGAATGAAAATGATAGTTCGTCATGCTCTGAAGATAAATCATTATCTTTATTCTGATAAATGACACGGTATTTAAAATATCATGTTTAAAATGTCAGCATGATTTATTAATTTATTGGTCATATTATTTTTCAATTAGAAATATTTTATGTATTTTTGTTAAGGATATACAATATAACAGATATTTTTATGGATACGGTTAACAATCATCTGGTTATAATGGCAGGAGGAATAGGAAGTCGCTTCTGGCCTATGAGCTCTTCGGACAAGCCAAAACAGTTTATTGACGTTCTTGGAACCGGACAGTCATTAATACAACTCACCTATGATCGCTTTAAAGGAATATGTCCTCCGGAAAATGTCTGGGTTGTGACAAACATAAAATATTTTGATATTGTACATGAGCAGCTGCCGGAAGTTCCTGTTGAAAATATTCTTCTGGAACCTTGCCGACGCAATACGGCTCCATGCATTGCATATGTAAGCTGGCGTATAAAATCGATAAATCCGAAGGCAAACGTTGTTGTTACGCCAAGCGATCATATCGTTACAAATCAAAAGGAATTTTATCGAATCATAAAATCGTGTCTTGATTTTACCAGCGGGACAGATGCTATTGTGACACTCGGTATCACACCCACTTGTCCGGAAACCGGATACGGCTATATACAGGCAGATTTGAGCTCATGTTCTCTTCGAAACAAAGAGATATTCAGGATAGACTCATTCAAGGAGAAACCTGATTTGGAGACGGCAAAGAAATATATAGCTCAAAAGAATTATTTCTGGAATGCCGGGATTTTCATCTGGAATGTCAGTACGATAGTGAATGCCTATAGAGTGTATTGTCCTCAGATAGGCAAAGTTTTCGAGAACCTTATCAACGTTTACGGAACACCCGAAGAAAGAACTATGATAGATAAAATCTATCCGGAATGCGAGAACATCTCTGTAGATTACGCTATTATGGAAAAGGTAGAAGACATATTCGTGTGTCCGGCTGATTTCGGATGGAGCGATCTTGGGTCATGGAGCGCGTTATTAATGCAGTCGCGCAGGGATCTTTATGGCAACGCATTGTTGGGTGATAATATAAATCTGTATGATTCTCATAATTGTATAATACATACAACACAGGAAAAGAAAGTTGTCATACAGGGATTGGATAATTTCATCGTAGCTGAGAAAGACGGAATGCTTCTTATATGCAAATTGTCTGAAGAGCAAAGAATAAGGCAGTTTGCAGAGGAGTAGACGAGTGAAATAAGGCATGCTGATATTACTTAACCGCAAAAGTTATAAGCTATAGATAATTGAACCAAGACATAAACGTTTTTCGCTAAAGTAATCAAAAATGCATTAGCTTAGAGTACTTTTGCGGGTGAGGCAATATCAATTGATGTACGAGGATACGCAGACGTGCAAGTTGTGTGCCTGAGTAATTTACCCATACGTATTATCTGGAAGTTGAATCAGGTCAGATGACATATTTCCGGGAGATGATTTTTTGCCTTAATATTATTTCGGCAAAAATCATTGTGTATATTAATATTTATCCCGAATCCTGTCAGACGTTCAAAGTTGCCTTTTCACTTGATTATAGGCTCTTCATTCCTCTTTCACATCACCCCATTCATATTGTTTTCCTCTTTTCACGGAAGCGGTCAGGACACATCTTCTATAAAAGCGGAAAACAGTCAGTCTGGCGTCAGCGCGTCGGACGGATTATGCCTTACAGCCAATCCTGGGCGTAATCATACATAAACAAATGTATTCTAATGTATGGTTACGTCGTTTATAGAACACGTATGATTCTTATACCAGTTTGAGACGGGTGACGCATCATATATTTATAAAGCGACATTGGCTCTTCCACAACCTTCTTATGTATGGATGATGCGTTAAGCAAATGCAAGTTTCCTTTGTGCCATGCAGCAAAACCTATATGAGAGATGTCAAGTCCTTTTTTATTTGTAACGATAGCGATAATGTCTCCGTCTTTAATGTATGCTTGTAGCGATTCCGGATTTTTCAGTTTTGCTTTGGGTATATATCTATAAGTTTTTCCATCAAAATATTTCTCCATTTCGGCTATGTCATCAATCAAAGAAGTATCTTTTCTAAGTGCGGGATACTTTTCCGGATTACTGCTCATATAATATATGTCATATTCTGAATTCTCTGTGACGGACGAATCTTGCGGGACAATCTCTCTCACAATGCCGGTTAGCGTGTTCTGTTCAATCCAATATGAGAAATAGTGCAGACGGGTGGGGTATGTCACAATGCCATTCTCATACCTTATATTTCTCAGATAATTGCAGAAGTTACGGAAAGTCGTTTTTTCGTTTTTTATGCACAGATATAGTGCAATCACATTCTCAACATATGTTGTGCAGTCCAGTTGGCGAAGGTTTACAACCAGTCGCTCGCGTTCTCCGCCCTCCAGCGTTCTTGCCACATAAGGGACGGATTTGAGTTTTCTTGCAAAATACATAAGACAGTTGTCTTTTGTCTTACATTCAGTCATGCACGACTTTAAGAGCTCTGTTGCCACGATACTGTCTTTTTGCAAGTATTTCACTTCGTCCTGTGTATAGGCTGGCAAACACCGGCATAATATGATTATCAATGATAGCAGATATTTCATTTACGTCATTTTTTATCAAAATTAAAGCCAATGTAAATGTTGAGGCTTCCAAAGAAATTGTTGGTGGAGAATTGTTTTTTACTGTAATTGTATGAATGCAGTATGGTGCTTGCCCCAAAATACCATTTGGTATTGTTCCATACAATGCCAAAACGCCCTACGCCGTCTATGTTCATGTTCTTTATGGAGAAATCCCTGAACGAAAAGTTCGTATGATCCACATCGCTTGTTGTGTGCTTATATCCCAATGCCAGAGACAGAGATGATGCGAAAAGCCAGTTCTTTGCAAACACCCAGTTGTATCCGTATCCTCCTGATACAGATACATCTGTATATTTTATCTTTCCGGAAATAACGTTCTTGTCCACGTAACTGTCAGCTATCTCACTGCCAAGAACCGCAGATATTACAGAGTTGAGTTTTTTCCAGTCAACGCTGAGGGTGTGCTTTGTATACCCGATTCCCACCATCGGCGAGCCGCAGCTGCGGCGTTGTACGGTGCTCTGACTGAATGCCGCCGGATAAGAAAAACGGTTGTGGTTGAAAATGTAATATATGTTAAAACCCTTGATACTTGCAGTAAGACCGTCATAACTTATGTCTTTCATGGGAGATGTGTCCACGTTTTCTCCAAGATAGACATAGCGCATCTTATAGTCATTGCCTGTCTTGCGATAGAAAAGGTCAATGCCTATCTGTGAACTGTACAGACTTAGATCGAACTCTTTTTTTGTGTTTCTGTCGTTAAGATGTGTAAGATCAATCGTATATCCGAGAAACACCCACCTCCATCCGGCGTAAGGTCCTAATTTTATTGATGGTTGCGGGGCGAATGTGAATACGTTTCCGTTAGGCGTCGATATGCGGTATATTTCGTATGTGTTTGTGTTTTGCAGCATCAGAGTGTAGTTGTAATGTTGCGGCTCAATATAGTTGGTGTCTACTCTGCTGAAATTCTTTACAAATCCATACAGCCCGTCAGCAATCTTACCCCAGAAAGAACGTTTCTCCGGGATACTGTCATTGGACGCATGGCAGTCTGGCGACAGAAATATAAAAGCCAACAATATAAATACCGCCTTCATATTACAGTTTTCCTAATATGCGGTCAAGTACCCAGTTCACCGGAGTCGCGCTCACGCTTGTACAGTTGCATACACCTGTGCCTTGCAGGTCTTCTATCACAGCTTTTATTATCGGAAGCTGCACATATGGAGGATTGGGCACGACAATATTAGTCACTCCTTCGCTTGTGACAAGATATATCGGGTCATAATTATATATTGAAAATGACAGCATGCCTTTATCTCCAATAACCTCCACTTTGTCTTCTTTTGCGCTCTGGTGTCCTACAAAACACCATGAGCCGCTTCCCGGGACACCGTTCTCGAACATGAAACATGCGCTTATGTTGTCTTCCGCGTTATACAGGTTGGCACGGTTGGCGCAATATCCATGGGCGTGAGTTATTACACCGAAAATCTCCTGAAGTATATCAAGCTGGTGAGGGGCAAGGTCATAAAAGTAACCGCCTCCGGATATGTCAGGCTGCAGACGCCATGGGAGGTTCTGGTTGCCCTGATAGTCAAGGTCGCGTGGCGGAACCGAGAATCTTATCTGTACGTTTGAAATGACGCCTATCGTTCCTTCTTCAATTATTTTCTTCACTTTTTTGAAATATGGCAGATATCGTCTGTAGTATGCAACGAAGCACGGAACTCCTGTCTGCTGGCTCACGCGGTTTATACGTGCACAGTCTTCATAGCTTGCAGCCAGAGGCTTTTCTATGTATACAGGCTTGCCCGCCCTCATCGCCATAATGGCAAATGTCGCGTGACTTGAAGGTGGCGTAGCTATGTATATTGCATTTACATCACTGTCGTCTATAAGTGACAACGGGTCTGTGTACCACTTCGGAATACCGTGTCTTTCCGCGTATGAGCGTGCTTTTTCAGTGTTGCGGCTCATTACGGCAACTACACGTGAGCCCGGCACTTCGTTAAAAGCCGGTCCTGATTTTTTTTCGGTCACCTCACCGCAACCTATGAATCCCCAGTTTACATTTCTCATTTCTTGAAACTCGTATCTAATGTTGTTCCAGCCAATTGTCTATTAATTGGCGTGCTATGCTCAGCTTTTCCGGAATGCGCGGCAGATTGTTCTTGTTAAACCATCCTCCGCTTTTCAACTCTGAGTATTGCAGCGTCACCTCACCGCTTTCATACTCGGCATAGAAACCTGCCATCAGTCCGGAAGGATAGGGCCATGGCTGTGACGCATAGTATCTGATGTTCTTTATCTTCAGCCCTGTTTCTTCCTTAACCTCCCGTGTCACAGCCTCCTCAAGTGTCTCTCCTGTTTCTACAAAGCCTGCCACAAGACCGTAAAAATCATATTTGAAATTATGTGCATGGACTAACAGCAGCTCATCACCGCGACTCACAAGTACAATAATTGCAATGGACAATTGCGGCCATACTTCCTTGCCGCAGTTCGTACACACCTTGGATATCTCAGTATGTTTTTTCATGCGTGCTCCGCATGCACCGCAAAACTGGGTGTTTGCGTCCCAATACACCAGCTCCTCGCACTTCCCGGCTTTCAAATACAGATTATAGGACAGTTTGTAATAAGACTGTCTGAGACCACACCACTCAAACTCCGGATTGTCTATCAGCGAATGATCTTTTATTGCATATGTTTTTATGCCGGTCCCTTCAATTGATGACGGAACGTTGATGATATTAGTCTTTTCGTCTGTTTCCGTTGGAGCATGTTCCTGACACGGAATCGTGTATGTGCTGCTGCCTGTTTTTCTCAGCAAAATGTTTCCATTGCAAAATACGAACCAATAAGACATCTTCTGTTTTTTTATATCTTAGTGAAAAGAAACAATATATGCAAATATAGTACAAATTAGGGTATATCACAAATTTTTTATGAATTAATAAGTATAATGATATTGTGTGAAGACAGGATGGACCTGTAGGTGCATTTATGTATCGGCAAATTCTGTCCGCATGTTTTTCTTTTGTTTCATCGCCCTTATATATTTCATTTGTGTCGTAATGGCTTTTTATATATGGCGTGAGGGCTGCGTCCTGTATATAGTATAATGTCGTTCTTTTGCTTCCTCTCCATATGTTACCAGTCATATCAGTACGTTAAGGTATGGAAGATGTTCTGTCATTCCCCTTTAGAATAGGAGAAGTCATCGATGGAAATATGACTCGTGAACTATATGGAGTTTGTCATTTATCAGTGTGAGGGTATCGTAACAGATTTGTAAAATAAAAGCAGGAGGATGCCACTTGTAGTGTCGTTTATTTTCCCTATCTTTGTATATGATAAGCTTGGGCTCGGCAGACCGTGAGCCGGCTGGCTTAATGTATGTATGCCTGATATTAGTACTGACCGTCTATGAGTGGCGCATCCGGATTTAATCAGTTTATTATATATTATATCTTATTTTAAAATAATAAAGCATTATGAGTTTATTAAGGTTTGTTTTATCGGTCTTAGGCGTTGCAATGTACTGCGTACTTAATGCCCAAACGCTGAAATTCGGTTCTGACAGGAAGTTCAAGATTGTACAGTTCACTGACGTTCATTGGGTTTCCGGCAGTGAGCATTCTGTTGTGTCGGAAAAGTGTATGAACAGTGTCCTTGATGAGGAAAAGCCCGACCTTGTTGTTTTTTCAGGTGACTTTGTTACCGGAAAACCTGCGGCAAAAGGACTTGAAGAGGTGCTCCAGCCAACGGTGTCGCGTGGCATTCCGTTTGCAATGACCTTCGGCAATCACGATGACGAACAGGGACTGTCGCGTGAGGAACTGTTTGAACTTATACGGAAATATAAGGGTAACCTTACGGAAACAACCCCAGGAATATCCGGAGTTACCAATTACACGCTTACTCTGAAATCGCATGATGGGGACAAAGATGCCGCTGTTCTGTACATATTTGACAGTAATTCGTATTCTCCGCTGAAGTCTTTGGACAGTTATGACTGGATAAAGAGAGATCAGATAAACTGGTATGCAGAAAGAAGCAAGGCGTTCAAAGCCGCTAATGGCGGCAGCGCACTGCCTTCATTGGCTTTTTTCCATATTCCGTTGCCAGAATATAATGAGGCTGCAAGGGATGAAGAAGCGAAGTTGATAGGGACACGTAGAGAAAAGGCGTGCGCTCCTGTTGTCAACAGCGGACTGTTCACGGCAATGCTTGAATGCGGAGACGTGATGGGAGTTTTTGTAGGACATGATCATGTGAACGACTATGCTGTGGAGTGGAAGGGAGTGATGCTCTGTTACGGACGGTTCACAGGAAGCAAAAATACTTATTA
This sequence comes from Leyella lascolaii, assembly GCF_900079775.1. Taxonomy (GTDB): domain Bacteria; phylum Bacteroidota; class Bacteroidia; order Bacteroidales; family Bacteroidaceae; genus Prevotella; species Prevotella lascolaii. Next base: position 90,724 of record NZ_LT556035.1, on the reverse strand, counting down.
TGACATACCCGGAGGCAACGGTGCGCGGGTTATTGAAATGGAGGAGGGCAGACGTGGTTTCAGAAGTTGGATACGCATGAATGACGGAAAGATGATTAATGAATTCTCGTTTCCGGATGATTATCTGAAGGATTAAAGTTTTTCTGTATTCTGTATTGGAATACTTGTTTCCAGTTTCTTTAAACCAGAGTATGCATCATACTGCAATACATTATATATGTATATGATTACCGGTTTGCCGTTCTTCTTATGTGCTGCTGGCTCATCTTGTTTGCCGTTTAATCAGGAGTAGCCCACCACCTTGGAATAAATGCGTAGTGCGGTCAGCCTGACATTAACACGAAACACGGACGAAGAACGGCAGCCGGATACTGATTGATGAAAAATGAATGTATGTGTATAAATATGCGGAACGTATATGCGGTTCCGTATATTTATTTCCTGTCAAGTCGATGAGATTGCTGCCAAAGTATAGAAAAGAGGTTTTACTGACAAATAGCCGATTATTGTGCTGGTTGGTTAACTCGTTTATAATCAGTGTGTAAGATGCTTGTGAATCAAGAAACGGTTTGTTTTGTTTTACCGAAAAGCCTTTTTGGGACATCAGGAAAGGCTTTTCGGGTGGTTCATAATGGCTTTTTGAAGTGTCGGAATGATGTGTTTGAGCGGATTCGGGTGGCGAGAATGCGCATTAAACTGTACTATAATGCGGGGTGAAATTTGAAATATGCCTTTTTGGTCTTTAAAAAATGGATTTCCTGTTTCTATTTTGACAATTTTTATTGTCAAAATAATTTACTTTCAATGATGCATAAATATGCATTCATCTGCATGTATATGGGGCATTCTGCTTTCTTTCCATGCCGGTTGACACGTGCCGGGACAGTGATGTGAGGACGGATTGCTCTTGGTCAGTGGGATGACTCACTGACCGCTGGTGACGAGCGCGTATATCCTGTCGAACTCTTCTCTTAGAAGCTGCGGGGCACTTATAAGCTCGCGTATCCTTTTCAGATTCTGCTCATTCGGCGAGTTCGGCAGCCAGAGGCGTATATAGCCGTGTGACGAATACTTGTTGTCCATGTGTGAAAGGAATCTCTGCCATTGTTCTTCCTTGTTTTTTTCAGGATAGTGGTCTATACCGTATTCTATTGTCCTTCGGAACACTATGGATGGCTCGAGGTCTCGGTCGGCTTCGGCGACAATCTTCCCATACAGGCTGCGAGGTGTGTGTGACGTGGAGGCGCGGTGGTCTTCTACGGCTTCCTTCATTATTTTCAACTGTTCATTAGTGAACCATTTCTGCAGCCTCTGGTCAGCTGCAAGAATCTTGCCGCTTGTCAGATGATGTACGGCTCTCGGTCCTTCAAGTCCGAGGTCGTGATAGGCGGCTATGGCATACGCCATGTCCGCGTCGGCTCCTATTTTTGATGCCAGTTCCAGTGAGCGGCTTATTACTCTATTGATGTGTGTCAGATTGTGGGCTTTGTCGAAAGCGGCGTATCTTGGAAGAATGTTTTTTTCGACAAATTCCATAAGGTCAAGACTAACGTTTGATGCAAGCATAATAAAGCGGTTGTATTTATTTGCAAATATAGTCTTTTATGGTTAATTTTGCAAGAAGTAAACAGAAAAAACTGATATGAATGAGGTTGATGTGAAAGTTAATTCGTTTAAGGCATGGATATTGGCATCACGTCCTAAAACTCTTTCCGGTGCGGCAGTCCCGGTGATGATTGGTACTGCTCTTGCCATGCGCGACGCTTCGTTCGACATAAGGATAGTGCCTGCCGTATTGTGCTTTCTTTTTGCTTTCCTTATGCAGATAGACGCCAATTTCGTAAACGATTATTTCGACTATGTCAAGGGTACTGATGATGAAAACCGTCTTGGTCCGAAGAGGGCATGCGCGCAAGGCTGGATAACGGAGAAGGCGATGCGGCGCGGCATGGCATTGACCACGGTGCTCTCATGCATGGTGGGTCTGCCTCTTGTTGTTTACGGGGGATGGCATATGATTGTGGTAGGAGCGGCGTGTGTGGTTTTCTGTTTCCTTTACACAACGTGCTTGTCTTATATGGGACTGGGCGATGTGCTGGTTCTGTTGTTTTTCGGTTTTGTGCCGGTTTGTCTCACATACTATCTTGACATGCCGTCAGGTGCCCCGCTTTTCAGCCAGGAGGTGGTGTGGACGTCATTGGCATGCGGGCTTGTGATAGACACCCTGCTCGTGGTGAACAACTACCGCGACATAGACAACGACAGACGCTCCGGAAAGAAAACTCTTGTGGTGAGAATCGGAGCGCAGGCGTCTGAGAAACTGTACCTTGGACTCGGACTTACCGCATGCATTTCCGGCTTCGTGCTGTTTTATGACAGAAGCATGTGGGCGGCGTTCCTGCCGTTGGGCTATCTTGCGCTGCACATCTACACTTACCGTGAGATGATTAGAATAAGAAAGGGAACGGAGCTGAATCGTGTGCTCGGTAAGACAGCGCGCAATATGTTTGTATACGGACTGTTGCAGTCAGTCGGGCTGATAATCGCGTGACTTTCTGATACGATTGTTTGCTTATGTCCGGAATCCACCGTTATACTTTATCCTTATTTCGTGCTGTTGTTGGCATATCGTTTTCTGTCTTTGCCGACAATGTTGCCGGCTTCTCCGTGATTGGAAGCTAAGCAGGAGGGCGGCTGTTACGCATAAGCTTGCGTGAGTATGCGGGGCATGGCAGTGTTCATAAATATCTGGTCTGAATGCTACCAGGCTTTAGCCGTAAAACGCAAGTCTTGCTCAGTTGTAGAAGTTCCAGCTCAGTCCGAAACGGAAGATGCGTCCGTTAAGCGGATAGTGCGGTGTCAGGAAATACTCCTTGCTGCCGCTTCCTCCGTTTATGTGGCTCATCATTACGAAGAAGCGTGTGCGTTTGAGGTGGAAGTTGGCGTATGCGTTGACTATCGGATAGTTGCCGGTCTTTACGCGTGACGTTCCTGCCTGTATCGCATATTGTCCTAATGCAGGGCTGTAGTCCGGCGCATAGTATTTTGTGAAATACCGCACATCTGCTCCAATATCACATTTCAGCACACGTGCAATCTTGAATCTTAGATAAAGATTGGAGTATATGTTTATATCCGGAAGAGGAATGACGTCGTTGTCAGATGACTTCTGGTAGGTGATGACGTTGTCCCAATGAAGCGGTCCGAGTTTGAAGTCTTGTGCCAGTGATATTGTGAAAAGACTTATGGCACCGCCTTTTTGTCCGACAGTCACCTTGTTTCCAGTGCGGTTGAACTCGCTGTCGATGCCATAGCTCATAGCCATATATGTGTAGTCTTTTATTTCGTCTACAGCTACACGCAGTGATGTGCGCGTCTTGCGGTAAGCGAAAAGTCCTTCTATGCGCGAGTGTATTGTTTTGCTCAGGTCGTCGTTGTCCCACCAGAAATGGCGCGAGTGATAGTGGCGATAGTAGAATGTGGGATTAAGATGATGGAAAAATCCTTTGGCGCATAAGGTGACAGTATCTCCGAAAAGAGGAAAGTTTACATCAACGGAGCCGTCAATCTTTAATTGTCCTGCATCCTCTCCGGTGAGCCATGTCTCCGCCACAACGTCGTAGTGGAGCGTATGTCCCTGCGTTTTCTGAAGCTGTCCTCCTATGCTTAGGCTGTGTTCGTTGTATGTTATTGTGCCTCCTTTGGTGTCAGGCAATACAAAATGGCGAAGGTCTGAGGACGCGAAGACTTTCAGTCCGGCTTTCGCCCATTTGTTGAACCCTTCGAGCAGTGATATGGCAAATGTGTTCTGCAGACGGAAATGACTTGTCTTGTCATATATGGAGTCACCTCTCAGTATTGATGGGTCGTAGAAATTATCTGCATAATAATTCTCAGGCGCCATGTATGCCTGATATATTCTCTTGTAATTGTCGAAGCTCATGGTGTGTATGAAGCTTGTGACGGGCACATATTCATTCTTCATCCATGCGGTATCGGCATTTGCACCGGTTTTCTTTTCGGTTGTCAGTATGCTGTCTGCCTTTGCGTCGGTGATGGCAATTCGGTCTGATGTGTTGGCAGACAGACTGTCGGCAGGTTCGTCACCTGCGATTTTTGCATCGTCGGGACGTCCGCTGAAGGTCTGTTTGTTATCAAACTGTTCTTCATCGAACTCCCTTCCCTCACGGCGGGCTTTTCTGCTTGCCCGTTCCTTCTCAAGAAGAGCCTCGTTCTCCTTCATTGACTCAATGGCAAACTTGCGTGCCTTTATCTCCTCCTCACTCATCTTCACCTTCCGGTTGAAGCCAATGTTGTATCGGTGGGTGAGGAATATGTGCAGGTTGTCGTTGCGGTTCCAGTTCTGCTCAAGCACAGTAGGTATCTCACTTGTGGTATAGCTGTCGTCGAAACTTTCAGGATGGGTTATGTATGCGTCGTTTGTTATACCTCCGTTCTCCGTCACTTTCTGATGATTGGTGGAGAAGAGCAGGTGAGCCTGATAATGGTCGCCTAAATACGAACCGTACATCGTATAATTAAAGTGTGACGTGCTTTGGTTCTGATAATATCCGCGTCCGTAGATATAGTCGAATTTGAAGCCTACGCCAATGCGTTTCCCTGCGTTCACGCCGAACTTTGCAGTGAAATGATCCTCGCCATTGGTACGGTCTCCGGCTGTGTTGTATGTGAGATTTGTGAATGGAGACAGTGTGTTGGTGAATTGGAACTTCTCAACCGGTGTGATGAAGAAGTCGTATGGCTGGGTGAAAATGAACTGTTCTGTCTCCGGACGGTCTATGAAAATGCGGTTGATGCGTGGCGCGCCAAGGTTGCCGGTGGTGTTGTATTCACCCCGTAGACCTGTGGTGAATATTGTGTTCATGAACATGTGTGACAGTGTGTCGACCTGTACTGGTGTCCTGTCTCCGAATTTACGGCTGACTGTCCACGCCTTTATTCCTTTCGGTATTTCTTTGTCGCTTCCCAGCGAATCTGTGTTTTGGGATGATCGTCTGTTTATGCTGCCGTCTTCGTTTATCTGATTATATGTGGCACCGGTCTGCGCCATGACGTTTACAGACATCACGGAGGCAACTGTCAATATTATAAAAAACTTTTTCATTAACGGAAAAATCGAAGGCAACATTCTGCTATCTTGAACACCATTGACGACATTATTATAATAATGCCTGTGGTTTGGCTGGAAGTGATATAGAATATCACTCCGGCTATTGCGCCTATCATGAATATTATATTTAATATGTTTCTTATTTTCAGAAACTTATCCGTATTATCCTGTCCGGACCTTCTGTGTCTTGGAAACTGTATGTTTGTACCGTCATCCATATTTTTTATTGGTATTATAGAAGCCTGTCTTTTACTTCCTGAAAGATTTCATCCTTCCTGTCTATCGTATTTCTGCGGAATTTTGAGAATGTAGGCTTCAGTTTCGTTTTTTTCTTATTTAACGCGTATTCGTCTGTTATGAGTTTTTCTGCGGGAAGCATAAAGCCTGTCTCACGCCCTTCCTCATAGTTGTATGTTATACGTTCGAGGGTCATTGTAAGGTGATTGTCCTTACATGTGGCAATTATAGTGTAATTGAATTCAGTGCGGTCCAGAACGAAAAAGTTCCTTGTGAATTCGAGCCATTCGCTGTATTTGGCGGCAATTATGTGTTCTTCCTTGTTCACAAGCAATATGCCACTGTTTATCTGATTCTCTTTTTTTGCCAGTCCGTCAAGCGTGTTGTACATCCTGTCGTATATCTGCTGGGCATTCTTTCCTGGAACATCAAGTTCAAGGGTGAATATTACCTTGCCGTCAACTTCCGGCACGGAACCGGGCTGGATATATTTGCTGTATTTGTATTTCTTGCCGTTATCTTTACTGTCTGTTGATGTAGATATGTCTGTAATATCGTTACCCGAAGCGGAGCCTTTCCCGCTTTTACTTATTTTTTTGTTTTTCTTCGCTTGCTTTTCCGCATCTTTTCTGGCTTTTTTTGCGGCTGCTTCCGCCTTTTCTATCTGTTCTTGCTTTTCCTTTTCAGTAAGAACGCGTTCCCATCCGTTTTGCGCCATGCTTGCCAGCGGGATGGACAGAAATATCATAATCAACAGTTTCTTCATATTGTTCTAATGTTATTTGTGTTTAAATTTTTAAGTTTTGCAAAGTTAATAATTTTGTTCTGTAACTTTGTTCGTTGATGACAATTTAACGTTATTTCATTTCCTTATGCATAACTTACACTTCATTCCTTGTCTGTATGCTTTTCAAGCAGAGACTGAAGCCGTACAATTTCGTCACGGTATTGTGCAGCCTGAAGGAAGTCAAGATTCTTTGCGGCTTGTTTCATGAGTGCCGTAGTGTCGGCAATGCTCTTTTCAAGCTGTTTCCGGCTCATTCGTTTTATTATCGGGTCGGCTGCTATGGCGTCCTTTTCTGGCTCGATATAAGGACGGTACTTGATATTCTTTTCAACAGGTTTTGATTCTGGCTGCATTTCACTTTCGCCTCCGGTCGGGGTGAGAATGCCTTTGATGCTTTTTCTGATTTGGCGTGGAGTGATGTTGTGCTCTTTGTTGTATTGCAGCTGTATTGCTCTGCGTCTGTTGGTCTCGTCTATTGTCTTCTGCATGCTCTCGGTTATGGTGTCCGCATACATTATCACCTTGCCGTTCACATTACGTGCTGCGCGACCTGCTGTCTGGGTGAGTGAACGTCTGCTTCGGAGAAATCCTTCCTTGTCTGCATCAAGAATGGCGACAAGAGATACTTCCGGAAGGTCAAGCCCTTCACGCAGAAGATTCACGCCGACAAGGACATCAAAGAGTCCGTTGCGAAGGTCGTTCATTATCTTCACGCGGTCGAGTGTCGCAACGTCGCTGTGTATATAGTTGGCTCTTATGCCGTGGTTGAGCAGATATTCTGTCAGTTCTTCTGCCATTCTTTTTGTAAGTGTGGTCACAAGAGTGCGCTCGTCCCGTTCGTTTCGTTCGATAATTTCATTGACAAGATCGTCTATCTGGTTTTCGCTCGGTCTCACCTCTATTATCGGATCCAGCAATCCTGTAGGACGTATTATTTGCTCCACAATCACACCCTCAGACTCGTTGAGTTCAAAATCTGCCGGAGTGGCTGACACATAAATGACTTGATTTATCATGTTCATGAACTCTTCGAATTTGAGAGGTCTGTTGTCGAATGCCGCAGGAAGTCGGAAACCGTATTCTACCAGATTCTGTTTTCTTGCGCGGTCTCCACCGTACATGGCGTTTATCTGCGGTACACTGACATGACTTTCGTCAATTATAAGAATGTAGTCTTTAGGAAAAAAGTCAAGCAGACAGTATGGTCTGTCACCTGGCTGGCGTCCGTCGAAATATCGGGAGTAGTTTTCGATGCCGCTGCAATGACCGAGCTCTTTTATCATTTCCATGTCATATTCCACTCGCTCCTTAATGCGCTGAGCCTTAATTGAATCTCCCAATTCGTTAAAGTAATCTATTTGCTTTGTCAGATCGTCCTGTATCATCCTTATGGCTTGGTTTGTCTGTTCTTTAGAAGTGACAAAAAGGTTTGCCGGATATATCTGATACTCATCAAATGTTGCCAGAGTCTGAAAGGTGAGACTGTCAAGTTCTTCTATCGAGTCAATCTCATCGTCCCACCATATTATGCGTAGGATATTGTCGCTATATGCCATGAAGATGTCTAGAGTATCTCCTTTTACGCGGAAATTACCTCTTTTCAGTTCGATGTCATTACGCAGGTATAAGGCGTCTACAAGTTTGCGCAGGAATTCGTTTCTGTCAATGCTTTGTCCCTTTTTCACCTTTATGACACTGTTTGCCATTGCTGCCGGCCCACCCATACCATAAATGCATGACACTGAAGAAACCACCACGACGTCATTCCTGCCTGAAAGCAGAGCACTTACAGCTGAAAGTCGCAGCTTGTCTATGTCTTCGTTTATCGCAAGATCTTTCTCTATATATGTGTCTGTTGACGGGATGTATGCTTCAGGCTGGTAATAGTCGTAGTATGAAACATAATATTCGACGGCGTTTTCTGGGAAAAAACCTTTCATCTCTTCGTAGAGTTGCGCTGCCAGTGTTTTGTTGTGGCTTAGAATTAATGTGGGTCTGTTGATATTGGCAATCACGTTTGCCATGGTGAATGTCTTGCCTGAACCGGTGACACCCAGTAATACCTGTGCGTGCTCACCTCTTGTAATGCCGTCTGTAAGTTGCTTTATCGCTTCGGGCTGGTCTCCTGTAGGGGAATAGTTTGATGTCAGTTTGAAATTCATATTAAACAGTTTGAAGAGAGGTAACAAAAATAATAAAAAACTCACAATTATAATGTGAAATCGTGATTTTTTGCTAAAAAAAGAAGGCTGTTGCTTTGTTGGTAGATGAAATATGTGTATTTTTGCACTTCAAAACATGTAATATGAAAAGAATAACTTTTGGTGTTATCATATTGATTTCGGCAATCTTATCAAGTTGCTCCAATGAGTTTAATAATGTATATAAGACATATGATAACTCTTTCAAATATGAATATGCAAAAGAATGTTTTGTTAATGGTAAGTACACAAGGGCTTCGACACTGTTGCAGGAACTTGTGACAATGCAGAAAGGCACGGACAATGCCCAGGAAAGTCTTTACATGCTGGCTATGGCAGAATATCTGAGTAAGGACTATGAGGGCGCGGCTGCCACATTCAAAAAATATTTTTCAAGTTATCCGAAAGGTATATATGCTGAGATGGCTGAGTTTTATGTAGGTCAGAGTCTGTACATGAGTACTCCCGAGCCAAGGCTTGACCAGTCGCAGACTGTTGCGGCAATAGCTGCATTTCAGGAATATCTGGATCTTTTCCCGGATGCAAAATATAAATCGCTTGCTCAGGAACGGCTGTTCGAGCTTCAGGATAAACTTGTGCTGAAGGAATTTTATTCAGCACAGCTTTATTATGATTTGGGACAGTATTTCGGTAATTGCACATATGGGGGAAATAACTATGAGGCATGTATCATTACCGCACAGAATGCTTTGAAAGATTATCCTTATACTTCTATGCGTGAGGATTTCGCGCTTCTTATTATGAAAAGCAAGTTCGAGCTTGCAGAGCAGAGCGTTGAGGAGAAAAAGCTTGAAAGGTTTCAGGATGCTGAAGATGAATGTTATGGTTTCTTGAATGAGTTTCCTGATTCCAAGGACAAGAATCTCGCAGAGAAGTTTATAAACAAATGTAAGGAATATACAAAAGAACAATAATTAAAATATAAATATGGATTACAAGAAGTCAAAAGCACCGGTCAACACTGTTACACGTAATATAATGGATTTGTGTGATGAGACTGGCAATATTTATGAAAGTGTAGCTATTATCTCTAAGAGAGCAAACCAGATAGCTGTGGAGATAAAGCAGGACCTTAATAAAAAACTGGCAGAGTTCGCTTCGTACAACGACTCTTTGGAAGAGGTCTTTGAGAACCGCGAGCAGATTGAGATTTCTCGTTATTATGAAAAGCTGCCGAAGCCTACTCTGTTGGCTACACAGGAATTTGTCGAGGGCAATATTTATTATCGTGATCCTTCAAAGGACAACCAGAATTGATAAGTATGTTACAGCGTAAGCAGACGGTATTCCTCTTTCTGTCATTCCTGTTGACAATAGCATGCCTGTGCCTTCCTGTAGGAACGTTTGAGTTTAAGGACACAATGGGGACGGATAAGCAAATGTTTAATCTGTGGTTGCTTGATGACGGCCGCCATGAATATTCTGTTGCATGGTTGTTTTTCATATTACTGATTACATGCCCGATATGTCTGAAAGCAATAGGCTCATTCAGAAACAGAATGTTTCAAAGCCGTTTATGTGTGTTCAATATTCTTATATTGGTATTGTGGTATGTGGTATACGGAATTTGTGTGAAATTGATTGGTTCCGATGCTTACAGTTTTCGCCCGTCAATCGCAGCCTGTTTCCCGCTCATATCCATAATATTGATACTTATGGCAAGGAAAGGCATCCTTGATGACGAGAAGCTTGTCAGGGCTGCGGATAGGATACGCTAAGTTTATATTAAGATAATTACATCGTGATGATTGTACAGTAAAACTTATTTTTAGAGCATCGGGTATATACTGAACTCTATAAAGATTGTAGTTGTTCATCAACATTAAGTTTTATGCCTGACGCTCAGTTATATAATAAGAGATTAGGGAAACCTGCAAGTCTTCGCTCATACAATGAGGGAGACTTGCAGGTTTTATCATAAGTAAAACTATACATATGGCGGATGTTGCGTTGAATTAATAGTATACGCTTGCGTTTGTCGCGGATAATTATACTATAAGCTAATTATATTTAATTTTGCTCTGTTTGCCTTTTAAAAGTTTCTTCGGATCATGTTTTTTTTGTAATTTTACATTTGAAAAAATATTAAAAACCCGTGAGAGCGAAAAATAATGCCCTTAGCGGGGATTTTCTTCAGAAATGAGAGTATTGAGTAAAAAAAACAAGAAACATAAAAAATGGATGAGAATCAGACAATTGATCAAGATCGGATTTTGAAGATAAACATTGAGGAAGAGATGAAGTCTTCGTATATCGACTATAGTATGTCGGTTATAGTGGCTCGTGCCCTTCCTGATGTTRGTGATGGTTTTAAGCCTGTCCACAGACGTATATTATACGGAATGCTTGGTATCGGCAATACAAGCAACAACCCTTATAAGAAATGCGCACGTGTTGTAGGTGAGGTGTTGGGAAAATATCATCCTCATGGAGACATTTCTGTTTATGGCGCAATTGTCCGTATGGGACAGGATTGGAACATGCGATATACTCTTGTTGACGGACAGGGAAACTTCGGTTCTATAGACGGTGACTCCGCAGCCGCTATGCGTTACACTGAGTGCAGGCTGTCAAAAATGGGCGAGCATGTCATGGACGACTTGGAGAAAGATACGGTTGACATGACCAACAATTTTGATGACACTTTGCAGGAACCGACGGTCATGCCGACAAAAATACCGAATCTGCTGGTCAATGGAGGTAACGGAATAGCCGTGGGTATGGCAACAAATATACCGACACACAATCTTGGTGAGGTCGTTGACGGATGCTGTGCATACATAGACAATCCTGATATAGATACGGAAGGTCTCATGCAATATATAAAGGCTCCTGATTTCCCTACCGGAGCATACATATATGGTTTGCAGGGCGTGAAGGACGCCTATGAGACCGGGCGTGGAAGAATTGTTCTCAGAGCCAAGTCGGAGATAGAGAGCGATGACTCACACGACAAGATAGTTGTTACAGAACTGCCTTACGGAGTCAATAAGGCGCAGTTGGTGGAGAATATTGCAGAACTCGTAAAGGAAGGCAAGATTGACGGCATTTCCAATGTGAATGATGAATCCGGAAGACAGGGAATGCGCGTTGTAGTGGATGTTAAGAGAGATGCAAATGCCAATGTCATATTAAACAAACTGTATAAGATGACAGCAATGCAAAGTTCGTTCTCTGTAAATTGCATTGCCTTGGTAAAAGGACGTCCGCGTTTGCTGTCGCTGAAAGACTGTGTAAGATATTTTGTGGAACATCGTCATGACGTGACGATACGTCGTACGCGGTTTGATCTTGCAAAGGCTGAGGAGCGTGCGCATATAATAAAAGGTTTGATTATAGCATGTGACAACGTGGAGGAAGTGGTGCGTATAATACGTGCAAGCAAGACTCCGTCAGACGCCCAGCGCAATCTTGAACGTAGATTTGAACTGGATGAACTGCAGTCAAAGGCAATTGTTGATATGCGTCTTGCGCAGCTTACCGGACTGCGTATGGATCAGTTGCACGCTGAATACGATGAGTTGTTGCGCCAGATATCATATTTGCAGTCTATATTGGACGACCCCGAATTGTGCAAGAAAGTCATGAAAGACGAGCTTCTTGAGGTGAAGGACAAATATAATGACCCGAGACGTACAGAGATAAAGCCTTACGAGCATGAGTTCAATGCCGAGGATTTCTACCCGAATGATCCTGTTGTAATTACCGTAAGTCATCTTGGATACATCAAGCGCACTCCTTTAAGCGAGTTCAGGGAGCAGGCACGCGGAGGCGTCGGCTCGAAAGGCGCACGCACGAGAGAGCAGGATTTCACAGAGTATATATATCCTGCCACCATGCATCAGACCATGCTGTTCTTCACACGCAAAGGACGCTGCTATTGGCTTAAGTGTTATGAGATTCCTGAAGGAGACAAGAACTTTAAGGGACGGGCAATTCAGAACATGCTTAATATAGAAAGCGACGACTCTGTAAACGCCATGCTGCGTTTGAGCGGCCTTGATGACGAGGCATTCGTTAATTCTCATTACGTCGTATTCGCTACAAAGCACGGCACTGTAAAGAAAACTTGTCTGGAAGCATACTCACGTCCTCGCACAAACGGAGTTATCGCAATAAATATAGCAGAAGATGACGAGGTGGTGGATGTACGCCTGACTAATGGTAGAAACGAACTTATTATGGCAAACCGTAACGGTCGTGCCGTAAGATTCGATGAGAATTCCATACGCACCATGGGACGTGTTGCTACAGGTGTTAGAGGTATGCGTCTGGATGACGGAGACGATGAAGTCGTCGGAATGATTGTTGTGAATAATCCGGAGACAGAGACCGTTATGGTTGTAAGCGAGAACGGATACGGAAAGCGTTCACAGGTTAATGACTATCGTATAACAAACCGTGGCGGTAAGGGTGTCAAGACTCTTAGCATAACGGATAAGACCGGACGTCTGGTTGCAATCAAGAATGTAACAGACAGCAATGATTTGATGATAATCAATAAGAGCGGTATTGCCATACGCCTCTCAGTAGCGGAGTGCCGTGTCATGGGACGTGCGACCCAGGGAGTGAGACTGATTAATCTTTCAAAGAAGAATGACGTCATTGCAAGTGTATGTAAGGTGATGAGCAGCGAGCTTGAAGCGACCGTAGAGGAAGAAAGCCGTGCTCAATGGACACAGAAACAGGAGGATATTGCAGAAGATATAGTATCCGGAACAGTATCAGAAAGTGAAGAAAGCAAGGAGTGAGGATTATATAACCACTTTAAAATAATGCAATTATGAAAAAGCTAATAATTTCGGCTGTATTGGCAGTAGCTGCCACTTCAGCTTTTGCTCAGGGAGATGCTTTAAAAAGCATACTGAAATCTAAGGATTATGCGGAGGCAGAAAAACTTCTTAATGCCAACCTCTCGTCTTTGGATGCGCAACAGAAGGCTAAGGCTTACAATAAGCTTGTGGAACTGGCAATGGAAAAGGTGTCTAAGGAGGAAAGTACTTTGAATACCAACCAGCTGGTCGTTCAGATGCAGCAGGGAAATCCTGAACCATATGACACACTTGGACTTTATAATGCAGCTTATGCCGCAATGAAGAATGGAATGGAGTGTGACAAATACGACAACATGCCTAACGCAAAGGGCAAGGTGTCTCCGAAGTTCCATAAGTCTAATCAGGAGAAGCTTTACAGATTGCGCACTCATCTGATCAATGGCGGACAGTATGCCGCAGAAAAAGGCGACCAGGCCTCGGCACTGAACAATTACGCTCTGTATGTTGAGAGCGCTTCGTCTCCACTTTTCGCGGATGTAGACAAGACTAAAGAACCGGATCTCTGGCTCGGAGAGGTCGCACGTGTTGCTGCAGTGTATTCATTCCAAGCCAACAATCTTGAAAATGCAAACAAATATTGTGATATAGCACTTAAAGACACTGCGTCATACCGTGAGGCTCTCGGTCTGAAAGTATATCTCATGCAGCAGGGACTTAAAACAAAAGAAGACTCATTGAAAAGTATGAAAGAGGTTGAGGCTCTTTATGCTACAACCAACAAGGACGAGCAGGTTTTCAATGCGCTTGTCACTCTGTATGGAGGTCTGGGAATGGATCAGAAGCAGCTTGCTTTAATCAGTGAGCGTATTGCTGTGGACCCCAACAACGCTAACATCTGGGCAATGAAGGGTCAGAACGAGATGAATGCTGAAAAGTGGGACGATGCTATCGCGTCATTAAAAAAGTCCATAGAACTTGATGACAAACAGGCAATCGTATTCACATATTTAGGATATTCGTTGAATTCTAAGGCAGGAACGTTGGCGACAGCCAATGAGCAAAAGCCTCTTTTGATGGAGTCTTTGGGATATCTTGAGAAAGCCCGCTCTTTGGATCCGAACCGTAAGGATGCCAACTGGAGCTATCCGCTGTATCAATGCTATTACAGTCTTTACGGTGCGGACGACAGTCGTACCAAGGAGATGGAAGCTCTGATTAAATGATGAATCTTTATTTTATCCTCCACAGCATATTTTGTGGAGGATAAAATAAATTTATTCACCGGATGTGATGTCCGGATTTTTGTTTTCTTGTTTGCGCGGTATCGTACTAAAGTATATGTATATGGTTTCTGTAAATAAATTTGTATTATTCGCATTCTTCTTTTTTGTTCCGGTCAGCATGTTTTCCCAAAGAAAGGAAATATCACAGGCAAAGGTTTGGGTTAAGGCAGGAAACGAATTGGCTAAGGCGGAAGAATCAATGCGTAATTTACTTAAGGATTCCGCGAACCGTAAGAATGATAAGATTTGGCTGGTGCTTTTCGACGCGATAAAGAAGCAATACGATGTCGGCAATGAGCAGTTGTATTTGAAAAAACAGTATGATACGGCAGTTATGTTCAATGCTACACGCAGGATGTTTCTGGTTCTTGAGAGTTTTGATTCGATAGACGCAGAGCCGGACAAGCACGGACGTATTGTTCTTAAATATAGGAAAAAGCACTCCGCTTTTCTTAATACATATCGCCCGAACATGTATAACGGAGGATTGTTCTTTGCAAGAAAAGGTGATTTCAAGCAGGCGTTTGATTTTTTTGATACATACATTGACTGTAAGAATCAGCCTATTTTTTCTGAATACGATTACGGAACACGTGACAGTCTCTTGTCTCGTGCCGCTTACATGGCAGTGTATTGCGGATTCAAACAGAATGATGCCGGGAAGACATTGAAGCATTCCGAACTGGCGATGGCAGATACTGCAAGGCGTAAGTTCTTATATCAGTATCTTGCCGAGACATATAAGCAGCAGTCTGACACGGCAAAATATAAATCGTTGTTGCTTGCGGGTTTCGACAGATATCCAAGGTCCATGTATTTTTTCCCGCGTCTTTTTGACCTGTATTACAAGCATGACGATATGAGGAACGCCCTCATCCTTTGTGACCGCGCATTGGAGACAGACAGTGCAAATGCTGTTTTTCTGTATGCAAAGAGTACCGTCCTGCTCAATATCGGACGTTATGATGAGTGTATAAACATAAGTGACGGCTTGATTGCACGCAACGACACACTGGCAGACGCCTACCTTAATGCCGGACTGGCATATTTCAACCAGGCGTTGAGAATAGATTCGAATACACTTATGTCGCGCAAGCAGAAATCGCGGTTAAGGAATCTTTATAAAAGCGCGATGCCATATCTTGAGCGTTACAGAGCCCTCGCTCCAGACCAGAAAGGCAAGTGGGGGATGCCGCTATACACTATTTACCTTAACCTTAACATGGGAAAGGAATTTGAAGAAATTGACACGTTATTAAAGACGGATGATAATAAATGATTGTTTGAAAAAGCTCGGGATAGAATCTCTGAGCAATATGCAGCGTGCAGCCTGTGAGGCTATATCTCGGGCTGACAATGATGTTGTACTGTTGTCGCCTACCGGTTCCGGAAAGACTCTGGCTTATCTTCTACCTATAATACAGTTGATAGACAAGACGGACAACCGCGTACAGTGTGTTGTAATTGTGCCCGGGCGCGAACTTGCGTTGCAGTCTGCCAATGTGTTCAACGATATGAAGACAGGATTACGCTGTTGCGCGTGTTATGGCGGCCGTATGGCTATGGAGGAACACCGCACCTTGCGTCAGGTGTGTCCACATGTTGTGTTTGCCACTCCTGGACGTCTTAACGATCATCTTGATAAGCGTAACATCCCTGCCGGTGGCATCAGGTATCTTGTCATAGATGAGTTTGACAAATGTCTGGAGATGGGATTCGCAGACGAAATGAGTGAGATAATGTACAAGTTGTCTGATTTGAGAATGCGTGTGCTCTTGTCGGCTACTGATGCGGAGGCAATTCCTCATTTCGTGAAGATGGGGCGTACGGTGCGTATTGACTTTCTTGACAGTGCTGACTCATCCTCGCGTAGAATCGGTATATATAAGGTTTCTGTTCCTGTAAAAGACAAGCTTGAGACATTGTCATCTTTATTGAGGACTTTCGGGAATCAAAGCAGTATTGTGTTTGTGAACTATCGCGAAAGCGTCGAGCGTGTAAACGCCCATCTGCGTAGCCTCGGATTTGTCACGAGCGCATACCATGGAGGAATGGAACAGCGCGAACGGGAGGCTGCCGTTTACAAGTTTTCAAACGGTTCGTCCAATGTGCTTGTCAGTACAGACCTTGCTTCGCGAGGGCTTGACATACCGTTTGTCGAGAATATCATACACTATCATCTTCCGGAAACAGAAGATAATTACATTCACCGCATTGGGCGTACAGCCCGGTGGGACGCTTCCGGCAGAGTCTTCTTTTTGTTGAATCCTTCTGAAAAGCTTCCCGACTATGTGAGGAAAGATGTTGACGGTTTCGAACTGCCTTCCGAGTTGCCGCCTGTGCCACAGCCTGTAAACGCTACAGTATATATAGGTAAGGGGAAACAGAGCAAGATAAGCAAGGGAGATATTGTAGGTTTCCTATGCAAGAAGGCAGGACTCAAGGCTGGTGACATTGGCAGAATCGACATAAAAGAACGCTATTCATATGTCGCGGTTGAACGTTCCAAACTACGTCAGGTGTTGCGCATGGCAGACGGAGAAAAGATAAAAGGAGTGAAGACTGTTGTTGAGGAAGTAGACTGATCGGAAAATCCGGATACGCATATGTCAATAGCTGTTCGTATGGAGAGAATCATCTGATTTCCTCAATTTTTCAGTTTTCAAATATATTTTCTTGCCGGTTTTAACGCCTTTACGTTATGTCTGATAAGGATGTTTATCGGAAATTCAAGCCCGAACGGCTGTACCGGATAAGAATCTTGCTGGAAAATATATCTGTAATGCGTCGGACACATGTTATGTCATGATTCTCATTGACCGTCAGTTGCTATATGATTCCGTTCGACGGAGGACTGTTTTTTTTCGGAAAATCCGGATACGTATATTCATGTAATATAGTTGAAAGATGCCGAATATTCATATAATGTAAAGTCTCTGAGAATTACGCAGAGACAACCGGAATACATCCTGTCTCTGTATAGGCTGGTTTTTACGTATCATTATAATTTGTTGTATATCAGAACTTTGTGAAATTGATGCTCTCCAGAAGTTTTTCATGACATGCGAAAAAGGCTTTCCCGTGTAACGGGAAAGCCTATATGGGCACGTGGAAAAGGCTTTTCTGTGTGACGACATGGGCTTTTCCGGAGTGTAATCCGTTCACAGACGGATGCCGGATATGAGATGGAACGGTGGAAAAAGCATGTGTGCGGAGAAATTGTGGGGTATATTGTAGGGAGAAATGTGGGGGAGGGTATAATCCGGAGAGCCTCAAACGCATGAATGAGAGAGACAGCATGCCCTCAACGTTTCTGTTTTGCGAAAAAATAATGTAAATATTTTTTACTGCGCGTTCCGGATAAATATTCATTCGTGTCAGGCAAATAATCATGGCTTCCGGTATGCACATAACTTCCATAAGATTTAAGACAG
The DNA here is from genome assembly GCF_900079775.1 of Leyella lascolaii. Taxonomy (GTDB): domain Bacteria; phylum Bacteroidota; class Bacteroidia; order Bacteroidales; family Bacteroidaceae; genus Prevotella; species Prevotella lascolaii. The sequence goes on along the minus strand of NZ_LT556035.1, from coordinate 72,855 downwards.
GTCTACTACAAATGATATATCTGAATTAAATCAATCTCCGTGCTTGTCATGCTCTTGCACTTTTGCGGAAAAGTCTTGACGGACACCGATGGTTGACAATCATATGTCCTTCCCATCGGCTGTTATGATGTCACGTGTGCAGTGGACAATATGCACACCTGTCGGAGCAGTTCTTTATTTTTCTTTACCAAGCAGTTCTGACAGGAAAGAGTTAAGGTCGTCGTTGAGGTTTTCCATCAGGTTTCCGCCAATTATTACCGTATCGTTGTCGGCAACGTACAATTCAGAGATGTTTTCCCTTTCTTCATTTTCGAGGACAAAACTGTATGGTTTCATAATTCCCATATTGTCTATTGCGTCGTGCAATCTCTGTAGTGTGTCTTGCAACACCGCAGTTACGTCCTTATAGAAACGTTCGTCATTGTTGTTTATCCATTGTTCTACAACACATCGGGTTATTTCCCTGTCGTCATCATCGAATGAAATCATTTCACCGCTGTCTTGTGACACTCTTATATGAATATCAGTAAGAAGCGACGTTTCCTCGTTCGGAGGGAACTTCAGGATGATTTTCTTTACGAAACGCTCAATCTGCTGCGTTGTCTGTTCGGATGTTTTCATATCAGTCTTTGTAATAATATGATGCAAATATACTATTTTTCGGGAATAGTGAGCTAAAAACGGACGAAAATATTATAGTTTTATTTGCTATTTAGAAATTATAATGTTACTTTTGCACATATATATTAGAAATATGTATGAGCCAATCCTGTAACAGAATCGCACATGACGGAGTTGTTGTTGCCGTTAATGGAGATAGCGTCAGTGTGCGGATTGTCCGGACTTCAGCGTGCGTTTCATGCAAAGTTTCCGGTTTGTGCAATAAGACAGAAAGCCGTGAGATGGATGTGACAGTCCGTGGCGCGCATGTTTCAGGATTAAAAGAAGGAGACAGTGTTGTTGTCGCAGTCCGTGACAGCATGGCTCGTATGGCGGTGACATATGGCTTCGGACTTCCTCTTGCCATCATGCTTGTATCCTTTTTTATAGCTGAGACCTTTTGTGAGAATGATTTAATCATATCCTTGACATCTTTGGGAATGGTTGCCGTCTATTACTTCATCTTGTATCTGTTGCGGGATAGGTTGGATAAGAGATTCTCTTTTGAGATAATGGATATAAAAAAGATTTGAGTTAGCATGGATTATCTGTTGATTGCAGTGTTGGTACTTGGCTCGATAGCGTTTGTCGCATCGCTGGTTCTTTATGTCTGTTCCAGAAAGTTTTATGTCAAGGAAGACAGCCGTGTAGGAAGTGTTACGGAACTTCTGCCTCATGCCAACTGTGGCGGATGCGGCTATCCAGGATGCTCCGGCTTTGCTTCTGCGGTTGTCAGTGCGGCTGATTCCGGATCCATTGAAGGGCTCTTCTGTCCTGTAGGAGGCAATGAGACGATGAGACGTATCGGCACACTGCTGAATGTGGATGCGGGAGATACAGCACCTAAAGTGGCTGTCGTAAGATGTGGGGGGACACGCGACATCCGTCCTTCTGTCTCACAATATTCAGGACTTCGAACCTGTTTTGCTGTACATATGTGCAGCGCGGGAGAAACAGCCTGTGGCTATGGCTGCCTCGGGTGTGGCGATTGCGTGAACGCATGCATGTTCGGAGCTTTATCCATCGGTACTCAAAGCGGCATTGCTGAAGTTGACACGTCAAAGTGTGTGGGATGTGGTGCGTGCGTAAAGGAGTGTCCCCGCAATATTATAGAATTACGTGAGAGGCAAGATACAAAACCTTCAGTATATATAAGGTGTATGAATTGTGACAGTGGGGCGGTGGCATCCAAGGCTTGTGGCGTGTCTTGCATCGGTTGCGGAAAATGCGCAAAGGAATGTCCTACGGGTGCCATTACGATAGAGAATGGACTTGCCCGTATCGACATGGAGCGGTGCGAATCATGCGGAAAGTGTGTCGAGGTGTGTCCGAGAAACGCTGTCAGGATGCTTGTATGCGGCAGCTGATTACGTACATGTTTATGCTGTCTTAATTGCGTGTTTACATATTTGTGTTCTATAAAGACTTCATCATATGATGTTCAAGACGTTCAGAATAGGAGGAATTCATCCGGAAGAAAACAAGATTACTGCGGAAATCGAGACGTGTGTGGCTGAACTGCCACAAGAGGCTTTCTTTCCTCTGTCGCAGCATATAGGTGCGCCGGCTGTGCCTATAGTTAAAAAGGGAGACAAGGTCAAGGTCGGCACAAAAATAGCAGAGGCTGGCGGACCGGTCTCAGCACCGGTTCATTCTTCCGTTTCGGGCACTGTCACAAAAATAGGGACTATAATTGACGCTACCGGTTATAACAAGCCGGTAATTATAATAAAGACAGAGGGCGATGAGTGGGAGGAATCCATTGACAGAAGTGATGCTCTTGAGACACTTGACGGACACGACGGACTTACACCGGAATATATTATCACACGCATAAGGGACGCAGGCATAACCGGAATGGGAGGCGCCGGATTCCCTACATACGTTAAGTTTACCCCGCCATCTACGTCAAAAATAGACTGTGTCATCATAAATGCAGTAGAGTGTGAACCGTACATAACGTCTGATTACAGGCTTATGATGGAGCATGCGGATGAAATTCTTGTAGGTGTGAAATTGGTGCTTATGGCTGTTTCCGCTCCCGTAGCTTACATCGGTATTGAGCGGAACAAGCCTGCGGCAATTAGACTTTTTCAGGAGAAGACCATCGGTGAAAGAAGCATAAAGGTTGTCCCCTTGGAACAGAAATATCCTCAGGGTGGCGAGAAGCAGCTTATTGACGCTGTGATAAGGCGTCAGGTTCCCGACCCGCCCGCGATACCAGCCAATGTCGGAACGGTTGTCGTGAATGTCGGGACTGCCTTCGCCGTATATCAGGCGGTAATGAAGAACAAACCGTTGTTCGAACGATACACAAGTGTCTCCGGTAAGCACATCAGCCAGCCGAAGAATTTCCTTGTAAGGATGGGGACTCCGATAAGTCAGCTCATTGACGCATGTGGCGGACTTCCGGACGGAGACAACAAGATTATAGCAGGCGGCCCCATGATGGGCAAGGCACTTATGACGACAGGTGTCCCGGTGTGCAAGGGCACAAACAGCATAACAGTCCTGTCGGGAAAAGAAGCCGTGCGTGACGGTGCGATAGGTCCCTGCATCAGATGTGCCAAATGTGTGGGTGTCTGTCCGATGGGGCTTGAGCCGTATATTCTTGCCACATCCTCCGCTGCTCATAATTGGGAGATGGCAGAAGAACATTTCATCACATCATGCATAGAATGCGGGTCATGTCAGTACACATGTCCTGCCAACAGACCGATGCTTGACAATATACGTTTTGGAAAATCAAAAGTGATGACCATCATAAGGGCGCGTAAACAAAAAAGTTAATAATTATGTCAAACCTGATTGTATCTTTATCACCACATATACATGGAAATGACAGTATAAAACGTAATATGTACGGTGTCGTCATCGCACTGTTGCCGGCATTGCTGGTCTCGTTCTATTATTTTGGAGTAGGTGCGGCAGTTGTCTGCATCACGAGTGTCGTTTCGTGCGTGTTCTTTGAATGGGCTATAAACCGCTATCTTCTCCGCAACCGGAATCTGTCTGTTCTTGACGGCTCTGCTGTGATAACAGGTCTGCTTCTCGGCTTCAACTTGCCGTCAAATATTCCTGTCTGGATTGTCGTTATAGGTTCATTGGTTGCCATCGGCATAGGAAAAATGACATTTGGAGGATTGGGCTGCAATCCGTTTAATCCGGCTTTGGTGGGTAGATGTTTTCTTTTGGTCTCGTTTCCTGCACAGATGACGACATGGCCTGTCGCCGGACAGCAATGGCACTACATGGATGCCGTGACCGAAGCTACCCCTTTAAGCATTATGAAAGAGGCTGCCAAAACCGGTGACGCGACTGTGTTGGAAAAACTGCCGGATTCTCTCAGTATGATTTTGGGCAATAACGGTGCGGCGTTCGGTGGCGGCTCTATTGGCGAGGTGTGTGCTCTTGCATTATTGGCAGGTCTCGCCTATATGCTTTGGCGTAATATAATTACATGGCATATACCCATAAGCATTTTGTTGACGATTTTTGCCTTTTCAGGCATACTTCATATTGTGGACTCCTCCTATGCCGACCCGATGACGGTATTGTTTTCCGGCGGCGTGATGTTGGGAGCCATATTCATGGCCACAGACTATGTCACATCGCCAATGACACATAAAGGTCAGATAATATATGGTGTATCCATAGCTGTCCTGACGATAGTCATACGCAACTGGGGGGCATATCCGGAGGGAATGTCTTTCGCGATTCTCGTCATGAATGCGTTTACACCCTTGATTAATATGTATGTAAGACCGAAGCGTTTCGGAGAGAATAGGAAATAAAAGTCAAAGATATGGAAAAATTGAAATCCACATTCCGCAATATGTCATTGGTCTTGATTACTGTCACCGTAATTACCGGTGCCTTGCTGGCTGTTGTGAATCATGTTACGGAGGAACCGATAAAAGTGCAGGCAGACAAAGTTCTTTCTGACGGAATAAAAACAGTCATGCGCAACAACAATATCGTTGTAGACTCTGCGGACAGTATTGTAATTGATAATGACGGCAGACAGGAACTGTTTGTTGTTTATCGTATAACCGGTGATGGTGCCGGTGATGTGGGAAAGGCAATAGAAAGCAGTGTGATGGGATTTGGAGGACAAATGAAAATTCTGGTAGGTTTTGATGAAAACTCAAGAATACTCGGTTATACAATATTGCAGTCTTCAGAGACTCCAGGACTTGGTACAAAGGCGGACAAATGGTTTGATGAAGGAGGCAAGGGTGACATAACAGGTCATGACATGTCAGACGGTAAACCTCTGGCAGTGACTAAAGACGGAGGCACTGTTGACGCCATCACTGCATCAACAATAACGACAAGAGCTTTTCTTAAGGCTGTAAATCAGGCATATGAGGTTTATGAGGAAAGCCGGAAAAGCGGTGACTGAGAGCGCATTTTGAGGAATACTGAATATAATAATGGGAACAATGAATTATCTTAGAATAGTAATAAACGGCATTGTGCAGGAGAATCCTACATTTGTTCTTCTGCTCGGAATGTGTCCCACACTGGCAACTACCACGTCTGCCGTCAACGGAATGTCTATGGGATTGGCTACGATGTTTGTATTAATATGTTCCAACGTTGTCATATCGCTCGTCAAGAACCTCACACCGGACAGTGTCCGCATTCCTGTATTTGTTGTTATAATAGCATCTTTTGTTACAATATTGCAGATGTGTCTGCAGGCATACCTTCCTTCAATAAACAAGTCATTGGGAATATACATACCTTTGATAGTGGTGAATTGTATAATACTGGGACGCGCCGAGGCTTTTGCATGTAAGAACGGAGCTGTTCCGAGTTTCTTCGACGGTGTTGGAATCGGCATCGGGTTCACCATCGCGCTTACCGTGCTCGGTATGTTGCGCGAACTGCTTGGCGCAGGTTCTCTGTTTGGAGTGGTCTTGCTTCCGGATACGACAAATATGCTGTTGTTCATATTGCCTCCCGGAGCTTTCCTTACATTAGGCTATCTGATAGCACTGGTCAATAAATTCAAGAAGTCATAACTATGGAATATATATTGATATTCATATCCGCTATATTTGTAAATAACATCGTCCTGTCCCAGTTTCTTGGGATATGCCCGTTCCTCGGAGTGTCAAAGAAGGTGGAGACAGCTTTGGGTATGGGTCTCGCCGTCGCTTTTGTGCTTACTTTATCCACAGTCGTGACATATCTGGTTCAGAAGTTTGTGCTCGATCCGGCAGGTCTTCAGTACATGCAGACTATAGCATTCATCCTCATAATAGCCTCTTTGGTGCAGATGGTGGAGATAATTCTGAAGAAAGCGTCACCTGTGATGTATCAGGCATTAGGCATATTTCTGCCGTTGATTACAACTAACTGTTGCGTTTTGGGAGTTGCGATATTGGTGATACAGAAGGATTTCAATCTTGCGGAAAGCATCGTTTACGCATTCTCCACAGCAGTAGGATTCGCCCTCGCGCTGATTGTTTTTGCCGGTCTGCGTGAGCAATTGTCCATGGTGAACATTCCAAAGGGTATGCGCGGAATGGCGGTTGTGCTTGTTACGGCAGGCATTCTTGCATTGGCGTTTATGGGATTCAGCGGAGTAGACAATGGTCTTAGGTCTCTGTTCGGATTAGAATGAAGGAAAATATAAGTCTTAATATAACAAACTAAATTTATGAAACAAACGATTTTAGTTACAGGAGGAACCGGTTTCATCGGTTCACACACAACGGTAGAACTGCAACAGGCAGGTTACAATGTGGTAATAGTCGATAATCTGTCGAATTCAAAGATTGAGGTTCTTGACGGCATAGAGAAGATTACAGGAGTGCGCCCCGCATTTGAAAACGTGGACCTTCGTGAAAAAAGCGCAGTTGAGGCTGTTTTCGAAAAGTATCCTCATATAGAAGGCATTATTCACTTTGCGGCATCAAAGGCAGTCGGTGAAAGCGTGGAGAAGCCTTTGCTGTATTATCGCAACAATATCGTGTCGCTGATAAACCTCCTCGAACTAATGCCAAAATATAATGTGAAAGGCATAATATTCTCGTCAAGTTGTACCGTCTATGGTCAGCCGTCAGAAGACAATCTGCCTGTAACAGAGGAGGCTCCTATACAGAAAGCACTTTCTCCTTATGGCAATACAAAGCAGATAAACGAAGAGATAATCTGTGATTATATTCATAGCGGAGCACCGATAAAATCAATAATATTACGCTATTTCAATCCGATAGGCGCCCATCCGTCTGCATATATCGGCGAACTTCCCAATGGTGTGCCGATGAATCTTATTCCATTTGTCACACAGACAGCGATAGGTGTACGCAAGGAACTGAAAATTTTCGGAAATGATTATAATACACCGGACGGAACATGCATTCGTGACTATATTTATGTTGTTGACCTCGCCAAGGCTCATGTTGCGGCAATGGCACGAGTGCTTGACCAGGATACAGACGCAGTTGAGGTGTTTAATGTCGGAACAGGTAAGGGTGTTTCTACACTTGAGGTGGTAGAGGGCTTTGAAAAAGCCACCGGTGTAAAGGTCAACTGGAGCTATGCGCCACGACGCGAAGGTGATATAGAGAAGGTCTGGGGAAATGTTGATAAAGCCAACAATGTGCTTGGCTGGAAAGCGGAAACCCCGTTGGAGGATGTACTGGCTTCAGCTTGGAGATGGCAGAAAAAACTACGTGAGGACGGTATAATGTAATGAACGGAAATTGAGCATTCTCTTTTCTCGTTTTTCAACATGACAGGTCGTAAGACCTTCTGGAACGCATTTACACTAAGTTGTAAGTTCTTCGGCTTTCTTTCGTACAGCTGATGGAATGTTGTTTCCGACATTCTCCCGGTGCGGCACGCTGCGTCTGAGACATAAACGGAAACAGATTTGTATGGTGGCTGTAAGAAATACGGATGAAGACCTTACAGTTTAGTGTAAATGTTATATTAGTGTTTTGATGAGAATGTGGTTAAAACGCTAATGAATTGTGATATTAATAAAAGACTCAATAATATTTTTGAATCATCCACCTTAAATCATATACATAAATACAAATAGGTTGTTATACCTCCAACGCAAGATTCTTACTTGGTAGTATACTCTTCATCCTTCATCCGCACTGCTACTGCGATTTTGCTTCGTGCTTTTGCCCGCTGTAGCACTCTATATCTTTTACAAAACGTGAGACCGACAGACCGTACATGAGCATGAAAGAATGATGGAGCCGGACTGCCTATTCGTGATAAATCAAGTGATTGCAGATGTACTCAATATTTATATTGTTTATATGTGAAGACGTGTTTCCAGCCCCTTTTTTAATATAATTTAGAGCGCATCATTCGCCTCTCTCTGATTAATATTGTAATTTTGCGACAAAATTAATATATATAAAATATGGCAGAATCTATTGATATTCGTGAACTTAATATCCGGATAGAACAGCAGAGCGGTTTTGTAACCAATCTTGTTACAGGAATGAACCGTGTGATAGTAGGACAGAAGCATCTCATTGATTCGTTGCTTATATCACTTCTCAGTGACGGACATATATTGCTGGAAGGTGTTCCTGGTCTTGCCAAGACATTGGCTATAAAGACGCTTTCGCAGCTTATAGATGCTGATTACAGCAGAATACAGTTTACTCCGGACCTGTTGCCGGCAGACGTGATTGGTACGTTGATATATTCTCAGAAAGATGAAAAATTCCATGTGAAAAAAGGACCTGTCTTCGCAAACTTCGTGCTGGCTGATGAGATTAACCGTGCTCCGGCAAAAGTACAGAGCGCACTTCTTGAAGCCATGCAGGAGCATCAGGTAACGATAGGTGAAGAGACTTTTGCATTGCCAAATCCGTTCCTTGTTATGGCGACCCAGAACCCGATTGAGCAGGAAGGTACTTATCAGCTTCCGGAAGCCCAAGTCGACCGATTCATGTTGAAGGTAATAATAGGCTATCCTACGCTTGAAGAGGAAAAACTGATAATACGTTCAAACATCAGCGGAGAACAGCCTGCCGTGCGTCCTGTGACAACAGCGGAAGAGATACTAAAGGCAAGAAAAATTGTAAATGAAGTGTATCTTGATGAAAAAATCGAACAATATATTGCAGACATTGTTTTTGCTTCAAGATATCCAGACCGTTACGGACTGCCGGAGTTGAAGAATATGATAACTTTCGGAGGCTCGCCACGTGCCAGCATAAATCTTGCGAAAGCGTCGCGTGCCTACGCCTTCATAAAGCATCGGGGATATGTTGTGCCTGAAGACGTGCGTGCTGTCGCCCATGATGTGATGCGCCACCGCATAGGCCTTTCTTATGAGGCGGAGGCAAGCAATACTTCAGCAGAAGAAATTGTTTCTAAGATTATAAACAAAGTTGAAGTTCCATAAAACTTCATTTGTAATGTGATTCAACAAAACAATATTTGGGGTGGAGACGTCTGATTTATTAAAGAAGGTTCGTAAGATAGAAATAAAAACGCGTGGACTGAGCCAGAATATATTTGCCGGTCAGTATCATTCTGCGTTTAAGGGGCGTGGTATGGCTTTTGCCGAAGTGCGCGAATATCAGTTCGGTGATGACGTGCGCGATATAGACTGGAATGTGACCGCCCGCTTCCGTAAACCTTTCGTCAAGGTGTATGAGGAGGAGCGCGAACTGACGGTAATGCTGCTCATTGATGTTTCCGGTTCCTTGGATTTCGGTACCTCCCGTCAGATGAAATGTGACATGGTTACGGAGATTGCGGCTACTCTTGCTTTCAGTGCCATGCAGAATAATGATAAGATAGGAGTTATATTTTTTTCAGATAGAATAGAAAAATATATTCCGCCACAGAAAGGACGTAAGCATATACTATATATAATACGGGAGATGCTTGATTTCCATCCTCAAAGCAAGAAGACAGATGTGGGTATGGCGGTCGCCTATCTAACACGTGTCATAAAAAGGAGATGTACGGCTTTTTTGCTTAGTGATTTCTATGACCGTAAAGACATGTTGCAGGAGCTTGAAATAGCAAACCGCAAACATGACATCATGGCAATACAGGTCTACGATAAGAGGGCGAAAGCATTGCCTGATATAGGTCTCATGAAAGTGCGCGATGCTGAGAGCGGTCATGAAATGTACATAGATACCAGTTCTTCCAGACTTAGGACTGCACATACGAGATATTGGCTTGACAGGCAGGCTGTGTTGGGGGAGACTTTTGCAAAAAGTAATGTCGACTGGATGTCTGTCGCCACTGATGAGGATTATGTAAGGTCTATGATGGCACTATTTGCCAAACGAAACAGATGATAGTTGAAATTAAGTGAAGACATTGAAGAAATTTCTTATAATAATAATCTTAATGTTGCCCGTCGTGTCGCATGCCAAAACAGGACGAGTGTATGTAAAGGCAGCAATAGACTCAATTGCGATTTTCATAGGGCAGCAGGTCAATTTGACCGTAGATGTTACGGCAGACCGCGGTGCAAAGATTGCTTATCCGACATTCGAGCGTGCGCAATTTATCACACCGGGAGTGGAAGTTCTCAGAACGTCAGATGCAGATACATCGTTGATAGACAATGGCATGATGACCGTTTCAAAAACTTTTACTCTTACGAGTTTTGACGAAAAGCTATATGCCATACCGGGTATGAAAGTGAGTGTGGACGGTAAGGTGTATGCTGCCAACCAGTTGGCATTGAAAGTTCTTTCGGTGGAGGTAGACACGTTGCACCTTGACAAATTCTTCCCTCCCAAAGATGTGCAGGATAATCCTTTCGATTGGTCTGAATGGAGTGGAGTGTTCTGGATGAGTGTAGTGGTATTGCTACTATGCATGCTGTGTTGTTATCTTGCGGTGTGTCTGAAACAGAACAAGCCGGTCATGGTGCGCATACGCGTGATAAAGAAAGTGTTGCCGCACCAGAAAGCTATGACTGTTATAGAACGTCTACGCAAGGAGAAAATGAATTCTTCAGAGAATCAGAAAGAATATTATACCCAGCTCACGGATGCATTAAGACAGTATATCAAAGAACGTTTCGGCTTTAATGCTATGGAGATGACCAGTACGGAGATACTCGACAGACTTCGTGAGAATGGCGACCAGAGTATGCTGGATGAATTGAAAGAACTGTTTTATACGGCAGATTTGGTCAAGTTCGCCAAGTATTCTACACTGCTCAACGAGAATGACATGAATCTGGTGAATGCTATAAATTTCATAGATCAGACAAAGATTGAGAATCTTCCTACAGAGGAGAAAATTGTACCGAAACTGTCGGAGAATGACATAAAGACCCGTCAGAACCGGATTGTTATAAAGACGCTTATCGCTATAGCATCAGTTCTTGTTGTGGCAATGATCTGTTTCGTGGTATATAGGGTATATCTGTTGATGGTATAAGGAATAAAGAAAAATGGAATTTGCAAATAAAGAATATTTCCTGCTGCTTATATTGCTGATACCATATGTGTTATGGTATTTCCTTTATAAGAAAAAAAGCGAGCCAACCCTGAGGATGAGTGATACCGAGGCTTATCGTTTCGTCGGAGGCAGCTGGCGTGTGAGAATTGTCCATATGCCAATGTTGCTTAGATGTATAGCTTTCGTGATGCTTGTTATTGTTCTGGCACGTCCGCAAACACATAACTCATGGGGGAGTAAATCTGTAGAAGGCATTGATATAATGCTTGCAATGGATGTATCCACATCAATGTTGGCAGAAGACTTGAAGCCTAACCGTATAGAGGCAGCCAAGAATGTTGCGGCAGAATTTATCTCCGGGCGTCCGGATGACAATATAGGACTTACAATATTTGCGGGCGAATCATTCACGCAGTGTCCTATGACGACGGATCATGCATCGTTGCTTAACATGTTGCAGTCTGTACGTACTGATATTGCATCAAGAGGGATTATAGCTGACGGAACAGCAATTGGTATGGGATTGGCAAACGCTGTTTCCAGACTGAAAGATTCTAAAGCAAAAAGTAAGGTTATAATTCTACTCACTGATGGAAGCAACAACATGGGGGACATATCTCCAATGACAAGCGCGCAGATAGCGAAGAAATTCGGTATAAGAGTATACACCATCGGAGTAGGTACCAACAAGGTAGCTCCTTATCCGATGCCCGTCGCTGGGGGTATACAATATATAAAAATACCTGTTGAAATAGATTTCAAGACTTTGACGGACATTGCGTCAACGACAGACGGAAATTCATACAGGGCTACCAACAACCGTGAACTACAGCAGATATATAACGATATTGACAAACTTGAGAAGACAAAGATGAACGTAAAGAAATTCTCAAAAAGGTATGAGGCGTTCCAGCCGTTCGCGTTTGCATTGTTCATTGTACTGCTGTCAGACATTTTACTAAGAACGACGGTATTAAGAAGAATACCATAAAATTTAAGAGAGATGTTTAGATTCGAGGATCCAATATATCTTTGGCTTCTACTGCTTGTGCCGGTATTGCTGTTGCTACGGTTCATTACATACAAGCGCAGAATGGCAAAACTGAAGAAATTCGGTGACATGTCGCTTGTTACAGAGTTGATGCCGGATGTCTCAAAATACAGACCCACGGTAAAGTTCATGCTTATTCTGGCTGCATTGGCTCTTGTCGCTTTCATGCTTGCACGTCCGCAGAGTGGAACCAAAATATCGAATGAGAGCCGTAATGGCATTGAAACGATTATAGCTGTCGACATAAGCAATTCCATGCTCGCGAGAGATGTGGCACCGTCAAGACTTGACAAAAGCAAGTTGCTGGTGGAGAATCTGATTGATAATTTTACGGAAGACAGAATCGGACTCATTGTATTTGCCGGTGAAGCTTTCGTACAGTTACCTATAACCAACGACTATGTTTCTGCAAAAATGTTTCTGCAGAATATGGATCCGTCTCTTATCTCTACTCAGGGAACCGATATTGCGCGCGCAATAAGACTGGCGATGAACAGTTTTAGCCAACAGGAGAAAATAGGGCGCGCTATAATAGTCATCACTGACGGAGAAGACCATGAGGGTGGCGCTCTTGACGCAGCAAAAGAAGCCAGGAAGAAAGGTATAAATGTGTTTATCCTCGGTGTCGGAAATGGGAATGGAGCACCCATACCTGTTGGGAACGGATACCTGACAGATGCAAGTGGTAAAACAGTAATGACTGCTCTTAATGAGCGGATGTGTCAGGAGGTTGCCCAAGCAGGAAACGGCACGTATATTCACGTTGATAATACAAGTGACGCACAAGAAAAATTGAATTCGGAGATTTCTAAATTGCAGAAAGGTACGACACAGAATGTTATCTATAGTGAATATGACGAACAGTTTCAGGCTTTTGGCATTCTTGTGCTGATTCTTATCATTACTGAAGTATGCATTCTCGAGGCAAAGAATCCTATTCTTAAGAACATACGCTTATTCAGGAGGAAAAAGTGATGAACAGGTATATAATATTATTATTTATTACATTTACCTGTCTGACTGATGTGTCGGCACAGGCAGACCGGCAGTCCATACGCTCAGGTAACAAACTGTACAGGATGCAGGAATATTCAAAGGCGGAAGCGGAATACAGAAAGGCTGTTGCCGTGAATCCTGACAATCCGCAGGCGTTGTATAATCTTGGATGTGCTTTAATGATGCAGCAAAAGGACTCCGCTGCCGTAGAAGAATATCAGAAGGCTGCAAGGGTGGAGAAGAACGCCATGCGTAAAGCCAAAATTTTCCACAATATAGGGGTCATTTGCCAGAATCGTAAAATGTTTGCAGAAGCAATATCTGCATACAAGGAAAGTCTTAGAAATAATCCGGATGATAATGAGACTCGTTATAATCTGGCGTTATGTAAGAGACAGCAAAAAAACAGTCAGAATAAACCTCAACAAAACAATAAGGACGATAAGCAAAACAAGAATAATAAGGAAAAACAGCAAAAACAAAAAACTCAGCAAAAACAAGATACTCAGCAGAAGCAGGAGCAGATGAGCAAGGATAACGCAGAACAATTGCTTAATGCTGCTATGCAGGCTGAAAAAGAAACAAAAAAACGAATGCAAAACGAGTCACACCATTCGCGGTCAAGAAAACTCGAAAAAAATTGGTAAGACATTTTCATTTAATGACATTCATGTTATTATGAGGATCACGAAATTACATTTAGTATTATGTATAATGTTGCTGTGTGTATGCAGGTCATATTCACAGGGAATATCTGTTTCTGCCCCGTCGCAGGTAGCTGTGGGGGAGAATTTCCGAATCGCATACACAGTAAACACGCAGGATGTCGATGATTTCAGGGCAGGAAATATTCCTGCGGGAATAGAGGTTATTGCAGGACCGTATCAGTCTGTACAAAGAAGTATCCAGATGATAAACGGACGTACAAGCAGCTCTTCATCCATTACATTCACTTATACTTTATATGCAGAGAAGAAAGGTACTTATACTATACCATCGGCTCATGCAAAAGTTGATGGAAAAAGCATTTCGTCAAAGGCTGTAAAAATAACAGTCAGTGGCACATCTGCAAACACCAACGGAGCACCGCGTATGCATGATGAAAGTGAACCGATGAGACCATCCGGGTCGCATATAAGCGGAAAGGATCTGTTTGTAAAGGTAAGCGCAAATAAAAGGCGCGTATACGAACAGGAACCGATATTGTTGACCTACAAAGTTTATACGTTGGTTGATTTGACACAATTAGATGGGAAAATGCCAGATTTGACCGGTTTTCATACGCAAGAGATTAAACTGCCTCTTCAGAAGAGTTATCACATAGAGAAGGTAAATGGCATAAATTATCGTTGTGTCACATGGAGTCAATATGTCATGTATCCGCAGATGACAGGAAAATTGCAAATACCAAGCATAACATTTAAAGGTATTGTTGTGCAGCAGAATCGTGCGGTAGATCCTTTCGAGGCTTTTTTCAATGGCGGTTCCGGATATGTTGAGGTAAAGCGTAATATTGTCGCTCCAGCAATAGACATTCAGGTGGATCCGCTTCCCAAAAAGCCTGTTGGATTTTCCGGTGGAGTCGGTTCTTTCAAAATTTCCGCTAATGCAGACAATAAAAGTATTAAAGCCGGCGATCCGTTGACAGTTAGGGTTGTTGTGAGTGGTGTAGGCAATATGAAGTTGCTTAAACAGCCTTCAGTCGCATTTCCAAAGGATTTTGACAAATATGATCCTAAGGTTACAGATAATACAAAGCTAACTGAGAAAGGTATTGAAGGTAGCATAATATATGATTTTCTGGTCGTTCCACGTAATCAGGGGAAATATGTTATTCCACCTGTAAACTTTACATATTATGATTTGAACGAAAAGAAATACAAGACGATTAAGACACAGCCTATAAATGTTAACGTTGCAAAAGGGACTGGACGCGGTGGTGGTATCGTCAATTATTCTGATGATGTTGAGGATGATATTCGAGGAATAAAGACCGGAAGCACATCCTTGCGTCAACTTGGACAGTTTTTTTATGGTTCCGTTTCTTATTGGAGTTGTATCGCTTTATTGATTATATTGTTTGTTGTTCTTTTAGTAGTTTTCCGTAAAAGAGCGATCGATAATGCCGATATAGTAAAGATGAAAGGACGCAGGGCCAACAGGGTTGCTGTTAAGAGACTGAGAAACGCGGAAAAGCTTATGAAGTCAGGAAGGCAGAACGAATTCTATGATGAAGTATTGAGAGCACTTTGGGGTTACGTAAGTGACAAGTTGAATATGCCGGTAGAACGGCTTTCAAGAGATAATATTTCATACAATCTCAAAAATAATGAAATAAAGGAATCTACGATAAATAAATTTATGAGCGCTCTTGATGAATGTGAATTTGAGCGTTATGCTCCTGGTGATATCGCAGGAAATATGAGTAAGACCTATGACAGCGCAATGAATGCAATAATGGATATAGAGAACTCCTTGAAAACATCAAAACACAGGAAAAAGACAAATATGTCAATAATACTGTTGCTGATGTTGTTTCCGCTTTCTCTGTCTGCCGTAACAAAAGAGCAGGTGGATGACGCATATTCAAAAGGAAATTATCAGAAAGCGATAGTAGGATACAATGAATTGTTGAAAAAAGGTGTAAGTGCAGAATTATATTATAATTTGGGCAATGCATATTATCGTACAGGAGACAATACTAAGGCTATAATAGCATATGAAAGAGCATTAAGACTTTCTCCGGGAGACAATGATGTTCTTTTTAATCTCCAGTTTGTGCGGAACAAGACTGTAGACAAGATTATGCCACGAAGTGAGATGTTCTTCGTCACATGGTACAAATCACTGGTCAATAGTGTTGGTGTAGACACCTGGGCTGTGCTGTCTGTTTTATTTGTGATTATTGCGTTGGTTCTTACGCTCCTGTTTCTATTTGGAGATAGAATCATATTCAGAAAACTTGGATTTTACGGAGCAATCGCATTTCTGATACTGTTTATTTTCAGTAATGTCTTCGCGTATCATCAAAAAATGCAGTTTGAGAATCGTGATGAAGCAATTGTTGTTATGTCTGTCGTTAATGTCAAAAATACACCTGCAGAATCCGGATCTGACAGCTTCACTTTACATGAAGGGACAAATGTGAGGATAATAGATAAGACAATGAAGGATTGGCGTCATATAGAACTGCCTGACGGAAGAGACGGATGGGTTAGAGAAAATCAGATAGAAGAAATATAAAATCTGTATATTACAATAATGGATGTTAATACGTTTTTGGCTTTTGATCAGAGTTTGTTGCTATATTTGAATGGCAGCAATTCTATCTTTATGGATAATCTGATAATAGTATTGACATCGGGTTGGACATGGATTCCTTTGTATTTATCTTTATTGTATGTAGTTGTAAAAAACAATGAGACAATGGGACAGATACTTTTGATTATAGGATGTGCGGCATTTTGCATTCTTCTGTCAGGTGGGGTGTCTGATTTTATTGTTAAACCGTTTTTTGCAAGAGAAAGACCTTGTAATGATCTTGCATTTAAGGGGTGTATAAGTTTGGCAAATAATTTCCGGGCAACCGGCTATAGCTTTTTCTCGTCACATGCAGCAAATACATTTTCTTTAGCGATATTTTTTATATTGTTGATTAGAAGTCGGGTTCTCAGCGTGTCATTGATATTATGGTCATTTACAAATTGTTATACGAGACTATATCTTGGTGTGCACTACCCAAGCGATATAGCAGTCGGGCTTATTTGGGGTGGAGTTTCTGGATATTGTGCATACAAATTATATCATTGCATGTATGGAAAAATAGCACCACAAATAACTTACGTCTCCACGCAGTATACTGTGAGCGGATATGATAAAAGAGATATCGATGTTGTGATATTTACAATAATTGTTACTTTATTATATGCAGTAATCAGATCTGTAATAATTTATATTTAGTTAAATGGATACAAAACATATACATATTAAAGATTTTAATTATTCTCTTCCTGAGGATAGGATAGCAAAATTTCCTGTGAAAGAAAGAGATCATAGCAAACTTCTTATATATAGAAAAGGTGAAGTTTCAGAGGATGTATTTTATAACATATCAAAATATCTGCCATCAGAATCGCTGATGATATTTAATAATACAAAAGTTATACAGGCAAGGATGCATTTCCAGAAAGAGACAGGTGCTTTGATTGAGATTTTCTTGTTGGAACCTGTCGTTCCTTCTGACTATGAGCAAATGTTTCAGACAACAGGTCATTGTTCATGGTCATGTCTTGTAGGAAATCTGAAAAAATGGAAATCAGACTCTCTAGTGAAAGTTTTTAACATAGATGGGAAAGATGTTGAAATTAAGGCTACTTTGAGAGGTGAATACGGAACAGGACAGTTGATAGATTTTGATTGGGATAATTCCAATGTCAATTTTTCAGATATTATAGACTGTATAGGCGAATTACCGATACCACCGTATTTGAATCGCGAAACACAGGATAGCGACAAAAAATCGTATCAGACTGTCTATTCCAAAATAAAAGGTTCTGTTGCTGCGCCAACTGCCGGACTTCATTTCACGAATCGTGTTTTAGCTGATTTGGATGCTCATGGTATTGATTGTGAGGAATTGACACTCCATGTTGGGGCAGGAACATTTAAGCCAGTTAAATCAGAAATGATTGAAGGACATGAGATGCATTCTGAATACATTTATGTAAAGCGGCAGACAATAGAGAAACTTATCAGTTACAATGCGTGCGCAACCGCCGTCGGAACGACAAGTGTGCGAACATTGGAGAGTTTATATTATATAGGCTTGAAATTACATAAAAATCCTGATTTACGTGAAGATGAGCTGCATGTTAATCAATGGGAACCTTATACCAATGATATAGAACCGATTTCAGCGGTAGATGCGTTAAAGAATATATTGGTATATCTTGAAAGGCATGATATGAATGCGTTGCACACAAGTACACAAATTATCATTGCTCCAGGATATAAGTATAAGATTGTGAAAATACTGATAACTAATTTTCACCAGCCTCAGAGCACATTGTTGCTTTTAGTAAGTGCGTTCGTCAATGGTGATTGGAGAAAAATATATGACTATGCTTTGACGCATGAATTCCGATTTTTGAGCTATGGAGACAGTTCTCTATTGATTCCATAAAAATAAGTATATTTATAATATTATGAAAATAGGAGATAAAGTACGTTTCCTGAGTGAAACAGGCGGTGGGCGTATTGCAGGATTTAAGGGAAATATTGTATTGGTGGAAGATGAAGACGGATTTCAGATTCCAACACCTATTAATAATGTTGTTTTAGTAGGTGATAAAGAAAATTATGATTCCCAGAATATAATCAAGAGAGAGTCTTCAAATCGTACAGAGAACGTTCATTCCCGAAGCAATATTAATGATTTTGCTGCGGAACAGAATTATGCAAAAGATATAACTGAAAAAGTTGCCCACAATAAAGCCGAAGTTGAGGAGCGTTCAGGAGGAGATGTGCTGAATTGCTATATTGCATTTGTCCCGAAAGACGCTAAATCGTTTACAACAACAGCATTTGATGTGTATATAGTAAATGATAGCAATTACTTCATACAATATAGTTATTGTACAGCAGAAGGAGCAAATTGGGTATTACATTCAGCGGATGAGTTAGAGCCTAACACAAAAAAATATATTGAAGATTTCGAGCGTGAAAGCTTGAATGACTATGACAGAATATCAATACAGTTGTTCGCGTATAAACGTTCAAAGAGTTTCATGCTTAAGCCTACTGTTGAAACTCAATTCAGGTTGGACAAAGTGAAGTTTTATAAGTTGCATACATTCCGTGAGAATGACTTCTTTGATGAGGCGGCATTGTTGTTGCCTATTGTAGAGAACGATAAGACCACACGTCCGCTTGTCGTTGATGCACAACAGTTGAAGAAAGAAATGTTTTCTTCATCCTCTGATGACAGTTCCCCAAAAGATACATACGCAAGACGTTATGAAGACGGGAAAAAAGGCAATCCTTTTCTAAATAAAAGAAAAAATGATGACATTGTTGTTGTGGATTTGCATGCAAACTCTCTTCTTGACACAACTGCAGGCATGAGTTCTTCTGATATTTTGAGTTATCAGATAGAAAAATTTCATGAGGTACTTGATAAATATAAATCAGAGAAAGGCAGACGCATTGTATTCATACATGGAAAGGGGGAAGGCGTTTTGCGTCATGCGATAGTGCATGAATTGCAATATAAGTATAAGAAATATCAATATCAGGACGCTTCATTTCTGGAATACGGATATGGCGCGACACAAGTAACAATAAGATAAGATGAAATTCGGATTTATAACAGTGGCGGCAGCAATTCCATCGGTTAAGGTTGCCGATACGGAATATAATATTAAGCAGATTGAAGATTTTGTCGCACAGGCAGAAGGACGTGGCGTGGAGATAATAGTTTTCCCGGAATTGTCCGTGACAGGATATTCATGTCAGGATTTGTTTTTACAGCAGTTACTTGTTGAACAGGCAGAGGTTGCGGTAATGCAGTTATTGGACTTTTCCCGCAAACTTGATATCATATGTATCGTAGGAGCTCCTGTCAATATTTCAGGTTCTTTGTATAACTGTGCGGTTGTGATTCAGCATGGCATAATATTAGGGATAATTCCGAAAACGTATCTGCCTAATTATGGTGAGTTCTACGAGAAACGATGGTTTACATCCTCAAAGGATCTGAAGCCTACGGATATAAGATATGCCGGTAATTCTGTTTCAATTACTCCCGGACCTACGCTGTTCAGAACGTCTGATAATGCACTGTTTGGTGTAGAGATTTGTGAAGATGTTTGGGCGGCAGAGCCGTGTAGCAATAAATTAGCATTAGCCGGTGCGGATATTATTTTCAATTTGTCAGCGAGTGACGAATTGATAGGCAAACATATTTATCTTATGAATCTGCTTTCGCAACAGAGTGCGCGTACAATCTCCGGCTATGTTTATAGTGGTTGCGGATTTGGTGAAAGCACTCAGGATGTCGTGTATGGCGGGAACGCTCTCATATATGAAAATGGAACCTTGTTGTCAGAATCAGAACGTTTCAGTTTCAAGCCGCAAATGATTGTCAATCAAATCGATATTGAGAAACTGCGTGTTGAAAGACAGAAGAACACCACATTTGTAAACTGTCGTGATGACTCAAATGCAGTAATAAAACAAACAGCTGTTGTGCAGCCGAAAAATTTCAGCCTGTTACGTGAGATAGATGCTTTACCCTTTGTTCCGGATGATAATGATATGGAGCATAGTTGTAATGAAATATTCTCGATACAGGTAGCCGGGTTGGCGAAGCGTATAATGCATACAGCCTGTAAACATCTTATTGTCGGTATAAGCGGTGGGCTTGATTCTACATTG
The DNA here is from genome assembly GCF_900079775.1 of Leyella lascolaii. Taxonomy (GTDB): domain Bacteria; phylum Bacteroidota; class Bacteroidia; order Bacteroidales; family Bacteroidaceae; genus Prevotella; species Prevotella lascolaii. The sequence goes on along the minus strand of NZ_LT556035.1, from coordinate 52,289 downwards.
GCGTTGCTGGTATGTGTGAAAACATTCGACAAACTTGGTATGAACAGAAAAGGGATTGTCGGAGTAACGATGCCTGGATTTGGTACCACAGACCGTACTTATAATAACGCGTTGTCATTAATGAATAGTCTTGGCGTTACCATTCGTGAGATAAGTATCGCTGATAGTGTTAAGGTCCATTTCAACGATATCGGGCATGACATCTCTGTACACGATGTTACATACGAAAACAGCCAGGCGCGTGAAAGAACTCAAATATTGATGGATCTCAGTAATCAATTGAAAGGCATGGTTGTTGGAACCGGTGATTTGAGTGAACTTGCTTTGGGATGGGCAACTTATAATGGAGACCATATGTCAATGTATGGGGTCAATGCGGGTATTCCTAAAACGTTGATAAAATACTTGGTTAGGGACGTAGCATACAATGCGGTGGATGAAAAATCGCGCAATACATTGCTTGATATAATAGATACGCCAATAAGTCCGGAACTTATTCCTGCGGAAGAAGACGGGACAATTAAGCAAAAGACAGAAGACCTTGTAGGACCATACGAACTGCATGACTTCTTCTTGTATTATTTCTTGCGTTTCGGTTTCAGACCGTCAAAGATTTATCTGTTGGCACGCAAAGCTTTTGATGCAGTTGATTATGAAGATGATACAATAAAACATTGGATTAAGGTGTTTTTCCACCGTTTCTTTACACAGCAGTTTAAACGTTCTTGTCTTCCTGACGGTCCGAAAGTAGGTAGCGTAAGCTTGAGTCCTCGTGGTGATTGGCGGATGCCGTCAGACGCATCAAGTGCGTTGTGGCTGAAAGAATGTGAAACATTATAATGTCATTGGAGTGTCTTCATTTTATATTAAAGATGAAAAATATAATGAGAGACGATAAAAAACAATCAGAAGAAAAATGCGGTCCTGCATATCTAAAATATATCAGCTCATCGGTTTCTGATGAACTGTACGAGCGAATCATAAGAATTCTTCATATTGAGAAAAAGTATAGAGACAAGCACTATTCTGCAAAGAAAATGGCTGCAGAATTGGGAACCAATACACGTTATGTATCAGTTGTGTTGAGAGTAAGGTTTCATATGAACTACACATCATTGATAAATAAGTTAAGGGTGGAGGAATCTATGACTTTGTTGACAGACCGCCGTTACTCCAAATTAAGAATGCAGGACATTTCTGATATGGTGGGATTCTCAAGCCGCCAGTCTTTCTACAACGCGTTTTGCAGATATAAAGGTGTAACGCCCCTGCATTATCGTCAGACCAATCGAATAGAATGATGAGATTATCAGAATGTTTTCTTAACAAACATAGCAATACTAATGGAACAGAAATTTAATTATATAGATGAGAAGTTTGCCGATCTTCAGTTATTGAGATACCGGTTGCCGAATTTTGATAAATTGTCACTTCGTCAAAAGAAGTATATTTATTATCTCTCAAAGGCGGCTTTGTCGGGGCGGGATATCACGACCGATCAATTCGGTGCTTATAATATACGTATAAGAAAATTGTTTGAAGCAATTTACACCGGTTATGACGGAAATCGTGATTGCTCCGAATTTCAGAACGTTGTGGTATACCTTAAGCGTATGTGGTTCTCAAACGGCATTTATCATCATTATGGATGTGAGAAGTTAGTGCCTGATTTTTCATCCGATTATCTAAGAATGGTAATAGACCATACTGATAAAAGTCTTATTCCATTGAAAGACAACGAGACAATAGACTGTTTCTGTGATGAAATCTTTCCAGTGATATTCGATCCGTCAGTACTCCCGAAACGTGTAAACAAAGCAGATAAACAAGACCTTGTGACAACTTCGGCATGTAATTATTATGAAAATCTTACGCAGGAAGAAGTTGAGAAGTTTTATAACGACATGAAGGATGGGGCTGATGAGTCAATGCCTTCATATGGTCTGAACTCAAAACTTGTAAAACGCGACGGCTCTATTGTAGAATGTAAATGGACAGAAACAGGCATGTACGGTCCTGCAATAAGTCATATTATCTATTGGCTTGAAAAGGCTCGCGATGAAGCCGAGAACGAACAACAGAAAAAAATAATAAGTATACTGACGGAATATTACCGTACCGGAGATTTACGGACCTTTGACAGTTTTTCTATAGAATGGCTGAAGGAGACAGAAGGACGTGTCGATTTCATAAACGGTTTTATTGAAGTATATGGAGACCCTCTCGGGCTAAAAGCGTCATGGGAAGGTTTTGTGTCTTATAAGGATATCGAAGCGACACACCGTGCTCAGACTATCAGCGACAACGCACAATGGTTCGAGGACAATTCTCCGATAGATCCGCGCTTTAAGAAAAAAGAAGTAAAAGGAGTTATTGCAAATGTAGTTTGTGCCGCTATGCTTGGAGGTGATGAGTATCCTTCATCCGCGATAGGTATCAATCTGCCCAATGCAGATTGGATACGTGCGCGTTATGGTTCTAAAAGCGTTACAATAGGCAATCTCACAGAAGCATATGATCAGGCTGCAATGGGAAACGGTTTTAATGAAGAGTTTGTCTTAGATGCATCAATGCTTGAACTTATAAAAAAATATGGTAACATATGTGACGACTTGCATACAGACCTTCACGAGTGTCTCGGACATGGAAGCGGACAATTGTTGCCCGGAGTCTTCCCTGATGCTTTGAAAGCATATGGCAATACGATAGAAGAGGCGCGTGCCGATCTTTTCGGCTTATATTACATCGCAGACAGAAAGTTATGTGATTTAGGTCTTCTCGATTCTCTTGATGCATATAAGGCTCATTATTACACCTATATGATGAACGGTATGCTTACTCAACTTACCCGCATCAAACCCGGTCACCGGATAGAAGAGGCTCATATGCGTAACCGTGCACTTATAGCCCGTTGGGTGTATGAACATTCCGGCGGTGTGGTGCGACTCGTAAAAAAAGAAGGCAAAACGTACATTGACATAACTGACTATCAGGCTTTACGTTCGCTTTTCGCTGAATTATTGGCAGAGATTCAGCGTATCAAGAGTGAGGGTGACTATGATGCCGCGAAAGCAATAGTTGAGTCATATGCTATAAATGTAGATGACACTTTGCATTCGGAAATTCTATCAAGATATGCCACATTGAATATATCACCATATAAAGGATTTATAAATCCGCGGATGCAACCAGCATATGATGAAAATGGCGATATTACCGATATTTTGCTTGATTTTACGGAAAGTTATGCACATCAGATGATGAGATATTCTTCTGAATACGGTTTTCTATAAAGTATTTTTTATATGGATCAGACAACAGAAAACATACGGCAGATTAAGAAGACATTCCGTCTGTTCATGAATGGAGTAACCTCGCGTTCTATGCGTGAGAAGGGACTTGAATATAGAGTGAACTGGGGAATACCTTTGGCTCAGCTTAAAGAAATCGCTTCAGGATATGATAAGAGTTTCAATCTTGCATCCGAATTATGGAAAGATGATGTGAGGGAGTGCAAGATTCTCGCAACAATGCTGATGCCGGCAGACAAAATGACACACGGACTTGCAGAAGATTGGATAAAGCATACCTCCTCTATGGAAATAGCGGAAATGTGCGCGCTCAATCTGTTTCAGAATCTCGAAGATGCGCATCTGTTGGCGTTAAGATGGCTCTCAAGTGATAATTTGATGGTAAGGATATGCGCCTACCATGTTCTTTGCAGACTGATTATGAAAGGATTCAAGCCGGATGACAATCAGGCTGGACAGATCCTGAACCGTATACATGAAGCTCTTTCTGGCAATAACACAGCTTTGAAACATGCGGCAGTGAATTGTCTTACTCGTTTCATATCTATAAGTGACGGTTATTCGGCTATGGCTGATTCTGTATTAGCCGACCTTAAAACAGACATTTTTTAACGGCTTATATATCATTATTAGATAAAAAAATGTAACTTTGTGGCATATTCTATTGTGATATATTATTCCGGAAACAGTGACATTTTAAATTTCAGATAAATGAATACAGGTAAAGTTGATGTATTGCTTGGTCTTCAGTGGGGAGACGAAGGCAAGGGAAAGGTTGTGGATGTGCTTACTCCGAAATATGATGTCATTGCCCGTTTTCAAGGCGGACCAAACGCAGGTCACACTTTGGAGTTTGAAGGACAGAAATATGTTTTGCGTAGCATTCCATCCGGTATATTTCAGGGAGGCAAAGTGAACATCATCGGCAACGGAGTGGTGCTTGCTCCTGATTTGTTCATGGATGAGGCTAAAGAACTTGAGAAGAGCGGTCATGATTTGAAATCACGCTTATACATATCCAAGAAAGCACATCTGATTATGCCGACACACCGCGTGCTCGACCGTGCATACGAGTCGTTGAAGGGCGACCATAAGGTCGGGACAACCGGCAAAGGCATAGGACCGGCATATACTGATAAGATATCGCGGAACGGATTGCGTGTGGGTGATATTTTCGAAGATTTCGAGAGAAAATACGCTGAACATAAAGCACGTCATGAGGCGACACTCAAGTCATTGGGATATGCCGATTATGATATCAGCGACGATGAAAAACGCTGGATGGAGGGCGTAGAGTATATGCGTCAGTTCAACGTTATAGACAGCGAGCATGTAATCAATCGGAATTTAAAGGAAGGTAAGAATATATTATGTGAAGGAGCGCAGGGAACATTGCTCGATGTCGATTTCGGCAGCTATCCGTATGTCACATCTTCCAATACCATTTGTGCAGGAGCGTGCTCTGGTCTAGGCATAGGACCTAACAAAATAGGTAACGTCTATGGCATAATGAAAGCTTACTGTACACGTGTAGGCTCTGGTCCGTTCCCTACAGAGCTGTTTGATGATAACGGAAGCAGGATACGTCAGCTCGGTCATGAATACGGTGCTGTGACAGGAAGAGAGCGTCGTTGCGGATGGATAGATCTTGTGGCTCTGCGTTATGCAATTATGATAAATGGCGTTACAAGTCTCATCATGATGAAAAGTGACGTGCTGGACAGCTTTGACACAATAAAGGCATGCGTGGCATACAGACAGAATGGCGTGGAAACCAGAGACTTTCCGTACAATATAGAGAAAGACATAGAGCCTGTTTATGTAGAGATGCCGGGATGGAAGACCGATATGACCGGCTACACGGACGAGTCTCAGTTCCCGAAAGAGTTTTTGGATTATATAAATTTCCTTGAGAAAGAACTTGAGACACCAATCGACATTGTTTCGATAGGTCCAGACCGTGAACAGACAATCGTTAGAAAAAAATAAAAGAAGCTTACAGATGAATAAACCAAGCATACCAAAGGGGACAAGAGACTTCTCTCCGGAGGAAATGGCGAGACGCAATTATATTTTCAATACCATCAAGGATGTATTCTCGCTTTACGGATTCCAGCAGATAGAGACACCGGCGATGGAGACTCTTCATACGCTTATGGGTAAATATGGCGAGGAAGGTGATAAGCTTCTGTTCAAAGTCCTTAATTCCGGGGACTATATGAGTAAGGTCAGTGATGAGGAACTTGCCGGGCGTAATTCACTCAAACTGGCTTCAAAGCTTTGTGAGAAAGGACTGCGCTACGACCTTACAGTTCCGTTTGCAAGATATGTTGTAATGCATCGCGATGAACTCCAGCTTCCTTTCCGCCGTTATCAGATTCAGCCCGTGTGGCGCGCAGACCGTCCACAGAAAGGACGTTACAGAGAGTTCTATCAGTGTGATGCTGATGTAGTCGGCTCCGATTCGTTGCTTAACGAGGTAGAGCTGATGCAGATTGAGGATACAGTTTTCTCTCGTTTAGGTGTGCGTGTTGTCATAAAGATAAACAATCGTAAGATTCTCGCAGGCATCGCTGAGGTGATAGGTCAGGCTGACAAGATTGTGGATATAACGGTAGCCATAGACAAGCTTGACAAAATAGGGATTGATGGAGTCAATGCTGAATTGCGTGGTTGTGGCATTCCGGAGGATGCTGTTGAGAAGCTTCAGCCGATAATCAGCATGAGCGGTACAAACGAGTCCAAGCTTGACGTCATCAGCAATGTTCTGTCCAAGTCTGAGATAGGATTGAAAGGTGTTGATGAGGTGAGATATATTCTCGACAAACTCAAGCTTTGCAATCTTAAAAACGAGATACAGCTGGATCTAACATTAGCACGCGGACTCAACTATTATACAGGTGCAATATTTGAGGTTAAAGCTTTGGATTATCCTATAGGAAGTATCTCCGGTGGTGGACGTTATGATAATCTTACCGGAATATTCGGAATGCCTGGACTCAGTGGAGTGGGTATATCTTTCGGTGCTGACCGGATTTACGATGTATTGAATGGTTTGAATCTTTATCCGGCAGATGCATTGAATTCTACCAGGCTGCTTTTTATCAATTTCGGAGAAACAGAGACTGCTTATTGTATGCCATATGTGCAGAAGTGTCGTCAGTCCGGCATTGCTACAGAGATATATCCGGATTCGTGCAAGATGAAGAAACAAATGAATTACGCCAACGCAAAAGGCATCGCATATGTTGCTTTGGCAGGGGAGAGCGAGATGGCTGACGGTGTGATAACAGTCAAGGATATGAAAACAGGAGAGCAGCGTAAGGTTAGTCCTGAAGAGCTTCTGTCGGTTGTGTCATGCTAAACTTGTTTACAACTTGGTATGACAGTTATGAAGGAACACACCGGTACTGTTATGTGCGATTTCAAACCAACAGTTAAATAACGAAGACAACCTGCCGGGTATGATCACATACTTGTGCAGGTTGTTTTTACATTATATATTGGAGGAAAGCGTTTGTTAATGTCTATTAAAAACATTTATAATAAATCTTTTATATAAAGTTTTATTATTACCTTTGCATCCGATTTAGTCCGTACAGGCATGAACAAGCATTGGCTGAAGCCAATCGCCTTGCGGAAAAACCCGTTTAATATAAAAGATTTAATGTACGCAATTGTAGAAATTAACGGTCAGCAGTTTAAGGCAGAACAGGGTAAGAAACTGTTCGTCAATCACATCAAGGATGCGAAAGAAGGTCAGGCTGTTGAATTCGACAAGGTACTGCTTGTCGACAAAGATGGTTCAGTACAGGTAGGTGCGCCGACTGTAGACGGTGCAAAGGTTGTATGTGAAGTTGTAAATCCTCTTGTTAAGGGTGACAAAGTCATTGTTTTCAAGATGAAGCGCAGAAAAGACTATCGCAAAAAGAATGGTCATCGTTCACACTTCACAGAGGTAACAATTAAAGAGGTAATCGCATAAAATTCAGGAGGACACAGAAATGGCACATAAAAAAGGTGTAGGTAGTTCTAAGAACGGACGTGAGTCAGCTTCACAAAGATTAGGTGTTAAAATCTGGGGTGGCCAGAAAGTCATTGCAGGTAATATTATTGTTCGCCAGCGTGGTACAAAGCACAATCCCGGCAAGAATGTCGGTATTGGTAAGGATGATACCCTCTATGCGCTGACAGACGGAATTGTGAATTTCCACAAGGGTCGTCAGAACAGAAGTTTCGTTTCAGTACTTCCGGAAACAGAGGCTTAAATAATTTACAATAAAACTATTCCAAACAACAATAATCCCGGCTTTCATAGAAAGCCGGGATTATTGCTTTTTACCTTCTTGCTCTCATCATAAAGTGAGGAACATTTGGCAATATAAGGTGTATGCTTACATACGTGGTCTTGTTTCATCCTTTCTATGAGCTGTGTTATTTCTGTTTGCTAAAACTTTCCGACTGAGATGAAATTATGATTTGACCCTCGCTCTGAATCTAGTACATTTAGCGACCTTTGTATTTGAAGCGATATAATTATAGAAAGTATGTACAAAGTTAAACATTTTAATCCCAACAAGTTATATCGAAATTGTGTATATTTATTCTTATTGAACGGTTGGCAAACTTGAGAGACAATGTCATGTTTTTGTTGTGACATGCTAAAATTTAATCTGATAATTTGATATTATTAACATTGTGTTATGTTTTTTGTGTATGGGTTTAGAACAATGTTATTATTTATTCCGTATATTTGTATAATATAGGATGCGGCTCGGCAGTGCCAAAACTGTAGAAACGATGTTTCGCCGTCTTGTCGTTGCTCTCGCCTTTTAATATATTTGCAATTGTAATAAACAATTTATTAATTAGCGTTATATGAGACATTGGATTTATTTTATTGCTTCCATGATATCAGTGTTTCCATTTACAGGAGTCATTGCTCAGAATGACAGCGTGCGTGGTGGTGTCACGGATAGGGCTCGTGAGTATGTGCAAGGTAATGGAGAGGCGGACAGTATACCTCCGGTTGTTTATGACAGAGTCACTGAGCCGCCTATATTTTATGGAGGCAATTATGTTTTGGAGAAGTTTGTGCTCGAAAACGTGAAATATCCGGCAGAGGCATGGAATGATACAATATATACAAAAAAGGATATACGGTATTATGACTGTGTGATAAGAAAAGACGGACGTATTGTTTTTCCGCGGCCTTTGAACATGCACCCTGCTCTTGCTGACGAGATAGCGAGGGTGTTCGCGATGCTGCCGAGCTGTAAACCTGCAAAACGTGGTGATGAATATGTGGACGTGACGTATAACATCGACTTTTCGCTTAAAGACGATTATTTCAGAGTGCCACACAGTGCGTTGCCCTCCATAAAGAAGGCAATCTCCGCCGCAAGAGACGTGAAAGGAAAATACAGTTATGGCATAAGTAAGACGGAAGCTGAAGACATCGCGTCGCGTATTCTGGCTGTGCATGATGAGGGATGGAACGAAATACACTCCACGCTGACCGGTGCGCGTCTGCTCGCCACGCTCGGACGCTATGATGAAGCGATAGCCTTGCTCGAACGCGGACGAAAAAGGTATCACTGGCTTGGCTTTGACAAATACGGTAGGGTGGCGAAACTTTATGAAGACATGTACTATAAACCGCACACCGATCTTGACGCGATTGTGACGCTTGCTGCCATATACGACATGGCGGGCATGAGTGACAGGGCACGCGATGCTTACGGTGAGGCGATAGAAATGATGGAAAGATTTATGGAGCAGGGCATCAAAGCCGAGGACAACCTGCAAAGACGAATGAACCGCCAATATGACCTGATGCATGAAAAGGCAAACCGGGTAATGTCAAAAAAGAGTGCTGCCATACGTATAAACGATTCAGACCGGCGTGACATAGGCGATGAGCACCATCTTGGCGAAGTGAACAGTGAGATAGATGACAGAGTGGCTGAGGGCAAGATAAGCGACGCTCGGGTGACGCAGATAAACAGCCAGATAAACAAGATCAACTCCTCCGACCTTTCCAACCGTAAATCTTTGAATGATTGTGTGAGGCTCAGTAAGTTATGTGCCATGCTCATAGGACTGCGCGACGGAACTGATGCCGAGAAGGAGTACGTCTCCTCCATGTCCTACGCGAATGTTTCCGGAAAAAGGATGGCTGGAAGGATTGCGAGCTGGAGTAAAAACATGGTATTCCCAGTATGCGACCGCGATGAACTGCTGAGATGTCTTGTGTTTTATGCACCTCTTAATGAGACAGGTGTGAAGAACGCCTCGGCAAAGGCTGAGTCAAAAAGATTTTATGAACATTTGAAGCAGTTGGAAAAGGCATATCCGCTGGCATGGATGCGCAAATAGGATGCCTGCATGATAAAGATACGGAAATAATATTATGACTGAACAGTACGGCATGGTGGAGCAGATATGCTATGACAAGGAAGAGATGTTGCGTATGATAGCCAATACGCTAACGCTTTATGCTTATCACATAGAAAACAATGCGCTGGTAAATATTCCAGCCCGTATAAACACTCTTGCCGCAGCGGGACTTCCAATGATACTGAACAACAATGAAGGAAATATCTGCGCGCAGCAGAGTTATGTGTGCGGACGCGGTATGGGGTTGGTTTACAACAGAATTGACGACCTTATCGAGCTGTTGAAAGACAAGGAACAGTTAAGTCTCATTGCTGGTAATGTAATGTCTGAGCGTGTCAGACTGACGTTTGACAGTCATGTGTCTGTACTCACAGATTTCTTCAGAAAGACGATGCGTTATGCCCGCAGTATAAGATGACGTTGCGAGTATGTTTTTTTGATATGGATAGTTAAAGTACCGGCATTTTGTATATCTCAAAATCGTTGCCGTCCGCTAAAACTTTCAAACTGTTATATATTTAAGGCTGGATTCCTCGTCTGAAATTCAGCCTATTTAGTTGCCTTTGTTTCTTGTACGCTAAAACTCAAAACCGCGATAGTAACCAATTGTACCCGTATAGATTATACGTTAACACATGATTGTTTGCTTACAGTTCATGGTTTACTATGGAAACGCGTTGGGTATTACGTCTCTTCGTCAAGTAAAAAATATTGACAATTTATTTTCGTAAAATAGAATCGAAAAAGGATTGTGGACATGCTTTTATTATAGTATTGTCTCCTTGAAATTTTGCGTCAGGTCGTATACATCCCCGTTATTCTCATCTCAAAGTCTTGTAATTTGTTCTTTTATGGGAAGGTCGGACTCTGTACTGACTGTCATGATGGAATATTCAGCCACCGTAAAGACAATGTCATAATACGATATAGCCTTTATCGGATGCTAATAAAGGCTTTTCCGGAACACGAGAAAGGCTTTTCTGCAAGACCTTTAATTGTTATTTGAAGCTGAAAGTGTGAATTATGCTGATTTTGAATGTGTTATGTTTGTGTGTCAGTAGTGCGCGTGTGCGCGTGCGGATGGATGTGTGTCCGTTTTTGCGTGATTATCGATGACATATCGTTGTTTGTATATCCCTTCTCATTCAACTATACGGTGTGTTTCTTAGGAGACATATCGTGAATGCTTTACAGTTTCACTCCGGTATAATTCTTATCATGCCTGAATATGAATGGGACAGGCATTGAAAATCGGGAAAAAAGAAATGGATGGGAATGCCGTCTGACATATCCCATCCATATTGTGATAATCACAAAATGTTTTCTGCATTTTCTGTGTGCCGTCTGTTTTATTTTCAGAATGGCAAATCGTCTGCGTCGTCCTTTGTATCATTGAATTGACTGTCTGCCGATGCTGCCGGTGTTGCGCCGAATGTGGTGTTAGGTATGGCGGAAGAGCCGCCCGGCACGTATGATGACGGCTGTGCCTGCTGTTGTACGGCTTGCGCTGCTGGTCTTACATCAAATGCCCTTATACTGTTAAACCATCTTCCGTTATATTCATGCGCATCAATGTCGAACGATACAGAAACTTCCTGACCTGTCTGTATATTGAATCTTTCAAGTCTGTCTGCTCCGAAGACAGAAAAGACCATCTTGCGAGGGTATGTGTCATGTGTCTCTATTACAAAATCCTGTGCCTTCCATGGACCTCTTGCAGATTCACCGCTTCTTGGTTCAAGCACAGCAATAATTTTTCCTTGTAACTCCATTTTAAACTTTATTTTGTGTACTAATTACAATATTTTTATTCAAATGCGAAATTAATAAAATAGTTCTAAAAGAGGAAAACTTTCTTGTCTTTTTTTTGTTGTGCACAAAGCTTTTTTGTATTTTTGTACCTAAGTTAAATTTATAAAGAAAGAATATCAATGAGATTTACTTTATCAAGCAGCATTCTAAATAGTAAGCTACAAGTTCTTGCAAGGATTATAAACAACAAAAGTTCCATCACAATACTTGACTGTTTCCTTTTTGAGATAAAAAATAATATGCTCTCAATAACGGCAAGTGACAGCGAGAATATGATGCAGACGACTATCCAGTTGGATGAAAGCAACGAGGACGGAAGCTTTGCCGTACCGAGCCGCACCATTCTGGAGGCTGTAAAGGAATTGCCGGAACAACCTTTGATGTTCGATGTGAATATCAACAATCATACCGTGGAAATATGTTATCAGAACGGTAAATATAATTTCACCGCCCAGGACGCAGGCGAATACCCTGTTATGCGGCAGGTTCCGGATGAGGCGAATGTAATTAACATTGATGGTAAATTGTTGTATAACAGTATCTCAAGGTCTTTGTTCGCGACTGCCCAGGATGAGTTGAGGCCGGTGATGAACGGCATTTATTTCGATATCAAGGAAGACAGTATTACTGTTGTCGCAAGCGACGGACACAAGCTCGTACGGAGTCAGATTTCTTCAATGAATGGGAATGTCACTTCATCCTTTATATTGCCAAAGAAACCGGCATCATTGCTTAAGAACATCTTGGGACGTTCGGATGAGAATATAGTGATCAGATTCCATGAGAAGAGCGCGGAAATAAAATATACGGACGGATTCATGATTTGCCGTCTGATAGAGGGAAGATATCCTAATTATAATTCCGTAATACCGCAAAACAATCCCAATGAGCTCACTATAGACCGTAAGTCTCTGTTGGGGGCACTCAGACGTGTTCTGCCTTTTGCAAGCGAAAGCAGCCAGCTCATCAGATTCCATATAGATAGCGGCAATCTTGAACTTACTTCAGAGGATATGGATTTTGCGACAAGTGCCAAGGAGAATGTTATATGTGACTATAACGGACGTACAATGGATATCGGTTTTAAGGGTGGCTCGTTATACGAGATACTTACAAACCTCGACTGCGATGACATAATAATGCATCTTGCCGATCCGAGTAGGGCAGGAGTGATTGAGCCGGCGACACAGGCGGAAGATGAAAATATTTTGATGCTTATTATGCCAATGTTACTAAACGACTGATTAGCGATGAAAATAAATATATCAAAGCCCTTGATTGTCTTTGACTTGGAGACAACGGGGCTTGATTTGGTAAATGATAGGATAATACAGATTTCTTACATAAAGATTCATCCTGACGGTAAGGAAGAACGGGATAATATCTATTTGAATCCGGGCAAGGAAATACCGCAGGATGTCACGACTTTAACGGGCATAAGTAACGATGACGTAAAAGACCGTCCGTCGTTCAAAGATGTTGCGTCTGAGTTGAGCGTCACTTTCAGAAATTGCGATTTTGCCGGTTTCAACTCCAATCACTTTGATATACCGATGCTGGCGGAAGAGTTTCTCAGAGCAGGCATCGACTTTGACTTTTCGCATTGTCGGATGATAGATGCACAGACAATATTCCATAAGATGGAACGACGCAATTTGTCGGCTGCATACAAGTTTTATTGCGGAAGAAAAATGGAGGAAGACTTTAACGCCCACCGTGCTGATCAGGATACAGAAGCCACATACCGCATACTTATGGGCGAGCTGGACATGTATAATCCTGAAACACAGGCGGATCCGGAAAAGCATCTTCCAAATGACATTGACGTTCTTGCAGAATTCTCTAAACTTAATGATTTTGTCGATTTCGCAGGTCGTATTGTATGGAAAGAGGAGACCGGCAAAGACGGGAACAAAGTGCGGCATGAGGTATTCAATTTTGGAAAATACAAGGGACAGCCTGTTTCTGACGTCTTAAAAAGAGATCCCGGATATTTCAGTTGGATTCTGAACGGGGACTTCACATATAATACGAAACAGGTTCTTACAAGAATTCGTCTTAGGGATTTGGGCAAATAAATATAGCGGATATGTTGAGCGGGAAAAAAATAGTATTAGGTATTACCGGGTCTATTGCAGCTTATAAGGCATGCTATATCATACGCGGACTCATAAAGCAAGGGGCTGAAGTTCAGGTGGTGATAACTCCGAGTGGAAAGGAGTTTATAACACCGGTAACGTTATCAGCGCTAACGCATAAGCCTGTAATATCCGATTTCTTTGCGCAACGTGACGGAACATGGCATTCTCATGTCGATTTGGGATTGTGGGCTGACGCAATGCTTATCGCACCTTGTACGGCATCAACCCTTGGTAAGTTGGCTCACGGTATAGCAGACAATATGCTTGTGACTACCTATATGTCTATGAAGGCTCCGGTGTTCATTGCTCCTGCAATGGATCTTGATATGTACGCACATGCAGCTACACAGGAGAATCTGAAGAAACTGTCTGCTGCGGGAAATCATATAATAGAGCCGCAAAGCGGTTTTTTGGCGAGCGGGCTCGACGGTAAGGGTAGAATGGAAGAACCGGACAAAATTGTTCGGATGATTTCCGAATGGTTCGACAATGAGACATCCATGCGGCAGTTGACCGGAAAACATATTATGATAACGGCAGGACCTACTTATGAAAAAATTGATCCCGTACGTTTCATTGGCAATTATTCCAGTGGAAAGATGGGATTCGCCATTGCCGAGGAATGTCTGAGACGCGGTGCGAATGTAACATTGATAGCTGGTCCGGTCAATCTCAGCTGTTCTGAAGGCATCAGACGTATAGATGTGGAAAGCTGTGAGGAGATGTATGAGGCGGCTTTAAAGGTTTTCCCTAATACAGACGCTGCTATATTGGCTGCTGCAGTGGCTGACTTCAAACCTGAACAGCAGTGTGACAGGAAAATAAAGCATGATAAGGGCAATATGACATTACACCTGAAGACCACGACAGATATCGCGGCATCATTGGGCAAACTCAAAACAGAGCGTCAGTGTCTTATAGCCTTTGCTCTTGAAACGGATAATGAGGAGCAGAATGCCATGCATAAACTTAAAAGTAAAAATGCCGATTTCATTGTATTGAACAGTATGAGGAACAAAGGAACATGTTTCCAGTCTGACAACAATCAAATTACAATTATCGGTAGCGATAGGAAAAAGCAATTCCCAATAAAAAGTAAAATAGAGGCAGCCGCAGATATCGTGGATGAAATGGTCGAAGTAATCTCTCACAAAAGTAATGACAGATGAGAAAGAAAGCTTTACTGTTGTTTTTCGCAATAATGTTCATATTAGCTGATGCCGTACGCGCTCAGGAGTTACAGGCACGTGTCACTTTGAATTACAGTCAGATTCAAGGTACGGACGCAAGTGTGTTTGAGGATCTGAAACAAACACTTACTCAATTTATAAATGACCGGCAATGGACAAATCTGCAATTTCAGAAAAATGAAAGGATTCCGTGCAATTTCAACATAACCGTTACTAAATACGATAATTCATCAAATCTGTTTACTTGCAAGGCTACAATCCAGGCGAACCGCCCTGTATATAATTCGACATATACAAGTACGATATATAACAATACAGACAACGATTTTAATTTTAATTATGCACAGTTTGATCAGCTTCAGTTCAATGAAGAAAATGTGGATAATCAGCTGACTGCGCTTGTTGCATATTATGCATATCTTATAATCGGCATCAATCTGGACACATTTGCGCCAATGGGAGGCGAGGAGGTCCTGCAGCAGTGTATGAATCTTGCAAACAACAGTCAGAACCTCAATTTCCCCGGATGGAAAGCGTTTGATAATGACCGTAACCGTTTTGCCATCATCAATGATTATCTTGATGGTTCGATGAAGACATTCAGGCAATTCCAATATGATTATTACAGAACAGGACTGGACGAAATGGCGAATAATGCTGAGCGGGGGAGAACAAACATAACCATCGCAATAGAGAATGATTTAAAAAAGTGTCACGAAGATAACCCCATGAGCATGCTGCCACAAATATGGACAGATTATAAACGTGATGAACTGGCTAACATCTACAAAGGTAAGGGTACACAAAAGGAAAAAGAGTCGGTATATAATATTCTGTTTTCGATAAATGCGAGCCAGAACTCTGCCTGGGAAAAAATAAAAGAATAAACAATGCTTAAACATTTATATATAAGCAACTTCACATTAATTGACGAATTGGATATTACATTCAGTTCTGGTTTCTCTGTTATAACAGGCGAAACGGGAGCCGGTAAAAGCATAATCATTGGTGCCGTGAGCATGCTCTTGGGAAACAGGGCTGATGTAAAGATGATAAAAAGCGGTAAAGATAAATGTGTTGTTGAGGCAATTTTCTCAATATCTGATTATGATCGTAATTTTATTGACCGCTTTCTGGAAGACAGTAATCTGGACAGTAACGGAAGTGAATGTATCCTAAGAAGGGAAATAAATACAAATGGCAAGAACCGTGCATTCATAAATGATACTCCTGTCACTCTTTCAACTCTTAAGTCTTTGGGAGAGCATCTTATGGATATACACAGTCAGCATCAGAATCTGATGCTGAATAAAGAGGACTTCCAGCTGAATGTAATAGATATTTTCGCTCAGAACAAGGCAATTCTTACAGAGTATCAGAATTTATATAAATGTTATAAGGATGAAGTCTGTAAATTGAATGAATTGCAAGACACTATTGCACGGATAAAGGAGAATGAGGATTTTCTAAAGTTCCAGAACAAGGAACTCTCAGACGCGAATCTTGAGAATGGAGAGCAGGAGCATCTGGAACAGCAGAGTGAGGTGCTTACCCATGCAGAGGATATAAAAAGTGCGTTGTTTAACGTTGACGGCATTCTGTCTGGCAATGAGCAAAATATCATCAGTATGTTAAAGAATGCGTCTGATTCAATGTATAACATACAGACGGTATATCCTGATGCAGAGAATTTGGCGGAACGTCTGAATAATTGTCTTATTGAATTAAAGGATATTTCCAGAGAAGTGGTGTCGCATACAGACGGTATTGATTACGACCCTGATAAATTGCAATATATAAACGCAAGACTTGACACTATATATACTCTTGAAAACAAGTTTCATGTTGACAGCGTTTCAGAACTAATAAGAAAACATGAAGAAATAGAGAGTCAATTGAACAAAATAGATAATTTTGATAATGAGCTTGCCGAGCTTCAAGATAAAGTAAAGGATTTGAGGAATTCTTGTATCAGGCATGCCGGACTATTGACTGAGTCACGGCGTAAAGCAGCAAACCTACTTGAAAAAGAATTGGCTTCAAGACTTGTCCCTCTTGGTATACCTAACATTAGATTCAAAATAGAGATGACTTTACAAAAGGAGCTTACAGCAAAAGGTCTTGATAAAGTTACTTACTTGTTCAGCTCTAACACAAGCTCCCCGTTACAACCTATTGCACAGGTCGCATCTGGAGGAGAAATCTCGCGGGTCATGCTATCGTTAAAAGCCATGATGAGCAAGGTCGCAGGACTTCCGACGATTATATTCGATGAAATTGATGTTGGAGTAAGTGGTCGTGTGGCGGAGCAAATGGCTCATATAATGAGAGAGTTGGGAGACGGTGATCATCAGGTGATATGCATTACTCACCTGCCGCAGATCGCAGCTATAGGAACAAGTCATTATAAAGTTACAAAAACCGAGACACCGGAAGGGACAAACAGCCGGATGAGTGTTTTGTCTTATGAGGAAAGGGTAAAGGAGATTGCTCAAATGCTGAGTGGTACAGACATATCCGGTGCCGCGATAGAGAATGCGAGAACTTTATTAAAACTGAATTAATTTATCAACGATATTAATATGAAAAGATTATATTCTTTCATTGCTATACTGACATTGTCTATTTCATTAAGTAATGCGCAGCCGTCTGTAAAGAAATATGGCAAGTCTGTTTTTACACTTACAACTTTTGACAAAGATGGTAATATAAAATCATCAGACATATATGGTGTGTTTGTTGGTTCTGAAGGTGAGGCAATAAGTCTATGGACTCCGTTCATTGACACAGACAGCGCAGTAGTTAAGACCAGTAATGGTGACATAATGGAGGTTGAGTCTATTATAGGTGCCAATGAGTTGTATAATGTATGCAAG
The DNA here is from genome assembly GCF_900079775.1 of Leyella lascolaii. Lineage (GTDB taxonomy): Bacteria > Bacteroidota > Bacteroidia > Bacteroidales > Bacteroidaceae > Prevotella > Prevotella lascolaii. The sequence continues at coordinate 34,560 of NZ_LT556035.1, read as the reverse complement.
TTTAAAGTAAAGGGCAAAACATCTTCCGTTGAAATTGCAAGAAAACCATCCACACAGGGTGAAAACATGTGGGTCTTATTTAATAAGAACAACAAACTGGGTGCCAGCAAGTGTGAAATAGACAAAACGGAGGCATTCATGGATAAATACACATATTATATAATTTCAATGGAGGATGCACCGGAATTTTCCGGATGTCCGGTTATAGATAAAGATGGAAAGCTTACTGGTTTGTTCCAGCGGTCAGGTTCTTCGGCTGGCATTAATGTGGTTGATGCGAATTTCACTGACAGCATTGAGACTAAAGGTCTTTTCATAAGCAACTCAATGTACCGCCAGACAGGAATAAAACTAAACATGCCCGCAGATAAGCAGGAAGCTTTGATAATGCTTGTGATGGCAAAAGAGCAATGTGATTCTTCTAAATATGTAAAATATGTGGATGATTTTATAAGCTCTTTCCCGACAGAGGTCAACGGATATTCAACCCGTGCCATGAATCTTGTAAGTGCAGGACACTTCGAAGAAGCCGACAAGACGATGAAAACCGCCATTGAAAAGACTGCCGACAAAGCCACCGCGCATGCAGAATATTCTTCTGTAATTTATCAGAAACTTATATATAGTCCAGATACCACATATAAGGAATGGACTCTGGATAAGGCTTTGGGGGAAATAAGAAAAGCTTATGAGATGTCTCCGCAGCCTGTTTATAGGCATCGTGAGGCACAGATAATCTACACAAAAGGAGATTATCAGAAAGCATATGATATGTTTATCGGTCTTACAAAAGAAGAATTGAAGCGCGAAGAGTTGTTCTTGGAGGCTGCACAATGTAAAATACAGCTTAATGCTCCTGATACTGAAGTCGTAGTCCTTCTTGACAGTGCAGTTTCGGCTTGCCCTAAACCATTGACAAGCATATCATCTCCTTATATTCTTGCACGAGGGCAGATTTATGACAAAATGGGAGAATATAGAAAGGCTCTTGCAGACTATAATGTCTACGATACTTTAATGTTAGGGAATGCCGATGCACCTTTCTATTATACAAGGTTCAAGTGTGAATTAAATATTAAACAGTATAAACAGGCTCTCAATGATATAGCTCATGCGGCTTATCTTAATCCAAATGAACCGGTATATCTGGCTGAAATGAGTTCGCTTCAGTTGAGGTTAAATCAGCTCGATGATGCTATAAAATCAGCAGACCTATGTATTAGGATAGCCCCTGAATTTCCGGACGCATATCTTATAAAGGGACTGGCATTGATTCATAAGAAAGATAAATCCAACGGATTGCAAATGCTTGAGAAGGCACGTGGACTTGGAGACAGCAGGGCGCAGGAGTTAATAGATAAATATAAATGAGGTTATTCAGTAAATAACACAAAATCAGCCAACTAATTCAAACATATTCATAATATGAATTAGTTGGCTTTTAGCATTATCAGAAAATACACAGTTCAGACGGATGTAAGTCTTTGCGGTAGATTGTTAAGCCTCAATCGGTCATATATATAGTGCAATACTATTTCTTTTTGAATTTTATTTCTGTCGGAATCTTTACCCATTTCCGTTTTTCAACAATTTTTATCCGGCTTCCGTCTACTTGTTTAAGGATGTAATTACTCTCCTTGTCTAAAGTAAGTGTAGCCGTAAGATCTTCGCTCCCGTAGTCGTTTACAATCGAAAGTTTCGCAGTGTTGCTGTTTACAATCTTTGCGTCTGTTATCAGCCAGACCCTGCTGTCGTTATCCTGTCCGAAGAATCCCGGCAGTTCTCCGAATATTTCCTGTCGTGGTGCTGTTATGTTGTTGTCATAAAGATTTATCTTCATATACACATTGTATTCCTCGTTATACAGGTTGCACTTGAATATGGAGTCATTTTGAGAAAATACATTCATAGCGAGTGCAGACATTATTGCCAATATGGATATTCTTTTCATTTTCAGTCTTTTTTATTTTACAAAAATACCAAATTAAATCAAGAATACTCCCGTTTTATTTATTTTTATATTCATAAAAGTTGGTAATTTATACCAAAATGTGTACATTTGCAGACATATATTTTTTCATATGGCTAAAGAGAGTTTATTGTTCCCGGACTATTTGTTTGAGTCGAGTTGGGAAGTTTGTAATAAAGTCGGTGGTATATACACGGTTTTATCTACACGAGCGAAAACTTTACAGGAAAAACTAAAAGATAATTTGATTTTTATAGGTCCTGACTGTTGGGGCAGCAAGCAATGTCCTTATTTTGAAAGTGACGAGCGTCTCTATGCTGAATGGAGAATGCATGCGCATGAGGAAGGGCTGAATGTAAGGGTTGGCCGTTGGAAAATACCCGGCAATCCTGTTGCCGTATTGGTTGATTTCACTCCATTCTATGCAGAAAAGAATGATATATATACTCGCATCTGGGAACTTTACGGTGTGGACAGTCTTCATGCTTATGGCGATTATGATGAGGCATCTATGTTCTCATTTGCGGCAGCTAAGGTGGTAGAGAGTTTCCATTCGTTTTATCTTACTCCGGAAACACGCGTGATATATCATGGTAATGAATGGATGACCGGACTCGGATTGTTATACATCAACCACAAATTGCCGGAGATTGCAACTCTGTTCACAACGCATGCGACAAGTATAGGACGAAGTATAGCTGGCAACAACAAGCCTTTGTATGACTATCTGTTTGCATATAACGGTGACCAGATGGCTGCGGAACTTAACATGCAAAGCAAACATTCCATAGAAAAGCAGACAGCCTGTCACGTGGACTGCTTTACGACAGTAAGCGATATAACAGGCAGAGAGTGTGCCGAATTGTTGGACAGACCTGCGGATTTTATTCTGCCAAACGGTTTTGACAACAGTTTCATACCTAAAAGTTCGACATTCATGCGTAAACGCCGCATGGCACGCCGAAAGCTGCTTCAGGTCGCCAATGCGCTTACCGGGTGCAGCACGGATGATGATACACTGATAATATCGACGAGTGGCCGATATGAATTCAGAAACAAAGGAATCGACGTGTTCATCGAGGCTGTTAACCGTTTGAGGAACGATGATAAATTCAAACGTAGGGCGATAGCCTTTATTGAAGTACCGGGGTGGGTAAGTTCTCCTCGTGAGGATTTGTCTGCGCGCATTGGTTCAGGTCAGACTTTTGACACACCGCTTGACACGCCGCTGCTCACTCACTGGCTCAACAATATGAATGAAGACAGGGTTATAGGCATGTTGAAAGGCATGAATGTACAGAACAATGCCAGTTCAAAGGTACAGATTATTTTTGTGCCGTGCTATCTGACAGGTGATGACGGCATATTCAACATGACATATTACGATCTGGTGTTAGGAAACGATCTTTGCATTTACCCGTCTTATTACGAGCCGTGGGGATACACTCCGTTGGAAGCTGTAGCCTTTAAGGTTCCTTGTATAACGACAGACCTCGCAGGGTTCGGTTTATGGGTGAATTCGGTAAAGGGCAAATACGGAGAGATAGAAGACGGAGTCAAGGTGATTCATCGTAACGACTACAACTATTTCGATGTGGCTGAAACCATAAAGGAAACGGTGGAGGAGTATGCCGGATTTACTGATGCGGAAGTGAAATCATCCAGAGATAACGCAGCTTCATTGTCGAAGATGGCTTTATGGAGCAATTTTATCAAACACTATTATGCTGCTTATGATTATTCTCTCCGTGCAGCTCAGAAAAGAATGTCAGAAAATAACTAAAATATAATTATGAAAATAAAATCAGATTATGCCAACACTCCTCAGTGGAAGGAGTTGATTGTAAGATCAAGATTGCCGGAGCAGCTAAAATGCCTGGACGAATTGGCCCATAATATGTGGTGGGTATGGAATTATGAGGCACAGGAACTATGGAAAAGTCTGGACGAAAAGCTTTTCGAAGAGGTAAAGCACAATCCTGTTCTTCTTCTCGAACGTCTCAGCTACGACCGCAAGGAAGCCATTGTAAAGGATCATGCAATAATGAGTCGGGTGAAGAGCGTATACAAGAAGTTCCGTGAATATATGGATGTAGAGCCTGACCATTCGCGTCCTTCTGTAGCATATTTCTGCATGGAATATGGCTTAAGCCATGTACTTAAGATTTATTCCGGCGGTCTTGGCATGCTTGCCGGTGACTATCTGAAAGAGGCTTCGGACAGCAATGTGGATATGTGTGCTGTCGGATTCCTTTACCGTTACGGCTATTTCATACAGTCGCTCAATATGGACGGACAGCAGATAGCAAAATATGAGGCTCAGAACTTTGAGTCGCTGCCTATTGAGCGTGAGAACGATGCTGACGGCAATCCTATTGTGGTGGATGTGCCGTATATGAACTATCAGGTACATGCTTATGTGTGGAGAGTTAATGTGGGACGCATAAAACTGTATCTTCTTGATACTGACAATGAGCTGAACTCAGAATTTGACAAGCCTATAACCCACTCACTGTATGGCGGTGACAACGAGAACCGCCTGAAGCAGGAGATACTGCTTGGTATAGGTGGAATGCTGACGCTCAAGAAACTCGGTATAAAGAAGGACATTTATCATTGTAACGAGGGACATGCCGCGCTCTGCAACTTGCAGCGTCTGTGCGACTATGTCAAGAGCGGACTGAATTTCAATCAGGCAATGGAGCTGGTACGTGCTTCCTCCTTATATACCGTACACACTCCGGTGCCGGCAGGACACGACTATTTTGACGAGTCCCTTTTCGGGAAATATATGGGAGGCTACCCATCAATGCTCGGCATAACATGGGATGAGTTCATTGGTATGGGCAGGCAGAACCCGGACGATCATTCAGAACAGTTCTGTATGTCTGTATTTGCATGCAATACATGTCAGGAGGTTAACGGTGTCAGCAAACTGCACGGATGGGTGAGCCAGAAGATGTTCTCACCGATATGGAGAGGATATTATCCTGAAGAAAATCATGTCGGATACGTTACTAACGGTGTACATTTCCCTACATGGACCGCGCCTGAATGGCAGAAGCTCTATGCAAAATATTTCGACAAGAACTTCCTCAATGACCAAAGCAACGAAAGCATCTGGCATGGCATATATGATGTGCCGGATGAGGAGATATGGAAGACCCGAATGATTCTCAAGAAAAATCTTGTTGATTACATACGCAAGAAATTTACAGAGACATGGCTTAAGAACCAAGGCGACCCCGCACGTGTCGTGTCATTGCTCGACCGCATAAATCCTAACGCATTGATGATAGGCTTCTGCCGCCGCTTCGCCACATACAAGCGTGCCCATCTGCTGTTCACAGATATTGATCGTCTTGCCAAAATCGTGAACAATCCGGAGCGTCCTGTACAGTTTATATTCTCCGGAAAAGCACATCCGGCTGACGGAGCCGGACAGGGACTCATCAAGAGAGTGTTCGAGATAAGCCAGCGTCCTGAGTTCCTCGGCAAGATTATATTCCTTGAGGATTATGACATGCAGCTTGCCCTCCGTCTTGTTTCAGGTGTCGATATATGGATGAACACCCCGACACGACCGCTTGAGGCTTCAGGTACGTCAGGCGAGAAAGCCGAGATGAACGGTGTTGTCAATCTGTCAGTCCTTGACGGATGGTGGGTTGAAGGCTATCGGAAAGGTGCCGGATGGGCACTGCCGCAGGAGCGCACTTATCAGAACCAAGGCTATCAGGATCGTCTTGATGCAGCCATGATTTACAGCCTGCTTGAAAATGACATCGCACCGCTCTATTATAACCGCAACAAGAAGGGATATAGCGAAGGCTGGATAAAGACGATAAAGAACTCAATTGCAACAATTGCGCCTCATTATACCATGAAGCGTCAGTTGGATGATTATTACAGCCGTTTCTACACAAAGCAGGCTTCCCTGTTCAAGAAACTGTCTGCCAACGACAATCAGCTTGCAAAGGAACTGGCACAGTGGAAGGAAACTGTTGCAGAGCGCTGGGATTCAATACATGTGGTATCGAAAACCGACTTTGTAGTAAGTGGTGTAGAAACCGGTAAAAAATACAGTATGCAATATGTGATTGACGAACAGGGACTTAATGATGCTGTCGGTCTTGAATTTGTTTCTGTAAAGACCGACCTCAACGGAGAGGAGCGGATTTTCAATGTTCGTGAGTTCAAGATGGTTGGTCATGAAGGCAATCTTTATACGTTTGAACTTGAATTCGAACCGGATGTCTCAGGTTCGTTCAAGGGATGTGTAAGGATGTTCCCCAAGAATGAGATGCTGGCTCACAGACAGGCGTTCTGCTATGTAAAGTGGCTTGACTGATATAGATTGCAATTAATATTAATTATAAAAGCATCGGATATTTGCATCCGATGCTTTTATATTTTACGGACACCCAGTTTTTATATTCAGTTTTCACTTGTTTTATTCCGAATCAGTCATTTTGCCACATTCGTATTTCGTATAGCTTACTTGTTTTTTATGTTTCTGGTTTTGTCGAGAATGTATCGTATTATACAGGGCAAAATGGGAAACCGAATGGCGACAACAGTGCAGACAAGAGATGAGAAAACTGACACGCAGACATGAAAGATTGCATGTTCCGGAGCTATAACTTCATTATAAAAAATGAAGTTATGCTTTTTTAACAACATGGACAGATGTGATGTATATGACTTATTGCCTGGAAACGTTATGTATTAAATACAGAATACATGAGTATTATTTCAAATTTTACAGACAAAACAGAGGTCTCCAATCTCTCGGAAACAAACTAAGCATATGTGCGATAGAGTGGAATAAGACTGTACATTCGTGTAACGTCAAGTCGCTGAGAATCGTATTTAAACAAGCAGACATATGTCCAGATACGAATATGCGTTTTTTAGACATATAAGCATAAGTAATCGGATATCATTCTATTATATGTTCTCTATAATAGAAAATGAAATTTTATTCGACGGAAAAGGCTTGTTTATATGACGGAAAGTACGTATTTTTTTATAAGTGATTGAGAATGAGATAAGTTTTTATCTCATAAAAAGAAGAGGTTACGAATTAGAAATAAACAGAATGTAGCATCCTGCTGTGATTTGCATAACCATCCAAAGAACTCTTTCGGTTGCAAAGGTACGATATTTAATCGGGGATAAAGAATGTTTTAAGATTTTTTATCCTCGATTTTTTACTNTGTCTTGACCACTATGCCTTTCAGTTGAAGCACGGACAGACCACTTGCATGGACTGCGGACACACTTGGACTACGGACGAGGATGCGGACAAATGTGTCTGCCCGAAGTGTAAGGCAAAYTTGGAAGTGCAGCGCACCAAGCGACAGAAGGCAATGTCTTCTACRTATTTCAGCGTACTCACRGAGCGCAAGGGACTYCAACTTATGCGAGCATTTCAGATGAAAGCCTATTACCGCAAGGGACAAAAGGCAGACATRTWTTGTTGGGAGGTGYCACGCTATTGGATGAACGAYAAAGGCAAGGTGGAGYTTATGGCACGCAAGCGCACAATGGGTATCTATATGGACACGTTCTGCTACGACTCCGACATTGAACTGCGCAYGGACAACACCACCTATCAGCATATTGCTTCATTTCCGGTCTGCCCCGATATGAAAGTRATTCCTCAGATATGGCGCAACGGCTTTGACGGAGCGTTTCACGGCATCGAACCGCTTACATTGTTCAAGGCGATGCTGACAGACCACCGCATCGAAACGATGATGAAACAATGRCGTTACGGACACGTCCACCACTTCATAGACCATCCACGGCACTTGGAAACTTGTTGGAATGCCTACAAGATWGCCAACCGCAACCATTACCTTATTACAGACATCGGCAAATGGGCGGACTACATCTGTATGTTGGTYGAAATGGGCAAGGACATKAGAAGTCCACATTACATTTGTCCCGACAACCTTGAAGCCGAGCACGACAGAATATCCGAGAAAATCAGAGRKAAGAAAGAAAAGGAGCGCACCGAGGAGGAGATACGCAAGGCATTGAAGAACGAGGACAAYTTCAAGGAAATGAAGAGCCGTTTCTTCGGTTTGATGTTCACGGACGGCAATATCGTGGTGAGAATGCTTGAAAGCGTCAYGGAGCACGTTCTTGAGGGRAAGGCGATGCARCATTGCGTAGGCAGCGGTACAAACTACTCACTCAATCCCGACTGCATCATCTTCTCAGCAAGAATAGCCGAACAAAGGGTTGAYACCGTGGAYTTTTCTCTCGAACAGATGAAAGTCGTACAATGCCACGGACTACAGAACAAGGACACCGAGCACCATGCRGACATCATCAACTTYGTGAACAGCAATGCAAGACTTATAGAYCAYCGWATGGTTGCAACGACATGAAATCCATATCGGCGGAGCGATGAAAATTCGTTCCGCCACTTTCTTCATGAGCCGAGGAGCGGAAAGAAAGTGGCAAAGAACCGTTTTTTCCTTATCTGCGATGCTTGCAGAATAACAAAGGACAGCCCAAATCAAAAGGACTGTCCTTTATTCATAAATCGTTTTTTTCTGTTCCTTGGGAGATAGTCCCATCTGGCGATTGACACTTTTGCTTACTAATGCGGCATGATGCCGTCCTYTGGATTCAGTGGCAAGCTGAGATTTTAGCCGTAGTCTTTCTTTTTCATTGGCGTACTCTTAATTTATTGTCAGAGYCGATACGACTTGAGACCTTCATCGAATGCAGCCTTGATTTCGGCTGCATAGGCATTGAAGTGTTCGTTGATGATGTTATCCACATAACTTGCAATGGAAATCTTTCCCTTGCCTACGATACTGACAAATTTAGTCACACGCTCATGAATGTCCTCGCTGATGCCAACATGTCTGCCATATCTTGCGGTAAAACCTGCATTTGCCATGAACTTACCGACATACTGCTCAGCACGCTCTTTCTCCATTCTGTCGATTGGCTCAAATTCACCCACATCATAATTCTCATATGCTGCATCTTCATCAAAACACTCCTCCTTGTCGGAAATAGTTGACGYTGTACGGTCTTGAAATGTCTCTTCAAGACAAGCGTCAATCTGTTTCCCAGCTTCCTCCATTGTCTCTTCATAATTTCTCATGAAAGCCTCATACAACTCCTTGGCATCTGTCGAAGTGAGTTGTCCTTTACCACAGTTTTTTGTTTTGTCTGCCATAATCATTCTTTTAATTGTTATACAAATTCTCTGCWATTGAAATACTTGTTGACTATTGAAAATCCAACCTCAACAGTTTTTGTCAGATACCTGACATATGCAATTCCATCAACGCATCTATTTTGCGTTTAATAATCTTTGAGCGTTCTGCGATTTCWGCTTGTAGCTTTTCMCTGTCCATTTCRGAGAATYTTTTGKCCACATGTGCAAATCTATCCTTTGTTGCATTGTTRTCTTCTGTTCTTTCCATAATTCTCCTTATTAAATTGTTATACAAAGTCGAGGATATTGAAGTCCTCTATACTGTCTGGCACCTTAAACTCTTTCTTTGGCTTGGAAATCTCTACAATCTTGTGAGTTTGCAAGTAGAAGGTGACGTAATCATGGATGTTCTTCTTGCACTCCTCGCTGTTCTCCATGAATTTCTCATAGAATTGGTTGCCATCCATCTCATGGAAAACCTTGCCTGCATGTCTTTTCTCCTTGTCCGTTGCTTTCGGTGCCTTGACGGTATTCACAGCTGCGTCAATGTCCTCAAAACTTGACCCTTTGGCTTGTGGRACATCGGCATCTRCCTCATTATCAGAATATTTCACACCAATATCTTCTATGCGAACATTCGTAAACACYTCATCAAGCTGTTCGTCAGAAATCCGTGCCGTACTCTTTGGAGAATCGTCAAATGTCACGTCATTATCCGATACGGACATGGATTCTGTTTGMTTTTGTTCCGTTTCTTCTTTCTTCCGCAGTTGGGACAKTTTGAAAAGACTTTTGCCTACAAGTGCCATCGGGTCGATAGGRGGTTTTTTCTCCTTTTCCTTGCCGTTCGCAACTTCAAGGAGCAACTTGTTGTAAAAATAGATAGTCCAAACATTGAATGCAGCCAAGACTATCAAGAATATAGTTTCCATTGTCATGCTTGTRCCTTTTTGTTACACATTCCAATCGTCAATCTCTTTTCTCAGCAAGCCGTTGATTTCTTRCTGGTTCTCTTCAAGATGTCTCTCAAGAATAAGGTCGATGTAACCACCGACTGTCAACTCATGCTTTGCGAGCACACTGACTATTCTTGAAATTCTCCTGTGTATCTCACGGCTGATATAAACGCATTGACGAGTCTTTATCTCGTTGCGTTTGAAGAATGCTGCATCGTAGCTTTCCGAAGATGCCTTGGAAGGCTTGCGTGAAGTTGACGGTTTGTCGGTCTGCGAGCGTTGTGGTTTCTTTCCCGCCTCTTCTTTCTCTTCGGTATCCTTCACTGGGTTTGGGGAAGCTCCGTCAAGAATGGATGCCGTTGTCATGCCAATCTTGCTCTTGCCTATAGAGGCAATGAGCAGATTTTCATCTATTGRGTCAGTGTTGATTTTTCTGCTTACCATAGGCTCATGTCTTTATGATTTCACAAATCTCGTCGGACAACTCCTTGATGCCACTCCCTCGCAACAGGTTTGGGTCTGATGGAAAGATGGTGGAACGGAACACTGCCTTTCTGTTCTCCGACAGCTCTCTTCTGAAACGTTTGCTGTCTGGCAGTCGTGTGTTGAGAACCGAATAGTCGAGAGACTTGAACATACCTTCATATACATCATACAAACTCGTMCGTTCTCGTTTGTCAACCATTGTCCAAAAGAAAGCAAGTTTCTTGGTGACCGACCAACCCRGTGTCAAAAAGTTGTCGTGGAACAACTGCATGAAGCTCATTGCGCTTTCTACAACAAAGCGGTCTGCGCTGACGGGTACAAAGATGTAATCCATCTGAGACAAGGTCTTCATGACGCCCTCACTTTTGATAGTCCCAGGCATGTCAAAGAAGATGAAGTCAAGTTTAACCTCTGTTTCATTCAACACTGTCTCTGCGTCGTCAAGCGCATTGACWGCATTGCTTCTCGTTACGCTGAAGGACTTCTTGCCCAGCTTTTTGAAATGCTCACAGGCTTGCGCCTTGAAATAGTCGCTGCTTTTGATGAGTTCCAGTTCCTCGTCTCGCAGGTCTGCAAGGTTGTATTGTGGCTCGTCACAGTCTATGACCGRCACATTGTAACCCTTGACATTGTGAAAGTAGTTGGCTACAAGAGCCGTGATGGTGGACTTTCCTATTCCGCCTTTCTGTGTTGCGAACGCAACAAATCTTGTCTTACTCATATCGTTAACTTTTTAAATTGTTGATTACTCGTTTCTATGATTTCCTGCCAATTCAAAGATATGAACACTTTGATGTCCATGTCTATCGGTCATTGCTCCATTATGGAGACCTTGAACTGTTGCAATGCTTCATCATTTCCATACGACAGTACGACAGTGAATCAGTAAGTCTGTACGTCAGTGGAGCATCATGGATGCAAAGAGACGCTGCAATAGTGACAGYCTTATTCGTTGCTGCAAATGCTTGTTTCATRATATTTTCAAATCATTGGTTCAATGTTTCGGCTGRAAAATAACAACGAAATTTCCYYAAAACAATGGTTTTCAAATCCTGTGGCAGCATGTTGCCGATAGTTGCAGTGGTTGTCTGGGGTYGCATTGTACAGGGGCGCATTTTTAGCCGTAATTTTGCACCCGAAAGGCAAAGCYATGGATYGCGCATCCATATCGTTCCGASAAGAACAAGGCTTGATGRTCCGCAAAGGACAAGATTTCCCGAACAGCTCCCATTCGGGATGGGGATTGCTTCTTACAAAGGCTAACTCCAATCCACCCTAAGCGGATTTTTATGTCCTCAAAGACATAGCAAGGTATGTTTTGAGTTACTCAAAACCTTTGGAGTTACTCTCCAAAGACCTTGCCCTGCCGGGTTGGTAGCCTCTCCGAAGTCGGGCTCCCCATGTTCCAATCTGACGATAGTTTGTGCAATTCCATTATTGCCGCATGTACCACTTAATCCATTTTAATATGAACACAGAAAGAAAACGAGGGGGACGAATCCCCAAGCTGAACCCGAAGTCGCACCATGTGATGCTTCGGTTCGACGATGACGAGTGGATGAAATTCCTCYTCATGTATGAGCAGACTGATGTGAAGGCYAAGGCTGTCTTTGCCAAGGCACGCATCTTRGGCGAYCCGTTCAAGGTGRTGCGWGAGGARAAGACYCTGGTGGAATACTACACCAAGCTTTCRTCTTTTCACTCGCAGTACCGAATGATTGGCAACAACTARAACCAGYTTGTCAAGGAACTCCGTTGTCATTTCTCAGAGAAAAAGGCGATGGCTTTGCTCTARAAGRTGGAGAYCTGCACCAGGGAACTGGTCTCTCTTACCCGTGAGATTGTTGAACTAACCCGTAAGTTTGAGGAAAYATGGTCGCAAAGATAAGTTTCGGAAGTTCATTGTATGGCGCACTGGCATACAATGGTGAGAAGATTAACAAGGAAGAGGGAAAGCTCTTGGCWACYAACAAGATCTTCGATGATTGTTCGGGAAAGACYAGCATCYCCAATGCCTTGCGTGATTTCCAGCGATACCTTTCTCCGCARATCAGAACYGAYAAGCCTGTCGTGCATATCTCCCTGAATCCGCATCCTGATGATGTGCTGACGGATATGGASATGGAGAACATCGCACGGGAATACTTGGAGCGCATGGGATATGGCAACCAGCCATACATGGTTTACAAGCATGAGGACATTGACCGTCACCACATGCACATCGTMACCATCCGYGTGGATGAYAACGGCAAYTGCTTGGATAGCCGATACAACTACCATAAGAGCAAGGCTATCACTCGTGACTTGGAGATGAAGTACAATCTCAACAAGGCAGACCGCAAGCAACGTCGATTCGACAATCCACTTCGTAAGGTGGATGRAAGCCAAGGCAATGTGAAGAAGCAGGTTGCCAACACAGTAAAATCTCTCTGCGCTACCTACAGGTTCCAGTCCTTGGGCGAGTACCYTGCACTTCTCTCCTTATATAATATATCCTTGGAGGAAGTCAGAGGCGAAGTTGGCGGTCGTGAGTATCATGGTTTTGTCTATTCTGCCACGGACGGACAGGGCAATAAGGTTGGAAATCCTTTCAAGGCTTCCAAGATTGACAGGTCTGTCGGAGTGGAGGCGATAGAAAAGCGGTTCGCTTATTCTGCCAAGAAGTTCAAGGAGGACAAGAAACTCTCCGAGATGACCAAACATAGCGTAGAAGCAGTCTTGAAGCAGACGTACCATAAGGATAAGTTCATAGAACTTCTGAAAGCAAAGGGCATTGATGTTGTTTTCCGCCATACAGCTGACGGCCGTATCTATATTTGGACGGTTCTTGCTGTTGGCTTCTTCTTGTTCTTCCTCAACTGGTGGATATTATTGTTGCCTATATCTWATTTGGGCAATGCCACGCTGTACATCTTTACAATGACAGCAGGTTATATCTGCCTATTGATGGGTGGACTGTGGATGAGCCGACTCTTGAAGCACAACCTCATGGAGGATGTSTTCAATAATGAGAACGAYAGCTTCATGCAGGAGACCAAACTAATGGAGAATGAGTATTCCGTCAATCTGCCAACACGTTTTTACTATAAGAAGAAGTGGAACAAAGGTTGGATTAACGTGGTCAATCCCTTCCGTGCCTCGATGGTGCTCGGCACGCCGGGTTCGGGTAAGTCTTACGCCATTGTGAACAACTATATCAAGCAGCAGATTGAGAAAGGCTTTGCCATGTATATCTACGACTATAAGTTCCCCGATTTGTCAGAGATAGCCTACAATCACCTGCTTCATCACTTGGATGCCTACAAGGTAAAACCTCAGTTTTATGTCATCAACTTCGATGATCCGAGAAAGTCGCATCGGTGCAATCCTATCAATCCCGCCTTTATGACGGATATATCGGATGCCTACGAGAGTGCCTATACTATTATGCTCAACCTTAACCGTTCGTGGATTCAGAAGCAGGGAGACTTCTTTGTGGAGTCGCCGATTATCTTGCTGGCTGCCATCATTTGGTTTCTGAAGATATATGAGAAAGGAAAGTACTGCACCTTTCCCCATGCTATCGAGTTTCTGAACCGTCCTTACGCACAGATATTCCCGATACTCACTTCTTACGATGAACTTGCCAACTATCTTTCTCCCTTTATGGACGCTTGGGAGGGAGGAGCGCAGGATCAGTTGCAGGGACAGATAGCCAGTGCCAAGATACCGCTTTCACGAATGATTTCACCAGCCCTTTATTGGGTGATGACGGGCGATGATTTTTCGCTTGACATCAATAATCCCAAGGAGCCGAAAGTGCTGGTTGTAGGTAACAATCCCGACCGCCAGAATATCTATTCGGCAGCACTTGGTCTGTATAATAGCCGTATCGTGAAGCTCATCAATAAGAAGAAGCAGCTCAAATCGTCTGTGATAATCGACGAGTTGCCGACTATCTACTTTCGTGGGTTGGATAACCTTATCGCCACAGCCCGAAGCAACAAGGTCGCCGTGTGCTTGGGTTTTCAGGACTTTTCGCAGCTTACCCGTGACTATGGCGACAAGGAGAGCAAGGTAATCCAGAACACTGTAGGCAATGTGTTTAGCGGTCAAGTTGTGGGCGAAACTGCCAAGACACTTAGCGAACGCTTCGGAAAGGTGCTACAGCAACGGCAGTCCATGACCATCAACCGCAACGACAAATCCACCTCCATTTCCACGCAAATGGATAGCCTTATCCCGGCAAGCAAGATTTCCAACCTCACACAAGGTATATTCGTGGGTGCGGTGTCCGATAACTTCGACGAACGCATCGACCAAAAGATTTTCCATGCGGAGATAGTGGTGGATAGCGTCAAGGTGTCGGCAGAAATGAAAGCATACCAGCCTATCCCAGTGATAGTGGAATTCAAAAACGAAGATGGCTCCGATAATCTCAAAGAGACTATCGAAGCCAACTATCGTAAGGTAAAACAAGAGATACTGACGCTGGTTGATTCGGAGATTCAAAGGATAAAAAACACCCCTGCCTTGTCCCATCTCATTCCAGACAAGTAGTGCAAACACGGATTGGGTATTGTGGTTGCGGTGTTATGATTACGGACCGTAGCTATACCCACAGGTAAATCCTTATGATAGCTGTTAGCACTGATAAACTGCGGCTGTAACAAATCGTTTTCGGTTCAGTCGTTTCAGGTGGATACGAAGTGTAAGATTGTGCCACTCGATATGGTTGGTAGAACGGAAAACGGTACGGTGTATTTTTCAGCTGATGAGATAACTGTATTTTTTCAGTTTATCGGTGTAAATCATTTTGGCTTTGGACAGAAAAAGACTTTGAAGCACAACAGACAGAGTACGGTTGGTACGTCTGCCCACTTTAAAAGCCACAACCTTGCGAGTTTCTCTATCCAAGGCGTACACTAACCAGCGCGGATGATTTTTTTACCGATAAAAATGCGCATCTCATCCACTTCGTAGGTCTTGCCTACAGAGGTAGGTGGCTGCTTGATATTGCTTACTATCTGCAAAATCTTCTTAAGCAAGGTGGTAATGAAATTCCCAATATTCGTGCCGTACTGCGAATACCCAATCCCTCTTTGGTCAGTTGAGTGATTTTGGTGTCAGAGTTAGGAAGATAGGCTTTGTATGTGTAGTCAGTAATAAAACGCTTCTGGCAATGTTTGCATCGGTAGCGTTGTTTACCTGTACTACTTTTACCACTTTTGATAATATTGTTTGAGTAGCAATGTGGACATTGAAGCTCGACTCCCAATCTGGAGCATAAAGTGCCGAAGCGTTCTCGTATATTCATTTTCTTTGTTTTGGGTTACAAATATAGCAAAAGGCAGAGAATCTTTCCCTGCCTTTACGCCTAATCTTTTAAAAATCACATTGATAATCAGATGATTATTACAACAACTCCCGATTTGAAGCATTACCCATCTTATTCCATATTTAATTCCGCCAACGGGTAATGTTTTTTTCATTTTCGTAATCCTTTCAAAATAACAGTTCTTTCGCTTACTGGAATTTCTTTACGTCTTTTGGCCATTACCGCATTATCTAAATTTTAAATATGATGTTACGCTCATTCCATCCGTCATTTTATATTTCCCAAAATTGGTAAACTCAATGGTATCAATCTTGTTATCTTTTAATTTTAATATGATCATTGTTATATCACAGTGACTTAACTGCTTCAATGATTGGATATATTGTTTATCTACCCAAAGAGAGCGAACCGCTTCTGGATGTATGACGCACATTACCTTATACTCTGTTAAGGTTTCAAGTGGGATTATTCCCTCTATCCCCGCTTTTCTATTTAGCACTTTGATAGGCATACCCACATATATGGGGAGACCAATTAACCTATTTGTCTTCAATATACCCTTGGACAATTGATACGGAGCAGATTTTATTGGTATTTTTTCATAAATAAGAGTATCTGATGAAGATGTGGCATAAAATCTTATTGGAAGATCATTGTCAAAATTAAGATTGTACCTTGAATATACCTTCCTTGCTCTACTTTTTGATCTTATTGATAATATATTCGCCCCAAAAAATATTGGGTTATCGGATATAACTACCAACGTATCATTAATCCCTAACACAAGATACAACCTGTTTTCTACACTTTTCTGGTAGTATTCTTCGTCTTGGGGCCAAATCCGGATACCATAATATGTTACATTGCTCTGAGAAAAATTAGTTGTTATAGAATCTGTTAGTTCATTATCTTCAGAATTTAGAGGACTACAGATTGGCGACTTTACTTCTAGTGCGTCTGTTGATTCATCATTTTTATAATTCAATGAGACTCTCGAAGAGCCAAGACAACAGCTGCACATAAATACATACAATATCAAAGATAAGGACTTCTTCATTTTTAGAGTGTTCAAAAGTTAATTAAAGGTCTGTGTTATTGAAAATCTTCAATAACACAGACTTACATAACATTATTACTTTTTCCTTGATTTAAGAATTAGGGTATGTTTAATTGGAGCATTAAAAGTTGCCCCTTCTCTATTATAGGTCCTACTTTTAGGTCGATACGAAAAATGTCCTATGGCTCCCAAAGCATTGTCAAAGTTTCTTGATGCCGTTTTTGATTCATCAGCATTATAATGGATCGTATTTCCATTAACAGAATACCCAGAGGATAAAACAAAGCATCCTTCTGTCCAAGATCTTGGATTTGTTCCTCCATAGTGGAATCTGATTCCTCGCTTACTTACGTTTCCTCCAACTCCAGGTTTTATCCATTGTGATCCAGCCGTCGGATTAATTATTGGATATGTTCCATCAGGAATCCTTCGACCACTTCCGTTCTTTGTACTTGGCTCTCCTCCTGGAGCAACATAGAACCCTGTGCCATTATCTGCTTCTCCAGATATATGATACACTCCTAGTGTATAACTGTCTTTTGTTTCACCTATTTCCAAGTTTAACAAATTCACTCGCTTCCCATGCTCTCCTTGTGAAAATTCATAGGTTTCTTTTTTATCTCCATTTGCGACATTAAAGACGTCATTTCCATCAGCTATTATGGGCGCATCTATCTTCCATTTTTTATTAACATAGGATATATTTATTGTGTCTGTGCCAATAGGATCAATAAAAGTAATTGGATTATAGGTATACGCATAACTTGAATTTCCATAATTCTTCTCTTCCAATATATCCGTACTAATCCACAAACTCACCCTCGGGTCATAGTACCTTGCTCCATAGTAATACAATCCCGTCTCCTCATCGAATTCCTTCGCATTGAAAAGATAAGGCGTATTCCAAATATTATTGCGCTCCTCAATGAACACCTCACCGAAAGGAACATACTCGATATGCTGCACCACCTCGCCGTCAAGGTTGGTGATGTAACTACTGCTACCCAAATGGTCTGGGTGGTAGTAGAACTGCATCTTCTCGTATGCGTCGCTCTCTTGGAAGTTATTCTTCATTGCTCTTGCCATTACACGTGACTGCGCTGCCTCCAAACTGCCGTCATTGCAGCAGAAGCCCTTGCCATCGACATAGTCGTTGTTGTCCTCGCCATTGTACGGCACTGCAAAGGTTGCATAATTATCCTTAATAACCTGCAACTGCTGGACATATTTTTGCTTATAGTCAACAGAAAGTCCATCAGTCTCACTACCTGCATACTGAATGCGGCGTGGGTCAGAACCATAAGAGTCGAAGTCACCAATCTTGCTGACTACTCGCTGACTGCCAATATAGATGTGCTTGGTGTAACGTCCGCCTTGGTTGGCAACGAGGTAAGGAGATACATAGAGTGAGAACTTGGCTGTATTCGTGCGACCTCCTGCAAACTCTGAGTTCACATAAACTTGGTCACTCTCACCTGATGTCTTCACCGTACGCTCACCGTCTGCATCATACCAATAGTTGGTCACAAAGCCGTTATCATCAGAAGCAAGGAGGCGGTTCTCCTCGTCCCACTTGAGTTTGCGCTCTGTAGTCTTTTCATCAGATACTCCATCCTTCTTTGTACGGCTTGTATTGACATAAATAAGATTACCATTTGCATCATACTCGTATGCGTGATTGTTGTTCACGTTCTCGCTTTCGGATGGTGTCTCCTCTGTGCGGTAGTTAATATCCTTCACATTGGCGAGTTGGAACTTCTTGCCAGTGTCAGTGCCGTAGGTGTATGACAAATCATAGCCAGCATTCAAAGTGCCATCAAACTGCACGTTGTTCTGCGTGAGAATCTGACGCTTCGAGGTGATGCGGTGCATATTGTCGTAACCCATCGCAAGAGTGTAGCTTGCGGTCTTGTTGTCCGCACCAGTATATGTACCTGTTGCACTGACAAGACGGTAGAGGGCATCATATGTATAGGTATGCGCCATCTGTCCGCCAGCCTTTCCACTCTGTGGGACTGACGCACCGTTTACCACGCTGAGCACATTGCTCACCGCATCGTAAGTGTAAGCGTTATCCATAATGGTGTTGCCACCACTATTCACAGTGAGGTTCTGCAATCTGCGACGCTGTGGGTCATAGGTGTAGAATGTCTCTGCACCGTTGCAATACTTCAAGTATGTGCGCTGCTCGAACTTGTCATAGCCAATCTTGCTTACATAATCGTAGCCGTATGACTTGTAGCCATGAACCTTTTCAAGCTGACCACCGAGATTGTAAGAGTAAGTGATTTTCTCCTCATCAGGATAAATCATCTCCAACAGACGGTTGTGGCTGTCATAAGTCCATTGCGTCACATAAGTTGCTATCGCCTGGTTGGGCACAATCATCGTGCGACGAGTCTTGGTGACTTCGCCCATCTTGCCATAGAAGTATTCGATGGCACCTGTTCCGTCCTCACGGAGCATCAATCTGCCGATACGGTTCTGAGAAGCGTTGCGACCACCATAGTAATACTTCACGTTGTTCTCTGGGTGGTCTGGGTAGTTGATACCTGTCAGACGCAGATAGTCGTAATCGTAGGTGATGAACTTGCCTTCCTTTGCAAGGTTGGCAGTCTGCTTGGTCAGCACATTGCCGAGCGCATCATAAGTGAAACTTGTGATGCCACTTGCAGGATGGTTCACCTCAGTACGGCGGTCACCCATGTCGTAAGTAGAGGTCGTTACATTGCCCTCCGTGTCGGTGACACGAACAAGACGCTGTATGCCGTCATATTCAAACGAGGTGGTTATCTCACCGTCAGGACCGCTCTTCTGGATGGTCTTCAAGGTCTTGCCACTGCCATTGGTATGGGTTGCCTGCACATTATGAAGTGCATCCGTTACGGTTGTAACGAGAGTATGACTGCCGTTGTCAACAGTATAGGCCGTAGTTGTCGTAGAGTTGTCCGGCAATGTCACTGAGGTAGCACGGTCGAGCACGTCATAAACAGTAACCGTTGGAGATACATTGTCAAATGACTTGTTGAACGTTGATTTCGATCCAGTTCCTTCCGTTGTAGGATAGAATGCCTTTGCCACACGTCCGAAAGCGTCATACACGTTTCTTCCGCTGACTATCATSACGTTRTCATCCTTGGCAGAGTTGCCCTTTGCTGCACTTGTCACAACACCGTCCTTCTTCACCTGAACGGCTCTTCCGAAGCCGTCAACGAAWGTAACGGTCTCCAAGTCATCGTTAGGATGCTGGATGTCGTAGTGCTTGGTCACMGCGTATGCAGGAGCGGTAATGCCACTCTCACCAAAGGTAGCCAAAGGCTGATATTCAAAGGCGATGGCATAAGGCACGCCTGTAGCCAACTCGTTAGGACCACGCACGCCAGTGATGCGACCGAGGTCGTCAACATCAGTCTCYTAGTAGAAGTTGTTGAGGTCYCGATGCTCCTTGGCWATYCCATAGCGATAGTCAAAATTGCCTTGCTCGCTGCGGTAGCCCCACGCATCGTCAATGCGCTCAACATACATGTTCATCTCAGGCTCATAGCGGTACTTGTACCACATYCGCTGTCCCTTGCCGTTGGCAGGGAGYGTCTTCTGGATGATGTTGCCGTAAGAGTCGTACTTGTAATCAGTAACTGCCGCACCGTCATTCAACTGCTGTGTAATCTGCGTGATGTGGTTGGCGTAGTTGGTATTATACTTCGCCGTCACATGGTGGTAGAGTGAGCCGTCACCGCCTGTAACAGTCACATCAACAGGAAGTCCGAAGATGTGCTTGCTTGCATTGTCGGTATATTTGATAGCAGTCGCATAATCGAACTTGCCGTTTCCGTCCTCGCCAAGACTGCCCTTGTCGCTGTACTTGTAGGACTTCAACTCACCATGATAGCCATTAAGATAATACTCATTCCAAGCCTCGGATGTAACCACACCGTTTGCCGCTCCCTCATACTGCAAGTTTGCCGTATAGCGGAGAGGAATGAATGCAGATGCACGGTCACTCCAAAGGTTCACGTCACGCTTTGCGAACGTGTACTTGTCACCGTCGGCAGTCAGATAGTAGCTGTCGTAACGGTTCTTTGTCTCNGGCAATGCCATAGCGATAGTCAAAATTGCCTTGCTCGCTGCGGTAGCCCCACGCATCGTCAATGCGCTCAACATACATGTTCATCTCAGGCTCATAGCGGTACTTGTACCACATGCGCTGTCCCTTGCCGTTGGCAGGGAGAGTCTTCTGGATGATGTTGCCGTAAGAGTCGTACTTGTAATCCGTAACAGCCGCACCGTCATTCAACTGCTGCGTAATCTGGGTGATGTGGTTGGCGTAGTTGGTATTATACTTCGCCGTCACATGGTGATAGAGTGAGCCGTCACCGCCTGTAACAGTCACATCAACAGGAAGTCCGAAGATATGCTTCGCTGCATTGTCCGTGTATTTAATGGCGGTTGCATAGTCAAACTTTCCGTTTCCGTCCTCGCCAAGGCTTCCCTTGTCGCTGTACTTGTAGGACTTCAACTCACCATGATAGCCATTGAGGTAGTACTCATTCCATGCCTCGGATGTAACCACACCGTTTGCCGKTCCCTCATACTGCAAGTTTGCCGTATAGCGGAGAGGAACGAATGCAGATGCACGYTCACTCCAAAGGTTCACGTCACGCTTTGCGAACGTGTACTTGTCACCGTCGGCAGTCAGATAGTAGCTGTCGTAACGGTTCTTTGTCTCCGTGTARTTGTTGCCGTTGGCATCCTCTACYGATGTGGCGGTAACATTGCCCTGCGTGTAGTAGTTGGCTACATCGTAGTTCTCAACAGCCTGTCTGTAAACAGAATTGCCTTTCTCCGTGTCGAGGTTCTTGGTGATAACCTCACCGAAACCGAGGAACTCACGTTCATGGCGGTCACGTTTTCCGTCCTTATACTCAAAGGCAGTTGTCATGACTGGACCATCGTCATGGATTCCGTCGTCAATCGTCAAGGCAGACATTACCCACTTGCCACCAGGAAGACCGTAGGTCGGAGTGGTGTGGGCATAGTCCAATGTGAATGTTCCGCCCAAGGAATTGGTGACTGACTTTAACATGTTGGTTCTGCCAATGGCAGAGCGTGTAACCTTCAACTCGCTTTCCTTCTCAGACTCAACGATGTCAAGATAACCATCACCATCCACATCCTGCAATGAATAGGTCGGACGGTTGATGCTGTGGGATGTGGAAGCGCCAGGGTTGGTTGAAATCTTAACCACCAATAGCGGAATTGTTACAGTGAAGGCAGCATTTGCAGATTCCGATGTGGAAGCCGCTTCACTCAAAGCATTAACGCCCTTCCAACTGATAGGCTTATCAAAGCCATTACCTGTGTTGAGTGCAACAATGATACCGTTATCGCTCTTCCACACCTTATCAGGAAGACCGTCAGAATTGATGTCGATAAGGTTGTATTCCTCTTCACTCTCAGATGTTACAATGTCTATACCTGCGGAGAAACTGCCAGAAGCAATATTTATGCAACCTCCAGCTCCAAAATTATAAGAAAGACTCTTTCCTCCCTGAATACGGTCAAGCCCCCAATCAATAGGCTCAGTAAAGGCATAGCCAAGATTTAATCTTACCTTCTTGTCGGAAAGAATCTTGTCAGGAAGACCATCACCATTGATGTCTATGAAAGCCTCGACAGATTCATCTGTATTCTTTGGCACACTACCTGATATAGATAATTGTGCCAACCAAGAGTTTTTAAGATTTTTCAGAGAAGCCTTGCTACTTGGAATCAAATTGGCAATATCAGATACAGATGATATAGGATTACCACCATATCCCCATGCTTGTGAAGCATTGTCTGAGTTGTTCGAGCCGATGCCCTTGTAGATTTCGCCACTCAGTCCACCCAATGAATTGGTGTATTGGATAGTACCGCCAGCGATGATGTCAGGGAAGCCGTCACCATTCATGTCCATCATGGTGACCTCAGTCTTGGCGCTACCACTTGCATCGTTGTGCGTGATGCCAAGCGCGCCGCCTTGCACTACCGTGCTCTTGCTTGAAACTACTTGAGTTACTGCCGCAGCACCAGTACCTTGCAAATGTTCTCCTGCAAGTCCTGCCACCTCGGTATTGTTCTCCAAAGGATTAGAGAGAAGAACATCCTGCTCGGTCAGTCGGGCTGTACTTGCCTCCGTTGCCGTGAGATAGATGTCCTGTCGCTGACCGACCCATTTGTCCATGGAAGTCTGGTCTGTACCCAATGGGGTGAATGCCATCGTGAGCGGATCAACCTTATCATCCTCGTTCTCCGGCAATTTCAGCAATGACTCGTCAATAGGCTTGGCATATCTGCCCTCTGCCGCATTATAGACAAAGCCACCCCAACCTTCAAAGAGTACAACGGTGTGCGGTTCCTGTCCWGCATTACCTGCGTGAACCTCCTTCAGATATGCAGCCTTGGCCTTCAAGCCGCCACGCACATCCTCATCCACGATGTCATACACATATTCTATATAGTCACCGTGGAGTTCCTCGACACGTTTCAGCTTCCATTCGGCAATCACCTCACGGGTATTGCCCGAAGCATCYGTGACATTGCCCTTTACAACAGCTCCGTCACCACCATAGATGTACTTGACACCCTGCTTGTCTGTAACCTCCCAATAATAGTTGGCAGGACTGTCACCCTTGCGGATGATACGGCTGAAATCACCGCCTTGGCGGGTGTAGAACTGGCGGTCAGCCTTTCTGTRCATCTTCTCGCCACGGTGTGCGACTCCCATCTGTCCGTTGTCYTCCATAGTGGAGAGCATTGAACCGGACAAGAGATAAGTRTCCGTCTCTTTTGACTGGTCATAACGAGGCACGCCCCACCGGGTGTCAAGCGTAATGCTTGGCACYCTGACGTTCCAACCCTCGCCAAGCCAACCGCTACCGCCCTCGCTGCTGTACTGCAAGCCAAGGCTTGGCTGCATACCGTTTCGTGCTGGCGGCATCTCGAACGGATACTGCAGGTTGGCAGAGCCACGGTTGTTTGCGCTTGGKGGTGCTATGACATTMAMCTTCGCCGTKGGGTCTGCCGCCTTGATGTCGTTCATCATCGTCGGGGCAAAGCCTTCGGTCTGCGGTGACTCCGGGGCCTGTATCACGCCGTTGATCATGTCGGTGAAGTGGGTCGTCTTTGAAACGACACACTCTTCCTTCTTGTCCACACGCACACGRTCCAACGCAACCCAYTGCTTCTCGGCCGGGTCGTAGTAATAGGTACGGATGTCGTCCTCGGTATAGCCGCTTGGTATTCTCGTGCGGTCATACTTTATCTTGACAGTCGCYCCCTCGCCTGTGAAATGGGTTCCGTGAGGGAGAAAACGGTAGCCATGTCCTCCTGCCGTGACGTTGGTCATGGCAAAGTCAAGCTCAGGAACYTTCTCCTCTCCGATAGAGTTCACGGAAAGGCTTCTGTTCCGAATGAGGTCTTTCTGAAGAACGACCAGTTTGCTACCTCCTACGGAGATACTGTCAGAGACACCCTTCTTGAAGAGTTTTCTCACGGCTGTCCCGTCCTTTGCCGAAAGGGACAGTGTGGCGGCAAGCAGTAAAACCAATGCCCACGCCACCTTCTGTATATAATTCTTCATGCGTATCTTCCTTTAAGTTACTTTACTGAGATTTTCCTTGTATGCTCCCCATTCTCGGAGATTGCCTTCACGACATACACACCCGATGCGGGAACCTTGAAGTCGGCRTGCTTGACGCTTTCGRCTGTCATTTGGCGTGACACTACCAGTTTGCCTGATACGTCAAACACCATCAATGTGGCTGCAGKAGGCTTGTCCTGTGTGAGTTTAGCCTCGTAGATGCCTGTKGTAGAACCGTTGCCCTTGACAGTGAAATCCTCGTCTTCTCCAGAAATGAAGGWYTTGTCAGCCTGTCTGTCCGAGCTYCCCACATGGTTCTCCCTTGCCTGTGTTCCGTTAGGCATACTTGCATCACARTCGCTGCCGACATAGACGGTCATCGTTGTCGTACACTTCTTGGGTGTTTCTATCTGCACGTTGCCCCTTGTGGTGAATGAGGTTACAGGCGTACCGTTTACGGTAAGYTCMGTGATATGRGTCTCGCCCTTTCCGTACTTGATGCAGAACCGCCATGCACGAAGTGACCAGACATATTCATGATGCACGGTCTGTCCGTTCAACTTGTATGTGACCTGCATATTGCGGACWGTAACACTGAGCACATCGCCKGGCTTGATGGTGACATATTTGGTTAGGCTTGTATATCCACCGGTTATGATATGCGCCTTGTCGCCCCGCACGTCGAAGCCATATTGGGTGATCTCGTCCGTGAGGCTTGGCTCCAATCCCACACGGTAGTTTGATTTTGTATCGTTCACCGTCCATGAGATGTCGCCAGACAGATAGGTCCTGGTGTCATGRGAGTATGAGGTGTAGAGTGCGTTGCCAGTGGCATAAATCTCGTTGCCTCCACCTTGTGATACGGACAGCGCATAGGCYCCMGGGGCAAGATTCGTGATTCTATGCGTGTCACCGAAGAATGTTCCTCTGGCAATGGTTTCTCCTTTTACTTTTCCTGCAACGGTGTCAACGCTGAGCACATAGGAATAGACTGGTGTACCGATGTTGATGCCGATGTCGATATACCCGTCATTGCGTGGAACTCCATTCTCGCAACTTGACGGCGTAGGAGTGGCATCATAGGAAATGCCGTCATAATAGGCGAATGTGAACACATCGCTTCCGCTTCCGTCTGCATCCCATAGGATATTGCGGAATATGGTCTTGCCCCTCGTCATATCAGGCTTGGAGCATCTTATGTTGCTATTGCTGTTGATGTCGAAATCACCTTCACCGCTTGGGTCTATGAGCATGACGGTACGCTTGCGGCAATAGTCCGAGAACTCCCTGTCCGGRGTGAGGTCATAGCTCAACTCTGCCATATAACCGACATCATCTATTCCTCCTGTRCTCAAGCCTGCCATGTTCAAGGCGGACTCTGCTCCTTCCGTTCGGATAATGCCCACATTTGTGTCTGTGTCAGTTGCATCCGAAAGGGATATGGTTCTTGRCGCACTTCCTGTTCCGTCAACACGCAGATAGATGTTTTTGCCTTCCTTGCGGATYGAYATGTCCGTTCCGTCAACATCCGTGGCGATGTATGAATTTGAGACCGCTCCGTTGYTGATCGGATAAACAACTCCAGCATTGGTGAACCGGAATCCATACTTGCATGTGCTGCCACCGATGCTTCCGAAGCCAACGTCAAAAGTCGGGTGACTTGTCGGACAGGTGAACTCAAAAGCACCGCCACCTCCAACAAGGGCTGGGGTCGTGGCATAAGCTCCGGAAGRGGCTTTCTCTTGGATGATATTGTCAGTAAAGCCATTCCTTGACACTTCAAYTCCTTGCGCAGTCCATCTTGCCACTGTACTGTCGGGKTTMGACGGCACGTTGGTCTTGACCATCCATGTACGTTTCATGACATGCCACAGGGAATCTGTAGGTGAMGTATATGTTGCAAGTGCCACATCATCGTCGCCCCAGAAAGTYAAGCCTCTGTCCGGCATCGGATTGCCGTTTTCACGTCCCATGACAAGCAGACGGGAAGCGGATGAAGGGTTGTATGGATTTGCGTCATGATAAGTTCCGTTCTCCTTCAAGGCCGCATACACCGGACTTTCCTCATATGATGTTGCGGAAAGCGGTTGGGAGAGACTTCCTGCCGTGTCGGTTCCAACAGCTGTGACCCTATGGTGGTAGGCTTGGTTCTCCGCCATGTCCCAAGTCAGGTTTCCGTCGCTGTCAAGATACGAGCCTTTGAGGGTGATGCCGTACTTTACCGCCAGATAGCTCTCCACTTTTCTGCGCTCATCGGGTGTAAGCATCCTGCTGAACACAATAAGCTCAGGYGCATATCCCCGGATGGAAGCATTACCGAAGAGCGAGGTCGGGAAATCCGTACCGAAACTGCCAGAGGTGGAAGGGGTTCCGATGAATAATGTGGTGTTGGAGTTGTCTCCCCACAATGTTGTTGAAGGATTGCTTACCTTGAAGTAGGACACAACTCGCAGAGCGCTTTCCTTAAAACCGTTCTCGGACAAAGAATCYCTTGARTGATAAAGCAGGTCTTCACCCGATGCTGAACCATAYTCCAGTGGTTCAACACCTCTACCCCTTACGGCTTTGTCCTTGCTCAGAATGGCTCCGTCGCCCTTGCGGCCGTCAAGAGCATAGACAACCATATCCTTGCCGATGGTTGCCAGTTCCGGTGCAAAGACACCGATGACGGTAGCCTGCGAGAGGTCGCCGTGCTTGAGGCTGGCACTCAGGCTGCGGAATCCGTCTGCGAGCCAGAGACTCGGATTGAAYTTGAAGTAATGGAC
This sequence comes from Leyella lascolaii, assembly GCF_900079775.1. Taxonomy (GTDB): domain Bacteria; phylum Bacteroidota; class Bacteroidia; order Bacteroidales; family Bacteroidaceae; genus Prevotella; species Prevotella lascolaii. The sequence continues at coordinate 7,203 of NZ_LT556035.1, read as the reverse complement.
TGAACTGTTCGGAAGAGTAAGTTCAGACTTGACGCCACGGCTGTCCAATAGCATCAGCCGTATGGAATCCCCAGAGAAATCCTGCCAACGGTAATAACCTTGCAGGTCTGAGTTCAATCCGTCTCTTTTGACTGGTCATAACGAGGCACGCCCCACCGGGTGTCAAGCGTAATGCTTGGCACGCTGACGTTCCAACCCTCGCCAAGCCAACCGCTACCGCCCTCGCTGCTGTACTGCAAGCCAAGGCTTGGCTGCATACCGTTTCGTGCTGGCGGCATCTCGAACGGATACTGCAGGTTGGCAGAGCCACGGTTGTTTGCGCTTGGAGGCGCAATGACATTGAGCTTCGCCGTCGGGTCTGCCGCCTTGATGTCGTTCATCATCGTCGGGGCAAAGCCTTCGGTCTGCGGAGACTCCGGTGCCTGTATCACGCCGTTGATCATGTCGGTGAAGTGGGTCGTCTTTGAAACGACACACTCTTCCTTCTTGTCCACACGCACACGCTCCAACGCAACCCAATGCTTCTCGGCCGGGTCGTAGTAATAGGTACGGATGTCGTCCTCGGTATAGCCGCTTGGTATTCTCGTGCGGTCATACTTTATCTTGACAGTCGCGCCCTCGCCTGTGAAG
>NZ_LT556035.1:4427-6472 GCF_900079775.1 Leyella lascolaii | reverse complement strand
TCGTCATGGATACCATCATCAACGGTAAGGGCAGACATTACCCACTTGCCACCAGGAAGTCCGTAGGTAGGAGTGGTATGCGCATAGTCGAGTGTGAAAGTGCCGCCCAAGGAGTTGGTGACAGACTTCAACATGTTGGTTCTGCCAATGGCAGAGCGTGTAACCTTCAACTCGCTTTCCTTCTCAGACTCAACGATGTCAAGATAGCCGTCACCGTCCACATCCTGCAAAGAATATGTAGGGCGGTTGATACTATGAGAGGTGGAAGCACCAGGGTTGGTTGAAATCTTGATGCTGATGACAGGAATGTTGATGGTCAAAGTGAACGCAGCATTTGCAGACTCTGATGTAGAGGCTGATTCACTAAGCGCATTCGCACCCTTCCAACTGATAGGTTCATCAAAACCATTGCCTGTATTGAGGGCAACAGTGATACCATCACCATTCTTCCAGACCTTATCTGGAAGACCGTCAGAGTTGATGTCGATAAGGTTGTATTCCTCTTCGCTTTCAGAGGTAACAATACCAATGCCTGCAGAGAAACTTCCTGAAGCCTTGTTTATCTGATTGCCTTTGTATTCTGTTTGACCAAATCCTTGACTGACATCCCCACCTGCACCTATATTGTATGAAAGACTCTTACCACTCTGTATGCGGTCAAGTTCCCAATCTATAGGCTCAGTGAAAGCATAGCCCAAATTTAATCTTACTTTCTTGTCGGAAAGAATCTTGTCTGGAAGTCCATCGCCATTGATGTCAATGAATGACTCTACGGCTTCATCTGTGTTCCTTGGCGCACTGCCAGTGATAGAGAATTGAGCTTGCCATTCTGTCTGTACATTGCTCAAAGACTGCTTTACACCTTTCGCCAAATTCGTAATCTGTGATACGGAAGCTACTGGATTGCCGCCATATCCCCACGCCTCAGAAGCATTGTCAGAGTTATTAGCTCCGATACCCTTGTAGATTTCGCCACTCAATCCACCTTGTGAGTTGGTGTATTGGATAGTACCACCAGCAATGATGTCAGGGAATCCGTCACCATTCATATCCATCATGGCAACTTCCGTCTTTGCGCTACCTTTGGCATCGTTATGGGTGATGCCAAGTGCACCACCTTGCACAACGGTACTCTTGCTTGATACCACTTGGCTTACAGCTGCCGCACCAGTACCCTGCAAATATTCACCTGCAAGTCCTGCCACTTCAGCATTATTATCCAATGGATTGGTAAGGAGTACATCCTGTTCTGTCAATCGGGCTGTRCTTGCCTCKGTTGCWGTAAGRTAGATGTCCTGTCGCTGACCGACCCACTTRTCCATAGAAGTCTGGTCTGTACCCAATGGRGTGAATGCCATCGTGAGAGGATCAACCTTGTCGTTCTCGTTTTCAGGYAATTTCAGCAATGACTCGTCAATAGGCTTTGCATATCTGCCCTCTGCCGAGTTATAAACAAAACCTCCCCAGCCACGGTAAAGCATACCGAAGCCAAGATTGTCATTCTCTGCATAGAATCCAGCAAGCACATTCTCTGTTACGAGACCTGCCGCATCTTTCAGAATGGAAACAGAGGCTGAAGTAACAGTTTCATTAGAGATTGCTGCCGGATAGCTGTATTCAAACCAGATGTTCTTTCCTGCGGTCATTGCAAATCGCAGAGTATCGGCTTTCAAGATGCCATTCTCGATATTGAAAGACTTCTTGCCAACAAGTGCATCCTCTGTCTTGGCGGTCAAAGTAACCTGGCCATTGATGGAATTGTCAGAAAGGGTAAGCACTGGCGACACAACCAAAACGGTATCAGTCGCAGTGGTCAAGTATGGCTTGCCCTCTGCCAAGGCATTTGCGAAAGTCTTGTAATGTGCAGGAACTGACATGGTCTGCTCAACATTGGCAGAATCCTTGTAAGTTACAGACGCTTGCCAACCGATATTCTTCCAATCAACATTTGAGGTGGATGAAATCTCAAAGCTGAAGTTGGTCAGCTTTTCAGTATTCTCCAGACTGATGTTGAGTGAATCGCCATTGAAAGTCTCATTAGCCTT
>NZ_LT556035.1:2030-4311 GCF_900079775.1 Leyella lascolaii | reverse complement strand
CGCTGACAGTTCCGTCCTTAGGAGCCTGCCATACACGCACAATATCCTCCATCGGTGAGTTCTTGATGGCTTCCGCCTGCTCATCCTTACTGACCTCCATGACAGAAGTGTCAACCTTGCCACCATAGATGATTGGGCTTGGCGTGTCGGCACTGCTCAATGTAAACGTAGGCACGGCATTGCCAGACTGATCAAACTCCAAATGGTTGAAATATACCTTGCCATTGGAAACGAGGTCAACAAGTCCGTCACCGTTGATGTCGCTGAAATACTGAGTGGTCTTTGTCTTAGTGGTTGACTTGTCCGTTCCGACAACGGCAGTCAGAACATTCCAACCGACAACGGCTTTCGCACCGAAAGAGTTCGTAGAACTTTTGGTTGTCGAGAAGTTACTGATACCCTTTACCTTGACAGGCTCACCATATACTACTTCTCCGTTGTCAGTMTTGACCTGTGGACGATAATATACGGAACCACCAGACTTATATACCTTGTCAGGAAGTCCGTCACCGTTCAAGTCAACGAATGCGGAAAGTCCCTTGCTGGTATCGCTGGAGTAGCTGTAAGAACCTCCTATTGTATTGCCTTTCCATTTGCTTCCGTCCCAAGGTCCCACACCTGCATAGAACGAACCGCTTACAGAAGAACTTGTCGTTCCGCCAAGTGCAGTWGGCTTGTCGCTGAAACGCTTGCTGACAGTCTTTAAAGGATTGACGAAACCWGCGTCAAGTCCGTCATCGTGCGTGTTCCATTTCTCGGAATCGTCCTTGAACGGAACATATCCCTTTTCAGCCTGCACATCATCATAATAGTCGAAGTTCTGGAAAGCCACTTCCTTTCCTGTGTTGTCATACTGTCTGACACCTGTGAGCATTTCCTTGTGGAATGCACCTTCCTTGTAGTCAAAGGCATAGCTGCGCAGGGTCTCGCCCTGGAAATTCACGGTCACTTTCTCCAACAGCTTGTTGGAGGAGGCGAGGAATCCATAGCGGGCATTGTTGGTCTTTACCTGCTTTATCTTGTTGCCWTCAAAGAGTACAACGGTGTGCGGTTCCTGTCCTGCATTACCTGCGTGAACCTCCTTCAGATATGCAGCCTTGGCCTTCAAGCCGCCACGCACATCCTCATCCACGATGTCATACACATATTCTATATAGTCACCGTGGAGTTCCTCGACACGTTTCAGCTTCCATTCGGCAATCACCTCACGGGTAYTGCCCGAAGCATCRGTGACATTGCCCTTTACAACAGCTCCGTCACCACCATAGATGTACTTGACACCCTGCTTGTCTGTAACCTCCCAATAATAGTTGGCAGGACTGTCACCCTTGCGGATGATACGGCTGAAATCACCGCCTTGGCGGGTGTAGAACTGGCGGTCAGCCTTTCTGTTCATCTTCTCGCCACGGTGTGCGACTCCCATCTGTCCGTTGTCGTCCATAGTGGAGAGCATTGAACCGGACAAAAGATAAGTCTCCGTCTCTTTTGACTGGTCATAACGAGGCACGCCCCACCGGGTGTCAAGCGTTATGCTTGGCACGCTGACGTTCCAACCTTCACCGAGCCAACCGCTACCGCCCTCGCTGCTGTACTGCAAGCCAAGGCTTGGCTGCATACCGTTTCGTGCTGGCGGCATCTCGAACGGATACTGCAGGTTGGCAGAGCCACGGTTGTTTGCGCTTGGAGGCGCAATGACATTGAGCTTCGCCGTCGGGTCAGCCGCCTTGATGTCGTTCATCATCGTCGGGGCAAAGCCTTCGGTCTGCGGTGACTCCGGGGCCTGTATCACGCCGTTGATCATGTCGGTGAAGTGGGTCGTCTTTGAAACGACACACTCTTCCTTCTTGTCCACACGCACACGCTCCAACGCAACCCAATGCTTCTCGGCCGGGTCGTAGTAATAGGTACGGATGTCGTCCTCGGTATAGCCGCTTGGTATTCTCGTGCGGTCATACTTTATCTTGACAGTCGCGCCCTCGCCTGTGAAATGGGTTCCGTGAGGGAGAAAACGGTAGCCATGTCCTCCTGCCGTGACATTGGTCATGGCAAAGTCAAGCTCAGGAACATTCTCCTCTCCGATAGAGTTCACGGAAAGGCTTCTGTTCCGAATGAGGTCTTTCTGAAGAACGACCAGTTTGCTACCTCCTACGGAGATACTGTCAGAGACACCCTTCTTGAAGAGTTTTCTCACGGCTGTCCCGTCCTTTGCCGAAAGGGACAGTGTGGCGGCAAGCAGTAAAACCAATGCCCACGCCACCTTCTGTATATAATTCTTCATGCG
>NZ_LT556035.1:758-1929 GCF_900079775.1 Leyella lascolaii | reverse complement strand
TATCACGCCGTTGATCATGTCGGTGAAGTGGGTCGTCTTTGAAACGACACACTCTTCCTTCTTGTCCACACGCACACGCTCCAACGCAACCCAATGCTTCTCGGCCGGGTCGTAGTAATAGGTACGGATGTCGTCCTCGGTATAGCCGCTTGGTATTCTCGTGCGGTCATACTTTATCTTGACAGTCGCGCCCTCGCCTGTGAAGTGCGTTCCGTGAGGGAGGAAACGGTAGCCATGTCCTCCTGCCGTGACGTTGGTCATGGCAAAGTCAAGCTCAGGAACGTTCTCCTCTCCGATGGAATTCACGGAAAGGCTTCTGTTCCGAATGAGGTCTTTCTGAAGAACGACCAGTTTGCTACCTCCTACGGAGATACTGTCAGAGACACCCTTCTTGAAGAGTTTTCTCACGGCTGTCCCGTCCTTTGCCGAAAGGGACAGTGTGGCGGCAAGCAGTAAAACCAATGCCCACGCCACCTTCTGTATATAATTCTTCATGCGTATCTTCCTTTAAGTTACTTTACTGAGCGAAGCCTAACAGTAACAAAGAAGTAAACTTTCTCATGCGCTGTCAATTTGGAGTGTTTGAAAAATATAAAAACGTATGCCTCTGCCGCGCAGGGAGAGACCAGTGAGAGAGAACGGACTGTTACTACGGAGAAGAATTGTGATATAGGCTGCTCCGTAAAGTCCTATTGTCACGTGGCAGGCCAACAGGCTTTACCACCAAACTAATGCTGCAAATATACAAAAATAATCTTAATAAACAGATATAATCTTTAAGAAATTTGCTGGTTTGGTGTTTTTTTCTTATGATTTCGGTCGATTTTGCAGAAATCTTTTACATCTGTTGTATGTACAGGAGTTAGTTTGGCAAAAATACACAAATCGTCACGGCTTCACTTTCTTATATAAGAATGTAAATCATGGTTTGAAACTGTACCCACTCGGAGTACAAATGAAAACAATATATGCTTGTGTCGGAAAGGTATATATGAGCTGATGGTAGAGTCGTCATCAACAACAATGGCCCTGATTTGATAAACTCAGCAGGAATACTTGCTATTCATTTTTTTATGATGGGGTTATGTTTACAAATTTGAGATTTCATGTAAAAAACAGGGGTATCTTATTATGATAAAAACATCAAGATACCCCTATATATAATTAGGCG
>NZ_LT556035.1:0-657 GCF_900079775.1 Leyella lascolaii | reverse complement strand
GCGAAACTGCCGAGAGCGAAGCCTAACAGTAACAAAGAAGTAAACTTTCTCATGCGCTGTCAATTTGGAGTGTTTGAAAAATATAAAAACGTATGCCTCTGCCGCGCAGGGAGAGACCAGTGAGAGAAAACAGACTGTTGCTACGGAGAAGAATTGTGATATAGGCTTGCTCCGTAAAGTCCTATTGTCACGTGGCAGGCCAATAGGCTTTACCACCAAAATAATGCTGCAAATATACAAAAATAATCTTAATAAACAGATATAATCTTTAAGAAATTTGCTAGTTTGGTGTTTTTTTCTTATGATTTCGGTCGATTTTGCGAAATCTTTTACATCTGTTGTATGTACTGGAGTTAGTTTGGCAAAAATACACAAATGGTCACGGCTTCAGTTTCTTATGTTAAAATGTAAATCATGGTTTGAAACTGTACACACTCGGGGTACAAATGAAAACACTATATGCTTGTGTCGGAAAGGTATATATGAGCTGATGGTAGAGTCATCATCAACAACAATGGTCCTGATTTGATAAACTCAGCAGGAATACTTGCTATTCATTTTATGATGGGGTTATGTTCACAAGTTTGAGATTTCATGTAAAAAACAGGGGTATCTTATTATGATAAAAACATCAAGATACCCCTATATATAATTAGG
>NZ_LT556034.1 GCF_900079775.1 Leyella lascolaii | reverse complement strand
CCATCCATGATTTAAAAGCATACACCTCTGCGACAGAGGTGTACGCAAAGATAACAAAATGATTGTAAAAACAGTAAGGATAAATGACTGATGTAAGACATATTTTCCATTAGGTGGAAAAACGTAAGAAGATATAAGTAAAACGGATAATGATAATGCATGACGGAGGGTGAATAAAAGCGAAAAGTCGCATTACTTCCGGTCATGTTGTATGAGAGAATTAGGTGTATATTTTTTATTATTTAATCAAAATCAGGAGAGAGATTTTTATGAAACAAAGACTGACAATGTTTTTTGCCTGCCTGTTCCTTGGAATAGGAATGGCACTGGCACAGTCGCGCCTGACCGGAGTAGTCACCTCGGCTGAAGACGGTGAGCCGGTTGTGGCAGCATCCGTCAAGGCAAAGGGCCTGAATGTGGGCACTGTGACAAACGTCGACGGAGAGTTTACTATTAATGTACCGGTTGGTACGGAGCTTGAGATTACCTATCTCGGCATGCTTCCCAAGAGGGTGAAAGCCTCAAACAATATGCGCATTGTGCTTGAGTCTGACAGACAGTCACTTGACGGTGTGGTCATCACAGGTTACGGTTCGGCGCGTAAGCTCGGAACAATAGCGGGCTCTGTGTCGACAGTGACGTCGGACAAACTCGCAAACCGTCCTGTGGCAAACGTAGGAGACGCTTTGCAGGGACAGGTGTCCGGCCTGCAGGTGTTCACGTCTTCGGGTGAACCGTCAGCTACGACAAGCATGCGTATACGTGGTGTTACGTCAATATATGCGACTACCGAACCTCTGTTCATACTTGACGGAAGTGAAATTTCGCAAAATACATTCCTTTCGCTCAACCCTAACGACATCGAGAACATGACCGTGCTCAAGGATGCGTCGGCTACGGCAATCTACGGTTCGCGTGCGGCAAACGGTGTAGTTATCATAACATCCAAGAGAGGAAACTTCGGCGAGTCACCGACAATATCGATAAGCGCGCAGTACGGTCTGTCTGAGATGACGGGTGACAACCTCGACATGATGGATGCCAACCAATGGCTCGCTTTCCAGGAGATGCTCAACCCTTCTTACAAGACAGATGCCAACTTCCAGGCAATGAAGGCTTATTATAAGAAATATAATATAGGTACAGACTGGAAGGAGAAGCTTTTCGGAGGCACAAAGCCGACTTCACAGATAGACGTTAGCATACGCGGCGGTTCTCACAACATGTCCTATCTCGTTTCTTACGGACACTATGACGCAGACGGAATCATGGACGACTCCAACATGCGCCGCGAGACACTGCGTGCCAACATCGAGTCTAACGTAAACGACTGGCTCAAGGTAGGTGCCAACACGAATATTGCTTATACAAAGTTTAAGGAAGCAGCTTACGGTAATCAGTCAAACAGCCCTGGCAACAAGGCTTTCGTAGCCCGTACGTTCTTGCCGACACTTTCTTATTATGAGGTACTTGGTCTTAATCCGGAAGACTACGCCAACAGTACATTTGAAGGCTACGGCAAGCGCGTGAACGTATATCCTAACGGGGACTATAACCCATATTACCTGTCTGAGATACAGCCGTCAAACACACGTCGCGTGCGACTGAACGAGAACCTTTTCGTTAACATCAATCCTGTCAAAGGTCTGAACATACGTTCAGCGGTTGGTCTTGACGCTAACGACTTGCGTAGTTCATCCAAGTGTCTTAAAACTCCTGAAGTGTCTTTTGCAGAGAAAGGTTACGTGGCAGAAAGTTTCTCACGCTTCTACCGTTGGACGGTGACTAATACAGCCGAGTATAAGTTCAACTTCCTTGAGAGACACAACGTTACCGTTCTTCTCGGTCAGGAGTCCATGTATGGTAAGACAGAGTCGTTCGGTGTGTCAGCAGATGGCTTTGAGGACAACAGACTTCTCATGCTTCCACTTGCAGCACAAAAAAACGTAAGAGTACCTTCACAAGGCATCTCGGAGGAAGTGCGCAACTCATGGTTTGGTACGCTCAACTACGCTTATGCCGACAAATATTTCGTCGACTTGAGTATACGTCGCGACGGCTCGTCACTCTTCGGTGAGAACAATCGTTGGGCAACATTCGGTGCCGCAGCATTCATGTGGAGTGTAGCGAAAGAAAACTTCATGGAATCTACACGCAGCTGGCTCAACGACCTGCAATTCAAGGTAAGCTATGGTTCAACAGGTAACTCTGGAATAGATCCGTATATGGCTCTCGGACTTGTCGGTGGAGGTCTGGAGTACAACGGTGATACAGGTTCGGCTGTAGCCAACGCGCCCAACCCTGAGCTTACATGGGAGACGGTGAAGACATTCAACGTAGGCTTGAACGGACGTTTGTTCAACCGACTCTCGTTTGATGTGGAGTTCTATAATAAGGTGACATCCAACATGCTCGTTAAAATGCCCTATTCCTACACAACAGGCTTTGGTACCGGTTGGGGTAATGTGGCTGAGATGTACAACCGCGGTGTGGACTTCAACATCAGCTATGACATAATAAAGAACAAGGACTGGTACTGGAGCGTATCTCTCAACGGAAACTATAACAAGAACAAAGTGACAAAACTGTTTAAGGGGGCTGACTCTTACGATGTGACCAATCTCATCCACCTTGAGAAGGGTTATGCTTACGGTACACTGTATCAGGTGCGTTGGAGTCACGTTGATCCGGCTGACGGTCAGACTGTATGGCTCGACAAGAACGGCAACGAGACAAAAGTCTTTTCTGAAGACAACCGAGTGATGCTCGACAAGGGAGTGATTGCTCCGTGGTCAGGCGGTTTCTCAACAACCGTATCATGGAAAGGTCTGCAGCTCGACGTGCAGTTCATTGGTATGTTCGACCGCTACATGGCGAACAACGACCTGTATTTTGTGCAGAACCCAGCTTTCGCAACACAAGGCAACCAAAGCACGGCTATGCTCAATATGTGGACACATCCGGGACAAATTACAAACATAGCGGCAGCGAACTGTCAGCGTCAGTTAGACACAAGTCTGTTTGAAGACGCGTCGTTTGTACGCCTGAAGTTCCTGCAGCTGTCCTACAGCCTTCCGCAGGACTGGCTTAACGCCACAAAGATTGTTAAGGGCGCGAAGGTTTATTTCATCGGGCGCAACCTGCTGACTTTCACCGGATACCACGGATATGACCCTGAGGTGGACGACTATGRTACTTTGGGTAACTATCCGAATACACGTCAGTATTCATTCGGTATACAGTTAACATTATAAACGTAAAACAAGGATAAACAATGAAAAAGATATATTTGTTTCTTGCATTGACTGCCGGTCTTCTGGTATCATGCGACATGGACAAGGAGCCTTATGGATCTTTAAAAGACACAGAGGCTCTGCAGACACCTACCGACTTCAAGGCAATGCGCGTGGGGCTGTATTCCGCATTGCGTGGGACAATAGGGGGCAACGGACGATACACTACGCCTGAAGTACAGTGTGACGGTTTTCATGCTCTTATCGGAAACTCAAATACCTTCGGTGACATGTACCGTTGGGATTTCACCCCACAGAATAGTACGATAGACGGTGTGTACGGCGGTTATCAGAGCGCAATAACCCGTGCCAACTTTATCATCGACGGATATAACAAGTGTGACATGTCAGACAAATCGCTTTTCACAGACGCTGAGATGGTGAGTGTGAGGGCTGCGAAAGGTGACGCCTTCTTCTTGCGCGCATACAGCATATTCATGCTCTCGCAGTTCTACTGCGCCGACTATGATGCTTCAACGGCAGACAAGGCGAACAGCGGTGTTTCCTATCGTCTCGACTACGCTCCGTCGTCTAACCCAAGCACATATCCGGGAAGAAAAACTCTCGCCGAGACGATGGCACAGGTGACAGCCGACCTCGACAGCGCGGCTAAATATGTCAGCGAACCAAATGCTGCGCTTAGCGCATATATCACTCAGGATGCCATCACGGCACTGCGCGCGCGTCAGGCTCTTGCAATGGACAACTATAAGGATGCAGCCAAGTATGCGGAAGCTCTCATCTCTTCAGGCACATATGCTCTGGCAGAAGGGACTGATGAACTGAAATCCATGTGGGCTGAAGACGCGGGTATGGAAACAATTCTGCAGCTTGCCATTGCCAGCAAGTCTGAGCTTATCTCCGGATTGGGAACATATTACCAGCCGGTTGACAAAGAGCCAGACTTTGTGCCTACGAAGACTCTCGTCGACCTTTACAGTGACAAGGACTACCGTAAGAAGGCTTACTTCAATCAGATAGACATTAAAACCACAACCGGAACATCCGGTCGCGTTTATGCATTCAACAAGTTCCCGCTTGAAACAAGACTCTACAAAGAGTATAAAGTCACCGAGGCACGTTCTGTAATAGAGCCAAAGGCATTCCGCATAGCCGAAATGTATCTCATAGCGGCTGAGGCATACGCGCAGCTTGCACAGACCGACCAGTCTTATCTTGTAAAGGCAGCCCAGTATATCAATGCTCTTGAGAAGAAACGCATCGCAGATTATAAAGACCGTTCGTTTAGCGCTTCTACTATAATGACTGAGCTTCAGAATGAGCGTCAGCGTGAGATGGTGGGTGAAGGCACACGTCTGTTTGACCTCAAACGCTGGCACAAGAATATGGAGCGCGGCGAGGCACAGCAGGAAGACCTGTTGCTGCTGCCCGGACCTACAACCACACAGCTCGAGCGTCCTGCCGGTGACAACAGGTTCACATGGCCGATACCGAAGCACGAGATGGACGTGAATAAGAAAATGGTTCAGAATCCAGGATACTAATTCTAAATGCAGACGGAGCGTTGAGTGTCAGCGGTCCGTCTGCCAACAAAACAACAATCATAAAAGCAAGAAAGACTTATGAAACACATAAAAATATATATGCTTTTGGCGATTGCACTGCCGTTCATATGGTCGTGCTCCGATAATGGGGATGACATAAACACCGGGCAGTGTACTGTCGGATTTGCCAGCGAGGAAGTAGAGATAAACGAAGCTACGTCTGGCTACACAAACATTCCTATAAACGTGAGCGGCCTCAGAAACGGTGCTGTGAAGATAAAGATTGAGGCTGCACCTGTCGGCGAGAACGGAGCTGTTGAGGGAAAACACTATTTCATTACCGACAAGACACTCAACATCAATGCCGACACACTCAGCACCGGAACGCTTAACGTAGAGGTGAAGACTTTGGACGACAATGTCATCAACGATCCACGCCAGTTCACTCTGACCATTGTCTCTGCAAAAGGTGCAGAGATAAAGACACAGAAGACAACCGTAACCATAAAAGATAACGATGGCGACACTTATCTGGCATTCTTCGGCACATGGACGCTTAACGCCAAGAAACCTGTGTTTGACGCGGACGGCAAGCAAGTTCCCGGGCAGTCTCAGGATGTCTCTTTTGACGTGAAGATAAGCGGAACAGCTAATGAGAATTCCGCCGACTATGAGAGCATCCTTACAGCCTCATGTCCGTCAATGTTTAACTTAGGTTCTAATGTTTATCTTGACTGCACATGGCGCTTCCGCTATTCATATGACAAGACATTGAGGGTTGGAACGCTCGGTTTCATCTGCGGTGAGCAGATTGCATCCTACGGTACTGACTATCAGTGGGTATGGGCTACAGACAACGGTCGTCAGTACACATTCAATGACGTTACAYCCAGATGGACTGTAGCTGAAGGCAAAGTGCTGCCCGATGTCATCAAGTTCAACGAAGCACAAAGCCTTTATCTCTTCCAACCGGGACAAGGCATGTGGAATGTAATGTATGACATAACACTTACGAAGAAGAATTAATCTCTCGCCTTATATTTAAGGATACAAATCAAAATGCAGAAGGCAGGTTGTCCGGACGGCATAGTCCTGCAACCTGCCTTTATATATCATTCAGCCGGGAAATCTCCGGCTTTTGACCATTATATAAAATACTTCTATTATGAAAAGACATTTCTTAATAATATCATTGATGCTGGCTGTGGCATGTACTGTAGGCGCAAAGCCGCGCACGGCGGCACAGTTGCGCCAGGAGGCGGCAAAAGCCCTGTCAACCACATCCATGGCAAAAGGCATGCGCAGCAACGCCGCAGCCACTCTGAAAGTGTTGGACCGCAAATCGCAGCTCACCGTACTTGGATATGCCGGAGGCGGATATGCCGTAATAGCCAATGACGACACATTCTCCCCTGTGCTCGGTTACAGCGACGCTTCTCTCACCGACAGTCATTCGCCCGCATTCCTCTGGTGGATGGAGTCCGTCAACTCGTCGCTTGAGAAAAAACTGGACGAGGGACGACAGCCGGCAAAGGTGCGGAGAGCTTCTGAATATAAAAGTCATGTAGACGAACTGCTCGTAACACGCTGGAACCAGAGCGCGCCGTTCAACAACATGTGTCCTACCTATACTGTCAACGGCAGCCGGAAGAATTACGTGACCGGGTGTGTCGCGACATCCATGGCGCAGATGATGTATTATCACAAATATCCCCTCAAAGGCAACGGACATAATTCTTATACATATACCTCTGAGGAAGGTTACGGCACAGTAAGACCGGCGGCTAATTTTGAGACAAACTACGATTACGATAACATGCTGCCCGTATACACTCCCGGCAACTACACACAGGAGCAGGCAAATGCGGTGGCAAAACTCATGTTGCATTGCGGAGTGGCTGTGGAGATGCACTACACCACAACGGGCAGCGGAGCTTACAGTGCTGACGCATGTCTGGCTCTGCGCAAGTATTTCAAGTATGACGAGAGCATAAAGCTCTATACACGCGAGTTTTATCCTGCCGAGGAGTGGATGAACATGATATTCCGTGAACTGAGCGACGGTTGCCCGGTCATTTATGGCGGACAGTCCGCCCAGGGAGGCCATTCGTTCATTCTCGACGGTTACGACGAGAATGGACTGGTGCATGTCAACTGGGGATGGGGCGGCACGGACAACGGATTCTTCGACATCGCCGACCTCGACGGATATACCCGCGGACAGGACATGGTGACTGTGCGCACGCCCGATGACACCACTTACAACGGCACCTACCATTCACTCTGGGGACTGGGCAGCAATCTCGTCATCACAAACTCAATGAATACTCTCAATGTCAAGTGCGACGGCATTTATAATGTCGATGTCGACAACTTCACTGGACGGCTCGCCGTCATGATATGCAACGTGAACACCGGAGCCGTGACGTCTCTTTTGATTCTTGCAGACGAGTCCGACCTCACGGACGTCCCATATCTGCGAGGCTTGAGCATATCAAACGCACCGGCTCAGGTTTCCTATCTCCCCAATGGAACATACCGCGTTTATCTTGCCACGAAATCGGTAGACGAGACCGACTGGCAACCGGTGCGTAGCAAGGAGACCGTGAACAACAGCTACATTCTCGTGAAGAACGGAGGCAGTGTCACGCTCAGAGCCGAAAACGATTCAAACTGGACAACAGCCATCGGCAACCTACCGACTGTCGATAAGAAGGAAGACAACCGCATATTCAGTCTTGAAGGTCGCTATTTAGGAACCGATGCCGATAAACTCGGACGTGGAATATACATCAGAAATGGTGTGAAGTTCATAAAGAACTGATGCGAGTCACTCACTCCGTCTGCCACACATTGTCAGACACTTTATAAGTCAAAGAGTCATATCATCCCTGCAACGGGCATGCATATGGCTCTTTTTATTTTCATCACATCATAATGAAAGTCTGTATGATGATGCCTGTAAGAATATTTTCTTACACCTTATTATATTATATACATTAATATCATCGCCCGTTGCAGGCATGACACTCACTTCGTGAGGATCATCAACCTTCAAAAACACTTTTTGCAACCAATGCGCAGGTGTGATTGTCACATGTTCTTTTATTCATAAATGGCGTCCGTCAGTAGATTTCTGACGGCAGCACCCAATGCATATGCCATATATCTCACTATCCTGTCTGACCTATCGCTAAGACTTGTAGATAGTTCTAAATAACGGTACGGATTCCGTTTTCTGCCAAAACATAAAGCTGCCTAAGCAATGCCCCACATGCATTTAACAGGTCATGTCATCACTCTTATATCTTAACCTCTGCGACAGAGGTYTATGCAAATTTAACAAAAAAACAGCAAAACCGTATATGTTCAAGAACATCGGTTAAGAATAATTTAGATTCTYACATATYTCGGTTTGGGCGGYGAAAAAGAACAACGGACGCCCTACAAAGACGAAGCGGAGGGATAACACTACGCTACACACAGGTACATCACGAAACAAAAGAATAAACATTTTTTAATTATTTAAATCAAATCAGGAGAGAGATTTTTATGAAACAAAGACTGACAATGTTTTTTGCCTGCCTGTTCCTGAGCATAGGAATGGCGCTGGCACAGTCGCGCCTGACAGGTACGGTCACCTCGGCAGAGGATGGACAGCCCGTAGTCGGTGCCACGGTAAAGGCCGTCGGCATGAATGCGAGAGCCGTGACCAATGCTGATGGCGTGTTCACAATCAACGTGCCGGTGGGCACAGAACTGGACATCACCTATCTGGGAATGGTTCCGCAGAGGGTGAAAGCGGCACGCAACATGAACATCGTGCTCCAGCCGGAGAACCAGATGATAGACGAGGTGATGGTCGTTGCCTACGGAACGGCTAAGAAATCAGCCTTCACAGGTTCGGCAGCAGTGCTCGACAACGACCAGATAAAGAAGACAGCCGACTCAAACCCGCTGCAGTCACTCACAGGTAAAGTGTCCGGTGTACAGATAAATTCAGCAAGCGGACAGCCCGGCAACAGCGATTTCCAGATACGTATCCGTGGTATCAGCACAATGATGAGCTCAAGTTCTGTAGGTCAGAACCCGCTCATCATCCTTGACGGCGCTCCTTTCGAGGGCGACATGAACACTCTCAACCCCAACGACATCGCATCCATGACAGTGCTGAAGGACGCCGCTTCGGCTGCCCTCTACGGTGCGCGCGGTGCCAACGGTGTCATCATCATCACCACAAAAGGCGGCGGACAGGGCACAAGCGGTATCACTGTCGACACGAAATGGGGTTCTAACTCACGTGCCATACCTGACTATGAATACGTGACAAGTCCTGCAAAATACTACGAGATGTACTATGGAGCGTTGAAAAACTATGCAGCCAACCGTCTCGGATATGACGGCAACGCGGCTCACGTATGGGCAAACCAGAACCTCATCAACAGCACATCCTACGGTCTGGGATACAATGTATATAATGTTCCGAACGGTCAGACCCTCATCGGTACTAACGGAAAACTCAACCCCGCCGCCACACTTGGAGCACTCGTAACAGGTGCCGACGGTGTCAGCCAGTACATGCTCATGCCCGACAACTGGGCTGATGCAGCCTACCGCAACGGTCTGCGTCAGGAATATTCGGTTACGGCAAACGGAAGCAACGACAAAGGCTCGTTCTACATGTCGTTCAACTATCTCAACAACGAAGGTATAACTGTGAAGAGCGACTACAAGCGTCTCACCACCCGAATGAAAGGCAACTATCAGGTTCGTCCGTGGCTCAAGGTGAGTGGAAACTTCGACTATGCCCACTACGACAGCCAGTATCTCGCTGATGAGACTGCGACAAGCTCGGGCAACCTCTTCAACCTGCGCTCGCTCGCACCGATATATCCGCTCTACATACGCGACGCAAAGGGCAACATCATGACCAACAGCACCACTGGACTGCCTGAGTACGACTACGGAGACGGCAAGATAAACGGTCTGGTGCGTCCGATGTACGGCTCGGCTAACCCTCTTAACGACATACAGCTCGGCACTGACAGCTACAACGGCAACTCGTTCAACGTCACAGGTACAGCCGAGATACGTTTCCTCAAGGACTTCACATTCACATCGCGCAACACCGGAATGCTCAACGAGCAGCGCGCCAACAGCCTTTCACAGAACATCTTCGGACAGTCTGCCAACATTGGAGGAAGTGTAGGAGTGGGTCACACACGCACATGGGCTTACAACTACCAGCAGCTGCTCAACTGGCATCATCTGTTCGGCAAGCACGACGCAGAGGTGATGCTTGGTCACGAGTACTACCGCAAGAAAGACTATTCGCTCTCGGGAAGCAAGACAAACATCTTCTCACTGGGCAATCCGGAGCTTGCCGGAGCTATCACAGACAGCTCCATCAAATCTTACACACTTGACTATAACACCGAAGGATATTTCGGACGCGCGCAGTACAACTACGACAACCGTTATTTCGCATCGGTCAGCTTCCGCCGCGACGCTTCCTCTGTGTTCCATCCCGACCATCGCTGGGGTAACTTCTGGTCGTTCGGTGCGGCATGGATAATAAGCAAGGAGAGCTGGTTCAACGCTCCTTGGGTAGACGAACTGAAGATTAAGGCGTCTTACGGTGAGCAGGGTAACGACAACATACCTTTCTATCTTTACACAGACCGCTACTCTTTCCAGAACAACAACGGCGAGATAGCCCTTGTGCCGAGCGGAACAAAAGGCAACGAGACCATCACATGGGAGAAGAACGCCAACTTCAACGCAGGCGTAGAGTTCTCACTGTTCAAGGGACGCCTCATGGGTAGCATGGAGTATTTCATACGCCGTACCACCGACATGCTCACGGCATTCCAGCTGCCGCCTTCGAGCGGTTACACCTCAACCTACGACAACACCGGTAACATGCACAACCAGGGTGTCGAGGTAGAGCTCAACGGAACTGTGCTCCGCACAAAGGACTTCGAATGGGGACTGAACCTCAACCTCACCGCATACAAGAACGAGATTGCGGAGATAAACGAGGAGAACAAGACTGAGATCGCGCCCAACGGCTCACGCGGATACGGCGGCGGACAGTATTTCTACGGTGAGGGCGAGTCCATGTACACATGGTACATGCACAAGTTCGCAGGCGTAGACCACGAGACTGGAGAGGCTCTCTACTACAAGAGAGTGAGCAAGCCTGTTGTAGACGAGAACAACAATCCGGTGCTTGACAAGAACGGCGAGCCGAAGACCGAATATGTCATCGAGACCACAAAGAACGCTACCGAGGCTACAAAATTCCTCTGCGGAACGGCTCTTCCATGGGCTTACGGAGGATTCGGAACCACATTCGCATACAAAGGCTTCGACCTCTCGCTCGACTTCACCTATCAGCTCGGCGGAAAGGTATACGACTCTGAGTATGCGTCTTCAATGGCAGGCAGCAGAGGATATGCCTTCCACACCGACCTCATCAACGCATGGACACCGGAGAATGTTAACAGCAACATTCCTAAGTACGAGATTTCAGACGACAACATGGCAGCAGCTTCCGACCGCTTCCTAACAAGCGCGTCTTACCTCTGCCTGCAGAACGTCAACTTCGGATACACTCTGCCGAAGAACCTCGTCGCTAAGGCACACCTCACAAACGTGCGTGTATACTTCTCAGGTTCCAACCTGTGGCTCTGGTCAAAGCGTCAGGGACTTGACCCGCGCCAGAGTATCACCGGTGCCACAGCCGCATACACCTATTCACCTATGCGCACCATACAGGGCGGTGTGACTATTTCATTCTAAAAATGATAAAACAAAACAACAGAAGACAATGAAAATACTGAATAAATATGGAATGGGAATGGCTCTCGTAGCCGCATCGTCGTTCATGCTCACAGGATGTATAGACGAGACATTCCCCACACAGAACGCCACTACCGGACAGGTGGAGGGGAACTCCCAGGCGGTGGAGGCAATGCTCATGGCTGTTCCTGCCCAGCTCAATACAGAGACTCTCGGAAGAGGCGCGCACTGGGATTTCGGCTATCCGGCGATAATGCACGTGCGCGACGTCATGACACAGGATATGGCTACAGCCAACGACAACATGTACAACCAGTTCTCGTCATGGGGACAGAATGTGGCTCAGGGCATCGACTATGCCTACGCGCAGATGCTGTGGACCGCACAGACATCGTATGTCAACGGTGCGAACGTCATCATCAGGACACTCGATCCTGAGACAGCCAGCGACACTCAGCTCGGCTATCTCGGCGCGGCTCTTGCCTATCGCGCAATGTTCTATCTTGACATGGGTCGTGAGTATGAGTTTCTGGAGAACGACGCCGTAGAGCCGCTGAGCCCCGAAGGCGAGAGCGTTCTCGGACTGACAGTGCCCATCGTGGACGAGAACACAACCGATGAACAGGCACGCAACAACCCGCGCGTTGACCGTGCCACTCTCGGAGCGTTCATCGAGAGCGACCTGAAGAAGGCTGAGGAGTATATCACCAAGCTCACCCTTGCCGACAAGTCAATGCCCCATCTCGACTGCGTGTACGGTCTGTATGCGCGTCTTTACATGTGGCTGGAGAAGTACGACCTTGCAGAGGAGTACGCACGCAAGGCAATCGACAACTGCACAGGTCATGTGATGACCCAAGAGGAGGCTCTGAACACCTCAACAGGATTCAACACCGCCACACCTTGGATGTGGGGAGTGCACATCAACAAGGAGTCTATGATAAACAATCTGCAGAACTACTGCTCGTTCTTCTCTTGCGAGACAACATGGGGATATTCCACCCCCGAGGCTGGCTCGGAGATTATGATAGACCGCAGCATGTACGAGCGCATCAGCGACACCGACTGGCGCAAGCTCATGTGGAAGGCTCCGGCAGGCAGCGCGCTTGACGGACAGAACACCTACTGCGACCCTGCCATAGGCGAAGCTCTTAAAGACTACTCGTCACTCAAGTTCCGTCCGGCAGCAGGCAATGTGTCCGACTTCAGCGCAGGCGGTGAGATGGACTATCCGCTCATGCGTGTAGAGGAGATGTATTTCATCGAGGCTGAGGCTGCCGCACGCCAGACCGACGGTGTGGCACGCGCCGCTTCTCTCCTTGAAAACTTCATGAAAGCCAACCGCGACGCCTCATATACATGCGGCATAACAGTTCAGGAGCGTCTCATCGAGGAGATTCTCTTCCAGAAGCGCATAGAGCTGTGGGGAGAGGGACAGGCTTTCTTCGACGTCAAGAGATGCAACATCCCATGCACACGCAGCTATGCCGGCAGCAACCATGTGCCCGACGAGGCGTTCAACACTACAACCCGTCCGGCTTGGATGAACTGGGTGATAGACTACTACGAGCAGGTGAACAACTATGAAGTCACCAAATTCAACAACCCGGACCCGAGCCGTGCATACGATCCGATTCCTTACGAGTAAAACAGCAACACCAATAATTCATAAAGCAATTACCATATATGAACAGAATATTCAATTATTGCGCTATGACGCTCCTCTCCGCAGCAGCCCTTACCATGGGCTCCTGCACCGAGGAATATGAATACGACCCCGCCGGAGCCGTAGCAGGAGCGCAGGTATACTTCAGCAGCGAGCTGGAGACCACAGTCAACCTTGAACCGGGCGCGACAAGCTTCACGGTGCCTGTAAGCCGCGTGAAGACAGACGACGCGCTGACAGTGAACCTCACGCTCACAACTGCCGACGAGGACAAGGATCTCTTCAGCATGCCGGGACAGGTGAGCTTCGCAGAAGGCGAGAGCACTGCCGAAGTGACGGTAGACCTCAATCCAGAGATAGAACTGGAATACGACGACTTCAAGGAAGTGAGCATCAGCGTCACCGACGCTGACTACACCACGCCTTACGGACAGTCTGTATATACTTTCTCGGTAGGCATCCCCGCTCCATACAAATCACTGGGTACAGGTCACTTCTCCGACACACAGCTCATTACCGGATATGTTGATGTGGAAATCATGCAGAACGAGATAGACCCCAACCAGTTCCGCATCATGAATCCTTACAAGGAAATAGCGGAGATGTATGAGGACGAGGGATACGAGGTATACCCCACGGATGACTATCTTGAAGTGACCATCATGCAGCCGGGCAACTCACTCAGCGGTGTCACCATCACACAGAGCGACCTTGTGTATTTCAGCCCGACACCTGTGGGCATCGACATGATGGGACAAGGCAACGTAACTGAGATTTGGCATCCGGTACACTTCGGAGGCAACTATGCCACGGAAGAAGCATGGACACACAGCCGCGTACTGGCTTATCAGGAGAACGGCTTGCCGGGTGAAATACAACTCGCACCGTTCTACTATGATCCGGTTTCTGGTTATGGAAATCCCTCTACAGCTTCTCAGGACGGTGTCATCGACATCGTGTTCCCTGGCTACGAGATTACCGACTACAGCATCAGTCTGAGTTACTCAGGCGCGCTCATCAGTGCTGAGGAGGAGAGCTTCGCGCTGGGCAAAGTCACTCTCGGAGCAGACGTGGCAGAAGCAAAGGTTGCCGTTGTTGAGGGCGACAACGCCGATAATGCGCTCAACCAGGTGCTCGGAGGAGCAGTCGAGACTGTAAGCGTGAAGGAAAGCGGTGACGTGAGAGTACCGTGCAACTACAGCGGAACATGCACGATGATAGCAGTGGCTTACGACGACGAGGGCACTCTGCAGAACTATGCCACCACCACATTCGACTTCGCCCTCACTCCGGGCGAATGGAAAGGCATCGGCACGGGTCTGTACACCGACTATGCGTTCGCTCCGATGTTCCTCGGCGACCAGAACGGTAACCCGGCTCCGGCTCCCACATATGAGGTGCAGATACAGGAGAACGTGAACACTCCCGGTGTTTACAGAGTAATCAATCCTTATCATCCGGACAACTATTACTATCAGGTGCAGGGCGGATACGGCTATGACGAGTCGCAGGACTACAACCTGATTATAGACGCGCACGATCCTGACGCCGTATACATCCAGGCTCAGCCGATAGGTATAGACGGAGGCTGGCAGGACCAGGCACAGACCAAGCCTTGGGGCACAATCACACTCTTCTCGCTCGGAGGCGCATATATCGACGCGGGCAATCCGTTCGACGCTGTGAAAGGCGCAGGACTCATCAAGGGAACGCTCAAAGACGGTGTGGTGACATTCGAGCCTAAGGAGCTTTTCATGGGCGGCACAATGATGGAGGCTGGCACAGGCTACTATCTCGGAGTGAATGACGTTACTTCAACCCAGCCCGTGTTCCTGCCCACAACGGTGCTCGTGCTTCCCGATGCTGTCACAGCTCAGGCTAAGGCAAAGGCTGCCGGAGCCAAGAAGCAGACTATGGTCATGAGACAGACTGACAAGAGCAAGTTCAGACACGTAGGAAAGAAGATACGCAAAATCAACAGCTTAAAGAAAGTAAGCGCAACCAAATACATCAGATTCCAGCGTGGATAAAAAGATAAGCAGAACAGACTGACAATAGGATGAGACCGCTGTCCGCAGACCGCTGTCTCATCCTTTTTTTATTCTCAAGTACCGGCTGACGGATTTTACGCGAAGTCCTGACACGCCATAACAGGCACAAGCCAACCGTGACATGCGCATACGCGCCGCCGGCGGAGACAATACAGACACAGAATATCATAAATATAAACAAGGAGAACGCAAATGAAAAAACTACTCATCGTGTGCGCCTCGCTGCTCTTCACACTCGGGGCGGCTGCCGTACCGGCAAAGCGTGGCATATGGAAGACCATACGTCTTGCCGACGGAACAGAAGTGAAGGCAGAGCTGAGAGGCGACGAGTTCATGAACTACTGGGAGAGTGCCGACGGACGCCGGTTCACAATGAACAGCGCGACAAGGCTATTTGAGACGGCTGACTTCGAGGCTCTCAGAAAGAGCGCGGCTGCCAAGCGTGCCGTACGCAAAGCCTCAAGACCGGCATACGCGCAGGGAGGTCCGTCAAACGTGACACTGGGCGGGGACCATCCGCCGTATGTGGGAGAGAAAAAAGGTCTTGTCATACTTGTGGAGTTTGCCGACATGCCGTTCCGCGACGGTCACGATGTGGCTCTGTACAACCGCATACTGAACGAGGACAACTTCAGTAACGACATGGGATTCATAGGGTCGGTGCGTGACTACTTCCGCGACCAGAGCTACGGACAGTTCCTCCTGAGCTTCGACATCGCCGGTCCGGTGCGCATGCCAGAAGGCTATGCCCACTACGGAACGAACGACAACGCCAACATAGGAGAGATGCTCGAGACGGCTCTTCTGGCTGTAGACAATGACATCGACTTCACAAAATACGACTGGGACGGTGACGGAGAGGTGGACCAGGTGTTCTTCCTCTACGCCGGACGGGGAGAGGCATCCGGAGGCGACGAGGGCACCATCTGGCCTCACGAGTGGCAGCTGCTCGGCGCGCTGGGCAGATACATGACGCTCGACGGAATGAGAATCAACACCTATGCGTGCGGATGTGAGATGGCGAGCGCGACACGCATCGACGGCATCGGCACTATATGCCACGAGTTCTCCCACTGTCTCGGACTTGCCGACATGTACGACACCGACTACAGCGGAGGCTACGGCATGAGCACATGGGACATCATGGACCAGGGCAACTATAACGGAAACTCTTACATCCCCGCCGGATACACGGCATGGGAGCGTGCCTTTGCGGGATGGCTGGAGCCGGAGGAGCTGACCGAAGCCACATCGGTGGACGACATGGCTCCGCTCTCCGACGGAGGCAAGGCTTACCTCATACGCAACGACGGACACAGCGACGAGTATTATCTGTTGGAAAACCGCAGCCAGACAGGATGGGACGCGGGACTCGAGGCGTCGGGTCTGCTGGTGGTGCACGTTGACTTCGACGAGAACGTATGGGCACGCAACAAAGTGAACGACGACCCCAACCGCATGCGCTGCACGCCAGTCGTAGCCGACGGACTGCGCGGAATAAGAAACATCGCAGGCGATGTGTTCCCCTACAACTCCAACAACAGCCTCACCAACACATCGAGACCGGCTGCTGAGGTGTACAACAAGAACACCGACGGCTCCTATCTTATGAACAAGGACATAACCGGCATAACACGCAACAGCGACGGAACAATATCCTTCAACTTCGCTCCGTCAGTGTCGAGCATACTGCTCTACGAGTCGTTTGACGGATGCAACGGCAAGGGCGGAAACGACGGCGTGTTCAACAACATAGGCGCGAACAAGAACGTGGGAACGGGTACCATGAGCACCGACACCGACGGATGGATATACACCAAGGCAGGAGGAGCCAACCAGTGTGCCATGTTCACCGGTGCTGCCACCACTCCGGAGTTTGAGCTGAACGGAATGGCAAGGCTTACGTTCAAGGCGGCTCCGCTCACCACGGGTGCCAACGCGTCGCAGCTCACACTCTCTGCCAATGGCAACGCCACGCTCAGCAAGACCGACTACACTATGAGCATAGGCAAGATGACGGAATATACTCTCGCGGTCGAGGGCACGGGCAAGGTGAGCGTGACGTTCACTCCCGGCAACATATTCTTCCTCGACGAGGTGAAGATTGAGTCTGTCACCACATCAGGCATAGAGGGCGTGACTGCCGGTGACAACGGAAGCGTATCAGGAAAACCTGCCGACAACCGCATCTACAGCATCGACGGACGCTACGTAGGCACCGACACAGATGCTCTGAAAGAGGGCATATACATCAGGAACGGAAAGAAGTTCGTGAAATAAGAACACAATCCCATTTACAATTATAACTGAAAAAAG
Organism: Leyella lascolaii; assembly: GCF_900079775.1. Taxonomy (GTDB): domain Bacteria; phylum Bacteroidota; class Bacteroidia; order Bacteroidales; family Bacteroidaceae; genus Prevotella; species Prevotella lascolaii. The sequence goes on along the minus strand of NZ_LT556034.1, from coordinate 284,529 downwards.
GCGGACACATGATAATGCCCGCCTTTTTTCCATTCCACAACCACCTCTCGCCATCCCCTATGTACCACCTACAACAATCCATCAATTTTCAATCCATCCCTAACAGTAGAGACGCAAAATCTTGCGTCTCCCGTCCAACGAAATGCAAGTAACAGGTGTGCCAAATGCTTCTTTTACAGTGCGTTCCTTGCTTGTGAGACGCAAAATTTTGCGTCTCTACTTGGTTACCGCAACTGTCTCGCAACATCCTTACCGCGAATCCGCATTCCTCCAATGCCTTTCAGCACTGCACAAACACCAATTCAATCCATGCCGGGTAAATCTCTGTAATACAATAAAAAACGAAATAAAAACGAATATTCAATACTTTTCCACTATCAGACACGTCCCTACCCTTGCTTTTACGGACAAAAAACGCTAACTTTGTCACCGTAAACACATATTGTCATATCACACATGAGACGATTCCTGATTTTCGCCGTCATGGCACTCGGAGTGCTTGCGGCACATGCCATTCCCTTCGAAGAGGCACGGAGAGAAGCTCTCTTCCTCACCGACAAGATGGCATACGAACTCAACGTGAACGAGGCGCAGTATGAAGCCTTGTGTGAAATCAACCTCGACTACCTCATGTCCCTCTCGTCATCACGCGATGTAAAGGGAACTCATCTCAACCGCCGCAACTATGACATAAACTGCGTTCTCACGCCAATGCAGTACAGCAAGTTCTATAAGGCGGACTATTCCTACACCCCTGCGAAATGGGACGCCGGAGTGGTGCTGAAGGTATACACGCGCTATCCGGACCGTTCGAAGATGTACCGCAAGACTCCCTACTCCTACAGCGTGTACCGCGGAAGCCACAGCTGGGCAAACAACGGCAACAAAAGCTGGTATAAAGGCAAGGACTTCAAGTCTGACAAAGCCGTCAGGTCGTTCGGCAACAGGACACTGTTCCCTAAGAGCGGATCGCATGCCACACCCAAAGGACACGGCACGCGCAGCGGTCACACCACCGGCATCGGGCAGGGCGTATCCGTGGGCAGCGGTGTCACGATAGGCAACGGTGCGAAACCGGCGAAAAGCAACGGCATAGGCAATGGCGTGACAATAGGCAACGGGGCGGGTACCGGCTCGGGAACAGGCATCGGACAGGGTGTCGTTACCGTGAAGGGAAACAAGAAGAAATAAAGCTGAAATGAAGGCGGCACGCAGTACATCATATACTGCGTACCGTCGGAATACAATATACAATCTTACGCTATTACTCCGAATAAAAAACCAAAAACACTTAATGACATGAAAAGAATCCGTTCTTTGCTCATCACAACAATGGCTGCCGCCACGGCATGCGCGCAGCCCACAGGACTCAGGACAAACCATCTCACGGATCCGCTCGGCGTGGACGACACCGCCCCGAGGCTGGAATGGCGCAGCGAAGGCAAGGCGCAGGCTACCTACTCCGTGACAGTGGGCACAGACAGCGCGCAGGTGGCGCAAGGCATAGGCTCCGCATGGGAGAGCGGCACCGTACGTTCGGACGCGCGGCTCGTGACCTATGCCGGCAAACCATTGCAGCCGTTCACCGTCTACTATTGGAGAGTGGAGACAGGCGACGGCAAGGGCGGAACGGAAAAGTCGCGTGTGGCACGGTTTGAGACGGGACTCATGGGACAATGGAGGGGTGCGTGGATAAGCGACGGACACGACAAGGACCACCGTGCGGCGCCTTACTTCAGAAAGACATTCGATGTAACCAAAACAATAAAGTCGGCAAGGGCATACATCTCGGCAGGTGGTCTGTTCGTGCTGACTGTCAACGGACAGAGGGCGGGCGACCATTTCCTCGACCCTGTATATACACGCTACGACAGACGGTGCTCATACGTCACGTTCGACATAACGTCTCTGCTGCGCGGCGGACGCAACGCGCTGGGGGTGGTGCTCGGCAACGGGTGGTACAACCATCAGGCTCTGGCGGTGTGGGACTTCGACCGCGCGCCGTGGCGCAACCGCCCCACATTCTGCATGGACGTGCGCATAACCTACACCGACGGCACCACGGAGACAGTGGCGACCGACCTCAGCTGGCGCACGTCGGACGGACCGCTCGTCTACAACAACATATACACCGGCGAGCACTACGACTTCAACCTCGTGCAGAAGGGATGGGACACGCCGCAGTTCGACGGCTCCAAGTGGCAGGGAGTGCGCCTGCGCAGCGCACCGGCACCGCTCGTGTGGTCACAGCAGATGGAGCCGATACGTCTGACGGAAAGCATCGTCCCGCTGAAGGTGACGCGCATCAACGACTCCACTTATGTCTGTGACTTCGGCAGAAACATGGCTGGCGTGACTGAGGTGAGGATGAAAGGAGAGAAAGGAACACGCCTGCGCATAAGCCACGGCGAACGGCTTCACGGTGACGGGACGCTCGACCAGTCGAACATCGACGTGTATTACCGTGGCGACAAAAAGACTGAGCCTTTCCAGACAGACATACTCACGCTGAGCGGAGGGGACGACTCGTTCCGCGCGGAGTTCAGCTACAAGGGTTTCAGATATGTGCAGGTGACAGCCGACCGACCCGTAACGCTCGGCTCAGGCAACATCACGGCGCACTTCACACACAGCGATGTGGAGACGGCGGGAAGCATATCCTCGTCCGAGCCATTGCTCGACAAGACCGTGCAGGCGGCACGCATGGCATACATATCCAACCTTATGGGCTACCCTACAGACTGTCCGCAGCGCGAGAAGAACGGATGGACGGGCGACGGCCATCTCGCCATAGAGACGGCTTTCTACAACTACGACGCCATAACAGTGTACGAGAAGTGGCTCGCCGACCACCGCGACGAGCAGCAGCCCAACGGTGTGCTGCCCGACATCATACCCACCGACGGATGGGGATACGGCACGGACAACGGGCTTGACTGGACGAGCACGATAGCCATCATTCCGTGGAACATCTATCTGTTCTACGGTGACATGCGTCCGCTCGCCGAATGCTACGACAACATGAAACGCTATGTCGACTATGTGGACAGCAACAGTCCGGAGCATCTCTCGGCATGGGGACGGGGCGACTGGGTGCCTGTGAAGACGCAGTCGGACAAACTGCTCACATCGTCCATCTATTTCTTCGCTGACGCCACAATACTGTCAAAGGCGGCGGCTCTGCTCGGACACGACGATGACCACAGGCGTTACGCGAGGCTGGCGGCAGACATCCGCGACGCCATAAACGCCAGATTCCTCAACCGCGAGACGGCTGTCTACGCCGGAGGATCGCAGACGGAGATGAGTCTTGCGCTGATGTGGAAGGTCGTGCCGGACGACATGACACGGCGGGTGGCTGCCCGTCTGGCTGAGAAAGTGAGGGCGAACGACTGGCATCTTGACGTAGGCGTGCACGGAGCGAAAGCCATCCTCAACGCCCTTAGCGAGAACGGATATGCCGAGGACGCCTACCGCATAGCCGTGCAGGACACCTATCCATCGTGGGGATGGTGGATCGTGAACGGCGCCACCACCTTGCTCGAGAACTGGAACCTCAAAGCCACGCGCGACATATCGGACAACCACATCATGTTCGGAGAGATAGGCGCATGGCCCTACAAGGGTCTCGGAGGTATATTCCCTGACGAGCGGCAGCCCGGATTCAGACACATAAACCTGCGTCCGAACTTCGTCAGAGACCTGAGACACTTCGAGGCGAGCCACAACTCGCCCTATGGCACAATAGTGTCAAAATGGAACCGCAAGGGCAAGACCGTGACCTACACCGTCACACTGCCGCCCAACACCACAGCCACACTCACCATACCGGGTGCCGGAGACGGCGGAAAGACGGTGGAGCTTGAGGCGGGCACACACTCGTTCGAGATAAAAGACAACGGCAGATACAAGAGAGTAAGCCGCTGACAGAATAAATATTAAACGAAGATAAAAAAAAGATAAAAGATGCAAGATTGCATCACATTTGCATTAACTTTGCATGTGAATGACTGAAGACGTTGCATACTGATGGTGCGGACACTCTGTCATGCTCTCAGACACCGTCTTGTTCTTATAAAAACAAAATACACATTAAATACAGATTATTATGGCAAAGAAAGCTCTATTGATGATTCTCGACGGATGGGGAATCGGAAAACATGGTGCAGGCGACGTGATTTACAACACTCCTACGCCCTATCTTGACTATCTCTGCGCAGTGAGCGCGCACTCACAGCTGCAGGCTTCGGGCGAAGACGTTGGTCTGCCCGACGGACAGATGGGAAACTCCGAGGTGGGACACCTCAACATCGGAGCGGGCAGAATAGTTTATCAGGACCTCGTGAAGATAAACCGCGCATGCAAGGACGGCTCAATCATGCAGAACCCGGAGATTGTAAGCGCCTACAGCTACGCTAAGGAGAACGGTAAGAAACTGCACCTCATGGGTCTTACTTCAGACGGAGGCGTGCACTCGTCACTCGACCATCTGTTCAAGCTTATCGAAATATCAAAGGCTTACGGACTTGAGAAGACTTTCGTGCACTGCTTCATGGACGGCCGCGACACCGACCCGAAGAGCGGCGCGGGATTCATAAGCCGTCTGCAGGACGTATGCTCCGCCAACGGCGCACACATCGCAAGCATCGTGGGAAGGTTCTATGCCATGGACCGCGACAAACGCTGGAACCGCGTGAAAGAGGCTTACGACCTGCTCGTAGAGGGCAAGGGCAAGAAGGCGGACGACATGGTGAAGGCTATGGAGGAAAGCTATGCCGAAGGCGTGACAGACGAGTTCATCAAGCCGATAAGCAACGCCAAAGCTGACGGAAGGATAGAGGAAGGCGACGTGGTGATATTCATCAACTTCCGCAACGACCGCGCCAAGGAGCTCACACAGGTGCTCACACAGCAGGACATGCCGGAAGAGGGCATGCACACAATAAAGAACCTGCAATATTACTGCATGACTCCGTACGACGCTTCGTTCAAAGGTGTGCACATACTCTTCCCGAAAGAGAACGTCATGGACACTCTTGGAGAATATCTGAGCAAGCAGGGCAAGAAGCAGCTGCATACCGCAGAGACCGAGAAATATGCTCACGTGACTTTCTTCTTCAACGGAGGACGCGAGGCTCCATACGAGGGTGAGGACCGCATTCTGGTGCCGTCGCCGAAGGTTGCGACCTATGACCTGAAGCCGGAAATGAGCGCATACGAGGTGAAGGACAAGCTTGTGGGGGCAATAAACACACAGGAGTATGACTTCATCGTGGTGAACTTCGCAAACGGAGACATGGTAGGGCACACGGGAGTGTACAACGCCATCGCCAAGGCAGTGCACGCCGTGGACAACTGTGTGAGGGAAGTGATAGAGGCGGCAAAGGCTAACGACTATGAGGCAATAATCATAGCAGACCACGGAAACGCCGACAACGCCATCAACGAGGACGGAACGCCCAACACGGCTCACTCGCTTAACCCCGTGCCTTTCATATACGTGACCGACAACAACAGCGCAACCGTAAAGAACGGACGCCTCGCCGACGTCGCACCGTCGATACTCCACATCATGGGTCTGGAACAACCGGCTGACATGACAGGCGAGAACCTGATTGAGGACAACAGGTAATCCGACAACAACGGAGAACTGAAAACGATACAATCCCGGATGACACGGCATACAGACACCGTGCGTCCGGGATTTCGCATTTACGCACCCGCCAACCCAAGCATGCTTTTCCACCCTACCGGATAATACGCGCGCACACGCGCATACATTTATATAATATACGGACATTATTTATATATCATACACACATCATTTTCCCAGTACAACGACTCCCCTACGTCCACCCAAGTAGAGACGCAAGATTTTGCGTCTCACAAGCAAAAATCCAACAAGCAAAACTCCAATCCACCCAAGTAGAGACGCAAAATTTTGCGTCTCACAAGCAAGGAACGCAACGAAAAACAAGCATTCTTCGCACTGATAATCGGCACATCTTTGCTCGGGAGACGCAAAATCTTGCGTCTCTACTGTTTTATAATGGAGCGATAAAAAACATACCATTACCACCGCGATATAATTGAAGTAACCAAGTAGAGACGCAAAATCTTGCGTCTCACAAGCAAGGAACGCAACGAAAAAACAAGCATTTTCCGCACTGATAACTGGCATATCATTGCTCGGGAGACGAAAAATCTTGCGTCTCTACTGTTTGATGATGGAGCGACAAGAACATACCCATTACCACCGCGATATTATTGCGGTAACCAAGTAGAGACGCAAAATCTTGCGTCTCACAAGCAAGGAACGCAACGAAAAAACAAGCATTCTTCGCACTGATAACCGGCACATCTTTGTTCGGGAGACGCAAAATCTTGCGTCTCTACTGTTTGATGATGGAGCGATAAAAACATGCAATCCTGTTGCGTTTAGGAGAAAAAATTGTATTTTTGCGCATCATACAACGACACGAGAACACATGAACGTAAAGATAGAAGAATCGTGGCGCAGACACATCGGAGCCGAGTTTGAGAAGCCATACTTCGCAAGACTCACCGAATTCGTGCGCTCCGAGTACGCCAGCACGAAGTGTTATCCGCCAGGTAACCTCATATTCAACGCCTTCAACCTGTGTCCGTTTGATAAGGTAAAGGCAGTCATCATCGGGCAGGATCCTTACCACGAGCCCGGACAGGCTCACGGACTGAGCTTCTCGGTGAACGACGGCGTGCCGTTTCCGCCATCCCTCGTGAACATATTCAAGGAAATAGAAAACGACACGGGCACACCTGTGCCCTCCTCCGGTAATCTCACACGGTGGGCTGAACAGGGCGTGCTGCTGCTCAACGCCACACTCACCGTGCGCGCGCATCAGGCTGCGAGCCACCAGCGCAAGGGATGGGAGGAGTTCACCGACGCCGCCATACAGACACTGTCGCGCGACCGCAACCATCTCGTGTTCATCCTCTGGGGCGGATACGCGCGCTCCAAGGCACGGCTCATCGACGCCTCCCGACACCTCATACTGCAGTCGGTGCACCCTTCTCCGCTGTCTGCAAACCGCGGAGGATGGTTCGGCAACCATCATTTCTCGCTCTGCAACAGGTATCTCGAAGCCAACGGCATGACACCGATAAAATGGTAAGAAACACCTGCTCTTGTCTGTCCGTCAGCCGGACAAGAGCAGACACACGCGGAAGACATATCACAAACAAAACCGAAGAAAATGAACATACCTCCTATTATAGAAGTGGGCGACGTGCTGGTGTCGTCAGACATCATCACGGAACGGTTCTGCTGCGACCTTGACGCATGCAAGGGCATATGCTGCGTGGAGGGCGACGCGGGCGCGCCGGTCACCATTGACGAGATCGGGGGCATAGAAGACGCGCTCGACACTGTGTGGGGCGACATGTCGGCAAGGGCGCAGTCTGTGGTCGACAGGCAGGGAGTGGCATACACCGACCGCGACGGCGACCTCGTGACAAGCATCGTAGACGGCAAGGACTGCGTGTTCACCTGCTATGAGAACGGATGCTGCATGTGCGCTCTCGAGCGAGCCTTCCGCAACGGGAAGACCGCTTTCTGCAAACCTATAAGCTGCGCTCTCTATCCCATACGCGAGAAACGGCTTGCCAACGGAGGCACGGCTCTCAACTACAACAGATGGGACGTGTGCCGCGACGCGGTGAGGAAAGGCGTGAAGGAAGACATTCCGCTATACCGGTTCCTGCGCGAGCCGCTTACAAGAAGATTCGGCCAGGAATGGTATGACGAGCTGTGCACCGTGGCGGAGGAGCTGCGCAGGCAGGGCATCATACCCTGACGGCATGCACGCGGCGACACGGCGGGAGCACGACTTACGGCGGCAGGCATTGCCGTATGAGCCGCAATTCCGGACATAACACCATCTGTCCCGCATCTGCCGTGACACAGTCCGTGACACATACGAATAAACCAGGCGTTTTCTTATATATATTCCGCACCGCCGCCGACCCGCAGTCTCACCACCTTCACATGTGCATCACGCCACATCTTCTGAAAAACCGTGAGCCTGTCCGCCCGACAGCAGCGCGGAATACGGATGAAATGTAATTGCCGATTTAGGTATATCTTGAATTGTTTCTGTATTCCGAGGGCGACATTCCGGCATGTTCCTTGAAGTATTTGCCAAGGAACGACTGGCTCGAGAAGTTCATGCCCTGCGTTATCTCCTTTATGGACGACTCGGTGTTGCGCAGCCGCACGCGCAGCTCAAGCATCACATAATAGTCTATCCACTCGTTCGGAGTGCGGTTGCTCACGCTTTTCACCGTCTCGGAAAGATATTTTGGCGACAGTCCTATCTGCTCGCTGTACCAGCTGACACGCCTCTCCCTGCTGAAGTTCTTGCCCACAAGATGCATGAAGTTCAAGAATATGCGCTCGGCACGTGAGCCTGCCGAAGCCCCCCTGTAAGAACCGCTTATCACGCTGGTTATATCGTATAGCAATGCCGACACGAGTGCCTGAAGCGTCTCGTGACGGTACATCAGCATCTCGTTATCTATGGTGCTCTTTATCATATCATAATATGCAACGAGCCTTTCCTTCTCCACGTCATCAATGTTGCGCACCGCATGCTCGTTGGCAAAGAGGAAGAGAGAGGACAGACCGCTCATTCCCTTGATAGCCTCATCAAAGAACGCGTAAGAGAAAAGCGCCACATAGCCTCTGAAGTCGGGACTCTGCCAGCAGTCGGTCACCACCTGCCCCTTCCTGAGCACGAAGATGTCGTTAGGCCGGATGCTCTGGCTTATGGTGTCGACAGTATAGCCGCACTCGCCCTCAAGGCACACCGCCATGACCAGGCAACGCATACGGTAGACCTTGTCCGGTTCCTTCATCTTTTTGAAGCCATGCATCAAAAAGACTTCCTGACCCAGACTGATTCCCTCGCAGTCTTTTATCACTATAGGGATAGTTACATCATAGAATTTCTGATTAGACATAATAACTGAATAATTTAATGAATACCTTGTTTCTAAACTTTCAGTTAACGAAGATAGAAAAAATATAACATATCAGCAAATCTTTCTGTTATATTTATCTACCTTTGTCTCAATAATTTCCAACATTGCGAACATTATATGAGCGGGCAGGTAATAAGGTAGAACAAAACCGTTTTTTCCTGACGCCATACAACGCGAAACAGATATACATATCAATACAACAAACATTATGACAAAGAATTTATTACTCATCCTCATAGCCCTGCTATGCTCACTGCAGACGCACTCCTCTGCATACAGACAGTTCAGAAGAAACATCTCGCCCGACGGAAAGGCGAACATCCTTGTGTGTCTGCCCGAGAGCGGCAAAGCCACAGGGAGGGCTGTGGTGATATGTCCTGGCGGAGGATATGAGTGGCTGGCGATGGAGAACGAGGGCACTAACTGGATTCCATTCTTCACAGAACGCGGCATAGCCTGCATGATACTCACCTACCGTATGCCGCACGGCGACCTGAGCATTCCCGTGGGCGACGCCGGGAAAGCTGTCAGCATGGTGCGCGACAGTGCCGCGGTGTGGGGCATAAACCCGTACGATGTGGGCATAATGGGGTCGTCGGCAGGAGGCCATCTCGCCTCCACGCTCGCCACGCACGCTCCTCTCAGGTCGCGACCCGACTTCCAGATTCTGTTCTATCCGGTGATATCTATGGACGCGGACAGGACGCACGCAGGCTCGGTGACAAACTTTCTCGGAGAGAAAAGGCACAACAGGAGGTACGTGGAGATGTATTCCAACGAATTGCAGGTGCGCCGCAACGCCACCCCACCGGCTCTGATACTCCTTTCCACCGACGACACGCTCGTGCCGCCTGTGACAAACGGTGTGGCTTACTATTCCGCACTGCGCGACGCCGGCATACCTGCAGCGATGTACGCCTATGCAGAGGGCGAGCACGGATTCGGCTCGCAGACATCCTTCATATATCATGAACAACTGCTGCAGGACATCGCCTCATGGCTCGACAACCTGAAGACGCCGCGCAGGGACGCCGTGAGAGTGGCGTGCATCGGCACAGGCATCACCGCCGGACAGGGACTGGACATGAGCGGTACATACGGCTATACGGCGCGGCTGAAGCGCATCCTTGGCGACGGATACAACGTGAGGAACTTCGGAGCGGCTGGCAGCACGATGCTGTCGGAGGGCGACCGGGCTTACATAAACGGGCCGGAGTGGAGCGAAGTGATGGATTTCAGACCGGATATCGTCGTTATGGAACTCGGGACAAACGACAGCAAGCCTGCCAACCGCGGACGTATCGCCGCGCTGGAGACCGACCTGCGGAGGATGACAGCGTCGCTGAAGGCTCTCGACACGAAGCCGGAGATATGTCTGGCTCTGCCCATGAAGGCTTGGGACAACTCCGAGGGGATAAGCGACTCGGTTATAACAGAGACGATAATACCCCTCATGCGGCGTGTGGCGAAGAAAGAGAAGCTGCGCGTAACAGACCTTCACACGCTCTTCGGAAGCGACAGGTCGCTCATGCAGGACGACGGAATACACCCCGGAAGAAAAGGCGCGGAGGTGATGGCAGGCATCGTTGCGGAAGAGATAAAGAGGATGAAAGAGGACGGAAAGGAACGGTGAGCCCGACCGTAAGGGCACGCCTGACAGGCAGGGGGAAAACGCCTGCTTTGCGGAAGAGGCTTTCCGGGGTTGCGGAAGAGCCTCTTTGAGGCTGCGAAAGAGGCTCTTTCGCAAGCCCGAAGAGGCTCTTTGGGAAGTCAGGAAAGGCTCTTCCGCAAGCCAAGAGAGCCTTTATCACAAAACGATAACAATAATACCGTGAAACAGTTGATGTTTTTCAAATAAGACAGAGATTGTTTTCTGTAATACGGATGAGACTCTTTCATGAAAAATATCATATTCTCCCATGAAACTGACGAGTCCATACAGTAAGACGCATGACATTTTCGTGCAAGACAAAAATCGTCTCATGAGCCACCGTTGACGGTTCAACGGCTCCGCATGCGTGATATTCTCTCATTGACGTAAGCCTTGAACTCGTCGCTGCCGAGGATGCTTATGTCGTCGTAAAGACCGAGCACGAAACGCCCGACAGCATGAAACGACACCACATCGGCGGCGAAAATCCAGTGTCCGCCGTCGTCTGTGATGCAGCTCTCCGATGCCGGATACTCCTCCACAAGCAGATTATGCGACAGCTGCCCGAGCCTCAGCTCCACGCGCCTGCGCTCCTCCCCGCTGAACATGAACACATCGGTGTACACCTGCTTGTGCTCCTTCTCATACATCCACTCCACGTCCATCATCTCCACATCCTTCATCCGCGCCACCTTGAACGTCTTGTTGGTATGCGACCCGAGGTCGTGGCAGCGCACCTCCTGTCCGTTGTCCATCAGCAGGAAAGGTTCGACCAATCTGTCGGACACCGTAGAGCTGTGCGGCGAGGAGTAGCTGCACAGCCTCACCACACGCTTCGCAGCGATGGCGTTTTTAAGCGCGGACAAGTTGCGGTTCACCGTCTTCCTCACTTCAGGATTGGTTATGTCGGCAAGCCCGTACGCCCTCGACAGTTTCACTCGCACCGACGCAGCCGTGGAGTCCTGCCCCGGCACACCGTCGAGAAGCCTGAGCAGATACTCAGCCTCACGCTCCGTCACGGCGATGTTCTCATGAAGCCGTCTGAAGAACGACGCGTTGCGGTCGAGCTGATAGTGCGTGCCGCTCTTTATGATGCGGAATCCGCAGCTCTTAAGATAGTCGAGATAATAATAAAGGTTGCGGCGTGTGATGCCCAGCCTTTCTGACATCTGCAGTGCCGTGAGCGGTGTCTCGCTGGTGAGCAGTATTATAAGTTCAAGCTCACGGCCGTATTTGTTCATTCTCATTGTACGAATAATTCAGTTTGAAACTTTTTCCGCCGTCATACGGCGAGGAGGCTGCATGACTGTGGGGAGGGATGCGATGCGGCATGTGGCTGCCCGCTCCTTCTGCCAGGGGCGGCAGGTCAGCCGCGCGGGGAGTGCTCCGCTGCCGCGCACAAAAAGCGTGGCGGTCAGTCCTTGAAGTCGAGTGTCAGCTCTCCGTTGCCCAGAAGATTGTAGCTCATGCGGTGGTATGGCGACACGCCGTGCTCCCTTATGGCGCGCCGGTGCTCCGCCGTGGGGTAGCCCTTGTTGCCGTCCCATCCGTAGCAGGGATACTCGCGGTGGAGCGACTTCATGTAGTCGTCGCGGAAAGTCTTGGCAAGTATGCTCGCCGCGGCTATCGCCTGATACTTTCCGTCGCCCTTCACCACCGTGGTGTAAGGCAGGTCGCGGTAAGGCACGAACCTGTTGCCGTCCACTATCACCGCCTCCGGACGCACCTTGAGCAGGTCGAGCGCGCGGTGCATGGCAAGAAAACTGGCTTTCAGTATGTTTATCCTGTCTATCTCCTCCGGTGTCACCTCCCCCACAGCCCACGCCTCCGCGTCTGCCATTATCTGCTCTCTGAGCTCATAACGCCTGCGCTCCGTGAGCTTCTTTGAGTCGTTGAGGGCTGCGTTGTCATATCCTGCGGGCAGTATGACAGCGGCTGCGAACACGCTCCCGGCAAGGCATCCGCGTCCCGCCTCGTCGCATCCCGCCTCTACAAGTCCTTCATATAAGTGTGGTTTAAGCATTTTCTCTTATATCAGAATGGTGTTTTAATGCATTTATAACTTTAATTAACCGCATGTCAGAAAAGTGGAAACATTATTTCCATATAATGCAGTAGGTTTGCAGTGTAAAACAATATTGACCCACTACTAAACACATAACAGACAATATGGAAAAGAACATCACCCTTTCGCAAAGCAAGACAGGCTGCGGCAGGACCTCATCAGAGCTTGCCGGAACAGCATTCAGACCATTTGAAAGACTGCGCCGCTACTACTCTGATGTGCTGGAGGAGGAAGTGAGCTACAGCCGCATGTGGAGGCTGATAAACGCCCAGCTGGCATTCGTCGCGGCTGTTTTCCCAGCCGACGCGCCGCTCCTTGCGAGAGCGTTTTGCGCGGTGTGGCTCATCTGCTCGCTCCTCGCCTGCCGCCGGTGAGCCTCATTCTCTCCGCGGCTCCTCACCGGCAGCCCACCGGCAGGGCGTTTCAGAGGGTCAGCCCCGGCGGACAGCAGTCTGCGGAGGCAGCCCATTCCTTGTTCGGCTTGCTGCCCATGACAAACTCCATGCGCCCTCCCGCCGCTATGTCGTCATGACTGATGTAGCTCTTGTCATACGGTTTGCCGTTGAGGGTGACGCTCTGTATGTATATGTTCGTGTCTGAAACACCGCGCGCCACTATCGTGAACTTGCGCCCGTTCTCCATCTTTATTGTCATCTTGGGGAACGTCGGACCGGATATGTTGTAGTATCCCGCCGCCGGACATACGGGATAGAAGCCCATCGCGGCGAATATATACCATGCCGACATCTGCCCCGAGTCGTCGTTGCCCGACAGTCCGTTGGCTCCGAGACGGTACTCCGTCTTCATTATGTTGCGCACTTCGCGCTGGGTCTTCCACGGTTGTCCCGCATAGTTATACATGAAACTTATCTGGTGTCCGGGCTCGTTGCCGTGCCACATGCGGTTGCATGAGAACATGGAGTCGAGCTTCAGGATGTATTCCTCACGACCGCCCATACACTCCATCATGCCATACACGTCGTGGGGCACATACCAGCTGTACTGGCACGGTGTGCCCTGCGTGATGAAAGAATGTCCGCGGTCGGGTCTCTTTCCGTCCGCGAAGCGTCCGTCCTCGTGCCGTCCGTTGACGTAGCCCGTGCGTGGGTCGAACACGTTGCGGTAGTTTTTGGAGCGTTGGAGCAGCTTTTCCGCCATTTCATCGTGCCCCAACGCCTTTGCCAGACGCGCCACGCAATAGTCGTCGTAAGCATATTCGAGCGTGCGCGATGTCTGTTCCTTTCCATGATAAGCCTCCTTCACGGGGTCCTCCAGAGGTATGTATCCGTATCTGATGTACGACTTCAGCGCGCGTCGCCCCTTGCCGTCGGCGTAGTCGGAATAGTCTTCGGGTGTCTCGAACGCCATCTTCACCAGTGCCTCATAGGCTTTCCCTACGTCAAAGTTGCGCACTCCCTTGAAGTAAGCCTCGGCTATCAGCGAAGCCGCATGGTCGCCTATCATCTCCTGTGTGAAACTGTTCCACGCCGAGAACATGGGCAGCCATCCGCTCTGCTCATACTTGTTGACGAACGACTCCATCATGTCGCCCGACAGGCTCGGGCGGAGCAGCGTGATGAGAGGATGGAGGGCGCGGAACGTGTCCCACAGACTGAAGTTGTCATAATAGGTGGCATGCGTGCGCTCAATGGTCTTTCCGCCTGCGAACGAGGGGTAGCGTCCGTCGGCATCGCTCATGGCATTGGGGCAGAAAGAGGCGTGATAGAGAGAGGTGTAGAACTTCACGAGTTCCTGGCGGGTGCCGCCCTCAGCCTTCAGAGTGCCGAGATGCTTCTCCCATACACGTGTGAGCGCGGAGCGTACTTTATTGAAACTCCATCCGGGATTCTCCATCCGCATGTTGTTGCGGGCTCCCTCCACGTCGCAGAACGACGACGCCACCTTCACGATAATCTCGTCTCCGGCGTCCACCTTGAAGCTGAGGTAAGCCCCTATGTTCTTTCTCCCGCCGTCAGACGTGCGCCCGGCGTTTATCGTCCTGCCGTCGTAGGTGCCGCATCCGGTCACCTTGTTCTTCACCTGAACCAGAAAATGACCGCTGAACCCGGCAGGCTGACCCGTGCGCAGGTACATACGGTGCACCGGATTGCACCCTGTCACCTCTCCGCGCCGCGCGTCTATGCTCACCTGTCCCTGTCCTTCGTCGCTGTTGGGCGTTATGACGAGATAAGCCGTACCTGCCTTCCGGTAGGTGAAACGGAATATGCCGGTGCGCGACGTGCCTGTCATCTCCGCCCTGATGTCGCCTCCGAACAGCTCCACAGAGTAATAGTCGGGACGCAGCACCTCATCCATATGGCTGAATTCTGACGCTCTGTCCTCCGGCATACACCTAAGAGTGTCGAGCAGAGGCATTATAGACACAGAGCCATAGTCCTGCGTGCTGCCCCCGCTGATGTAGTGGGAGTTGCGGAATCCGTGCATACGTGTCTTGTTGTAATAGTAAGGACTCACGCCGTGACCTTCCGAGCTCTCTGTCTGCGGTGTCCAGAAGTTCATGCCGTAAGGCACGAGCACCGCAGGCATACACTGTCCCAGAGGCTCGCGTCCGTGTGTGAAGTCTGCGTTGTTGGCACCTGTTCCGATGCTTGTGTCAACATAAGTGATCAGGCTGCCGGCTCCGGCAGGCGCATAAGCCGCACCCGATGCCATCACAATCAGGGCGGCGGCGTAATGTCGTAAAGGTTTCATAATATCGGATGAATGTTTTAATATGATTCTCCCAAGTCCGGAGCTGACGTCCGGCTTTATATATTACACATTGTGCAATACTACTACAAAAATACGTGTTTTTAGCCTATTGGGCAACACTACGGTACAAAAAAAGTCACCGGCATGAGCCGGTGACGTCAAAGGAAGAGACTTGTTATATAATACCTGATTCATTTCAACATAAGTTTTCCGGCGGTCTCACCGTTCACATTCACGATGCACACGCCGACATATCCGTGAAACGGGATGCTGACGCGCTCTGAACCGTCGGCATCGTGAGACGCTATGAGAGTGCCGCAGGAGTCATACACGTCCACATTACGCACTCCCTCGGGTGACGAGACGCACAGACTGCCGCCTGCGAGCGTCACCTCCGCACGTGCGGAAGACGCGCTGCTGACGCCTGTAGGAGACACGACAGAAAAAGCGACACGGCTGGAAATCTCGGTCATACCCTCTGTCACGACACACATCTCATACTCTCCCTCGGGCAGACTGCCTATCTCCACGCTGCCGCCCGAACCGCTTACAGGGAAGCATGCCTGCAGACCCTTTCCGCCGAACACAGCCACCTGCTCGTCGCCGAAGCACGGCAGACCCTCATAGAAAGCCTCCACCTTCTCAGTGGAAAGATATTCGGGACGTCCGGTCTCCAGCACCACGGGCTTGCCGATGACAAAAACCGCGCGTCCGCAAGGCTCGTGGTAGTTGTCGGCATTGAAGTATCCGGCAAAGTAAACGCCTGCCTTCAAAGGCGAGGTGAAGTTGTATGTGCCCTCAACATTAAGCGTGAGACTGCCCTGAGGACTGTCTCCGACATACGCATAGGTGGGACACTTGGAGCTTACGGGCACTACCGAACGCTCGTAAAGCCCTATCCAGTCGCGGTCGATGCACGGTGCGTTGTCGTAAGAAACGCTCACCGGGTCGCCCTCGGCATACACTTTCCTGTCTGTAGTGATGGAAGGCAGGGTGTTGTCGTCGCAGTTGTCGCTCACCATGAACGTCACGCGGTCGGTTATCTCAGTGTAGCCGCTGTCCTTGAAAAGCACCGCGAAATATGCGCCGGGCTCGTCTATGGTGCATCGCCATGTGCCCGACGCAGCGTCGGTATATGCGTATTTGTATGAAAGGTCAGCCGTTCCGGGCGTCTTTCCGTATACGTAGATGCCCACCCATGCGTCTGTTCCCACCGGAGCACCGGCATATGAGAACTCCAGTTCACTGCCCGTACGGAAGAAATGTCCGTCAAGCGAGAGCGCGGACTGTGCCGTGGAGCCGGTGACAGTGAACTTTTCGGGAGCGGAATAGTCTGACCACAGCAGGTTGTCATTGCGGTTGCGGACACGTATGTAGTATGTTCCGTCGGTGAGCGCGCCGCTTTCGAGCGACAGGCGGGTGATGTCCTTGCCTGCGTTTATGTCGAGAGGCATGTACTTGTCGTCAACCCCGTAGAAGTCCTCACAGTTGGTGAGACGGTCGAGGACGATGTCCTTGAAAGCGTCGTCGCGCGCAATCTGATACTCCACGGCGGCTATGCCGTCTGCCTTCCCGGCCTGAGTGAACACGTAAGGAAGCGTCACCTCGCCTCCGGCAGGCGTCACGGCAGGCACCGCAGGAACGGTGTTGTCGCCCAGACGGCGCACGAAACGGTCGACAAGGACATTGTCGAGAGCCAGCCGTGAGTTGCCCACCGAGTAGGTCTCCACGGTCATGGTGAGGCTCTGCGGGTCGAACTCGGCTATCTGATATGTCCAGTGGTCTATGGTCTTCTGCACCTCCTCATGATTGTAGTTGTCTGGAGTCTTGCCCCAGAGCTGCTCGTATCCCTCCGCCGAAGTGCCCACTCCGCCGCCGCTTATGATGTGATAGACAGGCGTGTCTCTCATCTGTCCGCGGGCGTAGAGATGGTGATGTCCGGAGTAGTTGAGCACATGTTTGGGTGTGGAAGAGAGTATAGGCATTATCTCATTGAGCATCCACGGCGACACATCGCCCGAATACTGCTCCGCATAAAGCGGTCTGTGCTGCACGCTCACGATGAAATCGACGTTTTCATCATCCGCAGCCGCCGCAATGACTTTGCGCACCCACATCTTCTGCTCAGCCGAGGGGTCGTCGGAATCAATCACCACAAAGAGCGTCCTTCCTGCCTGATAGGCGTAATAAGTAGCCGTTCCGCTGCTTATTCCGGCATACGACAGCGCGTCGTAACGGTAGTGGCTCTTATACAGGCGCAGCTCCGGGTCCTCGCGGTATTCATGGTTGCCCACGGCGGTCATGGTGGAAAGCGACGGTGAGACCGACCTCGACTTGAACAGATGGACCGTCTCATAAAGCTCGCTCCAGCCTCCGTCGACCTGGTCGCCCACGTTCATTATGAAATTGATGTTGTCCTCAAACGGAGCGTCACCATACTTCTCGCTTACCGTGCGCTGCGTCGCCTTGAGCATCCACTCATAGTCCGAGCGTTCGTTACGCTGGTGGTCGCCTATCAGAAGCACACGTATCTTCTTCCCAGAACCGGGAGCCGGCATCGTGCGGAAGCGGTAAACATCACTGTTTCCTGCCTTGCTCTCCACGCGATAATAATACACTGCGTCCGACTCAAGATGGTCTATCACAGCCGAGTTCCAGAAATGTCTTGCCGTGATACGGGTGGAGCCAGCCTCCACGGAGGACGAGAGATTGTCGGCGTCGCGACCGTATCTCACCACCGAACCGGCTCCGTCGGTCATGCTTTTCCAGTTGACGCATATCGAATGTGAGGTGTTCATATAGATGTAAGGCACGGTCATGGCAGACCTTCCCGCCGGTGCGACGGTAAGACGTATCGCCTGATATGTGCCGTCGCCCTTGTCAACGTAGTATATGTCAGGCTCCGTGCGCTCCTGACCGTCTATCAGTTTGCTGTCGCCTTCGGTAATCCTGACCTCGGAAAATCCTGAGACCGTCCTCTGTGCACCTGCATAATGCGAGGCAAACATCAGCATGCACGCTGATAAAATAATGGTTCTGTTCATTTTATTTGAGGTTTTCAGTTTATATATAATAATGTGCTTCACCGTTCACGGCATCCGTACGATGCCTGTTCCACATTGCGGTGACAATAAGATTAATATGGTTGTATGTCCTTAGTCAGACAAAATCCGGTTGCAAATATAAGCATTTTATATCATATAAAACAATCTGACCCTGTATATTTTTATCTTCTCACAGTATGACATAAGTCGCTTCTGTCCGCACCGTGCGCTTACACGGCATGAAGACTGCACGTATATGAAACCGTATAAAAATGCAAAACGGAAAGTAAAATATTTTGACAGATGAAATATCGGAAACAGAAATACGGCGCATCCGGGACATAACGGAAATTCCACGGAAACACTTTGAAATTCATGAAAAAACAATTTGAGAAGTCTGTCCACCGTCTACGGACATGCCGAAAAGGCTCTTCCGCATCTCAAAACATGCCGTTCCGTCATCCGGAAAAGGCATTGCCGGCACACGGAAGAGGCTCTTTGGCAATGCGAAAGGGGGTTTCTGACACTGCGGAAGAATGAATCCGGAGGCGCGGAAACGGCGATGTGAACATATAACACTGACTGTGAGACAATTGCGCCACCGCCTGAATACAAGCGTATTCGCATGCGGCGGCACTTCCGTCTGCAAACAGCCGATTCTCGCGGAGTTTATTTCAGCGCAGCCAGAATATTTATACGAAAAAAACGAATAAACTTGCAAAAACATATTAACGGGAAGATTTGTCACGTGCGCGCACACAAGCCGCGCCACAAGAGAAAGATTGCTGTCGCAGGCACACACATAACGCAAAAAGGAGACCCGCCTTTCGGAGAGTCTCCCATAATCCGATTAATACATCAGCTTCATCTCACAACTACCTTGCGTATGCTTCCGTCGGACATTCTCACTATATTTATTCCCCTTTCAGGTTTATTGAGGCGGCGTCCGTCAACGCCGTAGCGCGCGTCCTCGACAGCCGGAGTGTCTGTGTCAGGACGCACGACACCGGTTGTTGTGAGCACTGCCTCATTGGAGTAAGCACTCTCACCGCTGCCGTAAACAGCCGTCACCGTGTACACAGCATCGTCATGACCGGCTTCCATGTCGGTAAATCTGTTGGCGGTCAGAAGTCCGGCATTTATCCTGACATTGTCGCGATAGACATTGTAACCCAACAGTTCATCAGCCTCACGGCTGCCGTCATAGGGAGCATATGTGAAGTCGTCGACCATGAGCATGACCACACGGCGCACGCACCGCACGGCAAAATATCGGGCGCCTTCGGGCACTTCAAACGTGTACTTGTGCCATCCGTCGCTCACAACGATATGGTCGTCCTCGTTAAGCTTGACAAAACTGTCGTGGTGATTGTCTGTGGTGGAGTAATATACATTTATCCACTCGTTGTCGAATGTTGCACCCTTGGCATAGAAAGATATCTTCTGCCGCCGTCCGTCAAGGCGCGGAGTGATGAGCCAGTCGTCGTTTTCGGCAGGCCAGTCTGCCGACGGGCACACAAGCATCTGCCTGCTTGCGTCATTAACAGGAACAAAGGCGTAGTCCTGATTGTCGTCCGTCCACACGCCTGCCTGCGCAAGGTTGAACACCTGAAATGCCATCGGCGCGCCCTGATTGTCGTAACTTACGGGGATGCGGGGCGACACAATGGTAGTCGACTTGTCGGCATCGTAAACGCTCCAAGCACCGATGTTGTCTATAATGAACGGCTCGTAGTCCTCAAAACCGTCTGTCACTGTATGCATTTCTCCATGCTCCACCGGCGCGACTGAGGATGCCGCATTCCATGTGAGCGACACATTGCCGGGGACACCTGTGGCTGAAAGACCGACGACAACGGGCAAATCAGAACGCCGCACAGAGGTGACGAGTGTACCGGAAACATCATTTCCGTCGAATTCATCGGCATCATACCTCACTACGGCATGCCATTCATGGCTGTCGGCGACAGCATCGGCAGGCGTGGCTGTGAGCTTACAGATTACACTTACGGTGCTGGCGGGGTTGACATCAGTTCCGTTGACTGTCGCAACGGTCTCTCCGTCGCGCACGAATTCCACCTTGTAGCCGCTGGCTACATTGCCTCCATGATTGAACACTGAAGCCGTATAGGTGACGTCATCGCCTATGCCGGCTCGCTTGTTGTCTACCGTAAACGACGTGACGGCAAGGTCGTTGGCATATTCGGACTCGTCTATACTTATGTTGTCCACATACATGTTGCGATATGCTCCGGCTTCAGCCTCGGCGATGGCGAGCAGTCCGATGTTGGCGAACGACGCCTTCTGCTTCGGCAGATTGACGACACACTCCACCCATCCGTCCGAGTTCTCGTTCTGATAGAACAGCGCATTGTCCACATCCTGCCATTCTCCGCCTTCGAAAGATATCTGAACCTGCAGCCGGTCGTTCACTTCTCCGTCCCAGTCTGGGTCATACCACGGACTGCGGGCTTTGTAAAACCAGAACCGGAGTTCAGGGTTGACGGCTCCGGAAAGGTCGATGAGCGGAGAGACATAGCGCGAACGGGTGTCGTAGTCGGCGTATTTTGACTCGGCGACAATCATTCCGTTGTCGCTGTCTTGCGTCATTACTTCCTCAAATTCGCCCATTTCATCGTCACCGATGGTGTGCCATTCGAAGTCTGCGGCATTGCCGTCAACAAACCATGGCACAGCAGGAGTCTGTCCGGAAAACGACTCCTTGTAGGGCAGTCCGAGCGGCACACCGCTCAGGACAGACGAAGACACAGTCGCCTCACCGCTATGCCCCGCAGCGACAGGGGTGACGGTGTAAGACACGAGAGCCTGACCGCGCTCCACAGGCACCTTGTCTGTGTAGGCGACACCCTTGAATGACGACGCTATAACCTTGCCGTCGCGGGCTATGGTGTATGTGATATTGTCGAAATCGACATATCCTCCGTTAACAGAAGCTGCCGGAGCGTTCCATGTCACGGTGACGCTCTTGTCCGCATTGAGTCTCGCCACAACATCGGAAACGGCTACCGGAGCGTCGGGACCCACGAATATCTTCCGTTCGGAAGCCGCGCCCTCACCCTCGGCATTTGACGCAACAATGCGGTAGGTGTTGAATCCGTGTACCGGTTCCGTGTCTTTCCACGTCAGCCCCGCGCCCGGCTTCACATCTTTATATGTCTTTGCCGGGACGTCATTGCCGTTACGGTAGATGTTGATGTCCGTATTTCCTGACAGAATACCGTCGGTGGCTGTAACTTCAGGAGCATAAAACGACAGTTCCGCCGACATGCCTCCAAGCTCTGCCGGAACAACCGACAGACCGGTGACAGCACCGGGCACACCCGCCGAAGAGATGTCCGTCACATATACATTGTCTATGTCTATGCGGTGCATGTTGGGCTCGCTGTATGCGTAAAAGCCAAGACGGTAGGCTCCGTCAGAACTTACATATAGCTTGACATTCTTTTTCCCGGAATCGGAAGACACCACATTATTATAATCGGCGAGTTCCGTGGTGAACGTTAAAGGGTCTGACGACGTTCCGAGACACACTTTCAGATTTTCCGGTTTTGAGTTTATTCCGAGATGGAAACTGAGCTCATACACCCTTCCGGCAGAAAGATGGAACTCCGGAGAAATGCTCCAGTCGTCTCCCGGAAGACCTGTCTGATAATCCAACATGTATGCCATCGCACCGTTGAGAAATTCCCATGTGCGTCCGCCATTGTTGTCAACAAGTGTCCATCGGGCAAAGTCGTCTTCGGTGTCGAAGGTCTCTCCGAACACCACATCGCCGTTACCGGCACGCGCACTGCCCGCAGCCAGAGACAGAAAAGCCGCAAACAGATGCTTTTTAATGAAATAATGTGGATTTACGTACATTTGTTTTGATTTTAAAGAATTAACGTTACAAAATTACATTAAAATCATTTTTCAATGTACAATCATCACTACTGCATTACCACTGCATTTCTATTCTGAGCCTACAATATCATTAAGAAAATCGTGAATGCTCACACCCTGAGGCACACCGAGCTTCTTCCGCAGACGATGACGTGACGACTCGACGCTCCGCACCTCACGGAATGTAAGGGCGGATATTTCCTTTGTCGACATGCCTATGTGCAGATAGGCGCACAGACGCACGTCTGTATTGCTGAGATTGGGATATTGCTGCGACAGACGGTTGAGGAAATCAGGATGCACTTCATCGAAGAACACCCTGAAATCCTCACTCACCGGTTTGTCGTTATAATGTTGCAGGGCATGTATTATGTCATTGAGCCTTTTACGGTCCTGACTCTTATTTTTCCCCATTCCATCGCAAATATCAGTCAGTACGTCGCTTAATTTGCGATGGAACTCACTTATCGACGCAAGATCAATGGTGTAGGTGGTGAGCTGACGGTTCTTACTGTCGAGCTGGTTGTTCATCTCCCGCTGGCGACGTTCGTGCTCGCGCTGCTCATAGTAGACAAGTCTGTCACGCTGTATATTTATGAGTCTGTTCTTTCTACGGTCGCTTCGGATGCGAAAGAGAAGTATGACTGTGAATGCGGCAAGTATCAAAAGGAATACTGAAACAACACACACCATGAGCGTGCGGAGGAATACAATGGTACCTAATGTGCCGACCGAAGCCTCCAGTCTGCTGTTTGCGTTCTTCAGCCTTTCGGAGTCGTAGGCTACAAGAAGTTGCCGCAACTGCCTGTCACTGTTTTCCCGCCAGACAGAATCGCCCGTTTCCTCATACTTTATAATATTGTGCAGTGCCTCAATGGAATCTCCTAATACGAACGATATGTCGGTAAGCTGACGATAGGAACGCGTCTGCACCGCCAACGGAGTGCCAGGCAACCTACGGTGTATGAGCCTCACCATGCGGCGTGCCTCACCTTCCTTACCGAGCAAAGCCTTGACATAAGCCGTATTGAGCATGGTCTGAAGAATGTCGGGATTGAATTTCAGGGATGACTGAAGGCGTGATGCCCTGTACAGTTCAGCCTCAGCACGTGTATAATCTTTCTGCGCGCAGTACACTTCGGCGCGGTTTGTGTATATCAACGACTGCCCGAGTCTGTCAGCAGATGACGTGTATCTGAAAGCACTGTCCATATAGCAGAGTGCCTCACCGTAATTTTTCAGGGCGTAGGATACAAGTCCAAGATTATTATAATTGTCCCGTATATTGACCGAATCGTTCAAAGACAGGTTTATTCCAAGTGCCTGCCGAAGCAAATCTCCAGCATCGGAATAACGTCCTGAAGAATAGTATATCCCGAAGATGTCATTGCACAGGAGGGCATGAATGTGGTCTTCGGACAGCCCTCTGGCTCTGTTCATCGCACTGCGATACAGACGCAGTGCCCTGTCAAGGTCTCCGAGCGACTGATAATTCTTGCCTCTCAGACGGTCGACATTCATGAGCAGCCGTCTGTCTTTAATACTGTTTTTCAACAAGGAAAGGCTGTCGGACAGACGGTTGAGCAGGAAGAGTGCTCTTGCATTATCACCGTGTTCTGTCATGGAAAGGGCTTTTATGTAATCGCGCTGTGCCTCGTCTGTTGCGCCATATGCTGGAAGAGCCGACAGAATGAATAAGAAAAGGAAGGAAAATGCGGCAGACAACAGCACGTGACAATGCCTCACACTGCCTTGCCTACACTTTTCCGCATCACTGAAAAAAACGCAACAACTTATATTTAACGCTATTTCATAAAAGGTCATTTTCATTCTCAGAAACTCAGAACATACGGCTCACTCGTCTGACTCCCTCTACAAGCGCGTCAATCTCTTCCCTTGTGTTGTACATGGCGAACGAAGCGCGCACCGCACCCTGTATGCCGTAACGCTGCATAACGGGCTGCGCGCAGTGGTGACCCGTGCGGACAGCGATGCCGAGGCGGTCGAGCAACGTGCCCATATCGAGATGGTGGATGTCGCCCACAAGGAATGACACAACGGCGTCCTTATGCTCTGATGTGCCGAAAAGGGCGATTCCATCGATGGAACGCATCTGTTCCATGCAGTAGGAAGTAAGCTCACGCTCGTGCGAAGAGATGTTTTCCAACCCTATATCATTAACATAATCGAGCGCCACTGCAAGCCCGTGGGTGGCTATGTAGTCAGGAGTTCCAGCCTCGAACTTGAACGGCAGGCTCTGGAAAACGGTCTTCTCGAACGTCACGCTCTCTATCATCTCACCGCCGCCCTGGTATGGCGGCATGCGGTCGAGCCACTCTTCCTTGCCGTAAAGCACACCTATGCCGGTGGGACCGTATATCTTATGTCCGCTGAAAGCGAAGAAGTCACAGTCGAGCTCCTGCACGTCCACCTTGAAATGCGGTGTGCTCTGCGCCCCGTCTATCAGCACAGGCACACCGTGAGAGTGGGCAATGCGTATCATCTCCCTCACCGGATTGACCGTTCCGAGGACGTTGCTCACATGGGCGACACTCACTATCTTGGTGCGCTCCGTGAACATGCCGGCATACGCTTCCATGTCAAGCTCGCCCTCATCGTTCATCGGTATCACCCTGACAGCCACTCCGCGACGGGCAGCCTGAAGCTGCCACGGCACGATGTTGGAATGGTGTTCCATCACGGAAACGATGATTTCATCGCCCTCTTTCATGAATTCCTCGCAGAAAGAGGACGCCACGAGATTGATGCTCTCTGTCGTTCCACGTGTGAAAATCACCTCTTCGGTCTTTCCGGCATTGATGAAACGGCGCACCGTCTCGCGCGCCGCCTCATGCAGTTCGGTTGCCTGCTGCGACAGATAGTGCACACCACGGTGCACGTTGGCGTTGGCGTTGAGATACTCATGCCGCATGGCGTCGAGCACACAAAGCGGCTTCTGCGTCGTGGCGGCATTGTCGAGATATACCAGCGGTCTTTCGTAGACTGTGGTGGAGAGTATGGGAAAGTCCCTGCGTATGGCGTTTACATCGTATGTCATAACCATGTTTTAATGACTGTAAAACCTTTTATTTGCACATGCTGCATCCCTGACATTTGCACAACTCGCCCCGGAAACGCTTCTCCACAAGGTAATGCAGACGGTCGCGGAGCGGTTCGAGCGTTATCTTGTCAACGACCTCATTGATGAACGCGAACTCGAGCAGCAGGCGCGCCTCCTTCACCGGGATGCCGCGCTGGCGCATATAGAACAGTGCGGCGTCGTTGAGCTGTCCCACGGTAGAACCGTGCGAGCACTTCACATCGTCGGCATAGATCTCGAGCATCGGCTGAGTGTACATGCGGGCTTCCTTTGTGGCGCAAAGGTTACGGTTCACCTCATCCGACACAGTCTTCTGCGCACCCTCGCGAACAAGCACCTTTCCGGCGAACGCACCGACGGACCTGCCGTCGAGCACATACTTGTAGAGCTCATGACTCGTGCAGTGCGACACCCTGTGGTCTATGAGAGTGTTGTTGTCGACATGCTGCTCCTTGTCGGCGATGACAAAGCCGTTGACGTCACACTCCGCCCCTTTTCCGCAGAGAGCGAGCTCAAGGGAGTTGCGTGTCACGCCGTTGTGCAGGGTTATGACGTTATGGCTCACACGGCTGTCAGCCTGCTGTTCTATGTACACATTGCTCACACGGCTGTTCAGATGATGGGTCTCCTCCATGCAATAAAGCTCGAGCGAGGCATTCGCCCCAACGTAAACCTCCGTCACCTGTGTGGCAAGGAAGCGGCGCTCATCGGCAGTATGGTCGCAGAAAAGCAGTCGTGCCTCGGCTCCCTCGTCAAGAACGATGAGCACACGGCGGTTCACCATCAGGTCGACATCAGCCCGGAGGATGTTTATCACCTGTATGGCGCGCTCTACCTTTACGTTGCGCGGCACATGCACAAGCAGTCCGTCCTGCGCCAGCATGGTGTTGAGAGCCGTCACGGCGTCAGTGTCCGTCCGGGCGATACGGGCGTAATAATCAGCGATGAAACCGGGGTTTTCGGCGGCATAAGCGTTCAACGAGCCCACATAAACTCCCTCCGGAAGTGTGGACTTGGGCATGAGCCGGCTGTAGAAAGCATCGTTCACCACGAAGTAGAGCGACGTGCTCAGATTAGGGACGTCGCACCGGAACACATCGTAAGGGTTCACCGGAATGTCCAGACGATTGAGGTTGAGACCATAGTCCGGACTGAAAATCGCGTCCATATCCGTGTATTTGTATTTCTCCACCTTGCGTGTGGGGAAACCGAGACGCCGGAAATCATCGAACGCCTTGTCCCTGACGGCGTTCAGAGCCGCCGCGCTGTGGCTGAACAATGCGTCGCGTCCCGACCCGTAAAGGTCTATATACTGTTTTTCGCTTCCCATAATCACTCCTCTCCGATTTCTGCCTTAATCCAGTCGTAGCCTCTTTTCTCAATCTCCTTCGACAGCTCCGGTCCGGCGGTCTTGACTATCCGTCCCTTGTAGAGAACGTGAACCACGTCGGGCTTTATGATGTCGAGCAGACGCTCATAGTGGGTTATGACGATTGTGCTCGACTCCGGTGTCTTCAGTTTGTTCACACCTTCCGCCACGATTCGCAGCGCGTCGATGTCCAGTCCGGAGTCTGTCTCGTCGAGGATGGCAAGCTTCGGTTCGAGCATAGCCATCTGGAAGATCTCGTTGCGCTTCTTTTCGCCGCCGCTGAAACCCTCGTTCACCGAGCGTCGGGTGAACTTGCTGTCAAGCTCCACTATCTTTCTTTTCTCGTTCATGAGCTTGAGGAAGTCGGCTGTCTTCAGTTCCGGCAGTCCCTGATACTTGCGTTTCTCGTTTACGGCAGTCCTGAGGAAGTTGGTCATCGACACACCCGGAATCTCCACAGGATACTGGAACGAGAGGAACAGTCCCTCGTTGGCGCGGTCCTCCGGCTTCATCTCCAGCAGGTTCTTTCCGTTGAAGAACGCTGTGCCGGCGGTCACCTCATACAGCGGATTGCCCGTAAGCACCGCGCTGAGTGTGGATTTTCCCGAACCGTTAGGTCCCATTATGGCGTGCGTCTCGCCGTCCTTTATCGTAAGGTTTATACCTTTGAGTATCTCTTTGTCGCCTATTCTGGCGCGCAGGTCTTTTATCTCTAACATAACTGTATGTATTTCTGATGTGAGTATTTAATAATTATCCAAATTTATCTTAGTCTTTTTGACGGTGCGGCGATGCTCCACACCGAGCAGAAAATCTACGAGACCGCTGAAGTCATCTCTCGTGAAAGCGAACGGGAACGTTGTCTTCAGAGCCACGGAAATGGCGTGGCGGTGCATCGGCGAGCGCGTGGCATAGAGTCTGTCCGAGCCGTTGTACCTGGTATTCACCTTTGTTTTCCCGTCGACGGCGAGGCGGAATCCGTAGTCCACCTCAAGGGCGATGCACGAGAAGAAATACATGTCCACCCCGACAGAAGGCGCGACACTGAGCAGCGGACTGCTCACCCGATAGTCGCGTTCATACACGGTATGCGAGGATGACATGCTCATCGTGCCCGCCGCACGGCGTCCCGACATGTTCCAGAAGGAAGCCGCCCCGAGGTAAGGTTGCAGCGGTTTGTCTGGCGACAGGAAGTACCACCGTCCTCCAAGCATTATCTGCGACATCGTGGCGGACACGTCTCCCGAGAAGTAATAAAGCCCCTCATGGTCGTAACCACCGACGACAGAGAATCCGGAATGCGGTATGAAATACTCGAGATGCGCCGAGAAGCCAGGTCCTCCGCCCGTCTTGACAGGGTCGTATTGCGTCGAGGGAGCATCATTGCCTGTCACAACAGGCATCACCGGACTTATTCCCACGCTCAGTGCCCAGCGTCTTACCGCATCGTCCTGAGCCATGCCGGAGGCTGCCGCCATGCTCAGCGCAATGGCAAAGACAGCGATATGCGTTGGTCTCATATACAAAACCGTTTACTACATTATTATATATGTGTCATCCCACCGACCCTTCGAGCGACACGCTGAGGAGCTTCTGCGCCTCGACTGCGAACTCCATGGGCAGCTTGTTGAGCACTTCCTTGGCATAGCCGTTCACTATCAGCCCTATCGCCTGCTCGGTGGAGATGCCCCGCTGGTTGCAGTAGAACAGCTGGTCCTCGCTTATCTTGCTTGTCGTAGCCTCATGTTCCACTATCGCCGTGTCGTTGTGTATGTCCATATAAGGAAACGTATGCGCCCCGCACTCGCTTCCGAGGAGGAGGCTGTCGCACGAGCTGTAGTTGCGGGCGTTGTCTGCTCCCGACGTCGCCCTGACCAGTCCGCGGTATGAGTTCTGGCTGTGTCCGGCGCTGATGCCCTTGCTTATGATGGTGCTGCTCGTGTTTCTGCCCATGTGTATCATCTTGGTGCCGGTGTCAGCCTGCTGGTAATGGTTGGTCACGGCAACGCTGTAGAACTCCGCCTGAGAGTTGTCGCCGCGCAGGATGCACGACGGATACTTCCACGTTATGGCTGAGCCGGTCTCCACCTGAGTCCACGACAGTTTGGAGTTGACCCCGCGCAGGTCGCCGCGCTTGGTCACGAGGTTGTACACTCCGCCCCGTCCGTTCTCGTCGCCAGGGTACCAGTTCTGCACTGTAGAGTACTTCACCTCGGCGTTGTCCTTCACCACTATCTCCACGATTGCCGCGTGCAGCTGGTTCTCATCGCGCATAGGGGCTGTACATCCTTCGAGATAAGACACGTAGGAGTCGTCGTCCGCCACTATGAGCGTGCGCTCGAACTGACCCGTGTTGCGCGCGTTGATGCGGAAATAGGAGCTCAGCTCCATCGGACAGCGCACGCCCTTGGGAACGTAGACGAACGAGCCGTCGCTGAAAACGGCACTGTTGAGTGAGGCGAAGAAGTTGTCCCTGTAGGGCACGACCGAGCCGAGATACTCGCGCACGAGGTCGGGATGGTTCTTTATGGCGTCGCCTATCGAGCAGAAGATGATGCCCTTCTCCGCGAGCTTCTCCTTGAAAGTGGTCTTCACCGACACCGAGTCCATGATGGCATCCACCGCCACACCGCTGAGCGCAAGGCGTTCCTCGAGCGGGATGCCGAGCTTGTCGAACGTCTTCATCAGCTCCGGGTCTATCTCCTTCTTGCCGTCGTCCTTCTTCTTCGCCATAGGGTCGGCGTAGTAGGAAATTGCCTGATAGTCTATCTCCGGCAGGTGGAGGTGTCCCCACGACGGCTGTTTCTGTGTCTTCCAGAACTCGAACGCCTTGAGGCGGAAGTCGAGCATCCAGTCCGGTTCGCCCTTCTTCTGCGAGATGAGACGCACCACGTCCTCGTTAAGTCCCTTGTCTATTATATCCGTATGCACGTCTGTGGTGAACCCGAAAGCATACTTCTGCTCCGCCACCTTGCGCACATATTCATTCTGATTGTTGTTTATCTTCTCCATTTGTGTTTCGTTGTCTTGTACGCATGCGATATGCACGCTCTGCAAGTTTACAAAGATAATGAATAAAAAGAATGAAAACAAAAAACGGAACATAAAAAATCAAAACCCGGAACGATGTTTCATCCAAATCAATCACACGCTTGAATAAATGTCGGATAAATTATATCGGACTGCCGGATTTGGAATGTTGCGAACAGACTTCATTATAAATAAATTGCACAGGGCATCTTTCTCTATTACAACCTCTTTCATAGCGAAGCATATAACCATGCATATTTGTATTTGGAACAAGACGTATGTGATGGCGATTCAAAGAAAACCGGGAATGTGAAAAAACGGCATTGTCCCAGAGTAAAACCGCAATGACTATCACACATCTTCTCCATTAGCGTGCCCACATTTGCATACGGCTGTGCGGAACGGACTGTATGAACACTGTAACACGCGCCTTTTATTCATCAACACGACAATAACGAATGTGCATGGACTATCATAATGTAAGACAATACTTTGATTGTATAAATATGCGGAAAATGCTCCGGGGAGTGAATATTCATACAGCGTCAACTCCACGAGAGCCGTTTATTTGCGGAGGAAAGTGCTTGCGGTTGTAAATACGCGAGTTTCGGGCGGTTTTTATAAAGCATTGTAATACAATAATTTAGAATATTCTGACAGACAAGAGAGGCTTTACGGTGTGACGAAAGAGTACGTTCGGGCTCGCGAAAGAGGCTTTATGACATCACGGAAGAGCCTTTATTGCGTCATGAAAGGGGCTTTTCTGTGAAGTGGAAGAGCACATTTCACAATGCGGGAAAGGCTCTTCAGGTGATGAGACCGCACATTTCGGGCTATCAGACAGTATCATGACGCCATGAGAAAGGCTCTTTCGCGGGCTGTGAGTGACACGAAAGGGTAATCGCATTTCTATTTCACGATTTTCTGTTGTAGTGTTTTTTTACTTTCCGAAACGTATATTTATGCAGATTCTTACGGTTTCATCGGTCTTTTATTAATACAAAAACAAGTTGCCGTCAAGCCTGTCCATGGAACGAAACGGAGCGATGAGGACGCCAGGCAGGAAGACGGCGGAGGGATGCGGGAGGCATGTCAGAGCGTGGAGAGCAGAGCGTCCATGCGACTGACGCGTACGAGAAAAGTCTTTCTAAGATTGTCGCACGAGGAGCGGAACGACACAAAGGTGTCGAAACGGGCGGGATCGAGCGATGCCCACATGCGTTCATCGGCAAGCGCGGAAGGCTCTATCTCTGCACGCCAGCGGTCAAAACCGCCGATTACATCGGGAATTTGAGCCTTCAGCACCTGCCATCGACGCCTCACGAGAGCGACAAACTGCGGGTCGGAAAGCAGACGGTCGAACCACAGGGCGTTGCGGTTGTAGAGGCTGTCTGTGGTAAGCAGCCGCACATCCTTGCGGTTGAGGCGCGACGGACGGAGGTCGCCTCCCGCGTCAACGCCCACAGAGATGAAGGCAAGGTCGAAGTCCCAGACAGGTCCGGCAGTGAGTCTGCCGTCCTCGCCGCAATACATGTAACAGCTGCGGGGACCGTTAGGCTCGGCGTTCTGCGCTATCTCGTGCACCAGCCACCAGTCGGCGAACGACGTGGAGTCAATATATCTGTCGTATATACCGTTCATGTCGGGATGTGGGGAATAGAGTTTTTGCTCGATTTCATCGAACATCCGACGGGCTTTTTCCATCATGTCGGAGGTCGGCGGGTCGGGAGACTTGATGTTGACGGGCAGCCTCCGGTGAGCGGTATGGAATCGAGGAGAGCCGTCGTCGTAGCTGTCGAGCTCGAAAAGGAATCCGCGTTTTTCGTCGATTTCAACGCGACCGCGCGCCACCCTTATCTGTTCGCAAAGCAGATAGCAGCCCTGCGGCTGTCCGTTCACCACAACATCCACCTGCCGACAGTCAGGTGTCCATGCAAGAGAGGTGCGGCGCGCGAGCTCGAGGGCGAGCATGTTGCGCATCAGACTGTGGTCCATGAAATTGGCGAGCAGTGCCCACCGCTTGCCCGGAGCCATGCCGAGAAGGGGATGTCTGCCGTCGAGACGGATGGCGTAAGGCTTTTTCGGTTTGGTAAAGGTGGAGTGTCCCCGACCCTTCACATCCACGTCGCTTGAGCAGAAATCCTCGGTTCCATCGGGCATCACTATCCTCATGCGGCATCCTTTCGTCCATTTGTCGCGTGAGGTTATCGCCGAAGAGCCGGGCGTGTCGATGTATATCACCGGCAGACTGCCGGCATACGCACGCGCTGAAAGCACAAGGAGAAGAAACGGCATCAGCCATGTGCGCACCTGTGCGTAACCGTGCGGAAAAAGCGAAAAGGAAATTTCTGACTTACTCATATGCCATATATGTTTTCTGTGTTTTGTCCGCTACGTTCAGGAACAACGCCAGCGGATGAATGAAAGTATTTTTTCTCATTGCTATCCGACACACCCGGAGGTGACGCCCATTACGCAAGGGCGGTGCGACGCCACGCCAACACTAAGCGCGCAATACCTGTCCGTAGCAACGGAAGAATCATTTATTCCGTCATAAATCGGCTGGACAACCGTCTTTCCGTAATAAAAAAGCCGGGAAAAACCATCCTCACGGAACGTTTTCCCGGCACAGTATGATATCTTTATTTATCTTTTCAAGCCGATGACACGCGGAACGTGGCGTCAGAGTTTCTGCTGTACCTCTATCTCGGTGAATGTCTCGAGGATGTCGCCCACCTGAATGTCGTTGAAGTTGACAAGGCTTATACCGCACTCGAAGTTGGCTGCCACCTCCTTCACGTCGTCCTTATAACGCTTCAGGGCATTGATGTCCGCGGTGTGTACGACGATGCCGTCGCGTACGACACGTGCGCGGTCGGTGCGGTGAACCTTTCCTTCGGTGACATAAGCGCCGGCAACCGTGCCCACCTTCGATATCTTGTAGACCTCGCGCACCTCCACCTGTCCGGTGACAATCTCCTTCTTCACCTTCTCAAGCATGCCTTCCATAGCCGACTTCACATCGTCTATGGCATCGTAGATGACTGAATAGGTGTTTATCTCCACGCCGTCCTGCTCAGCCTGCTTGCGCGCCGCAGCCGACGGACGCACCTGGAATCCCACGATGATGGCGTCGGAAGCGTCTGCCAGAGTGACGTCGCTCTCTGATATCTGACCCACAGCCTTGTAGATGACATCCACCTTTATCTTCTCCGTGGACAGCTTTATGAACGAGTCGCTCAACGCCTCTATACTTCCGTCGGTGTCGCCCTTGACGATGATGTTGAGCTCCTTGAACGAGCCGAGGGCTATGCGGTGGCTTATGTCGGAGAGCGTAAGACGCTTCTGTGTGCGCAGTCCCTGCTCGCGCTGGAGCTGCAGACGCTTGTTGGCAATGTCGCGTGCCTCCTGCTCTGTGTCCAGAACATGGAACGTGTCGCCTGCTGTCGGCGCGCCGTTAAGACCGAGGATGATTGCCGGCTCAGCCGGTCCGGCACTCTCTATGCGGCTGTTGCGCTCGTTGAACATTGCCCTGATGCGTCCGTAGTTGGTTCCCGCGATGACATTGTCGCCCACCTTCAGCGTACCGTTTGACACGAGCACGGTAGACACGTAGCCGCGTCCCTTGTCGAGAGACGACTCGATGATTGAGCCGGTAGCCTTGCGCGCGGGGTTCGCCTTAAGGTCGAGCATCTCCGCCTCAAGCAGCACTTTCTCGAGCAGTTCCTTTACTCCAATGCCCTTCTTTGCGCTTATCTCCTGACACTGGTACTTTCCTCCCCACTCCTCTACAAGCAGATTCATGTTGGCGAGGTCCTCCCTTATCTTGTCGGGATTGGCTCCCGGCTTGTCAATCTTGTTTATGGCGAACACCATCGGCACGTTCGCTGCCTGCGCATGTGCTATCGCCTCCTTGGTGGTAGGCATCACACTGTCGTCCGCAGCGATGATGATGATGGCTATATCAGTGACCTGAGTACCGCGCGCACGCATAGCTGTGAACGCCTCATGTCCCGGAGTATCGAGGAACGTTATGCGTCTGCCGTCCTCCAGTCTCACGTTGTAGGCACCGATGTGCTGCGTTATTCCGCCCGCCTCTCCGGCTATGACGTTTGTCTTGCGTATGTAGTCGAGCAGCGAGGTCTTGCCGTGGTCCACATGACCCATTACCGTAACGATGGGCGCGCGCGGCAGAAGGTCGTTCTCGTCGTCCTCGGTCTCGGTGATGGCTTCCTGCACCTCAGCGCTCACATATTCGGTCTTGAAGCCGAATTCCTCGGCTACGAGGTTGATGGTCTCGGCGTCCAGACGCTGGTTGATGGACACCATGATGCCCACGCTCATAAGGGTTCCGATGACCTGGTTGACGGAGATGTTCATCATGTTGGCAAGTTCGCTCACGGTGACATATTCCGTCAGCTTGAGCACCTTGCTCTCCTTGCGCTCCTCAAGACGCTCCTCATTGAGCTTCTCCTGCACAGCCTCGCGCTTCTCCTTGCGGTATTTGGCGCCCTTCTTGTTCTGGTTCTGCTTGTTGGTGAGCCTTGCGAGCGTCTCCTTAACCTGACGTGCGACGTCCTCCTCGTTCACCTCGATGGGCTTGTGGTTACGGTTCTTGTTCTTCTTTTTCTTACCGGAGCCCGACTTGTTGTCCGCCGCGCGCTGCGCTTCCTGCTGTGATGCGGCGTTGATGTCGACTCTCACCTTGTTGATGCGCTCGCGTTTCTTCTTCTCGCCACGCTGCTGCATCACCTTCTCCTCGCGTTCCTTGCGTTTCTCCTCCTTTGTTTTCTTCTTCGGGCGGGTGCTCTGGTTGAGCGCGTCGAGGTCGATACGCCCGAGCACATTCACCTTTGTGGCATTCAGGATTTTCTTCTCACTCTTGGTCGTGAATATGTTTGTGGAGGCTTTAGTGCCCTCCGCGGTGTTGTGTCTTGCGGAAGCCTCCTTCTTCTCCGGCTCAGTCTTCCCGACTCCCGGCTCATTCTTCACGTTGTTCTTTTCTGTCTTCTTTACTTCAATCACGTTGTCGGTATTATTTTTTTCAGTGTCATCAACGCGCGTGTCTGCGGCAGCCTGCGGGGCAGCCTCAGCTGGAGCATTAATTGTCTGGGTTGGTTCAGATAGGTTTTTATCAACGGATTTCACCTGACTGCCGGCATCAGTCTTGTGTTCCTTTTCCTTTTCCGCATCAGGCACAGAAACTTTTCTCGCGGCAGCTGGTTTGTTGATGCTGTCGAGATCTATCTTGCCCAATGGCTTGTACTGCTGCTGCGAGGCGGTGGAAAGAAGTTTGTCGGCACGGTGATCCTTCGGTCCCTGCGCACGCTTCTTCTCCTTCGGTTTCTTCAACTGAAGTTTTTCAGCCTGCGTCCTCACCTCCTTGTCCTGCTGGAACTCACGCATGAGAGCCTGATACTGCTCATCGTTGAGTTTGAAGCTCGGCTCCGGTTTCACTTCGCCCAGTTCACTTCTTTTCTCAAGGAACTCCACTGCCGTCTGGAGTCCTATGTTCAATTCACGTAATGCTTTATTTAACCTGATGCTCATATTTATTATTTTCATGACGCGCACGCCGCACTTTTCCTGTCAGTCCGGTGCGGACGGCGCTTTTCTGTGTTCTTTCTTCTAATATACTTAAAATCAACAAGCTGATTCACAACAGTAAGGCGCAGCCGGCAACAAGTGCGGGCTACGCTCTGTGTCATTATCCCTCGAATTCCGCCTTGAGAATCCTGAGCACGTTGTCGACGGTCTCTTCCTCCAGATCCGCCTTCTCGACAAGCATCTCGCGGGGCGCGTTGAGCACAGCCTTCGCCGTGTCCAGTCCGATGGAACGTATGGCGTCGATAACCCACTGGTCTATCTCATCGGAGAATTCTTCAAGATATATGTCCTCGTCAGCCTCATTGTCGTCAATCTCCCTGAACACATCGATGGTGTATTCGGTAAGCATCGACGCGAGCTTTATGTTGAGTCCGCCGCGTCCGATGGCAAGGCTCACCTCCTCGGGCTTGAGGAACACCTCCGCCTTGTGGTTCTCCTCGTCCACGTTGATGCTCGATATTCTGGCGGGACTGAGCGCGCGCTGTATGAAGAGCTTGGTGTTCGCGGTGTAGTTGATGACGTCTATGTTCTCGTTGCACAGCTCACGCACTATGCCGTGCACGCGGCTTCCCTTCACTCCCACGCACGCTCCCACGGGGTCGATGCGCTCGTCGTAGCTCTCCACAGCCACCTTGGCTCTCTCGCCCGGCATGCGGGCTATCTTACGGATGGAAATGAGTCCGTCGGCTATCTCGGGCACCTCAGCCTCGAGCAGACGCTGGAGGAACACCGGGCTTGTGCGAGAAAGGATAATCTTCGGGTTGTTGTTCTCGTTGTCCACACGGTGTATGACTGCCCTGATGGTCTCGCCCTTGTGATAGGTGTCGTTCGGTATCTGCTCCATCTTCGGCAGGATGAGCTCGTTGTTCTCGTCGTCCACCACGAGCACCTCGCGCTTCCACACCTGATACACCTCACCGGCAATGATCTGTCCGACGCGGTCTTTATACTTATTATATAATGAGTCGTGTTCCAGCTCAAGTATCTTCGAAGCCAGAGTCTGCCTCAGATTGAGGATGGCACGGCGTCCGAACTTCTCGAAATCGACACGTTCGGACACGTCTTCTCCCACTTCATAGTCGGGCTCAATCTTTCTTGCCTCTGTCAGCGAAATCTGTTTGTTGTCGTCCTCCACCTCATCGTCTGCCACAACGACACGGTTGCGGTATATCTCGAAGTCGCCCTTGTCCGGATTGACAATGACGTCGAAGTTCTCGTCACTGCCGAATATCTTGGCAAGAACGTTGCGGAAGCTCTCCTCAAGCACGCTCACCAACGTGGTACGGTCAATGTTTTTCGTCTCCTTAAATTCTTTGAAAGAGTCGAACATGCTCACGACCGGTTCTTTTTTCATTGCTGCCATAGCTTTATTTGAAGTTTATTAAGTATTTTGTATATTTCACTTTATCCATCTCGTAAGTGTGGTCCACCTCGACAGTCTGCGGGCGTTTCTTGCCCTCAACCTTCATTTTCTCAGCCACACTCACCACGAACGTATTGCCGTCCACGCTTTTGAGCAGCCCCTTGACCTTACGGCCGTCTCCGTCGAGCACCTCAACCTCCTTGCCGACAAAGCACTCATACTGCTGCGGCACCTTGAAAGGCTGACCCAGACCAGCCGAACCTACCTCAAGCTCGTAGTCTTCCTCATCGCGGCTCAGACGCTCTTCGATGAAGCGGCTCAGCTCCACACAGTCCTCTATCCACACACCGTCGGCGTGGTCTATCTCCACCACGATCTTATCATCCGGGCTGACTTCGACATCCA
The DNA here is from genome assembly GCF_900079775.1 of Leyella lascolaii. Classification (GTDB taxonomy): domain Bacteria; phylum Bacteroidota; class Bacteroidia; order Bacteroidales; family Bacteroidaceae; genus Prevotella; species Prevotella lascolaii. Next base: position 247,259 of record NZ_LT556034.1, on the reverse strand, counting down.
CAAGAAAATAGTCCTTGTCCTCCAGCCACTGTTCTACAATACCTTTTACGACGTTTTTGTCTATCATATATAATTGGTTAAATAAAATGAGGAGCCCTGTGTCGGAGCCCCTCATTCCTCTGAATGCTGCAAATTTACGAATTATTCCGCACGCGCACAAATATTTTGCATCTTTTCTGCAAATGCATTGCAAATTAATTCCTTACATACCATTCCATCGCTCCCTACAAGCCATTCCTCAGCTTCCCGTACATCTTTTCCTGACCGCTTACACACCATCCCTTATTTCCATATATACCACTCCTTATTTCCTTGCACACATTCCCTTAATTCCCTACACACCACTCTTTAATTCCTTACACTCTGCTTATTAATTCCCTACGCACTGCCCCGCCACTACACCCAAACAAAAATACATCTCCGTAGGGAACGGAAAACGGAATCATTACGCAAAAATGAGAAAAAACATCCAACGACAACTCCACGAGAATGCTTTAAAACCGGAACAGAGTAACTTCTTCCACAAATACGCGATTTTTCCGCATTTAAGACAACCCTCTGACAGCCAGCCATATACACCACACAGCCACACACCATCCACCCTTCGTCTGCCCCGAAAAGCCTTTTCCGCAACCCGAAAGAGCCTTTTTCGCACCACAAAACAGCCTTTTCAACACCATAAAACAGCCTTATCCGCAACCAAAAAGAGTCTTTTCCGTAACACAAAACCGCCTTTCCCGCCAACGGAAAGCAAGAAAATGACACATCCGAACCTGTTTCCCCAACTATCCGCACTGCCTCGGACATTCCGAAAAACCTATTTCACAAAAAAGTGCTGTCAATATTTTTTACTTCCGTACTGTGCATTTTTCATTCCACACAACACTTCGCCCACTCTGCCAAACGCACCATTCCGCACGCCAAACAGACAATTCCTGTCATGCGAGCAAGCCTGTCCCATCACGCCATCGCATTCCAGTATCAACGCGCACGGCACACTACAGTGACGCAAAAACACCACAGCGGCATAGCGTTCCTCATACCTTTCCTCCGTAAAACAAAAACATCCGGAAACAAAAAAGGAACTGCCTGATGCAGTTCCTTTAGTGCGCTTCAAGATGGGCTTGAACCAACGACCCCCTGATTAACAGTCAGGTGCTCTAACCAACTGAGCTATTGAAGCATTTGCCTTAATTGCGATGCAAAAGTACAGCGTTTTTTTCATTCCGCCAAACATTTTCGCGAAAAATTTCAAATTTATCTCAAAAAAACGTCATTATGGGTGTGTCGGCATGTATTAAACTGTGTTTTACGGCAGCGGAAGGGCTTATCCGACATTCCACAGGGGCGTTTCGGAGATGCGTGCAAGGGCGTGTTTACATGCATGACACGCCACCGCGCATTGAAAAACCGGCGTTGCGCCATGCCGTATTATGAAAAATAAATACATTTTATTTTGTCCGGCACATAACTTGCATTACCTTTGCATAAGGTAAGCTGCACTCAGGAAACTGAAAGCAAGCTCTCTTTCCATTCGTTGGCATTACCTTTGCATAAGGTAAGCTTCGGCTCGGCAGTATCAAGTACGGTAAAATCCAGTCTTACCGACTTGCTGTTGCACTCGCCTTGCATTACCTTTGCATAAGGTAAGCCGCGCCCAGGAAACTGAAAGCAAGCTCTCTTTCCGCCCGCATGCATTACCTTCACACACTCTTTACGTACAATTACCACATTATATTTATATATAAGCCGATTATGAGAAAAAACATACTGTTCTGCGTGATGCTGCTTGGCGCCGTCACGGCTCTCGCGCAGAAAAACGATGACCACAACTTCAAGGTGGCGAAAAACCTCGATGTGTTCAATGCCATATACAAGAATCTCGACCTCATGTATGTGGATACGCTCGACGCCGACGAGGTGATAGGCAACGGCATAAAGGCGATGCTGCGCAGCCTCGACCCCTACACCGAATATTACCCCGAGGACAAATCGGCGGAGTTCAAGCAGATGCTGACAGGAAAATATGCGGGCATCGGCTCGATAATAAGCTACAACTTCACTCTGAAAAGGGTTGTCATAAACGAGCCTTATGAGAATATGCCGGCGGCGGAGGTGGGTCTGAAGAAGGGCGACATCATACTGAGCATCGACGGGGAGGACATGACCGACAAGACAAACGCCTATGTAAGCGAGCACCTGCGCGGCACGGCGGGCACCACTCTCGAGCTTAAGATACACCGTCCGACCACAGGCAAGGACATGACTTTCAAGATACAGCGCAAGGCTATACAGATGCCCGACCTGCCATACTACGGCATGCAGGACGGCGACATAGGCTACATAGACCTCGACTCGTACATTGGCGAGAACTGCGCGAAGGATTTCCGCCGCGCGTTCATCGACCTGAAGAAGCAAGGAGCGAAAGGACTCGTGCTCGACCTGCGCAACAACGGAGGCGGCTCGGTGCAGGAGGCTCTGTCCATACTCAACATCTTCATCCCCAAAAACACCGACCTGCTGTCCATGAAAGGCAAGATGCAGCGTTCCAACCGAGACTATAAGACCACCGTCGAACCAATCGACACGGTGATGCCGATAGTAGTCCTGGTGAACGGCATAACGGCAAGTGCCAGCGAGATAACAAGCGGAGCGTTGCAAGACCTCGACCGGGCAGTGATAATGGGAACACGCACCTACGGCAAGGGACTCGTACAGGTGCCCAACGTGCAGCTGCCTTACAACGGCAACCTAAAGCTCACCACAGCCAAATACTTCACTCCCAGCGGACGCTGCATACAGGCTATCAACTACAAGCACTCGCAGGGCGGATACACCGAACACGTGCCCGACTCGCTCACACGTGAGTTCCGCACACGCAACGGACGCATCGTGCACGACGGCGGAGGCATAGAGCCGGACATCAAGATAGAGCCTGACTCGCTGCCGAACATAGCCTACTACCTGCAGCGCGTGGACACCACAGACCTCATGTTCAACTATGTGGTGGACTACATCAAGGCTCACCCCACGATAGCCCCGGCGGCGGAGTTCGAGATAAGCGACTCCGACTACGAGCAGTTCAAGCAGCGCGTCATCGCAAGCAGCTTCACTTACGACCGCGTGAGTGAGAAATGTCTCGAGGAACTCGTTAAGCTCGCCAAGTTCGAAGGCTACTACGAGGACGCCAAACCCGAGTTTGAGGCTTTGGAGAAAAAACTGAGTCACAACATCGCAAAGGATCTCGACTTCGACTATAACAAGAGGATGATAAAACAGATTCTGTCGTCCGACATCGTGACGGCATACTACTTCCAGCGAGGTGCCATAGAGAACGCCCTGCGCTACGACAAGCAGATGAAGGAGGCTATACGCCTGCTGAGGTCGCCTGAGGAGTATGCGGCGATACTGAAGCCTAAGAACGAAGGCAAATAAGTGCACATAAGCTATAACACTGAATCGGTCATCAGAACACCGATTATACGTTTAAGGTTCATTGTCAGCCCTTCGTCCTTCTTACGCACTGCCGCAGTCATCTTGCATCAGGTTTTTTCCCGGTGCAGTCCGTCACATCTTCGATAAAGCAGGATACAGTCCGCCTGACAACAGCATGAAACAAGAATGGAAGTCTGATGACTTGTTCGGAATAACGGCGGCAATGCCGGGACAGACAAGACACATATTGAAAACCGGGACATCATTACGCAGCCACGACGCGCGAATGATGTCCCGGTTCTGTATATCCGCCTCTCTGATACGTTTCGTCTTGTACTTCTGCCCGTGCCGCAGGATTACCTCACGGGCGTGACCGCGCACATCCGGGTCAGCGAAGATACGTGCGGTAGAACTCCATTATGCTGCCGAAAGGTATCTTCTCCATGTTGTCATACAGGTCGGTGTGGCTCGCTCCCGGCACAATCAGCAGTTTCTTGTTGTCGCCCTTCAGACGTCTGAAAGCGTCCTCACCGAAATAGCGCGAGTGGGCTTTTTCTCCGTGTACTATCATCACCGCATTCTCTATCTCTCCGATGTATGTCATCAGCGGCATGTTGAGGAAAGAGAGAGCCGACGTGGTGTTCCATCCGTCGTTGGAGTTGAGCGACCGTCTGTGATAGCCACGCTCCGTCTTATAGTAGGCATGATAGTCCTTCACAAACTGCGGAGCGTCCTCAGGCAGCGGATCCACCACTCCTCCGGCGCGCGCGTACGTCCCGTTGCGGTAGTCCTCAGTGCGCTGCGAGCTGAGCATGCGGCGCATGGCGTTGCGCGCTCCGGCACTGTCAGTCTCATCAAAATATCCGTTTGCCGTCACGCGACTCATGTCATACATCGTCGAAGCCACCGCCGCCTTTATGCGGGTGTCCACAGCAGCCGCGTTGAGAGCGAGTCCGCCCCACCCGCATATGCCGAGAATGCCTATGCGCGAGGCATCCACATCATCGCGGACGGACAGCAAGTCGACCGCCGCGCAGAAGTCTTCGGTATTGATGTCGGGCGACGCCACATAGCGCGGACTGCCTCCGCTCTCACCCGTAAACGACGGGTCGAAGGCTATGGTGAGGAACCCGCGCTTTGCCAGTTCCTGAGCATAAAGACCTGAAGCCTGCTCCTTCACGGCTCCGAACGGACCGCACACCGCCAGAGCAGGCAACTTGCCGTCCGCGCCGACGGGCTTGTAGAGGTCTGCCGCAAGCGTTATGCCGTAACGGTTGCGGAACGTCACTTTCTCATGACTCACTTTCTCACTCTTCGGGAATGTCTTGTCCCACTCTTTTGTCAATTCAAGTCTGTCCATATCAGTATCGTTTTTATATGCCGTCTGGGCATCGGTTGTCAAAGCGGCAGCCATAACAGCCGCTGTCATTACGGTTTTTATGTTCATATCGCAAGTATGTTTTGTTGTTCGATGCAAAGATACTTACGATACAAATACGGCACAATACCTCTTTGACGGACATATATACCAGTTTTACGGATTCATGTCCCACACCGCCCAGAGAGCCATGCAAGAAAATCCCGGCGCGTTTATGCGCCATCCGCCCCACTCCCACTCAACTGTGTAAGCGTCCCCGCAATTAACAGTTTTAAGTTAAAACACATGCCAGTAAAAGCCATGCCGCGATGCTGCGGAAACATGATGACGGGGCAGGAAAACGCATTCAGACGCACCGAAAGCACTTTGCCGTCATGCCTTCCGGAGGTATCCGGTGTGCCGGAAAGCCCGTTCCGTCTCACGTAAAAGACCGTTCCATCGTCCGGAAGAGGCTTTGTAACACTGCGGAACGGGCTTTTCCGCATCATGGAAAAGCCCGTTCCGTAAAAAGAAAAATATCATGAGGACGCGTTCTTTCCGCCCAACCGTCTGGCGGTCAGCACATTGCGGAAAAGCTGAAAAACACGCGGTATAACGTGCGGAAAAGCATTCGGTGCGGAGAAACACGCGCATTCACGGCATTGTTTTAACATTCAGCCGTAGTATGATTAAGAATATTCAATCATAATCAGATATAAAATATAAAACGATATTATAAATCATATCTGGCATAGATGTGTCTTTACGCCGGAAAAACCGTCAAAACGGGAATGCTGTCACGGCTGCACGGGCAGCAAGGACAAGGCGTCCGGTGACATGCCTGCCGCTCCGCCGCCGGTCAGTCGAACGTCGCAGGCAACGCCATCATCTGGCAGGCGATGGTCAGAGCCATGCGTCTGTGCCCTTCGGCGTTGGGGTGCAGGCGGTCGGTCTTGCCGTTGCTGAAACAGTGGACGAACGAGTCGTTGAGCGGATAGAGTCCGCTCAGGCTGTTGAGGTCTATCACGGGCACTGCCCACACACCAGCCGCCTCCCTCACGGCATCCACATATTCGTCGAAGAAAGCGCCGACGCTGTTGGCAAACCGCTCGTCAGGCTGGACGTTGTCCGGTCCGAAACATGCGTAGGCGCGGTGTATCGGAGTGAGCATCATTATCTGTTTGTCGGGATAATGGGTCTTCAGAAAGTCCATCAGCATGTTTATCCTGCCTCTGAACGTGGCTCCGCTCATCACGGGCGTGCGGTATTTACGCACTGTCTTCACGCCTCCGCCCACAACGGTCTCGCGCTCGCCCGTATCATACCATTCGCCAAGTGGCACGCCGCCGTTATAGTCGTTTGTTCCGGCGAACACCACTATGGCGTCCACACTGTCGCCCTGCTCGGCGAGCAGACGTTGTGCCTGACCGTACAGGTCGCTCATCTGATGGCCGTTGACGCCATACACCAGCGGCACTATACCGAGCATGTCGGCAAGAAACTCCCAGTAGCAGCGGGTGGTGCCCACGTGATGCGGGTCGGTGATGGAGTCTCCAAGGAATGCCACGCGGCGTCCACGCCACCGGCTGTCAGAAAGGTTTGCGCCGTCAGAACCGGCACCGCGCAAGGCAAATGCAGGCACAGGTATGAGTTGTGCGAGCAGTATGAGCGTCGCCATGAGATAAGCCGCTGACCTGCGTAGGATGTTTTTCATAATCATAAGTCGTGTTTTTTATGAGTCTGTATATAGCACACAAAGTTAGCGATTATTTTCGTCCGCAGCACAACACGGATGTATTTATTTGCAGAAAATGACTTATAATGCACGGAAAGACGGCTGTGTGCGGCGGCGGACGTCGCACTGCCGGCGCGTCGCGTGGCGTTTTTCCAGACAGAAAGGAACGGATGACGGTTCATTGCAAGCGCGTCCGCAATGAACTCTCCGGACAAAAAAGAGAGACAGACGTCAGGAAGATATGTTCCCATACGTCTGTCTCCTTTCATTCATATGCCTTATCGTGCCGTCGCGCAGGCACGCCTCCAGCCGTCAGGCATGTCATTTCACGACAACCTTGCGCACAGTGCCGTCAGACAGTCTCTCGATGTTGATGCCCCTGACTGCCTTGTCAAGCTTGCGCCCGTTGAGGTCGTAGCGTGCCGTGACCTTCACGTCTGCCGGAGCGTCCGTGCTTACTATGCCCGTCGACTCGTCGCAGACAAACCTGATGACTATCTGTCCGTTGAGCTCGCCAGCAGCGTTCTTCACCACTCCGGCAGGTATTACGGCAGTGTAGCCGTGTCCTTTCTCAGCCTTGAAGGCGTTTGTGAATCCGTCGTAGTCGGAGCCCCAGACCACGAGCGTGTTCTTGCTCTTGTCGCTCACAGTGGCTTTCCATCCGTCGTCGGGCAGTATCTCCCTGCCTCCCGCAAGCTGACCGTCGAACAGACTTGCGTAAGGCGAGACGTTGACAACGGTGACAGGCTCGGCAAACTCCACCTCAACCGACATCGGCATCCAGCCCGGCTCCACCTTGGCTCCGGCAGCGGGAGTGGTAGACACGTGCGTGAACACGCCCTTGTCTGTCTCCTCTATTGTGAGCGACGTGCCGTATCCTGCGTCGCGGTAGGATGCCGCACAGCCCTTCGGCACGTAGAGTGTGGCTCCGCTTACGCCGTAGAACTGGTCCTCATACGGTTCGTATATCTCTTCAAGTTCGGGCGGGGTGGCACCCAGACAGTTGATTGTCTTCAGCGCGGTGCAGCCCAAGAACACGCGGTTGCTGATGTATCTGAGTCCAGAGGGGATTGTTACTGTGGTCAGCTTCTCACATCCCGCGAAAGCCGCGCTGTATAGTGTCTCCGTGCGTTCGGGCAGTGTCACCTCCGTGAGCTGCGTGGCTGCGAAAGCCTGCTCGCCTATCATCACCATCGACGACGGCAGGTTTATGCTCTCGAGAGCCGACTCGCAGAAAGCGTAGTTGTCCACCGCGAGGAATCCTTCGGGAAGGGTCACCTTCTTTATCTCACTGCCGGAGAACGCGCCGCCGTATATGCCGATGCACGATTTCGGAAGAGTAAGCTCGTAGAGTCCTTTTGTCGGTGCGGCGTAGAGCACTTTCCTGTTGGTGCTGTATATCACTCCTCCGTCTGCCACGAAGTTCTCGTTGCCGCTCTCCACGGTGAGAGTGGTGATGCCGGTGTTGGCTATAAAGTTCACTCCCACTTCCTCGAGCGACGCCGGAAGTTGCAGGCTCGTGAGCGCGGTGCACATGAGGAACGCGTCCTCACCTATGTAGCTCACGCTTGAAGGAAGGTCTATCGAGGCGAGGGAGGTGCACTCGCGGAACGCACGCTTGCCGATGGTATTCAGACCGGAAGGCAGCTTCACCGACTTCAGATTGGCACAGTTGTAGAACAGGGCGGTGGGAATGCTCGTCACACCTTCAGGCAACTCTATCTCAGAGAACGCGCACTTGTAGAACGCCGCCTCACCTATTGACTTCAGACCGCTGCCCAGCTCCACCGTGGCAAGCGAACCGCAGGCGAAGAAAGCGTTGCCCCCTATATCCTCAACCGAGTCGGGAATCTTTATGGATGTGAGTCCGGCATAGTCGAAAGCATATTCTCCTATATGCTTCAGTCCGGCAGGAAGCGTTATGGAAGTGAGGTTCCGCGCCGTATTGAAAGCCGAACGCTTGATTGATTCGATGGTCTGAGGAAGAGTCACCGACTTGAGGTCGCTCCAATGGAAGGCTTCCTCGCCTATGGCTGTGACACTGTACGACACTCCTCCGTTCTCAACCTTTTCGGGTATAACATAGTCGGTCACGGGCTCACCGGAGGCGTCCTTGCTGTCGGCACCCGACACTTCAACTGTCCCCTCACCCGTTACAGTATAGGTGAGCAGACCGCTCTTGAAACTTGTCTGTGCGTTCAGCATGACACTGAAAAGCACAAACGACGAAAGTAAAAGTTTTCTCATACGCTTTAATTTTTTAAAGAAACAACGTCCGTACAGCTGATACAATCTGTCCGCATCAGCCCTACGTAACGGTCACAAAGATATATAAAAACCGTTAACAAGCATTCATAATGAAACAATTTGTTTGAAATTAATTTCAAAATGTAATATTTATAAAACTCCATCCGACAAACAGTAAAACATCACATCGCGCATTCCACTAAACGGCATTAAAACAGAGACACCGCCACGGCATCATGCCGAGGCAAGCAGACATGACATACAGACCATCGTAACACGCGGTTTTCTTTTCATAAAAAATAATAATAAAAAGGCTGATTTGTAGCACATTCCACATTATTTGGTTATCTTTGTCCGATTTTATTTTATTAGATGTAATATTAGATGAACGTAATTACGAAAACAGTATCACTGCCTGATGGAAGAACCATCAGCATTGAGACCGGGAAAGTGGCAAAGCAAGCCGACGGATCATGTGTGCTCCGCATGGGCAACACAGTGCTCCTCGCCACTGTTTGTGCCGCAAAGGATGCAGTTCCCGGAACAGACTTCATGCCTCTCCAGGTAGACTACAGAGAGCAGTATGCCGCTGCCGGACGATTCCCGGGCGGATTCACAAAGCGCGAGGGAAAAGCCGGCGACAACGAGATACTCACGTCCCGCCTTGTCGACCGTGTGTTACGGCCCCTCTTCCCCTCCAACTACCACGCAGAGGTTTATGTGAACGTCATGCTCCTCAGCGCCGACGGCGTTGACCAGCCCGACGCTCTGGCAGGATTTGCAGCATCAGCCGCTCTGGCTTGTTCAGATATTCCGTTTGAATGCCCCATCTCTGAAGTGCGCGTGGCTCGCGTAGACGGACAGTATGTAATAAACCCTACATACGAGCAGATGAAGAGTGCCGACATGGACATCATGGTGGGTGCCTCCGCAGAAAACATCATGATGGTGGAAGGCGAGATGAAAGAAGTGTCCGAACAGGACATGATCGGAGCGCTCAAGGCTGCCATGGACGCCATCAAACCGATGTGCGAGCTGCAGACAGAACTGTCGAAAGAACTCGGCACCGACGTGAAGCGCGAGTACTGCCATGAGGTGAACGACGACGAACTGCGCGAGGATGTGCGCCGCAAGACATACGACAAGTGCTACGCTATTGCCGAGGCTGGCGACCACGACAAGAAGAAACGCGAGGAGGCTTTCGCACAGATCATAGAGGACTTCACTACAGAATATGACGCCGCACACGCTGACCTGACACCCGAGGAGCTCGAAGAGAAGCACGGAATGATAAGCCGCTACTACGACGATGTGATGCGCGACTCTATGCGCCGCTGCATTCTCGACGAGGGCAAACGCCTCGACGGACGCAAGACAGACGAGATACGCCCCATCTGGTGTGAGGTGTCACCGCTGCCGATGCCGCACGGAAGCTCCATCTTCACACGTGGAGAGACACAGAGCCTCACCACCTGTACACTGGGAACGAAGCTCGACGAGAAACTCGTTGATGACGTGCTCGACCGCGGATACCAGCGTTTCCTGCTGCACTACAACTTCCCGCCGTTCTGCACAGGAGAGGCTAAGGCACAGCGGGGTGTGGGTCGCCGCGAGATAGGACACGGACATCTGGCATGGCGCGGGCTCAAAGGGCAGATACCGGAGGACTTCCCCTACACCGTGCGTCTCGTATCGCAGATTCTCGAGAGCAACGGTTCGTCATCCATGGCGACAGTCTGCGCGGGCACACTCGCGCTGATGGACGCAGGCGTTCCGATGAAGAAACCGGTGAGCGGAATTGCCATGGGACTCATCAAGAACCCCGGAGAGGACAAGTATGCCGTGCTGAGCGACATCCTCGGCGATGAGGACCACCTCGGCGACATGGACTTCAAGACAACAGGAACAAAGGACGGTCTGACTGCCACACAGATGGACATCAAGTGCGACGGACTGAGCTTCGAGATTCTGGAGAAGGCTCTCATGCAGGCAAAAGCCGGACGGGAGTACATCCTCGGCAAGCTCACCGAGACAATAGCCGAGCCGAGACCTGAACTCAAACCGCAGGTTCCGCGCATCGTACAGATTGAGATTCCCAAGGAGTTCATCGGTGCGGTGATAGGTCCGGGCGGCAAGATCATACAGCAGATACAGGAAGACACCGGCGCCATAATAACCATCGACGAGATCGACGGTGTGGGCAAGGTGCAGGTGAGCGCGGCAAACAAGGACTGCATAGAAGCCGCAATGAGCAAGATAAAAGCCATCGTGGCAATACCCGAAGTGGGCGAGACCTACGAGGGAACGGTACGCTCAATCATGCCTTACGGATGTTTCGTAGAGATAATGCCGGGCAAGGACGGTCTGCTCCACATATCTGAGATAGACTGGAAACGCCTTGAGACAGTCGAGGACGCCGGTATAAAGGAAGGCGACAAGATTAAGGTGAAGCTCATGGAGATTGACCCGAAGACCGGAAAATACAAGCTCTCTCACCGCGTACTCATTCCGAAACCGGAAGGTTATGCCGAGCATGAGCGCAGACAGAGACCGGAGCGCGGAGAGCGTCGCCCAAGACCGGGACGCGAGAACGGCGAGCGCAGAGCACAGCGCCGCTTCGAGCACAAGCCGGCAGACGGCAACGACAGACACGAACCGAAACCGTTCAACGACAGTCTTGACCACAACAGCGACATAGACTGAACGGGCTTATGACATAAAAATCCCTGTGCAGACACGTGTCTGTGCGGGGATTTTCATTCAACAATACAAATCTGAGACAGAAACAGTCCTTTTACTTTACCATTATATTAAAAAACCGTAATTATTACATGAGGAAAAGAATCATCGCACTTGTGGCTGCCGCCATGTGCATTACGCTGTGCGGAACTGCCGGAGCACAGACAAAGGAACCGGTGGACTATGTCAATCCGTACATCGGAAACATCAGTCACCTGCTCGTACCTACCTTCGCTACGGTGCAGCTTCCCAACAGCATGCTTAGAGTTTACCCCGCAAGGGCTGACTATACGTCGGAATATGTGAACGGGCTTCCTATGATTGTGACCAACCACCGCGAACGTTCGGCATTCAGCATAAGCCCGAGTCAGAGGAGCGAACTGAGCCCGGTGGTTCCGGTGAACTACGACCATGAGCGCATAACCCCATACTCGTTCGACATCGAACTCGACGACAACACCATGAGGGCACGCTATGCCGTGGACAGACAGAGTGCCGTGTATGAGCTTCAGTTCTACAGGAAGGACAAGCCGGTGTATGTCATCATCAACTCCGCAAACGGAATGATGAGAATAGGAAAGAACTATGTGAGCGGTTACCAGCAGCTCAACGACAGGACAAGGGTGTATGTTTATGTGGAGACCGAAACCGCTCCGGCGTCAACGGGAATACTCGCAGCCGACGGCTTTGACGGCAGAACGTCAATGGCACAGGGCAACAACGCATGCGCGGTGCTGAGATACAAGGACGGCACACAGAAGGTGAGACTGCGCTACGGAGTGTCTTTCATAAGCGAGGAACAGGCTCGCAAGAACCTGATGCGCGAACAGGACGGCTACGATGTGGACAAGGTGGCGGCAAGAGGACGCAAGGTGTGGAATGAGGCTCTGTCTAAAATAAGGGTCACAGGGGGCACGGAAGACCAGAAGACGGTGCTCTACACATCTTATTACCGCACGTTCGAGCGTCCGGTATGCCTTAGCGAGGACGGCAGATACTTCAGTGCCTACGACGGACAGGTGCATGATGACGGTGGCACACCGTTCTACACCGACGACTGGATATGGGACACTTACCGCGCGGCTCATCCATTGCGCACTCTCATCGAGCCCGAGAAGCAGAGCCATATCATCGAGTCATACCTGCGTATGGCTGAACAGATGGGGACGGAATGGATGCCCACATTCCCCGAAATAACCGGTGACTCAAGGCGCATGAACTCAAACCACGGCGTGGCAATGGTAGCCGACGCTCTTTATAAAGGTGTCAAGGTGGACGCGGAGCGCGCCTTCGAATACTGCCGGAAGGGAATCGAGGAGAAGACTCTGGCTCCGTGGTCGGGCAACAAAGCCGGATGGATAGACGATTTCTACAAGAAGAACGGATACATACCCGCACTGCGCGAAGGTGAAAAAGAGACCGACCCGAACGTATCGGGATTCGAGAAGAGACAGCCGGTGGCTGTTACGCTCGGCACGGCATACGACATGTGGTGTCTGTCGCGCATCGCAGCGTTCATGGGCGACACCGCCAAGGCTTCCCATTACGCACGGCTCGGACGCAACTACCGCACGATATTCAACAGCAAGACGGCTTTCTTCCATCCCAAAGACAAGGATGGCAACTTCATAGAACCATTCGATTACCGCTTTTCAGGAGGAATAGGAGCACGCGACGCATACGATGAGAACAACGGATGGACATACCGTTGGGACGTGCAACACAACATGGCGGACCTTATAAACCTCATGGGAGGACGCGAGAACTTTGCGAGAAACCTCGACCAGACGTTCGCCGAGCCGATGGGAAGAGGCAAACGCGAGTTCTACACACAGCTGCCCGACCAGACCGGAAACATCGGGCAGTTCACCATGGCGAACGAGCCTTCACTGCACATACCTTATTTATATAACTACGCAGGGCAGCCCTGGAAAACCCAGAAGCGCGTGAGACAGGTGCTGAAGACATGGTTCCGCAACGATGTGATGGGCATTCCGGGCGATGAGGACGGCGGAGGACTGACTTCGTTCGTGGTGTTCTCATCCATAGGATTCTATCCCGTGACTCCCGGATTTCCGTCATACAACATCGGAAGTCCGCTGTTCAGCAATGTGAAAGTGACCCTTCCGAACGGCAGGATATTCGAGATAGACGCAGAAAACTGTTCTGACGAGAACAAATACATACAGAGCGCGACCCTCAACGGCAAGCCTTTGGACCAGCCATGGTTCACCCACGACGACATAAAGAACGGCGGAAAGCTGGTTCTTGTCATGGGTCGCCATCCTAACAAAGCATGGGGTGCCGACAAGAAAGCGGCTCCACCGTCGGCAGACATAGAGAAATGAACACATGTGAATATGCTCACGCACATGGCGGGAAACGCTCTTGCAGCTCACAAAAAGCGTGAGAAGAAAGAACGTGGACATCTTCACGGGAGCAGACATACTTATTCATAATGCATCGGTAAGTAGGTAGTGATTACCAGCGATTAGCATATATCATCAATGATTATTAAGGCGTTCATTTTGAGCGCCTTTCTTTTTAGCCTTATAAGCGATGGTTATCGTTTATAGGGCTTTTTCAGCTCATTTTTGTACCGTATTTGTTACTCGCTTGTTACTCTCCGATTTTAGGTCGGAAAGGTCGTGGAGAAAGTTGACTGTGGTTGACTATGATTGACGATGAAAAAGAACAACGGACGCCCTACAAAGACGAAGCGGAGGGATAACACTACGCTACACACAGGTACATCACGAAACAAAAGAATAAACATTTTTTAATTATTTAAATCAAATCAGGAGAGAGATTTTTATGAAACAAAGACTGACAATGTTTTTTGCCTGCCTGTTCCTGAGCATAGGAATGGCTCTGGCACAGTCGCGCCTAACAGGTACGGTCACATCGGCAGAGGATGGACAGCCTGTTGTTGGGGCATCCGTCAAGGCAAAGGGCCTGAATGCAGGCGCAGTGACAAATGTCGACGGAGAATTTACAATCAACGTGCCGGTGGGCACAGAACTCGAGATTACATATCTGGGCATGGTGCCAAAGACTGTAAAGGCAGCCAACAACATGCGCATCGTGCTCGAATCAGACAGCCATACGCTTGAGGGTGTCGTAGTGACAGGTTACGGTTCGGCGCGTAAGCTTGGAACCATTGCTGGCTCGGTGTCATCGGTATCAGGTGACGCCCTTTCGCTTCGTCCGTCCGCCAGTGTCAGCGACGCATTGCAGGGACAGGTTGCCGGTCTGCAGGTGTTCACGTCTTCAGGTGAGCCTTCCGCAGTCTCCTCAATGACCATCCGCGGTGTCACATCAATAAATGCATCTACAGAACCGCTTTACATATTGGACGGAAGTGAGATTTCAGCAAATACATTCGTTTCGCTCAACCCGAACGACATAGAGAACATAACGGTATTGAAGGACGCCTCTTCAACAGCCATCTACGGTTCGCGCGCCGCCAACGGTGTCGTTATCGTCACATCGAAGAAAGGCAAGTTCGGCGAGGCTCCTACGGTGCTTGTGTCCGCACAGTATTCTGTTTCTGAGGTTGCTCACGACGGAACTGAGGTGATGGATGCCAACCAGTGGTTTAAATTCCAGGAGATGATAAATCCTTCAAACCTGACAAACGAGTCTTTTCAGGCTATGAAGAACTATTATCAGAAATACAACATCGGTACAGACTGGGTAGACCGCTTCCTCGGAAATACTTCTCCGATATCCCAGATTGACGCAAGCGTGCGCGGTGGTTCTCAGAACACAGCTTATCTTGTTTCATTCTCACATTACGATGCGGACGGTCTGTATGACGACTCCAACATGCGCCGCGAGACCTTGCGTGCCAACCTCGAGTTCAACATCACTCCGTGGCTGAAGGTGGGAACAAACTCCAACCTTGCTTATAACAAGACACATACTACTCTTGTCATCAATGGTGAGACAACAAGTGTTTATAACAAACCGTGGGCAGCCCATGCTTATTTCCCTACACAGACCACACATGAGATACTCGGTCTTGCCTATAATCCCGACGGAACGATAGACTATGCCAACAGTGCGTTCAACGGATACGGTGAGAAACTTAAGTGGTATTCATTGAATCTTGGCGGTCGCGGATCTTTTGATCCTGACTATCTCGCAAGCAAACAGCCTGAGATACAGCGTCGGGTCCGCATAAACGAGAATGCGTACGTTAATATCAGCCCGATAAAAGGACTGAACCTCCGTTCTTCTGTCGGACTTGACTGGAACGACCTGCGTGTATCTTATAAATGCTATAACCTTGTTGACGACGGTTTTGGCGATAAGATGCCTACAGGTCAGGCTTCGGAGCAGTTCTCCAACTTCTACCGTTGGACAGTTACAAATACAGCAGAGTATAAGTTCAACTTCCTTGACGACCATGACGTCACAGTTCTTCTCGGTCAGGAGTCGATGACAAACAAGACTGAGTCTTTCGGTGTTATGCGTACGGGTCTTGTGGACAACCGTCTTATGCTTCTCAGCTCAACATCTGAACATAGTCCGCTTGTCCCATCGCATTCCATCACAGAAGAAGTGCGTAATTCATGGTTCGGAATGCTCAACTACTCATACGCAGACAAGTATTTCCTTGACCTGAGTATCCGTCGCGACGGCTCGTCACTTTTCGCAAAAGACCACCGTTGGGGTACGTTCGGTGCCGCAGCATTGATGTGGAATGTTTCAAATGAAAGCTTTATGGATGTCACCAAAGACTGGCTCAAGGACCTTCAGTTCCGCGTGAGCTACGGTTCTACAGGTAACTCGGGTATAGATCCTTATCTCGCACTCGGTCTTGTAGGAGCATCTGGCTCTATGTATGTCGATGCTTCAGGAACGGTCATAGCCAATGCTTCCAACGCCGATCTCACATGGGAGAAGGTAAAGACATTCAACATCGGACTGTCCGGCCGTCTGTTCGACCGCGTAGACTTCGACCTGCAGTATTACGATAAGGTTACCTCAGACATGCTTATGTCCATACCTTATTCTTATACGACAGGTTTCAGTGCCGGTTACGGAAACGTCGCAGAGATGTACAACCGCGGTTTCGACTTCACAATAGGTGTGGACATAATAAAGAACAAAGACTGGTACTGGAATGTGAAGGTCAACGGAAACTACAACAAGAACAAGGTTACGAAACTATTCCAGGGACTTGACTCTTACGTTCTCGGCGATTTCCAGATGCTTGAGGTCGGTCACGATATGGGAGAATACTACATGGTGCGCTGGAGCCACGTCGATCCGGCTGACGGTCAGAGCGTATGGCTCGACAAGGACGGCAACTACACAAAGATATATTCGGAAGCCAACCGTGTGCAGACAGGCAAGAGCTGGGTGGCTCCTTGGTCTGGCGGACTTTCTACAACTGTTGCATGGAAGGGTTTGCAGCTCGACGTGCAGTTCACAGGAATGTTCGACCGCTACATGTTCAACAACGAGCGCATGTGGCTTGAAGACCCGCAGGCAAACGGAACATACAATCTCGCATCTTCCATGCTTGACATGTGGATGAAGCCGGGCGACAAGACTGCCATACCCGCAGCCAATGCCGTGCGTCAGGCAGACACAATGTGGCTTGAGGACGCGTCGTTCGTACGTCTGAAATACCTGCAGCTATCTTACACTCTTCCGAAGAACTGGCTCGACCAGACCGGATTCATCAAGGGTGCCAAAGTGTTCCTCGTAGGCCGCAACCTTCTCACCTTCACCGGATACAAAGGCTACGATCCTGAGGTCAACAGCACAAAGACATTCGGTAACTATCCCAACACGCGCCAGTACTCTATCGGTGCACAGCTTACATTCTGATAATAAGGCGTAAACAAACAAAATAAAGGAAACATAAAAATGAACAGATATATATTATTACCGGTTCTTGCATTAACGCTTACACTCGCATCCTGCGACATGGACAAGAATCCTTATAATGCAATTCCCGAGGATGAGGCTCTTATGACGCCTACTGATTTTAAGAACATGAGTGTTCCGCTCTATACCGGCATGCGCTCTTTTGTCGGCAGCAGCTATTTCTGCACCGGTCCTGACGAGCAGAGCGACGACTTCAACGCCACCACCGGCGCAGGCATAAGCGACCTTCACCGCTGGGACTTCAACGCAAGTCTGCGCTCGGGAGATGCCCTCTATTCAAGCTGCCAGAGCATGATAGCAAGCGCCAACTTCATCATCGACGGCTATAACAAGTGCGACATGTCCAACAAAACTCTCTTCACTGATGAGGTAATGGCTACAGTGAGAAACGTTAAGGGTGAGGCTTTCTTCACACGCGCTTACTTCCTGTTTAATCTGGTCCAGTTCTTCTGTGCGGATTATGACGAGAGCAATGCCGACGAGAAAAACAGCGGAGTGTCATACCGCACCGACTATTATCCGTCGTCAGACGCCTCCACCTATCCAGGACGCAAGACTCTGCGCGAGACTTACAAGCAGATAACCGACGATCTTGACAGCGCGCTTCTCTATGTCAATGTGTCAGGAGAACAGTCGAGCTATTACATAACAATTGATGCTGTGAAGGCTGTTAAGGCACGTGTGGCTCTCGCCATGGACGATTATCCCACTGCGGCTGAACTGGCTGCCGAGATTATCGGGACAGGCACTTACACACTCGCCGGTTCTGCCGACAGACTCAACCAGATGTGGGCTGGCAACTTTGACACGGAAAGTATATTCAAGCTCTCAGCGAGCAAAACCGACCAGCTGGCTTCACAGACTGGTCTGCAGTATCTGCCCTATACCTCCGGCGGCATACCAAGCTATGTTCCTACCCAGACAGCAATAGACCTTTATTCTGACAATGACTATCGCAAGAGTGTCTTTTTCACCCCTGTTACATTCCAGACAAGCACCGGTGTTGTAGGCAATGTGCTTGCATTCAACAAGTATCCGGAGAAGGCTTATCCATATCAGGCTACCGGTGGCTCATACGACTATGCGCGCTTCACCATCGAGCCTAAGCTCATCCGCATCTCCGAGATGTATCTCATCGCAGCTGAGGCTTACGCCATGTCAGGTGACCTGAGAAACGCCTCACAGTATCTCAATGATTTCAAGGCAAAGCGTATTGCAGGTTATCAGACACAGAGTTTCTCTTCAGTTGACAGAATAATGACGGAGATACAGAACGAGCGTCATCGTGAGTTTATCGGTGAAGGTATGCGTCTGCTCGACCTCAAACGCTGGAATCTGGGCGTCACACGAGGTACTCCCCAGCAGGAAGACATTTGCGCCATGCCAGGTGCCGACTATTCCACAGGACTGAGCGTACCTGCCGGCGATTACCACTTCGTATGGCCTATACCTACTCATGAGATGGACACCAATCCCAAGATGGTTCAGAATCCGGGTTATTAATTCAACTATTTAAAGAAAAAATACGATTATGAAGAATATAAAATTATTAATGCTTATGTTGGCAGCCCTGCCATTCTTCGCTTCGTGCTCTGATGATGATGACGTGAATACAAGGGAATGCACGGTCGGATTTTCAAGCGATGCCATTACCGTAGACGAAACGGCAGGTTATGTCCAGATTCCTATAACAGTCAGCGGACACCGCAACGGACCTGTGCGCGTGAAGATAGAGTCGGCTGCCGTAGGCGAGGATGGAGCCGTAGATGGCGAGAACTATGCCGTCACCGACAAGACTCTGAATCTCAACAGCGACACTCTCAGTGCCGGAACGATAAATGTGGAGTTGAGGATAATCGACGACAGTGAGATAAACAACGACCGTCAGTTCACACTGACCATAGTGTCTGCCGACGGTGCGGAGATAACAGGAAAGCAGACAACCGTCACCATCTCAGACAACGACGGCAACTTCTATAAGGCATTTGCCGGAGAATGGACCTTCTCCGCGATAAACGCAGACGGTATGAAGACTTCGTTCCCGGTTACGATAAAAGCCGCAGCCGAGGGCAGCTCCGACTACGAGAAGGTTCTCACGTGTGAGGCTGCAAGCATTCTCGGTGCCGGAGAGACTTATTCGTGGAAACTTGAATACATGTTCGACCAGCAGACATTGTCTGGACAGCTTGGACTTGTATGCGGAGAGGAAATCTGCTACATGCCTGATTACGGCTATCACCTGATGTGGCTCTTCAGCGAGGCAGGCAACAGACAGAATGTGTATCAGGGCGTGTTCCCGATAGACTGGAAACTTACAGAGGAAGGAACCATTCCCGACACGCTTACTCTCGATCCTGCTTTCGACATCTGGCTGTATGTGCAGACCGACGACGGCATGGGCGGATACATGGACATCTACAGCAACGTCACTCTGACAAGAAACTGACATTCATGTGCATATACGAAGACAAGGCATATTCTCTGACGGATATGCCCTGTCTTTTTCTTTTTTAAACACGAATCTTTAAAAACTGAATCGGATATATTATGAGGAAATTTTTATCATTGTTTGTGCTGTCTTTGATGACAGTCTCCGTGTTTGGAGGTCCTCGCAGCGTGGAGGATATGATGGAGGCGGCACGTAAGGTAATAGGACATCGTCCTTCGTCACACGCCGTAAAGGAGAACCGCAGCCTTGAGGTGTTGAAGAAAGGACAGATGCTTAACGTCATCGGTTATAGGGACGGAGGCTTCGCTGTCATTGCTTCTGACGACAAGTTCGCGCCGGTGCTGGGCTATTCCGACACACAGTTCACGGCAGACGGCATGCCGCCCGCCATGCAGTGGTGGATGGACATGGCTGAGCATGCGCTTCAGACGGCTCTCGACAACGGATATGAGGTGACACCGACTGCCGAACTCAGGGATGGAAAATATCCTGAGTCTGTCGACGAGCTCCTTACAACGAGATGGGACCAGTCAATGCCTTTCAACAAGGAGCTTGTGAGAATCACCGGCAAGAGCTATCCCACCGGATGTATGGCTACTGCCATGGCGCAGATTATGAAGTATCATTCTTACCCTTCGACAGGACAGGGTTACAAGGGATATGCCATTGACGGCAAGAACGGCAACTACGACTTTGAGAACACTACATACAGATATGACAGGATGCTTGATGTCTATTCAGGCAACAACTACACCGAAGAGCAGGCTGACGCTGTGGCAAAGCTTATGCTGCATTGCGGTGTTGCCGTCGACATGACCTATGGTCTCAGCGGCAGCGGCTCTTATAGCAACGACGCCACTCTTGCGCTTAGCGAGTATTTCAAATATGACTCCAGACTTTACTCGCGCGACATTTACACCAAGGCTGAGTGGATGGACATCATTTTCGACTAGATAAGCAACGGACGCCCGATTCTCTATGGCGGAGTTACGGCGCAGAATGCCGGTCATGCGTTTGTGTTCGACGGTTACGACGCGGAGGGTCTTGTGCACGTCAACTGGGGATGGAGTGGCAGTGGCAACGGATATTTTGAGGTGGCTCTGCTCAATTCCAACACCGGAAGCTATTCATACGGGCAGGACATGATTCTGATGCATACAGCCGACGCGCCTGCTTTACCGTATGTGTCACAGTGGGGCATAATGCCTTCAATAACGTGGGTATCTGGCAGCGGACAGACTTTTGAGACGAAGGGAAAGTTCGAGGCACGCCTTCTTGGCACCAAGCTTATGTGCGTGTGCTCCAATCTCATCAATTGTGGAGTGGAGGGCTTCAGCGGCAATCTGGCACTGATGGCGGAACCGGTGGAAGGCGGAAGTGTGGTTACTCTGAGGTCGGAGAATCTCAACAACTTCGCTTATAATCAGGTGTATCCGGCAAACGCCTCCGATTATAGTGTCATGGTTGATGTGTCAAGGCTGGGTGACGGCACATACAGGATATATCTCGCGTCAAAGGCATATACGGAGACCGACTGGCAACCGGTGCATTTCAACGAGACAATTGACGGTGCTTATCTGCTTAGTGTTTCCGGTGGCAAGGCTACAATAACCACGGGCATTGACGGTGTTATTACTGAACCGGTTGTCGACAAACCTGCCGACAACCGCATCTACAGCATCGACGGACGCTGTGTCGGTACCGACGCTGGCGCGCTGAAAGAGGGCATATACATCATGAATGGTAAGAAATTCATGAGATAACGGTATTCTTCCAATAATAAATTTATCTGAAAAAGGCTGGCATCATCATGTGCCCGCCTTTATTCGTTCCGCATGTCCGTATAACCGTTTTCTCTTCTCTGATGTCCATGGGGCACCTCCAGGCAAACCTCCTTCACCGTATGAAGCAAACCATCCGCAGGAGTCCTGCGGATGCGGAAATCCTTGCCTTGTGCTCATTCCGGACTGAACATGAATATCATCGCGTCCTTGGGCGGAAGTGTTAGACTCGACGTGCTGTCTATGCGTGCTCCGCTCCACAGCTCGTCCACACTGTATTCCGTGCCTTTGCGCATCGGCATGCGTTCTGTGGGAAGAGTGAATGATGCCTGATTGTCGCCATAGTTGAACACCGCCAGACATATCCTGCCGTCCGCTTCTGTGCGTACGAACATATGTTCGCTCCTGTCGTCATCAGCGTTGAGCGGTCGGAATGCTCTGCCGTCTATGAGAGCGTTCACCCGTTCGTTGGCGAGCATCCTCACGGCGCGAGCCTTTGCCGTACTGTCTCCTTTGCTGCTGAAATCGTCGCCGGTGATGAACATGCCCGTGATTACGGCAGACGTCACCCTCGCGCGGTTCTCTCCCTCTGTGGCGTCGCGCATCACCACGTGGTCGGCGTCATTGTAGCTGTACACCTTGTCGAGCCACCAGCCCCACGTCAGGGCGTTCATCGTGTATTCCGTATCCTTTATCTTGTTCCACGCGTCGCACGCTATGCGTCTCGACTGTGCGTATTGCGCTGGAAAGAGCGGTGAAATGGACAGATTGATATACATGTCGCTGAATATGCTGTCGAGCAGATGCATGCCGTAGTTGTACGCCTGTGTGCCGGTGGTTATGTCTTTTCGGTGCCATGAGTCTGCCTCCATGCGTCCGTGTGTCATGAAGTCCATCTTCACATACCTGTAGCCGCAGCGTCTGAACAGGCTTGCCGTCTTTTCCATCATCGCTCTCACCGCCGGATGCGTAGGGTCGATGGCATACGCTCCGTCGAGCTCCTGCGGCTTGCCGTCAGCATAGAGGTATATGTCCTTATATCTGTATTCGGGCATGGCGTCCACCTTTCTTTCCGGGTTCTTTGCCCAGTCTGTGAACGGTGTCCAGTATATGCACGGCACCTGCCTCATGGACTTGCACCGGTCGGCAAAGTCCTTCAGCTCTGCCTCCTTGAAACTGTCCCAGCCCGAGTCGAGCCCGGTGTACACCAGACCGTCAGCGTTATGGAACGAGCGGGGCATAAGTGAGTCGGCAAGAAAACATGCCACCTCGGTGGCGTTGTCGTGGTTCACACTGAACTGAAGCGCGCCCCAACTGTTCCATCCCACAGGCACCGCACCGTCCCATCTTCGTGGCGGAGCCGTCTTTGCGTTCAGTCCGGCATACGTCTCCATACCTTCGCGCCAGTCGTCGAAGCATCCCAGCATCATCGTTGCGGAGTGCGGATGAGCCGATTCCACCGCCCCGTGACCTTTCATGTCGCGCGTGAGAGGGTCGGCTACACCGCTGAAGAGTTTCATCGACCTGCGTCCGTCTGTCAGTTCCACCGCGTTTTTCCATGTGTCGTGCTCTATCGCTCCTGCCACTATTCCCTTCCTTCCTTCCGGGTTGTACACGCATGTCACCTCATAACTTCTCAGTGAGTCTTCCGCACGTGTTGAAGAACCGTATCTTATCCATGCATCGTTATCGTAAGGTACGAAAATCGCCCTTTTCATCGTATCTTTTATAATCTTTCCGGTGTTCCGCGTCACAAGCGGAGCCATGTATGATGTGCTTATGGCGGAGTCTGACTCCAGAGCGATGTCTGTAAGCATGAACCCGTCATACAGTCTGAATGTCCTCACGAGCTGCGGCATACAGTCACCGCTCATTCTAAGCGTCCAGCGCACGCCGCGTCCGTATCGGTCGGCTATGTGCTCCTTCCTGAATGCGGTATGCTCATAATTCCC
Organism: Leyella lascolaii; assembly: GCF_900079775.1. Taxonomy (GTDB): domain Bacteria; phylum Bacteroidota; class Bacteroidia; order Bacteroidales; family Bacteroidaceae; genus Prevotella; species Prevotella lascolaii. Next base: position 223,660 of record NZ_LT556034.1, on the reverse strand, counting down.
CGATTTCATCGTGTCTCCGTCCAACGCGTATTCCGCCCAAGTGCCTTCCGCTATGGTGTCACCTCGGTATACTATATCCACACCATCGCCGAAGCTCAACTGCCATCCTGCCGTGCTCACCGTGTGTTGACGGCTGCACGCGCATGCCGCCATCGCGGCGAGAAAAATGAAATTCCTCCATTGCATAGTTTTTATTCAGGTTTTTATATGATTATTTTCTGTTTATAGTTTATTATAGTTCGAGACAAAAGAAAGTGCGGTCCTTACTTCCCAGAGTGTGCCGGTTTGTCTTATACAAAGATAAAATAAAATGACGGAATATTGAAATGACGGCGCGGATATTGCCATGGATTCGACGTGAGACGCAAGATTTTGCGTCTCTACAGGGCAAAAGGCTCTGCATTATTTCGCTGTCTAAAAAGTAGAGACGCAAAATCTTGCGTCTCACAAGTGGGTAAGGCCAATATCGTCAATACCTTATTTGTATGTGTTTGTTGCTGTGTGCAGGACGTGAGACGCAAGATTTTGCGTCTCTACAGGGCTGTCGCCATTGCGATATAGGGTGAAAAAGGGCGGACTGTCAGGTAAAAGGAAATCTTTGAGTGGCATATTACCTGGTCGGGATAATCACCCTGCCGCAGGCGTTATTTGTTTAAATATGATTGGTGCCGCCGCATCTTAGCTCTTGATAAATAACATGGAACATGCGAAAAGCCCGATGAAATGGGCGGATATAAAAGAAATAGCGGAGGCAACATACAGTCTCCGCTATTTCCTATGACATGTGTATTCTGTTTATTTCACAACCTTTGCCGTGAGCGTGCTGTTGCCCGCCTTGGCTTTCACGATGTACATACCTGCACCGTATTGTGCGAAAGGTATGCTGTTCACTCCTGCGTTCAGGCTTAGCGCAGCCACTGCCTGACCTCCTGTGTTGTATATGGTCACTGTTCCGTCGGCAGGCATGTCTATGTGCAGGACGTCGCTTACCGGGTTGGGATATACGTTGAGCCGTATCTCGCCCGTAGTGATGTCATCGATGCCGGTGGCTATCTTCTCGCTGTAGAACAGCTGCCATTCGCTCATCTGAGCCAGACGCGCGCCTCCGTTCTCGGTAAGTACGAGCCGGTAGAAGCGGTAGCTGTGGTCGTTGTCGAAGCTGTAGAACTGGGTGTTCTTGCGTGCGTAGAAGCTCTGTCCGGTGCGTGTGTCTATTGTCGTCCAGCGTCTTCCGTTGTCCGAGCCCTGCAATTCCCAGCCCATCGGGTCGCGCGATGCCTCGTCGTTTGCCGACGTTATGCTGTACAGGTTTGCCGCCGCCGGTTCGTCAGCCTGGAACTCTATCCACGGATTACCGAGATAGTCGAACACGAACTTGGTGTCCGCCGTGCCGTCATACAGTTTGTCGAGATTCTCTTTGGCGTTGTCGTTGCTTATCTGCGATGTCATTACGCCTCCTTTGGAGAATATGTCATTGTCCGACAGACAGATGCCGTGTATCTGTATGTCGCCCATCACGATAGCGTCGGCGGCATTGTCAGACGCCTGTGTGAAGGTGATGCGGAAGCGTTTGAAGGTGTTGCTGTTGGATACGCTTGTATTCTTGAACGACCCTTTGGTGTTGAAGCGTGCGTTCGATACGTTGGCAAGCGTTGTCCATGACGAGCCGTCGTCAGACGCCTGAAGAGTATAGTTCTTCGGGCTGCGGTCGGTGTCATATCCCGCGCAGACGCGCAGTGTGGTTATCCTTACGGGTATCTCGGAACGGTACTCAACCCAAGCCTCGCCGTCGAACGGCAGGGTGTATGTGGTGTTGGCGTCGTTGTCGATGAGCGGACGGAGCGCGGTCTCACCGGCGTTGTCGGATGCGAGCAGCGTGCCTCCGTTGTCGGTGATGTCGTTGTAAAGCTCTCCGTTGGGAGCGATGTCACCGAACAGCTGCAGCTCAGCCAGTTCCGCGCGTGCTTCCGTGTCGTTTATCACGAGGCGGAAGTTCTGGTATGTCTTGTCCGTCGTCACCTTGTAGAACTGTGTGCATCCGTTGTAGGCTGTCTGCTGGTTGCTCCTTGAGTCTATCGGTATCCATTCAGCGTTCTCATATCCGTACAGAGTCCAGCTCTTGGGAGCGTTTCCTGCGGCTGAGGAAGTGATGCTGTAGGATGTCAGTCTGTAGAGAGCCTTGCTGTTGTAGCGGAATATGGAGTTTGTCTCTCCGTCGATTACGGCTGTTGTAGAGGCGTTCTTGTCGGTGGCAGACTTGTCACCCTCGTTGAGCGCGCCGCCGTCGGCGGTGATGTCTGTAGCCGATATTGCCAGTCCGTGGAGCTGCCACTCGCTAACCGCCAGTGCTGAGCCGCCGTTGTTCTTCGTCACGTCGAGGCGGAACATTGTGTATGCCTTGTCGGCTGCGGCGTCATAACGGCGCAGTGTGCAGCGTGTGGCGAATGTCTGGTCGGTCTGTTCGTCGAGCACGGTCCATGTGGAACCGTCGTTCGATGCGGACAGAGTCCAGCTTCTTGCGTCGGATGAAGCGTCGGCTGCGGAGCTGCCTATGGAGTAGCCTTTGAGCGTAACGGCTACCGGAGAACGGTATGTGAACTGTGCGGCTGTTGCCTGAACGCTTACCGCCGATGTGAGACTGTTGTCGGTGAGAGCCCCTGTCTGCGTTCCGTCTACAGACGATGTGAGCACGCCTCCGTTCTTTGTTATGTCGCCCGGGAGCTCCATCGCGTCGGTGGTGAACTTCAGCCAGTCCACGTTGAAGCATCCTGCCGACGAGCTGCCCGGCTGGTATACGAGGTAGATGTCGTGCGTTCCGTCTGTCGGAGCGATGTCGGCTGTCACGGTTTTCCATCCGCCGTCCTGCGGAACGTCAGCCGTTCCGATGAGCGTTCCGTCCGCTCTGTCGAGCCTTATTTCTATTTTTGCGTTTGCCGTAGACGAGTCGGACACTCTTATCTCTACCGTCCTTGCAGGTCGGGTGCCGAAGTCCACGTTGGCGTAACATGTGTAGAAACCGTTTCTTATGTTGGTTATCTCGGCGGCGTTGCCTCCTGTGCCCGTCGTGACATATACTCCGCGCAGGGTGTTGAAGTTCTCAGCCTCGATGGTGGAGTAGGCGTCTCTCCCGATGAAGGAGGTGCTCAGAGGAGCGTTGAAGGCAGCCGAGATGGCGGTGGAGTTGCCGAACGGCTGGTTCTGGAAGCTCTTGAAGTTGCCGTTCCCGTCTTTCTCGGTGTCCGACAGCCAGTTTTCGTTCGACTTGGTGAGCCATGCCGACGATGTGATGCCATATGAGTTGCGGTTGTTGAATGCCATGAAGGCGTTGTCTTTCATCCATTCCACGTCCTCGGTCTTTCGCATCTCTACCACGTAACGGCGCAGATAGCGCATGAGGACACCCTTGAATCCGCACAGGTCTCCGTCCACTGTCTGGCATACGTTTATTATTCCGTCGCTGTTGCAGAGGCTCTCTTTCGTGCGCTCCACTATTTTCTCGGCGTCGCGCTTGTACATCTCGTCACCGTAGTGCTTGTAGAGCATGAGTGCGGCTCCGAGCATAGTGCCCTGGTTGTAGGTGGATACCCAGTAGTTGTATCCGCCGGGCAGGTTGGTGCTCTCGTCCCATGTGAAACTGTCGTACACCTCTCCCGTCTGCGGATTGAAAAGGTATAACCTCTGTTTCTCGTAAAGGCTGCGCGCCACCTCGTAGTATTGCTCCCTTTCGTTCTCGTCGGTCTGCGCCATGGCGATGTAGCATGCAGCCACTTCCGTCGGTCCGTTTATGCATGAGTTTGTTCCGTTCTTGTTTCCGCTCTGCTCAGCCCATCGCATCATTCCCCACTGGTTGTAGGCGCGGTCGTATATCCTGTCGAAGTTTGATTTGGCGTAGCTGCGGTACATGGTGTTGCCCGTGAGGTGGTAGGCGCGTGCCGACGCTATTATCATCCACATCACATCATCGTTGAAATCGTGCCCGTACCATTTGTAGTCATTATCATATTTCAGTTTGAGCCAGTCTGTTCCGACAGCCCATTTGAAATAGTTGAACACGCTTCTGAACACGTCCAGATATTCCTCCCTGCCTGTTGTCTCGTAGGCATCGAGTATTGTTTCCAGCATTTCGGCATCGCCCCATCCTCCTCCGTTGCCGAAGGTCTTGCCGTTGCTCCCGCGGTCGCGCAGGTGCTGCGCGAGCCATGCGTCCATCATCTGTGTGCGTTGTGTGTCGGTGAAACTGCTTATCGGCTCCACCTCCTCAAACTTCCACATCTGCTCCTTTGTCGGTGTGCCGCCGTCGCTCCATGCCTGGAACGTCATTGTCTGACCGTCGCCGGATGCCGTTGTCTGGAGTATGAAGGTGTTTGATGCCGACGACTGTTTTATGACATAGTATCCGTCGCGTCCACTCACGGCGTCCACGCTCCATTGTCCCATGTTGCTTGCTTTGGCTGTCTGCAGCACTTTGGACGATGCGGATATAAGTGCCGAGTTCCTTGCGAGATATTTTCCTGTGAAGACATTCATGAAAGAGAATGTCCCGTCACCGTTGGCTATTGCCTCCCATTGCTGTGCCGGCACCTCAGTGTCGGTCCATACTACGACTGACGTGTTGTTTGCGAGCGACGAGTTGTCCACAAACATCACTCTCTCTTCGTTGGCTGCGGACGCTATCCGGTAGGTTTTTCCCGGAACGATGTCGGCAGATGCCATGCCGGTGATGCCGGACATGAGCACAGTAAGTAATAGTTTCTTCATTTGCGGTTTTATATGTAGTTAAGTAATATACACGTAAGAAAGGAACGATCCGTACTCATCGTATGAAGACACCGGTCTCATCGTGTGCGCGTCATTGCGCCGGGTGTCTTGTCAAAACTTCGCTGTGTGCTGCGCGGATGCTCCTTGCGCAGCGTTTGTTGACGTTATGTTATATGTATATATTTATGTCTGGCACGTGTGACAGTTATTTTCCTTTGCGCTGTCCTATTCTTTCATATCCCTTGTGTAGGTCTCTGTCTCGAGAGCCTCCACCTTCTGTATCTGCGCGTTGTCGAAATTTTCGTCGCCCGATATGAGCAGCCTGCGGCAGTCTGTCGTGGTGAATCGCTGTATAGCCTGTTCGTCAGCCTCGCCCGAACACACATAACGCATGTCGCCTATCCGCATGTTCTGTCCTTTCACTGCGTCGCGCAGCGTCACCCTTACGAGTCCTACGAAAGCCTCACCGAAGTCGTACACCACGCTGTCGCCCTCTATGTCGAAGTATTTCTGCTGCCTTATCCGGCTTATTCTTGTAGCCTCGTACATCCTTGAGCGGTGTTCTATGGGCACGCACTCATTGTCCCCGACGATGCGGGCGGGAAGCCAGCGCGCCACGTCAATGTCTTCCGCGTTCCATCTCGGCTCTTTCTCTTCCATTCCGAGCAGTTCATGTCCCTCCGAGCTGAGGGTGTTCACGGCTTTCCTGCACAGCCAGCTGCTGTCGTTGTCGAATACTTGCGGTGAGCCGTCCCCGGCTCTTCCGTAGAACGACAGGGCTATCTGCCTGCTCTCCGGGTGCGGAAACGACGGTGAGTACCACACCGCCACGGTGTTTGTTCCGACACGCATGAACCTTGTCACATCGTATGTCACCGCTATGGCATTGGCAGAACACCGTTCCCTCAGAGGCGTGAGGACGTCGCCTGTGACGTTGCGCTCGTTGACGTAAAGCTCAAAATATCCTGTCGATGCGATGGTTATCCGGGCGGTTACCGGTCTCTCGGCTATTTCGTAAGAGTTTCTGAACCATACCTGGGCGGTGTCGTCGGGGTGCGGGTATGCCATCCACTGCATCTGGTAAGGATTTGCCTTGGTCTCTGATATATATATGACAATCAGTGCGATTATGGTAAGATATTTGCCGACAGACATAATCTGTATATTGATAGTTGCAGGCTTAGGTCGTGTGAATCATATTTTTCCGTGGCTGACAGGCACCTGACGTCCACGCTTTTCAGTTAAAGATGCGTCATCACATGTGTCTGGACACTTGCCGGTCTTTTGCACATGTGCCGCTCATCCTGTTTGTGATGATGCCGCAAGGGGATGCAATGAGAGCTTTATATTGGTTTCCCGAGTGCAGCATATCTTATGCAAAGATAAATAAAAAAACGAATAACGGCAACGATGATTGTCTTTTTTATCGGTTGTTATGTATGTGGCGGGTGATGTGAGGTTTGTCAGTGGCAGTGTGCTCTTGCACTGAATAATATGTAAGAAGATTAAAGTAAGTCCTTAAGTAAGCTTGTTTTAATCATGGAAAGAAAGCGGTGCCTTGTCCCGTTTTTTATCCTCCGGCTGCCGGAATGGCTTGTGCTGTAAGCCGATGGCATGAGAAAAACATCTCCGCATGCCGTCGTGCGCATGCGGAGATGTAAGTCTATTTGTTGTCCTCGAGATATTTCTCAAGAAGAGAAGCAGCCACAGGATTGTCTGTCGTTATCAGATCCACTCCCATGGAACACAGCTTCATCATGTCCTCCGTCCCGTTGACGGTCCATACGTTCACCGTCATGCCGAGGCGGTGAGCCTCCTCCACCCATTCCGGATGTGAGGTGATGACATTCTGGTGATAGTCTATGCCGGTGTAGCCCTTCTCGTGAAGCTCTGCAGGCGACTTGTCTCCGCTGAGGTAAGCCACCTTTGCCTCGGGGTCGTCCTTCACCACCTGTTCGCAAGCCACGCTGCTGAAGGAGATGTACTCACACCTGTCGCGCAGTCCGGATTCTCTTACCGCCTTTACCGCTGCGCTTGCGGCAGCCTTGTTGAGAGCGTCACTGCCGTGGTCCTTTATTTCGATTACGAGTATTGTCTTGCCTCCTTTTTCCTTCATTATGTTGAAGAAATCGCTCAGACGCGGCATCTTCTCACCGTTGCCAAGAGTCAGGTTCTCACATTGATAGGATGTCGCGTTCTTTATGGTGACACCGTTGAACGACGGGTCATGGTTGATGAAGAGCTCTCCGTCGGCGTTAAGCCATATGTCGGTCTCAACACCATACATGCCTGCTTCTATCGCCTTGCGCAGTGCCGTGCGCGAGTTCTGCGCCGCGCCTTCAGTGTTCCAGTATCCGCGGTGAGCCACGGTATGTGCCGGATGAGGCATTGTCTGCACTGCGTTCACGGTGATTGTCCCGAGATCCTGCATCTCTTCGCCGCGTATGAGCATGAGTCTGTAGCGTCCGTCTGTCATCCCTTCCGGCAGTCTAACGCTTATGCCGTCGGATGTGATGGTGGCGGTGAGGGTCTCGTCAATGCCTCCGTCGTTGCTCACATTGCTTATTCTCACCTTGTCGCCTTGCTCGAAGCCTTTGCCGCTGATGCTCAGTTGCGCGCTGCCCTTTACGGGGAAAGCGTTCAGATAGGACACTCCGCTCACAAGGTCGTGCCTTTCCTTGCTCACCTTGTCTTTCACGTTGTTCCACAGTGCGCTCACGTCCGATGCGGTGAGTGGTGCGTTGTATATCCTTGCCAAGGCTACTTCGCCTCTCCAACCTATCTGTCCGGTGGGACCGGCGTCAGCTCCTATGCAGAACCATCTGTACTCCGGCTTTTGGAATACGTAGGAACCCCTGACTGAAACCGAGTTTCTCAGTATGCCGTTTACGTATACGTGAATCTTTCCGTTAGCCTTGTCGTACACTCCGACAACGTGATACCACTTGCCGCTCTCGGGAGTCACGCCGCTCACTCCCCACTGCCAGGAGCTCCGTCCGTTCTCCGACACGTTGGGAAGAAAGGTCAGCTCGTTGCCGCCGTTGAGTCCTCTGTCCTTCTTGCACACCATCAGTCCGGTTCCGCCAGCCTCGTGTGAGGCGAAGAACTTGCACTCCACGTCTTTTATCCCGCCCTCATACTCAGGTCTGACAAGTGCTTCGAGTGTGTGTCCGTCGGCAAGATTGTCCATGAAGGTCTGGTTGTCGCCATAGTCCATCCTGTAATAACAGTAGCTGTTGCCGCCGCCCCAGGCATTCGAGAACCTGCCCACAAAGCGCCCTAAAGCCGCGTCATAGTATGTCTCCGGTGCCTGACTGCCTGCCTGTATGGCGTTCTTCATCGGTGAGATGTCGGCAGCCGAGCCGTCGTTTCTGAATTCCACGTCGAACATGTCGGCTTTCGGCGCGCTGTGGAATTTTATGCTGTCGAGCAAGTTGGCTCCTATGCTGAACACCTTGTTTTTCTGTTTGTCGTACAGACTCACCTGCTTCCTCGAGTTCTCGAGGGCGACACTGTCTATGTTTTCAGACAGGTCGGAGAATACAACTTGTCCGTAACTATAGAGAATAATGCTTTCCTGTTTGTCTGTCTGCGCTGCTGCGGACATGGCAACCGATGCCATGACAGTCATGATGACCGCCTTGATAGATTGTGTGGTTTTCATTTCCGGTTATTTTATAATTATCTTTTTTGTTGTTGTATGTTTGCCTGAGCTTGCCTTTACAATATATATGCCTGCGCGGCAGCTGCCTACGTCAATCGCCGCCTGCCTGCTTCTGCCGCTGTATGCAGCCACTGTCCGTCCGTCAGGAGTGATGAGCTCCATGCGGTCCACGCCCTGCGCTGATGTGGCGGTAAGGATGTTCCCGTTTATGGAGAGTGTCATTCCGTCACCGTGAGCCGTGTCGATAGATGTGGTGCCTGCATTCTTGTTTATTGTGAAACAGTTGAATGCGGAGTTTTCCACACGGGTTGTCTTGCCGTCGGATGCCGTCACTTCGGCTGCGCTCTGGTTGAGGACAATCTTCACTACGTTGCTTAAGCGTGCGGCGGTGACACCGTCTGTGTTGTTGATGAAACGTACGTCTGCACCGTACATCGCTGCTATCGGCATGGCTGACAGCAGAGTCATGAGTAATTTTCGTGTTTTTTTCATTACATTATCCGGTTTGATTGTTTGTTTATTTGGTTGTTGTGTAATGCGCATTTACATGGAACATATAAGGATTCTACGTTTGTCCGTTGTTCAGGTCATTTGTGTTTCCTTGGTTGTTCTTATGCGGCAAATTTATGCAAAGAGCGTGGATGCGTCGGGTAAGATTGTTCACGATTCAGGTGAATATTGTCCATTCCGGGCTTTTTTCACTTAAATGGAGCCGTATTATTATAAAGATGTGTTTTCCGTTCGTCTTTCCGCGCCCGTGCATATTGTCCTGATGATGTCATGAGACGGCTGCTGTCATAATGTTCAAGGCTGTGACGTGGTGTTGCGGCACAGCCTTGAGAGTGGTATGTCATGTCGTTTTCTCATGCGTCGATGTTTGCGTAGGTGGCGTTCTTCTCTATGAACTGGCGGCGCGGTTCCACGTCGTCGCCCATCAGCATTGAGAATATCTCGTCAGCCTCGGCGGCGTTCTCTATGGTCACCTGTTTGAGCAGACGCCGCTTGGGGTCCATTGTGGTCTCCCAGAGTTGCTCCGGATTCATCTCGCCAAGACCTTTGTAGCGTTGCGTGTGCAGGCTCTTGTTGTCCTCCTTTCCTTCCGCGTAGCGGTCTATGAACGCCTGTCTCTGCTGCTCGGTGTAGCAATATTCCTTCACCTTATTCTTATATGTGCAGAGATAGAGCGGCGGAGTGGCGATGTAGAGATGCCCCTCCTGTATTATCTTAGGCATGAATCGGTAGAACAGAGTCATGATGAGCGTGTCGATGTGAGAACCGTCGACGTCGGCATCGGTCATGATTATTATCTTGTCATAGCGCAGTTTGTCGATGTTGGCTTCCTTGTCGTCCTCGCCGTCAACGCCGAAACGCACGCCGATGCTCTGAATGATGTTCATCACCGACTCGCTTTCAAACACCTTGTGCCACATCACCTTCTCCACATTCAGAATCTTTCCGCGCAGCGGCAGTATGGCTTGTGTGTAGCGGTCGCGTCCCTGTTTGGCGGAGCCACCGGCGGAGTCGCCCTCCACGAGGAATATCTCGCACTCCTTCGGGTCTTTGTTCGAGCAGTCGGCAAGCTTGCCGGGGAGTCCTCCTCCGGTCATGGGGTTCTTGCGCTGTATGCTCTCCCGTGCCTTGCGTGCTGCTATTCGTGCGGTAGCGGCGAGTATCACCTTGTCGCAGATGAGCTTCGCTTCCTTCGGATGTTCCTCCAGATAGTCGGTCAGAGCCTCACCTACCGCCTGCTGGACAGCACCTGCCACCTCGCTGTTTCCGAGCTTTGTCTTGGTCTGTCCCTCAAACTGCGGCTCTGCCACCTTTATTGATATGACAGCCGTGAGACCCTCGCGGAAGTCCTCTCCGGCTATTTCTATCTTCGCTTTCTCGATGTTCTTTGATATTACGGGGTCGGCGTCGGCATAGCTTTTCAGCGTACGTGTGAGCGCGGCGCGGAATCCTGTGAGGTGCGTTCCTCCCTCTATAGTGTTGATGTTGTTGACGTAGGAGTGGATGTTCTCGCTGTAGTCGGTGTTGTACATCACGGCTACCTCGATGGGAACGCCCTGTTTCTCTGTCTTCAGATATATCACGTCGTCGAACAGCGGAGTGCGGTGACGGTCGACATAACGCACGAACTCCTTCAGTCCGTCCTTGGCATGGAACACTTCCTCGCGCGTTTTGCCGTCCTCATCCGGGCGCAGGTCGCGCAGCGTTATGCGTATGCCGGCGTTCAGGTAGGCGAGCTCGCGCATGCGCCGTGCCACGATGTCCCACTGGTAGTGTGTGGTGGTGAAGATGGTGGGGTCGGGCCAGAACTGCTGGCGTGTGCCTCTCAGGGTGGTCTCGCCGACAACCTTTACCGGATAGAGTGGCTTTCCCTTCTCATATTCCTGCTGATATATCTTGCCGTCGCGGAACACCTGCGACTTCATATGTGACGATAGGGCGTTCACGCAGCTCACACCCACACCGTGAAGACCGCCGCTCACCTTGTATGAACCTTTGTCGAACTTTCCTCCTGCGTGCAATACTGTCATCACGACTTCAAGTGCCGACTTGTGGAGTTTCTTGTGTTCGTCCACCGGGATGCCACGTCCGTTGTCCTGGACGGTTATGGATTCGTCTTCATTGATGGTCACTTCTATGTCGGTGCAATATCCTGCCATCGCCTCGTCGATGGAGTTGTCCACGGTCTCATTCACCAGATGGTGCAATCCTTTCTCGCTTATGTCGCCGATATACATCGCCGGTCGCTTGCGCACGGCTTCAAGTCCTTCGAGCACTTGAATGTTACTGGCGGAGTAATTGCTTGCGTTGTTTTGTGTATCAGTCATTTTCTTGCATGAAAAAATATAACATGCAAATTTAGTAAAAAAAACTTGTCGGGAGAAATTTTTAATCTTAAAATAACCTACTTTCGGGCTTCCGCCGCGTGTGTTTTCTGGCTTCTGCCTTACCGCCGGCTGACATTGGCGCCGGCTGTGGGGTGCAATGGCGTCGCTTGCCGGTGTTTTGCGCGCTCCGCCATTGTCAGAACGGCTCCGCACGGCAGCCCTGCTCGAGCGCGAGCAGGTAACGCTTCACGTCGAGTCCGCCGCCATATCCCGTAAGACTGTTGTCGCTTCCGGTGATGCGGTGGCACGGTATGATGACAGACATGGGGTTTGCCCCGACAGCGTTAGCCACCGCCCTTACCGCCTTGCTACGGTCTATCGTGGCAGCCAGACGTGCGTAGCTCATGGTGGAACCGTAGCCTACATGCCGCAGGGCTGTCCACACCTCTTTCTGGAACGGTGTGCCGCAGAGAAGCAGCGGGAGGTCGAACTGCCGCCGCACGCCCCCGAAATACTCGTCGAGTTGCGCCGCCGCCTTACTGTTCACGTCGCACGCGCCTTCCTCGAACGTTGTGCCGAGCATGTGGAAGAGGCGGCGGTAGTTGGAGTCGCTGTGCCAGCCGCCCGTCCAGTCGCACAGGCACAGCCGCCCGTCATACGAGCCCAGCATTATGGTTGAGCACGGGGCGTGGTAGATGGAGGTTATTATTTTCATATAGGATAGTTTTTTGTGTTTGGGTACAAAAGTAATGAAAGGTGATGAAATAATGAAATGACGGTGCGGATAATGCCATGTATTCGACGTGGGACGCAAGATTTTACAACCATACAGGGCTTGCGCCATTGCGATACAAAGCAAAAGGCGCAGTCTCATTACATTATAATCCGTTGCATAAAAATACAATTCCGGCAGTAAAAAATATTGACAACTGATTTTTGTAAAATGGAATCGGGAGTCCTGATGAATGCGTATAAAAACATCATATATATACATCTGTAACGTGGTTACGCATAATGTACATTACGAAAAAGGCTGTTCCGTCTCACCATACATGCCTTATCATATGTCGGAAAAGGGCGTTCCGCCTTACGGAAAAGCCTTTTCGGGAAGGCAGGAAAGCCCGTTCCGCATAGCCGTAAAAGTCATAATGTGTCACGGGAAAGCCTATATGACTGTTAGTCAATGTATTATACAAAGTGCCGAAAATCCGCGTATTTCACACGAAAGGTGCTCCGCCTTGTCTCCGGACGATTCTCAGCGAGTTCAGGCAACATAAATATGCATAAACGGTATTATGAGAATGAATATTTATACGTTATCCTATGAAATATACGCTTTCAGCATTTCGCATCACGCAAAGGCGGTAAGACGGATCCTGCATACCGTTTTAGGGAATATGGCGCAAGCCTTATATGTATGCAAAATATTGCGTCTCCCGTCGAATACACGGCAATATCCGCCCCGTCATTTCATTATTCCATCATTTTGTCTTATCTTTGTATAAGATAAGCTTCGGCTCGGCAGTATCAAGTCTGTTAAAACTCCGTTTTCCCAACTTGCTTCTGCACTCGCCTTGCGTTATCTTTGTGCACAGGATAAACTGCACTCAGGGAAATCGGGACAAGCTCTCTTTCCTCTCGTTTGCATGACTCTTTTATATATCACATCGCAGTCTGCCGTATGCTGACTTACATTATGCCGCGACGGCTGCGACTTATTTTTATAATTATGAACTATACTGATTATTCCGGTGATGCTGTCGGATTGCTCAAAAGACTGATTGAAGTGCCGTCGCTGAGCCGCTCGGAGGACAGGGCGGCGGACGTGATGGAGGACGCGCTGAAAGAGTGGGGCATGGCATGCCGGCGCGAGGGCAACAACGTGTGGGTGACCGATGAGGCGTTTGATGACGGCAGACCAACACTGCTGCTCAATGCACACATCGACACGGTGAAGCCGGTGGACTCGTGGACGCGCAACCCGTTCGACCCGCAGGTGGAGGGCGACAGACTCTACGGACTGGGCAGCAACGACTGCGGAGGCGGACTGGTGACGCTTTTGCAGGTGTTCCGCATCATGGCGGGAAGGCACAGAAGCTATAACATGGTGTATCTGGCGTCGGCGGAGGAAGAGGTGTCCGGCGCCTCGGGCATATCCATGGTGCTGCCTATGCTGCCCCGGATAGATGTGGCGATAGTGGGAGAGCCTACGCGGATGCAGCCCGCCGTGGCTGAGAAAGGGCTGATGGTGCTCGACGTCACGGCACGTGGCAAGTCGGGACATGCCGCACGCGGTGAGGGTGTGAACGCCATATACGAGGCTCTGGACGACCTGTGCTGGATGCGCGGATACAGGTTTGAGAAGGTGAGCCGCTTTCTCGGACCTACGCAGATGAACGTCACGGTGATAAACGCGGGCACGCAGCACAATGTCGTTCCCGACCGTTGCACTATGGTTGTGGACGTGCGCACCAACGAGCTTTACACCAACGAGGAGGTGTACGACATTGTGCGCAGCCATCTGAAGAGCGATGTGACGGCGCGGTCGTTCCGTCTCCATTCCTCCGGTATCAGCGAGAGCCATCCTCTCGTGCGCCGTTGCGTGGAGCTGGGCTTGACGCCTTTCGGCTCGCCTACGCTCAGCGACCAGGCTCTCATGCCCTTCGACTCGCTGAAGATCGGACCGGGTGACTCGGCAAGATCGCACTCCGCGGATGAGTATATATGCCTGAGTGAGATAGAGGAAGCCATAGACACGTATGTCAGAATGCTCGACGGGCTCGACCTCAGGGCTTCTGACGTCTGACGTAACTGTGCCGTCAGGTATATAAGTATGAAAAAATCCCCATACCGCATGGTGTGGGGATTCTTGTGTCTATGAATGTATCACGTAATATTTGGCTCTTGCCGTAAGAACACTCCGTGCTGTCCTGCCACTCTGTTCCTGCCATTATCTGAGCCACGACTCAGGGTTCAGCTTCTCGAGATTGCGGCGCAGCTGGAACTGGAGGATGTTGTCGCGTGCCACGGTGCCGAGCTGCTGTCCTGTCGATACGCTCTGTCCGCGGTGCACGCTGACCGAACTGAGGTTGCAGTATACGGAGATGTATATGCCGTGGCGCACCATAACGACCATCGAGCCTCCGAATCCGAACACCGCGCTCACCTCTCCGTTGAATATGGCTCGTGCCTTGCAGCCCGGGCTTCCGAGGATGTTGATGCCCTTGTTGTCGATGGTCACGCCCTTCAGTCCCTCCACATTGTTCTGTCCGAAGTGGCTCACTATGCGGTAGGTGCCGGTTATCGGCATCGGAAGGCGCCCGCGGTTGGCTTCGAAACTGCCGCTCAGCTTCCTGTCCACACTGCTTATCGTGGCGTCGGCTGTGGCGCGTCGCCTCTCGCGTTCCATTTCCTCGCGGTTGCGGCGTTTGTCGGCTTCCGCCTTGCGCTCGGCTGCCTCACGCTCCGCCGTCGCCTCGCGCGCTTTCTGAAGGGCTTTCTCCCGTGCCCGCTCGTTGTCGCGTCTGGCGGCTTTCTCCGCCGCTGCCTTCATCTTCTCCTCACGTTTGCGCGCCTCTTCAATGCGTTTGGCGTTAGCCCTTGCCTCCGCTTCGGCTGCCGCCTTTTTGCGTGCCAGTTCCTCAGCCCGCTTCTTTCTCGCCGCCTCCTCAGCCTTTCGCCTTGCCTCAGCCTCGGCGCGCGCCTTGGCTTTTGCCACCTCCTCGGCTATGAGACGGTCTATCTGGGCGTTCAGCGCAGCGTCCTCCTTGCGCTGCTTGTCTATGAGCTGCTGTATGGTGCGCTGCTGTTTCTGTAGCGTTTTCACTATGTTCTGCTGCTCTTCCTTCTGTCCTTCGAGTGCCTCGCGCTCTCTCCGTCCCTTTCCAAGGAGGCTGTTCTTCTGGTTCTTCGCCTGTTGCAGCTGTGTCTGCTTCTCTCTCACCTGCTCCTGTTTTGCCTTCACCATCTCGCCCTGTGCCTTCTGATATTCGGCATATTCGCGTATGAAGCGCAGGCGGCGGTACATCTGTGTGAAGCTTTCTGCCGAGAATATGAACATCAGACGGTCCTGCACGGTGTGCCGGCGTGTGATGTAGCGCATGGACTTGATGTATTTTGCCTTGCGCTCCTTGAGTTGGCTTTCGAGCGTCTTGAGCTGTGCGTTGAGTATTCTGATATTGTTGTCGAGCGTCTTTATCTCGCTTTCAATCTGCCGTATGTTCTTCTCGTGTTTGTCAATCTCGCTGTTTATGGTCATCAGGTTCTTCAGACGCTTCTGCACATCCGCCTTGTTGTTGCGCAGGGCTTTCTCCTGTTGCCTGATGTCTTTCTGCAGTTTGGAGCGTTTGGACTGCAGTCCCTTTATCGAGGCGTTGCTGTATTGCGCGGTCTTCTTGGCTGCCGTGGTTTTCTTCTTGCTCCGTGACGACGCCCTGGACGACGACTTCTTTCTTGTGGCGGTGGTCGTTGTCTTCTTCGTCTGGGTGGTGCGCTTGGTCTGTGCCGACATTGTTGACGCCAGCACTATGACGAGAATGATGGAGAAAAGTCGTTTCATTTAAAGGCTCAATAGTTTTTTTATTATTTCGTCGGTGTCCACTTTCTTGTATTTGGACGATATTTTTGTCTCCGTATCCCACTTTGAGTCGTTCTTCACCTCGTTCATCCCGATGGTCACGGTGACTTGCCGGCGGCGTCCGGTGGCTGTTGTGGTGAACGTGAATGTCTGCTGTGCGGGGAAGAGTTTCACTCCCACGCTCCTGAAGTCGGCATATTTCCAGTTGAGCGATGATGTCCCGTGCGCCGCGCTGCGGTAGTTGACGTCGGCTTCGGTTATCAGTCCGTCGCTCTTGCCGGCATGCCATGTGAAGGTCATGTCGCCGTTGGTGAATGTTATGGGCAGCGTCTCTCCTGCGGTGTCGGTGTCCACCTCGAAGCTGCGCAGTGCCGACTCGCTCACCTTCTCCTGCCCCGGCAGGAACAGACTGTTCCAGAACAGTGCCTGAAGAGTGTAGAAGTTGATGCCGTTGTTTTTGAGGAACGACACCTGGTCGTAGCCTGCCTGTATGTACTCCTTGTGCATGCGGTCCATTATGAGCACGTGGTCGGGAGTGAATTCTATGCGTCCTATCTCGCTGCCGAGCAACGGTATGAATATCTGTAGTCTGATTATCTCGTTCTCGCGCATGTGCACCGACCCCGGCACGGAGATGTCGTCGCCTTGTGTGCGGACGCTGAACGTCATGTCGCCCACGATGTTCTTTGTGTAGACACGGGTGTCGGCTACTTTCTGCATGAATGTGAGCTTTTCCACAACTGTGGCTTGCCGCTTTTCGGTTCCGGCTCCGGCGATCTCCGGCATGTTCTCCTTCACTACGGATTTCTTGCTTGCGCACGACGCGAGAAGGAGCAGAAGAGGAAGTATCAGTCTGAATGCTTTCATATTGTGAGTGGTTTGTTGTTGTGCGGTGCGTGCTGTCGTGCACGGCATTCTGCGCGGTAGGGCGGCATGCCGTGCACCGGTCACCTCTTCTTTATGTATTTTCTTTGCTTTATCTTCTTGTTGAGTATGGCCTTCTCTCCGCCCAGTTTGAGAGCCTTTTCCCAGAATTCCACGGCTTTGGTGATGTCCCCGTTCATCGCGTAGATGTCTCCGGCATGCTCTATGACGACTGCTCCGAGGGTGCTGTCAGACTCCGCCTCCAGTGCCTGGTCAATGAAACTCTTTGCCTGACTGTACTGTCCTTTCATGAAAAGAATCCATGCGTAGGTGTCGAGATAGGTGGCGTTGTTCGGCTCGGCGTTCACTGTCTTGTAGCTCATCTGCTCAGCTTTGTCGAGATCGCGGTTGAGTTCGCTGAGGTAGTAGGCGTAGTTGTTGAGGCAGGAGATGTTGTCCTCCTTCCAGTGAAGGCAGCTGTCGTAGGCTGCGAAAGCCTCTTCCGGCTTTCCTTTCTTATATAGTATGTCGCCCATAATGGCGTAGAAGTCTGACACAATGGCAGGGTCGCTTTCGTCGTTTATCTCGCTCACGCCTCTTTTAAGCGCGTCGAGGGCGTTGTCATCGTCGTCTTTCTGGAAGTAGGCGAGCCCCATGAAGTAATAGAGAGTCATGTCCTCAGGGTTGTATAGAACCGACTGCGAGCACAGACTCACTATGTCGTCCCACCTCTGTCTGTTCCAGTAAGACTCTATGAGCTTCTTTGTGGCGTATGTGTTTTCGGGTGCTATGCTTAGCACATACCTGAAAGCGTTGTTCACCGAGTCCTCCGGCATCTTCTTTAGCTCCATGTATGCCGCTTTGAGTGAGGCTATGTCGGCGTCG
Source organism: Leyella lascolaii (assembly GCF_900079775.1). GTDB lineage: Bacteria > Bacteroidota > Bacteroidia > Bacteroidales > Bacteroidaceae > Prevotella > Prevotella lascolaii. The sequence goes on along the minus strand of NZ_LT556034.1, from coordinate 206,076 downwards.
GGCTTGTCTGATGTTATCACCTTGTCGAGCAGTGCAAGTATGGCTGTGCTGTCTCCTCCGGAGCTCTCGCTCTCCTTTATCAGCTGGTTGAGCATCGATATCTTGGTCGTGGAAGAGGTCTTTCTGTTCATAAGAATGCCGTCGCGCGCTATTATGGCGAGCGAGTCCTGTCCGGCGGAACGGTAGTAGTCGTACATCGAGCTCTGCGCCGCCTCGTTGTCAGGATCGTCTTTCAGTGCTGCGGACAGCATGCCGTAGGCTTCCTCCTTCTTGCCTTTCTGCAGCAGCCAGTTGCCGTACATCACCTTGTATATGGCGTCGTTGGGGTGCGTCTCGGTCAGAGATCTGAGCGTCTTTTCAGCCATTTTCGTGTCGCCTTTCATCTCGTAGACGTTCATCTTGGCAAGAGTGAGCTCGTCGCTGCTTCCTTCTATCTGCTCGATGCGTTCTATCGCGCCGAGCATGTTCTTATAGTCTTTCTTCTGATTATACAGCTGTACAAGAATGTTGAGCACGTCGCTGCGGTCCTTGTGGTGCTCAAACAGGTTTTCATATGCCGTTATTGCCTTGTCGTAGTTGCCGGAGCCGATGTAATATTGTGCCACCCGTTCCTGATAGGTGTCGTTTCCCGGACTGAGCGTTGCGGCTTTCTCTATGTCGCGCAGAGCCAGAGAGTCGTTCTGCATCTCTGAGAAATAGGATGCTCTGGCGTAGTAAGCCTCGGCTGCGTCGGGCTTTATCTCAAGACAATGGTTGAGCAGGTCGAACGCCGCGGCATAGTCTCCGGCATTCTGTTTGCGTATCGCTTCGATGAAAAAGTAGTCGTATCGGCGTCTGTCGTTGTATGAGAGACTGTCGCCTGAAGCCGCCGGCGTACCGGCGTCGCTGTTGCCGCGCACCGTCATGGGCAATATCGCGCCGAGCAATATTGCCGATATTATGATGAGCGGAAGTTTGTTTATCGGTGTTTTAGACATTTTTCTTACTTGACTCCTGTGTGTCCGTATCCTCCTTCACCGCGCGAGGTGGCGTCCAGCTCGTCCACTGTCTCGAACTCAGCCTGCTCGTGGCGTGCTATCACCATCTGTGCTATGCGTTCTCCGGAGGTGATTGTAAAGTCCTTGTCTGACAGATTCACAAGCAGCACACCTATTTCGCCGCGGTAGTCGGCGTCTATTGTTCCGGGGCTGTTGAGTACGGTTATCCCGTGTTTCAGGGCGAGTCCGCTGCGCGGTCTTACCTGTGCCTCATATCCGGCAGGCAGGGCTATGTGGAGTCCTGTGGGCACTATGCGCCGTTGCATGGGCTTCAGCACGATGTCTTCAGCGATGTCTGCCCTCAGGTCCATGCCTGCGCTGAGCGGTGTGGCGTACTCCGGCAACTTCTGGTTACCCTTGTTCACTACTTTGATTTTAATCATCTCTGTCATTGTTTTAGTCTGCAAAAATAACTAATTATATTCACATAACTTAATTTTTAGCATTAAATAATACTTCCGGACAGGCAGGACGGCTGTATGACGGACATTTTATCACATGATGACACACGTGTCCGCGCTGTGTGACAAAAAAGCAATGATATTTTTGGAAGGGGAAATAAAATAGCCTAATTTTGTGCCGTAAAGACGTAAAAAGTACTATATAAAGACATCAAAAGCACTATATATGAGAATGGACTGGCACAAACTGATTTCCAACAAACGCTTCGGGCAGGAGGAGCGGCACGCCCGGCGGCATGACGACAGGTCGGAGTTCAAGCGCGACTACGACCGTCTGATATTCTCCGCACCGTTCCGCCGCATGCAGAACAAGACACAGGTGTTTCCGCTTCCGGGCAGCATCTTCGTGCACAACAGGCTCACCCACAGCCTTGAGGTGGCGAGTGTGGGAATGTCGCTGGGCAATGATGTGGCGCAGGAGATAATCAGGCGCGACCCGACACTTGCCGGAACGCTGTTTGAGGAGATAGGAACCATCGTCAGCACGGCATGTCTCGCCCACGACATGGGCAACCCTCCGTTCGGCCATAGCGGCGAGAAAGCTATCCAGGCGTTCTTTACCGACGGTGCGGGACAGCGTGTGAAAGATCTTGTGAGTCCCGGGATGTGGAACGACATCATACGTTTTGAGGGCAACGCCAACGTGTTCCGTCTGCTCACCCACCGTTTCCGGGGACGCCGCATAGGCGGTTTTGTCATGACATACACACTTCTTGCGAGTGTGGTGAAGTATCCGTTCTCGAGCAGCTGCGCCGGTTCTCACGGCAAGTACGGCTTCTTCTGTTCTGAGGCAGACGCTTATTGCCGTATAGCCGATGAATTGGGCATAATACGGCTGTCGGCACCCGGCGAGCCGATAAGGTACGCCCGCCATCCGCTGGTGTACCTCGTTGAGGCGGCTGACGACATATGTTATGAGATAATGGACATCGAGGACGCTCACAAACTGAAGATTCTCACATACGGCGAGACCGAGAGTCTGCTGCTCGGATTCTTCGATGAGGACACCAGAAAATACATTCTCAGGCGCATAGTGGACGAGGATGTGACCGACGATAACGAGAAAGTGGTGTATATGCGTGCCCGTGTGATAGGGAAACTTGTGGCAGAGTGCACCCGCGCTTTTGTGGAGCACGAGGACGAGATAATGTCGGGTACGCTAAAAGGAAGCCTTATCGACCATACCGATCCGCTTGTGCGCGACGCTTACAGATCCTGTGCCCGACTGAGCAGCGACAGGATTTACAACAGCAAACCGGTGCTTGACGTGGAGCTGAGCGGCTACAGGATAATAGAGACATTGATGGAAACGCTCATCGAGGCGGCTCTCAGTCCGGAGAAGTTCCATTCCGGTCAGCTGCGCAAACGGTTCAGCAGCCAGTACGACATCAACAGCGACGACCTTGAGACACGTGTCATGGCGGTGATAGATTTCGTCAGCGGGATGACCGACGTGTTCGCTCTCGACATCTATCAGAAGATAAACGGCACGTCGCTGCCGATTGTCTGACGTGTCGGCAGCATGTGAGCCGTTGCGTGAAAATGCCGATGAAATGGCGGAAAAACGCATGTTAGGACTTCCGGCACAGAACGAGTTCCAACCCCGAACATATACAGACACAAAAAACCGGAGCGCGTCGGGCGACTCCGGTTTTTCTTTATGGTGATGCTATATCAATAGCTCAGATCCTGCGGATTCTCTATTATGGAAGGTATTCTTTCGAATATCGCCTTGATGCGCTTCATGTCGAACTTCGGCGTACGGTCGTAATAGTAGATTCCGTTCTGCTCCTGCTCCACGTCGGTGAGCTGGGTGTAGCAGAAGCCCACCACATGCTTGCTGTCTTTCAGAGCGTCCACCTCGTCCTGAAGAATCTTGTAGAAATCCTCCATCGACTTTATCTCAGAGCCGTAACCCCATGAGTTGCCCTTGCGCTCAGACTCGCGTATCCATGCGAGACCGCCGAATTCATCGACCATGTAGGGCTGTCCGTCGTAGTGTGCGAGCCACTCTTTGCCGCCCCAAGTGTTGCGGTAAGGCTCCTTGCCGTGCTCGAATGTGAATGCCTCTCTGAGTTTCTGCGGGTCGCGCTCGTAGTTGTGCACGCTCCAGATGTCGGTCTTCACGTGGCAGTCACCGCTGGCGTCGTTCACCGGACGTGTGCTGTCCATAGCCTTTGTGATGTTGTATATGTTCTCAACGAAGTGTGTGTATACGCCCGAGTTGTTGGCGTCCCATGTCTCGTTGAGCGGAGTCCATGTGACGAGAGACGGGTGGTTGCGGTCGCGCTCCACGAGCTCTGTCCATTCAGAGAGGAAGTTGCGCGCTGCCAGTTCGTTGTTCACGTCGAGTCCCCAGCTTGCCGATTCGCCCCATGTAAGGTATCCCAGCTTGTCAGCCCAGTAGTAATAACGCTCCTCGAAGCTCTTCTGGTGCAGGCGCGCGCCGTTGAAACCGGCTTCTTTTCCAAGCTGGATGTCCTTCTTGAGAGCCTCGTCCGATGGTGCTGTCCATATTCCGTCAGGATAATAACCCTGGTCGAGCACGAGACGCTGGAAGTAAGGCTTGTTGTTCAGATAGAAGTATCCGTTAGCCGTGTGCACCTTTCTCATGCCGGCATACGACTTCACCTCGTCTATCGTCTTGCCGTCCTTCACCACCTTGTATGTGATGTCGTAGAGGAAAGGAGACTCCGGGCTCCACAGCTTCATGTTCTTCACAGGCAGCACGATGACCGAGTTGTTGGTGCAGTTGACTGTCTTTGATGCCACAGCCTTCTTTCCGTCGTACATTGTGACAACCAGTTTGTTGGTGTTGCTCTCATTATAGAACTGCGGATAGATGACGAGTTGCTTCTGGTCGATGTCCGGAGTGGCGAATACAGACTTCAGTCCTTCCTTTGCCACAGCCTCCATCCAGACAGTCTGCCAGATGCCCGTCACGCGAGTGTAGTTGCATCCGCCCGAGTAGAAACCGAGGCTCTGCTTTCCTCCGAGCTGCTTGCGTCCGCGCAGATCGTCGTTCACCATCAGTACGAGGTTGTGCTGATGACCAGCCTTCACATATTTTGTTATGTCCATGGAGAACGACGATCCGGCGCCGTAGTGGCGTCCGATGACAGTTCCGTCGATGAATACGTGCGCCTCATAGTCCACTGCTCCGAAGTTGAGGAGTATTTTCTTTCCGTCCCAGTCTGCCGGTATGCTGATTTTGCGATGATACCACATTGAGTTGATGAAGTCGGTGTGTTGCACTCCCGAGAGCGAGCTTTCCGGACAGAACGGCACGGTTATCTTTCCGTCGAAGCCCTCTGTCTTGTTCCATCCCTTATCCATACCGGTCCTTCCGAAGTCGAACGCGTAGGTCCATGTTCCGTTCAGGTTGATCCATGTGCTGCGCTCGAACTGCGGGCGCGGGTACTCCGGTCTCGGTGTCTGTGCTTCTGCGGTAGTGCCGGCAGACAACATTGTCGCAGCCAATGCAAAAGCAGATACAAGCTTTTTGATGTTCATGATAAATTGTATTTACTGTTTAGTTGATAATATAGGTTGTTTGAATGAATCATTCAGGTGTGTCCGCAGAATCCGGAGTACGGCTGTCTGCCTGCGGCGTGTGACGAGGCGTCTCCGTCTTTTACGGACATATGCGCGCCGTGCGCGCTTTCTCTTTGTATCTCGGATATGGTATTGTTCGGCATTGCGGCATCCGCCCCGGCACGGAAGTGCCAGGACAGTCAGGTTGTCGCTCATTGGCGAGCCGGTGTGACGCGCCCTTCCCGCAGTCCCTGGGCAGGCTCTTGCGGCGGTGCGGGAGTCATTCCTTTTCCCTGTATATCACAGGACTCGCGCCGCTTGTTATCTTCAGAGCCTCCGGGTGCTCCTTTATGAAAGAGTCGATGTGGCGTATGCGCTTCTCTTCCAGAATCTCGTCGACGGTTATCAGAATGCCCGTCTCCTCCACATCTCCAAATCCGTAGTTGATGGCAGTGCCGAAGAGCTTCATCGTCGGGCTCAGTCCCATGTACGCGTTCACGAGCGGCGGGATGTTGTATCCCAGTTTCCTGATTTCCCGATTCAGTATTCTGTAGTCCTTCTTGAAGTCATCCTCGCAGAAAAGTTCCTTCAGTTCGCTCTCGTCAGTCTCTATTTTCAGCGGTTTCATCGGTATGATGAGGTTCTCCTTATCGTCGAAATGCTTTTTCAGGAAATAGAGAATCATGTCCCTTCCGCGTCTGATGTACGACGGGTACATGGTCATTTTTCCGAAGAAATATTTTATGTTCGGCCTTATCACGGTCAGTGCCCCGAGTCCGTCCCAGAGGTTGTCGAGGGCGAAAAGACTCTTCGAACCCATCCTCGAACTCTGATACTCGAGCGACACGAACGAGCGTCCCAGCTCCACGGTGTAAGGCATATACTCGTCGATGAACTTGTCGGAGAAGTGGAACATGTGGCTGGTGGCGAGTATGGGCTGCCTGTCCGCGTTCAGTTTCCAGTCTGTTCCGAGCATGTAGCGGTAGCCTCCTATTATCTCCTCCGCCTCCGGATTCCATACGATAAGCTGTTTGTAGCAGTTCTCACCAACGTCGAATTCGTCAATATCCATTGATTTTCCCGTACCGCCTCCCGCCTCGCGGAACGCTATTTCGCGCAGTCTTCCTATTTCCTTCATCACGTTCGGCGAGTTGTTCGCTGTGATGACGTATATCTCGTTGTGGCTTTTGTTCGTCATGCGCAGCTGTTTCTCAGGTGTGAGCTCGCTTTTGATGAGTTCCTTGCTGATAGGTTGGATTATGGCTTCTTCCATTTTGTTAGTTTATTATATGGATTTTTCTTTTCATGTTTATACGCTTCGCGGCAGTCGCACGTCATAGTCTGTAGACCATGTCCTGCACATATTTCGCCCATTCCATCGCTGTTTTCGACTTGTCGAATGTCTGCCACGGTATCGGTTTTCCTATCGCCACGCGGAACGACTTGTGCACGTTCTTGTACATTTCGTCTACGAGAAAGAGCATGGCAATATTGAACTTGATGTGCAGAGCCTTGCATACGTTGGCAAGACCGTAGAAAAAGTCGGAGTTGCGCCCGCCGAAGTGTATGGGCACTATGTCGCGTTTCGTCTCCACGCTTTTCGTTATGAACGTCTTCTTCCAGGGCAGGTCGTGTATCTGTCCGTCAATCTTGCGTGAGCAGATGCCTGCCGGAAACATCAGTATATGGTTGTCTCCGGAGAATCCCGCCTCCACCATCTCGGGGAAGCTCCGGCTTTGTTTCCCCGTCTTGTTGATGGGGATGCATAGCGGCGCGAGCCCGGGCAGATTCATTAGAAGGTCGTTCACGAGATATCTGAAGCGTCCGTCGTAGTGTCGTCCGATGATTGCGCCGAGCGCGACACCGTCTACTCCTCCGAGCGGATGGTTGGAGACGAACGTGTAAAGCCGCCCGTCGTTCTTGTCGGGCAGGTTCTCCAGCCCTTCGATGTCGAGCGTCATGTCGAGATATCTGGTGCATTCCTCGAGCCATTCCGTGCCCTTCTTGTCGCGGCTCTCCCACAGAAACCTGTTCACCTCGTCCTGATGTATGATGTGCTTCAGCCATCTCACGGCGACCGACGGCACATATCTGGCTTTCGTGCCCATCTTCTCGCGGATGATTCTGTCAAGATCTATGGTTCTCTCTGTTGTTTCGAGCATGCGTATAAATTACATTAATGTGGTGCAAAGTTATTATAAGTTTTTTAATATACTCATATTTTTGTATAAAAAAGTTCACTTTGATGTGTTTTTGACATGACAATGTAAAACGGCTGATGGGTTATGACTTCATTTTGAAAAACACCGTGACGGGTACGGCACGCGGGTGTGCTGATACGCACGGGAGAGTTACGGACAGGCTGATTCCGATTGTTCTGTTTAACAATTTTAAGTTAATTGTTGCGCGGAAAAGCCTTTGTCGCATGTTGGTAAAGCATATGCGTGCAGGCGGAAGAATATGCTGTTTTTGTCCATTTCATCGGTGTTGTGGTGCAGGATGGTGCTGTCTGACGGACCGGAAAACGGATTTTGCAGCATGAAAAAGCCTCTTCGGGCTTGCCAGAAAGCCTTTATGGCAGTGCTGAAAAGCCTTTCCGGCAGTGCGAAAGAGGCTCTTCCGCGAGCCGGAACAGGCTTTCCCGCGACACTGTTTTTCTGAAGAGAACCGCACGACGGTGTGTATTGGGCTGACATACAATGACTAACGGATATGCACGGATTTTCCGCTCTTTTTGAGAGAAAACCCCTCTTCGTGCGCGGATTCGCGGCTATGCCGGGTCTGTCGTTTAACAGAAGCGTTTCTGTAGTTACAATATGTCAATTATAAAATCACCGTCAGCCGCCCCGGCTGGGCGTCCGGAATGGCGCGCGGACGAGCCTGCGGGGAGATTGTAAAAATTTATTTAAACTTTTGTGGAGAATAGTGGGTGAATGTGGAGTAATTTGTGTATCTTTGAAGCCTGATAACGTTTAATTAGGTGAAAGTGCGTTTTATCGGTAACATAGAAGCCAGAACCGACGCCAAAGGGCGCGTTTTCCTGCCTGCGGTATTCCGTAAGGAGCTGCAGCCGGTGTCGGACGACGGACTTGTGCTGCGCAAGGACGTATTCCAGCCATGCCTTGTGCTCTATCCCGCATCGGTGTGGAACGAGCAGATGGACGTGCTGCGCTCGCGACTCAACCGCTGGAACGCCGCCCACCAGCAGATATTCCGCCAGTTCGTGTCGGACGCCGAGATACTCACCATAGACGCCAGCGGACGCATACTTCTGCCGCGCCGCTATCTTGCGATGGCAGGCATAAGCCAGTCGGTGAGGTTCATCGGCATGGGCGACACCATCGAGATATGGAGCAGCGAGAGCCTTCAGACACCGTTCATGGACAGCACCGAGTTTGGCGCCGCGCTCGAGACACTTATGCACGGCGGGTCAATCAGTACAGATGAAAGCAATACGACAGATAACAGATGAGGACGGCAAGCCCGTTGTGGCGGGCACATACCATGTGCCGGTGCTGCTGAAGGAGAGCGTGGACGGACTCGCCATACGCCCTGACGGCACGTATGTGGACGTGACGTTCGGCGGTGGCGGCCATTCGAGAGAGATACTCTCGCGCCTCGGCGAGGGCGGCAGGCTGTTCAGCTTCGACCAGGACGCCGACGCCGAACGCAACATCACGGACACCGGAAGCCGTTTCACTTTCGTGCGGAGCAATTTCCGCTATCTCGAGAACTGGATGCGCTATTACGGTGTGGAACATATAGACGGACTGCTTGCCGACCTCGGAGTGTCGTCGCATCACCTTGACGACGGGAGCCGCGGATTCTCTTTCAGGTTCGACTCGCCGCTCGACATGCGCATGAACAAGCGTTCGGGCACTACCGCCGCCGACATTCTTGACTCTTACGACGAGGCACGTCTCGCCGATGTGATATACATGTACGGCGAGCTGCGGCAGTCGAGGCGCATAGCAGCAGCCGTCGTCAAGGCGCGCAGAGAGGCTCCGCTGGTCACCACGGGCGACCTTCTGAAGGTGGCAGAGCCGTTCATGACCCGCGGAAGGGAGAAGAAAGACATGGCACGTCTGTTCCAGGCGTTGCGCATAGAGGTGAACCACGAGACTGACGCCCTGCGTGAGATGCTCGTCTCGGCGGCACGTCTGCTGCGTCCGGGCGGCAGGCTGTCGGTCATAACCTATCACTCGATAGAAGACCGCATTGTGAAGAACATGATGAAATCGGGCAACGCCGAGGGCCGTGTGGAGCAGGACTTCTTCGGCCGCAGGCTCACGCCGTTCCGTCCGGCAGGCTGCCGTATGACGGTGCCTTCTGACGTGGAGCAGGCTGCCAACCCACGCAGCCGTAGTGCAAAACTGAGAGTAGCAGAGAAGATATGAGCGAAGAAGAGAAGAAAAAAGAGACAGACCCCGTGGAGGTCTTGATGAACCTGAAGGAGCGTAAGCCCGAGTCAGACAAGACTGAACAGGACAGCGGCGCCGTGAAGGAGGACGAGGCGAAGCCGGAGACTCTCGCCGATGTCATCAGAGAGCATGCCATCGAAGGAGAGGAACCGCTCTCACGCAGTTTCACCTTGGGAAAAATACTCGGCGGCGACATCCTCAACACCGCCCCGATAAGGCGGCAGATAGGAGTGTTTCTGCTCATAACGCTTTTTGCGGTGATATATATATCCAACAGATACAGCTGCCAGCAGTATCTCATACAGATAGACAATCTGGACAAAGAACTGAAGGACGCCAAATACAAGGCACTCTCGAGCACCAGTCTGCTTACCGAGATGTGCCGCGAGAGCAGGGTGCTCGAACAGCTCAGGGTGAGCAAGGACAGCACGTTGCATATATCCAAACAACCTCCATACATAATAAACGTTCCGGAAAATGAGTAAGTTTGATTCGAAGAAGATAACCCCACGTTACAGTTTCATAGCCATCGTACTCATGTTTGTGGCAGTGTCGGTGGTGGGCAGGGCGATGTTCATCATGACCGCCAAGCGCGACTTCTGGCTCGATGTGGCTGACAGGGTGAAGGCTGACAGCGTGACGGTGAAGCCTACGAGAGGCAACATACTCAGCTGCGACGGACTGCTCATGGCGTCGTCGCTGCCCGAATATAAGGTGTTCATGGACTTCAGGGCTCTGCGCGAGGCAGGCAACGACTCGCTCTGGGAAAGCAAGCTCGACTCCATATCGGCAGGTCTGAACGCCATCTTCCCGGAGAAAAAGGCGTCGGAGTTCAGGGCTCATCTGGAGAAAGGCAGGGAGAAGCAGAGCCGCCACTGGGCGATATGGCCCTCGCGCATCAATTATAACACCTATGTGGAGGTGAGGTCGCTGCCTGTGTTCAACATGAAGCTGAAGTACAGGAGCGGCTTCCACGTCGAGGAATACAACGCCCGCAAACGTGCCTACGGCTCACTCGCCGGACGTACGCTCGGTGAGCTTTACGGGGCGAAGGACTCGGCGCGCTACGGACTGGAGCTTTCTTACGACTCGGTGCTGCGCGGCGTGGACGGCATAACCCACCGCCGGAAGGTGCTCAACAAGTTTCTCAGCATCATGGACACCCCGCCTGTCGACGGCGCGGACATCGTGACGACGATAGACGTGTCCATGCAGGACCTTGCGGAGAGGTCGGTCATCGACGAGCTGAAGAAGATAAACGGCAATGTGGGAGTGGCTCTCGTCATGGAGGTAGCCACGGGCGACATCAAGGCGATAGTGAACATGGAGAAGTGCGGAGACGGAGAGTACCGAGAGAGGAAGAACCATGCCGTGAGCGATCTGCTCGAACCGGGCTCCGTGTTCAAGACCGCCTCGATAATGGTGGCACTCGACGACGGAGTGGTGGACACCACGGCGCGTGTGGAGACAGGCGGAGGCGTGTGGCCCATGTACGGAAGGGAGATGCGCGACCACAACTGGAGACGCGGAGGCTACGGCATGCTCACGCTGCCGCAGACGCTCATGGTGAGCTCTAATGTGGGAGTGAGCCGCATCATAGACGACCATTACAGGAACAATCCGGAGAAGTTTGTGGAGGGCATATACCGTCTCGGACTTGCCGACGACCTGAAGATTCCGCTTGCGGGAGCGTCTCCGGCACGCATAAGAATGCCACGGAAGGAAGGACGGCAGTATGTGAACTGGAGCAAGACGGCACTGCCGTGGATGAGCATAGGATACGAGACCCAGATACCGCCCATATCGACCCTGACTTTCTATAACGCCATAGCCAACGGCGGACGTATGATGAGGCCGCGCTTCGTGAAGGCGGTGGTGAAGGACGGAAAGGTGATAGCCGAGTATCCGCCGCAGGTGATGAGAGAGAGAATATGCAAGCCGTCGACGCTCGGCAAGATACAGACCATACTGGAAAAGGTGGTGAGCCAGGGACTCGGAAAGAAGGCGGGCTCGCGCTCTTTCAAGGTGGCTGGAAAGACGGGGACTGCCCAGATATCGCAGGGAGCGGCAGGATATAAGAGCGGAACGGTGAACTATCTGCTCAGTTTCGCAGGATATTTCCCAGCCGACAACCCTCGCTACAGTTGCATAGTGTGCATACAGAAGTCGGGACTTCCTGCTTCCGGAGGCGGAATGAGCGGACTGGTGTTCCACAACATAGCCGAAGGCATAATGGCGCAGGACATCAAGCTGGATGTGCGGGACGCACGCGACTCCACCTCTGTGCTTGTGCCCGACGTGAAAAACGGCAATATCCTTGCCGCCGACTATGTGCTCAAGTATCTCGGTTTCAAGCCGAGGGCTGACTGGAGCGGTTCTTATGCCGACGGAAATCCCATATGGGGAAAAGCCGAAAAAGGCAAAGCCGGCGTAAGCCTTACACGCGAGAAGGTGGGCAACCTGCCGGGAATGCCCGACGTGAAGGGCATGGGCGCGCGCGATGCGGTGTACATCCTCGAAAGCCGGGGGCTGAAAGTGAGGCTCAAAGGACGCGGCAAGGTGGTGCAGCAGAGCATTCCCGCAGGTCATTCCACGCGCAAGGGCATGGTGTGCGAGCTCGTGCTGAGTTAGCGTATAGTGAAGAAAACGACAAAAACAATAATATATGGAACTGAGAAAACTTCTGAAAAACATAAAGCCTGTTGCCATAAAGGGTAACGAGGACATAGACGTGACAGGCGTGAACATCAACTCGCGCCTTATAGGCAAGGGCAACCTGTTCATCGCGATGAAGGGAACGCAGGTGGACGGACACCGGTTCATCGGCGGTGCCGTTGAAGCCGGAGCCGTCGCTGTGATGTGTGAGGAACTGCCGTCTGAGCTTGACAACGGTGTGACCTACGTACAGGTGGAGTCTACGGAAGACGCCGCGGGCAAGGTGGCGACAGTGTTCTACGGCGAGCCTTCAAAAAAGCTGAAGCTCGTGGGAGTGACAGGGACGAACGGAAAGACCACCATCGCCACCTTATTATATAATATGTTCACAAAGCTGGGCTACAAGTGCGGACTGCTCTCTACGGTGTGCAACTATATCGTGGACGAGAAGGTTCCAGCCGACCACACCACGCCCGACCCGATAGAACTCAACGCCCTGCTGGCACGCATGGTGGAGGCAGGATGTGAGTATGCGTTCATGGAATGCAGCTCGCATGCCATCGCGCAGAAGCGCATAGGCGGTCTGCACTTCGCGGGAGGAGTGTTCACCAACCTCACGCGCGACCATCTGGACTACCACAAGACGTTCGAGAACTACCGCAATGCCAAGAAGGCGTTCTTCGACGGGCTGCCCAAGACGGCTTTCGCCATAACCAACGCCGACGACAAGAACGGAATGGTGATGGTGCAGAACACCAAGGCTGTGGTGAAGACATACTCCACGCGCTCCATGGCAGACTTCAAAGGCAGGCTGCTGGAGTGTCATTTCGAGGGTATGTATCTCGAGATAGACGGCAGGGAAGTGGGAGTGCAGTTCATCGGGAAGTTCAATCTGAGCAACCTGCTCGCCGTTTACGGCGCGGCGGTGATGCTCGGACAGAAACCGGAGGACGTACTGCTGGTGCTCAGCACACTGCACAGCGTGAACGGAAGGCTCGAACCAATACACTCGCCGGAGGGCTTTACGGCTATTGTGGACTATGCCCACACGCCCGATGCCCTTAAAAACGTGCTCGGCGCGATACATGAGGTGCTGGACGGACGAGGACATCTGATTACCGTATGCGGCGCCGGTGGCAACCGCGACAAGGGCAAACGCCCGCTCATGGCGCAGGAAGCTGTGGCTCAGAGCGACAAGGTTATCATCACAAGCGACAACCCGCGGTTTGAGGAACCGCAGGATATCATCAACGACATGCTTGCCGGACTGAACGCGCAACAGATGAAGAAGGTGATAAGCATAGCCGACAGGAGGGAGGCTATACGCACGGCTTGCATGATGGCAGGCAAGGGCGACGTGGTCCTTATAGCCGGAAAGGGACATGAGGACTATCAGGAGATAAAGGGCGTAAAGCATCATTTCGACGACCACGAGGTTGTGAGGGAGTTCATCGGGACGGAAGAGAAGAAATCCTGACAGACTCCTGTGCGTTGGGGAGATAATCAAAGTAAAAGCGAAAAAACAATAAAACGAAAAGCAAATGTTATATTATTTGTTCAGATTTCTTGAAGAATATGGCATTTCCGGAGCCCATCTCTGGGGATACATATCGTTCAGGTCGCTTCTGGCACTGATGCTGTCGCTTGTTATTTCGGCATGGTTCGGCGAGAGATTCATAAAATATCTGCGCTCGAAACAGATTACCGAGACGCAGCGCGCGGCTGATGTGGACCCGTTCGGAGTGCAGAAGATAGGCGTGCCGTCGATGGGAGGAGTGATAATAATAGTAGCCATTCTCGTGCCGGTGCTGCTGCTCGGCAGGCTGCGCAACATTTATCTCATTCTCATGATAGTGACAACGGTGTGGCTCGGACTGCTCGGCGGACTTGACGACTATATCAAGATATTCCGCCGTAACAAGGAAGGACTGAAGGGACGGTACAAGATTGTGGGGCAGGTGAGCATCGGACTGATTGTCGGACTGGTGCTGTGGATGTCGCCGGACGTGAAGATGAACGAGAATCTCGCCATCGAGAAACAGGGCAGCGAGATAGTGGTGAAACACCGGACTGAAGCCCGCAAGTCGCTCAAGACCACCATACCGTTCGTGAAGGGACATAATCTTGACTACTCGCACATCATGGGTTTCTGCGGAAAATACAAGACCGCGGCGGGGTGGATACTCTTTGTCATCATGACGATATTTGTCGTCACGGCTGTGTCTAACGGTGCGAACCTTAACGACGGGATGGATGGCATGTGCGCGGGGAACTCTGCCATCATCGGCGTCACGATAGGAATACTCGCCTATGTGAGCAGTCACATGGAGTTCGCGAACTATCTTAACATAATGTATATCCCCGGTTCGCAGGAGCTTGTGGTCTTCATGTGTGCCTTTGTGGGCTCGCTCATCGGATTCTTATGGTATAACGCATATCCGGCACAGGTGTTCATGGGAGACACGGGGTCGCTCACCATCGGAGGCATAATAGCCGTATCGGCGATCATAATACATAAGGAGCTCATGCTGCCCATACTCTGCGGCATATTCTTTGTGGAGAGCCTGAGTGTCATCCTGCAGGTTTATTACTATAAACTCGGAAAACGTCACGGGGTGAAACAGCGCATATTCAAGCGCACACCCATCCATGACAACTTCCGTACACAGCAGGAAATGCTCGACCCGGACTGCAAGTATCTCATGAAAAAGCCCAAAGGTGCCATTCATGAATCAAAGATAACAATACGCTTCTGGATTATATCGATAATCCTGGCGGCAATGACTATAATAACACTGAAAATAAGATAAAAACGCGGTTGACGTCTCAACCATCATGATATGAGTAGAATCGTAGTTCTGGGAGCCGGAGAGAGTGGAGCCGGCGCAGCCGTATTGGCGAAAAAAGAGGGGTTCGACGTGTTTGTAAGTGACATGTCCGCCATAAAGGACAAGTATAAGAAGATGCTCGACGACCATGGCATAGAATGGGAGGAAAAGCAGCATTCGGAGGACAGGATTCTGAATGCCGACGAGATAATAAAGAGTCCCGGCATACCTAAAGAGGCTCCGATGGTGAGAAAAGCCGTGGAGAAGGGCATCGGAATAATAAGTGAGATTGAGTTCGCAGGACGTTACACGTCGTCGAAGATGGTGTGCATAACGGGCAGCAACGGCAAGACCACTACAACGTCTTTGATTTATCATATCTTCAAGACAGCCGGACTGGACGTGGGACTGGCAGGAAACATAGGCAACTCGCTTGCCTTGCAGGTGGCTGAGGATCCGCACGACTGCTACGTGATAGAGCTTAGCTCGTTCCAGCTGGACGACATGTACGACTTCCGTGCCAACATCGCCATATTGCTGAACATAACGCCCGATCATCTCGACCGTTATGACAATTGCATGCAGAATTATATTGACGCCAAGATGCGCATACTGCGCAACCAGACAGAAGACGACTGTTTCATATACTGGAACGACGATCCTGTGGTGACGAAGGAACTGCCCAAGTATGACGTCAAGGCTGCAAAATATGCTTTCTCAGAGACAAGGAACGACGCATGTGCCGCATTCATAGACAACGGGACATACGAGATAGTGAGTCCGGGGCATTTCGCCATGCCGCAGGAAGAGCTGTCGCTCAGAGGCAAACACAACATGTACAACTCCATGGCTGCCGGTATTGCCTCCATGGCGGCGGGAATCGACGGCGCGACACTGCGCAAGTGTCTGGGTGACTTCCCCGGAGTGGAGCACCGTTTGGAGAAGGTTGCAGTTGTAGACGGTGTGCAGTATATCAACGACTCAAAGGCAACCAACGTGGACGCATGCTGGTATGCGCTTGAAAGCATGACCGCTCCGACGGTTCTTATCATCGGTGGAAAGGACAAGGGCAATGACTACAACGAGATAAAGGACATGGTGTTGAGGAAGTGCAGGGCGTTGGTGTATCTCGGAGCGGACAACACCAAGCTTCACAAATTCTTCGACGGACTGGGTCTTCCGGTACGCGACACCGACAACATGAGTGATTGTGTGAAGGCGTGCCGTGAGCTGGCACATACCGGAGACACTGTCCTGCTGAGTCCGTGTTGCGCAAGTTTTGACCTGTTCAGGAACATGGAAGACCGCGGCGAGCAGTTCAAGGCTCTTGTACGGGCACTGTAGGCGGGCGTTATAGGATTGAAACAAACAAAAGAAATCGGCTATGAACAAGACTTTTGGAAACATATTCAAAGGCGACAAGGTGATATGGATGGTCTTCTTTTTCCTTTGTATCATCAGCATAATAGAGGTTTATTCTGCCTCTTCGCAGCTGACATACAAAGGCGGAAACTATGTCGCGCCTGTCCTGAAGCACATAAGCATTCTGCTGATGGGCATCTTCTTCATGGTGGTGACGCTTAATATAAAGTGCAAGTATTTCAGAATCGTCCTGCCGCTCATGCTCGGTCTGTCATTCGTGGCGCTCATAAGCGTCTATATAGTGGGGCAGATGACCAACGGGGCACACCGGTGGGTGACGGTGATGGGCATTCAGTT
Source organism: Leyella lascolaii (assembly GCF_900079775.1). Lineage (GTDB taxonomy): Bacteria > Bacteroidota > Bacteroidia > Bacteroidales > Bacteroidaceae > Prevotella > Prevotella lascolaii. The sequence continues at coordinate 189,421 of NZ_LT556034.1, read as the reverse complement.
CCAGCCGTCTGAGATAGCCAAGGGCACACTTGTACTGGCTGTGTCGCAGATTCTGAGTGCGATGCAGACCGAGAAAGGAGCCGACAAGCAGGCTTTCAGATATATATTGACAGTATGCATGTTCTTCATTCCGCTCATCATGCTTGAGAATCTTTCCACGGCGGCATTGCTTTGTATAGTGGTTTTCATGATGATGCTCATAGGACGTGTGCCTGCTACACAGCTCGGGAAACTGCTCGGAATAACTACTCTTTTCATATCCGGTGTCTTCGCAATGGTCATGTTTTTCGGCACGGACAGGCAAAGGGAGAATTCCGTGTCCGACGTTGACACGACGCAGGTTGTCGCCGAAAACGATAAGGAGGAGTCAGTGGTGGAGAAGGTGTTCCACCGTTTCGACACGTGGAAGGCACGTATAGATGATTTCATATACAACAAACCGCTTAAAGCGGAGGAGGTGGATCTTGACAAAGACGGGCAGTGGGCACATGCCAATATAGCGATAGCGTCATCCAACATTACCGGTAAGGGACCGGGAAACTCTGAGGAATGCGATTTCCTTTCGCAGGCGTTCTCTGATTTTATCTATGCCATCATAATAGAGGAAACGGGTATTTTCGGTGCGGTGTTCGTGGCGATGCTATACATTATATTATTGTTCAGGACTGGACGGATAGCCAACCGGTGTGAGAACAACTTCCCGGCGTTCCTCGCCATGGGGCTTGCGCTCCTGCTTGTGACGCAGGCTCTTTTCAACATGTGTGTTGCCGTGGGACTCGCTCCGGTGACTGGCCAGCCGCTTCCGCTTATAAGCAAGGGCGGTACTTCTACTATTATAAATTGTGTATACATAGGAGCCATTCTGAGCATCAGCCGTTCTGCAAAGCGCAGAGGGCAACAGGAAGAGAAACCGGAAGCAGCCGGTGCGATGGTGGACGATGTGATGCGGCGCGGAATAAAAACCGCGTGATGAATTCTATTATTGTGAGAAAATGATTAATTTTGTCATTTGAAAGAGGTGAATCAAAATGGACAGAGAGCAGAAAGAACTTAGAATAATAATAAGCGGAGGCGGAACAGGCGGACATATATTTCCGGCTGTGTCTATTGCCAACGCCATAAAGGCAAAGCGTCCGGATGCGAAGATACTGTTTGTCGGTGCTTTGGGCAGGATGGAAATGCAGCGCGTGCCGGCGGCAGGATACGATATTAAAGGTTTGCCGATATGCGGTTTCGACCGCAAGAACATGTTGCGCAACGTCATTGTGCTCTATCGCATATGGAAAAGTCAGCGCATGGCGCGTAAGATAATAAAGGAGTTCAGACCTATGGCGGCTGTGGGTGTCGGCGGATATGCAAGCGGTCCGACATTAAACCAGTGTGCCTCAATGGGTATTCCGTGCCTCATTCAGGAACAGAACTCTTATGCCGGTGTCACAAACAAGCTTCTCGCGAAAAAGGCAAAGCGTATTTGTGTGGCTTATGAAGGCATGGACCGCTTCTTTCCGGCAGACAGAATAGTAATCACCGGCAACCCTGTCAGGCAGTCGCTTATAGAGAACAGCATGAGCCGGGAGGACGCTGTCAGGTCGTTCGGACTCGATCCTCAGAAGAAGACAATACTTCTTGTGGGAGGCAGTCTCGGCGCACGTACGGTGAACGAAAGCATCATGCAGCATCTTGACTTGGTGGAGAGCAGTGGCGTGCAGTTCATATGGCAGACCGGAAAGTATTATAACGCCGCCATTATGGAGCAGCTTGGCGCGCATAAAGAGATGCCTATGCTGAAGGTGACAGACTTCATCAGCGACATGGGTGCGGCTTACAAGGCTGCCGACCTGGTGATAAGCCGTGCGGGAGCAAGCTCCATCAGTGAGTTCTGCCTTATAGGAAAACCGGTCATCCTTGTGCCTTCCCCCAATGTGGCGGAGGACCATCAGACAAAGAATGCGATGGCTCTTGTAAACAAAGATGCGGCTCTTTATGTGAAGGATGCCGACGCTCCGCATTCCTTGTTGGCATTGGCTGTCGACACGGTCAAGGATTCCGACCTCCTTTCAAGGCTGAGTGCGAACATCCGCAAACTCGGAAAGGAGAACTCGGCGGAAGTCATCGCTGATGAGGTGATAAGGCTTGCGGAAAGCTGAACACTGTCTTTTAACATAAAAGAATATGGAACTTAAGGATATAAAATCTGTATATTTCATCGGAGCCGGAGGCATTGGCATGAGTGCCTTGGCACGTTACTTTATGCACAAGGGTGTTGTCGTGGCTGGCTATGACAAGACACCGTCCGCGCTTACAGCCCAACTTGAGAAGGAAGGCATGCTTCTTCATTATGAGGAAGATGTCGACTCAATACCTCAGGCGTGCCGCAATGCTTCGTCATGCCTTGTCGTTTATACTCCGGCAATACCTTCCACGCATAAAGAGCTGGTGTTTTTCAGCGAGCATGGTTTTGAGATTGAAAAGCGCGCACAGGTCCTCGGCACACTTACAAGAACCCATAAGGGATTGTGTGTAGCCGGAACTCACGGCAAGACAACGACGTCTGCAATATGTGCGCACATCATGCATCAGAGCCATCTTGACAGCAACGCGTTCCTCGGAGGCATTCTGAAAAACTACGGAACAAACTATATTCTTTCACGCAACAGCGATTATGTAGTGATAGAGGCAGACGAGTTCGACCGCTCTTTCCATTGGCTGCGTCCATGGATAAGCGTCATCACTGCCACCGACCCTGACCATCTCGATATTTACGGAACCAAAGAGGCGTATCTCGAGAGTTTCAGACATTATACGACTCTTATACAGCAGGGCGGCGCCCTTATCATACATAAGGGTCTTGAGATGCGGCAGCAGGTGCAGGAAGGTGTGAGAGTGTACGAATACAGCCTTGATTCCGGAGACTTTCATGCCGAGAATGTAAGAATCGGCAACGGAGAGATAACGTTCGATTTCGTATCTCCGATAGAGAATGTGAGTAATATCGGGCTTGGACAGCCTGTACCGATAAATATTGAAAACAGTATAGCCGCAATGGCGATGGCGCAGCTTTGCGGATGCACGGCAGAGGAACTGAAGTACGGACTGAAGACCTATCGTGGTGTGGAAAGGCGTTTCGATTTCAAGATAAAGACCGACAAGCTTGTCTTCCTTTCCGATTACGCACATCATCCGAAGGAAATCTATCAGAGCGCGCGCAGCATACGGCAGTTGTATTCCGACCGTAAGATAACGGCGATATTCCAACCGCATCTTTACACACGTACCCGTGATTTCTACAAAGACTTTGCTGATGCGCTGAGCCAGCTTGATGAAGTGATACTCTGTGACATCTATCCGGCGCGCGAACAACCCATACCCGGAGTCACGAGCAAGCTTATCTACGACAATCTGAAGCCCGGAGTGCAAAAGAGCATGATACACAAGGAGGACGTGCTTGACCTTGTCAAAAGCCGTGACTTCGATGTGCTGGTTGTTCTCGGAGCCGGAGATCTGGACAATTACGTGCCGCAAATCACAAAGATACTTGAGTCCAAGTGAAGCTGAACTGGAAAAGAACATTCATCATTCTGACCGATGTAGTGCTTGGCATTTATATCGTTCTCGCTTTCACCGCGTTCAACAAGCCCGATGAAACGGCTAAGAAATGCACCCGTGTGAACATTTCAATAGCCGATGAGAGCAACAACGGCTTTATAACTGTCGCCGAAATAAAGAAGCGTCTTGTCGCCGGTGGCATTTATCCAAAGGGACAACCATTGCGCTATGTCGACGCCCGCAAGATAGAGGAACGCCTGAAGATGAGTCCGTTTGTGAAGACAGCCGAGTGCTACAAGACTCAGGACGGGCAGGTGTTCATCAACATCACGCAGCTGTTGCCGGTCATACGGATAAAGGCGGACAACGGTGATGATTATTATGTTGACGACAAGAACAGCGTCATGCCAAACTCATCGTACGTCAGCAACCTTATTATCGCAAGCGGAAGTATCACTCCCGGTTTTGCGACAAACTACATATCCCCTATGGGAAAGACGCTTATGGCGAACGATGTGTGGCGTAATCTCGTCGAACAGATACATGTTCTTCCTGGAGGCGGTGTCGAACTCGTCCCGCGCGTCGGCGACCATATCGTATACATCGGACGTCTTCCGGATTTTCAGAAAGGCGTAAGTCATGAGAAACTTATATCCGACTACGTCTCGAACAAGATGACACGGCTGGTCAAGTTCTACAAGTACGGACTCTCACATGCCGGTTGGAACAGGTACTCTTACGTCAATCTCGAGTTCGACAATCAGATAATCTGCAAGAAACGTCCGCACAGGACGGTAGTCTACAAGCCCCATCCGGCACCTCAGACCGTCAATGCCCATCCTTCGGAAACAACCGTCAAGCCGGCTGCCGGACGGCAGGAGAGGACTCAGAAACAGCAATAAACCGAACACAAGAAAAAAACATTATAACGTATGGCAAATGAATTTATAGTAGCAATAGAGCTTGGATCATCCAAGATGACCGGCATGGCAGGAAGGAAAAACTCCGACGGTAGCATATCCGTTATTGCTGCCGTGAAGGAGGATGCCGCCTCTTGCATACGCAAAGGTGTCGTTTATAATATTGACAAAACAGCCCTATGCCTGACCAATATCATCAACAAGCTGAAGATGATTCTCAAGACGGAAGTGGCTCAGGTATATGTCGGAGTGGGAGGAAGGAGCATCCACAGCGTGCGTAATATAATACAGAAAGACCTGCCTTCAGACACCATTGTGTCGCAGGATCTTGTCAATGAGATAATGGACATCAACCGTGGAGTGACTTATCCCGACTATGAGATACTCGATGCCATAACGCTCGAATACAAGGTTGATTCCCAATACCAGATTGACCCCGTAGGCATACAGTCCTCACACATTGAGGGCAACTTCCTCAATATACTGTGGCGGAAGTCGTTCTACCGCAGTCTGAACAAATGCTTCGACAATGCCGGCATCGCGATAGCTGAAATGTATCTCTCGCCTCTTGCCATGGCTGACGCTGTGCTTACAGAGACCGAGAAACGCTCAGGGTGCATGCTCGTTGACATTGGAGCCGACACGACCACCGTATCTGTATACTATCGCGACATACTCCGTCACATTGCGGTCATTCCTCTCGGCAGCGGCAACATCACGAAAGACATCGAGTCGTTGCAGATGGATGAGGCTGAGGCGGAAAGGATGAAGCTTAAATACGGCAGCGCATACACCGACAACGCCGACATAGACAACACCCTGATGCTTCCTATCGACGCGGAGCGTTCTGTAGACAACCGCACCTTCGTCGAGATTGTCGAGGCGCGGGTCAAGGAAATAGTGGAAAACGTATGGGCGCAGGTGCCAAACGAATATTCCGACAAGCTTTTGGGAGGTATCATCCTCACAGGAGGAGGCTCCAATATGACCAACATCGACGTTGTCTTCAGGCAGACAACACACATCGAGAAAGTGCGTGTCGCCAAGTTCGTGCATGCAAGCATAACGCCTTCATCGCCCAAGACGGTCATACCGCACGACGGAACGATGAACACCATATGCGGACTTCTTCTTAAAGGAGACATGAACTGTGCAGGCGAGGCAATATCAGACGACATATTCGGAAGCGCGCAGCAGAATGCCCAAAGCAACAGTGCGCAGCGTCAGCCTTCCGCTCCCGGCGGTGGTGTCATCAACCGTAAGGAAGAGGAGGAGCGTCGCCGCAAGGAGGAGGAAGAACGCCGCCGCAAGGAGGAAGAGGAACGTAAGGCTCAGGAAGAGAAGGCTGAGCAGGAACGGCTCGAGCGCGAGGAGCAGAAGAAAAACTCGTCAACCAATAAGTTCAAGGAGTCAATGAAGAAGTTCTTCAAGTCGCTTGTGGCTCCTGAAGATCAGTAAACCGGATAAAACAAAATATTATGGATCACAATAATACAAGCTCCCCGATGGTGGATTTCGGACTCCCCACGAAGGAAAATACGATTATAAAGGTAATCGGTGTAGGCGGAGGCGGCGGCAATGCTGTCAATCATATGTACCGCCAGGGCATTCACGATGTGTCGTTTGTGCTCTGTAATACCGACAATCAGGCTCTTAACGACTCTCCCGTTCCGGTGCGTCTGCAGCTCGGCAAGGAGGGACTCGGAGCAGGCAACAAACCGGAAAAGGCACGCCAGGCAGCCGAAGAGAGCATAGAGAGCGTGAAGAACATGCTCAGCGACGGCACCAAGATGGTGTTCATCACTGCCGGTATGGGCGGTGGAACAGGCACCGGCGCCGCTCCGGTGATAGCGCGTATATCAAAAGAACTCGGCATCCTCACTGTCGGAATCGTAACCATCCCGTTCCGTTTCGAGGGCGCGCGCAAGATAGACCAGGCTCTTGACGGTGTCGAGGAGATGGCAAAGCATGTCGACGCGCTGCTTGTCATCAACAACGAAAGGCTGCGCGAGATATATCCCGAACTGCCTGTGCTCGAGGCGTTCGGCAAGGCTGACGACACGTTGAGCGTAGCGGCGCGCAGCATAGCCGAGATAATCACCAACCACGGACTGATAAACCTCGACTTCAACGACGTGAAGACTGTCCTTAAAGACGGCGGAGTGGCAATCATGAGTATGGGTTACGGTGAAGGCGAAGGACGTGTGCGCAAAGCCATTCAGGACGCCCTCAACTCGCCATTGCTCAACGACAACGATGTGTTCAACTCGAAGAAGATACTGCTCAGCATCAATTTCTGCAACGAGAACGGTGACAACTCCGGTCTTATGATGGAGGAGATGAATGATGTCAACGACTTCATGGAGCGTTTCGGCAGCGATTTTGAGATAAAGTGGGGTGTGGGCATAGACTCCGAACTGGGTAAAAAGGTGAAGGTGACCATTCTTGCCACCGGATTCGGAATAGAGAATGTGGACGGCATGAACAAACATCTGAAGAAACACACTCAGGAAGAAGTGGACCGCCTCGCACGTGAGGAAGACAACAAAATCGCGCTTGCCAACCGGCGCGACCGCTATTACGGACGTGACGGAGGCAACATGCAGAACAAGCGCAGACCACATATCTTCCTCTTCTCACCGGAGAGTCTCGACAACGAAGACATCATCCTTGCCGTCGAGAACACGCCTACATACAAGCGCACCCGCCAGAAACTCGACGAGATACGCCAGCTTTTGGTGGCAAAGGCTCCCGTGCGCGACGAGAAGGACAGCGGCGAACCCATACAGGGATTGATAAGTTTTACTTAAAAACAACATATTATGACACTTTTCGATAAAGTAAGCGAAGACATAAAAGAGGCTATGAAAGCCCGCGACAAGGTGCGTCTTGAGACGCTGCGCAACATAAAGAAGGTATTCCTCGAGGCAAAGACAGCTCCGGGAGCCAACGACACTCTCGAGGACGCCGATGCGTTCAAGATACTCCAGAAGCTTGCCAAGCAGGGACGGGAGTCAGCCCGCACTTATACAGACAACGGCCGTCAGGATCTTGCCGACGCCGAACTCGCGCAGGCGGCAGTCATAGAGGAGTATCTGCCGAAGCAGCTCGGCGAGGACGAGATAGAGGCTGAGGTGAGGAAAGTCATCGCCGATACCGGTGCCCAGAGCATGAAAGACATGGGCAAGGTCATGGGCATTGTCTCTAAGCAGCTTGCCGGACGCGCTGACGGCAGAGCCATCTCGGCTGTGGTGAAGCGTCTGCTCGCCTGATTGTCTTACGCAACAGAATGCAAGCTCCGGTCGCTGTCACGCGGTGCCGGAGCTTTTCTTTGTCTCACATGCCGTCAGGCTTGTCTTTTATCATATACTTTACGGATATATTTGCATTATAATCCTAAAAAGGCATACTGTGCCTGTGATATTCAGAATTATTTTCCTTATTTTTGCATTATCATAACTGTCGCCGTGTGCATCATGCCTTTTTGCATGCCTTTATTCACATCCCGACGACACTCTGACCCAAAAAACGACATTATGAAAATACAGATTATAAACGGTCCCAACCTCAATCTGCTCGGCAGACGCGAGCCCGGCATATACGGCAACCGCGCGTTCGAGGACTGGCTACAGACGCTCCGCGCGGCTTATCCCGATGTGGAGTTCGGCTATTTTCAGAGCAACATAGAGGGCAAGCTCATCGACATGATGCAGCAGACAGGCTTCTCCTGCGACGGCATAGTGCTCAACGCCGGAGCCTACACCCACACAAGCATAGCCCTGCAGGACTGCATACGCTCGCTCGACGCACCCGTCATCGAGGTGCATATATCCAATGTCCACAAGCGGGAGGAGTTCCGTCACCGTTCCATGATTTCGTGCGCGTGTGCCGGAGTCATCTGCGGCTTCGGTCTCGACTCCTACCGTCTTGCAGTGGAAGCGTTGATAGGCATCGCCCGTCAGAAAGGAACGTAGGCTCGGAACGGCTTTTATGCAGATATCAGACAATAAGGAAATGGACACCACACTCGAATCATACATACTCAGCCACATCGACCCGGAGGGCGACTACCTGCACCGTCTCTACCGTGCCACCAACATCCACACCATCCACGGACGCATGGCGAGCGGACATCTGCAGGGGCGTCTGCTCAAGATGCTTGTCACAATGATACGTCCGCGCAACATTCTTGAGGTGGGCACGTTCAGCGGCTACAGTGCCATCTGCATGGCGGAGGGACTTGAGGAAGGCGGCAAGGTGTGGACGTTCGAGATAAACGACGAACAGGAAGACTTCACCCGCCCGTGGATAGAAGGCTCGCCCGTGTCAGACAAGATAAAGTTCATCATCGGCGATGCCATAACCATGGCTCCCAGTCTGGGCGTTGTGTTCGACATGGCGTTTGTCGACGGCGACAAGCGCACGTACGTCGAGACTTACGAGATGGCGATGTCTGTCCTGCGGCGGGGCGGATACATCATCGCCGACAATACTCTCTGGGACGGTCATGTGACCGACCACGCCTACGACCGCGACAGTCAGACGGCAGGCATACGCCGTTTCAACGACCATGTCGCAGCCGACCCGCGTGTGGAGAAGGTGATACTTCCGTTGCGCGACGGACTTACCATAATAAGGAAAATAAGCGAATAACAGAAACCATACTATTATATCATTATGAAGAAAACCATTACCAAGACTGCAATCATGCTGTCGCTGCTCGTTGCCGGAGCCGCAGACCTCTACGCACAGTCGGCAATCTACGCATGCGGACACATACGACGCACACGCGAGACAGCAATAACCAATCTGAAGAACTCGGGCTACACCACGGCAATCCTCTTCAATGTGAACGTCGAGAAAGACGGTTCGCTCACTACAGACTTCAGTTGGGACACACAGACTGCCGCCGAGGCGGGAGGCATAATATGCCAGAACGGCGAGTATGTGTTCGACAGATACCAGCCCCACTATGTGGACGACATCAAGTCGCTCGTCACACAACCCACCACCATAAGCCGTCTGGAGATATGCATCGGAGGCTGGGGCAACGGCTCATACGGCAACATCCGCGACTTTATCAACCGTTACGGGACGGGCGAGGAGACCGTGCTCTACAGGAACTTCAAGGCTCTGAAGGAAATGATACCGGAGATTGAGGCTGTGAACAACGACCAGGAGCAGGACTACGACGTCGAGACTGCCGTGAAGTTCCACCGCATGCTCGCCGATATAGGATACAAGACAACTGTCGCTCCCTACATGAACAGAAGCTACTGGCAGGTGCTTGTCAGACGCCTTAACGAAGTGCCGGGCACCTGCGACCTCGTTTATCTGCAGACATACGGCGGCGGTGCGGGCAACGATCCGTCCGACTGGAAGGTGTTCGGAGACATTCCCATGTACATAGGTTACGACTGTGAGGCAAGCGGAAACCTCTCCGAGATGGAGAGCCGCTTCAAGAACTGGCGCGACGCGGACGGTGTTCAGGGCGGATTCCTGTGGAACTATAACAGCGAGGCGCGCAATGTCAATGAGTGGGCGACGGCAATCAACCGCATATTCCCCACAAAGACGGTAGACAAGGCTGCCGCGCGCTTCTATCAGGACATTAACTACGGAGGATACTCGGTTACGCTGCCGGAAGGCTCTTTCAGCCGGACGGAGATGGCGCTTTACGGCATACGCGCCAACGACATCACTTCCTTCAAGCTTCTGTCAGGCTATAAGGTGACGATGTATTCGGGCGACAACTTCGACGGAGCGTCAGTCACGTTCACCGAAAGCAGCTCATGGATAGGTACTGAGTGGAACGACCGTGTGTGCTCTATGAAGATAGAGTCTGTCGGTACAGGCATAGGCGGCGTTGACGCAGACGCTTCCGACGCACTCGCGGCAAGCCTTGGCGCGGACGGCACTGCCGTAATTGTGAGCGGAGCCGCAGCCGGCAAGGTGGAACTGTACAGTGTGGCAGGCGACAAGGTGTGTGAGACTGCGGTGTCGGCTGACGGCAGTGCGGAGCTGTCAGTGGCGTCGCTTCCGGCTGGATTGTATGTGGTGAAGGCTGCCAACGGTTCGGCAAAGGTGCTGAAACGCTGACAGTCTGCGTCGGCATAAGCACTTTTTCCGGAGCCTGCGCACAGGTGTCTCCGGGCGTGAAAGCCACATGCCCTGAGTCACGTCAAGGCTGCGGACACATGGCAAGCCACTGCTTGCGCTCTCTTTCGTCCATACGCTCTATGGCATAGCGCAGGGTGGTGCGGCTCATTCCGTCATAATTCTCTTTCAGAAAAGCGCGCAGCATGTTCATGTCGCGCTTTCCCATTTCCCTGAGCATCCACCCCACGGCTTTGTGCATAAGGTCGTGGGGATGTTTTTTCAGTCTCTCCGCATAGCGCAGCACATATCTGAAGTCGCGGGTCAGTAGATTTTTAGTGGGGATAGGCATACAGTTTAGCAATACGGAATAAGAAAAACTTCTTGTCAACAACTCCCCTGAGATTCGCTCTGAAGAGTTTGATTTTAGCGTTGAATGATTCAGCGAGCGCATTTGATGAACGGTTGTTGTAGAAGTTGAGGATTTCATCATAATGCTCATAGAAGGTGGCTGCGATAACATCAAATGAGTGGAANAAACCTTTGGACTCAAAGTGCGCGTCATTGCCTAGTTCCGGATTCATCTTCTCGTCCAGGCTGATGTGTATCTCTCCGGTGGTTTGCTCAATGCCAACTATCGAAAAGTAATCCAATATCTGTGTGGGCAGTACGATACCGGCCAACATATTCAAATAATCTTTTTCCATACTGCAAAGTAAAGGACTTTTCGATTTTCTTACAAATTTATCCCCACTAAATTTCTACTGACCCGAAGTCGCCCCTGCGTGTCGGTTCGATGGTCGACACCATCGCTATGCGCTGTTCCCACATGCACGTGCTGTCAGCAAGACGGTCCATCACGGCTGTCTTTTCCTCCTCCGTCGACACAGCCGGTGTGACGAGCCAGAGTCCCGTTATCTTTCCTGCGGAAAGGTCTACAAGGTCCCAGTTGTTAGCCTGACGTGCGTGTCTGAGATAAAACCTCACAATTCTCTCGCGCTCCTTCATGCCTGCCGGTTTGTCTGTCATGCCGCGCAGAGTCAGCTGTCTCATCTGTTCGGCAAGTATGAGCAGTCCGCACAGCCTTATCTCATGCCATGGCGAGTATATCAGTTTCTCCGTTTCCTCCATCTCCATGTCTGCCGCCTCGGCAACCACACTACGTGTCTGCGGCACCCGTATGCCCAGAAACTCGTCGCCCTCGCCATACTCTCCCGGGGCGGTCTTGAAGAATCTCATCAGCGTCTCGCGCTGTCTTTCGTCTGCCATAGCCTTCATGCGTGCCGTCACTTCGGCTGCAGTGTCCATTGTCGTTATTCGCATTGTTCTTACGGTTTTGTCTAACCACGGACCGGTCCGGGTTAAAATAAAAAGTTGCAGCGTTTCTCCTATGATGTCAGAACGCTGCAACGTGATGTCATTGTCTCATGTCATTCCTACCAGTTGGAGTCTGCTCCGCCTCCTCCCGAGTCACCCCCACCGAAGTCACCGCCTGAGAATCCGCCTCCTCCGAAGCCTCCTCCGCGTCCGCGCCCGAGCAGCGAGCCGAGGAGAATGCCGTTTAGAAGTGCCCCCGTACTGTCTCCGCCGTCGTCGTCAAGACGTGTGTGCCTCACGGTGATATGCCCGCATTTGTCGCACACAAACACGTCCTTTCTCACCCGTCCGCCGTCCTCTGCCCTGAAGATGTCGCTCGACATCTTGCGCAGCCCAGCCTTGCCGCAGCGCGGACATCTGCGTGTGCGGCGGTTGATTATTCCGGGCATGATTATCACAAAGATTATGGCGATAATCAGAAAAATCACCCCTCCTACTGGAAAACCATCGTCTGTGGGTGCGTCAGGCTTCATGCTGTCCTTCAGTCTTGCGTACACGGCTTTCGCGCCTGCCGTCATGCCCGTGTCCCAGTCGCCTTTCCTGAAAGCCGGAATCATGTGGCGTGTCTGTATGCGCTTGCATGCCGCGTCGGGCAACACGCCCTCCAGACCATATCCTGTGGTGAAACGTATGCTGTGACGGTCGGCAACGAAGAGTATCAGAAGACCGTTGTCGCTCTTCTTCTTGCCCACGCCCCAGTGGCGGAAAAGGCGGTGTGAGAAGTCGAACGGATTGTCCTCGCCTATCGACGGCAGCATCACAACGCACGCCTCTATGCCTGTCTCGTTCTCCAGACGGCTGAACAAGGCGTTGATGGTGTCGCGTGCGGCAGGCGACAGAATGCCCTCAGGGTCGCTCACGTGCAGCCGCGTGTCGGTCAGTCTGACGTTGGGCACATTCTCAACCTTGTATGCACGCACGCTGTCCTGTGCCGCCGATGGCGTCACCCACGCCATGATGCATGCCATTAATATAAATATGTGCCTCATTGCCTGCATTGTCAGAATTTCACTTCAGGTGCTTTCTCCGAGCCTTCCTCAGCCTCGAAGTAACTCTTCTTGTCAAATCCGAAGAGTCCGGCGAGAATGTTTTTCGGGAAGCGGCGTATCGCCACGTTGTATTCCTTCGCCGAGTTGTTGAAGTCGCGGCGTGCCACTGTGATGCGGTTCTCCGTGCCTTCGAGCTGTTCCTGCAGGTTGATGAAGTTCTCGTTTGCCTTCAGCTGCGGATAGTTCTCAGCCACCATGAGCAGACGTCCGAGTGCCGCCGAGATATTGCCCTGCGCCTTCTGATACTGGGCGAGCTTCTCCGGAGTGAGGTTGTCGGCGTCGAGCTTCATCTGTGTTGCCTCGCTCCGCGCCTTCACCACGTTCTCGAGCGTGCTGCTCTCGTGCGCTGCGTAGCCCTTGACCGTGTTCACCAGATTTGGAATGAGGTCGGCGCGGCGCTGATACTGAGTCTCCACGTTTGCCCAGTTGCCGTTCACCTTCTCGTCCATAGACACAAGTCCGTTGTATCCTGTCACACACCACACAACCAGAAGCAGCACCACTGCTCCTGCGATAATCCATCCTAAATGTTTCTTGAAGTTCATAATTATTTTTCTGTTTGTTGGTTTTGCTTTATTACTGATATATTTTTTGTTTGAAAAAATACCGCCTTCCGGTGCGTCATTTAATTGTTGGGCTTGGTACGTGACGCGGGTTGTCTTCTACAAAGATACGTATATTATACTGTTACATCCTAAGCTCGGCACATCTTTTTAGTTTTTTTAGTAACAAAACTCGTGCCGTTTGCTATAATCTGACACGTCATGCCGTATGAGCCGCGATGCCGTCCTGTCCCTATATAATCGCCGTCCCCCAAAAGTAGAGACGCAAAATCTTGCGTCTCCCAAGGGAGTTTGCGCAATGAGTAATAGCATGATATACTTATGATATATGCGCTCCTTGCTTGTGAGACGCAAGATTTTGCGTCTCTACTTGGTTAGTGTACCAATGTTGTATGCACGCTGTGACGTTCCGGGGGATGCCCGGAATGAATATGTGTTACGTACCATTGCCTCGGAACATTCATCCAACGTCAACTCCGCATGTACGTGTTATTTGCATGCGGACGTCTCTCTGACCGCAAATTCGCGAGTATTCGGTGATTTTGCTAATGCTTTGTCTGTCAGCCTTTTATATTATATGCCATCGAAAAACATACTCCGTTACATTGCCAAACGGGCTTTTCCGCATTGCCAAACGGGCTTTTCGGGATGACGGAAAGGCTTCTTTCGCGGTGCGGAACACACTTTCCTGCAACGCGGAACAGCCTTTTCCGCGCTGTGCATACGGCTGAACCGCAGTGCGGAGTGTACGGAATGTCGCCATAAAAGGCATTATCGCGCCTTTCGGACGAGTCTCCGGTGTGCTGTAGTTTCTCTTTCGCTGATTTGTTTTGTCTTGATTTTTTACTTCCGGTTTTGTACAATCACGCAAAACCTCAAGTGTGTCCGGCGCTCTGCCTGTGGTACTCCCACCGGGAATCGAACCCGGATCAAAGGTTTAGGAAACCTCCGTTCTATCCATTTAACTATGGGAGCCGCTTTTCAGGATGCAAAGTTACAATTTTTTCGGAGAATAACATTAAAATTACACAGACATTCTTTCATAAGATATTTTTTTATGTTAAAGAATTAAACCTCCTCGTGCCTGTTACGTCAAAAAGACCGTTATGAAGCGAATTTTAATCTTTTTATTGCTGTGTATGAGTGTGAGCACTCTATCGGCACAGGGATTTGTTAAGGGAAAAGTGTTGGATAAGCAGAATTCCGAACCGCTCGGATTCGTCAACGTAAGGATAACGCAGAAGGCTTCCGGAGCATTTGTGGGAGGCGGGATGACCGATTCCGAGGGCAACTTCACGGTGAAGAACCTGAAGAACGGAGCCTATGTGCTTACTCTCACGTTCGTGGGATACAAGGAAGAGACGCGCGACTTTGAGCTTACGGCAGACTCACCCAAGAAAACATTCACACGCATATATATGTCGGAAAACAGAAACGAGCTTGCCGGAGTGACCATCACGGGGCAGAAATCTACAATGAAGCTGGAGGTGGACCGTAAGTCGTTCGACGTCACGCAGCTCATTTCAAACAGCGGAGAGGCGGCAAGCGACGTGCTCGACAACATTCCTTCGGTGGAAGTGGACAACGACGGCAACGTGTCGCTCAGAGGAAACAGCAGCGTGGAGGTGTGGATAAACGGCAAGTCGAGCGGCTTGACGTCGGACAACAGGGCGCAGATTCTGCAGCAGCTTCCGGCTGAGAGCATAGAGAAGATAGAGGTGATAGACAATCCGTCGGCGAAGTTCTCGGCTGAGGGATCGGCTGGTATAATAAACATTGTGCTCAAGAAGAACCGCAAGGCGGGCTATTACGGCTCGCTGCAGGCGGGCGGAGGCACGCGCGGAGGAGCAAACACAAGCTTCAATATAAACTATAACAGCTCCAAACTCGACGCATACGCCAACATCGGCTACCGTCACCGTTCCAATGACGGACGCTCGGAGAGCGACCAGGTGTTCACCAACACGGGCGAGTACCAGCGTTACCGGGGCACGAGCAAGAACATGGGCAACAACCTGTTCACACGCGCCGGCATCACGTGGCACGCCACAGACAAGGACGACATCTCGTTCAACGGAATGATGATGTTCGGCGGCGGAAAGAACAGAAGCGACATACCGTACCGCTACGGAACCGTGGGCGACGGGTCGGACTCGCGGATGATGCTCAGAAGAACGCGCAGCAAGGACGACATGAGGATGTTCTACGGAGAACTGAACTACCGCCACAACTTCTCGGACAAGCATTTCATAGACTTCACCATAGACGCCAACAAGTGGAAAAGAGACAACGACAACTTCTATCAGGACTCCACCGTGTACTACAGCGAGGAACGTCCCACGGAGTATGATTACCAGTACCGCCCTATGTACATGAACAACAACCGCTGGGAAATGAAGCTCGACTACGAGAATCAGATAAACGACCGCATGAAGGTGGAGGCTGGATATCAGGGCAACTTCTCGCATGAGAACAGTCCGCAGGAGTCGTTCGTCGACGAAACAAGCTGGGACGGAGCCAACAGTGTGGAGGATAAGGACTACTTCAACAGGTTCATCTACGACATGGACCTGCACGCGCTGTATGCCACGTTCAGCTATAAGCTGGGCAAGCTGGGCGTGATGGGAGGTCTGAGAGGCGAGTACTGGAAGGTGAACACCGAAAGCTACACGTGGGAACAGGAGCACGACGCATCCAAGCGCGACCCCGCGTTCAAGAAGGACTACTTCCAGTTGTTCCCCAGCCTGTTCCTCTCTTATCAGCTCACGGAGACGCAGCAGCTCCAGCTTAACTACACGCGGAGGCTCCGCCGTCCGTGGGGCGGACAGCTCAACTCGTTCCGCGACACGCGCGACGCTACCATGGTGTCGTTCGGAAACCCCGAACTTACTCCTGAGTTCAGCAACTCTTTCTCGCTGAACTATCTCAAGACATGGAACGACCATTCGCTTCTCGTGAGCGCATACTACCGCCCCACGAGCGACGTTATACAGCGCATAAACTATCAGAGCTCCACCGACGGACTGATGTATTCCACGAGTGTGAACGTGGCGAAGAGTCTCAGCTCGGGTCTCGAGGTGGTGCTGAAGAACAAACTGTTCCGCATTCTCGACCTCACAACGACCGCCAACGCCTATTATTACAAGCTCAACGGATTCAGCTACGACATAGACGGGCAGACCGTTACGGGCAAGGGCAACGACAACTTCACGTGGAACGCGCGCATGACGGCAAGCCTCATCCTGCCGTACGACATATCGGTGCAGGCTACCGGACGCTATAACGCGCGTCAGGTGATAACGCAGGGACACCGCAAAGCCAACTACAGCGTTGACCTCGGAGCACGTAAGAACTTCTTCAACAAGGCTCTCACCGTGGCTGTAAACTGCCGCGACCTGCTCAACTCACGCAAATGGGTGAACTACACCGAGAGCGACACGTTCACAAGATACCAGATGAACAAGCGCGGAGGACGCAATGTCAATCTCACGGTGACATGGAACTTCGGCAACATGAAGGCTAAGAAGAAGCCTCAGAAGGAAAGCGGCATGCCAGATTACGGAGGCCAGCAGTATGGCGGTGAAGGCGGTGAAATGTGATGGAGGGTCAACTCCGAATCAGTTTTTAGACTTCATCAGAGTTTCGCGCTGCTGTCAGACAGATTGTTTTCCGTTTTTGTCGAAGATGTAGCGGGCTACATCGAGCGGAAGCGGGAAGCAATATGGCGGCGGCAGTGCGTAAGAGTGATGAAGAGCGTAATATTAAATGAAATAAAAATACAGGCGGTCTAAAGACCGATTCGGGTTTAATTCGCTTTATACGTTATATATGAAAAAGCCACCGGCACGCGCGAGTGTTCCGGTGGCTTTGCTTTTTCTGTGTGACGTCAGCGTCTTTTCGGTTTCTTGTTCAGGTCGAGAATGCGCACGTTCCTGAACATTATGCCCGGTCCGTGACCGCAGAAGCTGATGTAGCCTTCCTTGTTGAAGAGTCCCGGATGGTTCTTGTGGTCCACGGTGTAGGGGTTGTGCCCGCTGCCGTCTGGCGACACGTTGTGTCCTTTGCATGCTTTGCGTATGTCGCCGTCGAGTATCACCTTGCCGTTCACCGTCACCTTCACGCGGTCGCCTTTTACACGTATCTCTTCAGAATACCATGTCCCCGGCTTGTCAAACCTGAAATGTTCCGGAACGATTATGCCGTATACCGCGCCGTGCTGCTGGTAGGGCTGCAAGCCGTTGTATATCGGGTCGTCGTGGTCGAGAATCTGTATCTCCATGCCGTCGTATGCCGCGTCTGTTCCGATGTTTGTCCTTACGCCCACTCCGTTGTTCACTCCCGGGCGGTCGAAACGGAAGTCGAAGCGCAGCACAAAGTCGCTGTACTTCTTCTTGGTGTACAGATTGCCGCTTCCGCCGTAGTCTGCCGTGACGTAGATGTTGCCGTCCTTCGGCACGTAGTTGGTGGTGTTGCCCTGCCATTTGTCGAGCGAGCGTCCGTCGAACAGCACCTCATATCCCTCCTCACGCTCTTCGGCGGGCAGTATGAACACTGGGGTGCCCGGCAGTTTGCGTATGCGCGTGTATCTCACAATGAGCGAGTCGTTGCCCGCCTGGAAGCCTATGCCTCCGGCGTTGTTGAGGCTTTTGCCTTCCTTAGGGTTTGTAAGGACGGCGTTGGTTATGAGTTCCTTGCCGTTGACGCTTACATATACGCGGTCGTCAACGACCTTTATGTCGGCTGAGTTCCATTCTCCCACGTCGCTGTAAGGGTGCCACTGCTGGCTCTCACCGTAGAGTCTCACTCCCTTTTCCCTGTCGAACGTAAGCACGGACATGTCGCGCAGGCTCACCTCAAGGTCGTCGCCGCTCTTCCAGTCGAAGCTAAGGTTGAAGTTCTCGAACTTCTCTTTCATCTTCCAGTAGCCTCGGCGGTTCATCTTTGTCCTGCCTGTCGACAGCGAATATCCTCTCGGCGAGCGTTTGGCGAGCAAGCCTTTAATCTGGTCGACGGCATAGAGCGCGTCGTGGTTCTCCACCTGCCGTACGTATGTGGCTATGCTCTGCTCGAGCATTTCCTTCACGTGTCTGCCTCCGTTGAGGTCGTCGTGCGAGGCGACAATGTCCTTTATGCATTCCGCCGCCACGTCGGCATATTCGTCGGAGTCGTAATACCGTCTCATGTAGCCGAGTGCCTGAAGGGTCTGTGTGTTGCCTATGGCTTTGAGGAAACGGTTGCCGAGCGACTCTGACGCGCCGCTCTCCATTCCTGCGACGAGCATGAGATAACGCTCTACGGGTGTCGCCTCTACCGTGGAAGCGAGGTCGAGATAGCGTGACAGTATCTTGTCGCGCGCCTCACCCTGACGCTTGTCTTTCGCCATGTCGAGCATTATGGGCAGCATCTTTACGTTTCTCACCTCGAGCAGGGCAGCCTGCGCCTCTTTCGTTCCGGCTTTCCGGAGAATATCTATCGCCTCGGCGGAGTTCGTGTTTGCCAGTATGCGGTAGTAAAGTCCGGGCTTTGCAGACGCCTCCATCGCCTTCTTCGTAGTCTCGAACGCCTTTTCCGGAGCAGTCCTGCTGTTTGTCCTGATTATCGCGTCCTGCAGTCTTGCGGCATCACCGGCACCGGCTTTGTCGAGCAATGCGTACATCCGGCTGAGCTCGTCAGTGCCAGCCACGTTGCCGAGAGCGTCGTATGCGGCGGAGCTTATCTCCTTGTCGGGTGATGAGGTGAGCGCGATCACCTTGTCGAAAGCGTTGCGCATGGCTTTTGCAGAGACAATCTGCAGCACGTCTTTCACCACATTGCCGTCGTCGGAGTCGAGTGCCTGCACCATGGCTTCCCTCATGTCGCCGTTGAAGTAAAGCAGAGCAGCCTTCGCCTCCTCGGAGTCAGGTGTGCCGAGAAAGGCGGTGAGAGCCTCGAGCGACTGCTCTCCACCGAGCCGGGCGGCGGCTTTCATCGCCTCTGAACGCAGTGTTCCGCTGCTTTTCTTCAGTGTCTTGAGCACCACGTCCGTATAGTTCACGGCATTGCTTTCGCCTATCAGGCGCACCACGTCGGTCTGTGCGTCATAAGGAAGACGTGCCATCGCCTTTGCCATAGCGTCGAAAGCGGTGGGTCCGCAGTATTCCGGTCCGTATTCAAGAGCCGTGTTGCGGTATGCGGCATCGCTGTCGCGCAGTGCCTTTATGAATGTTTTTATGCCGTCGTTCCCTTCGGCTCTGAGTGCCAGACGC
The DNA here is from genome assembly GCF_900079775.1 of Leyella lascolaii. GTDB lineage: Bacteria > Bacteroidota > Bacteroidia > Bacteroidales > Bacteroidaceae > Prevotella > Prevotella lascolaii. The sequence goes on along the minus strand of NZ_LT556034.1, from coordinate 169,625 downwards.
AGTCCGGCGCATCTTATGGCGGATGTCTCTGATTTCATGAGGCGTCTTGCCTCTTTGTCCACAACGGCTTTGTCGTCATCGCAGATGCGCTCGAGCATCTTGATGTATGCGTCTGTCGAGCGTGTGCCCTCGGGTTTGTAGCCTGCCGCCTGAGCCGCTTCCGCAAGGATGTGAAGCATGTCTGCCGGAGCGACGGCGGCTATGGCGTCGTATATCGCAGCCTTTGTGGCGTCGTCGGCACCGTCTGTCCATGACGCGAGAAGGTCGCTGCATTCTGTCAGTCCGCACGATTTTATGAGTTTTGCGAGCACGGCGCGCTCCGCGTCAGACGTCCTTACAAAACCCGCGATGGCTCCGCCGGAGTCCTTCATGCCGCTTATGGCGGCGACGGCGGCGTCTTCCAGCTTTTTGTCATTGGCAATGGCGATGAGGTCGGGCAGGTCGGCTGGCGTGGCACAGAGCGCGAGCGACTCGATGAGAAAGCGTTTCTTGCGCACGTCACCGCTTCTTCCTATGGCAAGCTTCAGCCCTTTCCGCACCTCGTCCCGGTGTCTGCCGCCTTCCGGAGTCATCACGTAGCTTGCCAGACCTTGCAGCGCGTACTCGCCGGCTGAGGCTTTCCCGTCGCCGTAGTTCATCGTCGAGGCAATCTGCAATATGCCCGCGCTTCCCGTGGAAGCCATCTCTCCCATGAGCAGGGAATACGATTTGCTGTCCTTGGCAGGCATCTGAGCCAGGGCGTCGGCTATGACAGTCTCCGGCGTTCTGTTCCTGCTGTCGGTCTGTGCGAGGCTTTGCGCCTGTGCGAAGAATATTGCCGCAATCAGTATAATCAGGTATTTCTTCATCTTTCTTTTTGTTGTATAAAGTACAGTTACATTATGGTTTTGAGTTGTAAAGCATTTTTTCATGACACGACATCACATGTGCCATTGACCGCGCATGGGCTGGTCGATGAGCGCGTTTGCCTCGTCGTCGCCGACAAACAGCTGGGTCTTCGGGTCGAAATGAAGCACCTTACGGTTCAGTCTCAGTGCCACCGCACCGATGTTCACGAGCGTGCAGCTGCGATGACCGTTCTCCTCGTTCAGCGCGAACTTCTTTCTTGTGCGCAGACATTCGTAGAAATCGGTGTTCTGCGGCACCGGATCGGGATATTCGGCGAGCCTGTTCATTATGTCGGGGATGGTGCATTCGAATCCTTTATACACCTTTCCGAGCGGTCCCTCGATGTATGCTGTCTTCCCTCCGCTCTCATATCCTTCGCCCTCGAGCACTATCTGGCAGCCGTCATCATACGTATATGTTATCCTGCGCCATATCCCCACGGCGTCGGGATGCTGCTGGGCGGCGTCTGTCTCCACCTTTACGGGCGACGTGTTGTCCTTTCCCAGTATGTACTGCACGGGGTCGAGATAGTGCTGTCCCATGTCGGTGAGTCCGCCGCCGTCGTAGTCCCAGTATCCTCGGAAGGTCTGGTGGGTGCGGTGTACGTTGTATGGCTTGAACGGAGCCGGACCGAGCCAGAAGTCGTAGTCGAGCTCTCTGGGCACCGGTTGAGTCTCAAGATTCTCCCTGCCTGTCCAGAAGAACTTCCACGCGAAGCCCGTCGTGCCCGACACCACCACCTTCAGGGGCCACCCGAGGAGCCCGCTGTCGACGAGCTTCTTGAGTGGCATGACAGGCGTTCCGAGCCCGTAGAAGGTGTCGGTGAACCTGAACCACGTGTTCAGACGGAATATCCTGTTATACCGTCTCACCGCTTCCACAACGCGTTTGCCCTCTCCTATGGTGCGTGTCATGGGCTTTTCGCACCATATATCCTTGCCTGCCTTGGCTGCCTCGACAGCCATGATGGCGTGCCAGTGGGGCGGGGTGGCGATGTGCACCACATCCACGTCGGGATTTGAAATGAGGTCTCTGAAGTCGTGGTAAGCCCTCACGTCCTCCCTGAACCGGCTTTTCGCCATGCCGACAGCGTCCGAGAGATGCTTGCTGTCCACGTCGCAGAGCGCGATGAGACGGCATTGCCTGTCGCTTGTGAAATGATAGGAAGAGCGTCCTATGCCTCCCGTTCCGATGATGGCTTTTGTGAGCTGGTCGCTCGGAGCTATGTGTCCGTTGCCTCCAAGCACGTTGCGCGGGACGATGGAGAACAGTCCTATGGAGCCCATCGTCTTTAGAAAAGAGCGTCTGTCAGTTTTCATTACGGTTTGTTGTTAAGATGACGGATTGTTCGTTCCGCCGTTTGCGGCGGTCCGGTCAGTTGTACAAATGTAATAATAAAAATCGTAACACGGTGCCTGACGGCTTTTTTTTTTCGTGTGAGTGGCGATAATACCATTTCCGTTACGGTGCGGTGACTGCCGTGAACGTCGGGTCTCTTCCGGCACGGCACGCCTTTCTCCGTTGCCTGAATTCGCTTTTCCTGGTGCCGGAAAGCCTTGACCGGTCTGTAAAAACGTCTACTCTGTATGGTGATTTTGTCCATAGTGACAGTAAAAAGAGTGTGAGAGACCGTAATATTGTGTGTTTTTGATTTTTTGACATGCAGTATGTCTCTTTTTCGCAAATTAATATCTATTTTTGTAAAGCATAATCGCAATGCGACAACATACCGTGTGCCGCATGCCTGTGGAGGAGAAGGCATGCCATAGCTTACTGACATAGACAATGAATAATAATATAACAAAGAAAGTAATGGGAATTTTTTCAAAGACTTTAGTGTGCGCTCTCGTGATGGCGGGTGCGCAGACCGCGTATGCCGCCGACATCGTGACGCATGTCAGCGTCAAGCAACCCGGCAATCAGGCAGTGACTTATCAGCTCAGGGAACAGGGCGACAGGCTGGTTGCCGATGCCGCTCTTCCGCTCACGATAAGCAAGAGCGTGAGCAGCGAGGGAGCCGACGAGGTGGTCACAATCACGTTCACCGCGTCGGGAACGACATACTTCAACTTCGGTGCGGAGCTTAATACGGGCTATGACACGGACGGATGCGAGTTCTACATGCCTGGCTTCTGGTATCACCGCAACCTCCGCTCACCGAAGGAAGCGCCGTCGTTCCACACGTCGAAGAGCTGGAACTTCCGTGAGGACCGTCTGTCTTCACCGCTCACAGGAGCCTATAACGCCGCTTCCGCAGAGGGCACCACAGTGCTCCGTCTGGACGCTGAGGGCACGGACGCGCTTGCTACCGCCGGTGAGGGAGAGATAATTCTGTCGGGCAACACGTCGGTGGGTTACCTCGGATTCGACAACGAGAGCGGCACGGCGAAGCTCACTTTCGGCTATCCTTACATCGAGACACCGCGCCGCTATATACGCAAGCTCACCCTCGCGCCTGCCGTGGAGGCATTTGTTAAGTTGGAGAAGGGCGAGACGAAGAGCGTGAGCTGGCGCATACACAAGGTGAAGTCGGCAGACTACGGCGGCTTTGTGGGAAAGACATGGGAATACTGTTTCGACCGTCTGAACCCGCAGCCCGTCACTCCGCTCTATTCTCCCGAGAAGATGAAAGCCGTCATGGCTAACTACTTCCGCAAGTCGTATGTGAGCGATTATAAGCTGAAGTTCAACTCCGGTCACGGTCTGCGCTGCTCCGACTGCGTTCCCGTGGACCACGTGCAGGTGGGATTCTGCGGGCGCGTATTGCTCAACGCGTTCAACGCAATAGAGTATGGCGAGGCGACAGGACAGCAGGATCTCGTGAAAATAGGGAACGAGATATTCGACAGTTTCCTTGCCAACGGACTCACGGCAAAGGGATATTTCTACGACGATCTGCACATGCGCAACCCCATGCCTGCCGACAAGGACGTGGTGCACTCCATCCGCCAGCAGTCGGAAGCGGCATACGCGGTGATGCACTATCTGAAATATGAGAAGAAACAGGGACGCTCACACAAGGAGTGGGAGCAGAAGATACGCACCCTTCTCGACAACTTCCTCACACTGCTCAACGAGGACGGCAGTTTCGCGCGCAAGTTCCGCGACGACGGATCGGTGGTTGACGGCAGCGGCGGAAGCACACCTTCGGCAACGTCGACACTCGTCATGGGATACAAATACTTCGGAGACAAGAAGTATCTGAAGGCTGCCGCGCGCACCGTAGACTATCTTGAGGCGAACATCATATCCAAGAGCGACTACTTCTCTTCAACGCTCGACGCCAACTGCGAGGACAAGGAGGCTGCCATAAGCGCCGTCACCGCCACCTACTACATGGCTATGGCTACCAAGGGAAAGCAGCGCAGCCACTACATCGACCTGTGTAAGAAGGCGTCATACTTCGCCCTTTCGTGGTACTATCTGTGGGATGTGCCGTTCGCCGAAGGGCAGATGCTGGGCGACCTCGGCTTCAAGAGCCGCGGCTGGGGCAACGTGTCGGTGGAGAACAACCACATCGACGTGTTCGTATTCGAGCTGCCGCACATCGTGAAATGGCTGGGCGAGGAGCTCGGCGAACCGCGTTTCGGAAAGATATACGACGTCATCTACACATCGCTCAACCAGCTCCTGCCTGTAAAGGAGCGTCTCTGCGGCATCGGCGTGGAGGGTTTCTATCCCGAAGTGGTGCAGCATACCACATGGGACTACGGTCGCAACGGCAAGGGCTTTTACAACGACATATTCGCTCCGGGATGGACTGTGGCGTCGCTCTGGGAGCTTTATTCGCCTGAGCGCACGGTGAATTTCCTTACAAAAAAATAACACATAAGAAACCATAACAGTCATCATGACCGGACGCACGGCATGCCGCGGATTCCGCGCACACACTGCGGAGAAACGCATGCATGCTCGCCTCCGGTCATGATAAACATATATATAATAATGAGAAAACTGAGAATCTTAGCAGCATCCCTGCTGCTGTCCGCATCCGTATGTACGTTTGCAGGCGACACTTACACCAATCCTGTGATAAACACAAGCCTTCCCGACCCGACGGTGATACGCGCCGACGACGGCTATTTCTATCTTTACGCCACGGAAGACATACGCAATCTGCCGATATACCGCTCGCGCGACCTCACCGACTGGCAGTTTGTGGGCACGGCGTTCACCGACGATACCCGTCCGCAATGGAACAAGAAGGGCAACATGTGGGCACCCGACATAAACAAGATAGGCGACAAATATGTGCTCTACTACTCCAAGTCGGAGTGGGGAGGGGAATGGACGTGCGGCATAGGAGCCGCTACAGCCGACCGCCCGGAGGGTCCGTTCACCGACCACGGACCGCTTTTCATAAGCAGCGAGATAGGTGTCAGGAACAGCATAGACCAGTTCTACATCGAGGACAACGGCCACAAATATCTCTTCTGGGGCTCGTTCCACGGCATATACGGCATAGAGCTGTCTGACGACGGACTGTCAGTGAAGTCGGGGGCTGTGAAGAAACAGGTGTCGGGAACATTCATGGAAGGCACCTACATACACAAGCGCGGAAAGTACTATTATCTGTTCGGCTCTGCCGGAACGTGCTGCGAGGGCGCGCGGAGCACCTATCGCGTGACGTACGGACGCTCAGAGAACCTCTTCGGTCCGTACGTGGACAAGAAGGGACAGCGGCTGCTCGACAACCACTACGAGGTGATGCTACACGGCGATGACACGTTTGTGGGCACCGGACACAATGCGGAGTTCGTGACCGACGACCTCGGTCAGGACTGGATACTGTATCATGGCTACAAGAAAGCGGAGGCAGACGACGGCCGCGTGGTGTTCCTCAGCCGCGTCGACTGGAAGGACGGCTGGCCCGAGGTAGCGGGAAGTGTGCCTGAGAAAGAGAACGTAAAGCCGAGCTTAGGACAGATTCATCTGGCTGACCCGACCGTCTTCTGCGACAACGGGACATACTATCTGTACGGCACATCGCCCGTCTCTGACAACGGATTCTGGGTGTACACGTCCACCGACCTGCAACACTGGAGCGGTCCGGCAGGAGCGGTGGACGGCTACGCGCTGCGCGGCAACACCTACGGAACGCAGGGATTCTGGGCCCCGCAAGTGTTTAAGAAGGACGGACGGTACGCTATGGCTTACACCGCCAACGAACAGATAGCCATCGCATGGGCTGACAGTCCGCTCGGACCGTTCGTCCAGGACGAGCCCGCAATGATTCCGGCAAAGACCAAGGAGATAGATCCGTTCGTGTTCCACGATGACGACGGCAAGACATACATGTATCACGTGCGCCTCATCGGAGGCAACCGCATATATGTGGCGGAGATGAACGACGACCTGCGCTCGATGAAGGAGGAGACCGCAAGGGAGTGTATCGCGGTGAACGACAAGGGATGGGAGAACACCGCAGAAGGAAAGTGGGGCGTGAGCGAGGGTCCTACGGTGGTGAAACTCGACGGCACCTACTACATGTTCTATTCGTGCAACGACTTCCGCAGCATCGACTACGCCATGGGATATGCCACGGCTAAGTCGCCGCTCGGACCGTGGAAGAAGCACAAGAAACCGATTGTGTCGCGCCATCTCACGGGCGAGAACGGCACAGGACACGGCGACCTGTTCCGCGACGGGGACGGACGCTGGATGTATGTGCTGCATACTCACAACAGCAACTCGAAGGTGAGCCCGCGCCGCACGGCGATGGTGGAGCTCGTGAAGAAGGGTAAGAAGTTTGAGATGGTGCCCGGTTCGCTGAGATATGTCACCCGGTAGTCGTCGCGGCAAGCATGCTGACGGCATTGTCGGCAGGCGCGCGGGTGTGCCAGATAGGACAGTCTCGACGGTGTGTCCGCTCAATCCGGAAAGTAAAAAATATTGACAGCGTGAATCTGCCAGACAGAAACGGAAGAGGAGGAGAGACGGTGTGGGAGACGCGCGGCGGTTTTTCCTTATGGCTGAGAAACTGGTGGCATTGTCCGTTTCTGTCTGTCCGGAGACACAAATCATACTGTTCAGTGTGATGAGACAGAGGTTCTCTCACTTCGGAACGTGCCGTATTGGGGCACAGAAAAGGCTCTTCCGTGACGCGGAAGAGCCTTTTCCGCATCATGAAAGAGCCTTTTCCGCGTCACATGACATATGTTATTAAGATGTCGTTTTGTGTAAGTGGTTGTTACATAAAGCTTTACGCTTATGTCTGAAAAACCGCGTTTTTACGGTTGTTCTTGTTATTTCTTGCGCAGACGCGGCTCTCGCGGAGTTACCGTTATACTGAAACGCCTTTTCAATAAGATATTTGTCTGACAGTGTACGGGGTAAGACTGGCAACCTGTGCCGTCGTGAAATGCTGCGGAAAGAGTGTCCGGTGACGTACGGAAGAGGCTGAAGTCTATTGAAAAAACATCTCCGGCAGACCTGTTTCCGGTCCTGATAAAAAAATAAGACGCATGCCACCTTGTGGAGCCATGCGTCTTATCGTATGCTGTCAATATGTCATTTCTTCGGAGCCTTTACCGGTTTCACGCCCTCGAAGGTTATCTTCACCGGCTTGATGTATCCGTTCTCGTCGAAGTACATGCGGTCTATGCACACCACGCGGCTGTCGCGTCCCTTCTCGGTAAGCGGCCGGCGGTGATACACTATGTACCATTCGTCCTTGCCCGGAACCTGAATTACGGAGTGGTGTCCGGCACCTGTGGCGACCTCGGGATCCTGTTGCAGAATCTTTCCCACGCGCTTGAAAGGACCGAAAGGCGAGTCGGCTATGGCGTAAGCCACGCAATAGTCGGGACCGCCCCATCCGCCTTCAGACCACATGAAGTAGTATTTGCCCTTGCGCTTGAGCATGAACGGACCCTCCACATAGTTCTCGGGCGTCACTTCCTTGTATGTCGTACCGTCCTCAAACGGTCTGATGCTCAGCAGGTCGGGCGACATCCTGACCATGTTGCAGTGCCCCCATCCGCCGTAATACATGTAATATTCACCGTCGTCATCGCGGAAAACGAACTGGTCGATGGGCTGCGCGCCGTTGATGATCTTGTCGATGAGCGGTTTGCCGAGCGCGTCCTTGTATGGTCCCTCGGGCTTGTCGGCTGTGGCTACGCCTATTCCTCCCGTCTCGTTATTGTTCTGGATGTCGTTCGCTCCGAAGAAAAGATAATACTTGTCGTTGGCATGTATGATAGCCGGAGCCCACATTGCGCGGCGCGCCCAGCTCACGTTCTTCTTCTCGAGCACGCGCGGGTGCTTGGTCCAGTTCACGAGGTCTTTCGACGAGAATGCGTCCATGAACGTCTGTTCGTCGTATTCAGCCGAGTAGGTAGGGAAAATCCAGTAGGCTCCGTCGAGCACCGCGCCCTCCGGATCGGCATACCATCCCTTGAAGATAGGGTTGCCGCTGGTCTTTGTCTTCTTCGTTCCTGCCTGCGCTCCTGCGGCTACTGCAAGAATCATAGCGGATGTAAGTAATAGCTTTCTCATTGTCTTGGATTGTTGTTTTTGTTGGGTTTGAGTCTTAGTTGGGGACAAATGTATTAAAAAAAAGTATATTCCGCAAATATTGTGATAGGAATCGGGCGGTCTTGAACATATATTTTGTCATTATAGGAATTATGATATAAAAAAAGAATTCAGATTTTAATGAGAGTTAAAAAAAAAGCTGTTAATTGATTTATTTGTGAAATTATTTGACTGCTCCGCGTAAAAACCTTAACTTTGACGTGCTTTAGTAAAAGTGTGGAAAACATATCTTACAAACATATAAAAACAATATTTTTTTGCTATGACTATTTCTCAACTGTTATTTTTAGGCTCGATAGGAATGCCGGAGGTGATCATACTCGCGCTCATTGTGCTGCTCCTGTTCGGCGGAAAGAAGATACCGGAGCTTATGAAAGGCCTGGGCAAGGGTGTGAAAAGCTTTAAGGACGGAGTGAACGGAATTGAAAAGGATCTGAACGCAGACCTTGACGTGTCTGCCGACGACAAGAAGAAAAACTAACAAACAGCGTATCCCATAATGGCATTAAGGGCGGACATGACTTTCTGGGACCATCTTGAGGCGTTGCGCTGGACGTTGGTGAGGTCGTTTACGGCAATAGGCATCTTCTTTGTCGGAGGCTTTGCGTTCGTCCCCTACATCTTTGACAAGGTGGTGATGGCACCGAGCCGCAACGATTTCTTCCTCTACCGCTTTCTTGCTAAGATAAGCAGTATGGCTCCGGTGATTCCCGGTGAGGTCACAAAACCGTTTCATGTAGACATCATCAATATAAAGCTTTCATCGCAGTTCTTCCTTCACATATCGCTCTCACTGTGGCTCGCGCTGCTCGTGGCGTTCCCTTATCTGGTGTATGAAGTGTGGAAGTTCGTGTGCCCCGCGCTGTATGACAACGAGCGGAAGGGCGTTAGGTTCACCTTCCTTTTCGGCACTGTGATGTTCTATCTCGGATGTCTTATAGGCTATTCGGTGGTGTTCCCTCTGACGCTCAGGTTTCTCTACACATACGAGATAAGCTCGTTCGTGACCAACCAGCTGTCGTTAGACTCGTATATGAACAATTTCCTGATGCTCATTTTCATGATGGGCATTATCTTCGAGCTGCCGTTGGTGGCAATGCTGATGTCAAAACTGGGATTCCTCGACAGAAAGTTCTTCTCTGAATACAGGCGGCACGCCATAGTGGCACTGATGTTCGTGGCAGCTGTGATAACGCCTTCGTCAGACCCGTTCACACTGATGGCGGTTTTCATACCTATATATATATTGTGGGAACTGAGCGCATTCCTTGTGAAACCGGCCCCGCCCGAGGATGACACAGAGGAGGAAGAAAGCGAGAAGGAAGTTGAAACGCTAAAATAAATAATAATGGAAAGCTCTAAAATAAACGTCGGACTGATAGGATTTGGCAGGATGGGCAGCAAATACCTGCGCAAGTTCAACACAACGGGAAAGTATCACTTCTCTTACATCTGCGACGTCGACGCGGAGGCACGGGCAATGGCACGCAAACTGTCTCCGGAGTCGAGGGTGGTGGACAACGAGGATGTGATATTCAATGACGACAGTGTTCAGTGCGTGATATTGTCCACATTGGCGAACATGCGCAAGGAACAGATTGAGAAAGCGGTAAGCCGCGGCAAGCACGTAATATCTGAGAAGCCTATCGCGGACACACCTGAAAGGGAGTGGGCTGTGGTGAACTGTGTGGAAGGCTCGGGATTGCTGTCTACCGTGAACCTCTATCTCAGGAACTCGTGGTATCACAACCGGATGAAGCAATACATAAACGAAGGGGAGATAGGCGAGCTCGCCATAATACGGGTGTGCCATATGACGCCCGGACTTGCGCCCGGAGAGGGACACGAATATGAGGGACCGGCGTTCCACGACTGCGGCATGCACTATGTGGACATCACAAGATGGTATGCCGGAGCGGAGTATAAGACGTGGAACGCACAGGGCATTAGGATGTGGAACTATAAGGACCCGTGGTGGGTGCAGTGCCATGGCACGTTCACCAACGGTGTGGTGTTCGACATCACGCAAGGCTTCGTCTACGGACAGCTGTCTAAAGACCAGACACACAACTCGTATGTCGACCTTATCGGTACGAAGGGAATCGTGCGCATGCACCATGATTTCAAGACTGCCGTTGTTGAGCTCAGGGGCGTCACCAAGACTGAGATAACCGAGCTGCCTTACGGCGCGAAGAACATCGATGTGATGGGACGGCTCTTTGCCGAAAGCATCGAGAAGGGACGGCTCGACCCGCAGCTCCCCACGTTCCGTGACTCGGCGATAGCCTCCGAGTATGCATGGAAGTTCTTCATGGACACGAAGAACCACGACCTTCCGGCAATAGGAAACCTTGAAACACTGGACGAGATACTCCAGCGGCGCCGTACCATCAAGAACGGATACGGTCTGTTGGGACAGAACAAATGGGCGGACGACTGACAGCCGCCGCCCTGCCTTCATTCAGAAATATATTTAAAGCCAACCTAATATATAAACTCTTAAAAACAAAACAATCATGTCGAACATTTCAAGACGAGATTTTCTTAAAACAGGAGCGGCGGCTATAGCCGGTTTCACAATCGCTCCAAGTTCTATTCTGGGCAAAAGTCACGGACACAAAGCTCCGTCTGACAAGCTGAATATCGCCGTTGTTGGTATCGGCGGTATGGGACATGCCAATATCAATGCAGTGAAAAACACCGAAAACATCGTTGCTCTCTGTGATGTGAACTGGGATTATGCAAAGGGTGTTTTTGAGGAGTTCCCCAACGCAAAGAGATATTGGGACTATCGTAAGATGTACGAGGAGATGAACAAGACCATCGATGCTGTGATAATAGCAACGGCAGACCATACCCACGCTATCATCACTGCGGATGCCATGACACTCGGTAAGCATGTGTATTGTCAGAAACCTCTGACGCACTCTGTGTACGAATCGCGTCTTCTGACGAAGCTCGCCGCATCTACAGGTGTGGCAACCTCCATGGGTAACCAGGGTTCTTCGTGGGACGGAACACAGCAGGTGTGCGACTGGATATGGAACGGAGAGATAGGAGAGGTTACAAAGGTGGAGTGTGCCACCGACCGTCCTATATGGCCGCAGGGACTCAACGCCCCCGAAAAAGTGGATCCGATACCCGACACTCTCAACTGGGATCTGTTCACAGGACCGGCAAAACTCAATCCGTACAGTGCTCTCTATCAGCCTTGGAACTGGCGCGGATGGTGGGATTACGGTACAGGCGCGCTCGGCGATATGGCTTGCCACATCCTGCATCAGCCGTTCAAGGCACTGAAACTCGGCTACCCTACAAAGGTGGAAGGTTCTTCAACGCTGCTTCTTAACGCTTGCGCTCCGCAGGCACAGCATGTCAAACTGACATTCCCGGCACGTGAGAACATGCCTAAGCTCGCGCTTCCTGAGGTTGAGGTACACTGGTATGACGGTGGTATGATGCCAGACCGTCCAGCCGGATTCCCGCAGGGTAAGGAACTCATGCAGTCGGGTGGCGGTCTCACCATATTCCATGGAACAAAGGATACGCTTATTTGCGGCTGCTACGGACAGGAGCCTTGGCTGCTCTCAGGACGCAAACCGAACGCTCCGCAGGTTGCCCGCCGCGTGAAAGTATCTCATGAGATGGACTGGGTTCGTGCCTGCAAAGAAAGCAAGGAGAACCGTGTCAAGACAAACTCAGACTTCTCTGAGGCTGGTCCGTTCAACGAGATGGTGGTCATGGGAGTGCTCGCAATACGTCTGCAGGCTCTTCACAAGACTCTGGAATGGGACGGCGAGAACATGCGTTTCACCAATATCGGCGCCAACGAGACTATACGCACTGTCGTGAAAGACGGTTTCACAATCCACAACGGACACCCGTCATTCAACAAAACATGGACCGATCCGGTGAACGCCCAGCAGTTTGCCAACGAGCTCATCAAGCACACTTATCGTGACGGATGGAAACTTCCGGATATGCCTTAATATATAAACGACAATAAAAAGAAAGGATATCATATTATAATATGAGGAAAGTATTTTATTCATTGGCAGGCATCGCTTTCGCAGGAACGCTCATGTCGTGCAGCGGCGGAATGAAGGTCGCCAAGATGGAGGTATCCCCTTCGTTGGGCGCGGCGGAGAATGTGACTGTTGACGTGCCTGTGGACAAGGGCTATTACGTGCTGTTCGACGGCACGTCTCTCAAAGGATGGCGCGGCTATGCGAAGAGTTACATGCCCGACTGTTGGAAGATTGAGGACGGATGTCTTAAGTTCTCGAGAAGCAACGGAAGGGAAGGCGGCGACGTGATCTTTGCCCACAAGTTCAGAAACTTTGAGCTTGAGATGGAGTGGAAGATAGCCAAAGGCGGCAATTCCGGTATCTTCTATCTCGCGCAGGAGTTCTACACGATAGGCAACGACGGCAAGATGAATGTGGAGCCGATATTCATCTCCGCACCGGAATATCAGGTTCTTGACAACGAGAACCATCCCGACGCGAAGCTCGGAAAGGACAACAACCGCAAGGCTGCGTCTCTTTACGACATGATTCCGGCAAAGCCGCAGAACGCAAATCCCTACGGCGAGTGGAACAAGGCTAAGATTGTTGTCAAGGACGGTGTCGTTTCGCATTATCAGAACGACGTCAAGGTGCTTGAATACAGACTCTGGACCAAGGAGTGGACAGACCTGTTGCAGGAGAGTAAGTTCAGCGAGAAGGCATGGCCTCAGGCATTCATCCTTCTCAACGACTGCGGCGGAGTTCTCCACAGCGGTTATATAGGACTTCAGGATCATGGCGACGACGTATGGTATCGCAACATCCGCGTGAAGGTTCTCGACTAATTCAACAAACCAAATTAACAAAGACACAGAATCTATGAATAAATTATCGATAGTGTTCGCAGGCGCGCTGCTTATGGCGGCATCATGTGCCAACAATTCAAACAAGTGTGATTGCAACTGCCCATGCCCCGGCTGCACATGCAACCAGGACAAACCTGCAGACAAGGCAAAACTCGATTACAGGGTTGTTGACAATAAAAACGTCGACATCTCCAAGTTCCCTGTCGACAAGGACGGATACATCGTTCTCTTCGACGGCAAGACTCTCAACGGCTGGCGCGGCTATGGCATGGACACGCCTCCCAAGAGCTGGACTGTCGAGGACGGCGCAATCAAGCTGAAAGGCTCCGGTACGGGCGAGGCTCAGGTTGAGGGCGGCGGTGACCTTATCTTCGCTTCGAAGTTCCAGAACTTCGAGCTTGAGCTGGAGTATAAGATTTCCGAAGGCGGTAACTCCGGTATCTTCTATCTTGCCCAGGAGGTGATGGCGAAGGAGAACGGCAAGGAAGCATACCTGCCTATATGGCAGTCGGCTTCTGAGTATCAGGTTCTCGACAACGACAGACATCCGGACGCCAAGCTCGGACAGGACGGAAACCGCATGTCCGGTTCTCTTTACGACATGATTCCAGCCAAACCTCAGAACGCAAAACCGGCGGGAGAGTGGAACACGGCAAAGATTATGGTTTACAAAGGAACGGTCATCCACGGTCAGAACGGTCAGAATGTAGTGGAGTATCACCTCTGGACACCGAAGTGGACCGAGATGCTTCAGGCAAGCAAATTCAAGGAGAACGGTGACTTCCCGATAGCTTATGAACTGCTCAACAATATGGGCGGCGACAAGCATGAGGGATACATAGGACTCCAGGATCACGGCGACGACGTGTGGTACCGCAATATCCGTGTGAAGATATTGAAATGACACATATCGTGATATAGTGTAAAGACATCGAAAACTGTTCCGGTCTGAAACGTCGGTGATGTGGAATGCCGGAGCAGTTTTTTTATTACTTCAAAAAGACAATACGATTATGAGAACACGATTTTATATACCTTTGCTGCTCGCATTGCTGCTTTCGTTCACGGCAGGCACCGCAGTTTCGGCAAAGGGACATGCAAAGAAAGAGGTGTGCATACAGCTTTATTCCGTCCGCAGCATTCTTGACGGAGTGAACAAGGACGGGAATGCCGACCAGAAATACACCGACATACTCAACAAACTGGCAAAGATGGGATACACAAGTGTCGAGGCTGCCAATTACGATCAGGGTCGCGGCACGTTCTACGGACGCACTCCGGCACAGTTCAAGCAGGATGTGGAGAAAGCCGGAATGAAGGTCCTGTCCTCTCATGTGGGTCACGGACTCAGTGCGGAGGAGCTTGCCTCGGGCGATTTCTCAGGCGCGCTGAAGTGGTGGAGCAAGTGTATCGCCGACCATAAGGCTGCCGGAATGAAGTACATAGTATGCCCGTGGATGGAAGTTCCCAAGACTCTGAAGGACCTCGGGACATACTGCCGTTACTTCAACGAGGTGGGCAAGATGTGCAAGGAAGCCGGAATGCAGTTCGGATATCACAACCATTCGCACGAGTTCCAGAAGGTGGAGGACAAGGTAATGTACGATTACATGCTCGAGAACACCAATCCTGAATATGTGTTCTTCCAGATGGACCTCTACTGGGTGGTACGTGGCGCATGCAGTCCGGTAGCTTATTTCAAACGCTATCCGGGTCGTTTCAAGATGTATCATGTGAAAGACGACAAGGAGATAGGTCAGAGCGGCATGGTGGGTTATGACGCCATATTCCGCAACGCTGATGTTGCCGGAGTGCAGGCAATCGTAGCCGAGATAGAGCAATACACCATGCCGGTTGAGCAGAGTGTGGAAGAAAGCCTGCGCTATTTGCAGGACGCCCCGTTCGTAAAGGCTTCTTATTCCTACAACAAAAAGTAAGCATACTTGCAATAGTGCGCCCGTTCTCTCATGACGGGCGTCCTTTTTTTATATACATATACAAATAATAAAACATATGATTATGACGAATGACGCAAGAAAACTATGCGCGGCGGCTCTGATGCTTGCCGCGGCAGGCGGCGCGAGTGCCCAGGAAGGCATGCGCCCGGAAATGTCTGAGTTCTACACTCCTGTCACTACGGTTGTCGCACCGGGCACCGATCTGCAGGGAGGCGGCTTCACAGCTCCGTCGGATGCCATCGTGCTGTTTGACGGCAGCGACCTCTCGGCATGGGAGAACTCTCAGGGCGGTCCTGCCGAATGGACTGTAGCCGACGGCGTGATGACCGTGGACAAGAGCAAGGGCGACATCCGCACCAAGGAGAAGTTCGACAACTTCCAGCTCCACATAGAGTGGCGCGTACCGGAGAACATCCACGGTGAGGGACAGGCACGCGGCAACAGCGGTGTCTATCTGCAGGGTATGTATGAGCTTCAGGTGCTCGACAGCTACAACAACAGCACTTATGTCAACGGTCAGGCTGGAAGTATCTACAAGCAGACCGCACCGCTCGTGAACGCCATGCGCAAGCCGGGAGAGTGGAATGTGTACGACATCATCTACACGGCTCCGGTGTTCAAGGAGGACGGAACATACCGTTCGTTCCCCCGTGTAACCGTTATACAGAACGGAGTGCTCGTACAGAACAACACCACAATCATCGGAACGACCGAGTACATCGGTTTCCCGAAGGTGCGTGCACACGGTGCCGGTCCGATTCTTCTGCAGAGTCACGGCGACCCGAGCGAGCCTATAAGCTTCCGCAACATATGGATACGCAAGCTTTGACACAGGTCGCGTGAGACAAGACGTAAAGCCGCCGTGCCGCATGCCGCGCTGTTCCATGATGTGGAAAGCGGCATGCCGTGCACGGCGGCTGTAATTTCAGGCTGATGTCCGGTGTTGGTCTGTTGGTCTTGGACATCTGTTCTGTCCCTAACCGGTTGTCATTCTTCATTCCTGTTTCTTGCTTATGCCGGTCTGGTTGGTCTGTGCTTTTATCGGAGATGAAGCTGGTTGCATGTGGAAAAAGCGCAAAACAAGATGACGGCAGCAATGTTGAAGATAAACCAACAAACCGGCAATCAACGGAAAAAATGCTTTGACGGTCTGATGACCGATACGGATTCAAGCCCGGTGCTCCGTCATATGAACCATTCGGGCTCTTTCCTTTCCATGTTGTTTTCCACTATCTTTTTCTCCGCCATGTCGTAGAGTGTCCCTCCGAAGTGCCGGGCATGCTGCGGACATACAGCCACACAGCGTCCGCACGATATGCATCTGCCGCTGTCGGTGGCACACGGCTCGTCCTCAACGATGGCTCCTGCGGGACACAGCCGCGCACACGTGCCGCATCCGTCACACACATCCCTGTCGCCCAGAGGATGCAGTGGCACAGCCGCCGCGTCCTTGTACGGTCTGTTGCCTTTCACGTCGGGCAGGGGCGTGCGGTCGCCTTCGTGCCACGCCTCAAGCCTTTCCCTGCACGCCTTCCCGAACTCCTCCAGTGCCGCCATGTCGGTCTTGTCGGGCCGTCCTGCCGCGAGCCGCGTGAAAATGGAGTGCTGCGCTATGAATGCAGCGGCGGCTATCGTGCGGAATCCGCCCTCCGCGAGCAGGTCACACATCTCGAGCAGCGCGTCGTCATAGTCTCTGTTGCCATACACGCACACCGCTATGGCAGGCGTTCCGTTGCCCTTTATCATTCTCAAAGCCCTCGCTCCCTGCTGCGGTATCCGTCCGGCGTACACCGGCATGCCCGCTATGAGCAGGTTGCCGTCGCCTGCCGCTATTGTCATTGGGTCCGGCATGCTGTCCGTCACGTCTGTTTCCGTCACCTCACATCCGAACGACTCTGCCAGTGCCATCACCGTCTTGCGTGTGGTGTACGTCGCGCTGAAGTATACAACTGTGATTTTCCTTATTTTCATATGCTGTCTGTTTTAGTGTGATGTTTTCAGAACCAGGTGCCACGCCATGCGTTTCCTGCCGTCTGCCGCCACCGTCATGATACTGGAAAAATATTATAATGCTTCCTATATATATAATAATGATTACGTGATATTATTGTCATGATGTCGGAAAAATATTATAATTGGCTGGAATAAAACTCCTGAACAACACACAATATGATGGAAATCAATTTAGAACATCTGCCTGACTGAGACGGAATCTTATCATGTCTGAAGCGGAATATTATTATATTCGTCCCTCTGTCATAACCTGTCCGTCTCCGATAGCGGCGAGTAAGGACTTGCATCCTCGTATGCGTCGCATGCAGAGTCGCAGGACTTCATATAGTGTTATGGTGGTATTGGCTTTGCGGTGTGGTTTATGTATATTTATGCGTTTTTCCGTATATGCTGCCGCATGAGTATGTACCGTCAAATCAGAATACGGACGTTATTCAGCGGCGGAGCGCATTCTGACGCGGATACGGCGGTTTTCAGTACTTTCGGCAAGCCGCTGACAGCCAGCGATTTATACATTATTGCGAGAACGAAAGCCTTTTTCCGCCTTACGGAAGAGCCTTTCCTGTGTTGCGGAAAAGGCTCTTCCGCATGTCAGGACGTGCTTTCCGGCGAGCCGTTATGTGCTCTTCCGTGAGGCGGAAGAGGCTTTTCCGCATCTTTCCGGGCAAACTTCGTGGCTGCTGATGCTGCTATATGCGCTTTTCATTCATGTTTTTCCGCCTTCCCGTTTCTGTTTCGCGGATTTCTTTTGTCAAAATAAAGTCAAACCGGAATTGCATAAATATGCATTCTGTAGGGCGGTACTCCACATGTGACACGCCCCTCTCCGTTCCCCGTGGCGGCGTCGCGTGGCGTATGTCAGACAAAGAGTTCCTGCAGCACACCGGTTGACTTCAGTTCCGGAAAGTCGGGAACGTGCAGCCGGTAGTATTTCAGTATCAGCTCCACGCAGCGGTTGCGCTCGTTCCGCGAGAATGAGAACAGGTGCATGGTCTCATATCTCATTCGCATGAGCGTGGCTATTCTTGACGCCTCGTCGGGCTTCAGGAAGTCGTTGTGAGACGGTTGTCCTGCCGTGAAGCATCCGCTCCTCAGGTCGAAGTATGCGTTGCCGGCGCAGTTGTCGAGGTTGGGGTAGAAGCCCACAAACCTCGTGAGATGCATCATGTACACAATGTGGAAGTTGGAGAACGCGCCCCGGCATGCGTCGAGCCACATTATGCTGTTCGTGATATACTGGAACAACGGCGCGTTGTCCTGTTCGCTTCGTGTGGCGAAATGGGTGAACTCAGCCACGAACATCGCTATTGACAGCTTGTAGGCATCCAGCGGAATGGATGAGAGAGGGTATGCCATGGAAGCCTCTTTTATGCGCAGCAGGTTGGCGTTCTGCCTGTAGTCGAACACCAGGTCGAGCACCGACAGCGGCTGCAACAGCTGCTTCCTCACTCCGGCGCGCGCTGTCTTGGGTATGCGCTGTATGAATGACAGCCGTCCGTGTGTCTGTGTGAGCATGTCGGCTATGACTTGAGAGTCACCGTATTTCAGCGTCCGCAACACCACCGCTTTTGTCTTTGTAAGCATAAATTCGTGCGTTTTATGACGCAAAAGTACGAAAAATGCGCTGTTTTGAAAAAAAACGGAAATATATTTGGTGGATTACTGAAAAACAGCTACCTTTGCATCCGCAAATAAGACACCCATGGTCCCTTCGTCTATCGGTTAGGACGAGAGATTTTCATTCTCTAAAGAGCAGTTCGATTCTGCTAGGGACTACTGATAATATACTACAAAGTAAAGAATAATAATAAAGATGGCAAATCACAAATCATCCTTAAAAAGAATACGTCAGACAAAGGTAAAGAATTTGCACAACAGATATTATGCAAAGACAATGCGCAATGCTGTACGCAAGCTTCGCGCTCTCACTGACAAGGAAGAGGCAGTAAAGCTTTACCCCTCTGTACAGAAGATGCTTGATAGATTGGCAAAAACCAACATCATTCATAAGAACAAAGCCGCAAACTTGAAGTCAAGCTTGTGCAACCACATCAATAATTTGGCTTAATTAAACTAAACTTAATGTTTTTCCATAGGTGAAAGCCGCTGTCTGTGAAGACGGTGGCTTTTGTTTGTTCTGCCGTTCCTGACTGGCGGTGCGGTGAAAATTAATCCCCGATTTGTTTTGAGTTTTGGCATAATTGCACTATTTTTGCAATAATTAAAAAACTAACGCTTATGCAGACAAAGTGTCATCTCTCGGTTCTTATACACGAACAGGCAAGGAAATACGGGTCGCGGACCGCGCTCACGTTCAGACTTTTCGGAAAGAATACGTGGGAAAGTGTGTCGTGGGAACATTTCTCGCAGAGAGTGAAACAGGTGAGCAACGCCCTGCTCGAGCTGGGTGTCAGACCGCAGGACAATCTCGCCGTGTTCTCGCAGAACTGCGTTGAGTATCTCTATACGGACTTCGGAGCATATGGAGTAAGGGCTGTCACAATACCGTTCTACGCCACAAGCAGCGAGCAGCAGATACAGTTCATGATAAACGACGCGCAGGTCAGGTTCGTGTTTGTGGGCGAACAGGAGCAGTATAACAAGGCTCACCGCATTTTCGCTCTGTGTCCCTCGCTCGAGCGCATCATCATTTACGACCGCAGTGTGCGCATAAGCTCGCACGACCCGCACGCTCTCTATTTCGACGATTTCGTCGCTCTGGGAGCCGGACTTCCCCGTCAGGCGGAGGTGGAGGCGTTGTGGCGGGCTGCCTCCGACGACGATTTGTGCAACATCCTTTATACCAGCGGCACCACAGGAGACAGCAAGGGCGTGCAGCTCACGTACGGTCAGTATGCCGCCGCGCTTGTTGCCAACGACAAGTGCGTGCCTGTTACGGATAAGGACAGGGTCATCAATTTCCTGCCGTTCACGCATGTGTTCGAGCGCGGATGGTCATACCTGTGTCTCTCTGAGGGTGCGGAGCTCATCATAAACACCGACCCGCGCGAGATACAGGAGTCCATGAAGCAGACCCATCCCACATGCATGTCGGCAGTGCCGCGCTTCTGGGAGAAGGTGTATCAGGCGGTAAAGGACAAGATAGACCGCTCCACGCCGATGCAGCAGAAGATATTCCGCCACGCGCTGGAGGTGGGACGACGCCATAACGTAGAATGTCTCGCCCGTGGGAAACGCCCGTCTCTCGCTCTCGCGCTTGAATACAAGCTCATCGACAAGACGCTTCTCAGGATAGTGCGCCATCAGATAGGACTCGTCAATCCTAATATATTCCCCACCGCGGGAGCCACTGTGTCGCCCGAAGTGGAGCGGTTCGTGCACTCTGTGGGCATCTGCATGATTGTGGGATACGGGCTCACGGAGAGCCTCGCCACAGTGTCGTGCGACCATAAGAACAAGCCTTATACAATCGGTTCGGTGGGTCGTCCCATCGACGGAATAGACATCCGGATATCCGAAACGGGCGAGATTATGCTTAAAGGACCTACCATCACGCGCGGATATTACAAGCGTGATGCGGTCAACGCAGCCGCGTTCGACGAGGACGGATACTTCCATACTGGCGACGCGGGATATATGAAGAACGGTGAGCTGTTCCTTACAGACCGCATAAAAGACCTGTTCAAGACATCCAACGGCAAGTACATCGCGCCCCAGATGGTGGAGGCGATGCTTCTGGTGGACAAGTACATCGACCAGGTGGTGGTCGTTGCGGACGAATATAAGTTCGTGTCCGCTCTGGTTGTTCCCGAGTTCCGCCTCCTCGAAGAGTACGCCCGCGACCACAACATAAAGTTCGAGAGCCGCGAGGACCTGTGTGCCGACAAGCGCATACACGACATGATGATGGAGCGCGTGGAGACTCTCCAGCAGCAGCTCGCACATTATGAGCAGGTGAAACGCATCACTCTCATCGCCCATCATTTCTCGATGGAGTCGGGAGAGCTTACCAATACGCTCAAACTGAGGCGTCCGGTGATTTACAAGAACTTTAAGGACGTGATAGACAAGATGTATGCCGACTGACAGGCACCGCCCCGACGGGTGTGCGGAAGAGTCCCCCGGCGGTGATGGAACGCGCGTGCCGGCAGCCGTATATACATTATAATAATAACAACAACATTCGTAATGATAACATCAGATCAGCTGAAAGACGTGATGGAACGTGCCGACGCACTGCATCACTATCTCAATATCGACGCAAAGAAAATAGAGTTTGAAGAGGAGCAACTGCGCACGCAGGCACCCGACTTTTGGGATGATCCGCAGCGGGCACAGGAACAGATGAAGAAGGTTAAGGCTCTCGAGAAGTGGATCAACGGCTATAAGGAGGTGCGCATGTGCGCCGACGAGCTGAAGCTTGCGTTCGACTTCTACAAGGACGACATGCTTACGGAGGAGGAAGTGGACGATGATTACAGCAAGGCAATACAGGCTATAGAGAAGCTGGAGCTGATGAACATGCTGCGGCAGAAGGAAGATCCGATGGACTGCGTGCTCAAGATAAACAGCGGCGCCGGCGGAACGGAGAGCCAGGACTGGGCTCAGATGCTCATGCGCATGTATATGCGGTGGGCTGAGGCTCACGGTCACAAGGTGACGATAAGCAACCTTCAGGAGGGCGATGAGGCTGGAATAAAAAGCGTTACGATGGAGATTGAGGGCGGAGAGTATGCCTACGGATTCCTGAAAAGCGAGAACGGAGTCCACCGTCTTGTGCGCGTGTCGCCGTTCAACGCGCAGGGCAAGCGCATGACGAGCTTCGCCAGCGTGTTCGTGACACCTCTTGTCGACGACACCATCGAGGTGTTTGTCGACCCGTCGAAGATAAGCTGGGACCTCTTCCGCAGCGGCGGCGCCGGCGGACAGAACGTCAACAAGGTGGAGACAGGAGTGCGCCTGCGCTATCAGTATGTCGATCCCGACACTGGAGAAGAGGAGGAGATACTCATCGAAAACACCGAGAGCCGCAAGCAGCTTGAGAACCGTAACAACGCGATGAGGCTTCTCAAGTCGCAGCTATACGACCGCGCGATGAAGAAGAGACTCGAGGCGCAGGCGAAGATTGAGGCTGGAAAGAAGAAGATAGAGTGGGGAAGCCAGATCCGCAGCTACGTGTTTGACGACCGGCGTGTGAAAGACCACCGCACAAACTATCAGACAACTGACGTTGACGGAGTGATGGACGGCAAGATAGACGGCTTCATCAAGGCTTATCTCATGGAGTTTCCGGTAAACGACGAACAATGAACGGACCGGCAGGAGAGCCCTGTCGGCAACCACAGACATATATAACCTAAAATATTACAACTATGAGTCAAAAAAGCAAACTGAACCGCGCGCGCCGCGAAGCACAACAGGAGAAACAGGCGAAGAGGGTGGTTGAGGTCATATTCTGGATTCTCATACTGCTCGCCGTGATGTATACCGTGTGGATAGTTGTGGCACAATGAGCGGTCTGGAGATAGAAAGGAAGTTCCTTGTAAGGAAGGGCGGGGCGTTCAAACGCGCCGCCTTCTCATGCAGCAGGATAAGGCAGGGCTACATGGACTGCGCCGACGCCACGGTGAGAGTGCGTCTGCGCGACGACAAGGCTTATCTCACCATCAAGAGCCATTCGCTTGACGGAGGGCTCACGCGCTATGAGTTCGAGACAGAGATTACGCCCGACGACGCCCTCCATCTGCTCAGTCTGTGTCGCGGAGGCACGATAGACAAGTGCCGTTATCTCGTCAAGAGCGGCTGGCACACCTTTGAGGTGGACGAGTTCTACGGTGAGAACGAAGGTCTTGTGATGGCTGAGGTGGAGCTGGGGAGCGCGGACGAACAGTTCGAAAAGCCGGATTTCATCGGCATGGAGGTGACGGGCGACAGACGATTCTACAATTCTTGTCTTCTGGTCAACCCCTTCTCTTCCTGGCGCGATACGCTGCCAGAAGAATACCGATGACGTTGCCGAGCGTCACACCGATGGCGTTTGCCGCGAAATCGAGCCAGTCTCCGCTGCGTCTTCCGCCTGTGCAGTACTCCTGAAGAATCTCTATCAGTCCGCTCATGACCAGCGGAGCGAGCCACGCAAGCAGAAAGACGCGCGCCCGGACTATGCTGTCATGCCTGCGCAAATATTCATACCATATCGTCGCACACGTGCCGGCATACATCAGTATGTGTGTCCATTTGTCGATAAGGGTGATGTTGTCCAGCGGCGTATGAGGCACATCCATGAAGCACAGAACCCATATGAATGCCATATACAGGCAGGAAATCGGGTAGTTTGATGTCAGATGATGCAGTAATCTTGCCATTTGCTTTCTTTTTTAATGCAAAAGTAGATATTTTTTTATACTTTTGCAGTGATTCAGTTATTTTTATTTTATTATGTCAAACGATAGAGCTAAATTCGGAAGCAGATTCGGACTGATACTTGCCACAGCCGGTTCTGCGGTGGGACTCGGAAACATCTGGCGGTTCCCTTATATGACCGGCAACAACGGCGGAGCCGCTTTCATCCTCGTATATATCGGCTGTGTGCTGCTGCTCGGCATTCCCTGCATGGTCAGCGAGTTTGTCATCGGGCGCGAGGGAGCGTCGAACACCGCGCGCGCCTATACGAGACTGTCTAACGGGACGGCATGGAAATACATCGGATTCATGGGAGTTGTCACCGGTTTTATGATAACAGGATACTACGCCGTGGTCTCCGGCTGGTGCCTGCAATACATCTTCGCCTCTGCCGCCGGTGAGCTTCGGGGCGACCCGAAATACGTAGCCGATTACTTCGCCGGATTCTCCTCATCGCCCGTAAAGCCCGTGCTGTGGACTGTCGCCATACTGGTGATAACCCATCTTGTCGTGATACGCGGTGTGCGCGGCGGCATAGAGAAAGCCTCCAAGATGTTCATGCCCACGCTTTTCGTGCTGTTGCTCGTCATAGTTGTCGCCTCGTGCAATCTTCCCGGAGCCGGAGCCGGGGTGGAGTTCCTGCTCAAGCCCGACTTCTCCAAGGTGGACAGCGGAGTGTTTCTCGGCGCACTCGGGCAGGCGTTCTATTCACTCAGCATCGGCATGGGATGCCTTTGCACATACGCCTCATACTTCAGCCGTCGCACAAAGCTGCTGAGTACGGCGGTGAACATATCCCTTGTAGACACCATGGTGGCTGTTCTTGCCGGACTGATGATATTCCCCTCGGCGTTCTCCGTGGGCATCGCGCCCGACAGCGGACCCTCTCTCATCTTCATGACACTGCCCAACGTGTTCCAGCTTGCCTTCGGTCATGTGCCGTTCCTGGGCTACGTGGTGTCCGTCCTGTTCTATGTGCTGCTATCGCTCGCGGCTCTCACCTCGCTCATATCGCTCCACGAGGTGTGCACGGCGTTCTTTCTTGAGGAGTTCAACATATCGCGCAGGCGCGGGGCAACTCTCGTTACGGTAATCACCTGTGTCATCGGCGCGTTCTGCTCGCTGTCGCTCGGACACACCGACCTGCAGGTTTCCATATTCGGAAAACCGCTTTTCGACTCGCTCGATTTCCTCACCGGGCAGATACTCCTGCCTTTAGGAGGATTGCTCACCTGTCTTTTCCTCGGATGGTATGTGCCAAAGACGATTGTGAAAGACCAGTTCACCAACCACGGAACACTGCGCGGCGCGCTCTTCGGGACATATCTTTTCTGCGTGCGATTCGTGTGTCCGTTGTGCATCCTGCTGATATTCCTTCATCAGTTCGGTGTCATCTGACGTAAAGCCGCGCTCTGTGTGCGGCATGACAATATACATATGATAAAAGAGTTCTTTTATTTTCCCAAGAGCGACCGCAGGGCGATGATATTCCTTCTGGCGGTCGTCGTGCTGTCAGCGGTTGTTGTGGGCATCATGGACAAGGGCGGCATGTCCTCTCAGCTTGCCCGTACTGACAGCCTGACCGCCGACAGCTCCATACGCAAAGCCGCCGTGCGCCGTGGCGTACAATATATTTATAATGTGGAGACCGTGCGTCGCAAGCTGTCCGCATTCGACCCCAACACCGCCGACAGCACCCTGCTGCTGAGTCTTGGACTACAGCCGTGGCAGGTGCGGAGCATCTACAGATACCGTGCCAAAGGCGGAATATACCGTCAGCCGTCTGATTTCGCGCGACTCTACGGGCTCACGGTGAAGCAGTATAAAGAACTTTTGCCTTACATACACATATCCGATGAATACAAGCCGGCGGCTGAGGTGTATGGCAGGACAGACGCTGTAAGAAGCGGGCGCGACACTCTGCGCTATCCCGTGAAGCTCCAGCCGGGGCAGTATGTGACGCTCGACGACGCCGACACCGCGTCTTTGAGGAAGGTGCCGGGCATAGGACGCTATTATGCTTCCCGTATTGTGAGATACCGCAACGACTTGGGCGGATATGTGTCGGTGGCTCAGCTGTCAGAGATTGAGGGCATCCCCGAGTCTGCGCTTCCCTATTTCAAGGTGACGGGAGGGGCGGTGAGAAAACTCAACCTGAACCGGCTCACGCTCAACGAACTGAAACACCATCCTTACATCAACTTCTATCAGGCGCGCCGCATCATAGACTACCGCCGCCTGAAAGGACCGCTCCACAGCATAGACGACCTCCGTCTGCTGAAGGATTTCTCACAGCGCGACATCGAGAGGCTGCGTCCTTACGTGGAGTTCTGACACGTTCTGAGTGCTGACGTCAATGCCGTCTTACCGCGCCAAAGTCTTTGTCATATACAAAAAAAGAGCGGAAGACATTGTCTCTTGTCTTCCGCTCTTGTCGGGATGAGGCGACTCGAACGCCCGACCCCTACGTCCCGAACGTAGTGCGCTACCAACTGCGCTACATCCCGCATTGCTTTTAAGCGAGTGCAAAGGTACATCAAATTTTTGAAACACGTGCAATTTTCTTCCAAAAAATTTGCTGATATATAAAAAAACGTCTATCTTTGCACACGCAAAACAAGATTAGCAGTTGGTGCCATAGCTCAGTTGGTAGAGCAAAGGACTGAAAATCCTTGTGTCACTGGTTCGATTCCCGTTGGCACCACCCATTTTTTTATCACTCACAAAATCAGTTCTCCCGGGCTCGAAGAGAGTCCGGGAGTTTTTGTTTCCTCATCCTCCTGCGTGCCGCGCGGCTGTGTCAGTAAGGCGGCAGTGTCATTGTGGAAGGATGTTATGAATCATTTGCCGTCAGATTGTGTGCTGTCCGGAGATGCATTTCATACTCCGATGAGTGAGTGTAGTGTGCCGTGCTGCCGATGATACGTTGTAAGGCACTTCTGAAAAGCGCGCAAGACGTCGGCAAGGATATAGCCGACAAATAATTAATCTTATAATAGCGGTTGAATCTTAACGGATGTTTATAATTATGCATATATGCGTTCCGTTTCCGCATATTCATCCATCGTCAACTCAGCGAGAGCTTCGTATTTGCGGCGGGAAAGCTCTTCGGGCGCAAATGCGCGAGTTTTGCGACGTTATGGTAATGTGTTGATAGTCACTCGTTTATGCCGTTTCGTCTGCCAGACCGGCTTTTCTTACGTTGCGAAACGGGCTTTTCTGCATTGCGGAAGAGCCTCTTCCGCACCACCGAAGAGCCTTTCCGGCAGTGCAGTATGGACTTTTCCGCGCGGCGATACGGTCTTTTCCGCACCGTATGAGAGTGCGGAAGAGCCTTTTCGGGCATTGTCGCCGGGTCGTGGCGGAATGTTTATGCCGTTTTCATACGTTCATCGGCATCCTTCCGTTTCTGTTTTGAGAAAAAGCGTTGTCAAAATATTTTACTTCCTGTTTGCATAAATATACATTCCCGAAGTGCCGCCATGAGTGCGCGCGCCGGGTTTTTCTCGCGGCATATGGCATGCTGTCTGAGGCGCGGCGGAGATGGGGGCGCGATGCGGGAAAGTTTCATTAAAAGACCCATTCTGCTTTTTTAACTAATTATTGTTTGGTTTGTCGATTCAATCCTATATCTTTGCAACGTATATTGAGGTTGTTTTTTATTTTTCCGCCAAATATATATAAGATTATAACTAACACTTAAACCAAATGAAAAGAATGTTTACGTCTCTTGTTGCCGCGGTCGCGGCAATGACTGTCGGTGCGCAGAATGCGGAGTTCTTTGAGCCATACAAGGAAGTGGATTTGCGTCTGCCGTCAGTACCTCTTGTGGTTAACGACCCTTATTTCTCTATCTGGTCGCCTTATGACAGGCTTACCGACGGAACCACACGTCATTGGACCGACGCGCAGAAAGCCATCGACGGACTGCTGCGCGTGGACGGAAAGACCTACCGCTTCATGGGTGTGGAGAAGCCGTATGTGCTCAAGTCCATCCTTCCTATGGCGGATGAGGGCGCGTGGACGGCAAAGACGAGCCGCACATATCCCGGAGACGGATGGGCTGATCCCGCTTTCGACGACTCCTCATGGGGCACGGAGAGGGGCGCGATAGGCTCTGCCGACGAATATCCCAACGTACACACAAACTGGGATGTTGAGAATACCGACGTGTATGCGAGGCGCACGGTGAACCTTACGGCGGACGACATAGCCGACGATCTTTACATAGTTTATTCGCACGACGACGTTTTCGAGCTTTACATCAACGGCACGCAGGTCATCTCGACGGGCGAGACGTGGCTGCAGGGTGAGACACTACATCTCACCGCCGCGCACAAGGCACTGCTCAAGGAGGGCGAGAACGTCATCGCAGCCCATTGTCACAACACTACCGGAGGCGCGCTCATCGACTACGGGCTCTACCGTAACGTGAAGACCGAAGGGGCTGACATTGAGACGGCTGAGCAGACATCGGTGGACGTGCTTGCCACAAACACCTACTACACGTTCAAGTGTGGACCGGTCGATCTCGACCTCGTGTTCACCGCTCCGATGCTCATCGACGACCTCGAACTGCTGTCCACACCGGTGAACTACGTGTCCTATCAGGTGCGTTCCAACGACGGAGCCGACCACGACGTGCAGTTCTATCTCGCCACGACGCCCGAGCTCGCCGTCAACCAG
Source organism: Leyella lascolaii (assembly GCF_900079775.1). GTDB lineage: Bacteria > Bacteroidota > Bacteroidia > Bacteroidales > Bacteroidaceae > Prevotella > Prevotella lascolaii. The sequence goes on along the minus strand of NZ_LT556034.1, from coordinate 141,305 downwards.
AACACGCAGGCGACGTCCTCAACATACAACGTGTCGTCAGAAGGCTACAAGTTCCTCAAGACCGGTACCACCGAACAGCCGCAGCTCGAGAAAGCCGGCGACCTCATATGCATAGACTGGGGCTTCTTCTATATGCCCGGCATCAACGGAGATGTGGCTCTTTCCACCGGATACACGGCTGAAAGCAACTTCGCCTCCACCGGAGATCTTGGCAGAACTCTTGTCAGTGCCACAAGCACAAGCGAGTCCACGATGCCCACACTTGCCTATGTGCACGACTTCGGCAGCGTCAACACCGCGTCAAGCTTCACCATGCTGGCATACGACGAGGTGTACGACATCGTTTACATGGGACAGAAATACAAGGGCTACTGGGCGCGCAACGGCAAGACAATACAGCAGGCAATCGCCGAGATGCGCGACAACTACACTGACATAATGACCCGCTGCCGCGCTCTTGACAAGCGTATCTACGACGACGGACTCGCTGCCGGCAACGACAAATACGCCGAGCTGCTTTCCGGCTCATACCGTCATGTCATCGCGGCGCACAAGCTCTTCGAGGACAAAGACGGCAACCTGCTCTTCTTCTCCAAGGAGAACAACTCCAACGGATGCGTCAACACCGTCGACCTTACCTATCCGTCGGCTCCCCTTTTCCTGCTTTACAACCCCGAATTGCTTAAAGGCATGATGACAAGTATATTCGAGTACAGTTACACCGGACGCTGGACAAAGCCGTTCGCGGCGCACGATCTCGGCACATATCCCATCGCCAACGGACAGGTCTACGGCGGAGATATGCCTCTGGAGGAGTCGGGCAACATGATCACTCTTGCCGCAATGATATGCAAGCTCGAGAACAGCACGGCATATGTGGACAAATACTGGGACATCATAAAGCTCTGGACAGACTATCTTGTGGAGAACGGACAGGACCCGGAGAACCAGCTCTGCACCGACGACTTCGCCGGACACTGGGCTCACAACGCCAATCTCTCCATCAAAGCCATAATGGGTGTAGCCGGATTCTCGGAGATGGCGCGCATCAAGGGCGACACGGAGACGGCTGACAAATACATGAACAAGGCAAAGGATATGGCCCGCATATGGGAGTCGATGGCAAGAGAGGGCGACCACTACCGCCTCGCCTTCGACCGCAGCAACACCTGGAGCCAGAAGTATAATATGGTGTGGGACAAGCTGTGGAACATACACATCTTCCCCAACAGGGCTGCCGAGCGCGAGATACAGTATTATCTCACAAAGCAGAACACATACGGTCTGCCGCTCGACAGCCGTGAGGCTTACACCAAGAGCGACTGGATTCTTTGGACGGCATCGATGTCTCCCGACACGGAGACGTTCCTCAAGTTCTCCGACCTTGTGTATAAGTATGTCAACGAGACACGCTCGCGCGTGCCTCTCAGCGACTGGTACTGGACCAACTCGGGCGATATGCGCGGCTTCAGGGCACGTTCCGTCATCGGCGGACACTGGATGAAGGTGCTCATGGATAAGATTGGCACGTTGCAGCCACCGGTAAACGAGTGGGCTCCGGCGGGCGAAAAGATAAAGACAAAATGGGCTGATGAGGTTACGCCTGACAACGTCCTGCCCGAATATCCGCGTCCTCTCATGGAGCGTTCCGAATGGATGAACCTCAACGGACTGTGGGAGTTCGGATTCAATTCGGCAAGCTCGGCGAGCGAGCCTGAAATGTACGACGGTCAGATTCTCGTTCCGTTTGCCATCGAGTCGAGCCTTTCGGGCGTGATGCGTCCTATGGTCGAGAACAACGCTTTGTGGTACAGACGTGAGTTCACGGTGCCTGAGGCATGGTCGGGAAAGCGCGTCATCATCAACTTCGGGGCGTGCGACTACAACGCAAGCGTATATGTCAACGGCGAGAGTGTCGTTTCTCATACCGGCGGAAGCACTTCGTTCAGTGCGGACATCACCGACTTCCTGTCTGAAAGCGGTACGAACGTACTTACGGTCAAGGTGATAGACAACACCGACGAGAACACCCAGCCTGTGGGAAAACAGCGTAAGGACGCCGACGGAAACGGCAGCATATGGTATACTCCGGTCTCCGGCATATGGCAGACCGTATGGCTCGAGCCGGTAAGCGGCGAATACATATCCGACGTCTCCACCACACCTGATGTGGACAACAGCAGGTTTGTAGTGAACGCTACGGCGGAGGGCGTGGACGGAAGCAACGCTGTCGTGACTGTGAGACTTATGGACGGTGACAACGTCGTGGCTACAGGCGAGGGCGCTCCGGGCACTGACATTGCGCTGAATGTTGCTGCTCCGAAGCTGTGGAGCCCGCAGTCGCCTCACCTTTATGGCATGGAGCTTACCCTGACATGCGACGGTGAGGAGACCGACCGTGTGGACAGCTATTCCGCACTGCGCAAGATTTCGGTGGCACAGGATAAGAACGGAGTATGGAGAATGCAGCTCAACAACCGTGACTTCTTCCAGAACGGAGTGCTCGATCAGGGTTACTGGCCCGACGGTCTGTACACCGCACCCACCGACGAGGCTCTCCGCTACGACATAGAGACAGCCAAGAGCCTCGGCTATAACATGATACGCAAGCACATGAAGGTAGAGCCAGCACGCTGGTATTACCATTGCGACCGCCTCGGAATGCTCGTATGGCAGGACATGCCGGCACTCGGCAAGTCGTATGAGGAGTGGAACGGCGGCAGCTGGTACACCGGAACGGACGGCAGACCCACCACAACAGCGCGCCTGAACTACACGAAGGAGTGGACCGACATCATCAGCCAGCACTATTCCAATCCCTGCATCGTGGTATGGACTCCGTTCAACGAGGCATGGGGACAGTTCCTCACGTCGTCTGTAGTGAGCACTACGAGAGGTCAGGACGCTACCCGTCTCATCGACGCGGCGAGCGGCGGAAACCATCATGAAGGCGTTGGCGACCTGCTCGACCTGCACGACTACAACGCCGAACCGTCTGTCTATCTCTACGACTCCACCCGTCCGACGGTGCTCGGAGAGTACGGAGGACTCAAGTATAACGTCGAGGGCTACCGTTGGGATCCTGATTATACCGCCACCGACTACACCGGAACAGACGCTCTCACCGATGCCTACGTGACTCTGGCAGGACGCATCGCCGCTCTCGCCAAGTCTGACGCGGCTAAGGACTTCTCCGCTTCGGTTTATACGCAGATAACCGATGTGGAGACCGAAATGAACGGACTGATGACCTACGACCGCAAGCTTCTCAAGGTGGATGCCGAAAAGGTGAAGGCGGCAAACGACAAGCTCGCCTCCATACTCGGCACATCGACGGGCATAGAGGACATCACCTCTCAGGAGGGAACAGCCGTGGAGACATGCCGTTACAACGCCGGCGGACAGCGGGTGTCAAAGAACAGCAAGGGACTCAACATCGTAAGATACTCTGACGGAACGGTGAAGAAGCTCATCGTGAAGTGATGCTGACGTCAAAAGACACACCGCCCGGTGGCACGCAAAGTGTCTGCCGGGTGGTTTTTACGTTATATGCGGATTACAGGACAACTATTTATAATCAATAACAAAACAGTTTTTATATGAAGAAAATCATGACACTTGCGGCTTCTATCGCCGTAGTATTGTCTGCTGGAGCACAGTCTGCTGACTTCTTCCAGCCGTACAAGACGACCGATCTGCGCCTTCCTTCGGTGCCGATATTCGTCAACGACCCTTACGTGTCGTTCTGGTCGCCTTACGACGAGCTCAATGAGGGAAGCGTGCGCCACTGGACCAACGCCGAGAAACCGCTTGACGGACTGCTCCGCGTGGACGGAGTGACATACCGGTTCATGGGTGTCGGGCGCGAGTATGTGCTCGATGAGACACTCATGCCAATGACAGATGAGGAGATATGGGAGGCAAAAGCCACCACCACAAAGCAGGATGGGACTGCCTGGACAGAACCTGACTTCGACGACAGCGGATGGGAAACCAAGAAGGGAGCGTTCGGTTCGCCGGGTGAGTATCCCAATGTCAACACACCGTGGACTGATGCCAACTCTGACATTTACGTACGCCGTAAGGTCAATCTCACCGCCGAGGACATCGCGAAAGACCTTTATGTGGTCTATTCACACGATGATGTGTTCAAGCTCTACATCAATGGCAACCTTGTGGTAAGCACGGGTGAGACATGGCTTCAGGGCGAGACAGCAAAGCTCTCCGACATTGCCAAAGGCTATCTCAAGGAGGGCGAGAACGTCATCGCAGCCCACTGCCACAACACCACTGGCGGAGCTTATGTGGACTACGGACTCTATGTCAATACAAAGACGCAGAACGCGGACATCAAGAAGGCTGTGCAGAAGTCGGTGGACGTGCTTGCCACAAACACCTACTACACGTTTGAGTGCGGTCCGGTGATGCTCGACGTGGTGTTCACCGCACCGATGCTCATGGACGATCTCGACCTTCTGTCCACTCCAATCAACTACATCTCCTATCAGGTGCGTTCCAACGACGACAAGGAACACGACGTGCAGTTCTATCTCGCAACAACGCCCGAGCTGGCGGTGAACGAGACCAACCAGCCCACAATGTCGTCGCTGAAGACTCAGAACGGCATCAGATACATCAGCGGAGGCACAACCTCGCAGCCCATTCTGGGCAGAGGCTCCGACGGCATATGCATAGACTGGGGCTATGTGTATCTGCCTCAGATCAACGGAGAGGTGAGTCTGGCGTCCACTCTTGAGGTTGAGAACACGTTTGCAAGCGAAGGCAAGCTGCCGCGCACAAAGGTTTCAATGGCGGGAGCGAAGAAGTCGAAGTATCCCACACTTGCTTTCATGTACGACTTCGGCAGCGTCAAGACCGGCACAAACTTCGCAATGATAGGCTATGATGAGATTTGGGACATTGAATATCTTAACGAACGCTACAAGGGATACTGGGCGCGGAACGGCAAGACCATCTATCAGGCGTTCGAGGAACTGCGCGACAACTACACCGACATTATGAAACGGTGCCGCGAACTGGACAAACGCATATACGACGATGCGCTCGCTTCGGGCAACAAGGAGTATGCGGAGATACTCTCGGCTTCCTACCGCCACTGCATCGCGGCACACAAGCTGTTTGAGGGACCGAACGGAAACCTCTACTTCTTCTCTAAGGAGAACAACTCAGGAGGATTCGTCAACACCGTGGACCTCACCTATCCCGAGTCGCCGCTCTTCCTGCTCTACAACCCCGAACTGCAGAAGGCGATGATGCGCAGCATCTTCGAGTATTGCCGTTCCGACCGCTGGGGCTTCCCCTTCGCGGCTCACGACCTCGGCATCTATCCGCATGCCAACGGACAGCGTTACTCCATCACCAGACCCAACGCGGACGGCGGGTTTGAAGGAAACATGCCTCTGGAGGAGTCGGGCAACATGGTCACGCTCTGCGCTATGCTCTCGATGCTCGACGGCAACACCTCTTTCGCCGACCAGTATTGGGACACCATAAAGCTCTGGACTGACTATCTCGTGGAGAACGGACAGGATCCGGAGAACCAGCTCTGCACCGACGACTTCGCAGGACACTGGGCTCACAACGCCAATCTGTCCATGAAGGCAATCATGGGTATTGCCGGTTTCTCGGAGATGGCGCGCATGAAGGGCGACATCGAGACCGCCGACAAGTACATGGCAAAGGCAAAGGAGATGGCGGAAAAATGGGAGTCGATGGCTAACGACGGCGACCACTACCGCCTGGCATACGACAGGAAAGGCACGTGGGGGCAGAAATACAACATGGTGTGGGACAAGCTCTGGGGGCTGAACCTCATACCCAACAACGCCATGAAGCGTGAGGTGGCTTACTATCTCAGAAAGCAGAACACCTACGGACTGCCGCTCGACAGCCGCTCGGACATCTCGAAGACCGACTGGATAATGTGGTCGGCTGCGATGGCGGACACAGACGAGCTCTTCCTGAGGTTTGTCGGACCGCTCTATAAGTACATCAACGAGACGTCATCACGTGTGCCCATCAGCGACTACTACAACACGAAGACAGGTAATATGGTCGGATTCAAGGCGCGTTCTGTTGTCGGCGGACACTGGATGAAGGTGCTTATGGACAACTTCGACAAGACAAAGGTGCCCTCTACAGGCATCTCGTCGGCAGTCACAGACAATGTTTCGGGACATCTGTCATACTATAACCTTAACGGTGTCAAGATGTCCGCGCCTGTCAAGGGAGTGAACATCGTGAAGGACGATAAGGGAGATGCCCGTAAGATTGTGATGGAATAAAAACACGGCATCGGCTTTTACCCGTCGTGGACAACTACGCCCGGAGACGCATCATTGCGCCTGCCGGGCGTTTTTTTGTTTGTACTGATGAGGCGGAGATGTGGCGGTGCGTGGATGGTGCGGTGTCAGTGGGAGGAGAAGTGTGGTGTGGTGAGTGTGTTGTTAGTGCGGTGTTGCCTCCGCATATTCGTGATAGAATAATGTTGGCGTCAGCCTGTAGAGACGCAAAATCTTGCGTCTCCCGATGAGATAAGCGCAATGAGAGCCGGTGATGATATGCTTATGACGTCTGCGTTTATTGCTTGTGAGACGCAATATTTTGCGTCTCTACTTTAGGGAGTCAGCGATATCATGTAGCGAAAGTAGTTGTGTGGGCGCGATGGCGTCAGCCTGTAGAGACGCAAAATCTTGCGTCTCCCGAGAAGGTAAGTGCAAAGAGAACCGATGGGTATATGCTTATGAGGGTTGCGTTCTTTGCTTGTGAGACGCAAGATTTTGCGTCTCTACTTTAGGGAGGCAGCGATATTATATTGCGAAAGTGATTGTGCGGGCGCGGTGGCGGTGCGTCCTGGATGTTTCTCAATGTGCGATTGGCTGCTGCCTTTTTGCTTTATGGCAGTAAAAAATTTTGACAGTCATAATCTGCAAAACAGGATACGGACTTGCACTGAAAATGTTCCTGCGGCATGGCGGAGGTGGATAGGGATGACGGTAAAAGCCCTGTTATGTTGCGGATTCACTGTTTATTTACTGTGATAAAATCCGTTCCACGTTACGGAAAAGGTATTTCTATGAGCGGAACAGGCTCTTTTATGATGCGGAAAAGGCTCTTTCATTACACGAAAAAGCCCGTTTGGCACTGCGGAAAAGGCTCTTTCGCATGATGATAAAGGCATGATTGGCGGACTGTCCGGTGTAAATGACTGTGCTTTAATAAGTTATGATAACGCCCGAAAAACCGCGTATTTGCAGGCGTATTGCCTTGCGGATGACTCTGCGCGATTCTCGCACGGTTGACGTTGTGCTGTTGTTCGCATTCCGTGTCATTTATGTGAAATGGCGCATAAGCCTGAGCGACGTTTCCGGTCCGCCGGTCAGGACTATAAAAAAAGTTCCCGCACCACTGTCATGGTGCGGGAACTTTCCGATGAAAGCTGTCGTTGAGGCTCAGCTTTTCTGTGTTGTCACAATCTGGTTGAAGTAAGGATAAGGTATCTCGATGTTCTCCCTGTCGAACCGTTCCTTTATCGACTTCAGCAGATCGCACTTCATCACGAAGGCGTTTCCAGGTGTCGCAGCCCACGCCCACGCCCTCAGAGTGATGGCAGAGTCGCCGAGGTTTGTCACCCTTATCACCACCTGCGGTGTGCCGTCGGTCTTTTCCTTCGGGCTGCGGTGGTCTATGAGCATTGGGTGACGCATCGTCTCGTCGCGCATCACGTCCATGGCGAAGTCGAGGTCGGTGGTGTACGACACGCCCACCTCCACAAAGGCGCATGTCGCCTCCTCCCCGAACGACGAGTTGATGATGGTGCTCGAGCTTATCTTACTGTTCGGTATGATTATCATTCTGTTCTCCGCGTTGCGTACGACGGTGTGCCTCAGCGTTATCTCCGTCACCGTTCCTATCACTATGTCGTCCACGTTGATGAAGTCGCCCACCTTGAACGGTCTTGAGAACACGATGAACAGACCGCTCACAATGTTAGACAGAGCCTCCTGCGAGGCAAGACCCACCGCCATGGCGAGGATTCCCGCGCTGGCGAGAATGGAGTTGCTTATCTTCTCCATACCCGGTATCAGCGAGAGGAAAGCCGCGCAGCCGACGATGTATACAGCCGCCACCACCATCTGGCGGATGAAGCTTGTCCTCGTCTCATCGAGCGTGACGAGTCGTCCCTGCCTCTTTAGCGAGCGGTTGAAGAAATATTTCACGAGACCAGTCACAATGCGTACGAACAAGTATATTATCGCCGCCTTGATGCAGAACCTCAGCACCGCGTGTATGCTTATGCCGAAGAGGCTCATTTCCATAATCTTTTCTATGTCCATATAGTATTTTCCTTTTGTTGTTTTTCTTTTACCGTTGACGTGCTTACGGGCAGCAGACATGCTGTGGCGTTACTGCCGGTGACACGTGGTATATGCTTTTTTAAAGTGCGAACATGATGAAATGAGAGACTTGTCTTGGGCTGCCTGCGCAGCCTGTCTTATGCAAAAGTACAAGAAAAAAAGCAATCTGACGAATTGTCTGCTTTATTTATTGTATCTTTGCACCCGCAAACAGCAGGGCTGTCTCTTCCGCCTGACGTCACATACTGATGATGTCGGCTGTCAAAAAGTTATTTTTATTATGAATCTGCCTGATGATCCGATGATGCTGTTCAGCGTCATCAACATGAAACTGAGAGACTGTTACGCATCGCTCGACAGTCTTTGTGATGATATGAATGTAGACAAGAAAGCCATCGTCTGCAAGCTTGCCGCGGCGGGCTTCGAGTACGACTCCGCCGCCAACCGTTTCTGGTGAGCCTCCGGAGCGCAGGCTGTTCCTTTCCGGTCGGGCATGCGTCGCGGCGTGCTTGGCGCAGGCATATATTATTGTATACTATGAATCTTTCAGACGCTAAATACATGCAGCACTACAAGTCGCTGCTTTCTGTCGGGCTGCCCATAATGATAGGTCAGCTCGGGGTTATAATCCTCGGTTTCGCCGACACCATGATGGTGGGACACCACAGCACCGCCGACCTTGGCGCAGCCTCGTTCGTGAACAACATTATGAACATGGTCATCATCTTCGGCACGGGTTTCTCCTACGGACTTACGCCTGTCGTGGGAGCCCTTTTCGGCACCGGGCACAAGGCGGAAGCAGGTCAGGCACTGCGCTGCAGCCTTCTTTCAAACGCCGTGGTGGCTGTTATGATGTCGGCACTTATGCTCGTCGTCTACTTCAATGTGCACCGCATGGGTCAACCCGCGGAGCTTCTTCCACTCATACGTCCCTATTTCCTTGTGCTCATAGTGTCCCTGCTGTTTGTCATGCTCTTCAATGCCTTCAAACAGTTTGCCGACGGCATCACCGACACACGGGTGTCTATGTGGATCCTTCTCGGCGGAAACGTGCTCAACATCTTCGGCAACTACCTGCTCATATACGGCAAGATGGGCTTTCCGGAGCTTGGAGTGCTGGGCGCGGGAATAAGCACCCTGTTCTCGAGAATAATGATGGTGGTGGTCTTCATGGTGATTTTCGCGCGCTCGCGACGCTACCGTCGCTACCGTGCGGGGTTTGTGGCGTTGGGCTGGTCGCGCGGCATGGTGAGACGGCTCAATGCACTCGGTTGGCCCGTCGCGCTGCAGATGGGCATGGAGACGGCGTCTTTCAGCCTGAGTGTGGTCATGGTGGGCTGGCTCGGCACGGTGGCTCTGGCGTCTCATCAGGTGATGCTCACCATCTCGCAGTTCACGTTCATGATATACTACGGGCTCGGAGCGGCTGTCGCCATACGTGTGAGCAGCTTCCACGGACAGTCCGACCGTGACGGCGTACGCCTTACCGTGAGTGCCGGTTTCCGCCTCATGCTTGCTCTGGAGATAGTGTTGTCCGGCATAGTGTTCTGTCTGCGCCATCAGCTCGGAGGCTGGTTCACCGACAGTCTGGAGGTAGCCTCGTCTGTGGTGTCGCTCATGCTGCCGTTCCTTATATATCAGTTTGGCGACGGACTACAGATTCTTTTCGCCAACGCTTTGCGCGGAACGTCTGACGTGAAGTCACTTATGGTCATCGCGTTCATTGCCTATTTCGTGGTGTCGCTGCCCGTAGGCTACTTCTGCGGCTTCGTTCTCGGCATGCGGCTTGTGGGCATCTGGATGGCGTTCCCGTTCGGTCTGACCGCAGCCGGGGTGATGATGTGGCTGCGGTTCAGACGTTCCTACAGCAGTTCGGGAAGCTGATAGAGCTTCATTCCGTTGCTTCCCTTTATAAGAATGTAGTGGTCTTCGGGCATGTTCTTTCTCAGTTCGGCTTTCACTTCCTCGGCATCTGCGAACTTGCGGAACGCGCATCGCGTCTTGCCGAACTCCTCTCCCACGAGCCATACGGTGTCTATGCCAGCGTGTTCCAGCATGTCCGCCACCTTCTGGTGCTCCTCTTCCGAGGAGTCGCCGAGCTCCCTCATGTCGCCCAGAATAGCCATCTTGCGGCTCACCTGCATGTCGCTGAAGTTCTTTATCGCCGCCGCCATGCTCGTAGGGTTGGCGTTGTAGGCGTCCACGATCAGCCTGTTGTGCTCCGTGGTCTCGAGCTGTGAGCGGTTGTTGCTCGGTATGTAGCCCGCCAGAGCGTCGCTTACGGCATCGTCGCCGACACCGAAATACAGTCCGATGCTTGCCGCGGCGAGCATGTTGCACAGGTTGTAGGTGCCGATGAGGTGCGTCTCCACCTCGTGCCAACCGCCTTCCCCGCCGCGCCATCTGAAGCACAGCAGCGGCGCGCACGACGTCACCTCACCCTCGACATACAGTCCGTCCATCGGCTCGCATGCGTATTTTATGAGGTCGAGACCTCCCGATATGCCTGCCAGATGTCTGTTGGCGGCGTCTATGAACACCTTCGAGCCGTTGCGGTGGCGCAGGAAGTCGTACAGCTCTCCCTTTGTCCTGACCACTCCCTCGAACGACCCGAAGCCCTGCAGATGGGCTTTCCCCACGTTGGTTATCAGTCCGTAGTCGGGCTCGACGGTCTCCACGAGCGTCTTGATGTCGCCCGGATGGCTCGCGCCCATCTCTATCACGGCTATCTCGTGCTCCTTTCTCAGGCGCAGGAGAGTCTTGGGCACACCGATGTCGTTATTGAAGTTGCCCTCGGTATACAGCACTTTGTACTTCTTCGACAGCACGGCAGCCACGAGTTCCTTGGTCGTTGTCTTTCCGTTTGTGCCCGTTATGCCTATCACGGGTATGTCGAACTGCCGGCGGTGGTGGCGTGCCAGCTGCTTGAGAGTGGCGAGCGCGTTGTCCGTGACGATGTATCTCTCGTCGCGCGCATACTCCGGTTCGTCTATCACTGCATAGGAACAGCCCTTCTGAAGGGCGGTTTCGGCAAACCTGTTTCCGTCGAACGACTCTCCCTTCAGGGCGAAGAAGATGGAGCCTTCGGGACAGTCGCGGCTGTCGGTCGTTACAGTCTGATGTTCAGAGAATAGTCTGTACAGATGTTCTATTTCCATGACTTGTACGTTATTATATAAAAAATGCGGTGCAAACTTACACAAAATGTTCGGATTACGCGCGTTTTTGGTACAACAAATTCGTCCCGTCCGCTTGTCAGAGCAGTCTCATTTGTGCGATGATTGGTGCCGTAGCGTGAGTCTCCGCGCCCTCTTCCGCACTGCTGCCCGTGCCGGGGGACGAGTCGGTGGAGGCGTGGATGTGGACTGACATTATGATTGTGTGATGTTGAAAAATAGGTTTCAATGACGTCGGAAACTAAAAAAAATGTGTAAATTTGCTGATATTTGAATGAATTGACATCATTCTCTTGCATGCCGGGAGAGCCGGTGTGACGCTTCGGAAAGTCCGCGCCTGTATATCATGCTAATCCTTTAAGCGAGGGCGGACGGTAATTGCAATAACACTATTCAAAACAACATATGGTATGAAAAGACTTTTACTAATGGCTTCAGTGCTGCTTGCGGCGGGGGCGGCACAGGCTCAGGACGGTCCGTTATGGATGCGCTATCCTGCCATTTCGCCCGATGGCAAGACCATCGCGTTCACTTATTGCGGTGACATATTCACCGTTCCGGCAGACGGCGGACGCGCCACACAGCTCACGACACACCCTGCCCACGACACGCGACCGGTATGGTCGCCCGACGGCAGGCAGATTGCTTTCGCGTCAGACCGCAACGGCGGGTTCGACGTTTTCATCATGAGCCGTTACGGAGGAGCCCCAACGAGGCTCACCACACATTCTGCCAACGAGTATCCGGAGACGTTCGCGGACAGCACGCACGTGCTTTTCTCCGCGTCGATACAGCAGGACTACAGGGACATACAGTTTCCGGGAGGTCAGTTCTCGCAGATTTACAGCGTGCCGACAAGCGGCGGCAGACCTGTGATGTTCTCGTCGATGGTCATGCAGAATCTCTCTCTGGACAAGTCGGGAGGCAGACTTCTCTATCACGACATGAAGGGATATGAGGACAACTGGCGCAAGCATCACCGGTCGTCCATCACCCGCGACATATGGATGTGCACTCTCGGAGAGAACCGTTCTTACAGGAAACTGACGTCATTCCGGGGTGAAGACCGTAATCCGGTGTGGGCGCCGGACGGTGATTCGTTCTATTATCTGAGCGAGGAGAACGGAAGTTTCAATGTCTACAAATACAGTCTGTCTGACGGAAACCACAGCCAGGTCACACAACACACCAAGAATCCGGTGAGGTTTCTCACTGTCGCTGACAACGGAACACTGTGTTACGGCTACGACGGAGAGATATACACCATGCGCGAAGGGGCACAGCCGTCGAAAGTGAAGGTGGAGATTGTCACCGACCGGGTTGAGAACGACGTGCTCAACCGCACCTTCAGAAGCGGTGCCACAGACATGGCTGTGTCGCCGAACGGCAAGGAGGTGGCGTTCATAGTGCGCGGAGACGTGTATGTGACGTCGGTTGACTACGAGACGACACGCCAGATCACCAACACGCCGCAGCAGGAACGCAACATCAGCTTCAGCCCCGACGGACGCTCGCTCGTATATTCCGCCGAGCGCGACAGTGTATGGGGAATATACCAGAGCAGCCTCGTGCGCAAGGAAGACAAGTATTTCACCTATGCGCAGGAGCTGAAGGAAGAGCCTCTTGTCGTGACCGACAAACCGTCGTTCCAGCCTGAATACTCGCCCGACGGCAAGGAGGTGGCGTTCCTCGAAGACCGTACCACGCTGCGTGTGATAAACCTCAAGAGCAGGAAAGTGCGCACTGTGCTCGACGGAAAGTTCAATTACTCATACAGCGACGGTGACCAGAACTACCAGTGGTCGCCCGACAGCAAGTGGTTTCTCACCTCTTATATAGGCGTGGGAGGATGGAACAACACCGACATCGCGCTCGTCAAGGCTGACGGAAGCGGCGAGGTGACCAATCTGACTGAGAGCGGATATACCGACGGCAACCCCAAATGGGTGCTCGACGGAAAGGCTATGATATGGTCGTCCGACCGTGCCGGTTACCGCAGTCACGGCAGCTGGGGCGCCGAGTCGGACACTTACATCATGTTCTTCGATGCCGAAGCCTACGACAAATTCCGTCTTAACAAGGAAGAACTCGCCCTCGAGGAGGAGATGAACAAGGATTCCGACGAGAAGAAAGACGGAGACGCGGACAAGAAGGACGACGCTGACAAGAAGAAAGACAGCAAGAAAAAGAAAGACAAAAAGGACAAGAAGGACGACAAGAAGAAAGACCTTGTCTTCGATCTTGCCAACCGTCGCGACAGGATAATGCGTCTTACGATAAACTCATCGCGCATGGGCGACGCCGTGCTCACGCCAAAGGGCGACAAGCTTTACTACTGCGCGGCTTTCGAGGGAGGCTTCGACCTTTGGGAACGCAACTTCCGCGAGAACTCCACAAAGCTCATAATAAAGGGCATAGGAGGCGGAAGCATGATTCAGGACAAGAAAGGCGAGAACCTGTATCTGTGCACCGGAGGTCAGATGAAGAAGATACAGACCGCCGGAAACAAGGTGAGCAACATCTCGTTCAGGGCGGAGTTCGACCTGCGTCCGGCAAAAGAGCGCGACTATATATTCAATCACGTGTGGCGGCAGGTGAAAGACAAGTTCTACGATCCGAACATACACGGTGTGGACTGGGATGGATATAAGAATGTGTACGCGCGTTATCTGCCTTACATCAACAACAACTACGACTTCCAGGAGATGCTTTCGGAGATGCTCGGCGAGCTGAACGGCTCACACACAGGGGCACGCTACGGCGGCACGGGAGCCGCGCAGCAGACGGCATGTCTCGGTGCTTTCTACGACAACAAGTATGAGGGAGACGGCTTGAAGATAGTGGAGGTGATAGCGGGAGGACCGCTCACCAGGGCAGACTCGAAGATAAAGGCGGGCTGCATAGTAGAGAAGATAAACAACAAGGAGATAAAAGCCGGTGAGGACTATTATCCGCTGCTTGCCGGAGAAGCCGGAAAGAAAGTGCTGCTCGCTGTATACGACCCTGCCACAGGCAAGCGTTTCGAGCAGCAGGTGAAGGCTATCAGCTACGGAGCGCAGCGCAATCTGCTCTACAAACGGTGGGTTGAGAACTGCCGTAAGAAGGTGGACGAGCTGTCGGGAGGCAAGGTAGGATATGTGCATGTGAAGGGTATGGACAGCGAGAGCTTCCGTGAGGTCTACTCGGAGGTGCTCGGCCGCTGCCGCAACAAGGAAGCCGTGATAGTCGACACACGCCATAACGGCGGCGGATGGCTGCACGACGACCTCGCCACACTGCTCAGCGGAAAGGAGTATCAGCAGTTTGCGCCGCGCGGACAATACATCGGCAGCGATCCGTATAACAAGTGGTGCAAGCCTTCATGCGTGCTTGTCTGCGAGGACAACTACTCCAACGCGCACGGCTTCCCGTGGGTTTACAAGACTCTCGGCATAGGAAAGCTCGTGGGCGCGCCTGTTCCCGGCACCATGACAGCGGTGTGGTGGGAAACCCAGATAGACCCCTCGCTCGTGTTCGGAATACCTCAGGTGGGTGTGAGAGACATGCAGGGACACTATCTGGAGAACCAGGAGCTGGAGCCGGACGTGGAGGTTTACAACACACCGGAGCAACAGCTCGGAGGCGAGGACAAACAGCTTGAGGAGGCTGTGAGGCTTATGCTCGGGACAATAAAGAAATGATATGCATCCGTATGGAGACGTCCGGTCTCCTGCGGATATATATAAATAAGTCAGACACACATATATAAATAAAGCGGACACGCACAGGCTGACCCGTATATGCCGCGTTATGGCGGTGACGGAGAGCCTTGCGTGTCCGCTTTCCTATGTGTGCCCGCTTACCAGGCGATGTTCATTCCCAGAGTGATGCTTGCGTTTGAGCTGAGCGGAATCATCTCCTTGCTCGTCTTGCCCAGTATGTGGTCCATTCCGATGAAGAGGTTGTAGCCCTTTGGATGGATGTTGAGCACCCATCCCATGCTTGCCGTGAAGCTGTTCACAGCGAAGTTCACGCCTCCGTCGAGCCACTTCAGCGGAGCGTAGTTCGCGCTCAGCCGTCCTTCCGTCCATGAATAGGGACCTTTTATGCGCGACGACCACAGCGCGCCGAACGACACCTTCCGGTATACCGGCAGTGTGTATTCCGCGCCCAGATTGATTGTCGCTCCTATGCCGGTGGTGCGTCCTCCCTTGTCGCCCATGTCCGTGAGGTTGGCGAAGTCAGCCATCTGGTCTCCGTAGCGGTCAGCCTTCACGTCGAGCTCCTCACCGTGGTCTGATGTCACCGACACGTCGTGGAAACCGTCGAAGATGAAGCTTTTCGACCTGTTCTCGGCTGCCATGTCGTTCGACCAGTTGATGAATCCGAGGTCAAGAACCGACGCGCTGACCGTCCAGTCGTCGTTTATCTCGTACACTCCGCCCAGATCGACAGCCATACCGAAGCCTCCCACGCCGAAGCCATCGACGTCGACGTCGTTCACGCATTCGTAAGTGCCGCTGCCTTCCACATTATATTCCTTCTCCTCAGAGACATAGGAGAAGCCTTTCATCGACACGTCAGCCGCAGCCTCGCCCGATATCGACCACTTGTCCTCGCCCGCAAGGTCAGCCTTTATGTTCTTCATTCTCACGTCGGCGCGTGCCAGACCCACCAGCACCTTCACCTTCGCGCCCACCCGGAGCTTCTCGTTTATCTGCCGGGAGTGTCCGAGCGCTATCTCGGCATACGACTGCGCGTGCGCGTTTATGTCGCCTATGTCATACGTCTTGTTGCCTATGTTCTTGGCAAACTCGAACAGACCGTACGGCAGCGACAATCCCACAGTGCTCTTGGAGTTTATCTCGAAGGTGTTGTATCCGCCGAAAGCCTTGAATCCTGCCGACAGTATGGTCAGCCCGATGTCGCCCGTTATGCGGTTGTTTCCTTTGCTGAAGCCGCTCAGAGCGTCGTTTGCGGATATGTATGGATTCATGAACGTGGTCATCTTCTTGCCGCTCTGCGACGGATACATGGGGTTGTGCATGATGACATCCTGATAGCCGAAGTTGCCGCTTAGCTTGATGCTGATGTTTCCGAGTGCCGGCAGCGACACGTAGCCCTGCTCGTTTCCCATCGCCGGGTTGAGCATGTGGCGGTACTTGTAGTCGTCTGTGAAGTATGCCGAGTTGAGGGTCTGCGCCGTGGCACAGCATCCCGTCATCACGATTATCACCGTGAGGATGTTTCTGTATATGGTTTTCATTTTTCTGTCGTTGGTTTGTTGGTTAATTGAAGTCGGCTATCACTTTGCCTGTAATCTTTATTTTCAGGTCGCGTGCGATGAGGAAATGCTTCTTCGCATTGAGCGTCTTTCCCGTCACGCTTTCCGTTCCGTCGTCCGATTTTGCCTTGCCCTGAATGGTGAGACGCAGACCGTCGATCTTTCTCATGGCGTCAGCCGTCTTCTTGGTGATGTTTATCGTGAGCGGCGTATATGCCGAGTTCTCCCCGTCGGGCGACGCTATGACGGTGTTGGAAACCTCCACGTTCACGTCAGAACTGATGTCGTTGCCCTCCGTGTCGATGGGAGTGGCTGTCAGTGTGAGGTAAGCCGGCACGCGGTTCTCTATCGTTGCGGTCACGCATACGGCTGCGTCGTCGCTCAGGTCGTAGTCCTCCAGGTCCTCGTGCCATCCGTCGAGCGAGTCCTTATACACGATGCTGGCGTTCTCCGCGAACGCTATGGGAGCCTCCACGGTGTAGCTCGGCTTGATGGTATAGGTGTGGTCGAGCATGAACTCGCTTTCCCTGTCCTTGTCCGCCATCGCCTTCGCGTCGAAGGATATGTTGTCCGGTATCTTCTCTATGAGTGTCGAGAGGTCCGGCACCTCATATGCGTTGCTGCCATACTCAGCCTCTATCTCCGCCGTTTTCTTGCGGCAGATGCATATGTGGGTGGTCGTTGCCGGATGGACGGTCATCTGCGGCACGGTCACTTTTGCACTCTCGTGTCCGTCCTTTGTGGCGATGATGGTGCCCGAAACAAGTCCCGTGGCGTTCATTGTGTTGTCTATCGACACCATTATCCTCGGGTTGTCGAGGTCGGCACGCACGTCGCCGTCGGTCAGGAACTCCGGTATGCCGGTTATCTCTATGTTTCCGAGACTGTTAAGATTGATTGAGGGGTTGAACCGTCCCGACGCCGACACCGGACGGAACGTGTCCAGACTGAACGTGTTGTTTATCTCGAAGCGGGTCTGCGAGGGCACGCCTGTGATGTCGAGCGTGGCGTCCAGACTCATGTCTATGTCTCCTGTAAGGGTTATGTCTCCGTTCTCTATGCTCAGCTCACCGTTCTCCATGTTGCCCGCGGAGAAGTCGAGTTCGTCTGTCGTCACCGTGAGCGATAGGTCGTGCGATGTGTTCACGCCTGTCAGAGTGATGACCGGACCGCTGTGCGAGAGCGTTCCGTTGCCGTTGCCCCTCACGTCTGTCACGACAATATAGCCCGGCAGGAAGAGCTGCAGCCTGTCTATCACGGGCATGACGGCGCTCAGTCCGTCGGGGAACTGCACGCTCAGGTCCATCGAGGCGGGGTTGATGCTCACGCGCGTGAGGTCCACCACGTCGTCCGAATGGCCGTCGTAGGTGAAGCGTCTTATCCGCTGTGTGTTTGAGAAACGTGTGTTTGCACGCGCCTTGGCGTTCTGTCCGGCAAGGCTTTCAAGGTCGATGACGAAAGCCTGTCCGCTTGTCAGTTTTTCCATAATGGTGAAACCTTCCACTCTGATTTCCGTTACGTCAATCTCTCCGCCCTGCTGTTCGAACACGTAGTCGCCGTTGTCCTTCACTGTCACGCAGTCGCTGTTGTCGAGGTCGAGCACGTCTTCCAGTCTGATTGTGTCGGTGGTGCTTGCCGGAATGGTAAGTTCTCCGCCGATGCCTACCGTGCTGTCGATTTCGTCGAAATCATAATCGCTGTCGGAACACGCTCCGGCGACGATAGCACCTGTCGCTATCAAAGCGACGGCAGCTAAAACATTAATGTTTTTCTTAATCATTGTTAACTTTTGATGTTTGATTTATGTGAATATTATAGAGAATTATTGGTATCGCTATTCCAAATTTCCTATAAACTGGAGTGTGTGTAATAACGCTGTGCAAAAATAAATAAAATAATTCAAAAAATATATATCCAAAGCCGAATATTATTAAAATTGTAATGCCGTTGCTGCTTTCCGCCATCCGCAAGGGGATGTACGCGCTCCGCATCACGGGGTTATTCGGGGTGAAAAATAACAACGCCGGTGGGCGCAATGGGAGCTTGCTCTCATATTGCCGGGCGCAGTTTGTTTTATGCAAGCATGCATATAGGAAAGTAAAATATTTTGACAGACGGAATTATTGAAACAGAGTGACGACGTGGCTGAAACGTGAATAAAAGTCGGAAAAATATGTATAATCATCCGGTTCTCACTTTCTCAATGTGAAAAAAAGGCTCTCCAGCATGCCTGAAGAGGCTGTTCCGGACTGTGGAAAAGCATGTCTTGCGCCATGAAAGAGGCTTTCCGGCAGCGCGGAAAAGGCTCTTCCGCATCGTCAGAAAAACCGTTCGGACTGCCGGACTTGTGTATATGGCTGTATATCAGAGTGTTATGCAAAACGCTGAAAAATCGCGTATTTGCAGCCGCCGATGTTTTTTTTCATTCCGGCGGCACTCTCGCCGAGTTGGGACATGATGTAAGTGCGTGAATAATAGTATGTTTTTCGCATAAGAGGGGTAGCGATGCCGGGTCTGCGGAAGGTTTTTGTCGCATTAATGGCTGGCATAAAGAGTGAGTCGGGAGTTTTATGGGAAAATAACATTAGGGGAGGAGTAGGATAAAGTATTTTATATTATCTTTGTATATGATAAGCTGCACTCGGCAATATGAGAGCAAGCTCTCATTGCCCTCGCTTGCATTATCATTGCATATGACAGGCTGCGGCTCGGCAGTATCAAGTCTGGTAAAACTCCGTTTTCCCGCCTTGCTGCTGCACTCGCCTTGCACTGTCATTGCATATGATAAGCTGCACTCGGCAATATGAGAGCAATCTCTCATTGCCATCGCTTGCATTATCATTGCATATGACAGGCTGTGGCTCGGCAGTATCAAGTCTGGTAAAACTCCGTTTTCCCGCCTTGTTGCTGCACTCGCCTTGCACTGTCATTGCATATGACAGGCATTATATATCAGAAAAAACAGAAGTTATGAAAGCTTTTACATACACAATAAACGCGGGAGGAAGACTCCTCGACTTGTCCGAACCGAAGGTGATGGGCATCCTCAACGCCACACCCGACTCGTTCTTTGAGGGAAGCCGGCGGCAGACGGAGGCGGAGATAGCCGACAGGGCTAACGAGATAGTGGAACAGGGCGGAGAGATAATTGATGTGGGCGCGTTCTCCACACGTCCGGGGGCGGCTGAGGTGAGCTGCCGGGAGGAGACCGGACGGCTGCGACGCGCGCTCGCCATAGTGCGTCGCGAACAGCCCGACGCCGTACTGTCTGTCGACACCTACCGTCCCTCGGTGGCGCGGATGTGCGTGGAGGAGTTCGGAGCCGACATCATAAACGACGTGTCGGAGGGTGGCATAACGGGCATTGTCAACACGCCGATACATGAGGAGGAAAGCATGTTTGAGACTGTGGCGCGCCTCGGCGTGGCTTACATACTGATGTCTGTAAAGCCCGACCTGTACAGCATGATGAAGGCTTTCGCGGAGGAGGTGCAGCAGTTGCGCGACCTTGGCGTGAAGGACGTGATACTCGACCCGGGCTTCGGCTTCGGCAAGACGCTTGAGCAGAACTACAGCATAATGGGCTCTTTGGAGTGCCTGCACGAGCTTGAGCTGCCGCTGCTCGTGGGTATATCGCGCAAGAGCATGATATCGCGACTGCTCCATACGGATGCCTCCGGCGCGCTCAACGGCACCACCGCGCTCAACACCATCGCCCTGCTCAAGGGCGCGTCCATACTGCGCGTGCACGATGTGAGGGAGTGTGTGGAGGCTGTGAGGATAGTGGGAGCCATGCGTGCGGACGGCTCTTCTGACCTCTGACAGGCAGTGCGGACATGTAATGAAGTATAACTGAAAGAACCGACAGCAATGATAGATTTCGGAATAAAGGATGTGGTGGACATCGTCCTTGTGGCGATGATGCTCTATTATGTTTACCGCCTCATGAAGGAGAGCCGTTCGCTCAATGTCTTCATAGGCATCATCGTCTTCGTGATAGTATGGCTTTTCGTGAGCCAGATTATAGAGATGCGTCTCCTCGGGTCGATTATGGACAAGCTGGTGAGCGTCGGTGTGATAGGACTCATCGTGCTTTTCCAGGAAGAGATACGCAAGTTTCTCTATACGCTCGGCACACACCGCCGCTTCCAGATGGTGACGCGGTTCTTCTTCTCGGGCAACGGCTCGAAGGAGACCGGGGCTGACAAGCAGACCATCATGCCCATCGTGATGGCGTGCATCGACATGGCGAGGGGTAAGGTGGGCGCGCTCATAGTCATAGAGCGCACGGTGAGGCTCGACGACATCGTGGAGACGGGCGACCTGATAGACGCCAACATCAACCAGAGACTCATAGAGAACATCTTCTTCAAGAACTCGCCGCTGCACGACGGAGCCATGATCATAGCTAAAAAACGCATCCGCGCCGCCGGATGCATACTGCCCGTGTCGCACAGCCACGACATTCCCAAGGACCTGGGTCTGCGCCACCGCGCCGCGCTGGGCATATCGCAGAGCAGCGACGCCATTGCCGTGGTGGTGTCGGAGGAGACGGGGCGCATATCGGTGGCTATAAAGGGCGACTTCCGCCTGCGCCTGTCGGCGGAGGAACTCGAGAGCCTGCTCACGCGCGAGATGAGCGGATAGGACACCGACGGGATATATATGACGAGGCGACGCCTGTCGGGACATCGTGTCCTACGGGCGTCGCCTCGTGGCGTTTATCGCGTTTGCCGCTCTCTCTCATACGCATCCGGCAGGATGTTCGGGTGACGTATATGATCCGGAGCGGCAGATATGAGTGTGTCTCACGTCATTTGAAGTGGATGAACGGACGCACGCTTTTGTATTGCAGATTGCCGCCTGCCACGCTGGCGTGGGTGCTGCATGTGAGCGTTCCAGGGTCGAACGACATCGCACCGAAATATGATGTATCGTAATACCAGCCTTCCGTACTGTTCCAGTATGTTCCGCCCGGTGCCTTTCCGCCTGCCTGGCTGAAACCGATGTTGAGCAGATTGCCTCTGAAGAGGTAGTAATCGAAGTCGCTTCGGGTGAACTCTCTTATCTCTATTTTGCTTCCGCTCTTGCGCGCGAAGTTGCCGTGCATTATGCTCTGATATGCCGTGCGAATCTCTCCAAATGACGGTATGTACCACTTGCCAGCCCTTTCATCCACATTGTCCGACGGATTCTTGAGCCATTCTGCGGTAAGTTCCGCACCGGGATTGTATTGCGCCGCCAGTTTGAAGGCGGGGAACTCGTCGCTTGTCGCCTTCACCGTCACACCGTCGTATGAGTATGCCGGATTCCACGAATACTCATAACCGTATGGGTCGGTGAACATTGGCGTGGTGTTATATCCGAATGTGCTGTTGTTTATTTTTCCTTTTGCACGGGTCGTCCACGTGGCGTTTCCTGCGTCTCTCAACGCCATCGCCGCCTTCTCCTTCATGCTCGTGACAATGGCGATGGGCGTTTTCGTGCGCCAGTTGTCGGCGAGTGTGCCCACGGTGCCGTCGTTGAAGAGGTATCTGAAGTTGTAAGACACGTATATGAGTACGGTGTATGAGGTGTTTGCCTGAAGCGTCCCGCCGGGCATGGCGGTGCTGAAGAGATCTGCCAGACTCACCGTCTTGCCGTATATCATGGTAGCCGTGCCTCCGTCCTCTATCACGTCATAGTTTCTCAGACTTGTCCCGGCGGGGAAGTAGAGGGTGTTGCTCTGCGCGTATTGGAATTGCTTCAGCCACGCTGCGGGTGCGTCTGCGGTGGCTCCTGTGGCTATCGCTCAGAAGGAGAGGGGACGCTTGCCGCTTGCGCCGTCGGCGGTATGGGCGGAGGCATCGGCTTTTTCGGGCAAGAGACTCACAGGGTTGAGCCTCTGCAGGTCGAGCGTCTCCGTGGCTGACTCCAGGTATGCGTTGGTGCCTATCTTGGTGGTATAGCTTATCTCTTTGGGGTTCTGCACGTCGCTGTAGTCATAGTCCTTGGCTGTGACATTCAGTCCGTTGCCCACTATCCTGAACGTCACCCTTGCGAACGGATGGCTCAGCACGAGGCTCACCTTCGTACTCTTGTCGCTCACTGTGGCTGCGGCTGTTCCGGCGAGAGCCTGTGCGTAGTCGTCGGATGTGGGCGTTGTGCCGTCCTTGGCTATGACGAGCGCACCGTCCTTCTCCTCAAGTCGGTCGTTGAAGCATACGAAGGTGTAATCTCCCGGTTCGAGTTCCATGTATGCCTTCTTGCCTCCTGAGCCGTGCAGGGTGAACGCTGTGCCGTCCCAGTCTGCCGTCATCCTCGCCTTCTCAGTGTGCTGTTCAGCCGTTCCCTGATAGGCTATGATGGTGTATGTACCTGCTGTTAGTGTCTTCGTGGCAGCCGCTCTTCTTGGTCCGCGCGCCTTGCCGGTGGCGTATTCCTGCGTCATGCATACGCTTGCCGATATTCCGGGAGCCAGCTCGGCTGTCCTTGTCTCCGTGTCAGACGGTCCTTTCGCCTGCGCCGCTGCGGCATGAGCGCGCCTCGGTGCGGCTCCGCTCTCGTTCCATCCTGCCATTCCCAGGGCGAACTCCACGCCCGTGCCTTTAGCCGTGGGCACCGGAACGTCGTTTACATCTTCGTTTTCCGAGCACGACGACATGCCTGCCATGACAAGCAGCAGTGCCGGTAATATGGCAGCCGCACGCTGAAAACGGATTCTTCCTATCATGTTTCTGATTGCTTTTCTCATCATTTTGTCTGCTTTCTTAAATTAATGTTTGTCCTTAGTTCGATTGATGCTGTTCTTACATTAGGTTTCACCACTTCTTGCATACCGATGTCAGAAGTTGTCCCAATTGTCGTCTCCAATGCCGTATCCGTCTCCTCCTACGGTCTGGTTGTCCCATTCTGTCTCCTTGGGACTGTTGTCGGCTCCGCTCTCTGTAGTGCCGTCGAACCTGACACTTCCTGCCAGCAGCGAGCCGCCCTCCACCCGTATGACTGCGCATTGCGGACAGATGTATTCTCTTTTTCTGTTTTGTTTCATAATTCTCTGACGTGTTTGATAATCTGTAATCCTAAATACAATGTATATACAATAGTCTTTAAGTGTTCCTGAATTGTGCGCCTGAGGAAACCGGCTGCGGCGTTTCGTGTTGAAAGACACCTGATTGCATACAGCCGTTTCTCTATCGGCGGACGGCAAAAATATACAAATAATCAGAAAGAAAGTTCTTTTTTGCATGTTATTTAAGGCTGATATGACATACGTTATAAACAAAGCGTAAAAGCGTTGAAGACTCGGTGGGATTTTGTTGCGGAATACACGGATTTTGTGTTCCGTATGTGTCGCTTCATTGGTCGTTTGCGGAGCTTCGTCAGATGTGTATATATTAATAAGGTGTATGTGGGTCAATGCGGCTTGGCGTGACGTTTCACGTCGTGTATGCCGGTATCGCATACGCTGTATTGTGCCGTATGTATGCCGCCAATGCGGTCAATGGCGTGGCGGCATGCTGTCCTTGTCGCCTTGCGGACGGTCGTCGGCGGTGCGCGGATGGTGGCGGAACGGGGGCGCGGCTCACTGTGTGTGATGATGTAACAGTCTGATTCTTAGCGTTGCGGACAGCCTTTTCACCGCTCCGCCGTCCGTGTTACGCCATTTGCGTGTCACATCATTGAAAGTGCGAAAAAAACAGAGCAAAAACATCGTTCTGTTCCGATTATTTTTCTTAATTTTGCAAAATAGAAATTACAAAATACATATTATCTGAATAACCATGGATTTATTACAGAAAATAGTAGCGCATGCCAAGAGCAACAAACAGCGCATCGTGCTCCCCGAAGCTACTGAGGAGCGTACCCTTAAAGCCGCCGACCGAGTTCTGGCTGACGACATAGCCGACATTATTCTAATAGGAAACCCCGGTGAAATAAGCCGTCTTGCACAGCAGTGGGGACTTTCCAACATTCAGAAAGCCACCATCATCGACCCCGAGAACAATCCCAAGAGCGAGATGTATGCCGAAAAGCTTGCCGAGATACGTAAGAGCAAGGGCATGACAATAGAGGAAGCCCGCCGTCTGGTGAGAAATCCTCTTTACCTGGGATGTATGATAATAAAGCTTGAGGAGGCTGACGGACAGGTGAGCGGAGCACTCAGCACGACGGGTGAGACGCTGCGTCCGGCTCTGCAGATCATCAAGTGCGCGCCCGGAGTGACATGTGTCAGCGGCGCGATGCTTGTAATCACGCACGAGCACCGCTATGGAGAGGACGGCATATTCGTAATGGGCGACGTGGCTGTAACGCCTGTTCCGACTGCCGAACAGCTCGCTCAGATAGCCGTATGTACGGCTCAGACCGCACGGACCATAGCCGGAATAACCGACCCGAGGGTCGCTATGCTGAGCTTCTCGACCAAAGGGAGCGCCAAGCATGAGAATGTTGACAAGGTGGTGGAGGCTACACGGCTTGCCCACGAGCTCGATCCTGAGCTTCATCTTGACGGAGAGCTGCAGGCGGATGCGGCTCTCGTGCCGAGCGTGGGAGAGAAAAAGGCGCCGGGAAGCACCATCGCCGGACATGCCAACGTGCTCATTGTGCCCAACCTCGAGGTGGGAAACATATCGTATAAGCTTGTCCAGCGTCTTGGAAACGCGGTGGCGATAGGTCCTGTTCTTCAGGGTATCGCACGTCCGGTGAACGACCTCAGCCGCGGATGTTCCATCGATGACATATATTATATGGTGGCAATCACGGCTTGTCAGGCGCAAGACGCCAAATAGACATCAGCATGCCGCGTCGGGAAAAAGCACTCTTACACTGTGCGGAATGCGCTTTCCCGGGGCGGCATGGTTTATTTTTCAAACTACAACAAAAGCAGAAATGAAGATATTAGTACTTAATTGCGGCAGCTCGTCCATCAAATACAAGCTCTACAACATGGACGACCACTCGGTCATGGCTGCCGGAGGAGCGGAGCGGATAGGGCTCGATGAGGCATTCGTAAAGGTGACGATGCCCGATGGAGAGAAGAAAAAGATAATGCACGACATGCCCGACCATAAGGAGGGAGTGAACTTCGTGTTCAGCCTGCTCACCGATCCGGAGATAGGAGCGATAAAGAGTCTCGACGAGATTGACGCCGTAGGACACCGCATTGTGCAGGGCGGCGACTTGTTTGAGAAGAGTGTCATCGTGGACGAAAGCGTGGAACGGGGCATCGAAAGCCTCTGTGACCTTGCTCCGGTGCACAACGCCGGACACCTCAAAGGCATTCGTGCGGTGGACAAACTGATGCCCGACGTTCCGCAGGTATGCGTGTTCGACAACGCCTTCCACAGCACCATGCCCGATTACGCATACCTTTACGCCGTGCCGTACGAGCTTTATGAGAAGTATCATGTGCGCCGTTACGGATTCCACGGAACGAGCCATCGCTACGTGTCACAGCGTGTATGCGAGTTCCTTGGACGCGATATCAGCACGCAGCGCATCATAACCTGCCACATAGGAAACGGCGCGAGCGTCACCGCAGTGAAGTTCGGCAAGTGCGTGGACACGTCAATGGGACTCACTCCCCTTGCCGGAGTGATGATGGGAAGCCGCAGCGGTGACATTGACGCATCGGCTGTCACATACATCATGGAGAAGCTCGGACTGCAGCCGCAGGAGATGGCTGAGTATCTGAACAAGCAAAGCGGCGTGCTCGGAATAAGCGGTGTGTCGTCTGACATGCGCGAAGTTGAGGCGGCGGCAGCCGATGGCAACAGGCGCGCACGCCTCGCTCTGGACATGTATTGCTACCGCATCAAGAAATACATCGGTGCGTATGCCGCCGCCATGGGTGGTGTTGACATCATCGTTTGGACCGCCGGTGTTGGCGAGAACCAGACCGATGTGCGCGAGGACTCGTGCAAAGGACTTGAGTTCCTCGGCATAAAGATAGACCATGAAGCCAACAACACACAGGGCAAGGAGGCTGTCATATCTGCTCCCGACTCAAAGGTTACGGTATGCGTGATACCTACCGACGAGGAGCTTATGATTGCCAAGGACACCATGGCGTTGCTTCAGAAGTGAGAGAAAAGAACATATTAAAAGTAGAAAGGCATGTCATCATGAAGAGTGACATGCCTTTCTTTATATCAGTAAACCTTTTTTTAATTATCCGCAGACCGGTTTTTATATATTGGCAAAGCTGTTGTCGCATATCTGTAAAAATGTCTTTGCGTATCAGAAAATCGGTTTTCAAGTATTTGCAAAGCATGTTTTGCGGATACGCAAGGCTGCCTTTACAGTTCCTTTTCTATTGCGGGTACAATCAGTTTTTCCATTACGTCGTATCCGGCACCGTTGGGATGCACTGTCTCAGGAGTGTATTTGCTGTCCATCCCTTCCTTGTCGGGAGCGAGCAATGCTGTGAAGTAGTCCACATACTGTATTCCGTTCTTCTCCGCATAAGCCTTCACACGTGCGTTGAGGCTGCGTATCTTCTTCATCGCATCGGTCACAGACGGCCGCCATCCGAAGTTTCTTGCAGGCAGGGTGGATGTGAGTATCACCTTTATCTTGTGTGCCCTGGCAAGCTCCACCATGGAGAGAATGTTGCCGTATGTGATGTCCTCGTTGTAGGGACCTGTGTTTTCGGCTATGTCATTGGTGCCGTAGTTGAGCACGAGAACCCTCGGTTCCAGGTTGATCACGTCCTCGCGGAAGCGCATGAGGAACTGGTATGACGTCTGCCCGCCTATTCCCCGTCCTATGTAACCGTGTTTCTTGAAGAACTCCGGGTGCGTGTTCACCCATCCTTCAGTGATTGAGTTGCCCATGAAAACCACTCTTTTCTCGCCCTTGGCAGGCTTTCCGAGTCTGGCGTTCTCCTGAGCGTAGCGTCTGTAGTTGGCAAAGTCGTTGTGGTTCTGTGCCGTTGCCGTGGTGCATGTAAGCAGCGAGCATGCCGCTGCCAGCACTATTGTCTTCAGTGAAATCATAATAGATGTTATATAGTTTGTTTATGGTCTGCTTTCGCCCTCTACATATTCCTCGAGGAACATGTGCTCTCCGTCGAACACGGCATATGTGAACTGCGTTATCCAGTCGCCTATTATCATCAGCCGCGACTTGCGTGAGAGAATCAGGTCGAGCTCTATGTGCCGGTGTCCGAAGATGAAATAGTCTATCTGCGGGTGCGTTCTCATGTATTCCTTTGCGAACAGTACGAGATACTCCTTGTCCTCTCCCATGTACGGCGGTTCCTTTCCTCCGGCGCGTTTGAGGCGGCTGTGCTTTGCCCAGTTCAGTCCCAAAGCCATTCCCCACCTCGGATGTACGGTGTTGAGGAGCCATTGGCACGTGCGGCTGTGGAACAGACGGCGCAGCAGCTTGAAGCGTGCGTCCGGGTCGCCCAGTCCGTCTCCGTGCGCGAGAAAGAACACCTTGTCGTATATCTCCGTCGTCAGAGGCTGCGTATGTACGATGAGTCCGCATTCCTTCTCAAGGTAGCCGTATGTCCATATGTCGTGGTTGCCTGTGAAGAAGTGCACCTCCACGCCCATATCCGTAAGCTCCGAGAGCTTGCCGAGGAACCGTGTGTAGCCTTTCGGAACCACGTATCTGTATTCGTTCCAGAAGTCGAATATGTCGCCGAGCAGGTATATCGCGGCAGCCTTATGCTTTATGCTGTCGAGAAATCTCACCAGCCGCCGTTCCTGTGTGCGCCCGTGTTCTATGGCGAGTGAGCCGAGATGGGCGTCGGAAAGGAAGTATATGTTTTTTTTGTTCATAATGAAAGATGGCGTAGGGATGTGTCTGATGTGTCGCGTGCGGGCATATGCCGGTGCCGGTCTTCTCACGGTCTGTGCCGCGATGTGTGCCTTGCCGGTGTGCGGTCTGCCTATTCGAAGCCCAGCTCAACGCGTGCCTCTTCGGTCATCATGCTCTTGTCCCATTCGGGTTCGAATACGAGATTGACCGTCGCCGACTTCACTTTGTCAATCGTCTCCACCTTAAGTCTGACGTCTTCTATTATGAAGTCTGCCGCCGGACACGACGGTGCGGTGAACGTCATGTCTATCACGACGTCGTATGTCGGTCTCACATCGATTTTGTAAATGAGTCCGAGGTCGTATATGTTTACCGGAATCTCAGGGTCGTAGACCGTCTTCAGCATGTCGACGACGCGCTCCTCTATGTTTGTCTTTTCTTCCTGTGTCATGTGTTATGTCCTTATTAAGGCGCCTGCATTGGCGGTATGCGAGCCTGTCTCAGGCAGGAATGGCGAAAGCGGGCGCGGTGATGGTATGATGTAAACTGTTTTGTGCAGTCTTATCTTTGACAAAGATAATGCAAGCGAGAGGAAAGAGAGCTTGCTCTTATTTTCCCGAGTGCAGCTTATCTTATACAAAGATATGAAAAAAAAATTGTCCTGCAATGAAAAAACGGTGTTTTTGCTGTCACATCCTTCCTTCTTCACAGTAGCTGTAATACTGCCCGTCGGTCACGATGATGTGGTCTGCCAGATGAATCCTCATCACTTCGCAGGCTTTCTTCAGTCTCTGAGTCAGCCTGTCGTCGTCGGCGCTCGGTCTGGCGTTGTTGCTCGGATGGTTGTGGCACAGGGCTATGACCGTGGCGTTGTGCAGTATCGCCTCGCGTATGATGATGCGTATGTCGACAGCCGTCTCGCTGATGCCTCCGTGCGAGACACACTCTTCCTTGATGAGCCTGAAGTTCTGGTTCATGAGCAGAACCCACGCCTCCTCCACGTCGAGGTCCTGCATCCGGGTGAGCATATGCGCGTAGATGGCATCCGCCGAGTCGAGTCTCGGACGCTGCTCGGTGGTCTCCGCCTGTCTGCGCTTGCCCAGTTCGCATGCCGCGAGCACCGTTACCGCCTTTGCAGGTCCCATGCCCTTGTATGCTGTAAGGTCGTGTATGGTTTTCTTTCCCAGAGTGTTCAGGTTGTTGTTGCAGTCTCCGAGTATGCGCTTCATCAGTTCCACGGCACTCTCGTCGGTCGAGCCTGAGCCGATGAGTATGGCGAGCAGCTCTGCGTTTGACAGGCTTTTGGCTCCGTTGCGCATGAATTTCTCGCGCGGACGGTCGTCCTCCGCCCATTGGTTTATGTTGAGTTTGTCTGTCATTTGTAGAATGTCTTGTCGAAAGCGGAGAACTCGTCACGTCCCCTGACGCACCGTTTCCACCATGCGTTGAGGAATCCCGCGCCGTAGCCCATGAGCTGGATGAAAGCCGCCGGAACGCTCAGCAGAGCCACGATGACGGTGTTGCGGCTGACAATGGAGTCGAGAAACACGGCTGCGGCAAACAGCAGGAGAGGCAGCCTTCCTATGTGGCACAGCAGCTTGCCGCCCGCCCTGACAACCGGGTCAGCCGACATGAGGCTCATGCACGTGCCTGCCGCCAGCACCGCCAGAGCCATGAGCACGCCCACGGTGAACACTGCGGGGAGCATGTGGACAGCCTTCAGCGATTCAGGATATTTCTTGTAGAGATTTATGCGGGCAATGCCGGAGTTGTACACCTGCCTGTAGAACTTGCGGAAGTCGGTGCGCCGCTTGTGCCATACCCACGCTTCCGGGAACAGGCGGCACGCATATCCGCTCTTGAATATGCGTATGCTGAAGTCGATGTCCTCGCCGAAGCGCATGCGTGAGAATCCTCCGAGCCTCATGTACACGTCGCGCCGTATGCCCATGTTGAACGAGCGGGGATAGAACCTGTCCATCTTCTTCTTTCCGCCGCGTATGCCTCCCGTGGTGAGGAAGGAAGTCATGGAGAAGGATATCGCCTTCTGTGTGGGCGTGAACGAGGAGTGCGCGCGGTCAGGTCCGCCGAAGGCGTCTGCCGGCATGCGCCGCAGCTCGTCGTCGACATGCCTGAGATATCCGTCGGGAAGCACCACGTCGCTGTCGAGTATGATGAGATACTCTCCCCGCGCGCGCTCCGCCCCGTAGTTGCGGCTCTGTCCCGGACCAGAGTTCTCCTTCATGTAGTAGTGCAGGTCGAGCTTTCCGGCGTATCGTGCGCACACCTCTTTGCAGTCGCGCACTGAGCCGTCCTCCACGACAATCACCTCAAATGCGGAGAGCGTCTGGCGTGTCATGCTCTGCAGCAGTTCGTCCACCTCGTCGGGACGGTTGTAAACTGGAATGATGAAGCTGTATTTCATAGTCACCAATATTTTCCGGTTGGAGTGCCGGAATGCGTTTCCGGCGTATTCTGTCAAGCAGATGTTCTGAATTGATTGCCATCATATTGTGTGCTGTCCGGGGCTGCATTTAAAGGTCTGAAGAGTTATGAGACTTTGGTGTGAAGCCATGAAGAGCGCACAGGATGGTTACAAAGATATATATAACATATGAGTAATATTATAATATCGGTTGATTTTGAACATCTGCTTATGAAAACGGAAAAAGGTAAAAAGCGGCATGCAGCGTTGCGTGTCCGGTTTTTACCTTTTCCCTTATAAGTGAGTTGTGTTCCTTTTATTCCTTCACGCGCTGCAGGTAACTGCCGTCGCGGGTGTCTACCTGAATGAGGTCGCCCTCGTTGATGAACAGCGGTACGCGCACCTCAACGCCTGTCTCGAGCGTCGCGGGCTTTGTGGCGTTGGTTGCGGTGTCGCCCTTTATGCCCGGCTCAGAGTGTGTTATGCGGAGGTTTGTCTTTACCGGCATCTCGCCGAAGAGCACAGTCTCGTTTGACGCATCTGACACAACCTCTATCACGTCGCCCTCTTTCATGTAGTCGACGCCTGTTATGAGGTCGTGTGCGATAGGAATCTGGTCGTATGTCTCCTGATTCATGAAGATGTAGTCGTCGCCCTCTTTGTAAAGATACTGGTATGGGCGGCGCTCCACGCGTACGTCTTCAAGTTTCTCACTGATGTCGAACCGGCGCTCAAGCACACGTCCGTCGACAACGTTCTTCAGTTTCACGCGCATGAAGGTGTTTCCCTTTCCGGGCTTCACGTGCAGGAATTCGATGACGAAGAACAGCTTGCCGTCCATGCGGATGCAGGTTCCGTTCTTAATGTCCTGTGAATTGATCATATGTGTCTGTCTAAATTTGAATTGTTCGTTTGTTCTTCCTTAATTCGCTGCAAAGTTACGTTTATTTTAGAAAAAAACCTAAATAAATCTTCTAAAAATCGCATTCTTCTTGGCTGTTTGAAAAGAAATGAGTAATTTTGCAGCCCAAAGCGTGAATAATAACAAATAAAATTATAGATAGAAAATGAAAAGAACGTTTCAGCCTCACAACAGAAGGAGAGTGAACAAGCACGGTTTCCGTGAGAGAATGTCGACAAAGAACGGTCGCCGTGTATTGGCTTCACGTCGTGCTCACGGCCGCAAAAAGCTGACTGTATCAGACGAGCACCACGGCAAATAAGCCGGAGTTCCGTCGGTGACGGGATTATTGTGAGCAGCAAGGAGCAGGGAGAAGTACCTGCTCCTTGCTGTTTTTTATGGCGTATGACGGGTGTCGGGCATGCCGTGGCGGTTTTCAGGTATGCCGTGACGGTGCGGTGTGAGAAGCCGTTTTTGTGCTGGTGTGGCGTGGCTTGGCAGGCTCGGGTTTTCTGTCTTATGTCCGCGAGAATGGGCTGTTTGCTCCGTGACTTTCTTCTGATGCGAAAAACGCGATTTTCAAGAGGTTTTTCCAAGTTGTTGATATTCAGTGGCTTGCTTTCTTTATGGTGGTTCTGGCAACGCGGAAAGCACTGTCCTGCATTGCCGGACGGGCTTTTCGGCACCGCCAAAGAGGCTCTTTCGCGCTGTGATACGGCACGTTCCGCGTCATGAAACGGGCTTTGCGGTGAGCCGGAAAGCCCGTTTGGGGGTATCGGGAGTGGGGTAGAGGCATGGCGGAGGGGCGTGAGCGGTGTTCGGAAAGTAGGTATTTGTGTTGTCCGGATGTCTGTTTCGCGATTTTGTTATGTAAAGAAAAAGTCAAGAAAACAGCGCGTCTCCGCTTCCGGGTTTTCTGTACGGAGAATGCGTGTCGGGACGGATGGAGGGGACGTATGGGGCATGGGGCACGGGTGGTGCGTGCCTCGTGCGGTCGGGGCGTGGCCGGACAGCGGGAGCGGAGGGCGGTTGCCGGGTTGTTGGTGTGACGGTGTTTTTTTACACTTTATCTGTGCTTTTATTTTGTTCATTGAGTAGTTAGTGTTATCTTTGCATAAGACAGGCATCGGTTCGGCATCATCAAGTCTGGTAAAACTTCGTTTCCCCGCCTTGCTGCTGCACTCACCTTGCACTGTCTTTGCATAAGACAGGCTGCGCTCGGCAATTTAAGAGCAAGCTCTTATTGCGTTCGCTGGCACTGTCTCTGCATAAGACAGGCATCGGTTCGGCATCATCAAGTCTGGTAAAACTTCGTTTCCCCGCCTTGCTGCTGCACTCACCTTGCACTGTCTCTGCATAAGACAGGCTGCGCTCGGCAATTTAAGAGCAAGCTCTTATTGCGCTCGCTGGCACTGTCTTTGCATAAGACAGGCTGCGCTCGGCAATCTGAGAGCAAGCTCTCATTGCGCTCGCTGGCACTGTCTTTGCACAAAAAAGGCTGCGCCGGGAAAGCAAATGATATGTCTGCTTTTCCCTTGTGCGCATATCCTATGTACAAAATGATGTGAGATGAAACCTACGGATTTCTTCAAAAAGTTCAAAAGCTGGTATCTATGGGGCAATCTGGCGGCAATGGCTTTTGTGGTGCTGCTGGCGGTATTCGGGCTGAAATACTGGCTCGGAGTGTACACCCATCACGGTGAGGCGATAGTGGTGCCCGACCTGCGGCAGAAGTCGTTCAGGGACGCCCAGCACATATTGCAGGGGCTGGGGCTCGATGTCGTGGTGAGCGATACGGGTTACGTGAAGACGTTGTCGCCCGACTGCATCCTCGAACAGACGCCCGCACCTGGCGAGAAGGTGAAGAGCGGACGTGTGGTGACGGTAATCATCAACGCCGAACATTCGCCCATGATAGCCCTGCCGGACATTATAGACAACAGTTCGCTGCGCGAGGCGATGGCGAAACTGTCCGCCATGGGATTCAAGGTGGGCAAGCCTGAGTATGTGCCGGGCGAGCGCGACTGGGTCTACGGTGTGACGGTGCGCGGCAGACAGGTGGTGGCAGGCGACAGGATATCGGTGGACGACGTTGTGACGGTGCAGGCAGGAAGCGGCATGCGCGACGAGTCGGACAGCATAGAGTATGTGGATGTTGACGCGTTCGAGCCTGTGGACGAGGGCGACGTGGACGAGTTCCAGGTAGTGACAGCTCCGTTGCCTGATGAAGAACCGGCTGCCGAATGAACCGGTAGTATATATAAATAGGTGTGAAAACAAAATCATGACAATTCATGGCAGACAACATAGAGGACATAGAGGAACTTGACGAGGAGGCGCAACAGCTATACGAGCATTTCCGCTTCGTGGTGGACAAGGGACAGGAGGCACTGCGCGTGGACAAGTACATGTGCGAGAAGCTCCAGCACTC
This sequence comes from Leyella lascolaii, assembly GCF_900079775.1. GTDB lineage: Bacteria > Bacteroidota > Bacteroidia > Bacteroidales > Bacteroidaceae > Prevotella > Prevotella lascolaii. The sequence continues at coordinate 106,980 of NZ_LT556034.1, read as the reverse complement.
CAGCCGCAACCGCATACAGAAGGCTGCGGACGCCGGGTTCGTACACGTCAACGACCGTCCCGTGAAGAGCAACTACAAGGTGCGTCCGGGCGATGTGGTGACACTGATGCTTGACCGTCCGCGTTTCGACTCAACCATAGAGGCGGAGGACATACCGCTCGACATCGTCTACGAAGACAGCGAGCTGATGGTTGTCAACAAGCCCGCCGGACTGGTGGTGCACCCGGGTGTGGGCAACTTCCACGGCACGCTGGTCAACGCCGTGGCATGGCACATGAAGGACGTCGGCTCTTTCGACCCCAACGACCCGGAGGTGGGACTGGTCCACAGGATAGACAAGGACACGAGCGGACTGCTCGTCGTGGCAAAGACTCCGGCTGCGAAGACGTCGCTCGGAGCGCAGTTCTTTAACAAGACGACCCACCGCAGCTACGTGGCTCTGGTGTGGGGCAACTTCAACGAGGACGAGGGACGCATAGAGGGAAACATCACCCGCGACCCGAAAGACCGTCTGCGGATGACCGTCTGCCCTCCCGACTCGGGCATAGGAAAGCCTGCCGTGACCCACTACAGGGTGATGGAACGGTTCGGCTATGTCACTCTTGTGGAGTGTATCCTTGAGACCGGACGCACACATCAGATAAGGGCGCACATGCGGCACATAGGTCATCCGCTCTTCGGAGACGAGCGTTACGGCGGATGCGAGATATTGCGGGGCAACAGAAGCTCCTCTTACAAGGCGTTCATCACCAACTGCTTCAAGCTCTGCGACCGTCAGGCACTGCACGCCCGCACCCTCGGCTTCCGCCATCCGCTCACAGGCAGGCAGATGGACTTCGACTCCCCGCCACCCGCCGACCTTGCCGCGCTGATAGAAAAGTGGCGCGTATACATATCCGGGACAAACAACAACACATTTGAGAATCAGTAAGCAACGTTTTGAAAAAATGGAAAATATAAAGAGAAACATAGCCATCGTGTGTGGCGGCGACTCGTCGGAGCACGACGTGTCGATGAATTCGGCGAACGGACTCTATTCGTTCTTCGACAAGGAACGGTACAACGTGTACATCGTTGACGTGGAGGGACAGAACTGGCACGTGAACTTCGAGGACGGCACAACCGCTCCCGTCGACCGCAACGACTTCTCCTTCGTCAAGGACGGAAAGGCTGTGGTGTTCGACTATGCCTACATAACCATACACGGAACACCGGGAGAGAACGGACTCATGCAGGGCTACTTCGAGCTTATAGGCGTGCCTTACAGCACGAGCGGAGTGCTCGTCGAGGCAATGACGTTCGACAAGTATGTGCTCAACCGCTACCTCAGCGGCTATGGAATAAACGTGGCACGCAGTCTGCTGCTGCGCCGCGGGGAGGAGAACAAGTACAGCGAGGAGGAGATAGAACGCATCATCGGTATGCCGTGCTTCGTAAAGCCCGCCGCCGACGGAAGCAGTTTCGGCGTGTCGAAGGTGAAGAACGCCGACCAGCTCGCGCCCGCCCTGCGCGTGGCTTTCATGGAGAGCAACGAGGTGATGATAGAGAGTTTCCTCGACGGAACGGAGATATCGATAGGCTGTTACAAGACAAAGGACAAGTCGGTGGTGTTCCCTGCCACGGAGGTTGTCACCGCCAACGAGTTCTTCGACTACAATGCCAAGTACAACGGAGAGGTCCAGGAAATCACTCCGGCGCGCATATCGCCCGACACGGCGGCGCGAGTGGCTGAGGAGACATCGCGTATCTACGACATACTTCGCTGCAACGGAATAATACGTGTGGACTATATCATAACGAAAGACGAACACGGCAACGACAAGATAAACATGCTCGAGGTGAACACCACACCGGGTATGACCGCCACAAGCTTCATCCCCCAGCAGGTGCGTGCCGCCGGACTCGACATCAAGGACGTGCTGACAGACATAGTGGAGAACCAGTTCTGAACCGGCGCCTGAGCGTGGCTCCACTTTATTACCTACCTGATAATTAAGTGATTATGAACATCGAGTTATTAAGACAGTATGATGCGATAAGGCCGTTCGAGCCGGAAGAGCTTCCGGAAGTGTATGAGCGCCTTGTCGCCAACAGCCAGTTCAGGGCGGTGGCTGCCGCCATCTTCCCCGACATCCCGTTTGAGACGTTGTCTGAGAGAATGCGTGCGTGCCGCACGAACCTCGACTTCCAGCGCACGTTCTGCTATCCGTTCCTCTCCGGACTGCTCGCCAAGGCGAGCCGGGGATGCGACATCGACTGCTCGGCGATAGACAACAGCCGCAACTACACGTTTGTGAGCAACCACCGCGACATAGTGCTCGACTCGGCGTTGCTCAACATGATGCTGCTCGACTCGCATTTCTCCACGACGTGCGAGATAGCCATCGGCGACAATCTTCTGTCTCTGCCGTGGGTGAAGGACATCGTGAGGATAAACAAGTCGTTCATTGTCGAGCGGGCGTTGTCTATGAGACAGATGCTCACGGCAAGCAAACGGCTGTCCGACTACATGCATCTTGTCATAGCGGAGAAGAAGGAATGTGTGTGGATAGCGCAGCGCGAGGGACGCGCCAAGGACTCCGACGACCGCACGCAGGAGGCAATACTGAAGATGATGGCTATGGGAGGGGAAGGCACGGTGAGAGACCGCATCGCGGCGTTGCACATCGTCCCGCTGTCCATATCGTATGAGTTCGACCCGTGCGACTTCCTCAAGGCGAGGGAGTTCCAGCTCAAACGCGACGTGGAGGGATGGAAGAAGTCGGCGCAGGACGACATCGTGAGCATGCAGACCGGCATCATGGGCTACAAGGGACGCATACACTACCACTGCGCGCCATGCATGGACGGATGGCTCATGACCCTCGACGAAGACATGCCGAAAGGCGACTTCTACCATGCGGTGGCTGAACATATCGACCGCGACATATTCTCCGGCTACCGGCTTTATCCCAACAACTACATCGCACTCGACATGCTCGAAGGCTCAGACGCTCTCTCCGCGCATTATACCGGAGCCGAGAAGGCTGCCTTTGAGAAATATATCGACACACAGCTTGCAAGGATTGAGCTGGAGAAACCTGACTACTCATTCCTGCGCGAGCGCATGCTCACGATGTATGCCAATCCGGCGCGCAACCGTTTCAGTGTGATGGGGGATGATGTGTAAGACGCGCTTCATTCATATAGCAGGCGTGCTGGCGGTTCTGGCAGTGCTCGCCGGATGCTCAGCCGACGGGTATGAGAGCGGTGACGGCAAGTATTCGTACATGCGTGCCGACTTCGTGGAGATGCATTCGGATGCCGGAGAGACGGTGGACTATGTCGTGACGGACGACGGACAGAAACTCGTCACAAACCCGCCTTTCACACTGTCGTGGATAACGGTGCCCGATTCGGTGTACAGGGCACTGATGTATTACAACCTGACTTACAACGAATCGGGTACTGCCTGTGCCAAGGCTCTGTCGGTGGTGAGGGTGCCTGTGCTGAACATAGTGCCCTTGCGGCAGACAGACAATGTGCCCGCCGACCCCGTGACGTTCGAGAGCGCGTGGCTGTCGGCAGAAGGCAAGTATCTTAATATGTGCGTGGTGCTGAAGTCGGGGACGTCAGATGACAACGGAGGAGTGCAGACCGTAGGGGTCGTGGAAGACAAGACCGAGGACTTGCCCGACGGAGGCAGGTGCGCCGTATTGCGGTTCATGCACGACCAGGGCGGTGTTCCGGAATATTATTCGGTGCGCAAATATCTGAGCATAAGGACCTCCGACATAGACGCCGACGCTGTGAGGATAAGGATAAACACCTATTCCGGAGAGACTGAAAAGCTGGTGTACTTGCGTTGATACAATTATTTTATAATTCAATTTTTATAATTCAAACTCTTAAACTCCATCATTATGAAAAAGATTATGTTCCCGTTTGCTGTGCTGTCTGCCTTCATCATTGCGGCGCTCAGCTCATGCGGCGGTCAGAGCAAAGGCTCTTCCGATGCAGACAGTCTTGTTTTCGACAGTATCGTAGTCGATACTGTGGCTATGCTCAACGGTGATAACGACTCCGTGAGGTGCGAAATTAAAATGAACATTCTTTATGCCGTAGGAGCAAATGCGGATGCCGTGAACGACTCGATAATGAATTCCGGCATATTGACAGATATGTGGAAGTCTGAGGAAAAGCCTGACTCGGGCATCACGATGAGGCAGGCTGTGGACCGGTTTGTCGCCTCATACATCGCCGGTTACCGCGAGGAGTGCGGCAAGATGGTTAATGAGGGCTTGAGCGGAGCGTCGCTCAACTATGAGTATATTGTGAAAACGTCAGCCAAGGAAGGTCGTCCGGGCGTGATAACATATCTGTCTGACATCTATTCGTTCACCGGAGGAGCGCACGGCATGAACCTTGTCAAGGCGATAAACTTCGACACCGCCACCGGCGCGAAGATAGGGAAGGCTGACTTCTTTGCCGCAGACGCTGACAGCGTGGTGACAGAAGGAATAATCAAAAGCCTCTCGGCACAATATAAGACAGACGGTCTGGACGGTCTGAAGGACCAAGGCGTATTCGCTCTGGGAGAGCCTTACGTGCCCGACAATTTCGTTTTGGGCAAGGACAGTGTCACGTTCATTTACCAGCCTTACGATGTTGCGGCTTACGCACTCGGCACCATACGTGCCTCGGTGGCTTATTCTGACATTGAGACAGCCATTGTAAAGAAGTGACGCAGGGGCGTAGCGTGATGCCTGACGAGGAACCGGCTGTCAGCAGGAAAGCCAATCATGCCGGACTTCATCGGGCTTCCTCTGTCAGTATCCTTACGCCTGTTGCGTGTCAAAAGATATTTCCGGCGGTCTGATAACGTTCCCGGAAAACTGAAACGGATGTGCTCCGCTTGAAGGGCACATCCGTTTTATATATATAATATGTATAATCTTTACTTGCCGAGTTTTATCCTCAGTTTCTCAATCATGTCCTTTGTCATTGTCTTCATGTCGTAATCAGGCTTCCAACCCCATTCCTCCCGTGCGCACGAATCGTCGAGAGAGTTGGGCCATGACTCGGCTATGGCCTGCCGCAGAGGGTCCACCTTGTACACCATCTTGAAGTCGGGCACAGCCTCCTTGATGCTGTTGTATATCATTTCCGGGTCGAAACTCATCGACGCTATGTTGAAAGCATTGCGGTGAACGAGCTTCTCCGGGTCAGCCTCCATAATCTCTATGGCAGCGCGAAGGGCGTCCGGCATGTACATCATGTCCATGAACGTGCCTGCGACGATGGGACATTCGAATGTCTCTCCCTTCACTGCGGAGTAGTAGATGTCAACCGCGTAGTCGGTGGTTCCGCCTCCTGGAGGAGTCACGTATGAGATAAGTCCGGGGAAACGCACGGCTCTCGTGTCTACGCCGAAGCGTGTATAGTAATAGTCACTCAGCAGTTCGCCTGTCACCTTTGTCACCCCGTACATTGTCTTCGGGTCGCGTATGGTGTCCTGCGGAGTCTTGTCTTTCGGTGTGGACGGTCCGAACGAGCCAATGGAACTCGGTGTGAATACGGCACACTTCTTCTCTCTCGCCACTTCGAGCACATTGAACAGTCCGCCCACCCCTATCTTCCATGCCAGTTGCGGCTTGGCTTCCGCCACAGCGGAAAGCAGTGCTGCAAGGTTGTAGATTGTATCGACGTGGTATTTCTCCACCGCATCCGCTATCTGCTGTTGGTTGGTTATGTCAACGATGGCAGACGGTCCGCTTTCTTTCAATTCCCCTTTTGGTTCTGCGCCGGGAATGTATCCGGCAACGATGTTGCCGCTGTAAAGGTTGCGCAGCATCATGGTGAGTTCGGAACCGATTTGTCCTGTAGAACCGATGATTAGAATATTTTTCATTGTCGAGGTTTGTTTGTATAGTCTTTCTGTAAGTAAAGATGGTGCAGGCGTGAGGAAAAGAGAACCTGTTCTTTATTTCCCGGGCGTATCTTATCTTATGCAAAGATAATGAAAGCGAGCGGAAAGAGAACTTGTTCTATATTTCCCGAGTGCATCTTATCTTATGCAAAGGTATGCAGTTTTGGCGGTAAAAAAGCATTTTTTTACCTTATTTTTTTGTCAGGTACAAAAAAAATATGAACTTTGTCTTGCGACATGACAATGGTGCTTAAACAATATATTAAATCATAAAGCTATGTATGGTAAAATGAAAGAATTCCTCGCGAAGGAACTGGCAGACATAAAGGCTGCCGGATTGTACAAGAACGAACGTGTGATAACCACTCCGCAGCGCGCTGACATCAAGGTTAAGGAGGGCGGAGAGGTGCTTAACTTCTGTGCCAACAACTACTTGGGGCTGTCTGACAACAGCCGTCTCATAGACGCCGCAAAGAAAGCCATGGACTCGCACGGCTTCGGTATGTCGTCCGTAAGGTTCATATGCGGCACCCAGGACCTGCACAAACAGCTCGAGGCAGCCGTTTCCGATTACTTCAAGACGGAGGACACGATTCTTTACGCATCGTGTTTCGACGCCAACGGCGGACTGTTCGAGTCGCTGCTTACAGACGAGGACGCCATCATATCAGACGCTCTCAACCATGCGTCCATAATCGACGGTGTGCGCCTTTGCAAGGCTAAGCGTTACCGTTATGCCAATGCCGACATGGCAGACCTCGAGCGTTGCCTGAAGGAGGCGCAGGCACAGCGTCACCGCATCATCGCAACCGACGGCGTGTTCTCAATGGACGGCAACGTAGCTCCTATGGACAAGATATGCGAACTTGCCGAGAAGTATGACGCGCTCGTTATGGTTGACGAGTCTCATTCAGCCGGAGTCGTGGGTCCGACAGGTCACGGTGTTGCCGAGCTTTACGATGTTTACGGACGCATCGACATCTTCACTGGCACGCTCGGCAAGGCTTTCGGCGGTGCGATGGGAGGATTCACGACAGGACGCAAGGAGATTATCGACATGCTGCGCCAGCGTTCGCGTCCTTATCTGTTCTCCAACTCGGTAGCTCCTTCCATAGTAGGCGCGAGCATAGAGATGTTCAGTATGCTGAAGGAAAGCAACGCGCTGCACGACAAACTGATGGACAACGTGACATATTTCCGCGACAAGATGCTCGCCGCAGGCTTCGACATAAAGCCCACACAGAGCGCCATCTGCGCCGTGATGCTGTATGACGCCAAGCTGTCGCAGGACTTCGCGGCACGCATGCAGGAGGAAGGCATCTACGTGACGGGCTTCTATTATCCCGTCGTTCCGAAGGGACAGGCACGCATACGTGTGCAGTTGTCAGCCGGACATGAGCGCAGCCATCTTGACAAGGCGGTGGACGCGTTCGTCAAGGTGGGCCGTGAGCTGAACGTCATCAAGTAAGACTGTATACCATTCTTAATATATATGTATAATGTGACGGCATCCGCCGGTTTTCCGGGTAGCAGGAGCCGTCACATTGTTTTTTATGTTTTTTTATGTTTTATATTTTTAGTAAAAACCTTTCTCGGTTGTTATTATATTATAGAGACCATTTAATGACTTAATAATTAAATACGTATTTAAATGAAAAGAATACTTTTACTTATGCCATTTATGCTGCTTGCGGTGTTATCGCACGCACAGCGTTCAGACAACTACAAGCCTACTAACAATCCTAATGTGAGGCTTACGAGAACCAACATGCCTATTGTCTTCATCAACGTAGACGGACAGATGATACAGCGTGAGGACCGTGTCACGGCGCGGGTGAAGATTATTGACAACGGAGAGGGACAGTACAACTACGGTGACACCATAGCCCATCCTGACCAGAAGGTGGACTATGAGGGATATGTGGGGCTGAAATACAGAGGCAACTCGTCGTTCAACAGCTCTGAAAAGAAGCCATACTCGTTCCGCCCGCTGGACAAACCGCTCGAGGAGGGAGGCAAGAAGCAGAAGGTGAAGATAATGGGTATGGGCAAGGACAACGACTGGGCGTTGCTCGCCCCGTTCTCCGACAAGAGCATGATACGCGATGTGCTCACCTTCGAACTGGCGCGCCCGTATTTCGACTATGTGCCTCACGCAAAGTTCTGCGAGCTCGTTCTCGACGGCACTTATTATGGAGTGTTCATCATGTCGGAACGTGTGGGCAAGGGAAAGAATCGTCTCAACCTTAACGACCCGGGCGAGGACGACGGCGATCTCACCGGAGACTTCCACGTGGAGATAGACCGCGACGACGAGCCACAGTACTACCGGTCGAAGTATCATCCCGTGGACGGCAGCGGAAACGAACTGTCCTCGAGTTGGATAACATACCAGTACAAGTCTCCCGAATACGATGACTTCGCCGAACTGCCTGCCGGCACGGAGGCGGCACTGCACAAGGCGATAGACGATATGGAGGCTTCGTTCCGCACAAGCTACTACAGCGACCCGGAGCGCGGCTACCGCAAGTACGTCGACGAGACTTCGTTCATAGACTACATGCTCGCGACAGAGCTCTCGTTCAACATCGACGGCTACCGTCTGAGCACCAATCTGTATAAGTACAGCGAGACGCGCGCCGCACGCGAGGGACTCGACCACAGATGGAAGATGTCGTTATGGGATTTCAACATAGCCTACGGCAACGCCAACTATAATTATGGCGAGCGCACCGACCTGTGGCAGTATGACTTCAACGCCCGCACAGGCGACCCTCAGCTCGTGCCCTTCTGGTGGTATAAGTTGACCCGCGACAAGAGTTTCATGGACAATGTGAAGCAACGCTGGCAGCAATATCGCAACGGACAATATTCCGATGAGGCTATCGAGGCGAAGATAGACTCGCTCACAAACGTCATCACCTCCGGCGGCGCACTCAACAGAAACCAGAGCGCGTGGAACGTCATCGGACGTCAGGTGTGGCCCAACTATTATGTAGGTCAGACCTATGGGGACGAGATAGACTATCTGAAGAACTGGATAAGAAACCGTGTGAAGTTCATGGACAAGCAGCTTCTGCCGCGCGACCCGTCGTTGCGTTATGTTCCGGTGAGTGTTTCGGAGGGGTGGAACGGAGACGTCATCATAGAGTCGCTGCCCGCATCGGGGCATGCCACCGGGGCTATCGACGACAACCGGTCGTTCTATTCGGAATCGCTGAAGAGCGAGGGCGGACTGCCTGACTCGCGCGTGATAGTGTCCAACTCAGACATTGAGTACAGGCTGGCTGCCTACGACGGCAACAACTCACTGCACCTCAGAAGCTCCGGACAGACGGGAGAACTGGTGTTTGACAAGCCGTTCGCCACTGCCGAACTGAGCATGCTGGCAACCAGCGGCAGGGGACAGAGCGAGATAGAGGCTGTGGTTAACTATGCTGACGGTACGAGTTCGTCACCGCAGATGCTCACTGTGAGAGACTGGTCGGTGAGAAATCCCGTAGGTGATGAGGCTGTCACGCAGCTCGGATGCATGACCCTGTCAGACTCTTCTTACGGCACTGACTGCCATTACTGTCTCTTCGAGAACGCCATAAGCTGCGACGAGAACCGCCAGGTGAAGTCTGTCACGATAAACATGCGCAACGACGCCACCCTCTCGGTGCTCGCCTTCTCGCGTCAGGAGAAGACTCCCACCGCCATATCATCGCCGTCTGTTACGGGTGAGCGCACGGTTGTAGGCATCTATTCCGCCGACGGAGTGAGACAGTCGGGAACGAAGAGCGGACTGAATATCATCCGCTACTCAGACGGAACCGTGCGTAAGGTGATGCTGAAATGACTCCGCGGTGCTCATCCGAGCACCACGTCGAGCATCATCATAAGTGTGAAGCCGATTGCAAAACCTATGGTGCCGAGGTTGCTGTGGCTGCCTTCTGACGCCTCGGGTATCAGCTCTTCCACTACGACATATATCATTGCGCCCGCTGCGAAGGCAAGCAGATAGGGCATGACCGGGGCGACTGCCGATGCGAGAAGTATCACGGCAGCCGCCCCTATCGGTTCCACCACACCGCTGAGCGAGCCTATCGCGAATGAGCGCGTGCGGCTGTTGCCCTCCGCGCGAAGCGGCATCGATATGATGGCACCCTCGGGTATGTTCTGTATTGCTATTCCGAGCGACATCGCCATTGCCCCAGCCGCCGTTATGCCTGCCTCACCCTGCATCGCTCCGGCTATCACCACGCCCACCGCCATGCCTTCGGGCAGGTTGTGGATGGTGACTGCAAGCGAGAGCATCGCCGTGCGCGAGAGACGGCTGCGCGGTCCTTCGGGAGCGGCTCCGCCTATGTGCAGGTGGGGCGTAAGATAGTCGATGGCGAGCAGGAAGCCTATGCCGCACAGAAAGCCTGCGGCTACCGGCATCACCTTTACCCATCCCTCGCCGCCGCTCAGTTCCATGCCGGGTATGAGCAGCGACCACACCGAGGCTGCCACCATAACTCCCGAGGCGAATCCGAGCAGCGATTTCTGCACAAGCGCAGGCATCTCGTGCTTCATGAAAAATACGAACGCCGCGCCTGTCATCGTGCCAAGCAGCGGCAGTGTGAGTGCTATTATAAGTCCTTCCATAACTGTTCCGTTTCTTTTTATGTGTCGTTAATATACGTGTCGATGCCTGCGAGGCGTGTCTTTCTTATGCCAGCACAAGCGTCGTCCGTGCTTCATGCCGCGACACCGATGACGCAATACGCGTGTCATTGCCACTGTCGAGGCTATAGCTTCTGCAAAAGTAATAATTAATTCCGATATTCGCGACATTATGGATTTTATACGCCTGTAATGTATATTTATGCATCCCGGCTTGACTTTATTTTGACAAAACAAATCTTCAAAATAGAAGCTGTAATACCGTAAAACGTGAATAAAAAGTGCATTTAAATGCTACGGCAGGGCTGAAAAGCATCGCATACGGTGTGGAAAAGACTTTTTGATGTGACTGGAAGGGCTTTATGGCGATGCATTAAAGCCTTTCTTGTGTTGCGGAAGAGGCTCTTTGGTGAGACGGAAGAGGCTTTTTGGCAGTGGCGGAAAGCGTTTTCTGTGAGACGATTCTTGGTAAACGGTTGGTTGCCAGGGATTTACTCGTTCTTTGCGAGAACCGCGTGTATGCGGGCGCGAATGCTTTTGTGCGAAACGGAGGCGCTCTCGTGGAGTTGGGAAAGACGGTTTATGCATAAGCGACGGACGGAATTGCATGAATATGCAGGATTGTTTTTGTGCGGTGGCGGTGCAATCTGTGTGGGGCGGATGGCGGTCGGGCGGAATAAAATGTGTAATTTTGCACTCTGCCGGAAGGTGCTCCGCGGCATACTGGTCGTCACGTGCCGGATGTAAGGACAGATGGTGCGATGGATGCAGGCGGATAATGCGGAGCGTCCGTACCGTTGATATATAAAAACAGGAGAGATATGGAAAACCAATATGTGAAGCAGTTTCCCGGGCTCATGTCCGGAAAGAAGATAATGTATGTACACGGATTCGGCTCGTCGGCGCAGTCGGGCACGGTGACGCTTCTGCGCACTCTCATGCCTGATGCCACCGTTGTGGCGCGCGACATACCCATACATCCCGCCGAGGCGATGGACATGTTGCGTGCCATGTGTGAGGAAGAGAAGCCCCATCTCATCATCGGCACGTCGATGGGAGGCATGTACACGGAGCAGCTCAAGGGCTACGACCGCATCCTTGTGAACCCTGCCTTCCGCATGGGCGAGACCATGACAAAGCATGGAATGACAGGCAAGCAGACGTTCCAGAACCCCAGAGCCGACGGTGTACAGGAGTTCATCGTCACCAAGTCGCTCGTGAAGGAATATGCAGAGGCTACGTCCCACTGCTTCGAGGACATCACTCCGGAGGAGCGTTGCCGCGTTACGGGACTGTTCGGTGATGAGGATCCCGTCGTACACACGTTCGATCTGTTCTGCGAGCATTACCCCGAAGCCATACACTTTCACGGCGGTCACAGGCTCACCGACAAGGTCGCGCTACACTATCTCGTGCCCCTGATACGCCGCATAGACGACCGTCAGGATGGCAGACAGCGTCCCACGGTGCTCATAGACATCTCCACACTTGCCGACAGCTACCGCAACGCCACGGCAAGCATGCATAAGGCGTATGAGGCTCTTATCGAGCGATATGACGTCTACGTGGTGGCTCCTGCGCCGTTCAACGACCGTGGCAGCATGGCGGAGACGGTGGAGTGGGTGGAGAGATATCTCAGCGCTCCCGCCCACGACCGTGTGGTGTTCGCCAACCGGCGTGAGGTGCTCTACGGCGACTATCTCATCACCGACCGTGAGAGCGACGGATTCATCGGCACCACGGTGGTGTGGGGAAGCGACGAGTTCAAGACATGGGAGGAGATAATAGTCTTTTTCGACCGTCTTGGCGGACAGTGACGTCATCGCGTGTGCTGTTCAGGAGATGATAGTGAATTAAGGGCGTCTGCCGGTTAGGGATAAAAACAAGTCCGGAAGGATGTTTACTGTAATAATCATAATGCTTTGCGGTGTGCTTGCCGGGCGTGTCGCCGGCATGAGATGCCGTCCTGCGGTGTCGCGTGTGGTGACTGTGCTCATATGGATTCTGCTTTTCATGCTTGGCGTGGAGGTGGGAGCCGACCGCCGCATCACCGGTAATGTGCTCACACTCGGTCTCGACGCGCTTGCCGTAGCGGCAGGCAGTGTCGTGGGGTGTGTGCTGTTCTCGTGGGTGATGTGGCGTATGGTGCGCGGAGAAGAAAACGATGACAGGAAATGAAAGGAAGCATAATAATAACCCTTTTTTTCGCCGCCGGAGTGGCGTGCGGCGTGACGGAGCTCATACCAGAAGGCTTTGTGAGCAGCAGCACGAGCTTTTTGGTGCTGTGCGCCCTTATGTTCAGCGTCGGCATGTCGATAGGTTGCGACTCCGCTACGCTGCATAGCTTCAGACGGCTCAATCCGCGTCTTGCCCTCCTTCCGCTCGTAACCATCGCCGGTACGCTTTCCGGCAGCATGGCGTCATCGCTCGTCCTGCCCCACCGCACGCTTTCCGACTGTCTTGCTCTCGGCTCAGGCATGGGCTACTATTCGCTTTCCAGCATATTCATAACCGGGTATCGCGGAGCTGAGCTTGGCACTGTGGCACTCCTTGCCAACATCCTGCGCGAGCTGGCTGCGCTGCTCCTCGCTCCTTTCCTTGCCCGCAGGTTCGGCTCTCTGGCACCCATCTCCGTGGGCGGAGCCACCACCATGGACACCACGCTGCCCGTCATTACGCGCAGCGTGGGACCTCAGTATGTGGTGTTGTCGGTCTTTCACGGTTTCGTGACCGACTTCAGCGTGCCGTTTCTCGTCACGTTCTTCTGCACGCTCTGACCGTCAGTATTCGGTCTTCTCGCCGCTTTCCTCCCACATCCTAAACGCCTTTATCGCCTCGTCAGGAAGCAGCAGCTCCATCTTTTTCTGTCTCTCGTCGGGCGGCAGAGGTATTTCCTGATAGATGAAGTCGTCGTCGAATCCTATCTTCGCGGCGTCCTTGCGGTTGTTGGCGTAGTATATCTTGTCAAGACGAGCCCAGTATATCGCTCCCAGACACATGGGGCACGGCTCGCACGAAGTGTATATCTCGCACCCCTCCAGACAGAACGTGCCCATCTTTGCGGCGGCGCGGCGTATGCAGTTCACCTCCGCGTGGGCGGTGGGGTCATTGTCCAGAGTGACGCTGTTTGACGCCTCTGCCACTATCTCGCCGTTTCGCGCGATGACGGCACCGAACGGTCCGCCGCCGTTTCTTACGCTTTCTTCCGACAGGGCGATTGCCCTGCGCATGAGTTCTTTCTTGTCCATAATAGTCGTTTTTATGTCCATTCCTTTCCGGAATGTGTTGTTCATGTTCTTATAGTCTGTTTTTAGTGAGCCGTTAACCGCGCACAATGCTCATGTATTCGTCATAGCTGATGTGCCGTCCGCCCATCGACTTGAGGTGGGGCGTCTCAAACTGGCAGTCAATCATCGCTCCGCCGTGCTCCGCCATGTAACGGGCGAGGTGTATGAGAGCCAGCTTGCTCGCGCTCGGAACAAGCGAGAACATACTCTCTCCGAAGAAACATCTGCCCAGACAGACACCGTACAGTCCGCCCGCGAGCCTGCCGCCGTCCCACACCTCCACGCTTGTCGCGAATCCCTGCCTGTGCAGTTCCTCGTAGGCTCTGGTCATGTCGTCGCCCAGCCATGCCCCCGCCTCGCCTATGCGCAGCTGTCCGCAGGCGGTTATCACGCTGTGGAAGTCGCGGTTTATGGTGACAGTATACAAGCCCTTGTTCATGAGTGTGCGCATGGAATGCGACACGTGAATCTCTTCCGGGAATATCACGAAGCGGTCCATGGGGCAATACCAGTGTATCTCGTCCGCCCACCGGAAGGCATACCATGGGAATATCCCGTTGGAATATGCCAGTATGAGGCGGTCTGTGCTCAGGTCGCCGCCCACGGCGAACAGCCCGTCGGGATCGCCGAGCCTCGGGTCCGGGAATGCCAGTCGTTTGTCTATGCGGAATATCATTGTGCCAGTGCCGGTCTGTCGTCAATTATGTCAATCTCCGCCTCACCGCCTTTGGCAAGCCGTCCGAAGAGAATCTCGTGTGTGAGCATGGTCTTCAGGTGGCGGCTGATGATGCGGTCGAGCTCGCGCGCACCGTATTCCTTGGTGAATCCCCGCTTCAGAATCCACTGTCGCGCAGCCTCGCTGAGCTTCATGGTGATGTTCTTCCGGCTGAGCTTCTCCTGCAGTTCGCCGAGCTTCTTGTCCATTATGAGTGTCGCCATGTGCATGTCCATGTCGTGGAAGACCACAGTGGCTGACAGCCGGTTGATGAATTCGGGCTTGAAGGTCTTCTTCACCTGTTTCATCATTGCGTCGCCCTGCGATATACCTCCGGCAAATCCCACCTGAGCGCGCGACGCATACTGCGCCCCGGCATTGCTCGTCATGATGATCACAACGTTGCGGAAGTCAGCCTTCTGACCCTTGTTGTCGGTGAGCCGGGCATAGTCCATCACCTGCAGAAGGATGTTGTAGATGTCCGGGTGAGCCTTTTCTATCTCGTCGAACAGCAGCACGCAGTTGGGTGTCTTGCGTATGGCGTCGGTCAGTTGTCCTCCGTCCTCATAGCCCACATATCCTGCCGGTGAGCCGATGAGCTTCGCCACGGTGTGCTTCTCGGTGTATTCACTCATGTCGAAACGCACGAGCGAGATGCCGAGCTCGGCTGCGAGGACGCGCGCCACCTCCGTCTTGCCCACTCCGGTGGGTCCTACGAAGAGCAGGCTTGCCAACGGTTTGTTGTCGTCGAGCAGCCCCGCCTTCGCCATCTGCACCGCTTCCACCACCTGGCTCACGGCTTCGTCCTGACCGTAAATCCTCGCTTTGATGTTCTGCTCGAGCGATGCGAGTCTGGTGTTGTCGTCCTCCTTCATCACGGCGGCGTCTATCTTGCACATCTTCATGAGCACTTCCGTCATCAGACTCTTGTCCACCAGCTGCCTTTCCCCTGCCGAAGGGTGTGTGGCGCGGTATGCTCCCGCCTCGTCGATGAGGTCTATCGCCTTGTCGGGAAGAAACCTGTCTGATATGTGTTGCGCCGCCATCCTCACCGCGTAGGCAATGCTCTCTTCAGTGTATTCCACTCCGTGAAACTGTTCATACTTGTCTTTCAGTCCGCTGATTATCCTTATCGTCTCCTCCACATCAGGCTCGGCGATGTCTATCTGTTGGAATCTGCGCACTATGCCCCGGCTCCGCGCCATGTGCCGGTTGTACTCGTCGTAGGTCGTGGAGCCTATGAAGCGTATGTTGCTGTTCTCCATGTACGGCTTCAGCATGTTCGAAGCGTCGAGCGCGCCGTCGCTTCCCCGTCCGGCTCCCATCATGTTGTGTATCTCGTCTATGTACACAATGGCGTTTCCCTCGGCTGCTATTCCGTCCATGACGAGCTTCATCCTCTTCTCGAAGTCGCCCCTGAACTGGGTTCCGGCGAGCATTGTGCTCATGTCCATCTGGTAGACATGGCATCCGCGCAGCCTCTCCGGCACGTCCCCACGGACTATTCTCGCCACGAGACCGCGCACCAGAGCCGTCTTTCCCACGCCCGGCTCGCCTACGTGCAGAGGGTTGTTCTTGTCCTTGCGGCACAGCACCTGTATGGTGCGTTCCAGTTCCTCGTCGCGCCCTATGAGCGGAGTGAACGAGTCTGCGATGTCGTTCATGCACGTCACGAGGCTTCTCCACGCCTCTTTCGGATGTTCCTCCGGTCGGTCGTCCTCGTGCGGTGACGGGTGCGAGGATATGAGCAGGCTGATGAAGTCGCCCACGTTGTCACCGAGATACTTGTTCAACAGCATTGTCGCCTCGGAGTCTGTGAGGTTGAGCAGTCCCACTGTGAGGTGCGGGATGTCCACCCTTGCCGCCTCCGATTGCTCCACCTGGGCTGTCGCTATCTCCAGCATCTGCCCCAGCTGCACCGATGCCTCCGGGCTGTATTCGGCTTTCCCGGGCACGCTTTCCACCGTATCCATATACTCGTTGAGCTCCTTATACATTTCCTCCACGTCGCACCCCACGGTATAGAGAGCCTCTATGAACGGTCTGTAGTTGAGCAGTGCCATGAGCACATGCTCAGGCATGACAAACTCCTTGCGCTGTCTTTTGCAGTAGGTTAGCGCGAGCGAAAGTATCTTGTTCAGATTTGCGTACTCTTCCATAATCTATTCCGGTTGGCAACTGAACCTCAGCGGGAAATTCTGTTCGCGTGCCATGTGTGTCGCCTTCTTTATCTTTGACAGCGCGACGTCATAGCTGTATATCCCCACAACGTCCTGTCCGTTGCGGTGGACGTTGAGCATCATACGCTCAGCCTCCTCCGATGTCTTGAAGAAAACCGTCTTGAGCACCGTCACCACAAACTCCATCGTAGTGAAATCATCGTTGTGTATGATTACCTTATACCTTCTGGGCTCGCACGTTCCGGTGTGTTCGCGTTCGCGTATGGATGATTGTTCCTTTGCCATGTTGACTGTTCTTTAAAATGGGCTGCCGTGTGAGGGCAGCGCGTCTGTTGTCTGATGCAAACTTACTGATTTTTTCCCGACCTTCCAAACATGACATATTAAAATATGGCGGAGCACAGGCTGTATACATATATTATATATGTTGATTTCAAAATATGTAAGTCTTTTTCAGAAACTTTCGTTAAATTATGACTAACTTTGCGGATTGTTGGAATATTAGAGATTCCATTATTAATTTATTATATAGCAGGATTAGCATGTTTAATTGTACGAGTTACAAGACAATGTATTAATAAAAGCTTATTTTATAAGTATCATCAGCAATATGCGGACTTCCTATAAACATTAATAATAATGATATATAATAAGGCTTTTAAGGAGGATTTATATCACCTCGTGGAAAAACTGAGGCATACGGAGAGCCCGGATGCAAAAAAAATAATGTTTGAAGTATTGGACAAGGTGAGTATCATGGTGTTGGGTGAAAATAAATGTGCAAACACAAATATGCAAGAGCGACTTGATATTTTGTGTAGTACATTTTGTCTTTCTGTTCATGAAAAAAACCGGATATATAAAGTTAAGCGTGATGCAAACAGTAACAAAGAGTTATTGCCTGAAGTAATTAATCGTGACAGAATAGCATTATACGATTTTATCTCTAATGTGTTTTCTCATCCTGAACTATTTACCAATAGCTTTGATAAGATAAAGGGGATTAAGTGTAATAAAACAAAAGAAAAACGGGATGAAGAGGATAATTATATAAGATGTGTTGTACAGTGTTATAGCGATAGCTACATTACTGTATATGCTCAAAAAAAACAGGGCGTCAGGGAGCTGCGCGTGTCATACGGTGCCGCGCCAGGCGGTGACGAGTATGGCTATCTGCGCGGTATACTACGCAGAGGCATGCGGCTCAATCTGCTCGACACGCGCATGGCGGACAATAAGGTTGTGGCGGGCGAGATAGTCGTCGAGCCCGATTTTCTGGTAGACATAAGCTCGCTGGCGGCGTGCTTCGAGGACTTCGGACACCATCCGCTGCTCTACACGCTCAACCGTCTGAAAAAACGCCCTAACACCTATCACATCATACTCGGTAACTTCGCTGGCATGGTGCTCGACGATGTGATAAACAGCCCGCACTTCTCTCTGAACGACACAATAAGGAAAAACTTCCGCGAGAAAGCCATAGAGTATGCCTCGTGCGGTGAGTTCAGTCCGGCAACATTCAAGAAGGACGCTACCGCACAGGCACGTAACATCAGGCAGACAACATCAGCCCTGTTCGGCATATACGACAGGTCGAAAGTGCTTCTCGAGCCTTCGTTCGTGTGTGAGATGCTCGGTGTGCAGGGACGTGTGGACATGATGACGTCCGACAGACGCATGCTCGTGGAGCAGAAGTCGGGCAGAAACCGATACATAGAGCTTGGCAGGCAAAACGGCAGCGGCGGAAAGTATCTTGAAAAACATTATGTCCAGCTGCTGCTTTATTACGGAGTGCTGAAATACAACTTCGGTCTGGACGGGCAGGACATCGAGGTCATGCTGCTCTACTCGAAGTATCCGATGCCCGAGGGACTCATACGCACGAGACATCTTGAGGCTGAACTGCGCGAGGCAATAGCTTTCCGCAATCTCGTTGTGGCGCAGGAGCACGCCATGACAAGCGACGGTTTTGCCTCGGCGATAGACCGTCTGACGCCAGAAACGCTCAACGTGAACGGCATGGACGGTTTCTTTTATGACAGATATCTACTGCCGCAGCTTCAGGAGGTGACCTCTCCGCTGGCGTCGCTCCCGCAGTTGGAACGCGCCTATCTGTGCCGCATGATGACCTTTGTGCTCAAAGAGCAGCAGCTGGCGAAGACGGGTTGTCTTGCCGGAGCGGGCTGTAGCGTGGCTGACATGTGGCGCATGAGTGTGGAGGAGAAGCTCGACGCCGGAAGCATGTACGTGGGACTGGAGCTTGCCGGACTCGCAATAAACGAGGCGACAGGCAGCTACGACATGCTGACACTCGACGTTCCCGACTGCGGCGACGACTTCTCGCCCAACTTCAGGAGCGGAGACATGGTGTATGTATACGCTTATGCGGAAGACGAAAAGCCCGACGTGCGCCGGAGCATATTGTTCAAGGGCGTGATGGTGAGCATAGAGGCGGAGCGCGTGAGAGTGTTTCTAAGCAACGCGCTGCAGAATCCCGACGTCATGGCACGGCGCGACAGCCGTGGCAGACGGCTGCTCTACGCCATTGAGCATGCCGGAAGCGACGTGGGCGGGGCGGCGGTCATGCGCACGCTCTTCGACTTCGTCACCTCTCTGCCCGAACGCCGCGCCCTGCTGCTTGGCGCGCGCTCACCACGGCGCGACACAAGTGTGAGGCTCACGAAAAGCTACGGCGGCTATTTCGACCCGCTTCTTCTGCGCGCCATGCAGGCACGCGACTACTTCCTGCTTGTGGGTCCTCCGGGCACGGGCAAGACCTCCACGGCAATGCGCTACATCGTAGAGGAGGAGCTGGCAGCCGACGGGGAGCCGTCGGTACTGCTTACGGCATACACCAACCGTGCCGTGGACGAGATATGCTCCATGCTCTGCGATGCGGGCATCAGCTTTCTGCGGCTCGGCAGCGAGTACAGTTGCGACGGGCGGTTCCGCCCTTTCCTCGTTGGCAACATGGTGGAACAGACACCGCGTCTGGACAAACTGAAAGACCGGCTCATGGCTGCCCGAGTGTATGTGGGCACGGTCACGACACTCATGTCGCGCCCTTACATCTTCGCCCTGAAGCGTTTCGCGCTCGCGGTGGTCGACGAGGCGGGGCAGATAACCGAGCCGGGACTCGTCGGACTGCTCTCGGCGCATAGTCCGGAGAGTGCGGACGAGCCTGCGATAAGCCGTTTCATACTCATCGGCGACTACAAGCAGCTGCCGGCGGTGGTGCAGCAGAGCGTGGAGGAATCTGCCGTGAACGAGCCGTGCCTTAACGGGGTGGGGATAAGAAACTGCCGCGACTCGCTGTTCGAGCGGCTCGTAAGAACAGAGCGGGAAGCCCGCCGCGAGGACTTCATCGGAGTGTTGCGCCGTCAGGGACGCATGCATCCGGCAATAGCAGCCTACGCCGGAGCGATGTTCTATGCCGACGAGCGGCTCGAGCCAGTGCCGTGTCCCCATCAGACGGAGGTTCTTCCGGGCTATCCTGTCCCGCCTGCCGACAGACTTGACGAGGTGCTGTCGAGGGAGAGGGTGATATTCATTCCGTCGGAGAAGGGCGGTGGCGACGGACGCTCCGACAAGGTGAACGCCTGCGAGGCGCGCATCGTAGCCGACCTCGTGGCGCGCATCCGACGCATGGCAGGCAACGGGTTCAGCTGCGAGAAGACCATAGGCGTGATAGTGCCTTACCGCAACCAGATCACCATGATACGCCGCGAGATGGAACGCCGCTGCCCCGGTGATGCTCCGGACATATGCATCGACACTGTGGAACGATTCCAGGGCTCGCAGCGCGACGTGATAATCTGCTCGCTCACGGTGAACAGCGACGCGCAGCTCGGGTTCCTCACGGCTAACAGTTTTGAGGAGAACGGACGTGTGATAGACCGCAAGCTCAACGTGACGCTCACCCGAGCGCGCCGCCAGATGATTCTCACGGGCAATCCGGAGATACTCTCCGGGAGCGATGTGTACGCCGGTCTGATGGAGCGCATCAGGCGTGACGGCAAGTATATGAAGTGGACTTTGTGAACGGAAACACCGTCCTGCCGTCACCTTACAGACAAGACGGGGATGAGGAATAATATGATGCGGACGGACGGCTGCCGCTATTGTTGTCTTGTTTGTCACCATACGGGGCGCAGACTCCGCCAAAATTGGTGACGAAAATAAAAAAAGATGAGTAAAAGCTTTGAACCTATTCTATTTTATTCTATATTTGCGGAATAAACAAACATGCCGTCTGTCCGACGGTGCGGAGTCTGAAAGGCGTTTTGAATGACATTCTCATGGTTTCCGGACAGACATCAGGCATGACGAGGCTGAGAGATGATCAACCCTGTCAGGAGACCTTCCGGCAGGAGAGGAAAGTTTAATTTAAACATATAACCATTATGAGAAAAGTTATTATCATGGCAGTTCTGATGCTTTCATCAGTAGCCACATTCGCGCAGCGTCCTGTCGGCAGTCTGACAGTACAGCCTAAAATCGGTATGAATTTCGCAACTCTTACGAAGGCGGACGACTCTGAGTCAAGAATAGGACTGGTTGCGGGAGCAGAGCTCGAATACCAGCTCAGTGACATCTTCAGTATCTCCGGAGGTGCGTTGTATTCCCAGCAGGGATGTGAATGGTCTGAGGACGGCAGTACAAGGACAAACAAGCTTGACTATATAAACATTCCTATATTGGCAAATGTCTATGTAGTGAAGAATCTGGCGGTAAAGGTCGGTTTGCAGCCTGCGTTCAATGTGAACAGCAAGCAAAAGGCTTCAAAAGGCGATTCGAGCATACAGGGCTCCATCGAAGGAATAAAGACGTTCGACTTCTCCATTCCTATCGGTCTGTCATACGAGTACAAGAACATTGTGATAGACGGACGTTACAACTTCGGTCTGACCAAGATAAGCAAGTATGCTGACTCGAAGAACAGCGTGTTCCAGCTGACATTAGGATACAAACTTGACATTTAAATAGGGTAATAGATAATTTTTTTCCAAATGTTTGATATTTCGAAAGGGCGGTGTCGGGAGACATTGCCCTCTTTATTTTATAGATGTACACACCTCGTAACCACGTATCGGTTACCAGACTTCATCCTTATTTCGTACTGACGTCAGTAATATTGGTTCCTGGTCTCATCGGAGATGTGGCGTGCCACACAGGTAAAAAGCATGAAGCAAGATGACGGCGGCAGTGAGGAAGAGGAATGGGACGGTCTGCAATAAAGTAAAAAAACGTCATGACTGTCTGATGACCGGTTATGGGTGAAGCCGCATCCGACACTTATCAGAAACGGATTCGGTTATGTGAATACAATATGGAAGATGGTGACAGGAACGGATTCAGAGAAAGGAAACGCCGTATTCCCGTCATCTTACATACAAGTCAGAAATGAGCGACGCCACGGTTGGAATGGATGGTCTGTCGGTATTATTGTCTTGTTTGTAACCAACCGTAGCTCGGACCCGACAAAAGTGGGTGGCAGAGGCGAAAAAGTCGTGTAAAATCTTTGAGCGTATTATGTTTTTATTCTATATTTGCGGACGAAATAAACATGCCGCCTGTCAGCCGTGCGGAGCGCGGAAAGCGTTGTGAACGACGTTTTCATGGTGTCCGGACAGACTTCAGACATGACAGGGCTGAGAGGCATCCAGCCCGGTAGGGAGAAATTCCTGCGGTATAGTAAAGTTTAATTTAAACATTTAATCGTTATGAGAAAAGTTATTATCATGGCAGTTCTGATGCTCGCATCAGTAGCCACATTCGCGCAGCGTCCTGTCGGCAGTCTGACAGTACAGCCTAAAATCGGTATGAACATCGCAAATGTTACGAAGTCGGACGGTACAGACTCAAGAATAGGACTTGTTGCGGGAGCGGAACTCGAATACCAGCTTACCGACATCTTCAGCATCTCCGGAGGAGCGTTGTATTCCCAGCAGGGATGTGAATTGTCAGAGAACGGCGGTACATTGACAAGTAAATTAGACTATATAAACATCCCTTTATTGGCAAATGTCTATGTTGTGAAGAATCTGGCAGTAAAGGTCGGTTTGCAGCCTGCGTTCAATGTGAACAGCAAGCAAAAGGCTTCAAAAGGCGATGCGAGCGTACAGGGCTCCATAGAAGGAACGAAGACGTTCGACTGCTCCATTCCTGTCGGTCTGTCATACGAGTACAAGAACTTTGTGATAGACGGACGTTACAACTTCGGTCTGACCAAAATAAACAAGCATGCGGACTCGAAGAACAGCGTGTTCCAGATAACATTAGGATACAAGTTTGATATTTAAATAAGGTTACTGATAATTTTTTTTTCCAAATGTTTGATATTTTGAGAGGGCGGTGTCGCGAGACATTGCCCTCTTTTTTGTGTCTTTCCACACCGTGTAACACCTGATAGGTTATCAGACTTCATCCTTATTTCGTACTGTTGTCATTAATATTGGTTCCTGCCTTCATCGGAGATGTGGCGTGCTGCATCCGGAAAAAGCGTGAGACAAGATGACGGCGGCGGTGAGGAAGCGCGATGGGTAGGTCTGCAATAAAGTAAGAAAGCGTTATGACGGTCTGATGACCGGCTTTTGGTGAAGCCGCATCCGCCGCATGACTGGCAACGGATTCGGTTGTGTGAATACAATATGGAAGATGGTGACGGGGACATATTCAAAGAAAGGAAATACCGTCTTTCCGTCACCTTACAGACAAGACAGAAATGAGCGGCGGTACGGTGCTGATGGAGGGTCTGTCGGTATTATTGTTTCGTTTGTAACCAACCGGAGCGCGGAGTCGATAAAAGTGTGTGGCAGAGGCGAAAAAGTCACGTAAAACCTTTGAGCGTATTATGTTTTTATTCTATATTTGCGGACGAAAGAAACGTGCCGCTTGTCAGCCGGACGGAGCGCGGAAGGCGTTGTGAGCGACGCTTTCATGGTGCCCGGACAGGCTTCTGGCATGACGGAGCGGAGAGGCATCCAGCCCCATCCGGATGAATTCCGGCAGTGGAGGACAGTTTAATTTAAACATATGAATATTATGAGAAAAGTTATCATCATGGCAGTTCTGATGCTTGCATCAGTAGCCACATTCGCTCAGCGCCCTGTCGGCAGTCTGACATTACAGCCTAAAATCGGTATGAACATCGCAAACCTTACCAAGGCAGACGGTTCAGACCCAAGGATAGGAGTTGTTGTGGGAGCAGAGCTCGAGTATCAGCTTACAGACATACTCAGCATATCCGGAGGTGCGCTTTACTCTCAGCAGGGAGCCGAGGGAGACCCGTTGGATGAAGACGGAAACAAACTCGACGGCACGGCAACCGTGAAGCTTGACTATATAAACATTCCTATACTGGCAAATGTATACGTAGTGAAGAATCTGGCTGTCAAGCTCGGCATACAGCCGGCGTTCAATGTGAACAGCAAAATGGCATATTCTAATGGCGACATAAGTGCCCAGGGTAAGTTGGACAATATCAAATCATTCGATTTCTCTATTCCTATCGGTCTGTCGTACGAGTATAAGAACGTTGTGATAGACGGGCGTTATAACTTCGGCTTGACCAAGATATCCGACCTTGAGAGAAGCAAGAACAGCGTGTTCCAGATAACATTAGGATACAAGTTTAATATTTGAACATAGTAATAGTTAAATTTTTTTTCCAAATGTTTGATATTCCGAGAGGGCGGTGTCGCGAGACATTGCCCTCTTTTTCATACCAGTCGGCGCAGCGTAATCCGTATCCGCCGTTGTTGCGGTGATGTGGCGGATGCGTGTATGTCATGAATGTGTCACCCTGCTCATGCCGCGTTCCGTGCCGCCGCCATGCCTGTGGGCTTGCTTTCATGTACGCGATGTGTGGTGAAACATACTGTAAATGCAGAAAGCATGATGATGGTGGTTGCGCGGAAGGGGAACGTAGGTGTGGCGGTAAGGTGAAAAAAACGCTTTGACGGTGTGACGTCAGACCGTAGGTTCCGCATCGCAGGTAGTAAAGAATTTTGACAACTGAAAATCCCGAAACAGCTTTTTATATCGGCGTCATGACCCGTCCGTATCGCTTTTCCGCACGTGTTTCCGGGCGGAACGGTTTTTACGGTGAGGGTATTCTTATGGGTCGGACTTGCTGGAAAGCCTTTTCCGCAGTGCCGGAGACACTCTTCCGTGGTGCGGAACGGGCTTTATGGATGTGCGAAAGAGGCTTTCCTGCACTGCGAAAGAGGCTCTTCCGTATGGTGAGACATGCTTTTCCGCAATGCGGAGAAGTGCTTCCTGTCGGGATGTTTTCGCTAATGCGTTGTGTGTCAACGGTTTGGTATGATGCTCTGAAAATCGTTTATTTGCGTCCTGATGCTCCTTCCGATGCAAATAGAGCGTTCTCGCGGACTTATGGGTGGGCGGAAGTTCGCGCGCGTTGGAGTTTTGTTCGTCTTCGTGCGACGCTCGGACACTGCCTGCACAGGTGCGTAATCACGCAGCCGTATGATGTGTGGCGTTGCGGAAAGGATTCGGAACAGGCGCATGTCTGAGGATTTGTCGTATTTTAACAAATTCTCCCTTATTGTTATTAATTGTATAAATATTTGTGCCGGAGGAAATAAATTCATACCTTTGCATCAGAATATTATTTATGGGGACAAAGGCTAAGGAATTCCGACGGCAGGGCTCGCGTGTCGGAATTCTGTCTTTTTTGTCTGCCAGGAAAAACTAACTTATAAAATTTCAAGATTATGGCTTATATGTCACAAGAAGGCTACGAGAAGCTCGTTGCCGACCTGAAACAGCTTGAAGCTGTGGAGCGCCCAAAGGCATCGGCCGCTATTGCAGAGGCCCGCGATAAGGGTGACCTGAGTGAGAATTCCGAATATGATGCAGCCAAAGAGGCTCAGGCTCATCTGGAAGACAAGATAAACAAGCTGAAACAGACCATCGCCGAGGCAAAGATCATCGACACCTCGCGCCTCAGCTCGGACATGGTGCAGATTCTGTCGAAGGTGGAGATGACCAACATGACCACAAAGGCGAAGATGACTTATACCATCGTGAGCGAGAACGAGGCTGACCTGAAAGCCGGAAAGATATCCATCAAGACTCCTATAGCCCAGGGACTGCTCAACAAGAAGGTGGGCGACGTGGCTGAGATAAAGATTCCGCGCGGAACGATAAAGCTGCGCATAGACAACATCACGATAGAGTGACGCATGAGGTAATGACTGTTTTTAAAGCGTAAGATTATGGGAATATTTGCAAAGATTGCGGCGGGAGAGATACCGAGCTACAAGTGTGCCGCCAACGATGAGTTCTATGCGTTTCTCGACATCAACCCTATGGTGAAGGGACACACGCTTGTCATACCGCGCCGCGAGGTGGACTACGTCTTCGATATGGAGGATGACGAGATAGCGCGCTTTCAGGTTTTCGCCAAGAAAGTGGCTATGGCGATAAAGGCTGCGTTCCCTTGCGTGAAGGTGGGGGAGGCTGTGCTGGGGCTCGAGGTGCCTCATGCGCACATACACCTCGTGCCGATGCAGTCGGAGAAGGACATGAACTTCTCGGCTCCGAAACTCAAGCTCAGCGATGAGGAGTTTGCCGGTATAGCGGCGAAGATACTCGCCGAGTATGAGAAAATAGCCGGATGACACGTCCGCAGGAATAAGGAAAATGCCTTATGCCGCACTTCTTGTGACGCGGCATAAGGCATTTTCAGTTTGTGGCAGGTATGTGCGGGCGTGTGTCAGATGTATTTGTCGCCTTTCTTCATCTGCACCTCGTTGACGAATTTGCGCACAAGTGCCGACGAGTCCTCCTTCTTGCATATGAGCAGCACGTTGTCTTTCTCCGCCACGATGAATCCTTCCAGACCGTTGATGATGGCGAGCCGCTCTTTCGGAAGCTTTATCACGTTGTTGTGGGCGTCGTCTATCATCACGTTGCTGTCCACCACCACGTTGTCGCCCTCGCCCTTGTGCATGGCTTCGTATATGCTGTGCCACATGCCGAGGTCTGCCCATCCGAACTCACATCTCATCACAGCCACATTGTCGGTCTGCTCCAGAAAACCGTAGTCGAGCGACAGGTTGGGATATGAGGGGAAGTTCTCGCGTATGAAGTTCTGCTCGTCCTCGACGGTGAAGTCGGGATGCTGCTCGTCAAACGAGGTGAGGACGTGGGGCAGTATCTCGCCGAATCGCTTGAAGCCATAGCGCGCGTTGGCGAAGAAGAGACCCGTGTTCCAATAGAACTCTCCGCTCTCCATGAATATCTTTGCGAACTCCCGCTCGGGCTTCTCGGTGAACGACTGCACCATGAAGACATCGTTTCCCACCGGCTCGCCTGCCTGTATGTAGCCGTAGCCAGGCTCTGGACGGGTGGGCTTAACGCCCATTGTGAGTATGCAGTCGTGCGTGCTCACGAAGTCAAGCCCTTCGTTTATGTTCTTTGCGAACATTTCCTCATTCTGCACTATCTGGTCGGACGGCGTGATGACGATGCTCGCCTCCGGATTGGTGTGAAGTATCCTGTGGGTGGTCCATGCCGCGCTTGGCGCCGTGTTGCGGTGTATCGGCTCCGCCATGATGTTCTGCTCCGGCAGTTCCGGCAGCTGTTCCTTCACTATGCCGGCATAGTTGATGTTTGTGTTTACATATATATTCTCATGCGGAACAATCTTTGAGAAACGGTCGAATGTCTGCTGCAGCTGCGTGCGCCCGCATCCGAAGAAGTCTATGAACTGCTTCGGGTACTGTTCGCGGCTCCACGGCCATAGCCTGCGCCCTTTTCCTCCTGCCAGTATAACGCAATAGTTGTTTTTATGATTATTTCTCATGACGTTTGGGTTTATATATAGTTTACTTCAGCTAAAGTACAAAGTTCCACTGATACAGCCAAGACTTTTATATTTATTTTAAGAATAACCACGAATTATAAGATATCGTGTCACGGCTTATAAGATATCACGACATGGCTTATAATATATCGTGTTACGGCTAATACAATATCGTGTCACGGTTTATAAGATATCACGCGACGGCTTATAAGATGTCGTCTCGCGACTTATATAATATCGTATCACGGTTTATAAGATATCGTGTCACGGCGTTCCGCAGCCATGTACCCCACAGAGCCCGGCAACTTCTCCGCTTCTGAGGTGATGGTGCGGATGGGGCGCATCAGGCATACGTTGCCTTTATTGTGGCACTTCCGTACGATGACTCCGGCTTTCCCGACCGCTTTTATGCGCCTTATTGCACCTCGCCTCGTGCCTCTTCACGCTGCACGGCACATCGCCTTGAACCTTGTCTTTCACCATAATACGCTTCCTCCCTTTCCATAATACGCACTCTTTCTTTTCATAATACGCATCCTTCCTTTTCATTTAAAACCCTATTCCCGTTCTTTCTATGCAATGCTGCCATACATCATAAGCCCTGCCTGTATTTTTCTTTGCCTCTACTGGTGCCTTTCTTTACCTTTTCCAATATCTTCCTTTTATTCCGCCAATGCCTTTCTTATTCCCTTTCAATGTCTTTCTTTACCCCTGCCAATATCTTCTTTTGCCCCTACCGATGTCTTCCGTAAAGCAAAAAAATGCCTGTTTTCTTTGTTATTTCGGAATTAAACACTACCTTTGCACACGCATTTATGCCCAGATGGCGGAATCGGTAGACGCGCTGGTCTCAAACACCAGTGGAGCAATCCGTCCCGGTTCGACCCCGGGTCTGGGTACCCTTTTACGCTACAAATCCCTTGTAAATCAATGATTTACAAGGGGTTTTTCTTTCTCATGGTGTTAATAAGGCGTTAATATTGGGCAAGAATCGGAAAGGAGAAGCTGTACAACAACTCTGAATTTCTTTAGGACATTGTTGCCCAGCTCGGCTTTTATATCTAACTTTGCACTTGCAGACTTATCATATAAAGCAGGATACAAGGCAATGAACCATAAACTACTTCTGATGCTCACCCTGGCATTGTTATCTCTAAATGCTTGGAGTCAATCAAAGATAACGATGAAGGGAGACTGGATGTACACGGATGTAACTCTTTCTGACGGCGGCTCTGTCCACAACGTCCCGGGATTGATAGATACTGGCTGTTCGGTTTGTATCATCGATTCTACCTATGCCGTAGACTCGTGCCACATCAAGGATTTAAAAGGAGACAAGATAATGGACAACACGGCCGGACAAAGCATTAAATCGTCCTATGTCTATTTGGACAGCATCTCCTTTGCGTCATCCACATACACTCATGTGTGGTGCTTCATTGTGGATTTGACCGGGAAGCTGAAGCAGTTCGCCCCTAAGTTTATTATCGGTGGTGACATCTTAAAAAGGGATCCATGGTGCTTTGATTTGAAGACCTGCCAACTTCAACGTCTAAACAATTTACCCACCAACGTCGCGACATCCTTGGCTTGGAAGAACTATGCCGACGCTGGACTGAACATCATTCATTTTAAGGGGAAGATAGCAGGCAAGAAGACGCGCATACACTTTGATACCGGAGCCAGATTCAATGCTGTGCTTCCTACATCCGAACTGACACCTACAGCTTATATTGAGATACCCGGCGCCGATATAGCAGAGGCACTAACTACAAAAACGGTAGGGCAATGCAAAAACATCCCCGTAGAGATTTCCGATTATCGTTTCAAGGTTGACTTCATCAAGCCCACGGACGACGGCTCGGAGGAGCCCCGTCTTAATGCAAGCTTCCTCATGGGAAAGAAATGGGTGCTTGATTATGAGCATCGGCAGCTGCTCATATTGTCTCAATAATTCTGCTGGCAGCAGGTGGCTTAGCGTTTTGATACCGTCATTGTCGGCAGCTTGGCCTTGATGCTGTTGCTGATCGGAGGAATGGCGGACTGCTCGATGAACTGGTCCACATCAACTATACCAATCTTCTCGTCCTTGAACTTCTTCACATCCTGCTTGTCGGCGAAAGAAGCCTTAGTGATGTACACTTCTTCCCATTGGTCATATATCTTGCGGACGTCCTTAATGGTTACCGTCATCTGTCGGGACCACCGGCTGGAGACCATATCGGTATAGGTGATTCCATCAGGACGAAGCGCATAAACCTCGCTTGAGTGGGAACTTTTTAACTGCTGTTTATATTTGCCAAGAGACAAGGACTTCACAGTGTCTGGATAAAGATGGTCGAAACTGAACAGCACTTTTGCAGCGAGCGTGTCAGTTCGCCAGGATGCCGGATTCATCGCTTCCTTGTTTTTGCCAACACCATAGAAGTCAGGAACGGGAAAAGGAGGTGCGTATGATAAAAGACTTCCATTCCTGCATTCTTCTTTCTTAATGCTTTCGTCAATGAAATATCTTGCGGCAAGCGTACGATGGTCAACCTCTCCGTTCTTGAGCTTGACAAAGTAGTAAGCCACGCCATCATAATAATACTCCAGTTGTCCATTATAGAACTGCGGTGCTCTGAAATAAGCCTCAAACACAACGTATTCAGGACGTTTCGTGGCAACTGACACCTCGTTTAGCGCTTGCTCCCGGGTATCCATGTACAACACCTTGTCCTTCAAAGTGTCGGTGTCAACATCTTTGTTCAGGTAGGCCACATGGGATACGGAAAACTTAGGAACACTGTCCTTAAAACGAATATAACCTTCGGAGTCTGAAGTCGTCAGCAGTGTTCCTCTTGCATTGAAGACCGATGCGAATTCAATAGGTTGCCGTGTATGGCTGTCTAACAGCCTGAACTGTACTTGTACTTGTGCCTTTGCTTCTACACCTAAAAGGCAACAAACAACCAACGCAATAATATTTTCCACGAACTTAAGATTTAGTGAATGAGAAGAGGGAAAACTATTCCTGCCAGATTACAGACGGCATGAGCGATGAAGCAATATCTCACATCATGGTATCTGATAAACAGATAGCATAAAGGTATTGCAAAGACAAGCGTGTCAACTCTTAAGAAAGAGTCTCCAAGATGGGCGCAGAAAAACAAGATGGAACTGCACACAATGATAGCAATGGGGTTAAAGCCACCTCTTTCCATCATGCTGACGAGCCATTTTCTGAACAGCATTTCCTCAGCGAAAGGACCTAACAGGCCTGTCGAGACAATAGAAATGAGCAGTGGGGATGGTTCCGCAGTAGGATGTGGATAGGCCGTATTGCTCAACTGACAAATGAGATATATGGCAAGTTGCCAAAGCAGACCTAAGAGAATGGAAATCGAAACCACTTTCATTTGAAGTGCCGATGGCCGCAACATCCATAAGTCAAGCTTTTCTATTTTATTCTCTATGGCCAACGCGACTAATAGGAATGCAGAGCAGGCCATAGCCATGAGATCTGGTGCCAATTTGGAAGCGACTGCGTTGTCCCCGTTATTTAAGAAAAGGCCCATAAAAGGTGCAGCAACTAAGATCGAGCCCACCAAGCATATCACCAAAAAAACGATAATCCTGCTAACACACTTTGGCTTACTATAAGTTATATTGTTCGTTTCGCTTCTTTTATTGTCCATATACTCTAAATTCCGCAGCACTATAATTTAGATTTATTCATAAGTTCCTAAGCAGCAAAATATTGCTCAGGATTTTGCCATGTCGGAAAATTCACCTAACTCTTAGTGCTGCAAAAAAGAAAACGAATCACCAGCAAGACATGGCAAAAATACGAATATAATTTGAGAAACTTACACCTTTTGGTGGAATTTTTCCCATCATTGAGTACTTTGTTACGATTTCAACCGCATCGACTTGAAGAAGTTAAAGACGCGGCAAGTGGGATAGCGCCAAAGGCAGTGAGAGACGGTCTACCTGAACACCTGCTGCCATA
Organism: Leyella lascolaii; assembly: GCF_900079775.1. GTDB lineage: Bacteria > Bacteroidota > Bacteroidia > Bacteroidales > Bacteroidaceae > Prevotella > Prevotella lascolaii. The sequence continues at coordinate 75,415 of NZ_LT556034.1, read as the reverse complement.
AGATTTTATCGCTGACAACGATGCGGGCAAAGACATCCAGTCCGGGCTGCGCGCTGAAGCCAGAAGAGCGGATGGAGGCCGTGGTACGAAAATAATGCTTACCTTCCACGACAATCAAATTCCTGCTATAGTAGTTAATCCGACACACACAGGGCATGGCATCCTTGTCCTGCCCAACCTTGACAGGCAGGATTACGTCATACTCAACTCCACCGCCAATGTACAGAAAGCCATTGACGCATTGGGGCAGTATGAACGCATCCACTGCCTGCTCGACAATGACGGGGCAGGCATCCGGGCAACGCAAGCCATCACAGCGGAATACTCCTATCGGGTACGGGATTTCTCGCACAATTACCGGGAATATTCCGACCTGAACGATTACCTGTGCGGCAGGAAGCAGGAACAGAAAAACGGACAGAAACTGCTGCTAAGGCAGAAGAAAGGCAGGGGAATCTAACCCGGCGGAGATAGACACTGTGAGCAACGGGCAGACGTTTCTTAGGGGAAGCAAGGTTATGTTTCGGTAGACCGAAACCGCCTTGCTTTGCTCCCCGCAAAGGAAACCGCTCCCGTCGGTCGCAATTTTCAAGACAACTTCCAAATATAAAAATGTATGACAGATACAAGGAACAAATCAGGCGGTCGTTCGGCAAAGAACCGGATAGACAAGCAAAGACGTGTGGTCAGCACGAAGCTGACCGAGTTGCAGTATTACGCCGTTAGGAAGCGGGTTTAAGGGCTGTGTGGACTACGTGCTGGGCAAGCAGCAGGCGGTCTTGCTCCATGCGGACGGAGTACTGGCGGAAAGCAGGCAGGACATCATCCGCTGCTTCTGTGCACAAGCCTCCATGAATCCCCGTCTGGGCAAGCCAGTCGGACATATCGCGCTGAGCTATTCGGTAAACGATGCGCCCAAGCTGACGGACGAGAAGATGATACAACTTGCGCAAGAGTATATGCGCGAGATGAAAATCACCGATACGCAGTACATCATCGTGCGCCACCAAGACAGGGAGCATCCGCATGTGCATATCGTGTTCAATCGCATAGACAACAACGGCAAGACCATCTCGGACAGGAACGACATGTACCGCAACGAGCAGGTGTGCAAGGAGCTGAAAGCCAAGCACGGGCTATACTTCGCCAAAGGCAAGGAACTGGTTAAGCGGCATCGCCTGAAAGAGCCGGACAAGTCGAAATACGAGATTTACACGGCTGTGAGGAATGAAATCGGCAAGTCCAAAAGTTGGCGGCAGTTACAGGAGCGGCTGGCAGAAAAGGGCATCGGCATCCGCTTCAAGTATAAAGGGCGTACAGACGAGGTGCAGGGCATCTCCTTCACCAAAGGTGCCTATACGTTCAAAGGTTCGGAAATAGACCGCAATTTCAGCTTCTCCAAACTGGATAAGCATTTCGGGAACGCAGGAATGGATACCGTAGAAAATAGCCGGCAGCAGATAGTTTCCGCACCTATTTGGGAGCCTGAGCAAACGCTGCAAAGGAACGACAGCCCTTCAATGGGCTTGTTCAACCTGTTCAATGTTTCGCCGTCTGCTCCATCGGACGAAGAAATTGACTGGAGTCTGAGAAAAAATAAGAAGAAAAAGAAAAGACAACTTAAACTGTAAACGGATATGGAAGAAAATTTGATTTTAGAGGGGCTTCTCTCCATGGTCACGGAACTGAAGGAGAAGCAGGAAGCGCAGGTGACGCCAGCCGGACGCGAGGAAACCCTTTCCCGACTGGAGGCTATAGAACGGGCATTGTCTGAGTTACGCAGGAACCCGGCGGTTCCCGAAAAAGAGTTGCAAGACATCCTGACCCGGCTTGCCGAACTGCGGAAATCAGGACAGGAACAACGGCAATCTTTCGGGGAGGTCAAGAATTATGTAGTAGCCACTTTCGGCTGTCTCAAGGAAATGCTGGAAACAATGAAGCGGTACCATGATGAGCGCATGGCAGAAAAAGAAGAAGCCAAACCCGTACCGTTTCATCGGCGGATTTACAACAAAGTAACTTCTTTGGTACGCCCGAAGCTATTCCTCTTTTCGGCAGGTCTGATTGTCTGTGCCACGTCCCTGTTCCTGAATGTCCGTCTGGCTGAACGGATGGGGCAGTTGCAGGACAACGACATGAAATACCGTTATCTGCTGATGCAGGGACAAGCGGACGCCAATACCCTTGAAAGACTGGAGAATAAGTTCAAGTGGCAGCGGGACGAGCGTTTTATCCGCAACCTGACGGATTCGGTACTAGATTTTGAGGAACGTTGCCGCAGGCAGGCGGAAGCCTTGGAACGGGCAAAGCTGCTTAATGAGCAGGCTGAGCAGTTGAAAAAGGAAGCTGATAGGTTAGGAAATCAGTAAATAGCAAAAAGCCGAGGTGAAGGATAAGTCCCATAACTTCGGCTTTTGAGTTTAATAGTTATACGTAATTCAAACAGACTATTTTTTTTTAGACAAGCCTTGACCATCGTCAAGGTTTATATGATATTTTTCACGAAAAAAGAAAAGTGAAATCTTATTGTTAAGATTTTATTTTATATTTGCGCCGCTTGAAAGGAAAACAAATATATGTAGAATAAAAAACTACTTTTTATGGCAAACCTATCAAAAGAAGGCAATATTCAACATAAACTTGGATTTGCCGGGTTACTCATCACATTGGGTATTGTTTTTGGTGACATTGGAACATCGCCACTCTATGTTATGAAAGCCATCATTCATACTGGAGAAGCTCTTGATGAAAATTATGTTTTAGGCGCATTGTCTTGTATCATATGGACGCTTACTCTTCAGACTACGGTGAAATATGTGCTGGTGGCTCTCCGTGCCGACAATAACGGGGAGGGTGGCATACTTGCGCTTTATGCCCTTTTACGCCGCCACAGAAGAAGGTGGATTTACATCATTGCCATTATCGGTGCGAGCACTTTGCTTGCTGATGGTATTATCACTCCAGCCATTACGGTCACAACTGCCATAGAAGGACTTGAAAGTATCAGTCCGCATCTGCCTGTGATTCCTATTACACTGACCATTATTACCATTATATTTTTCGTTCAGCGTTTTGGTACAGAAAATATAGGACGGTCATTTGGCATATTTATGCTACTTTGGTTCCTGCTTCTTGGAATCGCCGGAGCTATCAGTCTGACTTCCTATCCTCAAGTATTCAAGGCATTCAATCCTTACTATGCAATACGGTTATTAGTGGAATCCCCCCACTGGTTTCTGATATTGGGTGCCGTTTTCTTGTGTACCACTGGTGCAGAAGCCTTATACTCTGATTTAGGGCACTGTGGCAGACGAAATATTACGGTCAGTTGGATATTTGTAAAGGTGATGCTTATTCTAAATTATTTGGGGCAAGGAGCGTGGGTATTGCATCATCCGGAAAGTGCAGAAGGTACAGTGAACCCATTTTATTCAATCATGCCACAAGAAATACTGTTGTTTTCCATAGCAATGGCTACCGGGGCAGCTATTGTTGCGAGCCAAGCTCTAATAAGCGGTTCATTTTCCATATTGAGTGAAGCTATGAACTTGAATTTCTGGCCTCGTATGCGTATTAAGCACCCTACCAACGTAAAAGGTCAGTCATTTATTCCAATGGTAAACCTTGTAATGTATATTGGAGTAATATTTACTATATTGTTGTTTCGAGATTCCACCCACATGGAAGCCGCTTATGGACTTGCCATATCTATTACAATGTTGATGACAACATTGTTGTTGGGGTTCTATTTGCATATGCATAACATTCCACGCATTCTATCAATACTGTTTGTCGGCGGATATTGTGTTATTGAAGGTATTTTCCTTGCTGCAAACCTGTCCAAATTTATGGTCGGAGGTTGGTTTACGCTGTTAATAGGTGGATTATTATGTTTTATCATGTTTGTATGGGTAAGTGCCAACAAAATTCGTCGAAAACATATGTCTTCCAAACGGTTAAGTGAATACTACAACATTATTTCTGATATTAAGGCGGACGAAAGCATATCCAAATATGCTTCTAATCTTGTCTATGTGAATCATGCAGACAAAGAAGGTTGTGTGGACGATAAATTGTTGTATTCCATAATTAATAAGCAGCCTAAACGGGCAGATCATTATTGGCTTATTAACCTTGAATTTGTGGATACACCAGACACACTTGAATATAATTGTTCCACATTAATAAAAGGGACATTGTTTAGTATAACCATGCGTATAGGCTTTCGTATAGAACCGCGCGTGAGCCTTTATTTACGACAAGTAGTTGATGACCTTGTTGCGGATGGTGAAGTAGAACTAACAAGCTCTTATCCTTCATTGCATAAGAATGGCATACCGGGTGATTTTCGCTTTATTATTATCCACCGGATATATTATCCTGAAGATTCCCGTAACCGCCGACAAAATTTGCTGATGAGCCTTTATGCCTTAATTAGAAAGATAGGCATTGGAGAACCGAGTGCGTTGGGGCTTGACACATCGGTTGTTGTTGTCGAGCGTGTACCGTTAATTATAGCTAATAGGGCAAAACATATTCGTCGTATAGAGCGGATTAAGCCTGAAAAATGCGATAATGATGCTAATATAGTCTTGGAAGAACAGAATGTATCATAAGTGACTTGCTATAATTATCGTCTGCATTTACGGTTTAGTTCTGTCTTTTGTATATACATCCAAACTAACCTAAACCTATTCTTGTTGGCAGTAATAAACGTGCTGGCGAAAAGAGAAAGAATGGCTTTCCTTCTTTTCGCCAGTAGTGTTTTTTATTGCTAATAGTTTGCAGTTGAAATGAACTTCTTAATTTCCTCTTCAGTGGGAAGTTCTATCATATACTTTTGCACGAAGATGTTCGGGTCTAATCCGGCAGTGGCGTATTTTACCAACGTGTCGCCCTTCTCGGTGCAAAGCAGGATGCCGACAGGCGGATTGTCGTCGGGTTGCATCACTTCCGCCTTGAAGTAGTTAAGATATAGGTTCAGTTGCGAAGCGTATTCGTGGCGGAACTTGTCTATCTTCAATTCCACGATGACATGGCATTTCAAAATGCGGTGGTAAAACACGAGGTCGGCAAAGAAATAATCCCCGTCTATCAGGATTCTCTTTTGGCGTGCTTCGAAGCAGAAGCCATGCCCCATTTCCAACAGGAAGCGTTGCAGGTTGTCCAGAATGGATTGCTCCAAGTCGTTTTCCGTTACCAAAGCACGGTCGTTCAATCCCAAGAACTCCAACGTAACGGGCGTGTTAATAATGTCTTTGGGCTGCAGCGGCATGGCTTGCCGTTGCACCAAAGCAGATAAGGCTTCTTTGTTTTTCGACAATCCGCTGCGCTCGTAATAGAGGGAATTGATTTGCCGCTCCAGTTCTCTTGCTGACCAACAATCCCTTATTGCTTCCATTTCATAGAAAGCACGTTTGACCGGATTTTCTATTTTAGAAATAAACTTTAAATGAGAATACGGTAATCTTTCAAATAATCTATCAGTTTGTGTATTCCATTCACTTGGTTGATTATTAACGGATTGTAATTCGGCACTCACCGTGTGCCGAATTGGGCCTGTGAATTCGGCGGACAGTGTGTGCCGAATTTCGCTTCCTGCCAATATGTATTGTGCGATAGGCTCTTTCAGTTGCGGATAAACAAGGTATAGCCGCCGGAACTCACGAAACCTGCGCTCGTTCAGTCCTTTGACATTCACCGCTGTTCCAGTTTCTTCAACAGTTGTTCGCCGTATGCGGCACGGTCTTCACCGTTTTGCTCAAACTCCACGATATAGCAGCCCATGAGCCAATTGCGGGCAGTCAGGGCGAGGTTTACAGCGTGTGCGGCTTGCGCCTGCAACGTGCTTTGTATCGTGCTGATATGTTTTACTAATGCTTCAAAGTCCATAATTGCAAAGGTAAGTCTTTTATGGTTAAAACTTTAATTCCGGCAGGCTGTTTATCGCCTCCTCTTTCAATTTATCCACCGCACGGGTGTATTTCTCCGTATGTTTCAGTCCGCTATGCCCGAGCAGGCTGGCAACCGTCTTGATGTTCGCCCCATTGTTGAGGATATTCACGGCGAATGAGTGACGGGCGCAATGCCAGCTTATGTGCTTATCTATCCCGGCTCTTTTCACCCAACGCTTGACGGATTTGCAGCAACTTTCATACGAAGGCAGGTTGAAGATGAGAGCGTCTTTGTTACCGTCTGCCGGCGGTTCTCCCACAAGCGAAAGAAGACCGTCATTGAGCGGAATGACCACACCGCTACTGGCGGAATGACCTTTGGTCTTGTTCTGCTCAAATTTTAGCAGCTTATTAGCGTAGTCGATATTCTTATAGGTAAGGTCTTTCACATCACAGAAGCGCAAGCCACAATACAGGCAAAAGATAAACGCACGCCTTACGTTGGGGTTCTCGTTGTCATAATGGCACGCAATCAACCGCTGGATTTCTTCCGGCGAAAGCACGTCCTTGCGTAGTATCTGGTTATCCGCCTTGCAGGTAACGCCTTTGCAGGGGTCTTTCAGCATCACATCGTGGTCAATCGCATAGTGGATAACCTTCTTGAAACGCTGAAAGATGCTTTTGGCTCCTTCGCCCACGCTTCGGGATTGCAGATAAGCTACAAACTGTTCCATCATGTCCTTTGTAATAAGTTCCGGCTTAATGCTGAACTCATACATTGGATAATGTTCTTGCAGAAAGTCCTTAAAACGGCTTAATGCGATTTGCACCATCCGAATGTCTTTCTTTGTATAATCGTTAATGTAGGCTTGAAAATAATCCAAGAAATTCACATGCCTGTCTTTTTTCAAGCGATAGTCCAACATACTTTCCTTGAACTCCTGTTCACGCTCCGCACGTATTCTTACAGCAAGCTCTAATGTTTCTTTGTTCTGTTGGCGTTCCGCAGGAGTACGGGGCTTTTCTATCAGATATAAACTGAGGTTTTCTTTTCGCCTGTGATGCTTGATAGCGAACTTCGGCTTTCCTGCATCTTACCGCTTTCATAATACACCTGATTACCGTTTTCATCCAACACGGGCTTTTCCTCTCTACCCAAATAATACTCCAGATACAAACTAATTCTGCCGTCCGACAGCCTGTTTTGCTCCAATTTAGGGTTTTCTTTCGTTTTATTTTCTAACTTTGCCATTGTTTAGAGGTTTTATCCCGATTTAGGTACCATAACCGGGTGATTACGCTAAATAATTGATTTTCTTTTGTTTTCCGATATTGCAAAGGTACAAAAGAAAATGGAATTTCAAAGTGTACTAAAAGTGTACTTAATGACGAAAAATGGGCAAAATATGGCAAAAATGGAGAAAATAAGAAAGACGCAAATAATTGATAATAAGGAAGATAAATTCTTTTATCTTCCTATGATTTCTATGCCTTGTACCGGGTCTGGGTACAACAAAACCGGTCAGGCGGATGTATGTCAATGCCTGACCGCTTTTTGTATTCGTCCGTTATTGATTGTTCGGTTCCCGGATGTTTCTTTCTTAAATGGTCACACGCTACAAAGAGTGTGCGGATATTGTCATTTTTAATAATGCAGAATTATTTCAACCCGTTGGTGGAATTAAATGAAGTAAAGATTATGCTTGAAAAGTTGCGCATATCTCTGATTTTTATTAACTTAGTGTTGCTCAAATCATTAAGTTTAAATCATCGTATGCACAACTTATACACAAAATTCGTCAGAATACTTGAGATATGCAAGCAATTTTCCAATAATCTCGTTAATGACCAAGGAAATATTGTCCGCTGTGGTCCGGTTCCAAAGTTCTCGGATTTGGAGGNTAATATCTATACCCGTTGGCGGAATTAAATGAAGTAAAGATTATGCTTGAAAAGTTGCGCATATCTCTGATTTTTATTAACTTAGTGTTGCTCAAATCATTAAGTTTAAATCATCGTATGCACAACTTATACACAAAATTCGTCAGAATACTTGAGATATGCAAGCAATTTTCCAATAATCTCGTTAATGACCAAGGAAATATTGTCCGCTGTGGTCCGGTTCCAAAGTTCTCGGATTTGGAGGTGGTAGCATTGTCCTTAGCGGCAGAATCGGAAAGCATCGATAGCGAGAAATGGCTTTTTGATTACAAGTTGCAAGAATACAAGGAACAAATCCCCAATCTCATATCGCGCAGGCAATTCAATGACCGCAGGAAGAAAACCGCAGGGCTGTGCGAAGCCATACGTAAGAGGATTGCCTTGAAGATGGACTGCGGTGAGGATTTCTTCCTTGTGGACTCCAAGCCGGTAGAAGTCTGTCGTCTCGCAAGGGGGAAACGCTGCAAGATGGGACAGACGGGAGATTTTTCCAAGGCTCCCGATTTCGGCTATTGCGCTTCGCAAAACACCTATTATTTTGGTTATAAACTTCATGCCGTCTGTGGGTTAAGTGGGGGCGTACATTCCTATGACTTGTCAAAGGCGAGTGTGCATGACCTCAATTACATGAAAGACATAAAGCTGGAATATCATAATTGCAGCATTTATGGAGACAAAGGATATATCTTGGCAGACGTACAGCTCGACCTCTTTGAGACGGCACATATCAGGCTTGAATGTCCTTACCGGCTGAATCAACAGGATTGGAAACCGACTTTCATCCCTTTTGCCAAAGCCCGCAAGAGGATTGAAACGATATTTTCTCAATTGTCTGACCAGTTTCTAATCATCAGGAACTATGCTAAAATAACGAACGGTTTGTTTGCCAGAATCATTGGCAAAATTAGTGCGCTGACCGTATCACAATACGCCAACTATATTAATAACAAACCTATTGGCAGAATTAAGTACGCACTAAATTAATTCCGCCAACGGGTTTGCCCTATTATTATTTTGTAGCCGGAAACCAGCTTCGTGTGTTATTGGCAATCCTTACTAACATCAACATCACCGGAACTTCGACCAGCACGCCCACCACCGTAGCCAATGCAGCCCCGGATTGTAAACCAAAAAGAGAAATAGCCACAGCAACCGCCAATTCAAAAAAATTACTTGCCCCAATCATTCCGGCAGGTGCGGCAACATCATGGGGTAATTTCCACCCTTTCGCCCAACCGTAAGCAACGAAGAATATCAGAACCGTTTGCAACACAAGCGGAACTGCAATCAATAAGATATGCAGGGGATTGTTCAGTATCGTTTCTCCCTGAAATGAAAACAGGATAATAAGCGTTAATAGCAACCCACCTACCGTATAATTATTAAATTTCTTAATAAATACGTTATTGAAATATTCCACACCTTTGCGGCGGATAACCATTATTCGGGTAATGACCCCGGCAGCAAGTGGTATCACAACAAACAGCCCTACGGATAGCAACAGAGTGTCCCACGGGATAGATACGCCGCCAACTCCCAGCAGGAAAGCAACGATAGGGGCAAACGCTACCAATATGATTAAATCGTTCACTGCCACTTGTACCAGCGTATAAGCGGCATCCCCTTTAGTAAGGTAACTCCACACGAACACCATAGCTGTACAAGGTGCAGCCCCCAATAATACCGCCCCGGCTAAATATTCTTCGGCTAATCCGGCAGGTATAAAGGCTTTGAAAACCACATAGAAGAACAAATAAGCTATTCCGAACATGGTAAATGGCTTTATCAGCCAATTTGTAACGCAAGTGACTATTATTCCTTTCGGACGCTTGCCGACATTCTTAACACTTTGAAAATCCACTTTTAGCATCATCGGATAAATCATTAACCAAATCAGGATTGCCACGGGTATAGACACGTTGGCATATTCAAATTTGCTTAATGTTTGCGGAATTGCCGGAAGCCATTGTCCCACAGCAATTCCAATAATGATGCACAAGGCAACCCAGATAGTCAGGTATTTTTCAAAAAATCCAATTCCTTGTTTCTTTTCCATAACAACAACTATTTAGCTTAATTGTGGTCTTAATTCTTTCAGGTAGAAGTCATAGAAACGGGATTTTATCTCATCCCGTACCCGATGAAATTCACTGTTTATAAACTCCGGCGTTCCGGTTGCTTCCGAGGGGTCGTCAAATCCTATATGCAGCCTATTTCTTACTTCACCCGTAAACATCGGGCAGCTTTCGTTTGCCCCACCGCAGACCGTAATAACATAGTCCCATTCCTGTCCTATATATAGGTTTACACTTTTAGGGGTATGGTGGGCTAAATCTATACCCATTTCATCCATAACCCTTACCGCCATCGGATTAACCTTTTCAGCAGGTTTTGTTCCTGCTGAAAAGACATCCAGTTTATTGTCAAATGATTGTAGAAAGCCATGTGCCATTTGGCTGCGGCAGCTATTCCCTGTACAAAGAATTAAAATCTTCATGTTTTTAGTTATTTTTCCAAGCTATCAGGGCAGCATTTCCCTTTGATAATTCTTCTACTTTCTTAATCCAAGCCAATTCATTTTGCGCCCTTGCCCGCAAGAAAGAATTTTCGGTGCCTGTTAATGACAAGCAAGCATTCACGACCCACCATTTATTATTAATCCCGGCACGTTGTAAATCCATTTGCAAACGTTCGGCTTCAAATACGGGTGTTGCTTCGGGCAGGGTCACAATAACGACTTCTGTTTCCTGCTGGTTTCTCAAACGTGGTAACAGTTTTCTTACCGAAGCGGGAGTGTCGCCATGTGTACGTTGCACTTCTTTATGGTAACTTTCCGTTGCATCCAGCAATAACAAAGTGTGTCCGGTAGGTGCGGTGTCAATTACTACGACTTCATTTTCTGCTTTATCGACAATTTCAGCGAAAGCCCGGAATACTGCAATTTCCTGCGTACACGGTGAACGTAAATCTTCCTCTATATATTCCATATCTTCGGCAGTCATCGTTTCCGCAGCTTTACTGCGAACCTCGTTTTTATATGCTTCCAACACTTCCGCTTCATCAATCCGGCTTACCGTAATGCCAGCCTGAACAGCAAGGTTATAATTCAGATGGTTTGCCGGGTCAGTGGTGGTAAGATGCACTTTTGCACCCAGTTTTGTTAATTTCAGGGCTATTTCAGTGGCTAAAGTGGTTTTTCCCACGCCGCCTTTTCCCATAGTAAAAACAACCCTTTTTCCTGATTGATAGAGGTCGTTTACCAGTTCATCTATCCCTTTGGCATCGGTAATCCGCTGATAGTTCGCATCATTTGTTAAATTATCATTGTAAAGCATCCGGCGGATATTCGTAATATTAGATAAATTGTATGACCGTAAAGGAACATAATAAGACGGATATTCCAGCAGTTCCGCAGGGGTCTGTTTCAGGGCATTTTGCTGCCTGTCATATATCTGTTTCGATACGCTGTCGGCTTCATCTAATTGTAGCAAAAGCCCGTTGATTACCAATAGCTGGTTTTTAATTCCCAGTAATTGCAATTCATGTGAAGAACGAGCAGCTTCTTTTAGTGGTGCGATTTCGGGACGGCTAACCAACACTAAGCGGGTTGCATTTGCATCCGAAAGTGTTTCAACTGCCTGCTTATAGATACCTTTCCGTTCTTCCAAACCGGATAATTGACCTAAGCAAGATGCACCGTGCGTACTCTCACTAATAAATGTACTCCATGCTGATGGCAGTTGTAACATTCGCAACGTGTGTCCCGTGGGGGCTGTATCAAAGATAATATGGTCGTATTCTTTTGCTTTATCGGCATCCGTGATAAAATCGGAAAACTGGTTGAAAGCCGCAATTTCTACCGTACAAGAGCCTGAAAGTTGTTCTTCCATATTCTGAATTACACTTTCGGGCAGTTGTCCCCGGAAAGGAGCGATAACGCTTTCCCTGTATTCGGCTGCGGCTTGTTCCGGGTCGAGATTAACGACCGTCAAGCTGGGTACTTCTTGAATATCCGTGCCGTGTCCGTTCAGTGTTTGATTAAACACATCTTGCAGGTTTGAAGCAGGGTCTGTACTGATAAGAAGTATTTTCTTTCCATTATCTGCCAAGCCTACCGCAGTAGCACAAGCAATCGAAGTTTTCCCTACACCGCCCTTTCCGGTAAAGAAAAGGTATTTCGTCAAATCTATATCTGATAAATTAAATGTTTTCATTTTTATATAATTAGCTGGTGAATACTCATTTTACGGGCATAAAATCCAAATTGATACCCGTCCATTCACTCATTTGTTTGGTGGTAGGATAGGTTTTTGAAACAGTGATTTCGCCGTCCACTAAAGTAATAGGCAGTGCATTCGCCCCATGTTTTTGCAGATGCTCGTTTACTGTTTTATTAATTACATACACTTGCGGTTCGTCACGTAAATTGTGACGGGTAACGATGATACCCTGTTTCTTCAATGTTTCAATAACAACCGCAATACGCATTAATTCAGGGTCAATATTTGTTCCACAAAGACCCGTAGGGCAACACATTGCCGGGTCGAAAATTTCTATCTTTTTCATACTGTTTTTATTTAAAATGATACTCTATGTTATAGATAAAAGACTACTGCATAATAAATTCCTACCGCAATAAAGAGGATGGCAACTATTTTACGAAACCATTTCTCGAATATTTGCATCCGGTTATAAAACTTACCCAGTCCGGCAACACTGTACGCTAAAATCCATGCAACAAGGATTACGGGTAATCCCGTAGCAATAGCGTAAATTACAGGTAAGAGATACCCGCCCGTTTCTGCTGCTGACAAAGGCATAAGCATACCGAAATAAAATACTCCACTGGTAGGACAAAAAGCAAGGGCGAATAAAATACCCAATAGCATAGCCCCCCAACCGCCTTTCGTCCTCTTTTTCAAACTTTCACCGCCGATATTGATTTTCGGCAGATTGAGTTTTATTATATCGAGCATAAATATTCCAATGATGATTAACGCCGGAGCAATCAGCATTTCCCCGTACTTGCTTACGACTTTTTGAACCATAAACATGCTTGCCCCCTCACGGAGAATAGGGATAAGGATAAAGCCAAGAACCGTATAGCTTACTATTCTGCCGAATGTATAAAGCAATCCGTTTATAAATATCCGGTGATGGTTTTCTATGTCCTTACTAATAAATCCTATTGCCGTTATGTTGGTCGCTAACGGACACGGGCTAACCGCCGTTAAAATCCCCAATATAAAAGCTGTAATAGCAGGAATAGAACTGTTATCTAATAGCGATTGAAGAAAATCCATCCTACAACTGTTTTAACAATTCGTCAATCTTGCTTTTAATTCCCTCTTTAAACTTGTCCGGTGCATTTTTCGCATTGGAAAAACTAAACTCGGTCATGTTGTTTACATTCTCTTTACCGTTTTTCCAGCCGTTCACAAACAAAGACGACCATGTAACTTCGTACTTGTCTGCAATCGCTTCATTTTCTTTCTTTGAAATGTCTATCACTTTATAGATAATTTTACCGTCCGCTTTTTCTTTTGAATAAAGGCTATCCAAAATGGCTACTGTATTTGCTTCTATCGCCCGGCAAGTGATACACCGTTGCGCTCCATGAAAATAAAGAACCTCTATGCGGTTAGACTGTATTTCTTCCGCTTGGTTTTCTCCGGTCTTTTTCTTTGAACCATTACCACAGGAAACTAAGACCAGCGTTGCAATCAGTAGATAAAATAAATTTCTCATAGTTCACTTTTATTTGGTTATCAACTCTTTCACTTCTGCAAGGGATAACTTTTTCCCGGCTGATACGACTTTCTCGTCAATCACCAAAGCCGGAAGCCCTAAAATGTTATACTCCATGATTTTCAATAAATCTTCCTCTTTGATAAGGGTTGCATCGCAACCTAATTCTGAAATAGCTTGTTTGGTGGTTTCGTACAAGGCTTTACAGCTTGAACACCCAGTTCCTAATACTTTAATTTCCATTGTCATTCTACTTTAAAGTTAATATAACAATCGTAATTCGTAGAACTACGAACGAAGATTCTAAAAAAAGGGTACTGCTATTCACAGCACGATGTACCTTTACATTTACAATCCCCTAAAAAAGCTGCAAACAATTTTCGGGCAAGTTCCCAGTTCTCCCGGTTTATACAATACCGGACTTTGGGCGTTTCTATTTCCCCCTGAATTAAGCCAGCTTCTTTCAATTCTTTCAAATGCTGCGAAACGGTTGCTTTAGCAATAGGTAGTTCTTCGTGAATATCACCGAAGAAGCAACTATCTTGTTTTGCCAAGAAAGCAAGAATAGCCATCCGTGCAGGATGCCCCATTGCTTTGGCAAAACGAGCAATCTGTTCCTGCTCTGTTGTGTACTGTTTCTCTTTCATTCCAATTCTCCTTTTTTATTGTTCGCAAAGTTGCGAACATTGTTTTAAATAGCCAAATTTTTCGGCATATTTTTTTCGGATAGGTGCAAGTATATATCTATATATATGGCTTGCACCTTGCATCTAAGCTGAAACATTTATATACAGAGATTTGCGTAATTTTAAAAAATGTGGGTCACAATGCCATAGAATAGTTTCAGATTTCCATTCTCATCGGTTGCATCGCCCAGTTTCTGCATGGTGTACATTTGCTAATATTTTGACTCTGTTTTTGTGAAGCGTAAAACTTGCATATAGCGGCTTTGCATACTTTGACTTGCCAAACCACGCATGATAAATCCTGTTACAGCATCATAAAACCATTCTGTTTTGTTATAGAACTTACCATCGGTATCGCCATGGTGGAAACCTATAAGATGACCGTCTGACTTAAACCAATAATCCATATATCCACCGTCATAAACTGTCTTGCGGTAGTCTGTTTGTGAAAGTCTGCCGTTATCCTGCACTTTATACATGCCTATGACTTTCCATCCATAGCCCTTTACCTTATTTTCAATGTCAGCAGCAGTTAGCATAATCGGAAGTATTGCTATTGCTGCAATCCTTGACAGATGTCACCTGTCTTATATTTTTGCGAGAGAGAGGTTCTTACGCTAATCATATCAACGATAAAATAAAACAGGTAGAATTTGAGAATGGACAATGATACAAGGTATATTTGCTATCATGTGCAATCTGGGTAGGATTATATAAGAGTGATGTTATTGCATTGATACCCAATACTTGTTGCTTGGTGGTCACTTGAAATGTTCCAAAATGAGAATACAATGTAAACGAAAGTTAAATACGTTAAATTATTACCCTTTCGTATCTAAACAGAATCCACACAGTCACTTTTCTACCGTTTAGAGCGTATGATACTGATAATCAACTAATAATAGATACAATGGTTAAATGTTCACACGCTACAAAGAGCGTGCGGATATTGTCATTTTTAATAATGCAGAATTATTTCAGTTTTATTTGAGATTTACTTGGAGATACCATTTATTTTGCCGAACTGTTGTATACAGACTGTGCATTCAACGGTTTGAACTTAATGATCCAGATACCGCATAGTTGTTAAAATGAAGAAACATACACATTTCCGCCATGTCTATCTGTATGATTTTATTCCGTTAACAGTCTGAAAACAAATGTCGCATAATTATTCGGTCATGTCAACTCAATCGTTTTGCGTTATGAAGATCAACAAAGTCTTATTTCAGATTATCATGCTGTTTGTGGTGTCATGTAGTGTATCTGAAGTAGCGGGAAATGTGATATTCACATCAGATAACAGTCATGCCTTGACGTGTCATAATGTCGATGTTGACGGAAGAAGGTCGGCTGTGTTCTGTATTTATCCTGACAGCCGCGGCATTGTCTGTATAGGTACGAGTCGCGGACTGTATCTTTATGACGGCTCGACGTCACGTCGTGTTGGCGGGAAAGCCCTCTCCGGCTCACAGATATATGCCATTGTTGAATATGCGGACAGGCTTTATATAGGCACAAATCATGGTCTGAAGGTGTATGATTGTGGAAGTGGCAAGACTGAAGAGCCTGTGTCCGGACATGTCGGAGAGGTGAGATGTATGTCCCGCAAAGACAGCCATTTGTTCGTCGGTGGTCTGAACGGAGTGTACTGTATGGATTTGAGAAGCGGTGAAATGAAGAATATAAGTTCAGGCTTGCCCCACAGCTCGGTCTACAGTCTGCTTATAGACAGCCGTGGTGTGATATATGCCGGAACTTATGCCGGCCTTGCCAGATATGACGCTTATGCTTCAAGGTTCTACAAAGTGGATTCGCCTGTGTTTGCTAAAAGCAGCAAGAGCGCGTTTGTCAACTGCATGGTGGAGAGCAAGGACGGGCATACCATATATGTGGGAACCGGAGAAGGACTGTACACATATCAGCCTTCTCATGAGAGATGGGGCAGTGTGGGCGGACTGTCTGGCGCAATTGTGAAGAGCATTGCAAGGAATGCGTCAGGTGAGATATTGGTAGGGACGAGTGGCGGACTGTATTACGATGATGCCGGAACGCTTTCCCATTACAAGCGCGACACCCGTAACAGCGGCTCACTTTCCGGTGATCAGATATGGTGTGTCATGACCGATAAGGATGATAACATATGGCTGGGGACAGAGCATGGCATGTCCATAGCCTCAAACTCTTCCGTATGCCGTTTCATAAAGATAAGTTCGCTTATTTCCTTGCGTATGGGCAAGGAACTTTCAAACAACTATGTGAACAGTATGGTTGCCGATAAGGATGGGAATCTGTGGATATTACTTTATGATGACAGTAACATATACCGTTACAATGTCACCGGCAAAAAGATAAGGCGGATTGATGTAAGAAAGGTTTCGGGAGGCATGCCCTCACACATGTGTCTGGACAGCAGAGGACGCCTGTGGTGTGCTTATGACGGAGGCGCGCTTGTCATAGACAGAAACGGCGGAACGGTTGATGTGAAGTTCCCGCATACGGGAGACGATGCCGCTGTGCTGACGATGGCTCCCGTCGGAACGGGAGTGTGGGTTTCCACATTGAATAACATGTGGAACATAGACGGCAACACCCTTGTTCCGTCGGCTGTTCCTGTTCCCCGATATGCGTTTACGGCAATATGGGATGATGCTGGAAGCGGTAAGGTGATTTTGGGAGCGTTGGACGAGATAGTGGAAGTTGACAAGGCATCGCTCAGCAAGGCACAGGAGATAGGTACTGTCAGACTGGTGATGGAATGTCCGGAAGGCGATGACATCAGACTGAACAATCTGGTTGGCAATCCCGCCGGTCTGTCGGTGGCATATGATAAGAACGTGTCACTTCTTGTGAGTACGCTTGACTATTCTCCCGATGTGGTGCAGCATATAGAATACAGGCTTGTCAGGAAGTCATCAGACGGCAGCGAAGAATGGATTGCGATGCCGGAGGGAGCCGGCATGATAAGCCTGACCGGCATGAGTCCCGGTGATTATGATATACAGATAAAAACCGTCGGCAGTCCGCAGTCGCCTGTCGTTATCCCACTCCGTGTGGGCTATCCGTATTATCTTTCCGTCTGGGCGGTCTCTTTATATGTCCTTCTGTTGCTTTCTGTTATAGGGTGCATATTGTGGTATGTGCGCAGACGCGGCATGCGAGAGCGCGTGAGCGCGAAAGGGCACAGGCACTGATGAATGTCGAGAAGAAGGTCAATTTCCTGTCAGCCGTTTCCCACGAGCTTAAGACACCTCTGTCCCTGATTATGGGACCGGTAAGCGTTCTTAAGGAAAAGACCGACAGTGAGCAGATACGGCACACTCTTGATACGGTCTACACCAATGCCGTGAAGCTCAATAACATGATTCATCGCATACTCGAGCTGAATCGTCTTGAAGACGCCGGAGACAATCTTATAATCATGTCAGCGTTTGATGCAGTCTCGTTGTGCGAATCGGTGTTCGACGGTTTCAGGCAAGCCAATCCTGACAAGAAGTTCATATTCATTGCCGCGGAGAAGTCGCTGGTGATAGAAACAGACATTGTGAAGTTAGAGTCAATAATAACAAACTGGCCAAGCCGAAGCAGTTATTTCGGCATTGTCGACCTGGCAGGGCTTCCCAAGGACCGGTATTATCTCTACCGGTCGGTATGGAACAGGAAAGACCACACCCTTCATTTGCTTCCTCACTGGAACTGGAAAGGACATGAGGGTGAGAAAATACCTGTGTTCTGTTATACCGATTATCCTGTTGCGGAGCTCTTTGTCAACGGTGTCAGCCAAGGAAAGAGAAGTAAAGACCTTGGCGTGGAAGGCGAATGGAAGAAAGGAAAACCTGCCACACCGGAGGAAGCGGAGGCACGTGCACACCGCTATCGTCTGATGTGGAATGATGTGGTATACACTCCAGGAGAGCTGAAGGTCGTCGCTTATGACGCTAACGGCAACAAGACGGATGAGAAAACCGTGCTTACAGCAGGTGAGGCAGCTGCCCTGAAGCTGTCTGCTGACCGCACCCGGCTGAGGGCAGACGGTGACGATCTGTGCTTTGTCACAGTGAGTCTTGTTGACAAAGACGGCAATGAGATACCTACGGCTGACGACAATCTCACGTTCGAGGTGACAGGAGCAGGGCACTACCGGGCGGCTTGCAACGGGGATGCCACGTCGCTTCAGCCGTTCACTAAGCCGGAAATGAGACTTTTCAGCGGTAAGCTGGTCGTTGTGGTACAGGCTTCTGACAGTCCGGGGACAATCATTCTGAATGTCAAGGATGCCGCGAAAGGATTGTCGGGTTCGCTTGCCATCTCTGTAATCTGACTCGTCCGTTCAGGCTGTCTGGCATAAGTCTCAATGAAACGATGCCGGTGCAGTCCTGCCATGTCTTGCCATCATTTGGCGTCAGGACGCAAAATGATGATGCGCGTAACGGTGTCACCGGCTTCTGGCTGATGCCTTTATTAAGAGAAAAATCATTTTCTTGCCGTTTGTTTACATACATATGAGTATCTTTGCACCATCAGAATATCCGCTTGTCCATACTTCCGCGACAGGTGTAGGGTGGGTATGCGGACGTTCTGCATGGTAAAGATATTTTTTGAAAACTATGTGCGCATGTTCATGATGAGGCTCTCAGCACCCGTGACTCCTTCTCTCTCATGTGACATGTGACATGCAAAACGTGAGTGATATTTATATGCGAGGAATAGATTTCATTGCGATAGACTTTGAGACAGCCACCGGAAGGCGTGCCTCTATATGCGAGGCGGGCATATGCGTGGTGCGTGACGGACGGATAGCGGAGACCCGGTCGTGGCTTGTGCGTCCGCAAGGCAATGTATACAGTTATTGGAACACGCAGATACACGGCATCCGCCCGGACGACACGGAGATGTCGCCTGACTTCCCGGAGGTGTGGACTGAAATATCGGAATATCTTCGCGCGTGCCCTGTCCTTGTGGCTCACAACGCAGCGTTCGACATCAGCTGCATCCGCAGTTCGCTCGAACTGTACGGTCTCGACAAGCCGGACGTCACCTATTACTGCTCGCTCCGCGCAGCCAGAAAGCTTTACGACTTCCGCTGCAACACCCTCGACTATCTCTGCGGACAGTTCGGGATAACGTACGGAAGGCATCATCGGGCAGGTGACGACGCCGAGATGTGCGCGCGTCTGTTTCTCAGAGAGATTAAGGACTCAGGCAGTCCGGAACTTGAAGAAATGGTTTTTTGCAACGGAAAGCTTTGATGCCGTATTATCCCTATGCCTGTATTCCGCTATGCCTTTAGCGTCCCGACAGGGGCGTAAGGCAGTCTGTATGGCGAAGCGACGCCGTCCGCAATATGTGACTCCGTACGTGTAATCCTGTCGTGCGGCAACCTTTCATGCGCGATATATGCCAACGCGTATGACGCGAAGATTAACAGTAAAACGGCATATGTCGTATATTTAGCGCATAAAATAGGCTGAAAGTGGGATTTTTAGATTACTTTTGCAACATATTCTTAATATGACCATAATGCGCCGGAATTACCGGGGCGTGTTTCCGGTGTCTGCGGGAGATGCCGCGTGGCATGCAATGCTGTCGGCTTATGGTGCCGTACGCGCCCTGAAAGATGCCTCTCGCAGGCGGAAGGGCGGTGTGACGCCCGTGTCTCAGAGCCGCAGGATGAGGCTTGCCGGGCAGCGCGCGGCATCCGGTGGCGTGTCATCCGGCATATGGTTGATGAATGAAAGTACTTTAAAAACGGTTTGGGAAATATGACATATCATCTGCTGTATTTTTTCTTGAAGCTCCTGTCGCACATCCCTTTCGGGGTGATGTACGTCATATCAGACGTGTTGTATGTTCTGATATATTATGTGTTCAGGTACAGACGTGCGGTTGTGCGGAGGAATCTCACGGAGTCTTTCCCTGAGAAAGACGCTCGCGGGATACTTGATATAGAGAAAAAGTTCTACCGTTTCTTTGCGGACAATCTGCTCGAGACATGCAAGATGACCACCATCTCGCGCGAGGAGATGGGGCGGAGGATGCGATTCGTAAACATGGATGAGTTCAATGCCGTGCAGCGGGAGGGTAAGTCCGTCGCGCTGTATATGGGTCATTTCGGCAACTGGGAATGGTGTTCCTCCATGCCTTTGTATTTCGAGAAGACCACCACATCGGCTGAGATATACCATAGGCTGCGCAACAAGAGCGTGGACCGCATCATGATGCGCAACCGCGAACGTATGGGGGCGACGTGTGTGGAGATGCGCAAGACAGCGCGCTACATCAACGAACAGGCGCGCGCCGGCAGCATATGCGTAGTCGGTTTTATAGCCGACCAGTCGCCGAGGAAACGCGACTCGCGTCATTTCCTGCATTTCCTCAATCATGAGGTGCCCGTTCTTGTGGGTACGGAGAAGATAGCCAAGCATTACGGATTTGAGGCATGGTTTCTCCGTGTGAGGCGTGTGAGGCGCGGTTATTACGAGGCTGAGTATGTGAGGATGCACGATGCTCCCTCGTCGTTGCCCGATTTCGAGCTCACAGCCATCTATTTCCGCATGCTCGAGGATGCCATACGCAGGCAGCCGGAGCTTTATCTGTGGACGCACCGGCGTTTCAAGCATGCCAGAAAGCAGGCGGGATGATAATATAAAATAAAAGAAACATAAACAGGAATTCTATAGTGTCATGGATATAGACTTTGTTATAACGTGGGTTGATATGAACGACCCGAAGTGGCAGGCGGATTTTTCGAAGTATTCCGGGAGGAAGGAAAACACTAAGAACGGGGTGTCGGAGGCACGCTTCCGCGACAATGGCTTCCTCCGCTACTGGTTCCGCGGTGTGGAGAAGTTCGCGCCTTGGGTGCGCAGGATACACTTCGTCACAAGCGGTCAGAAGCCGGAGTGGCTCGACGAAAGCAACCCTAAGATAAATCTGGTGAACCATAAGGATTACATCCCGGAGGAATTCCTGCCCACATACAACTCGGTTGTTATAGAGCGGTATATACACCGCATACCCGGTCTGGCAGACCATTTCGTCTATTTCAACGACGATTTCTATATCATAAACACCATCACTCCTGCCCGCTTCTTCAGGAACGGCATGCCATGCGACATAGCCGCCTTCCTCTACAATCCGTCGTGGTCGCAGTGGTATAAGAGGATAAAGAACAACCTGAAGATAATAAACCGTCATTTCGACAAGCGTGAGGTGATGAGGCGCGACCGCGACAAGTGGTTTCATAAGAGCTATGGCTCGAAGGCGCGCTGGAACTATCTGCTGAAGCCTTACGGCAAGTTCATCACCCTGCGCACGCCGCACAACGCCCAGCCTTATCTGAAAAGCACTTTCGAAGAGGTGTGGGCTGTAGCGGGAAAGGAGCTTACCGAGACATCTGCCAACAGGTTCCGCGCACTCAACGACCTCACTCCCGAGCTGTTCCGGACATGGCAGATATGCCGCGGAAACTTCGAGCCGTACAACACTTACAGCGATACGAAGATGTTTCCGCTCATGGTCAGACCCCGGCAGGCGGTAAGGGCGATATACAACCAGTCCTATTCGCTGATATGTCTCAACGACAATGTGCACATACGTAACTACGACCGGGTGATGGCAGACATACGTGCCGCGTTTGAAAGCATACTCCCGGAGAAGTCGGGCTTCGAACGCTGAGATGACCGTTTAACCTTAACAGACACTTGCTTATGAATAAGGTGATGGCTGAGATAGTCGCCGGAATGATTCCGCACAAGATGACAAGGAACAGGTGGCGGGGCATATTGCGCTTCGGACTTCTTAACGCCGTAAGGCTGAAATGGCGTCTGAGGCACGACCACACGCAGCCGCAGTATTATCTGGCGGTGTGCGCCATAGCCAAGGACGAGGGTCCTTATTTCAAGGAATGGATTGAATGGCATCGCAGCCGTGGCGTTGAAAAGTTCTATATCTATGACAACGAGAGCACAGACTGCACCAGGTCGGTGCTGGAGGAGTATGTCAGGGCGGGACTGGTGGAGTATATACGGTTCCCGGGCTACAGGCGTCAGCTTGCCGCTTACGACGACTGTCTGAGGAGACACCGCTTTGACGCGCGGTGGATAGCCTTTATAGATCTGGACGAGTTCATCGTTCCGGTGAAAGACCGTACCATTCCTGAGTTCCTCAGAAGGTTCGAGGCGTTCCCGGCGGTAGAGATAAACTGGCTCGTATACGGCAGCGGCGGAGCCAAGAAGAGGCTGCCCGGCACGATGATGGAGCGGTTCAGAAGCCACTCGCAACCATCCCATGTGCTTAACAGACACGTGAAAAGCATTGTCGATCCGCGCCGTGTGTTCAACATGATAGGCTGTCATGAGGCGGCGCGCATATCAGGCTGTGCAGCCGACTCGCACGGCAATCCCATTAAAAAGAACTTCCGCGAGCGCGAGCCGCAGCAGGACGTGATACGCATCAACCACTATGCCGTGAGGTCGTATGAGGAGTTTCTGGAGAAGCAGGCGCGCGGCAGGGCGAGCGGAACCAACAGAAACGTGCCGTCAAGATACTTCAAGGTGTATGACCTCAACGACATTGAGGACGACTGAGACTTATTTCTCGAACCTCGATTTCTCCGGAAACCGCCTTTCAAGCCATGCTTTCTCCCTCTCGCGGTCGGCGTCCCCGGCATACTGCGAGTCGTTCATGCAGAACAGCATGGGGTTGTATCGCTCCAGCTTGGCGTAATGGCTCTCGTTCTGTATGTGCAGTCTGAACGACGTCCGCTGCCCCACATAGTGCAGATGGGCGCGCTTCTCAGCCAGCGCGACGTAGGCGAACAGGTTGCGCTGTATGTCGTTCGCACTTCTCACATGGTTGGTGAGCGTCGGCTCTATCTCCTTTCTGAACATCCGCTCCACGTGTTGGCAGTCGCTTTTCAGGTATGCGTCAATGTTGTGATGGGTCTTTCCGCCGTAATATTTCCCGTATTTCCTCTCCACAAGTTCAGCCGCGTTGCGTATTATCTGTATGTAGTTGCTCAGCTTCTTGCCCTGCACCTTCTCCTTATACCATAGTGTGAACTTCCTGAACGGTCTGCGGTTGAATCTTATTATGGGCAGTCCGTCTTCGGCGAAGAACGTTTCGGGCGTCACCGGACGGTTTATGAACATGTCGTCGTTGGCAAAGAGGAAATGCTCGGCAAGTCCCGGAATGTCGCATATGAAATGTTCTATCACCGTGGCGTTGAAGCACGGTCGGCTCACGGCAGGCATTATCTCCGAATGGTCCACAATCCTTATCTTCGGGTCGGACGTGTCGAGCCACGCCGGAGTCTGGTTGTCTGTCACGATGAAAATACGGTGTATCCACGGAGCGTATTTCTCTATCGAGCGCAGACTGTACTTCAGTTCGTCGTTGTCGGCATACCGTCCCTTGCAGTCGGTCGCCGATTTCGCCTCCATCTTTCCCACGCAGGCGTTGTGCTTCGCCAGCCATTCAGGGTCGTTTCCGTCGACCCACAGATATACTAAGTCTATGTCCATCGTTTCGTGCGCCATATGTCCTGTTGTCTTATTTTTCGAATTCCGATTTGTCGGGGAAGCGTTTCTCCAGATAGGCTTTCTCCATCATGCGGTCCTCATCCGTAGCATATTCGGAGTCGTTCATGCAGAACAGCATCGGATTGCGTTCCTCAAACCTTCTGTAATGATGGTGTTTGTGAATCATGACAAGCATCGATTCCTTGTCCGTAACATATCGCAGCTCGCCCCGTCCCTCCGCCAGTGCCACGTAGGAGAACACGATGTTCTGCACGTCGTCGTTGCTGCGCATGTGGTTTTTGTTGTTGGCGAGAAACTCGTCGCGCATTATCTCCTCCGCCACCTGCCTGCACACGCTCTTCGAGAGGGCGTTTATGTTGTGGTGGGGCATGCCCGTGTAGTATTTTCCAAGCTTCTCGTCCACAAGCCGCGAGGCGCGTTCCACCGTCTTGCTGTAGTTCTTCAGCGGTTTTCTGCGTATCTTCTCCCGCCAGAACCACCGCAGTTTTCTCAGCGGCTTGCGTTTCAGTCTGATGATGGGGTAGCCCTCACTGTTGAAAAAACAGTCTGGAGTCACCTCCCTGTTTATAAAGGTGTCGTCGTTGCCCATGAGGAAACGCTCCGACAGTCCCGGTATTCTGTACACATAATGTCCTATCAGACATGAGTTGAAACACGGCAGACTCTCTTCCGGCAATATCTCCTTGTGGTCCACTATCCGCACCTTGGGGTTTGACGTGTCCAGCCATTCCGGCACCTGATTGTCTGTCACTATGAATATCCTGTGTATCCACGGAGCGTACATGGCTACCGAGCGCAGACTGTATCTCAGTTCGTCGTTGTTGGCGTAGCGTCCTTTGCAGTTCTTCTCGTCGGTCGCCTTCACATTGCCGATGAAGGCGTTGCGCTTTGCCTGCCATGCCGGGTCGTTGCCGTCCACCCAGAAGTATACGAGGTCAATATCTTGATTTTTATTTTCCATATCATATTCATTGTATTGTTGCCGGATAATCTCCTTATGTCTGTTCTTCCTTGCCGGAGGCACTGCCGTGGCTCTTTCCCGTGCCCGCGTGGCTGTGCCTGCGGTTCGTCCGCCGCTCACCGTCCTGCGCTCCGGGTTTCTTCGCTGAGTCTGTCGCCTATTTCCGGAAACCTCTCCATTATGGCTCTCAGCGCGGCGGCATTCCTGTCGGTGCCTGTCTTGTAGTTCACTGTTTTCAGCGACAGCTCCTTCGGCTTCTTCAGTCCCTTGGGCTTGTTGTGTCCGAAGGGCACCGGCACCACGTACGTACCGTTAGCCACGCCCGCCGCCCAGAACCATATGTCGTCGGTGGTGGGTGCCAGTCGTGTGAACAGCTCTTCGTCGAGCATGTCCTTTTTAAGCGCTCCAGGCGGATAGAGCACGCCTCCCACACCCGTCTGTATGTTTCTGTAGCTGCGGTGTATGCGCTTTGTCAGGAAGTCATACCAGCGGTATTTTGTCCACGTGCGGTAGGGCATGCCCGGCTTCATCAGCTTTGCGCGGTGGGCGATGACAGCCTCCGGTAGCTCGTCATGCAGCCTGAGCAGGTCGCGAAGCATGTTGGGGTGGTATGCCACATCGTCGTCTATGGTCACAATCACGGCGTCGGGAAAGTCTCTCAGTGCCGGAATGAGCTTTCTGTACGACCTTATGTCCGTGTCGTAGTTTCTTATCTCGAATACAGGGTTCTGCTCCGCCATCCTTGTCAGTTCCGCAGGAATGCCTTCCGTGCCGAACTGTGCGAACGTGAGATACAGCACAATCCTGTCCGGCGTCACCGAGCCGTTGATGACAGACTGTATGGCTTTCGCCGCATAGGGCGCCGCTGCTGGGAATGAGGTCAGCGACACCACGACCTGTTGCTTGGACATGTTCGGGCGTGTGTTCATATTGCTGTGCGTTGTTTTGTCTTCATCCTGCCTCCCGCCGCGCGGCGCAGTCATATGCCTGTCGTGCCGCCTTCGGATGCGGAAGTTCAGCATACAAAATTAGAAAAAAAAACGGTAAATGTCAACACTCGCCCAAAATAATGCTTCCGTTCCCCGTTTTTTGTTTTTCGATACATGTACGCCGCTCCCTCCGCCCCGCCGCATGCCCTATATATTTTCCCCATTGCCATGTCGCTTGTTCCTAAAAGTAGAGACGCAAAATCTTGCGTCTCCCGTCCAGCCCATCCCAATATCCATACGCTATAATACGCTGACAAACAAATGCTTACCTCCCCGTGAGACGCAAACTCTTGCGTCTCACAAGCAACAAACGCATCCAGCATCAGCGCGTCATGCCTGTCCCTCCTTGCGCATACCTACTCGTGAGACGCAAGATTTTGCGTCTCTACAGGGCTGGCGCCACCATTATTTAATTCGGGTATATCACATGTTGAATGCCATTGACAATGATGCCGCATCACTTATTACCGTAACGCCGCATTCTCCATCCATGCCTCCTCATACTCCTCACCCTTCATCGCCCATACCGTGACATTCCTTTCAATGTAAAGCGTTATCCTGTTCAAATCCTTTTGGTTACGGACTATATGCTCAAAATAACGTGGTTGCCATTCGAAAGGTATGCCGTGCCGCCTCACATATTTGGTTACTCCCACCTTCAGACCTCGTACCACGGATGCAAGGTTGCGCGACTGCGGACCGAAGACGTTGCTTTGCTGCGTTGTGAAATCGTGCGTCGCGGTGTTGTCATCGTTCATAATGACAACGCCATGCATATGGTTCGGCATGACGACGAAAGGTCCCGGCTCTACGAATGGGAAATGAAGGGGCTTGTCATACCAGCATTCCTCCAGATGCTTTCCTAACTCTGACAACACCATCCGTGGCTCAATGTTGTCCTCCACCTCACCGAAGCAGTGCTTCTTTCCGGCTGTGCATATCGTTATGAAGTATATTCCGCATTCATAATCCGTCCAGTCCACTCGCGTGGAGCTGACCCTGTATTGGTCATGAAACATGTCTTGCATGGATTTGTATGTGTTTTGTTTGAAGTTAATAAATAAGTTATCAGGTCATCGTCGCGGTATCAACGGTTATGTAACGGTATGTTTATGCGTAACCCTACAGGCTTCCGCATGTATGGCAGTCGTCTCACCGTGACACGCAAAGGTAATTGTTTTAAGCCGAATATCGCATAAAAACATGCATAAAATATCCATTATCCCTGTTTTATTATATGGCGTCAGCCCAGTAGAGACGCAAAATCTTGCGTCTCCCGTGCAACAAACACACCCACCGTCAGCACATTATGGTTATCCCTCATTGTACTTACCTCCCCGTGAGACGCAAAATTTTGCGTCTCTACAAGGCTACGCCACCATTATTCCATCCCGATTCCCGCTATATAATATCGCAGTCCACCAAAGTAGAGACGCAAAATCTTGCGTCTCACAAGCGAGAAACACACCCGTCGTCAGCACATTATGGTTATCCCTCTTTGTACTTACCTCCCTCGTGAGACGCAAGATTTTGCGTCTCTACAAGGCTACGCCACCATTATTCCATCCCAATTTCTGCTATATGATATCACAATCCACCAAAGTAGAGACGCAAAATCTTGCGTCTCCCGTGCAACAAACGCACCCACCGTCAGCACATTATCGCTGCCCCTCCTTGTGAAAACCTTCTCGTGAGACGCAAAATTTTGCGTCTCTACAGGGCTGTCGCCATTGAGGGGATGGTGTGGGGAACTGCTGTGCAGGAACCGTTTGTGAACTTGGCATCGTGATTTCGTTATAGCTATCTCACGTATTAACGGTTCGTCCAAACCCTTCTGCCGAAAATGGTGCGGCGTAACTGTGACGGCATCGCAGCATAAATGCATAAACATGCATAACGCATGGGTGTGCGATGAATAAATATTCACGCCAACTCCGAATAGGGCGCGTATTTGTCTGTAGTGCCTCCTCCGGGCGCAAATACGCGATTCTCGCGGGCTTTACGCAATGCCTTGTCACACAATGCCTTACGCTTTTCTGCCGTTTGTTATCGCCTTTCCTGCGCTGCCGAACGGGCTTTTTCGCCTTGCGGAAAAGCCCGTTTCAAGTCGCGATGTGGTACGTCCGGCACCGCCATACGGGCAATCTGGCAGTGCGGAAAAGCCTTTTTCGTCCTCCGCCGTCACATTTTTCCCCGTCCGTCAGCCCTAAAACGCCTCCCCGACATCCCTTTTCCCGCTCCTTACCCCACATCCTCCGCCCCGTCCGTTCCTCTTTCCCCATTTCCCGTTGTCAATATTTTTACTCCTTAAAACGCATAAATATACGTTTCCTTAGCGCATACCGGTATCGTCATAACCTCTCCGCCGTCCTCCGTCGTCACATTTTTCCCCGTCCGTCAGCCCTAAAACACCTCCCCGACACCCCTTTTCCTGCTCCATAACCCACATTTCCCACCATATCCGTTCCTCTTTCCCCATTTCCCGTTGCCAACCCTTTTTTACTCCCGAAAACGTATAAACATCCATTCCCTCACCATCTCACCTACTCACTCTCTCACCTCCTCACCCTCTCATTTTCCCTTTTTACCTCTTTAATTTTTACCCTTTTACCTTTAAAAATCTTATTTTCCCTTTACCGTTTTACCTTTTTACTCTTTTAATTTTTATATTTTCCCCTTCCTGTTCTTTCCCTCTTATTGTTAAAAAATACCTTTACAGTGTTATTTTTATCCCCATTTATTTGTCTTGTTTTCATAAAAGTATTAACTCTTGCAGAGGTTTAGTTGAAATACGGCACGTTCCTCCCGATATGGAGGTACTACTATATTGTTGAATGTATTACTGAATATAACAAGTACAACATTAAAAAAACAGATTACGGAAAGAAGGCATAAATCTTAAAATCAAGCTATTTTCTTTTACTCTACAGCGCATGCCGCAAACATATCCGGCTGCATACATGCACACACAATGATGAAATGATGAAATAATAGTGTGCAACATTTGAATTAAGTGAAATAATAACATATAAATTAAATTAACGCATGATGAAAAAAAAGTATCTTATTCCTAACACTTCCGTTGTGGAAGTGAAGACGGAAGGTGCCTTGCTTACCGAGTCATGGCATACAGGCGAAGAATCACTCCCTATCATTGGTCCTGACGATGAGGACCAAATCACTGATGAAGCTAATGATCAGTGGACTCCTAATCGTCCAAGTAGTTCTAAGAGTTTTAATGTATGGGAATAAAAACAACAAGGTAAAAAGCAAAAGCATGAAGAAGTTTACATTATTAATGGCATTGATCTTGACTGCCGTATTTGGTGTCAAGACAACAGCATCCGCGCAAACTTATGAGACGGAAGAGCAGATTGAATGGATAAATTATGCCGTAACATTCACTGAAGCAAAAAGCGCTGCAGACGGAATATATCTGTGTCACTGGGATAGCCAGAATAACAAATACACATTTGTTAACGCTGGAGGTGAATATGGAACACAGGCTATTGCCTCAAACCGAGGAATGAAATTAACTGTATCGGGAAATGTTCAACGCAACGGAAACGTAAGCACTGCTAACTTTAATGGAACTCTTTATAATCCAACTGAGGGTGTTTCATTAGGAATGGAGCCAGAGACAAAGAGAGTCTTCCTTGACAGAAATGCTGCTGAAGAAAAGAATTGGACACTTACTGCTCATACATCGACCAATCCATCAGGGAAAACATATTATGATATTCAGAACGTAGGGAACCAATACCTTGGTATAGAAACAACAAAAAACACGCTATTGGTATATGATGATAATCCTGCTAATAGTTACTGGCTTCTTATACCTCGTACTGCATTCCGCGACGTATTGCTTAACGTTACCCATCAGACAAACATCGAAGTAAGCGGTTTGTTCCAGAATACACGCTTTGTACGTTATATGGATAGAACATCATCTTGGCAATGGTGGACAATTAGTGGAACTTCACATGGAAGTCAATTAACAGAAGACAACGTAGGGTTTGAAAGGGTAAATGGACAACGCACACCTAATGGAACAGGTCTTGGAATTGCATCTTACGAAGCATACCGTTCAATGGCTCCTGGTGCAGAAACCATTAAAGGTATCCCTGTTAAAGATCACGATGGACAAACCAATATAACACTTGACTATGCAAAGAGTTATGGTAGCTTCAGTGCCGGAGAGATGAAAAAACCTATAATTATGCGCCAGCAGATAAGCGGCATAAGACCAGGAACATATACAATTACTGCACAAGCATTCGTTTCTGATGACGATAATGAAATTGATAACACAAACAACAGCAATATCGCATTCCTTTTTGCAGCAGGAACAAGCGGGGTGAACCAAGGTGCGGAAATACCGGTTCTTACTGACGGAGATCAGACAAACTTTACTACGAATTTCTACAACTATCATAAGGATGTATTAACTGCAAGTGCCCCAAAATACTTCCGTGGCAACGTCGCTGCAGGAGAATACCTGGCAACCGGTGGTGATTACACAAAGAGTTCTGATGCCATCTACAATCCTAACACTGCATTCAAGACAATTACACTGAATGTAACAGTTACTGCAGGTGAAGACGGTAAAACTGGTACCCTGACAATCGGTGCTGCAAAAAATCAAGTGCAAGGAACACTTTACATTGCAAATATCGATGTTAAATATTCAGGAACATACGAATTTGGTATTGATTCATATGGCACAGACAACACCCCTTTCTCTGAAAACAATACAGATGGTATAGACGAGTATCAGTATGGCTACGCACGTCAGTTCAACCTCGTACGCGATTTCAATATCACAGCAGCAGGTCAGGAAGCTAATGCTAAATGGGAAGCTCTCGTTCTGCCGGTTAACCTGACAGCTACACAGGTAAGAAATGCATTCGGTAACGATGTTAAGCTTAGCAAACTCGTAGGTCTTGCAAACAATGGCAATCAGATTCGCTTTGAAGCAGTAGATTTGAAAACCAACCCAAATGCAACAGTTATATTGGCAGGAGACTGCTATGTAATAAAAGTAACCAAAGCACCGGAAGTAGCAAGAAATATGCCATACAAATTTGATGTATATAGCAACGATGAATTAGGTGATACAAAAGTACCTGTTACATATTATGGTCCAATATATCAGATTGACGGTTTGACAAGAACGTCAAAACTTGGTGAGCTGATTAAAGCCAACGGAGGAACATATAAAGATGGTATCGTAACAAAAACATATACAAACGAAGGAAAAGATCTTAATTTCACCGGTTACTTCTACTGGAATCAGACAGCACCAAAAGATGCATACGTTGTATCAAGAGGTAAGATGTTCTATCTGGATGCTGATAACACTTGGGCAAACCTCACCGGTACAATGTGGAAGCTTGAAGGACCTTCTTTCACTGGTGCGAAAGAACTTTCTATCGACTTTGGTGATGGAGATATTACCAATGGTATAAGCGGCATCACAGTAGAAGGAGAGAATAATGTCAACGCAACAGGCATTTACAACCTCAACGGACAGAAGGTTGCTGAAGGCACATCACTTAATGGACTTGCAAAGGGCATCTATATTGTAAATGGTAGAAAACATGTTGTTCGATAATTTTTCAATGACATATATACTGCCATAACGTAGTAATCATATAAAGCCAGGCGTTCCAGATATGGATACGCTTGGCTTTTTTGCATTATTAAAGACGGCATTCATAGTGCCGCACTATAAACAATCATTAACACAACAAAATACGCATTTTATGAAAAAAGAACATTACACAAGACCTGAAGCTGTCGTTGTGGGTATGGAGACTGAGAGTGATATCTTGCAGGGAAGTAACGAAGAGGAATCCGATATGACTCTAAGTATGGAGAACGGACTTGGAGGAGAAGGAGTGACGCATGAGAACCCGACGGAGATATTGGGTAAAGAGAACAACAATGATGTTTGGGACACCAAATGGTGACACGCAATCAGACTTGACTACAACGACAACACAGAAAGCAATGAAAACAACAGCAACAATTTTTTTCATCCTTATGACCGCTTCTGCCGTACACGCTCAGTCGTCGCCGCAGACTCCGGAGGATGGACAAACATATTATATCTACAACACAGGACGCAATGCATGGCTCACTGCCATGCCCGATGGCTCAGTGAAACTTGGTGGCTCCGGAACAGCCGTGACTCTGACCTCTACGGGTGATGTTGCAGGAACGTTCTATATGACCGTTCCTCAGGGACGCATAACAGCGTCAACTCATGACGGACTTAGTTCCGATGGCTCTGGACAGTATGACCGATGGCTCATCAGACCAAGTGAAGACGGCAATGTGGAGGACGCATGCCGCGTGGCTTATCTTAACAGGGAAAGCAATGCATTCACCTATATTTATGGTGGTGAGAATGGTGAGGTGACGCAGGATACATATATGCCGGATGCGTTGTATGCTGACGGAGGATGGAAACTTGTGGCAGAGAGCGGATATGAGGAAAACACGGTGATGTTTGATGAGAACGCGACTGAGTACAACGAGCCTTATGATTCTGAGGGCGGTGTTAAGGTGCGGCTGCGGCGCACTCTGTCTTCCGGAGGATGGAATACGCTGTGTCTGCCATTCGACATGAACTCCGCGCAGGTACGGTCTGTATTCGGTGAGGGCACACTTATTGCCGCATTCACAAGCTGTGATGGTACAACGATGCATTTTACATACGCAGATTGTATAACGGCTGGTAAGCCTTATCTCATCAATCCGAAGAACTCCACCCCGGAAAGTGGTTTTTATGAGATAGACGGAGTGACCTCATTTGCACAGAAACCGCTCGATGTAGAGCATGATGGGGTATTTATGCGCGGTTGCTTCAACAAGATGGAAGTCCCTGCTGACGCTTTCGTCATAGGCACAGGACACAAGGTATATCAGCTCGTCTCTCCGATGGAGTCAAAGGGTTTCCGCTGTTATATTACCGATGGTACGGCAGGCTCAAAGCTCAACGCATGGGCAATAGACGATGGAACAACAGGCATCGAGGGTACTCTAACCTCTGATGGCGAGCCGGGAGAAGTATTCACAATCGACGGAAAGAGTACTGGAAAGAACTCTGACGATACTGACGGTATGACACCTGGAGTGTATGTGACAGATGGAAAGAAAGTCGTAATAAAATAAAATGTAGGACAATGAAAATTACAACACATAATAATATAATAATAGCGGTTATCTCCGCGCTGCTATGGCTTGCGGCAACGACAAACTCTACGGCACAGACAAAAGAGGTGTTGTGGGAAAGTTTTGCACCCAATGGCAGTCAGTTCTCAAAGACATTAGGTGAAATAGACCTTGGTACGCAGACATTACGGGCGGAAATAGACCTCTCCTCATGTCAGAATTTCAACGAGAATGAGAACATCCTCTCCATCGGCGGTGACATCAGCGTGTGGTATGGCAGCCACAACATACACCTTTATTATACTCCGTCGAGCCGCCGGTTGCAGCTCAACTGGGTGAACATGCAGCAGACGAGCGTGCGGAGCGAATACACGCTGACCAGCACCGACCTCACCGTGGAGCTCGACAAGGAGGGTCTGCACATCAATGGCGAGCTCATGGCAAGCTATACTGCGGATGCCATGCGGGAGCTTTACGCCCTCGGCTCGCTCACTGTGGGAAGCCTTGAAGGAAACACCCGCAGCTGGGCTACATATAAAGAGGTGAGCGTAATTACTCCCGACGAGAGCGGAGAAGGCGGAGGTACGACCGGTGACGGAACGCCTGCGGTGGGTGAGAAGTACTATATCAGCGTGGCAGGCAACCCTAACAGCGTGTTTACGGTGAACTCCACGGCTAACGATGCGCCCATCCTTGTGGAGTCTCTCGCCAACACCACCAACCAGCAGTGGCGTCTGGAGTATGAGGAGACAGCGTCAGAATACAGCTACAGACTCGTGAACGAATATTCAGGCAAGGCTCTCGACATGGCGTGCGACGGCGAAACGAAACCACCGTTGCAGTGGCAGGTGGAGAAGGGAAACGCCAACCAGCTGTTCAGCTTCGAGCCCCAGGACGACGGAAGCTATAAGATTTGCGTCAGATTCAACGGCGTTCCTTATTATCTTACGGTCACTGACGGTTCACCGGTGAGCACTACAAGTCAGGACAATGCGGTGTCGTATGTGTTCACAAAAGCCGAGGGCGGAAGCGAACCTCCCATACAGGAGGAGCGCATATTCGACATATCGTTCATCTCCGACCAGCAGAAGCTGGGCGACTATAAGGAAGATGCGCACGCCACATTCATTCCTTACGCCTCTACGGCGGACATGAACGCCGACCCGTTCTACAACACTCCGTGGCTCACACCGGAGAAGGCGATGACTCTCAACCTCAACGGCACGTGGAAGTTCCGCTTTGTTCCGGGCACGATTAGCGGTCCCGGATCAAGCGAGTTCTATGCCGCAGGCTTGGACGACTCCAATTGGGACACCATCACTGTGCCCCTTTCGTGGGAGATGGCAGGCTTCGGCACACCGGTATATACCAACGTGGGCTATCCGTTCAA
Organism: Leyella lascolaii; assembly: GCF_900079775.1. Taxonomy (GTDB): domain Bacteria; phylum Bacteroidota; class Bacteroidia; order Bacteroidales; family Bacteroidaceae; genus Prevotella; species Prevotella lascolaii. Next base: position 41,085 of record NZ_LT556034.1, on the reverse strand, counting down.
CTACGAGCCTCCCTACGCCCGCAGAGGTCTGACCCAGTATGGCGTTGAGGATAACAATGCCACAGGCTTCTACCGCCGTTCCTTCACCTTGCCCGAGGGCTGGGGAGACAAGCGCGTCTTCCTCCACTTCGACGGTGTGTACAGTGCCGCGGCGGTATGGGTTAACGGACGGTATGTAGGCTACAGCGAGGGTGCTAACACCGACGCTGAGTTCGACATCACCGGTTTTGTCACCCAGGACGGTGAGAACCAGCTCTCCGTACGTGTCTACCGCTGGTGCGACGGTTCCTATCTTGAAGGACAGGACATGTGGCATCTGGCTGGAATACACCGTGACGTGTATCTCGTGGCGACTCCCAAGACATTCGTACGCGACCATTACATCACCGCGACAGACATGAACACAGCCGCCACACAGGCTACGCTGAACGTCGCGCTGGAGATTGACAACCGCGACGGAGAGGCAGCCGAGAAACAGATAGAGGTGCAGCTGCTCGATGCCGACGGCTCGAAGGTGGCACGCATGTCGCAGAACGTGAGCATGGCTGAGGGCGAGACGGAGAAGAGCATCACGCTCAGCAGCCGTCAGTTATCCGGTCTCACGCCGTGGAACGCTGAGAAACCGCATCTCTATACCGTTGTCGTCCGCCAGAGCAATGCCTCAGGAGGCGAGGAGATGGTGTTCTCCACAAAATACGGATTCCGCAACATCGAGCGGAGAGGAACGCTTGTATACATCAACGGACAGCGCGTGTTCTTCAAGGGAGTGAACACTCAGGACACCCATCCGGAGAAAGGACGCGCCATTGACGTGCCGACAATGCTGAAGGACATAACGCTCATGAAGCAGTCGAACGTCAACACCGTGCGCACCAGCCACTACCCGCGCCAACCCAAGATGTACGCCATGTTCGACTACTACGGGCTTTACTGCATGGACGAGGCTGACGTTGAGTGCCACTACAATCACGAACTTACAAGCAACACATCGTGGTCTTCGATGTTCGTCGACCGCAATGTGCGCATGGTGTTGCGCGACCGCAACCACCCGAGCGTCATATTCTGGTCCACCGGAAACGAGTGCGGTAACGGCAGCAACCTGCGCGACGCATATGAGGCGATAAAGAAACTGGACGACCGTATGGTGCATTATGAGGCGGGAAGTGCCACAAGCGGCTACTCCGATATGTTCTCAAACATGTATCCCACAGTATCGCAGGTGAGGGGCTATTCGCGCGGAAACAACGGCATGCCTTACTTCATCTGCGAGTATGCGCACGCCATGGGACAGGCTGTTGGCAACCTTCAGGAATACTGGGACGTGATAGAGAGCAGCACGGGAATCATTGGCGGATGCATCTGGGACTGGGTAGACACATCCATATACGACCCGCAGAAGCTGCTCGCAGGGCAGAAGCAGGACGACCGAGGCTTCCATTACTTCACGTCGGGATACGACTACAACAGTCCGAGCGGTATAGACTTCGGATTCCAGGGCAACTTCATGAACAACGGAATAATAACAACCGACCGTGCCCGCACGGCAAAACTTGCCGAGGTGAAGAAGGTTTATCAGTATGCGGACTTCGAGAGTCTGGACGGCAAGACGCTCACAGTGAAGAACAAGTACAACTTCACCGACCTGAGCGAGTTCGACCTTACATACACCGTTCTGCATGACGGACGGCTCGTGGAGAACGGTTCCACACCGATGACTGCCGTCGCTCCGGGTCAGACAGGAACGGTAGAGGTGCCTTACACCACAGATTGCGACTCTGAAGGAGAGTACACCATAATGGTGGGACTGAGTCTTCGGGACGACGCTTCATGGGCTGACGCGGGCTACACTCCGGCAGAAGAGCAGTTCATACTTAAAGAACGCGCCGATAAACTGCCTGATGTCACCGGCGGAGGAAGCGTCACTTCGGGCAACAACACCGTAAGCGGAACGACCGCCGAAGGCAAGACGTTCGAGATAAGATTCGGAAGTGACGGACAGATGAGCTCATGGACATTCGACGGACAGCAGCTCATCGCGGAGGGACCCGACTTCAACTGCTTCCGCGACATAGACAACGACCGCAGCAGCGAACTGCAATCCATGGCGCTCAGTCAATGGACAAACCACCGCATAACAAAGTCTTTTGGTAAGGACGGAGACAATGTCACCATGACACAGAGCGGCAGCGGCACCATATGCAACTACACCATAGCCTATACGTTCTATCCTTCAGGCGTGGTGGACATGCGTGTCACGCTCACGCCTCAGCGCGCCGCACGCCGTCTGGGCATCGGTATGGAGTTCGCTGACGGCTTCGAGGGAGTGGAGTATTACGCCAAAGGACCGTGGTCAAACTATGTGGACAGGCAGACCGGCTCATACCTCGGACGCTACGCCACTACTGTAGACAACATGTTTGAGGAACTCACCCATCCGCAGACAATGGGCGACCATCAGGCTCTGCGCGACCTTACGCTAACCAATCCGCAGACCGGAACGACGCTCAAGGTGGAGACTATGGGCACCGTGGCGTTCTCTCTCTCACACTATGATGAGGCTCAGTGGGGCGATGCTGGCGACACAATGTGGAGCAATGTGCTCCATCCGTACGACCTGACCCGATACGGCAAAGTGTTCGCCCACTTCGACTACTGGCAGCGCGGACTCGGAAACAACAGCTGTGCAGGCGATGTCTGCCTGCCGGAATATGAGTGCCCCACAAGCGGAAGCTACACCTACACGCTGCGGTTCACTCCCGACACCGTGAACAAATGACATTCACCCAATACTTGTCCGGCAGCGGCTGGCAATTATTTTGGTTAAATAGTTTATTTCGGACCGCCCGTGCGCTCGATGCGTACGGGCGTTTTTACAATAAAACGTGCGGTTTCACGTTACATATAAAAACCTGTAACTGATATGAGAATCCATTACATCATCCGACCTTTGGCACTGTTCTGCATCATGCTTTACACCGTCAGTGCCGTCTCCAGTGACAAATACAGATGGACAGACGAACTCGTTCTGCTCCGCGCCATCGACCGTCTGCCCGAATATCGGGACGGTTGCCATGTCGAACAGTTCTCCAGCTACGACCGCACATGGGGCAACGACGACGGCTTTTCGGGCAAATACTCCTACCTGCGCAAGGAAAACGGAGGACTCGTAATAGCCGAGATGGAGGGCGCGGGAGTGATAAACCGCATATGGACACCCACTCCCAACGACAACATGCTCAGCTTCTACTTCGACGGGAAGAGCGAACCGGGACTGCGCATCCGTTTCTCCGACCTCTTCTCCGGCAAGGTTTTTCCATTCGTCAGTCCTCTGTGCGGCAACGAGGTGGGCGGCTTCTATTGCTATCTGCCCATCACCTACGCCCGGTCGTGTAAGATTGTGATGGAGGGCGAAGGCTTGCAGTTCATACAGATACAATACCGCCGTCTGCCCGGCATGAAGGTGGAGACCTACGACGGCACGTTCACCGATGCCGACAGAACGCTGCTCGACGAGGTGTGCCGCGCCTGGTCTGCCGCCCGTCCCGATGCCATGGCTTTCGCGCATGGACGTTCCTCCGGAGCAGCGGTGAGCGAGAAGACCGTCACTCTCAGCCCCGGTGACGGGGAGGTGGTCTTCGAGAGCGGTTCGCCGGGACGCATCACGGGGATAGAGCTCGACGGCGGCAACGCCTTTGAGGGCAATGACAGGAACGTCATACTCACCGCCCGATGGGACAATGACAGTACCGATGCCATATGCGCGCCCGTCGCCGACTTCTTCGGCTACGCCTACGGACGCCCTGCCATGCGCGGGATGCTCATGGGACGGAGCGGATATACCAACTACTGTTACCTGCCGATGCCTTTCGACAAACGCGCCAGTATGAGGCTACTTTATCTCCGCGACGACAGCATACAGCAGCCGCCCATAACCGTAAAGGTGAGGATATACCACAACTCCACCGGTCGTGACGCCGCGAAAGAGGGCAGATTCTACTCCTCGTGGCGTCGCACACGCACACCGATAGGACAATATCACACATTCCTCAGCGCGAAAAGCCGTGGACACTACGTCGGCACCATACTCCTTGCGCGCGGTCTGCGCTCCGGCATGACTACCTTCTTCGAGGGCGACGACAGTACGTTTGTCGACGGAAAGCCGCGCATGCACGGCACAGGGTCTGAGGATTACTTCAACGGAGGGTGGTATGCGCTGCTCGACCGTTGGGACCGCGGGCACAGCATGCCGCTTCACGGATGTCTCGACTATTCGCTTCAGATGTCGCGCACCGGCGGTTACCGTTTCTTCGTAAGCGACAAGCTGACCTTCGACAGAGAGATTTTCCACGGCATTGAACACGGTGATGTGAACAACTGCTATCCCGTAGACTACACTTCGATAGCATTCTACTACTCGGACACCGCGCCCGTGAGCCGCATGCAGCCTGCCGGAGACCTGCTCAGAGAACACTTTCCCGACAGACACGTTTTCTATCCGCAGCTCATGGAGATAACGCCCGAAGGCGACATACAGATAAACAACGACCGCGGACTTCGCCTGTCCACGGAAAGCGGTGGCAGGCTGCGCGTCATGCTCAACGGTATTCCTGAGGGACGCTACAGGCTCCGTATGAGCTTTCACGAGACACCTGCCGGAGCGCGGTTCCGCATATGGCAGAGGCAGAGACTTGTGTCAGACTGGCGCGATACGCACTCCGCCTCCGACACATTCCGCGAGGATGCGGGCATGGGAGAAATCGGGCTGACCGCTCAGGACAATTCCGTCACGGTGCAGATTGAAAAGACCGGCAAGGGCAACTCTCTCATCATGGGCAACATCACACTCGAGAGAGTGCGCTGACAACGCGCTGCCGGTATAAATATCCACACAAAAGGCGACAGCCGCACGCACACTCCAAGCCAGGTGAGTGCGGCTGTCGCCCTTTCTGTATACACATGAAGAAGTATGGGACAGTGCTTTTTAGTAAAACTTAACACGGTATTCCGGTTTTCAGTTCCTTTTAGTTTTTTTCGTCATTTTTAGTCTGCCGCATAGTACTGACTATCCTTTTTATCCCTAAATTTGTCAAAGATAATTTGCACTCGGGCAGTTAGGAGCATGCTCTTTTCCCTCCCGTTTGCATTATCCATGTAAAAGGAAAGTCACTCGGACATCTGTCCGGAACGGCAGTACACAGCGTCTCACACAGCATTGACGACTCTCTGCCGCCGCCAAAGACATTATATATATGAAAGGAAAAGCAAACCGCATAATAAGTCTGGCACTGTGTGCCGTCACCGTAATGCCGTGCCGCGCGGCAATGACGACGGACTCCATAGCCGCGCACAGCCCCGATACGGCAGTGACACGTGTCATTGCTGCCGACACTTTGAGGAAAGTCAGGAAAGAGAAGCCCAACATCTACGCGCTGCCTTATTCTTTAAGCACGGGCTGTCCCGACTATAAGCGCATGTGGCTCAACACGGGCGTGCTGTTCGCAGGGGGCATGACGGCTCTCGGTGTGCTCGAGCTTCTGCCCGAGAATGCCACGGCATGGAACAAGGAAGAGCTGCGCAGGGTGCCCTTCTTCAAGCGTTGGAGCAATCACGTGAGGAAAGGTCCGAGGTTCGACGGCGACAAGTTCATATTCAACTACGTGCTCCATCCTTACGCCGGAGCCGCCTATTACATGAGCGCACGCAGTCTGGGCTTCAACGCCCTCGGCTCTTTCCTCTATTGCACCGCCATATCCACCCTCTTCTGGGAGTATGGCATAGAGGCGTTCATGGAGGTTCCGTCCGTACAGGACCTTATTGTCACTCCGATGTCGGGGCTCATCCTCGGCGAGACTTTCTACCGTTTGAAGAGGAGCATCGTGGACAACGGCTACACGCTGTGCGGTTCGAGGACGCTCGGCAATATCGTCGCCTTCCTCATAGACCCCGTCAACGAGGTGATAGGTCTGTTCGCCGGCAACCCTTGCCGTGAGCTTGCCAGGCATAAGGTGAGGGTGTCCTGCGCGCCGTGGATGTTCTGCTCCAACGGCACTTCGTTCGGATTCACACTCAACATAATAAGTCTTTAATCTATGGAATAATGCCGAGGCGTCGGCATTCTATTTCTCTTCCTATGGCATGGCGCGCACTGTTTCCCGCGCGCCATGCCTTTTCAGAGACGTATTCCCATACCGAACGATGCCGAATAGCACTTTGGCGCGCGTCCCGTCTTCAACAGAGGAGTGAGTCCGGCACGCCCGTATATCATCAGCGCACCATATCCCAGGCGCATCTCAAGGTTCAGTCCGAGCGGGTTGAGGTTGATGTCGTCGGTCTGTGTGCGTGTCTTTTTGTTGGCGCGGTATTTCGACTTGCCCGACATGCGCATGTCTACCGACGCGCCGAGTCCGGCATAGAAGCTCTTCTCCGACCATTCCATCATCAGCGGTATGCGTATGGTGCTGTAGGTGATGTAGCTCTTCTTCACCTTCACGTCCTCCTTCTTCTCCAGCGACGACATGCCGTCTGTGGTCGTCATGACGTTGTTTCCCTGAAAGTGATTGTACGCCCATGTGGTCTGCATGGCAGTTGTCAGGGCGAAATTGCCGCCAAGCCTGAACGCCACGCTCGCCAGAGTGAAGCCGAACTCCCACGACTTTGAGTCGCGCGTGTGCAGAGCCGAGCTTCCGCTGAAGCCGAAAGCGTTGTCCGCCAACAGGTTGTAGCCCATGAAGAAGAACGGATAATGGCTCTCCATAGGACGCTTGTTCTTGCCCAGCATCTGAGGGATGAAGGGTGAGGTGACATACACCCGCTCCACCTCCTGTCCGTCGGCAAAGCACGTCTCGTATGTGCGTGTGAGCTGTCCGCCGCTCTTGTCGTAGACGGTCACGCTCGTTATGCCCGCCGAGTCGTTCACCGTTATTTGTCTGTTGTTCACCATGAGAGTGGTGTCGGAAGGTTCCGAAGCCATTGCGGTGAGCGGTATGAGCATCACCGGCAGAAGAGTTTTTCTAATGTCCATATGTATTCTGTTTTACGTTATTTCCTCGAATAGCACAGTTTCATGATGTCGTCGGGCGACAGGTCGCCCTCTATGTATATCACGGTGCCGCGTCCTTTGCCGTTCCTGCTGAAGAGAACGTAGCGGTTGGCGTCCTTTGCGGCGGGCTCCATCATGTAGTATCCGCTCACCACCTGTCCGTCCTCCACCACCTCGCGTATCTTCTTCGCCTTGCGGCGGTCGGCTTTCAGAATTGTCTCTATGCCCTCGGCGTTTCTCCGGTATATGAGACTCTTGTACACCTTCAGCCTGTATCCCAGCAGCGTGGTGTTGTTCATCTCCACCATCTTGCTGCCCCGCTCGTGTCCGAACCGGCTGAACACCTCGTCCACAGCGAGCCCCTTCTGTGCGCATACGGTCACGGCGAGCATCGTCATCACCGTCACCGCCAGCATGCGGGAGAACAATGTGCGGTGCCACGAGCCGTGTGTATGACCGATATAAAAGTGTTTCATATATATGCTGTTTCTTTTTTCGTCTGTTCGTTTATATGTTCTGACGGCACTTTGTCGCGTCAGCATGTGACAGGGAGAGTCTCTCAGTAGGTCATCATGTCGAGTGCCGAGTAGGGGTCGGAGTCGTCGGCAGACACCATACGCAAAGCCTCCACAGCCTCGCGCTCCACCACCCGTCGGCTGGTGTACACCTTACCGTCTATCACCGCGTAGCCGTCGCTGCCTCCGTGAGTGCCTGTGAGCAGCAGCACGCCTGCCACACAGGCTGCCGCGAGCAGTGCGGCGACAGCAGGGATAAGCCGCCTTCGCCTCATCACGGCGGTGCGGGCAGTCCTCACGCCGGTGGTGTCGGGCGCGTCAACAGCGGCGCGTTCCTCGTCGGCATAAGCCATCATGGCGCGTATGGGCACCCACTCGTCGGGTATGTTGTCGCCCGCCTGTCTGAAGTAGCGTGCCAGCTCACGTTCCTCCGAGGCGGTGGTTGTGCCGTCGAAGTAGCGTTCTATCAGTGTGCCTATGTGTCCGTCGTTCTTCTTCATGTCAGTATGTGTATTGATAAAATGTACGTATGCGTCAGGTGCGGCGTACAGCCGTGAGTCTGACAAACTCCTCGCGTATCCTCATGCGTGCCCTCGACAGGTTCTTGCGCAGGTTCTCCGCCGAGCAGCCGGTTATCTGCATGATCTCGCTCGCGTCGTATCCCTCAATCTCCTTCATGCGGAATATCATGCGCTGCAAGGCAGGCAGAGTGTCCACGATGTGCCTCACGAGGTCAGCCTCGTCGCGCGCTTCCAGTGCGTCGGAGTAGTCGGCGGCAGGCTCGTAAGTGGCTGCGCACCCCTGTTCGTAGCGTCCGTGACGCCTGCGGTCGGCTGCGAGATTGCGCAGGATGGTGAAGGCGAGGGCGCGGTTGTGTCCGTCGGTGTCGAGCGAGTCGCGCATGCTCCACAGCCGTAGCATCACTTCCTGCACCATGTCTTCCGCTGTGCATGTGTCACCGGCAAGGCGGCAGGCAAGTCCTTTCAGCTCACCGCGCATGGGTAATATCGTGTTGTTGAATTCGTCGGTCCTCATTTCGTCTTCCATTAATATAAACGTCTGAAACGCGAAAACGTGACATCCGGACACGATTTTTTTTCATCACGCCCGCCAGAATGTGCCTCCGCAATGACAATTTCATGTGAAATGCCGGCTTTTACAGTTGCGACGACAGTGTATGACGGATTGTTCAGACATGGCGAGGAATATTGTTTTATGGCGCAGGACACCATATGTTATATTGCAGTGCATCCAAAGTAGAGACGCAAAATCTTGCGTCTCCCGATTTCAATTTTTGTATATTATATTGCGGTGTATCCATAGTAGAGACGCAAAATTTTGCGTCTCCCGTTTTAAATTTTTGTATATTATATTGCGGTGTAACCAAAGTAGAGATGCAAAATCTTGCGTCTCCCAAGCAAAAAATGCGTATATATTCATGTTGTTACAGCTGTTTTCGTGTTACGACTGGTTGCGTCTCACAAGCCAAAAATGCGTTTATATTCATGATGCTTTTGCTGTTGCCATGTAGCGACGGGTTGCTCGTGAGACGCAAGATTTTGCGTCTCTACTGGCTGGGGCGGGTGGGGATGATGAGGTTATGGGGCATTGCATAAATATGCGGAAACGGTTGTCGGATGATGAATAATTATTCACGGCAAGTCCGCGAGAGTGCCCTTGTAATCCACAAACGGAAATATGGATGCGAATACGCTGGTTTTACGCGGTTTGCGTAAGTGTCTGACAGTCAGACGTATGGACTGAATGTGGCTGCGGAGGGAGCTGTGCTGCGATGCGAAACGGGCTTTCCTGCATTACGAAAAAGCCTCTTTCGTGGTGCAGAAAAGTGTATATCGTCATGTCGCGGAGCCTTTTCGGTGACGCGGGAAAGGCTTTTTGGCGATGTTATGAGGCTGGAATTGTACTGTAACACCGTTTTTATAGTCTTTCTCAATAGTGGTGACGGTGGGGCATGAGGGTAGTTGACAGGGTGCGACGCGCTGTTTTCAGATTTTAAATTGTCAATATTTTTTACTGCCGAAGGTGTATATTTATGCGGTTTTGCGGTCTGTGTGGCAGGTGTAAAAGTGCGGAATATTGTTACGGCGGTGTGTGTCGGGCAAAATTATAGTGCGGGAAACAATGCGAGGATATATATTTTTTGTACTTTTGCATAAGCTAAGCTGCACTCGGGAAAATAAGAGCAAGCTCTCTTTCCGCTCGTTTGCATTAGCTTTGCATAAGCTAAGCATCGGCTCGGCAGTATCAAGCCTGGTAAAACAAAGTTTTCCCGTCTTGCTGTTGCTCTCGCCTTGCGTTAGCTTTGCATAAGCTAAGCTGCACTCGGGAAAATAAGAGCAAGCTCTCTTTCCGCTCGTTTGCATTAGCTTTGCATAAGCTAAGCTTCGGCTCGGCAATATCAAGTCCGGTAAAACAAAGTTTTCCCGTCTTGCTGTTGCTCTCGCCTTGCGTTAGCTTTGCATAAGCTAAGCTGCACTCGGGAAAATAAGAGCAAGCTCTCTTTCCGCTCGTTTGCATTAGCTTTGCATAAGCTAAGCTTCGGCTCGGCAGTATCAAGCCTGGTAAGACTTCGTCTCACCGTCTTGCTGCTGCTCTCGCCTTGCATCAGCTTTGCATAAGCTAAGCTTCGGCTCGGCAATATCAAGTCCGGTAAAACAAAGTTTTCCCGTCTTGCTGTTGCTCTCGCCTTGCGTTAGCTTCGCGAAATAAAAACTGCACTTGGGAATGGTGAAGGCAGACTCTCTTCCGGTCCGCATGCACCATCCCGCAATGATAAAAACGTCATCCGGCAACCTTATGACGGCAGTCTCACCGCATGATGACGTTACGTAAAAAGGATATTTTTTTAATTCACACAGACGGCGGGACGCGCTGTCACAATAAATATAAATATAGATATGATACAGTCAATGACCGGTTACGGTAGGGCTACCGCAACCTGTAAAGGAAAAAAAATACATGTAGAGATAAAGTCACTCAACAGCAAAACGCTTGACCTTTCCACCCGCATAGCACCGCTTTACCGCGAGAAGGAGATGGAGATAAGGCAGACGATAACGGCAAGACTGATACGCGGTAAGGTGGATTTCTCCATATGGATAGAGAAAGACGCCGCCACAGACGCCACTCCAATAAACACCGCACTGGTGGAGAACTACTACCGGCAGATAAAGGACATCGCTGCGGCGACGGGCATTCCCGAACCGGAGGACTGGTTTCTGACACTGCTGCGCATGCCGGACGTGACGGCAAAAAGCGATGTGGAGGAGCTCGACGATGAGGAGTGGGATGTCGCTGGCAAGGCGATTGACGAGGCGATAGACGCGCTCATCGCGTTCCGCAATCAGGAGGGTGCGGCACTGGAGCGGAAGTTCACGGAGAAGATAGACAACATTGCAGCTTTGCTCAAAAGCATAGAGCCGTATGAGAAGGCGCGCGTGGAGAAGATAAAGGCGCGGATTGTGGAAGGGCTGAAGACTATACCCGACGTGGAATACGACAAGAACCGTCTGGAGCAGGAACTGATATACTACATCGAGAAGCTCGACATTAGCGAGGAGAAGCAGCGGCTCGCCAACCATCTGGCGTATTTCCGCGAGACGATGAAAGAGAACGGCGGACAGGGAAAGAAGCTTGGTTTCATCGCGCAGGAGATGGGACGGGAGATAAACACCACCGGAAGCAAGAGCAACAACGCCGAGATGCAGAACATAGTGGTGAAGATGAAGGACGAGCTGGAACAGATAAAGGAGCAGGTGCTCAACGCTCTCTGACACGCATATGCCGCCTGTGTGTGCCCACGCCTTGACCCGGCGCGCACCATGGCGGCATGATAAATCACACATAAGTACAGCGACATGAAAACCGGAAAACTTATTATCTTCTCCGCACCGAGCGGATGCGGGAAGAGCACCATCATAGGATGGCTGATGAGACATAAGGAACTGCGGCTGGCGTTCTCCATATCGTGCACGAGCAGACAGCCCAGAGGGACGGAACAGAACGGGGTGGAATATTTCTTCATAACGCCCGAGGAGTTCCGCCGCCGCATAGACAACGGTGAGTTCCTGGAGTATGAGGAGGTATACAAAGACCGCTTCTACGGCACTCTGAAGGAACAGGTGGAGAGACAGTCGGCACAGGGCGACAACGTGGTGTTCGACGTCGACGTGAAGGGCGGATGCAATATAAAGAAGTATTACGGCAGCCGCGCGCTGAGCATATTCATACAGCCGCCGTCGATAGACGAGCTGCGCCGCCGTCTGGAAGGGCGCGGAACAGACGCCCCGGAGGTGATAGACGACCGCATAGCGCGTGCTGAGTTCGAGCTGACCTTTGCCGGACAGTTCGACAGGGTGGTGGTGAACGACGACCTGCAGAATGCGGAGGAGGAGACACTTGCCATCGTGAAGGAGTTTCTCGGACTGTAACCTGACAAACGGCACGGTGCGACGGACACAGCCGCACCTGCCGTTACACCGGACAACAGACATATGGAGAAGATACGCACAGGACTCTACGGCGGGTCGTTCAACCCCATACACAACGGCCACATAGCCATAGCGCGGCAGATGAGGGAGAAAGCCGGGCTGGAGGAGGTGTGGTTCATGGTGTCGCCACAGAACCCTCTTAAGGAGCGCGGCTCGCTGCTCGACGACACGAGACGCATGGAGATGGCGCGTGCGGCGCTAAGGGGCATGGCAGGACTGAAGGCGTGCGGTTATGAGATGTCGCTGCCCCTGCCGTCGTACACATGGCGCACGTTGCAGTCTCTGTGGCGCGACTTTCCTGAGAGGGAGTTCGTGCTGATGATAGGAGCGGACAACTGGGCGCGCTTCGGACAATGGTATCACGCCGCAGACATAATGAGCTCGTGCGAGATACTTATTTATCCGCGACGCGGATACAACGTGGACGCGCGGTCGCTGCCAGCAGGGGCGCGCGTGGTAGACACCGGACTGTATGACGTGAGCAGCACGGAGATAAGGCAGCTCATAAAGGAGGGCAGGGACATAAGCTCTCTCGTGCCTGCCGACATCGCGGAGATGGCTGTGAGATATTACGGCGGTATGGCGGAGGAATGAGCCGCCGCAGACGGCGGACGCGCCCTCCTTATCATCCGCCCGTCGCCTCATGCCTTGGCATGGTGCGGACGTTTGCTTTGACAATATCATGAAAGCTCCCGGCAGCATGGCTGTATCGGGATTGTAACACAAGTGTAGCATTATTGTAGTATGTTTATCCGACCTTTGCATAAAACTAAAAACGGAATATGGCAGACAAGACAGACAGGAGGAAAAAAGCACATTCAGACTACATCGACCGCGACCTTAGCTGGATGTATTTCAACCGGCGCATACTTCAGGAGGCAACTAAGGAGAACGTGCCGCTGCTGGAACGGCTGGGCTTTCTCGGCATCTACTCCAACAATCTCGACGAGTTTTTCAGAGTGCGCATGGCTACGCTGAGCCGCATAGCGGAGTGTGAGGACAAGTCGCTGAGGAAGGAGAGTGAGCACGCCCGGAAACTTATAAAGCGCATAAACAGGCTCAACACCGTATATGCGAAGGAATATGAGGAGGCGTTGGCAGGAGTGAGAAGCAGGCTGCGCGACGAACATATATTCCTGCTAAATGAGAACGAGCTCGACGAGGAGCAGCAGAGGTATGTGAGACGGTTCTTCCGGCAGAGGCTGAGCGGCTTTGTGAGTCCGGTGTGGATAACCGCCGCCAGACAGCTTACCGAGGAGACGGACGACAGCATATACCTCGCCGTGAAGATGAACACCGAGGGCAGGAAGGCGGGCGACTACGCGCTGATAGAGCTGCCGGTGCAGGTGAGCGGACGGTTCGTGAGGCTGCCCGACCGTGACGGGAACAAATATCTGATGTATCTGGACGACGTGATACGCTATTGTCTGCCGTTCATCTTCGGCGGACTGGGCTACACGCACTTTGAGGCGTATGCTTTCAAGTTCACGAAGGATGCGGAGATGGAGATTGGCAACGACCTGCGGACAGGCGTTCTGCAGAAGATATCGAAGGGAGTGAAGAGCCGCAGGAAGGGCGACGCGCTCAGAGTGATATACGATCAGGACATGCCGGCAGCTCTGCACAAGCGTGTGATGAACCTGCTTAACCTCGACAAGCTCGACACTGTGCAGGCTGGAGGACGCTATCACAACCATAAGGACCTGATGGCTTTCCCTGACTGCGGACGCGACGACCTGAAGTATCCGGTGTGGAAACCCATCGTCAGACCCGAGACTAACAGCAGCCGGGACAGTGTGCTGCGCATGGTGCAGGAGGGAGACCGGTTCATCCACGTGCCGTACCACAGTTTCGACTATTACATACGTCTGCTTCAGGAGGCTGCCATACATAAGGAGGTGAAAAGCATAAAGACGACCCTGTATCGTCTGGCGAAGGACTCCAAGGTGGTGAAGGCTCTCATCTGTGCCGCGCGCAACGGAAAGAAGGTGACGGTGGTGATAGAACTGCTGGCGCGGTTTGACGAGGCTTCCAACATCAACTGGTCGAAGAAGATGCAGGATGCGGGCGTTAATGTGATATTCGGAGTGGAGAACCTGAAGGTGCACTCCAAGATAACGCACATCGGAATGAGGAACGGCAGCGACATAGCATGCGTCAGCACGGGCAACTTTCATGAGGGAAACGCGCGCGTCTATACCGATTACATGCTCATGACTGCGGCAAAGAACATCGTGAAGGACGTCAATGCGGTGTTCACGTTCATAGAGAAGCCTTACATGCCTGTGACGTTCAAGGAGCTGCTTGTGTCGCCCAACGAGATGAAGAAGAAGTTTGTCAGGCTGATAAACAACGAGATAAAGAACAGGCAACAGGGCAAGCCGGCATATATAAAGGTGAAGATAAACCATATAACGGAGCCGGAGATGGTAAGGAAACTGTATGAGGCGTCGGAGAACGGAGTGAGGGTTGACCTGCTGGTGCGAGGCAACTGCTCGCTCGTGACGGGCATACCGGGCAAGAGCGACAACATCCGCATATGCGGAATAATAGACCGTTACCTGGAGCACTCGCGCATTTTCATCTTTGCAAACGGGGGAGAGAAGAAGTGCTTCATAGGTTCGGCGGACTGGATGCCGCGCAATCTGGACAACCGTATAGAGGTGGTCACTCCGGTGTACGACGCTAAGATAAAGGAGGATCTGGAGAAAGTGATAGACTACGGGCTGCGTGACACGATGCAGGGACGCATAGTCGACGGCACGGGAGAGAACAGACCGTGGACCACGGAGGACGGAGAGGCGTTCAGATCGCAGGAACAACTTTACCTGCATTACAGGGAACAGCTTGCCGGGGAGACGCAGGCATCAGAATGATAATGATATAAACAGAAGACATGTGTGACAAAACGACTGATAAGGAAAGAAAGTGTTATGCGGCGATAGACATAGGGTCCAACGCCGTGAGACTGCTTATAAAGAAAGAGGATGAGGACGAGAACCTTGTGAGCAGACGTCTTGCGAAGGCTCTCTTGCTGCGTGTGCCGCTGAGACTCGGATTCGATGTGTTCGCACTTGGCGAACTGTCGGAGAAGAAGGCGAAGAAACTGAGACGGCTGATGAAGGCTTTCCGTCAGCTGATGAAGATATATGAGGTGACTGACTATCGTGCCTGCGCCACGTCGGCAATGAGGGACGCGCGCAACGGAAAGAGCGTCATAAGCCGCATACTGAAGGACTCCGGCATCAACATAGAGATAATAAACGGTCAGGAGGAGGCACGGATAATTTACAACAACCACATTGAGTGTCTCGAGGACCGTACGGGAAACTACATCTATGTGGACGTGGGAGGAGGAAGCACGGAGATAAATCTCCTTACCAACGGGCAGCTGGTGCAGTCGCTATCGTACAACATCGGTACGGTGAGGATGCTCAGCGGGGCGGTGAAAGAGGAGACGTGGGAGACCATGAGGAATGACCTCGCGCGGCTCACAGCCGACTTTGACGGCATCAACATAATAGGGTCGGGAGGCAACATAAACAAGCTTTACCGCATGGCGGAGAAGAAGGACAAGAAGAAACAGCGTCTGCCGGTAAGCGAGCTGAAGGCTCTCTACGACATGCTTGAGCCTCTCACGCCTGAGCAAAGGATGAAGGACTACGGACTGAAAGCCGACCGCGCCGACGTGATAGTGCCGGCTGCGAGGATTTTCCTTACCATAGCCGACACGGTGAAGGCTGAGTATGTGCATGTGCCGGTGATAGGTCTGGCTGACGGAATAATAGACAGTATGTACGCGAAGAGCCACTGCAGCGGTAATGGCGAGGCTTGACCGGCTCGTGGCTGGCGCGAAAATGGCTGGCTGATGAGGACGGTGTGCAATGGGGTGTCTTGTCGGTTTCTTGACAGTATGCCTGCAATGCGTGAGTGATATGATAATAAAATAAGGATGGAACGCGGTATGCCGGAATGTGTCCGGGTGCGTTCCATCCTTATTTTATCCCGAATCGGTCATTAGACTTCCATTCTTATTTCGTGCTGCTGTCAGTCATCTTGTACCCTGCTTTATCGAAGATGTAGCGGACTACATCAAGAAAAAGCAGGATACAAGATGACGGCAGCAGTGCGGAAGAAGGATGAAGAGCTGACAATAAACCTTAAATGTATAATCGGCGTTCTGATGACCGATTCGGGATTATGTCTTGATGGCGCACGGCATCGGGCTATACCGCACCGTGCGCATGCAGTTTACATATATCCGAGCCAGCGCAGTATGTCGTTCATATTGGCGACAATCATCAGCAGCATGAGTATCGCTATGCCCACATACTCGGCGCGTATCATGAACGTCTCGCTCGGTTTGCGGCGCGTCACCATCTCGTAGAAGAGGAAAAGGACGTGTCCGCCGTCAAGAGCGGGAATGGGAAGAATGTTCATGAAGGCAAGTATGATGCTGAGGAAGGCTGTCATCAGCCAGAACGAATGCCAGTCCCATGCGGGCGGGAACAGACTTCCTATCGCCCCGAATCCTCCGAGCGACTTCGCTCCGTCGGCGGAGAATACATACTTCATGTCGCCAACATAGCCTGCGAGAACGTTCCATCCGTATTTCACTCCGGCTGGGAAACTCTCGAAGAAACCGTAAGACACGTGTGTGGGCTTGTAGTACTCGTAGAGCGGTTTTATGCCGAATCCGAACTCAAGCGTACCGTCGAGAGTGGCTCCCGCCTTTATTGTGACAGGTCGTCCGCCTGCCATGCGGACGAAGGACAGGCTCACCGTGCGTGCGGCGAGACTGTCGGCATGGTTCTGCGCGGCTGCAAGCATGTCGCGACGGCGGCCTATCTCGTTCTGGAACTCGTTGTAGGAGTCGACTGTCTTGCCGTCTACAGCCACTATGAGGTCGCCCGCACGCAGACCCATGCGGTGTGCTATTGATTTGCCGAACACGGTGTCTACACGTGCCGGTATGAGCGGACGGGCGAACATCGGCTCCGCCTTCAGCATGCCGAGAAGGTTGATGTCGCCGTTAAGATTTAACGACATCTTCTTTCCGTCGCGTATGATGTCGGCGCGGTATGCCTCGGAGAGGTCTCTGAACATGTCGGCTCCGAACTCCTTGAACTCTCCTTTCTCAGTGCCGATGAGTATGTCTCCGTCGCGGAAACCGAGTGCCTTTGCCTCGCTGTTGAACTTCATGCCTAAGTGCATGTCCTTTGTGCGCACGTAGTCCTCGCCCCAATAGAACAGGCACATGGAGTAGATGAACAGCGCGAGAACGAAGTTCACCAGCACGCCGCCCACCATTATGAGCAGACGTTGCCACGCCGGCTTGGAGCGGAACTCCCACGGCTGGGCTGGCTTTTTCATCTGTTCGGTGTCGAACGACTCGTCTATCATTCCGGAGATCTTGCAATATCCGCCCAGAGGCAGCCATCCCACACCGTATGTAGTCTCGCTTTTCTTTGGCTTGAACTCAAACAGGTGGAACCAGGGATCGAAGAATAAGTAGAACTTCTCCACACGAACGCCGAAGAGCTTTGAGAAAAAGAAGTGGCCGCCTTCGTGCAGAAGAACAAGAATAGAGATTGCAAGCATGAACTGCAGCAGTCTTATCAGAAAAACTTCCATTATTGTTTATTGTATTGTTTTAGATGTTCATAAACTCTCTTGCGACTCTCCGTGCCTCGGCATCTGTCTGCACGTAGGTGTCATAATCGGGTGATGCGTCGAACGAAACGCGCTCCATGGTGCGCTCTATGATGTCTGCCATGGCGGTGAAAGAGCACTCGCCGCGGCGGAATCCCTCGTTCACTATCTCATTGGCGGCATTCACTATGCACGGCATGTTGCCTCCGCGGCGGATTGACTCGAACGCTATGGCGAGACAACGGAATTTGTCGAGGTCGGGCTCGAAGAACTCGAGAGGTCCTCGGAAAAGGTCGAGTCGGTCACCGGAAAGCGGGAGCCGGTCGGGATAGGAGAACGCATACTGTATGGGAAGGCGCATGTCGGGCACTCCGAGTTGTGCCTTCACCGCTCCGTCGCAGAACTGCACGGCGCTGTGGACGATAGACTGCGGATGTACAAGCACCTGTATCTTTTCTGCCGGAACGCCGAAGAGCCACCGTGCCTCTATCACCTCAAAGCCTTTGTTCATCATCGTTGCCGAGTCGATGGTTATCTTCGCGCCCATCTCCCATGTGGGATGTTTCAGGGCGTCTGCGGCTGTCACCGTCGCCATCTGTTCCTTGCTGAAAAGGCGGAACGGTCCGCCTGACGCGGTGAGAAGGATTTTCTCCACAGCGTTGTCGCCCTCGCCGACGATGCTTTGGAATATTGCCGAGTGCTCGCTGTCAACAGGCAGTATGCGCACACGGTGCTCCATGGCAAGACGGCATATCAGCTCGCCTGCGACGACAAGCGTCTCCTTATTGGCAAGACATATCGTCTTGCGGGCGAGGATGGCGTGTATTGTCGGAGAAAGTCCGGCAAAGCCCACCATGGCGGTGAGCACCATGTCTATCGGTGAAGCCTCGACTATCTGGTCGAGGGCGTCGCGTCCTGCGTAAACTTTTATTTCGGGAAGGTCGGACAGAAGCTCTTTCAGTCTGTCATAATGCGCGTCGTTGGCTATTACCACCGCCGCCGGGCGGAACTCGCGTGCCTGACGGGCAAGCTGTTCCACTCTGTTGTTGGCAGTAAGACAGTATATTTCGAAAAGGTCTGAATGCTCCCTTACGACGTCAAGTGCCTGTGTGCCTATCGAGCCGGTAGACCCGAGAATACATATCTGTTTCTTCATAATCTGTGCAAATCGAGTAATCCTTCGGGCAGACGCATCTTTATCTCGCGCCGTTCAACGTCGAAGGAATCAATCAAATCCTCATTGGCGGGGATGAGTATGTCGCCTCCCTCCGGAGGTTCTACCTCGAACAGCAGGTTGGCGGTGCTGCTGTCGACCGACCTGACGGTGCCTACGCTCTGCCCGCTGTTGGCGTCGGTGAGGGTGAACCCGATGATTTCCGACCATGTGACGCTGTCGTCGGAACTGTCGGAAAGGCTCCGCGGAAAGTAAACCGCGCATCCCGTAAGGTCGCGGGCACGCTCCTGTGAGTCGATGCCGCAGAACTTCACGAGTGCCGTAGTTCCGCTGTTGAAGCGGTAGCTTTCCATGAAGAACGGCACCAGAATGCCGTCGATGTCGAGCACGAGATACTCTGCGTCGCAGCGGTCGAACACGTCGTCGTCGAACATGAACGACAGTTCGCCGCCCACACCGTGCGGTTTGCCTATCCTGCCTATTCTGTAAACATCCTCATGTCTTATCATAAGAGCTGTAAAAATATATCTTTCCGGTATGCCGGATTACGTCCGTCAGCAGTCGGTACGGGTTATCCTGGCACCGAGCGCGTTCAGTCTTGACTCGATGTCCTCATATCCGCGGTCTATCTGAGCTATGTTGTCTATGCGGCTTATGCCTCTTGCGCTCATGGCGGCGATGAGGAGTGCGATGCCCGCACGTATGTCAGGACTTGTCATGCGTCCCGCCCTTAGCTGCCTGCGGCGGTCGTGTCCTATCACCACGGCGCGGTGAGGGTCGCACAGTATTATCTGTGCTCCCATGTCAATGAGCTTGTCCACGAAGAAGAGCCGGCTCTCGAACATCTTCTGATGGAACAATACGCTGCCGCGTGCCTGCGTTGCCACCACAATGAGAACCGAAAGAAGATCTGGCGTCAGTCCGGGCCACGGAGCGTCTGCGAGCGTCATTATTGTGCCGTCAATGAACGAGTCGACCTCATAATGTTCCTGTCCGGGAACGATGATGTCGTCGCCTTCCGTCTCAAGAAGTACGCCCAGACGGCGGAACGCGTCGGGAATGATGCCCAGATTGCGCAACGACACGTCCTTTATACGTACTCCGTCGCCCACCATGGCAGCCATTCCAATGAACGAGCCTACTTCTATCATGTCGGGCAAAATGCGGTGGGTTGTACCGTGGAGCGACTTCACACCCACGATGGTAATGTAGTTTGAGCCGATGCCGCTGATGTTCGCGCCCATGCCGTTGAGCATGTGACACAGCTGCTGTATGTAAGGCTCGCATGCCGCATTGTATATTGTTGTTGTGCCTTCCGCCAGTACTGCCGCCATGATGATGTTGGCGGTGCCTGTTATGGACGCCTCATCGAGCAGCATATAGCAGCCTTTCAGTTTCTCCGCCTCGATGTTGTAGACATTGCGTTCATCGTCTACCACCAGTTCGGCACCGAGATACTTGAACCCAAGAAAGTGCGTGTCGAGCCTCCGTCTGCCAATCTTGTCGCCTCCGGGTTCGGCTATTGTAGCCCTGCCGAAGCGTCCGAGCAGCGGTCCCATGAGCAGGACGCTGCCTCGCAATGACGAGCATTTCCTCACATATTCGTCACTTCCCATATAGCTGAAATCAGGCTCGTCAGCCTTGAAAGTGTAGTCGTTGCGCGAGTTGCGCGTCACTTTCACGCCCATGTTCTGCAGGAGCAGTATGAGATTGTTCACATCGAGGATGTCCGGGATGTTGCTTATCCTCACCTCCTCTCCGGTGAGCAGCACAGCGCTTATCACCTCGAGCGCCTCGTTTTTCGCCCCCTGCGGGGATATAGAGCCTTTAAGCGGGTGTCCGCCTTCGATGACAAACGATTCCATGATTATCTCCTTTTGCGTTTGCGTTCTGTTTCTCTGACAGCCGTTTTCTCAAATTCGAAAGCGTCAAGGTCGAGCTGTACCCGTCCGCCGGTGTACGCCGCGAGGTCTGATGCCACCTTTTCGTCATCGGCAGACCCGTTGCTCCATTGCTTCAGGTCGCGCTTCATCTGATTTGCTGTGATGCGTACAAGCTCGTCGTACTCAGGTCCGTCTGGCATTGTCTTGAGCTTGTCGAATATCTTGAACATCATGCTTCCATAGTGTCTCACGGGTATCTTCTTCATAGGATATTCCACCGGAGCCGGCTTTTCGGTTATCTTGCCCGCCTTGCTTATGTCGCACGGATAGTCTATATCGAGCTTGAAGCCGCTCATTATAGCCAGATGATCCCACAGTTTCTGGCGGAAGTCGGCAGTTCCGGCAGCCTGTGGGAACATTCGTTCCATGATTGCCACGATTGCCGTAGCGCATTGTTTGCGCTCTTCCTTGTCCTCCAGCGTCACGGCATAGTCTATCATGCTCTGCACCTCACGCCCGTATTCAGGCATGACGAGCTTCTCCCGCTGGGTGTTGTAGTCTAATCCTTCAATATTCATTGTATGCGTATGCGTTATAGTTGTCGTGCCGGTTTCTTGGCGACAAAGTCCTTCAGATAGAACGGAACGAAGTATGCCACATCCTCAAAGCGTCCCTCTGCCATGCGTTTCTCGGCAATGGGCGACATCCATTTAGCCAGAGGCTTCACGTCGGGGATGAACCGCGCGTTGGGATGATTTATCTCCTGCATGCACTTGGCGGCACCGTTTCCGAAGAAATATACAGGTCCGCGGTCAAGATACTCGCGGTAGGTATCTGACGTAACGATGTCGGCGCCCACTTCCCTCACTGTCTTCAGCGACCTGTCATATATGGCGGCGTATACCTCCATGCGGCGTGCGTCAATCATGGGACACAGCAACGCGCCCTCTTCCACCTTCTCTCCGAGAAGCACCGGAACCGCAAGCAGCTCGAGTGTAGGAACCGCGAGCAACTTCAGATCACGGCCGTAGCACACTCCCTTTGCCATAGACACGCCTATGCGCAGTCCTGTGTAAGAGCCTGGACCGCATGCCACGGCAACCGCATCGAACGGTATGGCATGGCTGTCGGCAAACGACAGTGCCTCATCGACAAACGAACCGAGTTTCACTGCATGGTTAGGACCACCGTAATCTTCATTACTGTATATGCAGGCTCCGTCCTCACTGACTGCCACCGAACACACGTCGGTGCTTGTCTCAATATGTAAAATACACGACATTTTATTATTCCTGTTTAAATAAACGCTCCCGCCGAGCCACCCGGCTTCGGCATCCGCGTTATCGACTTTACGGTTTATTGTTAATGAAGACAATCCGATGATTGTAGGGAAAATACAATTTCGTTTTCACAAACACGGATATATCTTCTGCAAAGATAATGCAAGGTGAGTGCAGCAGCAATCAGATGAAACGATGTTTTATCATGATTGATATTGCCGAACCGTAGCTTATCTTCTGCAAAGATAATGCAAATAGCATGCCGCACAAAATAAAATCAGCTATTTTTACAACGATACGCCATATTGGAGCGGACACGGTAAAGGCGCATGATAAAGTGTTCAGCTATCAGTCGGGTGCGTTGTGCGTGTGTGAAAGTGTGACGTATGCTTATATACTGGTTTATAAAGAGGCATAACACTTTACATCCCTGCTTTCTGCCGGCATTGCTGATGTGCTACAGAAGTGCCTTAATATATTAAGGTGTAATGTGCAGGCAGCGATGTAAAATATTATGCCTCATAAGACGGTGAAGCGAAATTGTCGCACGGATTAACCGTCCTAAAGAGCCTCAAGCATCCTTTTTATCACCACCTCAGCGGAAATCTCGCGGTTTGCCGCCTCCGGTATGACGAGCGATGAAGGACCCTCTATCACGTCGTCTGTGACGATAAGTCCGCGCCGTACGGGCAGACAGTGCATGAACTTGCCGTTGTCCGTCACTGCCATATGGCGGCTGTCTATTGTCCAAGACATGTCCTTGCAGAGAATCTTGCCATAGTCCTCGGGGCGTGTCACGCCCGGACAGCTCCAGTTCTTAGCGTATACGAAGTCGGCGCCTTCGAGAGCTTCCATCTGATTATAGGTAATGCGCGCGTTCCCGGTGAACTTCGGGTCGAGCTCATATCCTTCGGGATGGGTTATGACAAAGTCCACATCGGCGGCGTTCATCCACTGTGCGAACGAGTCGGGTACAGCCTGCGGCAGCGCGCGGCAGTGTGGAGCCCATGTCAGCACAACCTTCGGGCGCGCCTTGGTCTTATGCTCCTCAATGGTGATGAGGTCAGCAAAAGCCTGCAGAGGGTGCACTGTGGCAGTCTCCATGGCGAACACCGGGCGTCCGCTGTATTTTACAAACTGCTGCACAATGGTCTCCGCATAGTCGAACTCACGGTCTGTCAGTCCGGCAAACGAACGTATGCCGATGATGTCGCAGTAGGAACCCATCACCGGAATAGCCTCGAGCAGATGCTCGGACTTGTCACCGTCCATGATGACACCGCGTTCGGTCTCCAGCTTCCATGCCCCCGCGTTGACGTCGAGCACAATGACGTTCATTCCAAGATTCATCGCCGCTTTCTGCGTGCTCAGCCTTGTGCGCAGGCTGTTGTTGAAGAATATCATCAGCAGAGTGCGGTTCTTGCCGAGCGACTGATATCCGAATCTGTTCTGTTTTATCTCCCTTGCCTCGTCCAAAGCCTTGTCGAGACACCCCAGGTCTTCCACGTTGAAGAATGTATGCATGTTCTTATGTTTTGTTGTTTGTTGTCTGTTATGTCCTTGCGGTGTACGTGGCGTACAGGTGTGAGAAGCCGTTGACGGTGCGTCAGGCGTCTCTTGTCTGTCCCTCACCGTCAATCACCCATTTGTATGTGGTCATCTCCTCGAGTCCCATCGGACCTCTCGGACCGAGCTTCTGGGTGCTTATGCCTATCTCCGCACCCAGTCCGAACTGCGCGCCGTCGGTGAAACTTGTCGGAGCGTTCCAATAGACGCATGCCGCGTCGGCTTTTCTCTGGAACCGGCGTGCCGCACGCTCGTCACCGGTTATGATACACTCGCTGTGCCCGGAGCCGTAGCGGGCGATGTGGCTGAGAGCCTCCTCCTCGCTCGCTACGGTCTTTACGGACATCGCGTAGTCCATGAACTCCGTACCGTATACGTCGTCCTCACTCTCCGGAGATATTGTGCC
Organism: Leyella lascolaii; assembly: GCF_900079775.1. GTDB lineage: Bacteria > Bacteroidota > Bacteroidia > Bacteroidales > Bacteroidaceae > Prevotella > Prevotella lascolaii. Next base: position 17,059 of record NZ_LT556034.1, on the reverse strand, counting down.
GAGCAGCCGTTCCGGATAATGTGCGGTGAGCTGTGCGGCAGCCGGTGCGTCGGCATATATCCTCACATTGTGCTCTTTGAGCGGAGCCACGAGCGCGGGCAGGTCTTTCAGACGCGCGCTGTGAATGATGAGGCAGTCGAGAGCGTTGCATACGCTCACGCGTCTTGTCTTCGCGTTCTCTATGATTCGGCTCCCCATGAGGGTGTCACCGTCCTTGTCGAAGTAAGTGTGAACCACTCCCGCTCCCGTCTCGATGACCGGCACGCATGCCGTGCGGCGCACGAAGTCGATGAGACCGCGCCCTCCGCGCGGTATGCAGACGTCGATATAACCGGTGGCACGCAGCATCGCCGCCGTCGCCTCATGTGTGGCAGGCAGCAGCTCAACCACCGATGTGTCCATGCCGTTCTGCCTTAGCACATCGTGTATGAGCCCTACTATAGCCCTGTTTGAGCTGTCGGCATCCTTCCCGCCTTTCAGTATGCAGGCATTGCCGCTTTTCAGGCACAGGGCGAATATGTCGAAGCTGACGTTGGGGCGCGCCTCATACACCGCTCCGATAACCCCGAACGGCACGCTTATCTTGCGCAGGCGCAGTCCGTTGGGCATTGTCCGTTCCATGAGCACCCTGCCTGTGGGTGAGGGCAGCGCAGCCACGTCGCGGATGCCATCGGCTATGTCGTCCAGCCTCTTTCCGGTGAGCCTGAGCCTGTCGAACACCGGACTGCCGCTGTCGGCACGCTCAAGGTCAAGTGCGTTTGCCTTTAGCAGAGAGTCTTTCCCAGCCGTTATGGCGTCAGCCAGACTTGTGAGTATGGCGTTCTTGCGCTCCTCCCCGATGTCCGTGAGACACCGGCTTGCCTCCTTTACTTTGCTGAATAATCCAGTCAGTTCCACGGTTATGTGTTTTTAATTGTCATTCCATATAAAGATAATCGTAGTGCACGGCAGGCTTCACGTCATGCTTTCCTATAAGCCGCCGTGCCTCGTCGCTGCCGTATGCGCTGCGTCCCACGGCGAGCCTCTGTCCGTCGGCTGCCACGATGCTGACTATGTCGCCTTCCTCAAACTCACCTTCCACGGCAGTCACTCCCACCATCAGCAGGCTTGCCGCAGTGTCGGAGCGGAGCGCGCGCACCGCCTTGTCGTCGACGCGCAGTGTCCCTTTGGCGAAGCTGTCGCTGTGGGCGAGCCATTTCTTCACCCCCGACACACCGTAGCCAGCGGGCAGGAACGTGGTGTGAGGCACGCTCTCGGGCTGCGTGATGAGCTTTCTCAGGATGTCCTCCCGTCTGCCGTCGGCAATGACTACGCCTATACCCTCGTCGGCTACCTTGCGCGCTATGCCGCATTTCGTAGCCATTCCACCGCGCCCCGCGCTGCTCCGTGACGGGCTTATGAAGGCAGTGACGTCGTCGCCCGGTGTCACCTCCCTTATCACCTCAGCCCCTTCCGTTCCCGGCTCGCCTGTGTATATGCCGTCGACGTTGCTGAGTATGATAAGCATGTCGGCGTTCATCATCGACGCCACGAGTCCCGACAGCTCGTCGTTGTCGGTGAACATCAGTTCGGTGACGCTCACGGTGTCGTTCTCATTGACTATGGGTATGACCCCGTTCTCAATCATCACCCGCATGCACGAGCGTTGGTTGAGATACGCGCGGCGCGAAGAGAAGTTCTCCTTCATGGTGAGCACCTGTCCCACATGAATGCCATACTCGCGGAAGAGGTCGTAGTAGAGGTTTATGAGTCTTGCCTGTCCGAGTGCGGAGAACAGCTGCCTCTGCTCCACACTGTCCATGTGCCGCGTCTTCCTCAGCTCTCCTCTGCCGCAAGCCACGGCACCGCTCGACACGAGAATCACCTCGTGTCCCTCACCACGCAGCCACGCTATCTGGTCTGTCAGTGCGGATATGCGCGTTATGTCGAGCTTGCCGTCGGGGCGGGTGAGCACGTTGCTTCCCGCCTTTATCACCAGTCTCATAGTTTTCTCAGGTGTTGTTGTGAGCTTGTTGTCAGTTGTTCTCCCTGCTGTCGCGCTCGCGTATCTCCACGCGGCGTATCTTTCCGCTTATGGTCTTGGGCAGTTCGTCCACGAACTCTATTATGCGCGGATACTTGTAAGGAGCCGTCTCATGCTTCACATGGTTCTGAAGTTCCTTGACGAGGTCGTCCCCCGCCTTGTCCTTCCATTCCTTTCCGAGCACTATGGTGGCTTTCACCACCATGCCGCGTATGTCGTCGGGCACGCCTGTGATGGCACACTCCACTACCGCGGGATGGGTCATCAGCGCGCTCTCCACCTCAAACGGACCTATGCGGTAGCCGCTGCTCTTTATCACATCGTCTATTCTTCCCACGAACCAATAGTACCCGTCCTCGTCGCGCCATGCCATGTCGCCGGTGTAGTATATGCCGTCGTGCCACACGCGCCTTGTGAGCTCCTCGTCGCGATAGTATCCCTTGAACAGTCCGATGGGCTTGTCTTTTCCCACGCGCACCACTATCTGCCCCTTCTCTCCGTCCTCGCACGGTGTGCCGTCGGGGCGGAGCAGGTCGATGTCATACTGCGGGTTGGGCAGTCCCATGCTTCCCGGCTTCGGCTCGGTCCACGGCATTGTGCCGAGCGTCATGGTGGTCTCGGTCTGTCCGAAGCCCTCCTTCATCTTTATGCCTGTGAGCTCGTAGAACCTGTTGTACACCGCCGGGTTGAGCGCCTCGCCCGCCGTGCAGCAGTAGCGAAGCGACGACAGGTCGTACTTGGAGAAGTCCTCGCGTATCATGAAACGGTATACGGTGGGCGGCGCGCAGAACGATGTGATGTGATACTGCTCTATCTTGCGCAGCAGTTTGTCGGCGGTGAACTTCTCGTGGTCGAACACGAACACCGCCGCTCCGGCGAACCACTGTCCGTAGAACTTGCCCCACACAGCCTTTCCCCATCCCGTGTCTGCCACGGTGAGGTGTATGCTGTCTTCAGAGAGGTTGTGCCAGAACGCTCCGGTGACGAGATGTCCGAGGGCGTAGAGGAAGTCGTGAGCCACCATCTTGGGCTCTCCGCTGGTGCCGCTGGTGAAATACATCAGCATGGTGTCGCCGTTGCTGTTGACGTGCTCTGGTCTGACGAACGCCGGAACGTCCTCCCATTCGGCGTGCCAGTCGTGGAAACCGGCTGGCACATCGGGACCCACGCTTATGAGAGTCTCCACGGTCGGGCTCTCCGGCATGGCTTCGCTCACCTGCGTGAGCACATATTCCTCGCCCACGCATACTATCGCCTTCACTCCGGCGCGGTTGTTGCGGTATATTATGTCGTGCTTCGTCAGCATGTGCGTAGCCGGTATAGCCACCGCTCCGAGCTTGTGGAGCGCGAGCATGGCGAGCCACCACTCATACCGTCTTTTGAGAATGAGCATCACCATGTCGCCGTGTCCTATCCCCAGTGATGCGAAGTAGGCAGCCGTACGGTCGCTCAGCAGTTTCATTTCCTTGTATGTGAATATCCTCTCATGGTCTTCGTCGTCGGTCCATATCATCGCCGTCTTGTCGGGTTGTTCCTCAGCCCACACGTCCATCACGTCGTAAGCGAAGTTGAAGTTCTCCGGTATCTTGAAGTGGAGGTTCCTGCGATAGTCTTCCTCCGATGAGAAGTGAGTCTGTGTTAAAAATCTTTCTATCATTTGATTCCAGTATGATATGTTGATGTTCATGATGAAAAAGTCATGCCGTCACGGCTTTGCCGCTCTGCGCATGTATGCTTCATATCACCACGCATATGAATTTCACCGGCTTGTCGCCCACCGCCTTCATGCAGTGCATCTGCGATGCGTCGAAGTAGATGCTGTCTCCCTCGTTGAGCACCATGGTCTTGTTGCCTATCGTAATCTCAAGAACGCCTTCCAGCACGACGTCGAACTCCTGTCCCTCGTGTGAGTTCTTGTTGTGCTGTGTGCCGTCCGGCTTGGGGTCAACCTGCACGAGAAACGGGTCGGTCTTCCTTCCCCTGAAGCCTGCCGCAAGGCTCTGGTACTTGTAGTCCTTGCGCCGTTCCACGCTCATTCCCTGTCCCTTGCGCGTGAGGAAATAAGTGCTCATGCGCGGTTCCTCACCGAAGAGCAGCACGTCGAGCGCGATGCCATAACGCTTTGATATTCTTGACAGGCGGTAGACCGACGGGTCTGCCTCGCCAGCCTCAATCTTCATGTAGTGTTCGAGCGGTATCTCGCAGAGCTGCGCCACCTCCTCTGCGGGGATGTCGAGCACTTCGCGCAGTCCTTTCAGCCTTTGACCTATTTGCTTTATTGCATCTTCCATATTCGTGATGTTTATAGTTTTAATGGCTCAAAATTAATAATTATTTTTCAAAAACCCGTTTTCATATGGGCTTTAATATGATGTTTTATCACATGGAGCGTGCTTTGGCTTGCTTTTTGTAAGCCATATGGCACAAACGGAGCCGTAATGTGCATATTTATACGATAATTCTCTGGAAAGTGTATTTATATACGTAAGCGGCACGGCGGCGGCAGAGTGTCAACTCCGCGAGAGGCGTCTGTATGCGCATGAAGGACATCCCGCCCGCTTCCGCGCGATTTTCAGACGGTTTGTTTAATGTACTGTAAGTCAGCCGTTTGCATTATTTTCCGTCCCGGGATTACCTTTCCGAAGCCGCGGAAAAGCCTTTCCCGTCTTCCCGAAGAGCCTTTTCCGCCTGTCAGCAGAGCCTTTCCGGACATGCAATACAGCCTTTCCGGTGAGTCTGAAAGCGCATTCCGGTCAGTCGGGAGTACCTTTCCGGCATCACAGGTTGGCTGATGTGTCGTGACGGTTGTGCCTTTATCCGCTTTTTATAAACGGCATACGTATGCCCCGTTTCTGTTTTGATAAAACGGAATGTCAAAATAAAGTCAAGACAGAAGCGTATGTTCATGCATATTTGTGCGTCTCAATTATGATTGCATGAAGTCTGTCATCGGTAATATAGCTTGGCAGTAACGGAGTGTTGTGATATGTTTCTCAAACTGGTATTTTTTTAAAACTGCTTCCATACAATATCTATATGGAAGCAGTCATATTGGGATAGATAAAGTTCGTTTTTTTGTCGTGGCTTTATTTATTCAACGGTAAATGTTGTCACTTTCATTCCGTTTTTCGTGTTTTCATTATTCGGGTCACCTATAACAATGCCATACTCACCTGGAGTAAGATTTTCCATAACAATATAGTATGAACTTTCACCGTATTTCTTCGCTTTGTATTCAACACTTGCAAGATTGTTGCTTTCTGTCTTTGACAAAGTCCCTGCTTCTGCAAGTTGGTATCTGCGTTCTTTTCTCGTCACTTCAAACTTGAAGATAGAAATAAAAGAATTGGGATCAGTGTTATTGTCCTTGGCTTTTACAATGAGTCGTGTAGTAGAACCTCCGACGCCCTTGCTTGTTGATTTTGTTCCTTTGAGAGTCAGTCTTGTCTTCACTTTACCGATACCGGTAAGATACAGACTTGCACCGGCTTTGGTTTTAACAGTCCCGTTTTCTCGCGATAATTTTATTCCTTCTGAATCGGAAGTTAAAAGAAGAGTCTCTTCTGCAAACTCCGGCTCTTTCACTGTGACATTTTGTGCTGATGCACTTGTTAGTGTGGCAAGAGCAATGACGAATGATAAAAATATTTTTTTCATATGTAATAATATATTGTTGTTATATATTTGCAAAGATATATAACCTTTCCTAATTTACCCCCCCGATAGTTAAATTTGCTTAATAAACGGGTTGCCGCAGTCATATTGCGATGATGCAGAGAAAATCACTGCGCGGTAGAAATCCCATTTTGGATACTTACAACCTACACAAGTAGCTTTACGCGGAAAAGATCAAGGCCTTACACCCCAACCTTGATGGATGTTCTACAAGTTTTGACAGAGCCTATACACATGCTTTTTATGGCTTGCTGATTTTTTTATAACGGAGAATGACTGGGTATGAATGGGCTTGATGAAGCGGAGACCACCTATCTTGAAAGCTTTATAAACGATTCCGGGACTGACAAGAAACTGCGTTCCACATTGCAGAATAGTCTGACTGCTTCTAAGGCTCTTGATAAATATACCGAGGAAAGTCTGATGCGGAGTATGGCTGAATACGCTCCTTTGAATAAGCCCGCAAGAAGTGACGGCGAGAACAGAGAGGCTGCCGTTGAGTCCAATAGTTGCAGGGATGCGTTAAGGAATGTATATCCGCTGGAATGGCTTTGGTACTGAGGCGGTTATTTCCCAGCTGCCTTCAGCCCCTGTATCACCGCTCCGGTGAATCCAGCCTGCTCCATGGCGTTAAGTCCTTTTATTGTCAGTCCTCCGGCTGTTGTGACCTTGTCGATTTCCTCCTCCGGGTGGCTTCCGGAATCCATGAGCAGACAAGCAGCACCTTTTACGGTCTGCGCGACAATGCGTGTGGCTTCAGCGGCACGGAATCCGAGCTCTACGCCGCCCTCTGCAGACGCGCGTATGTAGCGCAAGGCGAATGCCGTGCCGCATGAGGCGAGAACCATGCCTGCCGCGAGATGACGCTCATCGGTAATTATGGTGGAGCCGATGTTGTCGAACAGCTTTTTTATCAATTCGGTATTATGCTCCGAGGCGTTGCATGGTGCGATGAAGGTCATGGACTCGCATATTGACGCAGCAGTGTTTGGTATGACAAGGAACAGTTGAGGCAGAGCACCGTCTTTCTGCATCCATCCGTTTATTTGCGCGGCAGTGACACCTGCCACTACAGATACAAGCACCTGGCGGCGGTAGTCCATGACTGTCTTGAGATCTTTCATTACGTCTTCAGCGAGCCAAGGTTTTACAGCCACTATGACGACATCAGCCTTTGCGGCTGCCGCCTTGTTGTCGGATGTGACCATGACTCCGGCGTCAACAAGATGCCAGAGCTTGTCGGTGTGTGGATTGGCTGCTATGATGTCAGCAGGATTGACTTTACAGCTGTGAAGCATTCCTTCGGCAATTGCGCCTCCCATGGCACCCACGCCTATTATAGCTGTTTTCATAATGAGCGTTTGAGTTTTTCGATGAATGTGTCTGCCTGTTCCTCAGTGAGGCAAAGCGGTGGAAGCAGACGCAGGATGTTTGTGGACGCACAGCCTGTGAAGCAGTGCTCGTCGTGAATCAGTCGTGAGCGTACTTCCTTGTGGGGAATGTCGAGTTCGATGCCTATCATCAGACCACGACCGCGTACGTCGGTGATGTGCGGCTGTGTGGCTTTCAGAGAGTCGAGCTTTTCGAGAAGACGGTTGCCCACTTTGCATGCGTTCTCCACAAGATTGTCTTTCTCCATGACATCAAGTACCGCCAACGCTGCGGCACATGCCAGATGATTGCCTCCGAAGGTAGTGCCGAGCAACCCGTATGACGGCACAAAGTCGGGTGATATGAGCACTGCTCCCATCGGGAAACCGTTGGCTATGCCTTTTGCCACGGTGATGAGGTCAGGACGTATGCCGAGCCACTGATGGGCGAAGAATCTGCCGCTGCGACCGTAGCCGCACTGTATCTCGTCGCATATGAGTACGGTGCCGTGTCTGCGGCATGCCGTCTGCAGTTCCTGCGCGAACTCCGGGGTGGCAAGACGTATGCCGCCCACTCCCTGTATGCACTCCAGTATCACAGCTGCGACATCATTCTTTGCCAGTTCGCGTTCCCATGCCGTGATGTCATTGAGCGGCAGATAAGTCACATGCCCGTTGGCATTGACCGGAGCGATAATCTTTGGATTGTCGGTAGCCTCTACTGCCAGTGACGTGCGTCCGTGAAAGGCTTTCTGCGCCGAGAGTATGCGGGTTCTGCCTGTGTGGAACGACGCCAGTTTCAAGGCATTCTCGTTGGCTTCCGCTCCGCTGTTGATGAGAAACAACTGATAGTCCTCATATCCGCATACCTTGCCAAGGCGTGAGGCAAGCTGCTGTTGCAGAGTGTTGACAACTGAGTTTGAGTAGAAGCCCAGGCGGTCGAGCTGATTCTTGAGAGCCTCTACGTATACCGGATGACAGTGGCCTATGCTGATGACGGCATGTCCTCCGTAAAGGTCGAGGTATTCCTGACCGTTGTCGTCCCACACGGTGCAGCCTCTGCCCCGTACTATGTTTATGTCGTATAAAGGATAAACGTCAAATAGTTTCATCTTATTTGCTTAATGTGGTGATGATGATGTATAACACGCCTGCTACGAGCGCGCCAACTATGATTGAGTTTGCTAAAAGGTCTTTGTCGAACTTTGCCATGCCGATATTGTTTTAGAAAGCCGATGCTTTGAGAGCAAGTCCGCACCGTTCGTCAAGTCCGAACATGATGTTCATGTTCTGCACAGCCTGTCCGACGGCACCCTTCAGCAGATTGTCTATGCATGACGTGACAAGCAGTTTGTTGCCGAACTTGTCGCAGTGTACGAGACACTTGTTGGTGTTGACAACCTGTTTCATGTCAATGGCGTTGTCGCAATAGTGTGTGAACGGCGCGTCTTTGTAGAAATCCTTGTAAGCTGCCGTGATGTCGTCAAGTGTCGCGTCGGTCTTCACTACAGATGTGGCGAATATGCCGCGTGCGAAGTTGCCGCGATAGGGAATGAAGTCGATGTCGCACGGCAGCGAGCCTTGCACCTGTGTCAGACTCTGCCTTATCTCAGGCACGTGCTGGTGGCAGAACGGTTTGTATATGCTCATGTTGTCCGCACGCCACGAGAAGTGAGTGGTGGACGACGGCTTCTGTCCTGCGCCCGTGCTTCCTGTTATGGCGTTGACCGAGATGTCAGACGTGAGCAGTCCCATTGCGGCTGCCGGAAGAAGTGCGAGCTGTATGCATGTGGCGAAACATCCGGGGTTTGCCACGTGCTTGGCATGTGCAATGAGACCCCTGTTTATTTCCGGCAGACCGTAAACATAGTCGTTGCCCGGAGACTTGATGCGGAAGTCCTGCGCGAGATCTATAATCCTCACATCCGACGGTATGGCATGCTCCTTCAGGAACGCCTCGCTCTTGCCGTGCCCGAAACAGAAGAACACCACGTCCACTTCACTGAACGGCATTTCGGATGTGAAGCGCATATCAGTATCGCCGATGAGCCCTTCATGTACATCGGTGACGGGATTGCCGGCGTTGCTTTCGCTGTTGGCAAACACAATCTCTGCCTGCGGATGGTTTATAAGCAGCCGCAGAAGCTCGCCGGCTGTGTAGCCGGCTGCGCCTAATATTCCTATCTTCATGGGATAATGTTTCTTTCGCGTGGTACAATGAGCCAGAAGGCAAGATAAAGGATGAAGCCTGTGCCGTAGAAAAATGCGGCAACAAACCATATGATGCGTATGATGGTCGCGTCGATGTCTAAATAGTCGGCGAGTCCGCCGCATACGCCTGCTATCTTCTTGTCGGTGTCCGACAAATATAGTTTTCTTCCGGTCATAAGTATGTTTTTTTATCTTTCTTCGTCAGGATGAATGCCGTAGTAGACCCTCAGAGGAGTGCTGAGCACCTTGATGAAGCCCTTCGCCTCTTCTGCCGTCCAGCCGTGCTGCATCTCACCGTATTCGCCGAGCTTCGATTTGAGCAGGTCGTTTACCGAATCCACTCCTACGGTCTCAAACCCGAGCGGGCGCAGCTTCAGTATTGCCGTTCCGCTCACGTTGCGCTGTGACGATGTGAGCATAGCCTCTATGTCCGGCATGACAGGCTCGAGATACTGGCTCTCATGCAGGAACATTCCGTACCAGTTGGCTATCTGGTCCTTCCAGTATTGCTGCCATTTGCTCAGAGTGTATTTCTCTAACAGACGGTGGGCTTCGATGATGAGCTTCGGAGCGGCAGCCTCAAAACCTACACGTCCCTTTATTCCTATGATTGTGTCGCCCACATTGCAGTCCCTGCCGATGCCGTATGCCGCGCCTATCTCCTCAATCTTCTGTATCGCCTTTATTTTGTCGTCGAACGGTTCGTCGTTTACGGCTGTTATCTCACCTTTGTCAAAGGTGATTCTCAGCAGCTGCTCTTCAGTTTGCGTGACATGTTTCAGATAAGCCTCCTCTGGCAGCCCTTTCGACGAGTCGAGCAGTTCGCCTCCGCAGATGCTCGTGCCCCATATTCCTACATTATATGAATATTTCAGCTTTGTGAAGTCTGCGCTGAATCCGTGCGCGTTGAGATAGTCCACCTCTTCCTGACGGGAGAGAGCCTTGTCGCGTGTAAGTGTGATTATCTCCACGCCTGGTGCCATGACGAGAAACGTCATGTCAAAACGTATCTGGTCGTTGCCCGCTCCGGTAGAGCCGTGCGCTATGGCGTCGGCTCCTATCTCTCTGGCATACCGCGCTATCGCTATTGCCTGGAATATACGCTCTGACGATACGGAGATGGGGTAGCAGTTGTTGCGCATCACGTTTCCGTAAATCATGTATTTGAGCGATTTCTCGTAGTATTCGTGAGTGACGTCAAGGGTGACGTATTTGGCGGCTCCCAGTCTGTAGGCGTTCTGCTCGTTGGCCTTCAGCTGTTCTTCGCTGAACCCGCCGGTGTTGGCACAGGCAGCATGTACTTCATATCCGTCCTGTGCGAGTTTCATCACTGTGTATGAGGTGTCAAGTCCTCCTGAAAATGCAACAACTACTTTTTTCATTATTCTCGTTTTTTTGTGATTCTGATTTGTGTTTGCCGTCTTGCGCGCTTCCTGTCTCTTCCTTAATGACGGAAAAGGAACCGTCCGCACGGTCGGGCTGGATGTCGTGCTGCTGACGCCGTTTCAGCTGCCGAGCTGTTTTATTCTTTCAAGCACATCCTCTGACAGTTTGGCAGGCAGATGCTCCTCTGGGTCGTACAGCATACCTGTGCATATGCAGTATTTGCGCCCCGTCCGTTTGAGCACATCCACGTTGATGCACCCCTCGCATCCTCTCCAGAACGCCTCGTCGTCGGTGAGTTCGGCGAATGTTACGGGGTGATAGCCGAGCTGTGTGTTCATCGCCATGACTGCCGCACCGCTTGTCAGACTGAATATCTTGGCGTGAGGCCACCGCGTGCGGGCAAGTGTGAACGTGAGGTTCTTGATGCGTTTGGCAAGCCCCTGTCCCCGGAAGTCGGGATGCACAATGAGTCCCGATGTCGTGACATACTGCTTGTTGCCCCATGTCTCGATGTAGCTGAATCCTGCAAAGCGGTCGCCTGCCAGTGCTATGACTGCTTTTGCCTCCTTCATCTTTGTGAGGATGTATTCGTGTGAGCGTTTGGCAATACCCGTACCGCGTACTTTTGCTGCACTTTCAATTGTCTCAAGAATTGTGTCGATGTATTTCTCGTGAGTGGCATCGGCTACTATCACCTTTACTTCTTCCATTTTTACTGTGTCGGATTATTGTTCGGATATGTCGTTCATATCAGATGTTGTTCACTATTCTGTTGATTGTCTCGACGATGCTTTCACGCGAAGTGCCTTCTTTGGCAACTATGAAGATGGTGTCGTCACCGGCAATCGTACCAAGTATCTCGTCAATGTTGCTGTTGTCTATGTTATAGGCAATGGAGCTCGCATATCCGGGTCTGGTCTTTATGACAATCATGTTTCCCGAGAAATTGATGGACAGAAATCCCGGTGTCTTGAGCATTTCGAGGGCTGAAGGCGGGTTGGGGATGCGGCGGTACATCGTCTCGTTAGGCAAAACATAGACGTATTTGCCGTTCATGCTGGCAGCCTTGGCTATTTTCAACTGCTTCATGTCGCGGCTCAGGGTGGCTTGGGTGAGCTTGAAGCCTTCTTTCTGAAGAGCTTTGAGCACATCCTCCTGACAGGTCAGCTCCTTGCTTGAGATAAGCATTTTAAGGGCTTCTATTCTGCTTGTCTTTATTTTCATGACTGTATATTTATTCACTTTTCGCAGGCAAAGTTACTTGTTTTTGCATAAACAACCAAATGTTTTTGCATAAAATTACACTTTTATGCGGTTTTAGATGTATTTTATGAATATTTATGCAAAACCGAACCGGCTCATGATTTTACTTCCGGCGTCAGGCTGCTTACCTGAGTCCGGGACGGGGTAAACCAACGGAAAAGATGTGGCTCTGCTGCTCTTACAATAACAGATGTTATGCCGCAGCTTCGTTACCGTGGAGACAGAATGCGTAAGGTGCGTGGTGTGGGGTTGTGGGGCATTTGCGTAGAGGGCGTTGTCTTTGGCGTTACACGGTGCCGGATGCGGTTTTCAACCCCGAATATGTCATTATATTTTCATTCTTATTTTGTGCTGCTGTCAGCCGGATTGTATTAAGATTCATCTAAGATGTGGCGGGCTGCACATGGAAAAGGCGGAATGTAAGATTACGGCAGCATTGCGGAAGAAGGATGAATAGCTTACAATAAACCTTAAATGTAGGACCGGCGTTCTAATGACTGATTCGGGTCAAGGACTCTCTTTTTTTATATTCGAGAGACGGTGGTTTGTGTTTCTGTTCATCCCGACGCTTTGAGTCAACCACAGAACCTTTCATGATATCATACCGCCATTCTTCCGTCTTTCCGCCGTTTCTTTTCCGCAAGGCTCCGTACATATCTCGTCCGTCTGCGTGACAAGTGCAGAACAGGATAAGGTGACTCAAAGGAAGATGGGTGGAATGATATGCTCCGGATATGTCTTTGGCAAACACTGAGTAAACGTAATACGGTGGAGGAAATCGGACTATGCGGACAACGTAAAGTCTCTGAGAATCGCGTATTTGCAGACAACATGCCGTCTGCCTGCCTACGCGCTGATTCTGACACATTGAAACAATCACTTGTATACCGGCATATTGTGTGCCTCGCATCTGTATAAAACAGTGTCTTGTACGACGGAAAAGGCTTTTCCGGCACGCGGAAAAGCCTTTATCGCGTGCTCATAAAGGCTTTTTGGCAGGATGATACGGGCTTTCCCGCACCGGCATATTGCGTCAGTAACAGTAAGAACGGGTACGTGCGCATCCTTAAAAGAACAGAATCTGCGACTTGTGGTTGAGAAATATGGCTCGGCGAATGATTTGTTGAAAAACAATGAGAGGGAAATATTTTAGTAAGAAAACACCTGGATGTCTCCAGCGTATCTGTTTTGCCGACAAACAGTGTAGTCAGACCCGGTGAATGCTTGCTTTCATCTTGCCTGGCGCAGCCTGTTTTATAAAATAGTTCTGTCAATATTTTTTACTTCGTGTTAAGCTGTAGAGCCCATTGTCTTTAGGTCGGGTCACTTCATTATGTGGCGGAGACGATAAGATAGAGAAATGTTTTCTTTTCGTGTGCTGGTATGTCCGGACAGATTGGTTGTTTTCTCGCCATGTCTTGACGATACTATGTGTGAGTATGTCCTGACGTGAGACAAGAGGACGCCTGTGTCTTATTTCATATGTGTGTCAGCCCGATTTCTGCCATCGGAACTTCCGGTATGTGGCTTGACGATACAGAAGTGACACCTTTGCATTTTGGACTCCTTCCCTGGGACATCACTCTGTCTGATGATAATCAATTAGGAGCATTTGCTTAGTGGTTATGTCTTGGGAATAAACTTTCTTAAAATCTTTCTTGCGAAAAAGTTTGTGTTGTCAATGATTATTCGTATCTTTGTTGCACGAGAACCCGCCAAGCCTCTCAACGATGCTCAAATGTGCGGGTCGTTTTTGTTTTTTATAGAACCATGACAACAAGGATTCCGTTTATAAAGACTTATTCCACACCACAGGAGTTGGTGCGTTTGCTTAAATTAAGAGGTATGGAGATAAGTGATGAGGAAAGGGCTAAGCATTATCTTTCCCACATTGGTTATTATCGTTTGTCTGCCTATATGTATCCGTTACTCTCTATTCCCAAGGAACGGCATTTTTTCAAGCAGGGCGTAACATTTGGCAAGGTTATGATGCTGTATAGATTTGACAAGAAGCTCCGTATGCTCTTGTTCAATGAGATTGAGAAGATTGAGGTGGCTGTGCGTTGTGCTATTGTGGACTTTGGAACGGAAATGACGGGCAATCCATTCTGGATGACTGATGGTGACGGATTCTCAAACCCTTCAAAGTTCAATCGCTCTTTACGTCTTATTGAAGAGGAGCTAAACCATACCAAAGAGGATTTCATCAATCATTTCAAGGAGACATATAGCAATCAGTATCCTCCGTCATGGATGCTGACAGAGATACTGCCGTTTGGAGTGATCACCAATATTTATTCTAACATCAGGAATAAGAAGATAAAGAAGCGTATTGCCCAATCGTTCGGTCTGCAGATAGCACCTTTTGAGTCATGGCTTACCATTATCGCAGTGGCGCGAAACTCATGTTGCCATCATGCCCGCATTTGGAATAGAATATTCTCTATTCGTGCTACGTTGCCGATGAGAATGTCACGCCCTTGGATTACGTTGCCGACAGATTCACTGAAAGTTTACTTTGATATGTGTGTCATCAAGTACTTCCTTGACATCATATCTCCGGACAATGATATGCTTGATAAGATGAACAGGCTTTTTTCCTCGTTTCCTGAAATAGATAAGGCTGCACTCGGCTTTCCTGTAGGTTGGGAGAATGAGCCGCTATGGCAATGATGGGAAGATGATGTGGCAGCCTGTCACTGTTTCTGCTTACATTCATTAAATCAGAAGCTGTCATTATACTGTTATAACGTTTTTTTACTTGATTGTAGGTTCTTTCATCCCTCTTCCGTACTGTTTCCGTCATCTTGTATTTCGCTTTTTCTCCGTGTATACCGTTACATTTCCGGTACAAGCTGGAATCAATCTGACTGACAGCAGTACGAACTGCGGATTAAGTCTGATGCGATTCGTGTTAGAACAGCATACGAAAAAAGAGGAGGTATCATGATTGATACACTCCTCTTCAAGTATACTGCTTGCGGTTTTATTATCTTTGAAAGACGTGTTTTTTATTCTCTTCTTCCGAAAATGCGCAACAGATAGAGGAAAAGATTGAGAAAATCGAGATACAGGGTCAGTGATCCGAGCAGGGCAAGTTTCTGGCTGTTCTCAGTGACATCGTCGCATGACATCAGCATCTGTTTGATTTTCTGTGAGTCATAAGCCGTGAGTCCTACGAATATAAGCACACCCACGTAGCTGATGATGAGTCCCATCGTTCCGCTTTTCATGAAGATGTTTACTATTGTGGCAATGACAAGCCCTATTAGAGCCATGAAAAGCAGTTTGCCGAACGATGTCAGATCGGTTTTCGTGAAGTACCCCACAGCTGCCATTACGGCAAACGTTCCGGCTGTGATGAAGAACACTTGCGCGATGGACGACATTGTGTAGACAAGGAATATGGACGACAGCATCATTCCGTTCAGCACGGAGTAGAGCGTGAACAGTAGGGTGGCGGTAGTGAGCGAAAGTCTGTTTATGGCGGAACTGATAATCATTACGAGTGCGAATGTTCCTATTATAATGCCCCACATCAGTCCGCTGTTGGTCGCTATTGCCATTATGAGATTGGGTGAGCTCGCCACGCCGTATGCGGTGATGCCTGTGATTGAAAGGGCAAGTGTCATCCATATGTACACTTTACGCATAAGTGCCGGAAAGGCGGCGGATAATGACAGTTCCCTGTCTTGTGATGAATAATAAAGTCTTTCTCTTTCCATTTCTGTTCTGAATTTTGTTTGTTGTGATATTGCTTTGCAAATATATGCGTTTTTATCATCAGATACAAATTGCGTGCCGTACTTTTTTGTTTTATTAAGCAGTATTTGTTTTTATAGTAAGTGGTCGTTCAAAATAAGTTGCAATCAACTCGCTTGATGCCCGGGAGGCACATCAAAAAATCCGGAGTCGGAACGTGATGGAATGCATCATGGGCGAGGGCTTTGCCTGTCTTATATAAAGTAATGTCGGCGATGGCAAAGATGCGGATTGCATATGATATCTTTTGATGTCGGTAAATGTTGGATACCAACTTATGTATACGGTGCTTGTGTTCCTTGGTTTTGTGACAGTAATGTCAGTGTCTGTCGTGTCTTTGTAAACTGCTTGCGCGCGTATATATATTATAAGGTACAAAATCAATTTGTATAGAGTATTGTGTGAATATCTGTTAAAATCCATCTTAAAATGAAACTTTTTCTTCAAAAGATTTGGATTAAATTGAAAAAGTGTATACCTTTGCATCCGCTTTCAGGAACGAAGTACTGAAGCGGGAAGAAAGAGTTCTTTGAAGAAGATTACATAAAAGACAGAGAAGTAGTACAATGAGCACGGTTCTCCTTGTCTCGTATGAGGGGAGCCAGAGGTAAACGAACCGTCAGATTCGCAAGAATGTGATGTCAGGTGCTTTTTGAACCGAGAATACGGCGGTCCTGGACAGAGCAAACGATGCCTTTCGCTTCTGTTTCTTCGTGAACGGAGGCTGGGGCAGTAAGATATTATACAATGTAGAGTTTGATCCTGGCTCAGGATGAACGCTAGCTACAGGCTTAACACATGCAAGTCGTGGGGCAGCATGGGAGATGCTTGCATTTCCTGAGATGGCGACCGGCGCACGGGTGAGTAACGCGTATCCAACCTGCCCTTCACTCCGGCACAGCCCGTCGAAAGACGGATTAATGCGGGATGCAGTCAGAAAGATGCATATTAATTTGACGAAAGGCTTTATGCCGGTGAGGGATGGGGATGCGTCCGATTAGCTTGACGGCGGGGTAACGGCCCACCGTGGCTACGATCGGTAGGGGTTCTGAGAGGAAGGTCCCCCACATTGGAACTGAGACACGGTCCAAACTCCTACGGGAGGCAGCAGTGAGGAATATTGGTCAATGGGCGTAAGCCTGAACCAGCCAAGTAGCGTGCAGGAAGACGGCCCTATGGGTTGTAAACTGCTTTTGTGCGGGAATAAAGCGGGTCACGTGTGGCCCTTTGCATGTACCGTACGAATAAGGACCGGCTAATTCCGTGCCAGCAGCCGCGGTAATACGGAAGGTCCGGGCGTTATCCGGATTTATTGGGTTTAAAGGGAGCGTAGGCCGTCTCAAAAGCGTGTTGTGAAATGTCCGGGCTC